>NZ_NHTS01000006.1:246432-790137 GCF_018831735.1 Pimelobacter sp. 30-1
ACCCCCGCACTTCGTGGGATCTAGCGGGTGGTCGGGGCTCCGGGGACCGAGACGTCGTACACCTGGGCCTTGCGGTCGAGCAGCTCGAGCAGCACCGCGGCCTTGTCGTCGGCCTGGTCCGCACTCCCCCAGCGCACCAGGCGGCCGTCGCGCAGGTGGAGCAGGATCTCGTCGACGGTCTGCACCTCGACGAAGTCGACGAGCTCGGTGACCTGGGGGTCGAGCGCGGCGACGACGTGGGCGCCCTCGACCAGCGCGTCGCCGGAGGCACCGGGCCCGATCTTGACCCGCGGCAGTCCGGCCGGGGCCTTGGCCAGCTGCCCGAAGGCGACGCCGCCGGCGTCGAGGTTGGTGAGCCGGTCGCCCCGGTCGAGGACGGCGATCGGGGTGCGCTCGACGACCACGATGCGCACCTGGTGGGGCCACTTGCGCGAGACGTCCACGCTCTTGACCGTGGCCAGGGCCTTGACCCGCAGCTCGATCGCCTGGAGGTCGACGGTCGCGAGCGGTCCCCCGGTGGGTACGTCGGCGACGGCGAGGACCTGCTTGTCGCTGAGCTGGGCGTTGCCGACCAGGTCGACCCCCTCGGTACGCAGCCACGAGGAGAAGTAGAGGGCGTAGACGCCGAACCCGATCGCGCCGACGAGCACGAAGGCGGCGAGCAGGTAGCGCCAGGTCAGCCAGCGCCGGGCGCGCTGGCGCCGGGCGAAGGCCTTGCGGGTGCGCTCGAGGGTGTCGGCGGCCCCGCCGCGCGGCCGCTTCTCGCGGGCCTTGCCCCTAGCCATCGCCCCGCTCCGCGAGGGCAGCGACCAGGGCGGGCGCGATCGTGGTGACATCGCCCGCGCCGAGGGTGAGCACGAGGTCGCCGGGGCGGGCGATGCCCCCCAGCACCTCCAGTACGGCGGACCGGTCGGCCACGAAGCGCACCTGCTCCGCCGGCAGCGGCACCGCGGCGGCCACCAGCGCACCGGTCACCGCGGGGTCGGGGTCCTCGCGGGCGACGTAGACGTCGAGCAGCACGACCTCGTCGGCCGCGCCGAGCTCGTGCCCCATCTCGGCACCGAAGATCCGGGTGCGCGAGACCAGGTGCGGCTGGAAGCAGACGACCAGGCGGCCCTCGTCACCCACCAGCGAGCGGGCGGCCTCGAGGTCGCCGCGGATCTCGCTGGGGTGGTGGGCGTAGGAGTCGTAGACCCGGACCCCGGCCGCGGTGCCGACGTGCTCCATGCGGCGCTTGGCACCGCGGTGCCGGGCCAGGCCGCGGACCAGGTCGGCCGGCTCGGCCCCGAGGTCGAGACCGACGGCGAGCGCGAGAAGCGCGTCCTGGGCGTAGTGGCGCCCGGGCACGCCGAGCTCGACCCGGCCCAGGTCGACGTCGCCGACCTCGACCCGGAAGGTCGTCGTACCGCCGGACATCACGAGCTCGCTGCCGCGCACGGCGGCACCCTCGGCGAAGCCGGCGCCGGCCACGCCGGTCCCGTCGACGACCAGGGCGGCGGCGCCGGCGTCGTCGGTGTTGACGACCGCGCCGGCGGAGGCGCCCTCGACGAAGCGGGCGAAGGCATCGGCGTAGGCCTCGGGCGTGCCCCAGTGGTCGAGGTGGTCGGCGTCGACGTTGGTGACGACGGCGATCTCGGGGGTGTAGACGAGGAAGGCGCCGTCGGACTCGTCGGCCTCGACGACGGCGACGTCGCCGGTGCCGAGCCGGGCGTTGGTGCCCAGGCTCGCGACCTCGGCGCCGATGGCGAAGGTCGGGTCGAGCCCGGCCTCCTGGAGCGCGACGGTGAGCATCGCGGTGGTCGTGGTCTTGCCGTGGGTGCCGCCGACGGCGACGACGCGGCGTCCGAGCAGCACCGACTGCAGGCCGGCCGAGCGCGGCCACAGGCGCAGTCCCCGCGCGAGCGCGGCGACGATCTCGGGGTTGTCCTCGCGGGCGGCCGTGGTGGCGATGACCGTGTCGACGCCGTCGAGGTAGGCGGCGTCGTGGCCGAGGTGGACGGTGATCCCCTCGGAGCGCAGCGCCGCGACGACCGCGGAGTCGTGGGCGTCGCTGCCGCTGACCGCGACGCCGGACTGGTGCATCAACCGGGCGATGGCCGAGAGACCCGCGCCGCCGATGCCGACGAGGTGGACCCGGCCGAGCCGGTCGGCGGGAAGGATCTCGTCGGGGACCGGGATCTTCACCGGCGCGCTCCGGCGGCGACGTCCCGAATGATCCGGGCGAGCTGGTCGTCGGCGTCGCGCGGGACCAGCTCGGAGGCGGCGGCGCCCATCCGGGCCAGGCGCTCGGCGTCGCGGACCAGCGCGGGGACGGTGTCGGCGACGTAGTCGGCGCTGAACGAGGCGTCCTCGACCAGCAGCGCTCCCCCGGCCTCGACGACCGGGCGGGCGTTGAGCGCCTGCTCGCCGTTGCCGATGGGCAGCGGCACGAAGATCGCCGGTACGCCGCTCGACGCGGCCTCGACCACGCTGGAGGCGCCGGAGCGGCAGACCATGAGGTCGGCGGCGGCCAGGGCGTAGTCCATCCGCTCGACGAACGGCAGCACGACGTAGGGGACGCCGGTCGCGACGGGCGCGGACCAGCTCGGGTCGCTGGCGCCGTTGGGACCGATCACGTGGAGCACCTGGACCCCGGCCGAGCCGAGCGCCGCGGCGGCGCCGCTGATCGCCTGGTTGAGCCGGCGCGCGCCCTGGGAGCCGCCGGTCACCACGAGCGTGGGCAGCTCGGGGTCGAGGCCGAAGAACGCCCGCGCCTCACCGCGCAGGGCGGCCCGGTCGAGGGTGCTGATCATCCGGCGCACGGGCAGACCGACGTACTCGGCCTTCTTCAGGGGCGTGTCGGGGAAGCTCACCGCGACCCGGGTCGCGATCCGGGCGCCGAACTTGTTGGCGATGCCGGGCAGCGCGTTCTGCTCGTGCACGACCAGGGGCAGCTTGCGCCGGCGCGCGGCGAGGTAGGCCGGCATCGACACGTAGCCGCCGTAGCCGACGATCACGTCGGGCCGGACGTCGTCGACGACGTCGAGGGCCGCCTTGACCGCGGCGCGCAGCCGCTGGGGCACCAGGGCGAGGTCCTTGCCGGGCTTGCGCGGCAGCGGCACCGGCGGCACCAGCCGCAGCGGGTACCCGGCCGCGGGCACGACCTTGTTCTCCAGGCCCCGGGGCGTGCCCAGGCAGGTGATCTCGACGTCGGGGTCGAGTCGGCGCAGCGCGTCGGCGGTCGCGAGCAGCGGCGAGGTGTGCCCCGCCGTCCCCCCACCGGCCAGAAGAATCCTCACGGGGAGAACCTATCCGCGCGCCGACAGACCGGCCGACCGGGCCCGCCGCCGTTGCGCCAGCGCGCGCGCCGCCGCGGGTTCGCGCCGGGCGAAGCCGATCACCAGGCCCAGCGCGGCCAGGGTCGGCAGCAGGCTCGAGCCGCCGTAGGAGACCAGGGGCAGGGGGATGCCGATGACGGGGAGCATGGCGAGCACCATGCCGACGTTGATCATCATCTGGCCGATCAGCCAGACCATGATCCCGAAGGTGCAGTAGCGCACGAACGGCTGCGTGGTCTCGCGCGCGACCCGCAGGCCGGCGTACGCGATGACCAGGAAGAGCCCGATCACCAGCAGCGTGCCGACCAGGCCGAGCTCCTCGCCGAGGACGGCGAAGATGAAGTCGGTGTGGGCCTCGGGCAGCGAGCCCCACTTCTGCTGGCTGGCGCCGATGCCCTCGCCGAAGATGCCCCCGCTGGACATCGCGTAGAGACCGTGGGCCGGCTGCCAGCCCGTCGAGTGGTAGATGTCCTCGCGCAGGGGGTTGGTGAAGCTCGAGATGCGCGCCATGCGGACCGGGTTGGTCGCGGCCAGCGCCAGCGCGAGGACGCTGACCACGAGGAAGCTCATCACGAACAGCCGCGCCGGGGCGCCGACCACCCAGAGCATCGCGACGAGCAGAGCGAAGAAGATGAGCGCCGTACCGAGGTCGCGGCCGATCACGACCAGGCCGGTGGCCAGGATCATCCCGGGCACCACCGGCACCAGCATCTGGTGCAGGTTGCCGAGGCGGCGTTCCTTGTTGGCGTAGATGTGGCTGGCCCAGATGACCAGGGAGAGCTTGGCGATCTCGGAGGGCTGGATCTGCACCGGGCCCAGGGCGAGCCAGTTGGTGTTGCCGTTGACCTCGACGCCGACGAGCGCGGTCAGGCCGAGCAGGATCAACGAGATCGAGAACGCCGGGTAGGCCAGCCCGCGCACCCACTTGATCGAGACCCGGGAGGCGATGAACGCGCACGGGATGCCGAGCGCGACCCACATCACCTGGCGCTTGACGATCGTGTACGAGTCCCCCGTCGCCCGGTACGACGACACGCTCGACGCGCTGAGCACCATGATCAGGCCGATGGTGAGCAGCAGGGCGGTGGCGCCGAGGAGCAGGTAGTACGTCGTCAGCGGCCGGTCGAGCGCGTCCTTGAGCGTGCGGGTCCACCCGGTGCGGGTGCTGCTGGAGCGGACCTCGCGCAGCGTGCGGAGCGAGGGCAGCCGGCTCAGCCGCGGGCGCGGCACGCGGCGCAGGAGACCAGAGAGACCCGGCCGGGTGCGCTCGGGGTTCGCAGTGGTGATGACGACCCCCTCGCTCCCGTTCCGGTCCTGCTCAGCTCGTGCCGACGTGCTCCCGTACCGCGGTGGCGAAGGCATCGCCTCGTGCGGCGTAGTCGGTGAACTGGTCCATCGAGGCGCATCCCGGCGCCAGCAGCACGGTGTCGCCCGGCTGGGCGGCCTCGGCCGCGGTCGCCACGACCCGTCTCATGAGGTCGTCACCGACTGCCCCACCAGTCTCAGGGGTCTCGACCTGGAACACCGGCACATCGGGTGCGTGTCGCGAAAGCGCGTCGGCGATCACCTGGCGGTCGCGGCCGATGAGGACCACGGCCCGCAGCCGGTCCCCCACGCTGCTCACGAGGTCGTCGAAGTGCGCCCCCTTGGCCAGTCCCCCGGCGACCCACACGACCGGTGCGAACGCCGCCAGCGACGAGGCCGCCGCGTGGGGGTTGGTCGCCTTGGAGTCGTCGACCCAGGTGATCGCGTCGTGCTCGGCGACGACCGCGATCCGGTGGCCGTCGGGACGGAAGGCGCGCAGCCCGTCGCGCACCGCGGCCTGGCTGATGCCGTGGGCCCGGGCGAGCGCCGCCGCGGCGAGCGCGTTGGCGACGAAGTGGGGGGCGGTCGAGGCCAGGTCGTCGAGGGTGCACAGCTCGGCCGCGCTCGATTCGCGCTGCTCGATGAAGGCGCGGTCGACGAGGATGTCCTCGACCACGCCGAGCATGCCGACGGCGGGCATCCCGAGGGTGAACCCGATCGCCCGGGCACCCTCGACCACGTCGGCCTCGCGGACCAGGTCCTCGGTCACCGCGTCGGCGACGTTGTAGACGCAGGCGCGCTCGACGTTCTGGTAGATCCGGCCCTTGTCGCGGGCGTAGTCGTCCATCCCGGCCGGGCCGTCGTACCAGTCGAGGTGGTCCTCGGCGACGTTGAGGACGACGGCGCTCTCGGCCGCCATCGAGTCGGTGTAGTGGAGCTGGAAGCTCGACAGCTCGACTGCGATGACGTCGTAGGGCTCGGGGTCCATGACCGCCTCGGTCAGCGGCAGTCCGACGTTGCCGGCCGCGACGCTGCGCAGGCCCGCGGCGCGCAGGATGCTGTCGAGCATCTGCACGGTCGTGGTCTTGCCGTTGGTGCCGGTGATGCACAGCCACGGGGCGGGCTGGTCGGGGTCGCGCAGGCGCCAGGCCAGCTCGACCTCCCCCCACACCGGTACGCCGCGCTCGCGCGCCGCCACGATGATCGGGGCGTCGGGCCGGAAGCCCGGCGAGACGACGAGCAGGTCGGCCTCCTCGGGCAGCGCCGCGGTCGCCCCCTCGTGGATGTCGATGGTCGCGCCGAGCACCTCGAGCAGCTCGGCACGCTCGAGGATCCGCGGGTGCGCGCTCTCGGCGACCGCGTGGACGCTCGCGCCGAGGTGGAGCAGGTTGTCGACCGCGGCCGCGCCGCTGGTGCCGAAGCCGGCGACGACCGCCCGCACGCCCTCCCAGGAGTCCTTGCGCCCGAGCGTGGAGACGTCGGTCGTCACAGTCGCGACACCCACTCGGCGTAGAAGATCCCGAGGCCGGTGGCGACGAAGAGGCCGGTGATGATCCAGAACCGGATCACCACGGTGACCTGCTCCCACCCGAGCATCTCGAAGTGGTGGTGGATCGGCGCCATCCGGAAGATCCGCCGGCCCTTGGTGAGCTTGAAGAAGCCGACCTGCATCATCACCGAGACCGTCTCGAGGACGAACAGGCCGCCCAGGATGACCAGCAGCAGCTCGGTCCGGGTCAGGATCGCGAAGCCGGCCAGGGCGCTGCCGAGCGCCAGCGAGCCGGTGTCGCCCATGAAGATCTTGGCCGGTGAGGCGTTCCACCACAGGAAGCCGAAGCAGGCCCCGGTGATCGCCGCGGCGATGATCGCCAGGTCGAGCGGGTCGCGCACGTTGTAGCAGCTGGCGCTGGGCTGCTCCTGGCAGAACTGGTTGCTCTGCCAGATGTTCACCAGCGTGTAGGCGCCGAAGACCATCACCGAGGCGCCGGCCGCGAGGCCGTCGAGCCCGTCGGTGAGGTTGACCGCGTTGCTGAAGCCCGCGACGAAGAGCCAGATCAGCAGGATCGCCAGGATCGTGGGCAGCACGAACCAGTCGAGCTCGCGCAGGAACGAGACCTTCTCGCTGGCCGGCGTGCGGCCGTGGGAGTCCTCGAGCCAGGGCGAGAGCGCCAACCAGCCGAAGACCAGCGCGATCACGGTCTGCCCGGCCATCTTGGCCTTGCTGCGCAGACCGAGGCTGCGCTGCTTGTAGATCTTGATGAAGTCGTCGAGGAAGCCGACCAGGCCCATCCCGACGAACAGGAAGAGCAGCAGCAGCGCCGAGGCGCTGGGCGTGGTCATCGTGATCAGCTTGGCCAGGAAGTAGCCGACCACCGCCGCCAGGATGATCACGACGCCGCCCATGGTGGGCGTGCCGCGCTTGGTGTGGTGGCTGGTCGGTCCGTCGTCGCGGATCTCCTGGCCGTAGCCCAGCTTGGTGAACGCGTTGATCGCCACCCGGGTGCCGAGCAGCGAGATCAGCAGGGCGATGCCACCGCCGAGCAGGATCGCTCTCACGCCGTCGTCTCCTCCAGGATCGCCTGTGCCACCACTTCCAAGGCGACGCCGCGCGACGCCTTGACGAGGACGACGTCCTCCGGACCGGCATTCTGCCGCACCCAGGCCTCGGCTTCGTCCCGCCCCGCCGTGACGATCACCTCACCGGTGCCTCCGGAGGCTCCGTCGGCGATGCCGCGGGCCGCTTCGGTGACGACCACCACGACGTCGACGCCGAGCTCGGCGGCCGTCGTACCGACGGCGCGGTGGGCGGCGTCGTGCTCGTCGCCGAGCTCGCGCATCTCGCCCAGCACCGCGACCGTACGGCGCGGACGGCTCGTGTCCCCGCGCCCGATCGCGACCAGCGCCTCGAGCGCGGCGCGCATGGAGTCGGGGTTGGCGTTGTAGGCGTCGTTGACCAGCACCAGCCCGTCGGCGCGCTCGGTGACCTCCATCCGCCAGCGCGAGGCGGCGTCGGCCTCGCCCAGCGCCGCGGCGACGTCGGCGAGCGGCAGCCCCGCGGCGAGCGCCATCGCGGCGGCCGCGGCGGCGTTGGGGACCTGGTGCAGCCCGCTCTGGCGCAGCTGCACGGGGTGGGACTCGCCGTCGTGGACCAGCACGAAGCCGGGCCGGCCGCGCTCGTCGAGGCGGACGTCGTGCCAGCGCACGTCTCCGGACGTGCCGAAGGTGATCACCGCGGCTCCGGTCCGCGCCGCCATCGGCGCGACCAGCGGGTCGTCGGCGTTGAGCACGGCGGTCCCGCCGGCGGGCAGCGCCTCGACGATCTCGCCCTTGGCCCGGGCGATCTGGTCGCGTCCGCCGAACTCGCCGACGTGGGCGGTGCCGACGTTGAGCACCGCGGCGATGTGCGGCGGCGCGATCTCGCACAGGTAGGAGATGTGGCCCACGCCGCGCGCGCCCATCTCGACCACGAGGTGCCGGGTCCCGGCGTCGGCGTGCAGCACGGTCAGGGGGACGCCGAGCTCGTTGTTGTGGTTGGCCGTGGTCGCCACGACGCTCCCGGCGCCGCCGAGCGTGCGCAGCACCGCGGCGAGGTAGTCCTTGGTGCCGGTCTTGCCCTGGGAGCCGGTCATCGCCAGCACGACGGGGTCGAGCCGGTCGAGCACGTGGCGGGCGAGCACCCCCAGCGCGACCACGGGGTCGGCGACGACGACGGTGGGCGCGGTCGTGGGCCGGCTGCCGAGCACGGCGTGCGCGCCGTCGGCGTAGGCATGGCCGTCGACCCGCTCCCCCACGACGGCGACGAAGAGGCCGTCGGCGACCGGCGCCCGGCTGTCGAGGTAGGCCGGACCGGCGACCGTGACGTCCTCGCCGTGGAGGGTTCCGCCGGTGACGGCCGCGATCTCGGAGAGCCGCAGCGGGATCATCGCGCGCCGCCCGCGAGCTCGGCGAGCACCTCGCGCACGACCTCGCGGTCGTCGAACGGGTGCACCACGCCGGCGACCTCCTGGCCGGTCTCGTGGCCCTTGCCGGCGACCAGGACGACGTCGCCGTCGCCCGCCAGCGCGAGCGCCTCGCCGATCGCCGTACGGCGGTCGCCGATCTCGCGGACCTCGGCGGTGCCGGTGCGGGCACCGGCCAGCACCTCGGCCCGGATCGCGACGGGGTCCTCGGTGCGCGGGTTGTCGTCGGTGACGACGACGAGGTCGGCCAGCTCGGCCGCGATCGCCCCCATCACCGGGCGCTTGCCGCGGTCGCGGTCTCCCCCTGCACCGATCACGACGATCAGCCTGCCACGGGTGACCGGGCGCAGCGTGCGCAGGACGGCGTCGACCGCGTCGGGCTTGTGGGCGTAGTCGACGACCACCGTCAGGTCGCGGTCGGTGGGGATCCGCTCGAGGCGCCCGGGGACGCCGCCGGAGCGGGCGATCCCGTCGGCGACCGCCTGCGGGTCGAAGCCGGCCTCGGCCGCCGCGGCGATCGCGGCGAGCGCGTTGGCGACGTTGAACTCACCGGCGAGCGGCACCCGTCCGGGCACGCGGACCCCGCCGGGGCCGTGCACGACGAAGGAGGACCCGTCGGGGCCGAGCACGACCTCGCGCACGGTCCAGTCGGCGGCGCGGTCGTCGCCGACGGCGTAGGTACGGATCGGGACCGACGCCTCGGTCACCAGCCGGCGGCCGTGCTCGTCGTCGACGCAGACCAGCCCGATACGCGCGTGCGCGGGGGTGAAGAGCGTCGCCTTGGCCTGGAAGTAGTCCTCGACGTCGGCGTGGAAGTCGAGGTGGTCACGGCCCAGGTTGGTGAAGACGGCCACGTCGAAGACGACCCCGTCGACCCGGCCCATCACCAGCGCGTGGCTGGAGACCTCCATCGCGCAGGCGCTCACGTCGAGCTCGCGCATCCGGGCGAAGAGAGCGTGCAGGTCGGGCGCCTCGGGCGTGGTGAGGGAGGTCTTGACCTCCTCGCCGGCGATCCGGGTGCCGACCGTGCCGATCGCGGCGCTGCGGACGCCGGCCGCGAGCAGCCCGCCGTCGAGCAGCCGGGTCACGGTGGTCTTGCCCTGGGTGCCGGTCACGCCGATGGTGCGCAGCGCGGCGGCCGGGTGGCCGTAGACCGACGCCGCGGTCTCCCCCAGCACCGCACGGGGGTGGGCCACGACGAGCGCGGGCAGGCCCGAGTCACGCGCCAGCGCGGCTCCCTCGGCATCGGTGAGGATCGCGACCGCGCCCGACTCGGCCGCCTGGACGGCGAAGCGCGCGCCGTGGGCGCGGGCGCCGGCCAGGCCGGCGTACAGGTCGCCGGGGCGGACCCGGCGCGAGTCGAGGGTGATCCCGGTGACGGCGACGTCCGGGTAGGCCCCCGCCAGGCCCAGCGCCCGGGCCACGTCCACCAGGGGCGTGGCGGGCGGGTGCGCGGGGCGCGCGGCGAGGGTGGGGTCCGGGGCACTCACCACGTCACCGGCGTCTGGTTGGGCTTGGCCCCGGTCGGCGCCACGCCGTAGCGGCGCAGCGTGTAGCTCATCAGCTCGGCGAAGGCCGGGCCCGCGGTGCTGCCACCGCCGCTGCCCGCGCGCGGCTTGTGCACCACGATGTAGACGGTGAAGCGGGGCTCGTCGGCCGGCGCGAAGCCGGCGAAGGAGACGGTGGTCGAGCCGTCGTACCCGCGGCCGTCGTCGCCGACGCGCTGGGCGGTTCCGGTCTTGCCCGCGACCCGGTAGCCGGGGATCGCCGCCTTGGGGGCGACGCCGGCGTCGGGGTCGACCACGCGCTCCATCATGAGCATCGTCTCGTGCGCGGCCTTCTCGCTGATCACCCGGCGGGTGGTCGCGTTGTCGGTGCCGACGCTCGCGCCACCGTCGGTGGTCGCCGAGCCGCGCACCAGGCTGGGGTCGATCCGCACGCCGCCGTTGGCGATCGTGTTGACCGCGGCCGCCATCTGCAGGGCGTTGACCGAGAGCGACTGGCCGAAGGCGATGCGGTCGCCGACCTGGGAGGTCCACGCCGCACCCTGGGGCAGGAGGCCGTTGGTCTCGCCGGCGAGGCCGACGCCGGTGCGGCTACCGAGCCCGAAGCGCTGGAGGTACTGGCGCAGCTGGCCGTTCTTGAACTGGTCGGCAGCGAGCACGGTGCCGATGTTGGAGGACTTGGCCAGGATGCCGGCCAGGGTCAGCTTGAGCGTGGGGTGGTCCCAGTAGTCGCCGATCGGCTTGTCCTGGCGGAAGAGCTTGGGCGGGACCTTGAACTTCTGGTCCTTGTAGGCGAGCCCGGCGTCGATGAGGGCGCTCATGGTGAGCACCTTCTCGACCGAGCCCGGCTCGTAGACGTCGGTCAGCGCGGCCGACTTGTAGAGCTCCTTGTCGCCGGCGTTGCGATAGGGGTCCGACGCGTCGTACGTCGGGTAGTCGGCCAGCGCCAGCACCTCACCGGTGCGGCTGTCCATGACCACGGCGATGCCCGACTCGCCGCCCGCCCCGACGACGGTCTTCTGCAGCACCCGCTGGGTGTAGAACTGCAGGTCGCTGTCGATCGTCAGCCGCAGCAGCTTGCCGTCGACCGCCGGGGTGATCGTGTTGTCGCCGAGCGGGATCTGGTTGCCGGCGCCGCGGGTGAAGCGAGCCTTGCCGTCCTTGCCCGAGAGGTACTTGTTGAACGAGGCCTCGAGCCCGGCGAGCGGCTGGGCAGCGCCCTTGTTGGTCGGCGTCCCGAGGAACCCGAGCAGGTTGGCCGCGACCGAGCGGCTCGGGTAGACCCGCAGCGGGTCGCGGCGTACGGACAGACCGGAGAACGGGTTGCCCTTGTCGTCCTTGAACTGCTCGCGGATCTCGTCGACGACCTGCTCGGCCTTGCTCGCCGGGACCTGGCGGGCGAGGTACTCGAACCGGCTGCCCTCGGCGCGCAGCCGCTTGAGCGCCTCGAAGTAGTCGATGCCCAGCCTGTCGGCCAGGATCGTGGCCAGCTCGGGGGCGACCTTGCTGGTCACCTTGGGGTCGGCGACGATCATCCGCCCGTCGACGCTCTCGGCGAGCGGACGGCCCTTGCGGTCGACGATCTCGCCGCGGGTCGCCGGGAGCACCACGTTGGTGGTGCCCTCGGCGGCGGCCATCTGGGCGTACGAGCGCGGGTCGACGCCCTGGAGCTGGACCAGGCGCGCGGCGAACACCGAGAGCACCATCGCGATGATCAGGAACCCGATCTGCATCCGGCGGTGCGGCGAGCCGCGCCGGACCTCACCGGTACGGCGCAGGAGACGGCTGGTCTTCGGTCGGCTCAACGGTCGCTCTCTGGTCGCTCTCGGTCACTCTCGGGTCGCGGAAGGCGGGGACCACCAACTTACGGCGAGACGGTCAGCGATCGCGGTTGGGCGCGCCGTTCGCGGGCGTCTCGGCCGTGCCGGTCCGCACCGTCACCTGCTTGGGGTCCAGCGAGGCGGGCTTGCGCGGCCCGGGCATCCGCAGCGGGAGCCGGTCGGCACCGCTGGCCGGGGTCGGCTTGCCCGTGATCCGGCCCGAGCCGAGGTGCAGCACCCCGGCCGGCGTGGACGGGATCACCATGCCGAGCTTCTCGGCGGCCGCGGCCACCCGCTCCTGGTTGTCGAGGGTCTGCAGGTCCATCTCCAGGGCCTCCTGCTGGACGCCGAGGTCGGTGGCCTGCCGCTCCAGCGCGGTCTCGCGGAACGAGGCCTGCTGCATCGAGGTGTTGAAGAGGAGCAGCCCGATCACGCCGGCCAGCAGGATCACGCTGACGAAGGCGACGAAGGGCATCCGGGGCGCGCGCGAGCGGCGCCGCGGCACCACGCTGAGCCGGGCGCGCTGGAGCGCGGCCTGGGCCAGCCGCGGTGCGACGTGCGGGAGCCGGTTCCTGGGCTGTGGTGCGGTGCTCGACATCAGTGGGTCCCCCTGCCGATCGATGCGTTGCTCGGACGGATGCGCTCGACGGCGCGAAGTCGGACGGAGGCGGCCCGAGGGTTCTCCTCGATCTCCTCCTCGTTGGCCTGCTCGGCCCCCCGGGTGACGAGCCGGTACGACGGCTCGGCCCCCTCGGGCACGAACGGCAGGTCGTCGGGGACGTCGAGCCGGGTGGCGGCGGCGAACGTCCGCTTGACCAGCCGGTCCTCGAGCGAGTGGTAGGACTCGACGACCACCCGGCCGCCGACCCCGATCGCCTCGACCGCGGCGGGCATCGCGCGCTGCAGCACCCGCAGCTCGTCGTTGACCTCCATCCGCAGCGCCTGGAAGGTGCGCTTGGCCGGGTGCCCGCCGGTGCGGCGCGCGGGGGCCGGGATGGCGTCGTACAGGAGGGCGACCAGGCGCCCGGAGCTGGTGAACGGCTCCTTCTCCCGCTCCCGCACGACGGCGTCGGCGATCCGGCGCGCCATCTTCTCCTCGCCGTACTCCTTGAGGATGCGGGTGAGCTCGGCGGCGCTGTAGGTGTTGAGCACGTCGGCCGCGGTCGGCCCGGTGCTCCCCATCCGCATGTCGAGCGGCGCGTCCACGGCGTACGCGAAGCCGCGCTCGGGCAGGTCGAGCTGCATCGAGGAGACGCCGAGGTCGAACAGCACGGCGTCGACCTCGCTCAGCCCCTGGCCGGCGATCACGTCGGCGATCTCGTCGTACACGGCCTGGACGCCGGTGAACCGCTCACCGAACGGCGCGAGCCGCTCCCGGCTCATCGCCAGCGCCTGCGGGTCGCGGTCGATACCGATCACGCGCGCCTGCGGCAGCCGCTGCAGGACCGCCTCGGTGTGCCCACCGAGACCGAGCGTGCAGTCGACGAGCACGGCGCCCTCACGCTCGAGCGCGGGCGCCAGCAGGGCGACGACCCGGTCCAGCAGGACGGGGACGTGGCGGGGGCTGCTCATGTCAGCGCCCGGCGAGGTGGGTGAGGAGGAACAGGCACGCGCACCCGACGGAGACCGCCGCGGAGAACGCCATCAACGTGAGGGCGTCCCGCGCCAGCTCGCGCACACGAGGCTCGCCGGAGGAGACCTCCGGCGGAAGCGTGCGTACGACCCTCATGATTTCGACCCCTCGACCCTGGGAAATGGAACGGATCCGCAGAGCCAGGTCCCTGCCCGCTCCCGCGCCGGCGTTGTTCGGGTGCCGTCTGGTGCCGGGGAAGGTGCCCCAGAAGGCGGGATGCTCGGGTGCTGCCCCGCCTGTGGCCGGGGAAGGTGTCACAGGAGGTGTGGCACCGGAGCTGTCGGGAGCGGGAGCGGGCTGAGACCTCGTCCTGCGGATCCGCTGTTCTGTTGTCAGTGCTGCTGCTGGTGGCCGGGCGTCCCGGCCGGGGCGGTGACTAGTCGTCGTCCTCGTCGAGGTCGGCGAACTCCTCCAGCGCCTCGAGCTGGAACTCGCGCCACGCGGCCGGGTTCCAGATCTCCAGGCGGTCCCGGACCCCGATCACGACCACGTCGCGCTCGAGTCCGGCGTACTCCCGGAGGTGGGCCGGGATACCGACCCGGCCCTGCTTGTCAGGGGTGCTCTCGTCGCCACCGGCGAAGAGGACCCGTGCGTAGCGCCGGGCGGCGCGGTTGGTCATCGGCCGGGCGGCTGCCCGCTCGGCCTCGTCGGCGAAGACATCGGTCGGCCAGACGACGAGGCACTTGTCCTGTCCCTGTGTGACCACGAGGCCCTCCGCCAGTCGATCCCTGAACTTCGCCGGGAGGAAGAGGCGGCCCTTGTCGTCGAGCTTCGGGGTGTAGGTGCCCATGAAGAGCATCGGGCACCCCCCAGCCGGTCGACGTGGATCACCTTTCCTCCACTTTCCCCCACAGTACTCCACTTTCCTCCACCGTCAACCACCGAACACCCCGTTTCGGCGGTCGTTTCGCTCCCCCGCGCCCGAAAACCCGCAGGTCAGACGTCTGAACGCGCTGGTGGAGCGGGGTGGAGGAGGAGTGGAGCGCCAGTGGGGAGAAATGCCGCCCGGGCGTGGCGCGCGCCCCACCCCACCCCACGAGGTGCGCGGGTCGCTGGGACGAGGTGCGGGAGCTGCTGCGGCGAGGGACGGCGGTTGCCTCCGCAACCCGCGCACGTCGGACCAGCAACCCCCGCACTTCGCCCCGGCACCCGCGAGGTAGGTGACAGCAGCCCCCGAGTTGGGCACGCTGATCTAGGGTTTGCTCCACCCCGGCACCACCGCCGGGAAGCCCGTAGCCGCAGGAGAAGGATGAGTTCCGTGGAGTCGTCGACCAGCGCCCCTGCCCCGGTACCGACCGGGAGCACCGACGTCGACACGGTCGCGCGCGTCGCCGGCCGCATCCAGGCGAACGTCGAGAAGGTCATCGAGGGCAAGAGCGACGTGGTGGCCGCGGCGATCGTCGTCCTGCTCGCCGAGGGTCACCTGCTGCTCGAGGACGTGCCCGGCGTCGGCAAGACGATGCTGAGCAAGGCGCTGGCGCGCAGCGTCGACTCGACGGTGCGGCGCATCCAGTTCACGCCGGACCTGCTGCCCTCCGACATCACGGGCGTCTCGGTGTTCAACCAGTCGACTCGGGAGTTCGAGTTCCGGCCGGGCGGCGTGTTCGCCAACGTGGTGATCGGCGACGAGATCAACCGGGCCTCGCCCAAGACCCAGTCGGCGCTGCTGGAGTGCATGGCCGAGCGCCAGGTGACCGTCGACAACGTGACCTACCACCTCGACACGCCGTTCATGGTGATCGCGACCCAGAACCCGGTCGAGATGGAGGGCACCTACCCGCTGCCCGAGGCCCAGCGCGACCGCTTCATGGCGCGCGTGTCGATCGGGTACCCGGTGCCGGCGGCCGAGATCGCGATGCTGGCCAACCACGGCGCCGTCAGCCCGCTCGACGACCTGGAGCCGGTCACCGACAGCGCCGAGATCCGCAAGCTGTGCGGGATCGTCGCGCAGGTGCACGTCGCCGACGCCGTCCAGCGGTACGCCGTCGCGCTGACCTCCGCGACCCGGTCCAGCCCCGAGCTGGTGCTGGGCGCCTCGCCGCGCGCCACGCTCCACCTGGTCCGCGCCGCCAAGGCGCGCGCGGCGCTGCACCACCGTGACTACGTGATCCCCGACGACCTGCGGGCGCTGGTCCAGCCGGTCCTCGCCCACCGCCTCCTGCCCAGCGCCGAGGCCGCCGTGGGTGGTCGCAGCCTGGCCGGCATCCTGGACGGGATCGCCGCCCAGGTGCCGGTACCCGATCCTTCCGCGTGAGGGGAGGTCCCGGTCCGTGCGCCGTGCCCTGTCGTCCCTGACGCTCCGCGGCCGCGCGTTCGTCGCGGCGGGGATCACCGCGATCCTGTGCGCGGTCGTCTTCGGCCAGCCGGCGCTGACCCGGGTGGGCGTGCTGATCGCGACGCTGCCGCTGCTGGCCGCGCTGGTGGTCTCGCGCCGCAAGCACGACCCCACGGTCAGCCGGACCGTCTGGCCACGGCTCCTGCGCGCGGGTGAGTCCGCACGGATCGACCTGACGATCGCCAGCGAGCGCAAGCGCTCCGACGGCGCCCTCCTCATCGAGGACACGCTCCCCTACGCGCTCGGCGGCCGGGCCCGCTTCGTGCTCCAGGGTCTGGGCGGGCAGTGGGAGCGGACCGTGTCGTACCCGGTGCGCTCCGACATCCGCGGCCGCTACGTCGTGGGCCCGCTCGTCGCGCGGCTGGTCGACCCCTTCGGCCTGGTCGAGCGGCGCCGGGCGATCGGCACGACCGCCCAGCTGACGGTCACGCCGCGCGTCGTCCCGCTGCCGTCGATCCCACTGTCGGGCGGCTGGCAGGGCGCCGGCGAGCACCGGCCGCAGGCGTTCGCATCGGGCTCGTCCGAGGACGTCAGCGTGCGCGAGTACCGCCGCGGCGACGACCTGCGCCGGGTCCACTGGCGCAGCTCGGCGCGGATCGGCGAGCTGATGGTGCGCCGCGAGGAGCAGCCCTGGGAGGCGCACGCGACGGTCCTGCTCGACAACCGCAACCTGGCCCACCGCGGCCAGGGACCCGCCTCCAGCCTGGAGGCCGCGATCATCACCGCCGCGTCCGTCGCGGTCCACCTCGAGCAGCACGGGTACGCCGTACGCCTGGCGGCGGCCGACGGCGCGGCCGCCGACGGCGCCGAGGATGCGCTGGAGCGGCTCGCCGTGCTCGACCTCAGCCACCGGGCCACGCTCGAGGTCGGCTGGTCCGGCGAGCAGGCGCGCGGCGGCGTGGTCGTCGCCGTGCTCGGAGGCTTCCTGCCCAACGACACCGCGTCGCTGCGCCGCATCCGTCACGACGCCGGGACCGCGCTCGCGCTGGTCCTCGACGTCGAGCAGTGGTCGCCGTCCCGGGTCGGCCCCGGGCCCGCCGCGGCCGCCGCTCCCCTGCTCTCGATGTCGTGGCGCGCGACCGGGCTCGGCCCGCGCGACAGCCTCGACACCGCCTGGCGCGACCTCGGCCGCTCCCCCGTCCGCGGAGGGGGCGCCCGATGAGCCCGCACCGCGGGCCGATCGGCCCCACCCTGCTGGTCAGCGTCGTCGCCGCGCTCACCGCCTGGGCGGCACTGACCTCGTGGCACGGCTTCGTCGTCGAGCGCGGCAGCTATCTCGGACCGCTCGCCGTGCTCGCCGTCCTCGTCGCCCTGCTCGGCGCCGTCCTGCGCTGGGTCGGTGCGCCGCGCTGGGTCACCGCGCTCGCCCAGGTGCTCCTCGGCACCGTCCTGGTCACCCGCGAGATCACCGGCGCCCTCCTGCCCCTGGGCGGGGCGGGCACCGAGCTGTGGCACGCGGTCGAGACCTCCCTCGACTCCGCCCGCCAGTACGCCGCCCCGATCAGCGCCAGCGTCCCGCCGGTCTGGCCGCTCCTGGTCGTGCTCGGCGCGCTGTTCATCGTGCTCGTCGACATCATCGCCTGCACCTACCACCGGGTGCCGATCGCCGGACTGGTCCTGCTCGCCGTCTACTCGGTGCCCAGCGGACTGCTCGACACCGGCCCCGGCTGGGGCAGCTTCGCCGCCGCGGCGGCCGGCTTCCTCGTGCTGCTCCACCTCGAGTCGCGCGACCACCTGCTGCGCTGGGGTCGCACCGTCGGCCCCGAGGACGACACCCTGTGGCGCCACGGCAACCCGCTGCGCGAGGCGATGCGCGCCGGCGCCGGGCGGATCGGCGTCACCGCCACCGCCCTCGCGCTCGTCGTGCCCACCTTCGTGCCGGTCCTGGCGGTCGACGTCCTCGACCTCGGGACCGGGAGCGGCGACGGCGACATCCGGATCCGCAAGCCCATCGCCGACATGCGCCGCGACCTGGAGCGCGGGCGGGACGTGCCGCTGATCCGGATCAGCACGGACGACCCGGCGCCGTCGTACCTGCGGGTGTCGGTGCTCAACCGCTACACCGGCGACGAGTGGAGCAGCGGCGACCGCGACGTGGCGAGCAATGACGTCGCCGACGGTGCGCTCCCCCGCCCCCAGGGGCTCTCCCCCGACGTACCCACGACGACCTACGACTACGACGTCTCCATCACCGACGCCTTCGACTCGACCTGGCTGCCCACCCAGTTCCCGGCCGCGGCCGTCGACGCCGAGGGCGACTGGCGCTTCGACCCCACGACGATGGACTTCCTCGCCGCCGACAACGGGCTCACCACCCAGGGCCTCGACTACACGATGACCGGGATCGACCCGGACTACGGCACCGACGGCCGCTTCTTCGGCGACCCCCAGCCCAACGACGTCCCTCCCGAGCTGCTCCGCGTGCCCGGCACCGTGCCCCCGATCGTGCGCAACCTCGCCGACAGCGTCACCGAGCCCGCCCGCGACGACTACGAGCGCGCGCTGCTGCTGCAGCGCTGGTTCCGCCAGGACGGCGGCTTCACCTACGACCTGCGCCGCGCCCCGGACGGCACCGGCAACGAGACCCTCGCGACCTTCCTGGCCCGCGACGGCCGGGTCGGCTACTGCGAGCAGTACGCCTCCGCCATGGCCGTGATGGCGCGCACCCTCGGCATCCCCGCCCGGGTCGCGGTCGGCTTCCTGGAGCCGACCGAGATCGACGCCGGCGTGTGGGAGTACAGCAGCCACGACCTCCACGCCTGGCCCGAGCTGTACTTCGCCGGCGCCGGCTGGGTCCGCTTCGAGCCGACCCCGAGCGGACGCGTCGAGGACGTTCCGGCCTACAGCCGGGTGCCGGTCGCGGGCAGCGGCGTGGACCCGACCGACCTGCCGTCGTCGAGCAGCCAGGCTCCCTCGGGCGGCACCACCACCGTCGGCCCGAACCAGCGGCCCAGCGCCAAGCCGCGGCCCGAGCGCGACACCGGGGCCGACGGCGCCGGCCAGGACCAGGGCATCCCGACGCCGGTCCTCATCGGCGGCGGGATCAGCCTCCTGGTGCTGCTGCTCGCTGCGGGCGCCCTCGGCGGGCCGCGCGCCGTACGCCGTCGCGACCGGCAGCACCGCCTCGCCTCCGGCGACCCGGACCAGGCCTGGGCCGAGCTGCGCGCCACCGCCCGCGACCTCGGCATCCCCTGGACCGACGGCCGCTCCCCGCGCGAGGTCAGCACCGTCCTCGTCGACCACCTCGCCGACCCCACCACCGACCCGGACCGGCGTCCCGAACGCCCCCGGACCGGCCCCGAGGTCGCCCCCGACGCCACCGACGCCCTCGACCGGCTCGTCCGCCGCGTCGAGCACGCCCGCTACGCGCGCCCCGGCGCCGTCGCCACCCTGGAGCGCGCCGACACCTCCCTGTCCACCGACGCCGCCCTGGTCGTCGCCTCGCTCGAGGCGGGGGTCACGCCGCGGGCGCGGCGGCGGGCAACCTGGGTGCCGCGGTCGGTGTGGCAGGCGCTGCTCCGGCGCTGAGGCTGACGCCGGTCCGGCGGCCCTACGCCGATCGGGCACGCCGGGCGGGCCGGGCCCGGCCTAGACCGGCAGCGCGGCTCTGAGCTCACCTCAGCTCTCAGCGCCCTCCGCGCGCGGGGCGGCGGCGCGCCCCTAGGGGCCGGCGCGCTCTGGGCGCGGCCGACGGACTGCCGGGTTGCCGGGTTGCCGAGCGGGCGGTGAGGCGTGAGGCGGCGAGCCGGAAGGCTCAGTAGCCGCCGCCGTCGCGGCGCCGGCGCCAGCGCGCCTGGAGGTTGTCCATGAACCCCGACGAGGACCGGCCGCCGCCACGGTTGTGACCGTGGCCGCCGCGACCGTGGTGGTGGCGTCGGCCACCGTCGATCACGCCGAAGCCGGAGGGGTGCGAGGAGACCGAGGGGGCTGCGGCGCCGCCGCGCTGGCCGCGTACGGAGCTCAGCAGCAGGGTGGCCGAGGCCAGCATGATCACGAAGCCGGCCACGCCGACGGGCCAGTAGCCGCTGACGGCACCGCCCATCATCACCGCGACACCGACGGCGAAGACGACGCCGGCGAGGATCGCGCGGCGGCGAGCCGCCTGGCGCAAGGTGGTTCCGCGCAGGGTGGAGGCGAACTTCGGGTCTTCCTCGCTGAGGGCGCGCTCCATCTGCTCCAGCAGACGCAGCTCCTCTTCCGAGAGTGGCACCGGCTCCTCCGACACATGCGAGGCGGAATGGCTCCGCCGTTGACTTCCTCCAAGTGTAGGCAGCCGGGTCCAGCGGTGGTAGGGCTCCCCCGAAATTGCCGGTCCCGATCAGAGCAGGCTGGCCCGTCGTACGGCCGCGTGACCGAAGCGGTCGGTGGCCCGGTCGACCGCGCGGTCGGCGTCGGACCAGCCCGGGTCGCGCTCGCCGAGGGCGAGCTGGCGGCCGTCGCCGGGGCGCCGGTGGCGCAGTCCCTCGACCCGGACGCCGACCAGGCGGACCGCGACCGGGCGGGGGCAGCGGTCGTCGAGCAGCCCCTCGAGCAGCGGTACGGCGGTCGCGTAGACCTCCTGGGTGATGTCGGTCGGCTCCGGGAGGGTGCGCGAGCGCTGGACGGTCGTGAAGTCGGTGAACCGCACCGTCACGGTCACCGTGCGCCCCCGGCGTCCGGCGCCGCGGACCCGGGCCACGACCCGGGCGGTGAGCCGGAGCAGCTCGCGGCGCAGCGCCGCGCGGTCGCGCAGGTCGATCGCGAGCGTGTGCTGGGCGCCCATGCTGCCCTCGGGCTCGCCCTCGCCGAAGCCGAAGACCCCCGCGCCGCCGGGGACGAGCTCGGTCCGGTCCAGGCCCCACACCAGGGCGTGGAGGTGGCCGCCGAGGTGACGTCCGAGCATCTGGCGCAGCTGCTCACGCGAGAACGTGGCGACGTCGCCCACCGTGATCAGCCCGATCCGGTGCAGGCGCTGCCGGGTCGCCTCGCCGACGCCGTAGAGGACCCCCACGTCGAGCGGGTGGACCTCGGCCACGAACCGGTCGGGGCTGATCACCCGGACGCCGTCGGGCTTGGCCTGGCGACTGGCAAGCTTGGCGACCGAGACGGAGGCGGCGATGCCGACCGAGCAGGCGATGCCGTGCTCGGCGCGGATGGTCGCGCGGATCCGCTCGGCGATCGCCTCGGGCGGGCCGAACAGCCGGACCGCGCCGCGCACGTCGAGGAAGGCCTCGTCGAGGGAGGTCACCTCGACCACGGGGGTCACCGTGCGGAAGGTCTCCATGATCGCCTTGGACACCGGCGTGAGCACGCTGAAGTCGGGCGGCACGGTGATCGCGCCCGGGCACAGCCGCTGGGCCTCGGTGCCGGACATGCCCGAGCGGATGCCGTAGGCCCGCGCCGGGTAGTTGGCCGAGAGCACCACGCCGCGGTGGCCGCCGCCGACCACGACCGGCACGTGCTGGAGCTCGGGGCGGTCGCGGATCATCACCGACGCGTAGAAGGCGTCCATGTCGACGTGCAGGATCGGGCAGCGCACCGGCGCCGGCTCGGGTGCGCGCTCGGGTGCGCGCTCGGTCTCGGCGCCGTCGCTGGCCCCGGTCATCGGCGCGACCCCGGACGAGGGCCGGGCCTGAGGCCGGGGCGGGGCTCAGCCCCGGGTGGCGAGGACGTGCAGCTGCGTGGCGAGCGGGAGGTACTCGGGGCGTTGGGCGACCGCGCGCTCCAGGTCGACCAGCGCCGCCGCGGCGCCGGGCTCGTGGTCGACGAGGGCGGCCGGGACGAGGTCGGCGAAGACCCGGACCGCGTGGACCGAGAGGTCGCCGAAGCCGGCCGCGGCGAGGAGGTCGGTGATCTCGGGGGCGGTGAAGCGGCGTCCGGTGCGGGCGTCGACGGGGGCCGGGTCGTCGAGGAGGGTCCGGGCGAGCTGGAAGTGGCCGGCCATGGCGCGGGTGATGACGGCGGCGTGGCGCTGGCCGACGACGAGGCTGAGCAGGCCGCCGGGGCGCAGGACCTGGCTGATCCGGTCGAGGGCGAGGACGGGGTCGACGACCTCGAGGACGCCGTGGCACAAGACGACGTCGGCGCTGCCGGGGCCGACGACGTCGACCAGGTCGGCGACATCGCCCTGGAGGCCGGAGACGTCGAGGTCGACCTCGCGCGCGCGGCGCGCCAGCGCCGCCAGCGCGTCCGGGCTCGGGTCGACCACGCGGACCCGGTGACCCGACTCCGCCAGCCGTACGGCGAACCCGCCGGTGCCGCCACCCAGGTCGACCACGTCGCGCGGACCGCCCGAGAGCGCCGCCTCGAGGGCGTCCCAGACGACCGCGGTCCGCACCGATCCACGCTGCTCGCGAGAGGCCATGCGCTGAACACTACTGATCCCCCTGCCCCAGACCCCGCCGACGCGTCGGGCGGCCCTCAGCCGGCCACCGCGCGCCCGGCGAGCCGCTCGCCCAGCAGCCGGTGGGGGGTCAGGCCGAGGGACTGCTCGACCAGGGCCAGGAAGCGGTCGGCGTCGCGGACCAGGTCGTCGGCCTCGCGCTCGGTCACCGCGCGGGTCGAGCCCGCCTCGGCGGCGGCCCGCTTGGCGGCACCGGCCGCGAAGAAGGTCGCCCACTCACCGAGCTCGGGAGCCACCTCGGCGAGCAGGACCCAGGCGTTCTTCTGGCCGCGCCGGCGCGGCGGGGCGGCCGGGCGAGCCCGGGCGGCGAGCAGCGCGGCCGCGGCGCGCAGCGCGGCGACGTGGGCGCACGCGTAGCGGGTCGGGACGTCGCGCGCGGCCACCGCCTCGCTCAGCGACTCCGCCGAGCGCAGGAGGTAGTTGTGGGTGGTCGCCGGCAGGCTGTGCGGGCTGACCGTGAAGGGTGCGTTGTGCGGGGCCACGGCGGGGTCTCCTTCGGGTCGTGTTCGAACATCTGTTCGAACGTCTCCGACGGTACACCCGCCCTCCGACACAAGGTCAAGAGTCGGTGGGGACCTCGGCGCGCGGGGCGTCCTGGTCGGCCTCGGCAGCGACGGGAGCCTCGGCAGCGCCCTCGCGCAGCTCGGGCGGCACGCCCATGGTCCGGACGAACTCGCGGCTCTGGGGGTGCCAGACGAACACGAGCGTCACCGCGCTGATCACCGCGGCCGCGATGGCCATGCCGTCGACCAGGGTCGGCGGGTTGGTGCGCACGGTGCCGACGGCGACGACGAAGATCCCGGCCGCGATGGCGGCCAGCGAGTGGCGCGCCCAGTTGTGCCCGGCGCGGTAGAGCGCGATCAGGGTGAGGGCGAGCACCGCGGTCACGCCGTAGAGCACGAGGATGACCGGCACGAACTCCACCGGCTGCACCGTGCTGTCACCGACCTGCATCGGCGACCACACCGAGCCGAGCTGGTCGCGCTGCACGACGACGAGCACGCACACGAGCAGACCGGCGGCCACCAGGAACCACAGCAGCCAGCAGGCGAGCTCGACTGCGGCCGGGCGCTTGATCATCGTTCCTCCAGTACGTGGGTCGTTCCGGGACTCGGTCGATAGGGTCAGCCCCATGTCGGCCGAGCATCCCTCGATCACCCGGTTCCGCGACGAGCACCAGCGCCGGGGTGGAACCGGCCAGATCGTCATTCTGCCCGACTCGGTCCACACCGCCGCACTGGCCGCCGAGGCGCTCGGCTGCGAGGTGGGGGCGATCGCCAACAGTCTGCTCTTCGATGCCGACGGAACCCCTGTGCTGATCCTCACGTCGGGAGCGCACCGGGTCGACACCGACCTGGTCCGTACGACGCTCGGCGGGCCGGCCCTGCGCCGGGCGAAGCCGGAGTTCGTCCGCGAGCACACCGGCCAGGTCATCGGCGGCGTCTCCCCCATCGGCCACCCCACCCCGGTCGCGACCTACCTCGACCCCTGGCTCGAGCGGTACGACGTGGTGTGGGCCGCCGCGGGCCACCCGGCCGCCGTCTTCGCCACGACCTACGACGAGCTGCGCAGCCTGACCGGCGCGACGCCCCTCGTCGTCGCGGAGGACTGAGCCCGTGGCACGCATCGTCGTCATCGGCGGCGGCCTGGGCGGCATGGCCGCCGGGGCCCGGCTGGCCAAGCTCGGCCACGAGGTCGCGCTCCTGGAGGCCTCCGGCCAGCTCGGCGGCGCGCTCGCGCCGGTCGAGCGCGACGGCTTCGTCTGGGACGCCGGCCCGGGGTCCACACTGCTGCCGGCCGCGCTGCGCGACCTGTTCCGCAAGTCCGGCCGGCCGCTGGAGAAGGAGCTCGGAGCCGACCTCGAGCCGCTGCCGATCGTGCGCGAGCACCGGTTCGCCGACCGCACCTCGATCCGCCTGCCCGGCGGCTCCCGGGCCGACCAGCACGCGGCGTTCGAGGAGCTCGGGACCGGGCTGGGCGACAAGTGGGTCCGCCACGTCGACATCTACGCCGACGTGTGGACGCTGCTGCGCCAGCACTACGTCGAGGCGCCCTGGGACCCGTACACGAAGGGCGCGGTGCCCAAGGAGCTCGCCGCCCTGTTCGCCATCCGCGAGACGCTCTACAAGCGGCTGCGCCACGACTTCCGCGACGAGCGGCTGGCGCTGGTGGCGGGCTACCCGGCGGTCGCCGAGGGGCACGACCTGCGCAACGTCCCCTCGTGGGTGGGTGTGCACAGCTACGTCGAGCAGATCTTCGGGGGCTGGCGGGTGCCCGGCGGGATGGGGCGGATCGCCTACCTGCTCGGCGCACGGCTGCAGACCCGCGGGGTCACGGTCCGTACCGGCGTCGAGGTGCTCGACCTGGTGGTGCGCGAGGGGCGGGTCGCCGCGGTGCGCACCGCCGAGGGCGACGCCGAGGCCGATGCCGTCGTGGTGGCGGTCGACCCGCGCCGGCTGCCCGCGCTCGCGCCGTACGTCGAGCGGACCATGCCGGCGATCCCGCCGGTGGTGGCGCACCTGGGCCTGCGCGGCGACGTACCCGAGCTGGAGCACGAGCTGGTGATCCACGAGGAGCCGATGCTGACGGTGCGCCCGGGCGGCATCGCCCCCGACGGCTGCACCGCCTGGACCGTGCACGGCCGCGGCAAGATCGCCGAGGACCTGCTCGACGCGCTGGCCCGGCACAAGATCGACGTCCGCGAGCACGTCGTCACCCGGGTCGACCTGTCCCCCCGCGACCTCGTGGAGCAGTGGCGCGGCTCGCCGATGGGCGTGCTGTGGCAGGGCCGGGGCACCGTGCGGAACCGGCTCGGTCCGAGCACCCCCATCCCGGGCGTGTACGCCGCAGGGGCGCACGCCGCTCCGGGCGCGGGCGTGCCGTTCGTGACCCAGTCGGCCGCCCTCGTCGCGCAGCTGATCGGCCCCGCCTGAGGAATCGGCCTGAGGGATCAGACGGTGATCTGGAGCGCCTCGAAGATCTCCAGCGTCGCCTTGGAGCGGTTGAGCGTGTAGAAGTGCAGGCCCGGCGCACCGCCGGCCAGCAGCTCGTCGCACAGCTCGGCGGCGACCTTGATGCCCTCGGCACGGACCGCGGCGGGGTCACCGTCGTAGGCGCTGATCCGGGCGACGATGTCGTCGGGGACGCTCGTGCCGATCAGCTCGCCCTGGCGGCGGATGGCGCTGAGGTTCAGGATCGGCATGATGCCCGGCAGGATCGGGATGTCGACGCCGCGCTCGCGCACCCGCTCGACCAACGAGAAGTAGTCCGAGGCGCGGAAGAACATCTGGGTCACCGCGAACTCGGCGCCCGCACGGGCCTTGGCGGCGAGGACGTCGGCGTCGGCGTCGAGCGAGCCGGCCGACGGGTGACCCTCGGGGAACGCCGCGACGCCGACCCGGAAGTCACCGCGCGAGCGGGCGAGCTCGACCAGGTCGAGCGCGTAGTTGAGCCCGCCGTCGGTCGGCGTCCAGTCGGCGCGGGGGCCCTCCTGCGGGTCACCGCGCAGGGCCATGACGTGGCTGACGCCCTCGGCGACGTAGGAGTCGAGGATCGTGCCCAGCTCGTCGCGGGTGTGACCGACGCAGGTCAGGTGCGCCATCGGCACCAGCGAGGTCTCCCGGGCGATCCGGCCGGTGATCGCGACGGTCTTGTCGCGCGTGCTGCCGCCGGCGCCGTAGGTCACCGAGACGAAGGTGGGCCGATAGGGCTCCAACGCGCGGATGGCGTCCCACAGCTGGGCTTCACCCGCCTCGTCCTTCGGGGGGAAGAACTCGAAGGAGAAAGATCGCCCGCCCTCACGGATGATCTCGCCGAGGGAGCGTCCGGCACCGGTAGTCATGGGGCGAAGTGTAGGAGGGTGAGACGGCCCCGGACCCGCCATCTCGCGGATTCCCCCGCTCACTAGGCTCAGGGGGTGACCAATCCGGCATGGGACCCGACCGCCTTCCGCACCGAGGTCCAGGCCACCCTCGACGCCTTCCTCGCCACCCAGGCCGACCGGCTCGCCCCGCTCGGCGACGACGCCGCCCGGCTGCTGGCCGAGGCCCGGGTCACCGTGTCGGGCGGCAAGCGCTTCCGCGCGGCCTTCTGCCACTGGGGCTACGCCGCGCTCGCGGGGGCTCCGAGCGGCGCCGACGCGGCCGCCGTACGACGGGCGGCGGCGTCGCTCGAGCTGCTCCACGCCAGCGCCCTGGTCCACGACGACCTGATGGACGCCAGCGACACCCGCCGCGGCCGCGCCGCGACCCACCGCGCCTTCGAGGCCGAGCACCGCAGCGACGGCTGGCGCGGCCAGCCCCAGCAGTACGGCGCCGCGGCCGCCATCCTGCTCGGCGACCTGCTGCTGTCGTGGTCCGACGAGCTGCTGCGCCACTGCGGCCTCGGGTGGGACCGGGTCGGTCCCGCGCTCGACGTCTTCGACCTGTGCCGCTCCGAGGTGATCGCCGGGCAGTTCCTCGACGTCTCGGTGCAGGCGCGCGGGCGGGCCAGCGTCGAGCAGGCGATGACCGTGCTGCGCTACAAGTCGGCGAAGTACTCCATCGAGCGCCCGATCCACGTCGGCGCCGCGCTCGCCGGGGCCGACGCCACCACGCTCGACCTGCTCACCGCGTTCGGCCTGCCCCTGGGCGAGGCCTTCCAGCTGCGCGACGACGTGCTCGGCGTCTTCGGCGACCCGGACACCACCGGCAAGCCGGCCGGTGACGACCTCGTCGAGGGCAAGCGGACCGTCCTGGTCGCGATGGCGCTCGACGCCGCACCCGAGGCCGACGCCGCCCGGCTCGACGCCGCCCTGGGCACCTCGCTGTCCGAGGCCGAGGTGGCCGACCTGCGCACGATCATCGACGGCTGCGGCGCCCGCGCCCAGGTCGACACGCTCATCGACGAGCTGGCCGACCAGGCCGTCGCGGCGCTGCGCCGCGGTCAGGCCGAGGCGGGCTGGGACGCCGAGGCGTGCGGGGTGCTGGAGCAGCTGGCCGCCGCGGCCACGCGCCGCGCCTACTGACGCCTACGCGAGGACCGGCACTCCGTCGGGACCCGGCCCGCGCAGCAGCACCTCGAGCAGCGGCTCCTCGGGCCCCCGCTCCCCCAGGATCTCGACGACGACCGCGAACCGCGCCGGCTCGGCCCGCGCGTAGCCGCTCCAGGCGTCCCACAGCAGCACCGTGGGACCGGGCAGGTCGCGCAGGCAGTCGTTGAGGGCGTCGAGGTTGACGCCGTAGTGGTCGGGGAAGGCGAGCGCGTCGCCGATCGCGCGCAGCACGGCGGGCGTGGTGTCGAGGGGGGCGCCGTCGACGTACCCGAAGGTCCAGCCGGCGTGCTCGACGGCGTGGCGGACGTCGGCGACGTCGAGCGCGGACTCCCAGCGGTGCACGCCGGGGGTGTGCCGGCCGGCCAGGACGGCGGCGAGGCCGCTCACCGGCCGGCCCGCCAGATCCGCTCGAAGGACGCGTAGTGGTCCTCGGTCCAGTAGAGCTGGCCGCCGTCGCCGGCGATGATCCGGCGGGCGCCGCGGTGGGAGAGGCCGGGGGTCTCGACGGTGTACTCGGCGTAGTAGCCGCGCGGGCGCTGGGGCAGCTCACCCTCGAAGTTGCCGAAGGTCGAGCCGTCCTTGCTCGGGTAGGGGTACGGGCCGCCCGCGTCGATCAGCCGGACCGTCGTGGCCGCCTCGCGGGGCAGCGAGGTGAGCGCGACGTAGGCGATGCCGTCCTCGTCGGCGTGCGGCATCGACGCCGGCGCCGACGCCGGGGCCGAGGACGGTCCCGATCCGGACGACGGCGCGGAGGTCTCCGGGTCGCGGGCGACGGGCTCGTCGGAGCCGTCGGAGCCGCGGCTCTGGAGCCACCACAGCCCCAGGACCAGGACGACGGTGACGAGCGTCGAGACGACCTTGCCGGTCGTCCCCCCGAGCCGCGGCATCGTGCTCAGAGGGCCAGCGCTTGGGCGCGGCGCTTGACCTCGGAGCCGCGGTTCTCGAGCAGGGCGTCGATCGGGCGGCCGGGGAGGTCGGCGTCGAGGAAGATCCAGGCGATGCACTCGCGGTCGTCGAAGCCGTTGTCGTGGAGCACGGTGAGCAGGCCGGGCAGGCCCTTGACCGGCTCGCCGTCCTCGGTCAGGAAGAGGGCCGGGACGCCCTGCTTGCGGCCGTCGCCGGGCACGGCCGCGGCGAGCTGGTGGTCGCGCACCATCGTGCGCACCTTGGCGGCGGTGACCCCGATCAGCTCGGCGGCCTGGTCCCAGTCGAGCCACGCCTCGACGAGGGCGGCGAGGTCGTGGTCGGCGAGTCGCGGTTCGGTCATGGGGCCATCTTCCCCCACGGAGCCGGGAGGAGACCTCTCGGCGTGGCCTCCGCGTCCGTGAGGGGTCGCGCCGTACGATGGTCGTTCCGGTCACCTTCCCCGGCCGGTCCAGCAGAACATGCACAGGAGGGTCGCTGTGCACGACGACCAGCGCGCCCGCGGCGACAGCGCCGCGCGCCCCGGCGACCCCGCACGCACTGAGGACCACCAGTTCGGGCGGTTGCTCGACGGGCGCTACCGGGTCGGCGCGCGCATCGCGCGCGGCGGCATGGCCAGCGTCTACGAGGCCGTCGACAGCCGGCTCGACCGCACGGTCGCGGTCAAGATCATGCACCCGGGCCTGGGCGACGCGACGACGGCGGACGACGACACGTTCGCGCGGCGGTTCGTGCGCGAGGCCAAGGCCGCGGCCCGGCTCTCCCACCCGCACGTGGTCGCCGTCTACGACCAGGGCCGCGACGACAGCGACGGCACGGTCTACCTGGTCATGGAGTACGTGCCGGGCCACACCCTGCGCGACACCATCGCCAAGGAGGCGCCGATGGCGCCCGAGCGGGCGCTGGCGCTGCTCGACCCCATCCTCTCCGCGCTGGCCTCGGCGCACCGGGCCGGCCTGGTGCACCGCGACGTCAAGCCCGAGAACGTCCTCATCGCCGACGACGGCCGGATCAAGGTCGCCGACTTCGGCCTGGCCAAGGCGGTCACCGCCGACACCCAGCACACCGCGACCAACGGCGTGCTCATCGGGACGGTCTCCTACCTCGCGCCCGAGCTGGTGGTCGAGCAGCGGGCCGACGCCCGCGCCGACGTCTACGCCGCGGGCGTGATCCTGTTCGAGCTGCTGACCGGCACCAAGCCGCACACCGGTGAGACGCCGATCGCGGTCGCCTACCGCCACGTCCACCACGACGTGCCCGCGCCGTCCTCGGTGGTCCCCGGCATCCCGGCGTACGTCGACGCCCTCGTCGCCCGCGCCACCTCCCGCGACCCCAGCCTGCGCTCCAGCGACGCCGCCGTCCTGCTCCACCAGGTGCACCGGGTCCAGCAGGCGCTGCGGGCCGGCGTGCGCGAGGACCCCGAGCTGGTCGCCGACCTGCTGCCGTCGGCGCGGGTCACCGAGTCCGACGAGGCCGGCACGGACACCACGCCCGAGCCGGTGAGCTCGCTGTGGGACGGCATCGCCGACCTCGTCTCCCCCGACGCGCCGCGTGGCGACCGGGACCGGGACCGGGAGCGCACCTCGGTCATCGCCGCCGCACCGCCGCCGCCCCCGCCGCCGTCCGTCCCGGCCACCCCGGCCGCCGCACCGGCCCCTCAGCGGCCGCGCCGGCGCCGGCGCGGGTTGGTCTGGGTGATCGTGCTCGCGCTGCTCCTCGCCGTGGCCGGTACCGGCGGCTGGTGGCTCGGCTGGGGCCGCTACACCTCGACGCCGGGCGTGATCGGGCTGACCTCGGCCGCTGCCGAGGCCAAGATCGACGACGCCGGGCTCGCCGTCCGGGTCGGCGAGGAGTCCTACTCCGAGACCGTCGACAAGGGCGAGGTCATCTCCACCGACCCCGGCCCGGGCGACCGGATCCTGCCCGGTGGCGAGGTCACCCTCGTCATCTCGCTGGGACCCGAGCGCTACGACCTGCCCCGGTTGGCCGGGCTCACCCGCGACCAGGCCGAGGCGGCGCTGGCCGAGGTGAAGTTCCAGGGCGGGCGGGTCGTGGAGAAGTTCTCCGAGACCGTCGGCGCCGGCAAGGTGATCACGAGCAACCCGGCCTACGGCACCCCCGCGGCCAAGACCCTGCCCGTGGGCACGGTCGTCGAGCTCGTCATCAGCAAGGGCCGCAAGCCGATCGAGGTCGGCGCCTGGACCGGCAAGAGTGCCGAGCGCGCCGAGCGGGTGCTGCGCAAGCGCGGCCTCGACGTCGACATCGAGAAGAAGTACAGCGAGGACGTGCCCGAGGGCCGGGTGATCAGCCAGAGCCCGCGCGACGGCACGCTGTTCAAGGGCGAGACCGTCACCCTCACCGTGTCCCAGGGCCCGCCGCTGGTGACCGTCCCCTCGGTGCGCTACTCCTCCACCGACGACGCGATCGCCAAGCTCGAGGACCTCGGGCTCAAGGTGCGCACCGAGCACGCCACGATCTACCTGTCCGGCAATGTGGCCTGGAGCACCGATCCCGACGCCGGGTCCAAGGTGCGCAAGGGCAGCACGATCGTGCTCTATATCGTCTGATCGGTGACGCAGCCCCACCTCTCCCGCCCGGTCGGCAGCCACGTCCCGGTCGGCAAGAACCTCGTCGACGGCGCCCTGCGGACCGCGCTCGCCACCGGCTGCGAGGCGATCCAGGTGTTCTGCGGCAACCCGCGCGGCTGGACGCTCAGCGCCGGCGATCCCGCCGTGGACCGGCGCTTCCGCGACCGCACCGCCGAGGCCGGGCTGCGCGTCGTGATCCACACGCCCTACCTGGTCAACCCGGGCTCCCCGACGCCGGCGACCTACGAGAAGTCGCTCGCCGTGATCGCCCACAACCTGCGCCGGGCCGTCGAGATCGGCGCCGAGGGCGTCGTGGTCCACACCGGCTCGTACGTCGACCCGGCCGGCGACCCCGGCGGCGCCACCGCGCGCCACACCGCGGCGCTGGCCCGGATCCGCGAGGGGCTGCTCCCCCTGCTCGACACCGTCGAGGACGACGCCGCGCCCTGGCTGCTGCTGGAGCCGACCGCCGGCCAGGGGCGCTCGCTGTGCGCGGGCGTGGACGACCTGGCGGCGTACCTGGGGGCGGTGGACCTCCACCCCAAGGCGGGCATCTGCCTCGACACCTGTCACGTGTTCGCCGCGGGCGAGCCGCTCGACGAGCCCGGCGGCGCCAAGGCGATGCTCGACCGGATCGTCGAGATCGGTGGCCCCGGACGGCTGCGCCTGGTGCACGCCAACGACTCCAAGGACGTCCGCGGGGCGTTCAAGGACCGGCACGAGAAGATCGGCCAGGGCCACATCGGCACCGACGCCTTCGCCGAGCTGTTCGCCCACCCGGCGACCGAGGGCGTGCCGTTCGTGCTCGAGACGCCCGGCTCGCGCGACGCCGACGACCCCGACCTCGCGCTGCTCAAGGCGTTGCGCGACGGACCGTTCGGTGGCTGAGGCCGCCGGTCGCCGTACGGCGCTGCTGGCGACGCTGGCGCTGCTCGCCACCACGGCCTGCTGGGGCTCGACGTTCTTCCTGATCAAGGACCTGCTCGACCGGGTGCCCACCGTCGACTTCCTGGCGGTGCGCTTCCTCATCGCCGGACTGGTGATGCTCGCGATCGCGCCGCGCGCGGTGGCCCGGCTCGCGCCCGGCGTGCGCAACCGGGCCCTCGTCCTCGGCGCCCTGTACGGCGTCGCCCAGATCTTGCAGACCGCCGGACTGGCGCACACCCCCGCGAGCGTGTCCGGCTTCGTGACCGGCCTCTACGTCGTCGCCACCCCGCTCCTGGCCGCCGTCCTGCTGCGCACCCGGATCACCGCCGCCACCTGGGGTGCGGTGGTGCTGGCGACCGCGGGGCTGGCCGTGCTGACCCTCGACGGTCTCTCGATCGGCTACGGCGAGGCGATCACGCTGGTCGCGGCGGTCCTCTACGCACTGCACATCGTCGGGCTCGGTGCGTGGTCGCGCCCGGCGGACGCGCTGGGCATGTCGATCCTCCAGCTGCTGGTGATCGCGGTGATCTGCCTCGTCGCGGCGCTGGTGTCCGGCGCGCCCGGCGTCGTGCTGCCCGAGCGCGGCGGCGACTGGGCCTCGGTCGTCTACATGGCGCTCGTCGCGGGCGCGGGCGCGCTGCTCGCGCAGACCTGGGCGCAGGCGCACCTGCCGCCGACCCGCAGCGCGATCGTGATGAGCACCGAGCCGGTCTTCGCGACGTTCTTCGCGGTGCTGCTGGGCGGCGAGTCGCTGACCACGCGGATGCTCCTCGGCGGCGCGCTGGTGCTGACCGCGATGCTCGTGGTCGAGCTGGTGCCCCGGCGCCGGATCGAGGGTGAGGTCACCCACCTGGCGGTGTGAGCGCCCCTGGCGTCCTCGGCCGCGGAGGAGCACCATGGGTGCCTGGGGGTCCAACCGACACCGGAGTCACCATGGCTGGTCACATCATCCACGTCCACGGCACCATCCCGGCCCCGCCCGAGCAGGTCTGGGAGGTCATCACCGACATCGCCCACGCCGACGACGTCCTGCGCAGCGTGAGCGAGCCGTTCCTGCTCACCGAGGGCGGGTACGACGTCGGGACGACGTGGCGCGAGCGCCGTACCCTCTTCGGGCACCACGGTCCCGAGGAGCTGCAGGTCGTCGCCTCCGAACCGCCCCGGCGCACCGTCGTCGAGGCGGAGGTCGGGCACGACGTCATCCGCACCGCCTACCGGCTCACGCCCGCCGGCCCGGACCACCGCGAGACCCGCCTCGCCATGACCACGACGGTCGTGATGAGCGGACGCTCGACGTTGTCCCGGGCGATGTGGGCGATGTTCGGCGGGTTCAGCTACGACCGCACCCGGCGGATCCTGGAGCACGACCTGGAGGACATCGAGGCCGAGGCGTGCCGGCGCGCGCTCAGCGCCTGAGCGTGCCCGAGGGGCGCTTGACCTGACGGGACACCGTGGGGTCACGGTACGGTGACCCCGCGATGACCACCCCGACGTACTGCACCAGCTGCGGGCACGAGCTCGGGATCGGCCGGTTCTGCACCAACTGCGGGCAGCCGGTGCCCGGCCGGCACCCCGAGGCGGCGCCCGCTTCCGGCGCGCCCGTGACCGCAGTGGTCCCGCCCCCGACCGGGCAGCTGCCGCCCGCCGCGCGCTACCCGCTGTTCGCCGACGGTGCCCCGCCGGCCGCGCCGCCCGCGCCGCCCGCCGCCCCGCCGACCGCCGCGGTGCCCACGCCCCCGCCGCCGTACGCGCCGCCGGTGACGCCGGCCCCGGCGCCGGGACGGTCGCGGTCCTGGGTGCCGTGGGCGATCGCGGTGGTCGTGGTCGCCCTGGTCGCCGGGATCGGCGCCTTCCTCGTGGTCAGCGCCGGCGGTGACGACTCCCCCAGCACCCAGGACCGGGCGAACGACGGCGGCGCGCCGCCCGCCACGAAGCCCACGGAGCCCACGACCGGCGCCCCGGTCGAGCCCGACAGCACCGGGACCGGCAGCCCGGTCGAGCCGCCCGCGCCCGGCGATGTCGTCGACCTGACCGCCGGCGCGAGCGCCCAGGTGCCCGCGACCGCCCCCGGCAGCCGCGACCGGGACAACCACCCGGTCACCTTCGAGGCCCGCAACATGCTCGACGGGCAGCCGCGCACGTCGTGGCGGATGGCCGGCGACGGCACCGGCGCGACGCTGACCTTCGACCTCGGCCGCGAGGTGGTGCTCACCGAGGTGGGCATCATCAACGGCTACGCCAAGGTCGACGGCGCCGACAACTGGTACCGCGGCAACCGCCGGATCCGCGCGGTGCAGTGGGAGCTGGACGACGGCACCCGGATCACCCAGGACCTGACCGATCGCCGTACCGTCCAGCTGATCCCGGTCGGCCCGGTCACGACCACCCGCGTGGTGCTGCACCTGGTGACGGTGACGCCGCCGGGCAAGGGGCCCAACGGGCGCGACTTCACCGCGATCAGCGAGGTCCGCTTCCGCGGCGCTCCCGCCTGAGGCCGGGCGTGCCCGGGCTCAGAGGGACGCGAGCACCTTGGCGGCCCGCTCGGCGTCGTCGCGGCTGACGTCGAGGTGGGTGACGAGCCGGATCGTGCGCGCACCCACCGCGCCGATCAGGACGCCGGCCTCGCGCGCCCGCGCGACGAAGACCGGCGCGTCGGAGCGGTCGAAGGTGACGATGTTGGTGTCGACCGCCGCCGGGTCCGCGCCGCAGGCCTCGGCCAGCAGGCGGGCGTGGGCGTGGTCGTCGGCGAGCCGCTCGACGTGGTGGTCGAGGGCGTGCAGGCCGGCCGCGGCGAGGATGCCGACCTGGCGCATGCCGGCGCCGAGGCGCTTGCGGCGCACGCGCGCCTCGGCGACCTGGTCGGCGCTGCCGAGGACGAGCGAGCCGGCGGGGGCGCCGAGGCCCTTGGACAGGCACACGGCGAGGACGTCGGCGACCGCGCCGTAGTCGGCGAGCGGCGTACCGGTGGCGACGTGGGCGTTCCAGATCCGGGCACCGTCGAGGTGGACGGCGACCGCGCGCTCGTCGGCGTAGGCCCGCAGCGCCTGGAGGTCGGCCAGCGGTACGACGGCTCCCCCGGCGAAGTTGTGGGTGTTCTCGACCGAGAGCGCCGCCGTCCGCACGAAGTAGGGCCCGAGGTCGGGCGCGAACAGCTCGTCGACGACGGCGAGGTCGACCTGCCCGCGGGGGTGCGACCAGGTGCGCATGGTGAGGCCGGAGACCGCACCGTGGGCGCCGAGCTCGGCGCGCGCGATGTGGGCGCGCGCCTCGCACAGCACCTCCTGGCCGGGCGCGACGACGGCCGCGACCGCCAGCACGTTGGCCAGCGACCCGGTCGGCGTGAACAGCGCGGCCTGGTGACCGAACAGCCCCGCCACCCGCTCCTCGAGCGCGCGGACGGTCGGGTCCTCGCCGTAGACGTCGTCACCGACCTCGGCGGCGGCCATCGCGGCGCGCATCGCCTCCGTCGGACGCGTGACGGTGTCGCTGCGCAGGTCGATCAACGGGTCAGCGCTTCTGGAGCATGCTGGCGACCTGGAAGGCCATCTCGAGCGACTGCACCCGGTTGAGCCGCGGGTCGACGACCGACTCGTAGCGGTGGGCCAGGCCCTGCTCGTCGAGCTCCTCGCCGCCGCCGACGATCTCGGTGACGTCGTCGCCGGTGTTCTCGACGAGGATGCCGGCCGGGACGGTGCCGAGCGCGCGGTGCACGTCGAAGAATCCCTGGACCTCGTCGAGGACGTCCTCGAAGCGGCGGGTCTTGTAGCCGTTGGAGGCCTCGAAGGTGTTGCCGTGCATGGCGTCGCACACCCACGCCACGTCGACCCCCTCGGCGGTGACCTTCTCGACCAGCGCCGGCAGGCCGTCGCGGATCTTGGCCGCACCGAAGCGGGTGATGAACGTGAGCCGGCCGGGCTCGTTGGTCGGGTTGAGCTTGGCGGCCAGCGCGAGCGCGTCGTCCGCGGTCGCGTTGGGGCCGAGCTTGCAGCCGATCGGGTTGCTGATGTGGCTGAAGTACTCCACGTGGGCGCCGTCGAGCTGACGGGTGCGCTCACCGATCCAGACCATGTGGCCCGAGACGTTGTAGGGCTTCTCGGTGCGCGAGTCGATGCGGGTCATCGCGTGCTCGTACTCCATGAGCAGCGCCTCGTGCGAGGAGTAGAAGTCGACCCGGTGGAACTCCTCGGGGTCGGCACCGATCGCCTGCATGAAGGTCAGCGCCCGGTCGATCTCGGCCGCCATCGCCTCGTAGTGCTGGCCGACGGGGCTGTTGCGGACGAACTCGGAGTTCCAGGTGTGCACCTGGCGCAGGTCGGCGTAGCCACCGGTGGTGAACGCGCGCACGAGGTTCAGCGTGGACGCCGACGCGTGGTAGACGTCGAGCAGCCGCTGCGGGTCGGGCCGGCGCGACTCGGGGGTGAACTCGAAGCCGTTGACCGCGTCACCGCGGTAGGCCGGCAGGGTCACATCGCCGCGGGTCTCGGTGTCGGAGGAGCGCGGCTTGGCGTACTGGCCCGCGAGCCGGCCGACCTTGACCACCGGCACGGACGCGGCGTAGGTCAGCACGACCGCCATCTGCAGCAGCACCCGCAGCTTGTTGCGGGTGTTGTCGGCCGTGGCGTCGACGAACGTCTCGGCGCAGTCGCCGCCCTGGAGGATGAAAGCCTCACCCCGGCTCGCCGCGGCGATCTTGGCCTTGAGCTCGTCGCACTCGCCCGCAAACACCAGCGGGGGCAGCGTGCGCAGTCGCTGGACGGTCGCGGCGAGGGCCGCGGGGTCGTCGTACGACGGCTGCTGCTTCGCTCCGATGGCGTGCAACTGCTCGAGGGACGGGAGGGTGCTCACTCCCCCAGCGTACGGCTCCGGCCGAGCGGCCGCCGAGTCGGCGGCCGCTCGTGGACGGTGCCCTCACGCCGGTCGACTCAGCGCGGGTCGTCGGTCGGGTCGATGTCCATGTGCTCGATGTCGGCGAAGTGACCGCCCTCGGGCTTGTAGAACAGCCGGGTCAGCGCCCACAGCACGACGCCGATGACGAGCAGGCCGGCGGCGATCTTGTACTGGATCATGTCCGCCTCGAGCCGGGCCCAGGGGCCGAGCAGGTAGGCGCACAGGATCGCGCCCAGCACCGGGACGATCGTCGGCGCCCGGAACCCGTGGGGCCGGGCCGGGTCCCGGCGCAGGACCAGGCAGGCGACGTTGACGATCGTGAACACCGCGAGCAGCAGGAGCGCGGTCGTCCCGGACAGGGAGCCCACGATCGTGCTCTCGGAGCCGAGCCGGACGTAGGTGATCAGGCCGAACGCGAGGAGCGTGGTGAAGGCGATCGCGACGTAGGGCGAGCGGCGGCCCGGCAGCACCTTGCCGAGCACGGGCGGCAGCACCTGCTGGCGGGCCATGCCGTAGATCAGCCGGCTCGCCATGAGCATGTTGATCAGGGCCGTGTTGGCGACCGCGAAGACCGTCATGAACGGGAAGAAGTCGTCGATCGGCAGGTCCGGTGCGCCGATCTTGACGACGTCGATGAGGATGCCGGCCTCGGCGTTGGTCGGTGCGCCGATCTTGTCGGCCGGGATCACCGCCACCACCGAGATCGCGACCAGCATGTAGATGATCACCGCGATGCCCAGACCGGTCAGCATCATGCGGGGGAAGATCCGCTCGGGGTCCTTGGTCTCCTCGACCATGTTGACCGAGTCCTCGAAGCCCACCATCGAGAAGAACGCGATCGCGGTGGCGATCGTGACGGCCATGAACAGGCCCTTGTCGTCGGGGCTCTCGAACACGGTGATCCGGTCGAGGTCGCCGTCGCCCTTGCCGATCACCCAGATCCCGATGCCGATGACGATCGCCAGCGCGGCCATCTCGATCACGGTGAGCACGACGTTGAACTTCACGCTCTCGCCGACACCGCGCAGGTTGATCAGCGCCAGCACGAGCATGAAGCCCAGCGCGACCGCCAGCACCAGACCCTTGCTCGGCGCGTCGTTGCCGAGCCCGATCAGCAGGTTCGAGGCCAGCAGGCCCGAGGACGTCGAGGCGCTCGTGATGCCCGAGCAGACCACGGTGAACGCGACGAGGAAGGTCACGAAGTGGATGCCGAAGGCCTTGTGCGCGTAGAGCGCGGCGCCGGCGGCCTGGGGGTACTTCGTGACGAGCTCGAGGTAGGAGTACGCCGTCAGGGTGGCGATCGCGAACGCGACCAGGAAGGGCAACCAGGCGATGCCACCGACCTGACCGGCCAGGCGACCCGTGACGGCGTAGACGCCGGCGCCGAGGATGTCGCCGACGATGAAGAGCAGGAGCAGGCCTGGTCCGAGGACCCGCTTGAGCTCCGGCTGGCCGTGCTGGTCCGACGATCGAGCGTCGGTCGTCTCCGTTGACATGAGTGTCGTTTCCTTCCCCGAGTATGGAAGTTCTCGCGACTCACCTTGGCTCAGCCGACGGCGAAAGGGAAGCATTTGGCCCATGCGGCGCGGTCGGCCCGCCGGCTGTGCCTAGCCGAAGAAGACCCGGGCCTCGTCGTACTCGCGGGGGCTGACGAGCTTGAGCTCGCCGGTCCCCTCGACCAGCGGCACCCGCACGATGTCGGTCCCGCGCAGGGCCACCATGACGCCGTACTCGCCCTCGGCGACGGCGTCGATGGCCTGGAGGCCGAAGCGGGTGGCGAGCCAGCGGTCGAAGGCGGTGGGGGTGCCGCCGCGCTGGACGTGGCCCAGGACGACGGCGCGCGCCTCCTTGCCGGTGCGCTGCTCGATCTCGTGGGCCAGGCGGTCGCCGATGCCGCCGAGGCGGACGTGGCCGAAGGCGTCCTTCTCGCCGCTGACCAGGGTCATGCCGGTGCCGTCGGCGGGGACGGCGCCCTCGGAGACGACGATGATGGGGGCGTACTCGCTGCGGAAGCGGGTCTCGACATGGGCGCAGACGGCCTCGATGTCGAAGGGGACCTCGGGGATGAGGACGGCGCTGGCGCCGCCGGCGATGCCGGCGTGGAGGGCGATCCAGCCGGCGTGGCGGCCCATCACCTCGACGACGATGGCGCGGTGGTGCGACTCGGCGGTGGTGTGGAGGCGGTCGATCGCCTCGGTGGCGATGTTGACGGCGGTGTCGAAGCCGAAGGTGAAGTCGGTGCCGGACAGGTCGTTGTCGATCGTCTTGGGTACGCCGACCACGCGGACGCCGAGCTCGGCGAGCTTCGTGGCGACACCGAGCGTGTCCTCGCCGCCGATGGCGACCAGGGCATCGACGCCAGCCGCGGCGAGGTTGTCCTTGATCCGCGCGACGCCGTCGTCGACGGCGAAGGGGTTGGTCCGCGAGGAGCCGAGGATCGTGCCGCCGCGCGGGAGGATGCCGCGGCACTGCTCGATGCCGAGAGGGACCGTGACGCCGTCGAGGGGGCCGCGCCAGCCGTCGCGGAAGCCGACGAACTCGAAGCCGTGCCCGTTCACCCCCTTGCGCACCACGGCCCGGATCACGGCGTTCAGGCCCGGGCAGTCACCGCCACCGGTCAGCACTCCGACGCGCATGCCGCCAACCTACGTCGGGGACGGTCGCGCTCTCTAGGGTGAGTCCATGACCTTCTCCATCGTGGCCCGTTCCGCCGACGGCGAGTCGTGGGGCGTCGCCGTCGCCTCGAAGTTCCTCGCGGTCGGCTCCGCCGTCCCGGCCGCCGTCGCCGGCGTGGGTGCCGTCGCCACCCAGGCCGACGCCAACGTCGCCTACAAGGGCCTCGCGCTCTCCCACCTCGACGAGGGCGCGACCGCGCCGATCGCGCTCCAGCGCCTCATCGAGGAGGACGACGGCCGCGACCACCGCCAGGTCGGCATCGTCGACATCGACGGCGGCGCGGCCTCGCACACCGGCACCGAGTGCATCCCGTGGGCCGGCGGCCGGATCGGCGACGGGTACGCCGTCCAGGGCAACTGCCTGACCGGCGAGGAGGTCGTCGAGGCGATGGAGGCGGCCTGGCTGGCCGGCGACACCGACGCTCCCCTGCAGGACCGGCTCGTGGCTGCGCTGTCCGCGGGCGACGCGGCCGGCGGCGACCGCCGGGGCCGGCAGTCCGCGGCGATCCTGGTGGTCCGCGACGGCGCCGGGTACGGCGGCCTCGACGACGTCGCCGTCGACCTGCGCGTCGACGACCACGAGGTGCCGATCGACGAGCTGAAGCGGCTCCTGGACCTGCACGAGCTCTACCTCACCGCATCCACCGAGGACGAGAAGGTCACCGTCGACGACGCCCTGCGCGCCGAGCTCGAGGAGTTCGCCGCGGCCGGCGGGCACCGCGACTTCCACGCCTGGGTCGGCACCGAGAACTACGAGATGCGGGTCGCGGCCGACCTGGGCTGGATCGACCGGCGGGTGCTGGCGATCGTGCGCGGCGAGGACCGCTGAGCAGGTCGAGGATCGAGGCCGGCCGACGAGGTCACCGGGCGCTGAGCCGGTCCCGCGCGGCCTGCGCCGCGTCGCGCTCGGCGGTGGCGGTGCGCAGCTCGGCACCGGTGCCGTCGCGGACCTCCTCGGCCTCGGCGACCTCCTCGTCGAGCTCGTCGGACTGCTCCTCGAGGTCGGAGAGGCGCCGGCGCAGCTCGTCGATCTCGGCCTGGAGCTGCAGTGCGCGGGCGGCGAGGCGGTCGACCTCGGCGCCGGCGTCCTCGTGCGCGGCCAGCGCGGCGTCGTACTCGTCGGTGGCGGCGGCGAGGCGCTCGTCCGCGGTGGCGCGGGCCTTGGCCGCCTTGTCCGGGTCCGGTACGACGTGCAGGTCGGGCGGTCCTGGACGCGGCGCCTCGCGCGGCGTGGCCGCGAACCCCAGCGCCTCAGGGACCGCGATCGCGCTCACCAGGTCGGCCGGGTCCATCGGCTCGATGCCGGTGGTGCGCAGGGCGCTGACGAGTAGGCCGCTGCGGACGGCGCGCCCGCACTCGGCGTCGATCATCGCGGCGGTGAGGGTCGCCTCGACCTGCTCGGCGACCGCCTCGGTGACCCGCAGGCCCTCGTCGAGGGCGAGCCGGCGCGCCTGGGTGGTGACGGCGGCGGTGACCTGGCGGCGCTGCTTGGTCAGCGTGCGCAGCTCACCGGCGGACATCGCCTCCTGCGCCTCGCGCAGCGCGGCGCCGACGTTGAGCACCTGGTCGACCTGGGCGGCCTCGCGGCGCACGAGCAGGTCGACGACCCAGGCGGCGGTGCTCGGCTTGCGCAGCGCCTTGACCTGCGCGGCGAGCGGCGTCCCCTTGAGCTCCTTGGCCCGCGCGTCGCGCGCCGGGGTGAAGTCCCCCAGCGGCAGGGCGTAGAGGTCGTCGGCGATCTCCAGCAGGTCGGCCATCCGCTGAGTCTGTCATCCAGTCGGACGCCAACGCGTCCCCAGTCCGTCCTGCGACGGTCGTGGCGACACTGACCCGAAGGAGTCCCGAATGACCGACCAGATCCTGCTGCCCGGCCAGGCCGCCGCCCCGGCCGGGCCGGCCGACATGACGATGATGTACGTCCTGCACCACGCGTTCCGGCGCGACCTGCGCGACTTCCGCGCCATCGTGGAGGGGGTCGCGGCAGACGACCAGGCCGCCTGGGGCCGGCTGCGCGAGCGCTGGGGGCTCTTCACCTCCGAGCTGCACACCCACCACACCAAGGAGGACGAGATCCTCTGGCCGCTGCTGGCCGGCCGGGCCCGCGAGGCCGCCGACCTCGACAGCCTGCGGGTGCTGCGCGAGATGGAGGCCGAGCACGGGGTGCTCGATCCCCTGCTGACCTCGTGCGACGCCGGTTTCACCGCGCTGGCCGCCCAGGCCGACCCGGACGTGCTCGGCGACCTGCGCGACGACCTCGCCGAGCTGGACGCGGCGCTCGACCGGCACCTGGGCCACGAGGAGTCGGCAGCGGTGCCGATCCTGCAGCGCTACGTCGCCGGCGAGGAGTGGGAGGTGATCGAGCGCGAGAAGTTCCGGGGACGTCCCTCGGTGGGCCACGCGCGCCGGTTCCTGCCCTGGATCTTCAAGGGGCTCGGCGCGGACGCCGCCGACCGGGTCCTGGCGATCGGCGGGCCCGGCATGCGGCTGCTGCTGGCCAGCTCACGGCGCGGCTTCGAGCGCCGCGAGCGTGCGGCCCTCGGCTGACGCCGGGAGCCGGAGCTCGACCTTGCAGCCGAGGCCGGTGCTCCCGGCGCCCAGCCGGAGCACCGCGCCGAGCTCGTCGGCGCGCTCGCGCATCGAGCGCAGGCCGATGCCCTCGACCTTGTCGGGCGGGAGACCGACCCCGTCGTCGGAGACGACGAAGAGCGTGTCGCCGTCCGCGCGACGGCGCAGGTGGACGTCGCAGCGGCTCGCCTGGGCGTGCCGGCTGACGTTGAGCAGCGCCTCGCTCGCCATCTGGTAGACCGCGACCTGGATCGGCGGCTCCAGGTCGACGTCGGCGGCGACGGTGACGTGCACGGCGAGCTCGTCGCCGGTGAACCGCTCGGCCAGCGCGGCGAGCGCGGTCGCGAGGTCGCCGTCCTCCAGGGCCAGCGGGACCAGCGACCGGCTCAGCCGGCGTACCTCCTCGCCCTGCTGGGCCAGCTCGCGCTCCAGCATGTCGAGCATGTCCTCGGCCGCCTGCGGGTCACGCTCGCGCAGGCCCCGGGCGGCGACCAGCCCGAGCCGGATGCCGGCCAGCGCCGGGCCGAGGCCGTCGTGCAGGTCACGGCGCAGCATCCGCCGCTCCTCGTGCCGTACGCCGGCCATCCGGCGCCGCGCGGTGGTCAGGGCGTCGACCGACTGGGTCAGGTCGATGGTCATGCCGACCAGGCCGGCCACCTCGGTGAGCATCCGCGTGGTGCGCTGGTCGAGCCGCTCCCCCGGACGGGGCCGGGCGACCAGCCGGCCGACGTCGCGGCCGCGGCTGGTCAGGGTCAGCACCAGGTCGTCCCCGCCCGGCGCCGGCACCTCGGCGGTCCCGGGCGCGACGAGGTGCACGTCGGCCAGGCGCAGGCTCCGGCACAGGCCGGCGGCGAGGGCGTCGAGGTCGAAGCCGTCCCGGCCGTCGGCGCTCGACAGCAGCCGCGCCGGGTCGGCCCCGGTGCCGTAGACGAGGTGGTCCACGCGCCGCTGCACCAGCCGGCGCAGCGGGGTCGCGCCCAGGCCGACCAGGCCCACGGCGAGCGCGAGGGCGACGTCCGACTGACCGGGCAGGACCTGGGTGGCGACCGCGATGAGGAGCAGGTAGGCCAGTGCGATCGCCACGGTCATCATCGCCCAGACGACGCCGCGGTTGACCCGGGCGTCGACGCCCCACATCCGCCGGCCGAGGACCAGCACGAGCAGCGCGGCCGGCAGGAACAGCTGGGCCACCAGCAGCAGTGCGCCGCTCACCTCGGCCGCCGTGCCGGTCCAGTCGTCCGACATCGGCATCAGGAACGCCACCAGCGCCACGACCATCGCGCCGTGCCCGGCCAGCAGCCAGCCCAGGCCGCCGCGCTCCGCGGGCGGGGCCCGGCGTACGCGCACCAGCAGCCAGATCCAGACGCCCACGCCGAGCAGGGCGACGGTGCGGTCGGGCCAGAGCCCCAGGCTGCGCAGCAACGACTGCCACCAGGCGACGTCGATCCCGAACGGGTTCGGCGGCAGACCCGGCACCACGACGGTCAGGCTCGGCAGGGTGGAGACCACGATCGCGCCGACCGCCACCGCGACGGCGGGCCACCGGCGCCGGCCGCCCGGCACCACGAGCAGCGGGACGACGGCCACGGTCGCGTAGACACCCGGCACCCACGCCCAGTAGGGCAGGTACACCGCGAGGTCCTGCCCGGGCCAGGCGTCGTCGAGCGCGACGTACCCGGCGGCGAGGCCGGAGGCACCGCACCCGAGGGCGGTGATCGCCAGGATCCAGACCACCGGGTGGCGCGCCCGGGGCAGCATCATCAGCACGACGCCGCCGTAGACGACCGCCGTGACGACGTCCATGATCCAGTCGGCGACGTTGGGCGGCGCGGTGCCGGTGCCGATCAGGGCCACCACGGCGCCCGCGGCCAGCAGCCACGACGTGCCGGCGACCAGCCAGGCCAGGACGTGCCAGCGGCGGGTGGACCGCGCGGTCACGGTCGCGCCAGGCGGGAGCGGGCGGCGCGGGCCACCGCGGACCCGATGATGAGCTCGCCGCGGGCCACGCCGCGGATCGCGCGCTGCACGTCGTCGGCCTCGGCGGACTTGAGCAGGTAGCCGGCCGCGCCGGCCTCGAGCGCTCCGGCGACGTGGTCGTCGTCCTCGTGCATGGTCATCACGAGCACCTTGAGGTCCGGGTGCGCGCGCACCAGCTCGCGGGTGAGCTCGATGCCCGACTCCCCCGCCAGGTCGAGGTCCATCAGGACGACGTCGACCCCGCGCCCGACCAGCGCCCGGGCACCCGCGGCGTCGCCGGCGGCACCGACGAGCTCGAGTCCCTCGAGCGAGCCGAGGAGCCCGGTCATGCCCATCCGGAACATCGGGTGGTCGTCGACGACCGCGACCCGGAGCAGCGCCGTGGCCGCCGCAGCGGCTTCGACCGGCACCTCGCCGGTCACGCGCTGCTGGAGGATGGCGGTCTCCAGGGCGCCGACCGCGGCGCTCGCGTCGACGCCGAGGTCGTCGCGCAGCGTCTCGCGCAGCCGGCGCAGCGCGGCGAGGCCGTCGACCTGGCGCTCGGCCCGCACCAGCGCGGCGGCGTGGAGCAGCCAGAGCCGTTCACGGTGGGGGTGCCGCGCGGTCTCGGGCTCGAGCCGGCGCGCGGCCTCCGCGGCGCCGCCCTCGTGGATCCGGACCAGCTCGCGCAGCTCGACGGCCGCGGTGCGCACCTCGTGGAGCCGGGCCCGCTCCGCGACGATGGCCGGGGCGTCGCCGAGCTCGGCGTACGGCTCGCCGCGCCAGGCGGCCAGGGCCTCGTCGAGCCCGGCGGTGACGGGGGCGAGCGTGGCCGCGTCGGGCGTGCCGCGCAGCGTCCAGGGCCGCTCGGGGTCGGTGCGCAGGGTCGCGGCCGCGGTCTCCACGGCGGACTCCAGGAGCCGGGCGTCGATCGCGTCGGTGGGCAGCCGCAGCGCGTAGCCCAGCGAGGAGGTCCGGATCACCGTGCCCGCACCGCGCGGCGCCCGTCCGGGCTCCAGCACCTTGCGCAGGCCGGCGACGTAGCCCTGCACGGTGACGACGTGGCTCGTCGGCGGCTCGTCGCCCCACAGCGCCTCGACAAGGCCGTCCAGGCTGACCGGGCGTCCCGCGTGGAGCGCGAGCGCGGCCAGCACCTGGCGCGGCTTGGGCGCGCCGAGGTCCAGGACCCGGCCGTCGACCTCGACCTCGACCGGACCGAGCACGCGCACTCTCACGCGCGACAGGCTAGCCACGTCCGGCCCTCCGCACCGGCGGTTGGCGTGCTTGCTCCCCCATCGGACGACCTCGTCAGTGGCCGATGACGCCGGCCGGGTCGTACGCCGCCCGGACCTCGTCGAGCCGGGCGGCGACGCCGCCGGGCCAGGCTGTGTCCCACGCGTCGGGCTTGTTGAGCGCGCCGATGAAGTTCGGCTGGAAGGTGCCGCTCGCCCACGGCGCCATCGCCTGGGCCAGCGCACCCACCGCCGCCGGGACCGGGCCGGCGAACAGCTCGGGCACCGGGGCGCTGACCACGAAGAGCCCGTACGCCGCGTCGCGTCCCGCGACCGCATCGGGCACGGCCGGTGCCTGCGCGAGCCGGCCCCCGAGGCGGCGTACCTCGACGACCGCCAGCGGTGCGCCCGTCTGCGGCCCGGCGGCCGCGAGCATCGCGCGGGCGGCGTCGGCGTCGAAGGCGCGCAGCAGGGCGCCCGCCTCCAGCACCGGCATCGGCTGGTCCGGGTCGGCGTGGACCGCGCCGATCGCGGCCGCGGGCAGCTCCGCGAGCGTGTCGACGACCGGCTCGGCGACCGTGCGCATCGGCTCGACGAGCCCGGCCGCCAGGCCCGGCTCCGCCGTCGCGTCGAGCGGGACGGCGATCCGCACGTGGACCACGAACCGCCCCCGCAGCGGCTCGGGGACGAACGGGAGGTCGGGCAGTTGGAGCAGCGCGACCGAGGTGTTGACCAGGTCGGGCACCTGCGCCGACCAGGCGGCCCACGCGGTGAGCACGGCCTCGGCGTCGGTCGCGGCGAAGAACAGCCCGCCGCCGTAGACCCGGGTGAGCGGGAGCAGGTCGACCTCGACCGCGGTGACGACGCCCGGGACGTGCTTGCCCCCGAGCAGCGCCCAGAACAGGTCCGGGTGGCTGGACGCCGAGGCGGACACGACCTCGCCCGTGCCGGTGACGACCTCGGCGGAGCGCACGTAGTCGCTGGCCCAGCCGTAGGTGCGCCCGAGCGGGCTCAGCCCGCCGCCGAGCAGGAAGCCGATCGCACCGACGCCCGGCGCCGAGCCGGACAGCGGGGTCAGGCCGTGGGGTGCCGCCGCCTCGGCGACCTCGGCCCACGTGGTCCCGGCGCCGATCCGGGCGCTTCCGCGCGCCGCGTCCACGCGCACGCCGGCGAGCCCGCGGGTGAGCAGCGCGAGGCCGCCCTCGATCGGGTGGGTCCAACCGTGGCCGGTACCGACGGGGTGGACCTGGCGGCCGGCCCCGGCCGCGCGCCGTACGGCGGCGGCGACCTCGGCCGCGGTGCCCGGCTCGGCCACCTCGTCGGGGGCGTGGCGGTGGGCCAGGTTGAACAGGGGCAGGGCAGCGGGCGCAGCGGGCGCAGCAGGCGCGTCGGGCATGGCGGTTACTTCTCTCGGTCGGTGGGCGCCCAGCGTCGCCAGCCCCGCTGGACGTGGGCTGGAGGACCTCCGGGCCCGGTCCCCAGTCGGTCTCCAGTGCCTGCCCAGGCGCCGCCGCCAGCCTGGAGCCTCCCCCCGGAAAAGCGGTGGGCGAGCGCGTGTGGGGCGCCTCGTCCACCGCGACCGGGGGCGCACCCGATCCCCGTCGTCCCGGCCCCACGGAGGTGGACCTCCCCATGACCTCACGCACGTACCTGCGCCGAGCCGCGGCCGGTGGCCTGGCCGCCGTCCTGCTCGCCGGCCTCCCCGGTGCCGCGGCGAGCGCGGCGAGCGCGGCTCCTCAGGGCGACCCGCCCGGCACGACCTACGTCTACCGCGCGACCTTCTCCGCGACGGTCACCCATGCGCTCTTCGTCGACTGGGCCGACGGCGACAGCGACGAGCAGACCCTCGAGGTCCGGCTCCAGGGCGCCATCCCCAGCATCACGATGGACCAGGCCCTCGACCTGACCTCGACCAGCATCCCCACCAGCGTGGTCAAGGTGGTCGCGGCCCAGGCCGAGGGCGTCACCCGCACCAACAGCGGCCAGCACGTCCGGACCTGCACCGCCTCGTCCGGCACCGCCACCGGCAAGCCGGTGCTCTGGCCGGACCCGCTCTTGCAGACCAACGACTTCGTGCCGTTCGCCTTCCTCGAGCTGCCCGGGTCGTGCACCGACAGCGAGGGCCCGCCCTCGGCGACGACCTTCGAGTACGAGGCGATGCTCGCGCTGACCCACGGCGGCCCCGCCGGTGCCCCGTCCCTGAGCCTGCCGTTCCGCGTGGAGCGCGGCACGGCGCCGCTGACGCGGCCGGACGAGTGCCCCGGCTACATCGCCGGCCAGACGCCCGTGTGCCACTACGCCATCGAGGGCACGCTGGACCTGCACCTGCTGCGCAAGGTCCCGCCCGCTCCCCCGAAGCCGCCCGCCCCGCCCCGGGGCGCCGTCCTCGCCCCGGGCGCGAAGAAGGTGACCGCCGGCGTCCGCTGCCCCGCGCGGTGCACGGTCACGCTCAAGGTCACCCCGCTCTCCGGCGGACCCACCCTCGCGGTCCGCAAGGTGACCCCGTCTCCCGGCCGGGTCACGACCGTCAAGGTCGCGATCCCGCCCGGCAAGCGCGGCCTGGTCAAGAAGGCCGGCGGCGTCCGGCTGCGGCTGACCTACCGCCACGCCGACGGCACGACCTCCACCGAGACCCGAAAGGCACGACGATGAACCTGCACCCCCGACACCTGCGAGCCCCGCTCGCCGCCGCGGCGGCGGCCCTCGCCGTCCTCACCGCCGTACCCACCGCGGCCACGAGCGCGCCACCGGTCGCGGCCACCGCCGCAGCCGCCGCGTCGGCCGGCGGCACGATCACCTACGTCCGCGGCCACAACGTCTGGGTGGCCCGGGCCGACGGCAGCGGCGCGCGCCAGGTCACCTCCGGCGGGACGGCGGCCTCCCCGTGGCGCTCGCCGACGTCCTCCGACGACGGCCACATCGTGGCCGGGCGCGGCAACCTCGTGCACCGGATGGACCAGTGGGGCACGGTGCTCGACACCCTCGACCCGCCGGACCTGCGCAGCTCGGCCGGTGAGCTGCTCGGCGGACCGCCCGCGCACCTGGCGGTCTCGCCCGACGGCACCAAGATCGCCTACACGTACGAGAAGTACTCGTGCCCGCCCAACCTGGCGTGCCGGATCCGCTACGTCACCGCGTTCACGTCCTCGCGCGCGGTCACCTCGCCCGACACCTGGGGCGTGACGTACGACGACAACCCGTCGTGGATCACCGACAGCCGGGTCGCGGTCAACGCCGACCTGATCGACAACATCAACCTCTTCGACCTCGGCCGCGGCACGACGCACTGGTTCGACGAGGACGACTACCGCACCGACGACCGCCCGCTCTTCGACTTCGAGGTCGCCCGCAACGCCGGCTACGCCACGGCGATCCGCAGCACCGGCGACGACGCGCACGTCGTCTACTACCGGGTCAGCGGCAACTACCGCAACGGCGGCCGGCCGCCGATCCCGGAGGGCTTCTGCGCCACCACGCCGCAGCTCGGCATCACCTCGCCGACGCTCTCGGCCGACGGCGCGCTCGGGGCGTGGGCCGAGCCCGACGGGATCTGGATGATGCGCCTGGGCGCGGCTCCCTGCGAGATCGAGCCGACCCGGGTCATCCCGGGCGGCTCGGCGCCCGCGTTCTCGCCGGCGACGCTGCAGACCTCGCGGCCGTCGTACGCGTTCTCGGTGGCGCGGGGTCCGCGGATCACCGGCGCCCCGAAGGCCGGCCGGAGCCTCACCGCGGTGGCACCGGTCGTCTCGCCGCGGGCGAGCGGCGTCCGCTACCAGTGGCTGCGTGGCAGCACGGCGATCCGGGGCGCCACCCAGGCGCGCTACAAGGTCACCCGCAAGGACCGCGGCAAGACGCTGCGAGTCGCGGTCACGCTGACCCGGCCCGGCTTCGGCACCAAGAAGGTCGTCTCGGCCCCGGTCCGCGTCCGGCGCTGATCCACGCCGTCAGCGCAGCCCCGCCCCGATCATCGCGACGGTGAGGTCCACCAGCTGCTCGCGGTCGACGTCCTCCGGACGCCCGAGCGCGATGCGCAGGCAGGTCGAGACCAGGACCCCCATCAGCATGAAGACGACCCCCTCCAGCTGCTCGGGAGCGAGGTCGGGGCGGTGCCGGCGCGGCAGCAGCGAGGCGAGACGGTGCAGGTCGCCCTCGATCTCGGGCAGCACGTTGGCGTTGTTGCCGGCGGGCAGCTGGTTGACCATCGCCGCGATGACGCCGCGGTGCTGCTCGAAACCGGCGACGAGGGTGCGCACGACGAGCCGTAGGGCGTCGTCCAGGTCGAGCTCGAGGGCGTCGACGACGCTGACCATGAGGTCGTCGCTGATGGCGCGCACCGCCTCCTCGCGCAGGACGCCGAGCAGCTCGCCGCGGTCGTTGAAGTAGCGGTAGAACGTCCCGCTGCTCACGTGGGCGTCACGGATCACGGCCGTGGTGGAGAGCCGCTCGATGCCGTCGCGGTCGAGGATCCGCACCGCGGTGTCGAGGAGCAGGCGGCGGGTCTGGACCGCCCGGTCCTGCCGCGGGCGGGCCCGCTGCCGCTGCGCCACGTGCGCCTCCGCAAAAGTGAATAGAAGGTGAGGATCTCTCACTTTAGCCTCGTCGCATGACCACGCGACAGGTCCCGCAGACGATCCCCACCAGCCTCCGCCGCGTCGCCGAGGCGCGGGCCCGGTTCGGTCCCTTCGCCGAGCGCTACCTCGCCGCCATGGCGGACGGCGACCCGCTCGCCGACGCCTTCGTCGCCGACTTCCCCGGGCTCGGGCACGGCAAGGCGATGCGGATGCTGCGCACGGCGTGCCGCGAGGGCATCGGCGCCGTACCGGACGCGCCGGACTCGCTGGTCGCGCTCTTCGCCGAGCTCGACGCGGTCCCCGCCTGGGTCGACACCGCCGCGATCGACCACGACTCGCGCTACACCTCGCGCTACTCCCGGGCCTCCGGCATCGTGCTCGGCGCGGCCTCGCTGGTCAGCGGCTACGCCAACTCCGCGGCCTCGCGGCCCCTCGAGCTCACCGGCCGGTACGTCGAGAACGCCGGCGCCCGGACCATCGAGGTCGGCTCCTGGCTGCTCGCGGTCAACCAGCCGGGCGGCCTGACCCGGTTCAGCGACGGCTTCGAGCTGACCGTGCGGGTGCGGATCATCCACGCCCTCGTGCGGGCGAGTCTGCGCGAGCGCCCCGACTGGGACGAGGCCGCGTGGGGGCTGCCGATCTCGCAGTCCTACCTGGCCTACACGCTCGTCGAGTTCACGCTCATCCCGCTGCGCGCGATGCGGCGGATCGGGGCGCCGTACCTGGCGCACGAGGAGGCGGCCGCCTACGCCCGCTGGCGCTACCTCGGTCACCTGCTCGGCATCGAGGACGGCCTGCTCCCCCGCAACGCCGCCGAGCAGGAGCGGCTCGAGGAGATCTACCTGCTGACCCGGCCGGTGGTCGACGACTACTGCCGGGCGCTGGTCGCCAGCATCAACCGGGAGTTCCTGGTCCCCGAGATCGAGGGCGTCCTGCCCCGGCCGCTCGCCCGCCAGGCGCCGCGGGTCGTGCACGCGCTGGAGCGGCTCTTCCTCGGCGACGAGATCGCCGACGAGCTCGCCGTCCCCCGGACCCGGCTGACCCGGGTGCTCGCGCTGCTCGGCCCGGTCCTCAGCCTGGTCAACCACCTGCGCGACCTGGTCCCCGGCACGCTCGGGCCGCGCACCCGCAAGGGCAAGGCCTACGAGGCCGAGCAGGAGGAGCGGCTGCGCCGCGACTGGAACGTCCAGCACGACCTGGTCGACGCCTCACCCGGCGGCGGGCGGCCGCACCCGGCACGCGGCGACGGCTGAGGCCTGGGGACCTGAGGGGTGAGCCCGCGCGGGCTCACTCGTCCTCGTCGTCGAGGCCCTGCTCGATGACGTAGCGGGTCAGCTCGACGCGGTTGTGCATCTGGAGCTTGCGCAGGGTGTTCTGCACGTGGTTCTGCACGGTGCGGTGCGAGAGCACGAGGCGCTCGGCGATCTGCTTGTAGGACATCCCCTTGGCGACCATCTTGAGGATCTCGGTCTCGCGGTCGGTGAGCCGCTCACCGGGCGGCATCGCGGGCTGGTCCATCCGCCGGAACTCCCCCAGCACCAGGGCGGCCAGGCCGGGGGTGAAGACGCTGTCGCCGGCGGCCACGCGTCGTACGGCGTCGATGAGCTCGTCGCGCGAGGCGGACTTGACCAGGTAGCCGGTCGCGCCCGCCTTGACCGCCGCGAGCACGTCGTCCTGCTCGCCGGAGGCCGACAGGATCAGCACCCGCGAGGACGGCTCGCTGGCCAGCACCTGCGCGGTCACCTCGACCCCGCTGGGCTCCGGGATCTGCAGGTCGAGGACGACGACCTGGGGCCGGGTCGCGTTGAACCGGTTGACCGCCTCGGTCCCCGTCGCCGCGACCGCGACCACCTCGAAGCCCGCCGCGGCGAGGTCGCGCTCGACAGCGTCACGCCACATGGGGTGGTCGTCGACGACCATGACCCGGATCCGGTCCGTCATGGGAGGGACCCTAGGCCATGGCGGCCTCTTGGTCGCCGTCGCGAGCGGTGCTTGCGGCCGATCGGGCAAGGCGGAGCAGCGAAGGCGGGCCGGAGGCCCGTCGAGTCTGCGACAACGCCGCCCGATCGAGTCGCAAGTGCCGCGCAGCAGGCGAGCAAGAGGCCGCCATGGCCTGGGCCATGGTCGTCGCCGATCCGGTGAGGCAGGTCAGGCGGACGGCACGTGCTCCTCCAGCCACGTGGTGACGTAGGTGAGCACGTCGGGGTCGATGGTCGTCGTGATCTGCGCGTACTCGTCGGGCGTTCCCGACGTGGCGGGCTGCATCAGGTGGTTGGCGCCGGCGAAGACGTGCACCGTCGCATCGGCGTCCTCGCTCAGGAAGCGGCGCATCAGCGGCTCGTTGAGCGAGGGCGGCACCTGGATGTCCTTGCTGCCGAAGAACGCCAGCGTCGGCACCCGCAGCGCGCGGAGCGCGGGCTCCGGGTCGTACGCCGTCTGCGCGGCCATGGTCGGCGTGACGGTCGGGTCGAGCGCGCGGGCGCCGTCGAGGTCACCGGCCGTCAGGAGGTCGCACAGGCGCTGGTTGGCGGCGTCGCTCTCCTTCAGCTTGTCCGGGGTGCCCTGCTGCTGGAGCTCGAGCTGGGCCCGGGCCTGGTACTTCAGCACCTCGCAGCCGGTCTGCGCGGGCCCCGCCATCAGGACGACGAACGCCACCTTCTCCGGTGCCCGGGACGCCGCCAGCGGCGCCAGGTAGCCGCCCTGGCTGTGCCCCATCAGGCCGATCCGCTCCGGGTCGATCTCGGGACGCTCGCGCAGGAAGTCGGTCATCGCCAGGGCGTCGGCGGTCAGGTCGTCGTACGTCGCGTCGGCGTCGCTGCCGGTGGTTCCACCGACGCCGCGGTCGTCGGTGCGCAGCACGGCGTACCCGGCGCGGGTGAGGGCGTCGGAGAGCACCAGGAACGGCTTGTGCGCGAAGCCCTGCTCGTCGCGGTCCTGCGCGCCGGCGCCGGTCAGCAGCACCACGGCCGGGAACGGGCCCTCACCCTCGGGCGAGGTGAGGGTGCCGGCGATGGTGACGTCGCCGGCCTCGAACGAGACGTCCTCGCTGCGGTACGGCAGGGGCTCCTCCGGCTCCTGGGGGCGCTCCAGCGGGGCGACCGTGCCCCGCTCGAGGCTGACGGCGAGGTCCTGGCCCCCGGCGGTCAGCTTGCCGGTGATGCGGTCGGTCGCGGCGGCGTAGGTACCGGCGAACGTCGCGTCGGGCGCGATCTGCGGCGCCTCGAACGCGACCTCGGTGTCGGTCGTGCGGACGCCCGTGAGCTCGGCGTCCTCCAGGCCCTGCGCGGGGATGGTGATCGTCGCGCCGTCGCCGGAGAACGTGAGGCCGACGTCGACCGGTGCGCCGGGCACCTCGATGACGCCGGCCCAGTCGCCGTCGAGACCACGGGGCTCCTGCGCGGTGGGCGGCTTCTCGGCGGCGGGCTTCTTCTTGTCGTCCTGGGAGCAGGCGCTCAGGACGAGCGCGAGGACGGCGAGGGCGAGGACGATGATGCGGGGGGATGATCGGGACATGGCGCGACGCTAGGTCGGGCCGCGGGTCCGGCACATCGGGAAGGTCCCGGGCTCTTGCCCCTAGGGGGTGGCTCCCACGTCGGCGCCGTCGCGAGCGGTGTTGGCGGCCGATCTGGCAAGGCCGAGTCGCGAAGGCGGGCCGGAGGCCCGTCGAGTCGGCGAGAACGCCGCCAGATCGAGTCGCCAACACCGCGCAGCAGGCGCCGACGTGGGAGCCACCCCCTCAAGGGGCGCGGTGGAAGCGCCCGCGCCGGTGGAGCAGCGCGTCGTCGTCCTCGGCGCCGATCTCGACGTGCTCGATCGCGGCGGTGACCTCGACCGACCAGCCGACCTCGCGTTCACTGGCCAGGCGGACGCCGGCCCAGGTCGTGGCCGACACCAACCGCGGCCCGTACGGCGTCGCGGTGAACGCCGCCTGCCGGAACGGCCCCCCGGGCGCGGGCGCCGTGCCCGCGAAGGCCTCCGCGAGCTGGCGGTCGGCCCACGAGAGCAGCTGGACCACGCCCCAGCCGCTGGTGCGCAGCACGTCGAGCAGGTCGGAGTCGGGGTCGAGCAGGGCCAGGACGACCGGCTGGGGACCGAGCGCGACCATGTGCGAGCTAACCGTCAGGCCGGCCCGCTCGGTGTCGTCGCCCGCGGTCCAGAGGGTGACGGCGCCGCCGACGTGGCCGCGGAAGCGCCGGGCCGGGTCGGGATCGGCGTCCGCGAACGGGTGCGTGCTGTGGATGGTCATCCCTGCTCCCTCGGTACGACGAGAACCCACTCCGTGCCGTAGCCGCCGGTGTCGAGCGTGGCGGTCCCGCCCAGGTCGCGGATCCGGCCCCGGATGGACTCGCTGACCCCCATCCGGCCCTCGGCGGCGGCCGCGTCGAGCCGTCCCTCGGGGATCCCGGGTCCTTCGTCGCGCACGGACACCTCGACCCGGTCGCCCAGGTCCTCGAGCAGGATCCACGCGGGCGCGCCGGCGCCGACGTGGCGCTCGACGTTGTCGAGGCAGGCGCGGACCACCGCGACCAGCTCGGCCGCCGCGGGCGCGGGCAGCGGGACGGCACCGGCCGGGAGCGCCACCTCGGTGCGGGGCCGGCTGCCGAGCGGCCCCAGGAGCGCGGCGAGGTCGGCGGTGGTGGTGGCGACCGCGGAGGCGGTCACCGCCTCCTGGGAGCGGATGAGCGTGCGCAGCGCCTGCTCCTGCTCGCCCGCGAGCCGGCCGAGCTCGGCGGCCTCGCCCCCGAGCTCACCGCCGCGGCGCTGCACGAGCGCCAGCACCTGGAGCACCCCGTCGTGGACCACGCGGGCCAGCCGGGCGCGCTCGGAGGCGGCGGCCGCCTCGCGCTGGGCGCGGTCGCGCTCGGCGGCCATCTGCTTGAGCGACTCGCACACGAAGCCGAGCATCGAGCCGCCCAGGAGCAGCAGGAAGACGTTGCCCCAGTCCTTCTGGTGCACCTCGCTGCGGGTGAGCAGGTCGACGGCGCCGAGCAGCACCGCGGCCGCCGTCCCGCCGCGCCAGCCGTAGCGGACCGCCCAGGCCAGCAGCGCGCCGACGATCCAGTAGCCGGGGATGGTCGCGTTGAACCACTCCCCCTTGACCACGGGCGTGACCAGCAGCAGGCCGACGGCCAGGGCCAGGTCGGCCAGCAGCACCGCCGGGATCCGGCGCTCGGGCGCGGCGTACACGACGATCGAGACGGCCGTCGCGACCACCATCAGGCCCACGCAGGCCCAGCCGAGCACCGGGTGCTCGAAGTTGTTGCGGTAGGCGTTGATCGCCACCGTGTAGCCGAGGACGACCACCCGGAGCACCGCCAGTGCCCGGAACATCCGGTCCTCGACGGCGATCGCTGCTCGCGTCGCCGCCGCGGTCCCCGCGCCCGGGTCCGTCAGGACGCGAGCTTCCGCTGCTCGCCGTCGCCGTGCTCGGCCTTCTTGGCCTCGGACTTGGCGCGGGTGGCGTACATGTCGACGTACTCCTGCTGGGAGAGCCGCATGATCTCGTACATGATCTCGTCGGTGATCGAGCGCAGGATGAAGCGGTCGTTCTCCATGCCGGCGTAGCGCGAGAAGTCCATCGGCTTGCCGAAGCGCACGTGCGGACGGGTCCAGCGCCCGAAGGTCTTGCCCGGCGGCGCGACGATGTCGGTACCGACCACGGCGACCGGGATCACCGGAACCCCGGTCTCGAGCGCCAGGCGCGCGATGCCGGTCTTGCCGCGGTAGAGGCGGCCGTCGTGGGAGCGGGTGCCCTCGGGGTAGATGCCGAAGAGGTCGCCGTCGGAGAGGACCTTCTTGGCCGAGATCAGCGCGCCCGCGGCCGCGTTGGCGCCGGAGCGGTCGATCGGGATGTTGCCGGTGCCGCTGAAGAAGTTCTTCTGGAGCCAGCCCTTGATGCCCGGCGAGGTGAAGTACTCCGCCTTGGCGACGAAGCTGACCTTGCGCGGCACGACCAGCGGCATGAACAGCCAGTCGGCGTAGGACAGGTGGTTGCTCGCCAGGATGGCGGGCCCCTCGGTGGGGACGTTCTCGACGCCCTCGGCACGGGGGCGGAAGATCACCTTGAGCAACGGCCCGAGAGCGATGAACTTCAGGAACCAGTAGAACAACCGACCGCACCTTCCCCTGCGCGTGCACCCGCCCGGACGGGCGCCGACTGATCGAAGCGTAGTGCCTTGGCGCACATCTGCCGACCCGGCGACCACGGGCCGTCGGTGCGGCACAATCACCTCATGCCGCCGACCGCTGATGACCCCGCCGCGCCGCTGACCGTCGCCGCACGTCCCGAGCTGACCGGCGGACGCCGGATCGGCGTGCTGCTCAGCCACGGCTTCACCGGCTCGCCGGTGTCGATGCGGCCGTGGGGCGAGCACCTCGCCGCCCTCGGGTACGGCGTGCACGCGCCGCTGCTGCCCGGCCACGGCACCACCTGGCGCGACCTCAACACCCGGCGCTGGCAGGACTGGTACGGCGCGATCACCGACGCCTTCGACGCGCTGCGCGCCGAGCACGACGCCGTGGTGGTCGGCGGGCTGTCGATGGGCGGTGCGCTGGTGCTGCGGCTGGCCGCCGACCGCGACGCCGACCTGGCCGGGGTCATGGTGGTCAACCCCGCGGTCGCGACCAAGCGGCTCGACGTCAAGCTGCTGCCGGTGCTCAAGCACCTGGTGCCGTCGTTCCCGGCGATCGCCGGCGACATCAAGAAGCCGGGCGTCAGCGAGAACGGCTACGACCGCACGCCGCTCAAGGCGGCGCACTCGATGATGCAGGCCTGGCCGCACCTGCGCGCCGACCTGTCCCGGATCACGGTGCCGATGATCTACTTCCGCTCCCCCGAGGACCACGTGGTCGACGAGTCGTCCGAGCCGCTGGTCCTCGGGGCCGTCTCCTCCACCGACGTGACCCGGGTCGAGCTGCCGGAGAGCTACCACGTGGCCACGCTCGACAACGACGCTCCGCTCATCTTCGAGCAGTCGGCGGCGTTCGTGGCGCGGGTGACCGGCGGCGCCTGACCGCGCAGGTCCTACGCTGGAGCCGTGCAGCGGGAAGACCCGGACGAGGACGCCGCCTGGCAGGCCATCGTCGACAACTACGGCGAGCGCGCCGAGCTCGAGCCGGAGGCCGAGCCCGAACCGGTCCGTGTGGACCCCGCCGACGACCTCGACGAGCCGGCCGAGCTCGGGGACGACGACCCCGACGACCCCGAGGACGACATCCCCGCGTTCGACCGGTTCGTGCCCGAGGACCCGCCTCCGGTGCCGATCCCGCCGTTCGACCGGCTGCTCGCGTGGGCCGGTGTCTTCGGCTCGCCCACGATCCTGCTGGTCTTCCTGATCTCCGGGCTGAGCATGCCGGGCTGGCTGGGCTGGCTGCTCGTGGGCGGCTTCGTGCTCGGCTTCTGCTACCTGGTCATCCGGATGCCGGGCTCGCCGCGCGATCCCTGGGACGACGGGGCACGCGTCTGATCGCTGCGTGGGCCGCGACGAGCGCGCTCACGCACAGCCCGGCGAGCAGCAGGTTGCGCACGGTGAGGACCGCGACCATCACGCCGCTCCAGCCGTCGTGCCCGAGCAGGTGGTTGTAGCCGACCGGGTAGATGAGGTGGGTCAGCGCGGTCGTCACGAGCAGCACGGCGGTCCAGCGGCCGAGCCGGCGCCGGTCGGCCGCGTCGACGAGCGCCAGGCCGGCGCAGGCGGGCGGCAGCACCCAGAGCAGGTACTGCGGGCTGAGCACCTTGCCGCCGGCGATGAACGCCAGCACCGCCGCGAGCGTCAGCCAGACCACGGCGGTCAGGCCGGTGCGCGGGTCGGGCAGCCGCACCCAGGCGAGGACCCAGAGCGCGACCAGGACGGCGAGCAGCAGCGCGGTGGCGACCGTGCTGGCGGTGAGCAGGGCGTCGACGCCGGGGCCGCGGACCTCCCAGGCCTTGGACGGCGCGTAGAACACGTCGTACTGGTGGGGGGAGAAGGCCCAGCGCACCATGGCCGGCGTCGCGGCGAGCGACTCGATCTGGAGCCCGCGGCGGCCCTGGTACGACAGCGGCGAGACGACCCGGTCCCAGCCGCCGACCGCGATGCTGACCAGCACCAGGACGACACCGGCGACGGCACCGGACACCACGACCCGGAGCCGGCTCGCGGCGGGCGCGGCGAGCCCGGGCAGCACCAGGGCGGGGCTGTACTTCACGCCGGTGGCCAGGACGCCGAGGACGGCCGCGCGGCGCGGGGCGTCGACGTAGGTGAGCAGGGCGAGGGCGACCAGCACGCCGGGCAGCAGGTCGAAGCGCGCGAACGACAGCGCGCCGAGCGCCGGCGTCGCGGCCAGCCACGCCCAGACCGGCGCGCTGGACGCGCCCGGGGTACGGGCCCGGCCCACGAGCACGTGCAGGAACCAGGCGTCGAGGAGCAGGGCCAGCGCGAAGACCACCGCCGGGTAGATCGCGCTCAGGCCGACCAGGTGGAGCAGCCCGTAGGGCAGCGCGAGCACGAGGAAGGCGGGTACGGGGTACTCGCGCAGGGTGCCCCCGACGCCCTCGGCGCCGAGGCTGTCGAGGTTGGCGGCGTAGTACTTCAGGTCGAAGGCCGAGCCGGTCTCGACGGTCACGAAGAGCAGCAGCACGACCAGCCGGCTCAGCCCCCAGAGCGCCCACACCCGGGCGCGGTCGGGCGTCATCGGCCGCGTCCGTCGCGGGCCAGGAGCGCGGCGCCGACCGCACCCGCCTCCGGACCCAGCGTGGCCGGGACCAGCGGCGGCACGGCGCGGTAGTCCGTGCCCTGCAGGGACTCCTCCAGCGCCCGGCGGGCCGGCGCCAGCAGCAGGTCGCCGACCGCGGAGACCCCGCCGCCGACCACGACCACCTCGGGGTCGAACGCCGAGACGAGCCCGGCCGCGCCGACGCCGAGCCAGGTGCCGATCGAGCCGAAGGCGTGGCGGGCGACCTCGTCGCCGGCCCGGGCCAGCGCGGTCACCTCGGGCCCCTCGAGGTGACGGCCCAGGGCGACGCGGGTGACCCGTTCGAGGGCGCGCCCGCTGCAGTACTGCTCCCAGCAGCCGCGCAGGCCGCACTCGCAGGCGAGCCCACCGGGCACCACCTGCATGTGGCCGAACTCCCCCGCCAGTCCGTGCGCGCCGCGCACGACCCGGCCGCCGAGCACCAGCGCCCCGCCGATGCCCGTGCCGATCGTGATGAGCAGCGCCGCGTCGACCCCGCGCGCGGCACCGGCCACGAGCTCGGCATGGGCCGCGCAGTTGGCGTCGTTGTCGAGGACGACGGGCAGAGCGGTGCGCTCCGCGATCACCCGGCGCACCGGGGCGTCGCGCCACGGCAGGTGGGCGCCGAAGAGGAAGCGCTCGCCGGCGGCGTCGACGAGCCCGGCGGCGGAGATGCCGAGCCCGGCGGGCGGGTGCGCGCCGTCCTGGACCGCCCGGACCGCGGCGACGATCGCGTCCTCGACCTCGGTGACGGGCGCGGTCCGGCCCGGCATCGGCCGGGTGGCGCTCGCCTCGACCGCACCGGCCGCGGACACGCGTACTGCCAGCACCTTGGTGCCGCCGACGTCGACGCCGACGTAGCCCGCGCCCATGCTCACCCCCGTGCGAGGTCCGCGGCGCCGATCATGCCGGCGCGGTTGCCGAGGACGGCGGGCACGATCGCGGCGCGGGGACGGAAGCCCCGGCCGGTCAGCTCGCGGTCGAACGCCGCCCGTACCGGGTCCAGCAGCAGGTCGCCGGCCGCGGCGACGCCGCCCCCGACGACGATGACCGCCGGGTCGAGGACCGCGACGAGCGAGGCGATGCCGTGCCCGAGCCAGCCGCCCAGGTCGGCGAGCAGGCCCGCGGCGGTGGCATCTCCGGCCACGGCGGCCGCGGTGACCATCGGCCCGGTGATCGCGGACGGGTCGCCGCCGGCGGCGTCCAGGATCGCCGCGCCGGGCGCGGCCTGCGCGGCGCGGACCAGCGCGGTGCCGCTGGCGTAGGACTCGAGGCAGCCGCGGTTGCCGCAGCCGCACACCAGCCCGTCCGGTACGACGCACAGGTGGCCGATCTCGGCGGCCACGCCGTAGGCACCGCGCAGCAGCCGCCCCTCGGTCACGACGCCGCCACCCACGCCGGTGCCGACGGTCACCATGAGCTGGTCGTCGGCGTCGCGGCCCGCGCCGTGGCGGAACTCGCCCCAGGCGGCGGCGTTGGCGTCGTTCTCGACGACCACGGGCAGACCCGTGCGGCGCGCGAGGTCGGCACCGAGCGGCTCGTTGCGCCAGGCGATGTTGGGCGCGAAGAGCACGGTCGAGCGGTCGGCCGCGACGTAGCCCGCGGCACCCACCCCGACCGCGCGCACCGGGTGACCGCCCGGCCCGGTCAGCTCGGCGACGAGCGCCGCGACGGTGGTGGCGATGGCGCTCGCGTCGGCGGCGGGCGACTCGACGCGGGACTCGGCAACGACCGTGCCGCCGGCATCGACCACCGCACCGGCGATCTTGGTGCCGCCGATGTCGATCCCGCAGGTCAGGTCGCCGGTCACGGGCCCGGGTCCGGCCCGTCGTCGTCGAGGTCGATGTGCTGCACCTCGGGCCCACGAGCGGCGCCGGAGCCGCTGTCGGGCGGCTGGGGCAGCGTCTCGAGCAGGCCCGCCGCGGCCTGGAGCAGGGAGGAGGCGGCGACCGTGAGGTGCGCCTTGACCTCCGGCGAGGTCTGCCGGACCGCGTGCACCACCCGGCACACCGGGCAGTAGCGGCACTCGGCCGCGTCGGTCGCGAGGTGCTCGTTGACGTCGTGGGCCATCGCAGCGGCCTGGCCGGCCAGGTTGCCGAGCCCGCCGGCGGTGTCGCCGGTGTGCTGCTTGGCCAGGTCGGCGAAGGCGCCGAGGAGCTTCATCGCCTCCTCGCCGACGCTGCCGATGTCGTCATCGGGCATGGTGCTGGTCTCCCATCGCCACCGGATCGGGCTCCGCGAACCGTACCCGCAGCTCGCCCTCGACCACGCTGGCCCCCGCCACCCGGAGCCGGGCCAGGCCCGGCGGCAGCGTCATCAGCCGCCGGTAGGAGCCGACGGTCATCACGAGCTCGTCGCCGTTGCGGGCCAGGTCGACCTCGGCCCGGGTCACGAACGGCAGCGCCAGGTGGGCGACCGCGCCGCTCTCGCCCCGGGTGACCCGGAACGGTCCCTCCCCCGCCGGTACGGCGAGCGGGTCCGCGCCGTCGTACAGGCCGGTGGCGAGGTCCGCGAGCGCCGCGACGCCCACCGGCTCGGCCGCCTGGTACTGCGAGGTCCACACCGGCAGCCCGCCGAACGACTGGGCCACCTCGCGCAGCACGCCCGCCTGGGCGGCCACCCACCCGGCCCGCCACGGGTCGCCGTCACCGTCGGGGAAGACCCGGTTGGCGACCACGCCGTCGACGCGGTAGCCGAACAGGCACAGGCTCGTGTAGGCGCGGCGCGCCTCGGCGAGCACCACCTGCTCCGGGGTGAGCACCAGCCGCACGCTCGCCTCGGGCCCCGACAGGAGCGCGTGGACGTCGTCCAGCTCGCCGTGCAGGCGGGTGATCGCGTCGAAGACCGCGTCCCCCGGCATCGGTACGCCGGCCGCGCGGTTGAGCACCGGGCGCAGCGCCTTGACCAGCCGGCGCTGGATCGGCAGCAGCCGCTCGAGGTACCACCCGAGCGCCTCGGGCAGCGCCAGGAGCCGCAGCGTCTCGGCGGTCGGCGCGCAGTCGACGACGATCACGTCCCAGCGGCCCGAGCGGGCGTGCTGGCGCAGCTCGAGCAGGGCGAGCACCTCCTCGGCGCCCGGGATGACGGTCATCTCCTCGGCCGCGACCGGGTCCATGCCCACCGCGTCGAGCACCGAGAGCAGGTAGCGCTGGATGTCGGCCCAGGACTGCTCGAAGCGCAGCTGGGCGTCGACCTGCTGGAGGAACAGACCGGGCGCCACCTCGGTGGGCTCCGCGCCGGTCGGGCCGGCGCCGTAGGCATCGGCGAGCGAGTGCGCGGCGTCGGTCGAGATCACCAGCGTGCGCAGGCCGCGCGCGGCCGCGAGCGCCGCCGTACCGGCCGCGACGGTGGACTTGCCGACGCCGCCCTTGCCGGTGAAGAGAACGATCCGCACGCCGGCAGACCTCAGGCGCCGGACTCGACGCGCTTCTTCAGGCCCTTGAGCGCGGTGTCGATGAGGATCTTCTCGCCCTTGCGCTTGAGCATGCCGATCAGCGGGATCGAGACGTCGAGGGCCAGCCGGTAGGTCACCTCGGTGCCGGAGCCGCTCGCGCGCAGCACGTAGGCGCCGTCGAGGGCCTTGAGCATCTTGCCCTCGGCGAGGGTCCAGGTGACCTGGCGGTCGCCGTCCCAGACGTAGGCGAGGGTGTACTCGTCCTTGATCGGCGACACATCGAGGGCGAAGAACACCTCGCGCGCCCGGCCGGCCTGGGCCGGGTCGCTGTCGTCGTAGGACGAGCGGACGTCGGCGACGGTGACGCCCTTGGCCCACGCGGGGTAGGCCGCGAAGTCGGCGATGACGGCCATCACCTCGGCGGGCGGTGCGTCGACGACGATCGACGAGGACGTCTGTTCGGCCATGCGGGAAGGCTACCGGACCTGGTCCCGCCCCGGGCGGGCACCGGACGTGACGCGGGCCTCTCCGGGCACCGGCACCACCGCGGGCAGGCACCACCTGCCCTAGGGCGTGTCCCTCACGTCCGCGCCGTCGCGAGCGGTGTTTGCGGCCGATCTGGCAAGGCCGAGGAGCGAAGGCGGGCCGGAGGCCCGTCGAGTCTCCGAGAACGCCGCCAGATCGAGTCGCAAACGCCGCGCAGCAGGCGGGGACGTGAGGGACACGCCCTAACTCGGCGGTAACCTGCGATCGTGCGCGAGTACTCCACCCCGCAGACCGTGTCGATCCCCACGACCGGCAACCTGACCGATGACGTGATCCGCAACGCGGCCGAGGCGCCGCAGAGCGTGCAGTTCAGCCGGGCCACGGCCGGCGGGGACTGGGAGGACGTCACCTGCGCCACCTTCCTCGACGAGGTGAGCGCCGTCGCCAAGGGCCTCATCGCCTCGGGCATCGGGCCCGGCGACCGGGTCGCCCTGATCTCGCGGACCCGCTACGAGTGGACGCTGCTCGACTACGCGATCTGGTTCGCCGGGGCCGCCACCGTGCCGATCTACGAGTCCTCCTCGGAGGAGCAGATCCAGTGGATTCTGTCCGACTCCGGCGCCCGCGCCGTCGTCTGCGAGGACGCCACCCACCTGGCTCGGATCGAGCCCCTGCGGGCCGGACTGACCGACCTGGAGCACGTCTGGGTGATCGAGAACGGCGCCGTCGCCGCCCTGACCACCGCCGGCGCCGGGGTGGCGGACGCCGACCTCGAGGAGCGTCGTACGTCGGTCGGGCCCGAGGGGCTCGCCACGCTGATCTACACGTCGGGCACGACCGGGCGGCCCAAGGGCTGCATGCTCACCCACGACAACTTCCAGACCGAGCTGGTCGTCGCGGTCGACGAGCTGGAGCGGCTCTTCGACACCGAGGGCGCCTCCACGCTGCTGTTCCTGCCCCTGGCGCACGTGTTCGCGCGGATCATCCAGGTCGGCTGCATCAAGTCGCGCACCCGGCTGGGCCACAGTGCCGACATCAAGAACCTGCTCCCCCAGCTCGCCACGTTCCGGCCGACCTTCATCCTCGCGGTCCCCCGCGTCTTCGAGAAGGTCTTCAACACCGCCTCGCAGAAGGCGACCGCCGACGGCAAGGGCAAGATCTTCGACCGCGCCGCCGAGACCGCCATCGCCTACTCCCGCGCGCTCGACGGTGGCCGGGTGCCGCTGCGGGTCCGCACCCAGCACGCGCTCTTCGGACGCCTGGTCTACGGCAAGCTCCGCACCGCGCTGGGCGGCAACTGCGAGTTCGCCGTCTCCGGCGGCGCCCCGCTCGGTGAGCGGCTCGGCCACTTCTACCGGGGCATCGGCGTCACCGTGCTCGAGGGCTACGGCCTGACCGAGACCACCGCGGCGCTGACGGTCAACCTCCCCGACGCCCAGAAGGTCGGCACCGTCGGGCGGCCGCTGCCCGGGACCGCCGTACGGATCGCGGACGACGGCGAGCTGCTCTTCCGCGGCGGCCAGGTCTTCACCGGCTACTGGAACAACCCCGCCGCGACCGCCGAGGCGCTCGACGAGGGCGGCTGGTTCCACACCGGCGACGTCGGCGAGGTCGACGACGAGGGATTCGTCCGGATCACCGGGCGCAAGAAGGAGATCCTGGTGACCGCGGGCGGCAAGAACGTCGCACCCGCCGTCCTCGAGGACCGCGTCCGCGCGTCCGCCCTGGTCAGCCAGTGCCTGGTCGTCGGCGACGGGCAGCCGTTCATCGGCGCGCTCGTCACGATCGACGAGGAGGCCTTCCCGGCCTGGGCCGAGCACCACGGCAAGTCCGGCAAGATCGCCGACCTGGTCGACGACGAGGACCTGCGCGCCGAGATCCAGGCCGCCGTCGACGAGGCCAACAAGGCGGTGTCCAAGGCCGAGTCGATCCGCAAGTTCACGATCCTGCCGACCGACTGGACCGAGGAGGCCGGCCAGGTGACGCCGAGCCTCAAGCTCAAGCGCAACGTGGTCATGCGCGAGTGCCGCGACGAGATCGCGGCGCTCTACTCCTGACCTCCCCGACCTCCCTGACCTCCCTGACCACGACCGCGGCATAGCCCAGTCGGGCCACCCGCAACCCGCGATCGGTCATCAATTCTGGGGATTCCGCGATTTTCGCCACACTCGCCGCCGGACGCGCTAGCCTCGGCCTGCGCCGCAGCCGGGGAGGGTTGCGGGCGGAAATGACTTTGCTTCAGTGGAGTCGCTGACCGAACGTGCCGGGAGGGGCGGACGGCAGCCATGGGGAGCGGGAGGGCTCTGAAGTGGACCGTCGTAGGTTGTTGCTCGTCGTCGCCGCGGTGATCGCCGCGCTCGGGGTCGGGCTCGTCTTCGTCTTCGCTCGGGGCGCCGAGACGCGCGCCGCCGAGAAGTACCAGACCACCAGCGTCGTCACCGTGGCCGCGGGCAAGACCGTGCTGCCCGGCGAGAGCATCAAGTCGGCGCTCGACACCGGCAAGCTCGCCGAGACCCAGGTCCCCGAGGGCCAGGTCCTCGAGAACGCCCTGCGCCAGAGCGACCTCGGCGACATCGACGACAAGGTCGCGCTGACCACGCTCTACGCCGGCGAGCAGCTGCTCTCCACCAAGTTCGGCGGCGTCGGCGACCCCGTCGAGGTGGCCTCGCTGCCGCTGCCGACCGGTCTCATCGCCAAGCCGGAGTCCTTCGACCTGCCGGTCGGCTCGTTCATCGAGCCCGGCTCGCAGCTCGCGGTGTTCCTCACCATCAACCCCGGCACGCCGACCTGCCTGCTCATCGACCGGGTCACCGTGCTCTCCAAGGGCGCGCAGACCACGACCACCGTCGCGACCGAGGACGGCGCTCCCGCCGAGGGCGGCGCTCCGGCCCTGCACCTCGCCGTCACCCAGCAGCAGTTCGAGTGGCTGCAGGACGGGCGCGAGCGCGGCAAGCTCTCGGTGGCCCTCCTGAACAAGGAGAGCCAGGTCGAGGTCGACAAGGGCAACAACGTCTGCACCACCATCCGCAACGCTCAGTGAGGACGTCATGCCGGTTCTAGTCGAACAGGATCCGTCGCTCGTCGAGAGCCTGCTCCGGGCGATGCCCACCGGCTCCCACGCGGTCTCCACGACCGAGCGGGGCCAGGCGTGGCTCGACCAGCACGCGGACGAGTACGTCGTCGTCCTCGGCCCCTCCGTCGACCTCCCGTCGGCGCTGGCCGCGGCCGAGGAGCTCCGCATCAAGCGGCCCACCGTCAGCGTCGTCCTGGTCCGCGACCAGTTCGACACGGACGTGCTGACCAAGTCCATGCACGCCGGCGTGCGCGACGTCGTCGTCGCGGGCGGCGACGAGAAGGCGCTCACCAGCGCCGTCGAGCGCGCCCACCAGCTCTTCCAGGCCCTGCGCGGGCCCGGCGGCGCCCGTCAGCTCGGTCGCGTGGTCACCGTGTTCTCCCCCAAGGGCGGCGTCGGCAAGACCACCTCGTCGGTCAACCTGGCGCTCGCGCTCACCGACCGCGGGGCGCGCAAGGTCTGCCTGGTCGACCTCGACCTCGCCTTCGGCGACGTCGCGATCACCATGCAGCTCTTCCCGACCCACTCCATCGAGCAGGCCGTCGGGTCCGAGGACTCCATCGACCTCTCGATGCTCGAGGGTCTCCTCACCCGGCACGAGGACTCGCTCACCGTGCTCGCCGCGCCGGCTCACCCCGACGTGCGCGAGCGGGTCACGCCGCTGCTCATCTCCCGCATCCTGCGGGCCCTGCGCGACGGCTTCGACTACATCGTGGTCGACACCTCGCCGTCCTTCGACGACGCGACGCTCACCGCCCTCGACGAGACCGACGAGTGCGTCATCGTCGCCACGCTCGACGTACCGACGCTCAAGAACGTCAAGGTCGCGCTCGAGACCATGGACATGCTGAGCATCGCCCGCGGCCACCGGCACCTGCTGCTCAACCGGGCCGACGAGCTCGTCGGCATCAGCGTCGAGAAGGTCGAGAGCATCCTCAACATGCCGGTGACCGCCCAGGTCGCCACAGCCGTCGACATCGCCGCCGCCACCAACGCCGGCACCCCGATCGTGTCCCACAAGCCGGGCCACCCGGCGAGCCAGGCCTACGCCCACCTCGCCTCCTCGGTGACGGGCGAGCCGGTCGCCGTACCGGTGCCGACAGCAGCGACCCAGGCCGAGCAGCCCCGCTCGCGCGGCCTGTTCCGCCGCGGAAGGAGCTGAGCATGTCCAGCCTCTCCGACCGCCTCGCCGCGGCTCGCCGCGAGGCCGCCGCGCAAGGCAAGCACGCCGCCACGCCCGCCGCCGACGCGGCCCTGCTCGCCGATGTCGTCGACGCCGCCAACGCGCCCGCGCCTGCCGCGCCGACGCCCGTCGTACCGGCTGCTCAGGCGCCGGCTCCCGCACCCGCCGAGGCGAGCGCTGCGCCGGGCCCGGGTCCGCTGTCCTCGCGCGCCGCCGCCGCGGCCGGTGACCACCGCCCCGGACGCCGCCTCGCCGGCAACGACCTCGACCGGCTCGAGGACCTCAAGGCCAGCGTGCACGGCGAGCTCATCAAGCAGCTCGGCCCTCACCTCTACGACGCCGAGATGGACCAGGACGAGCTCGACCAGACGGTCCGCTCGGTGCTCTCCGAGGTCCTCGGCGCCCAGGACCGGCCGCTCAGCGCGGCCGATCGCGCCCGGGTCACCCAGGAGATCACCGACGACATCCTCGGCTACGGCCCGATCGACCCCTACCTGCGCGACCCCGAGGTCTCCGAGGTCATGGTCAACGGCCACGACGACGTCTGGCTGGAGCGCGACGGCCGCCTCGTCAAGGCCGAGGCGCACTTCGCCGACGAGTCCCACCTGCGCCGCACGATCGACAAGATCGTCTCCCGCATCGGCCGCCGCGTCGACGAGTCCTCCCCCATGGTCGACGCCCGCCTCCCCGACGGCAGCCGGGTCAACGCGATCATCCCGCCGCTCTCGATCGACGGCTCCGCGCTGACGATCCGGAAGTTCTCGACCGACCCGCTCACCGTGCAGGACCTGATCAACTTCGGGTCGCTGACGCCCCAGACCGCCGACTTCCTCGACGCCTGCGTGCGCGGCCGCCTCAACGTGATCGTCTCCGGCGGTACCGGCGCCGGAAAGACCACGACGCTCAACGTGCTGTCGTCGTTCATCCCGCGCGACGAGCGGATCGTCACCATCGAGGACGCCGCCGAGCTCCAGCTCAAGCAGGACCACGTCGTCCGCCTGGAGTCGCGGCCCGCCAACATCGAGGGCAAGGGCGCGGTCACCATCCGCGACCTGGTCCGCAACTGCCTGCGCATGCGCCCCGACCGCATCGTCGTCGGCGAGGTCCGCGACGCCTCCGCGCTCGACATGCTCCAGGCCATGAACACCGGCCACGACGGCTCGATCTGCACCCTGCACTCCAACGGCCCCCGCGACACGCTCTCCCGCATGGAGACGATGGTGCTGATGGCCGGCATGGAGCTGCCGATCCGCGCGATCCGCGAGCAGGTCGCCTCCGCGGTCGACCTGATCGTGCACCAGACGCGCTTCAAGGACGGCTCGCGCCGGATCACCCACATCACCGAGGTGGAGCGGATGGAGGGCGACATCATCACCCTCCAGGACATCTTCGTCTTCGACAACTCCGCCGGTTTCGACGAGAACGGCCGCATCCTCGGCCGGCTGCGCTCGACCGGCCTGCGGCCGAAGTTCCTGGAGAAGCTCGCCTACGCCAACGTCGCGGTCGACCCGACGATCTTCCGGACGGAACGCCTCTGATGTCCGGGCGTCGGGCTGTTCTCCGCCGCTTCGCGGCGCTGCTCGTCGCCGTGCTCGCCGTGCTCCTGGTCCCGGCCCAGGCGTACGCCGAGGACGCGACCATCGGCCACGTCGAGTCCACCGGCGAGGGCCTGCGGATCCTGGTCGACGTACCGGCGGGGGTGCAGGTGGACCTCGCCGGCGTCACGGCCACCCTCGAGGGACAGGCGCTCGACGCCACCGCCGAGGGCACCAGCAGCGGTTCGGTGGTCAAGCGCACCACCATCCTCGTCATCGACACCAGCAACTCGATGCGGCGCCAGGGCCGGTTCGCGGCGGCCAAGGAGGCCGCGACGACCTACCTGGACGCCGTCCCCGACGACGTCGCGGTCGGCATCGTCACCTTCGACAGCCTGGTCTCGGTCGCCCTCGCGCCCACCACCGACCGCGCCGCCGCGCAGGCCGTCGTCGACGGGCTCGCGCTGCACCGCGACACCCTCCTGTACGACGGCGTGATCGCCGCCGCCGAGGCCGCCGGCGACGACGGCCAGCGCACCCTTCTCGTGCTCTCCGACGGCGCCGACGCCGGCAGCACCGCCACCCTCGACGCCGCCACCACGGCGATCGAGGACTCCGGCGTGCGGGTCCACGCGGTCGGTCTCGACCTCGGTGCGAAGCAGCTCGCCCCGCTGACCACCCTCGCCACCGCCGGCAAGGGCGAGGTCATCACCGCCACCGGAACGGCCCTCGCCCAGACCTTCGCCGCCGAGGCCGAGGCCCTCGCCGACCAGGTCCTGGTCACCGCTCCCCTGCCCGACGGCTTCGACGCCGAGCTCGCCAACGTCGAGGTCTCCCTGCCCACCGGCTCCGGCACGCTCGTCGCCCGCGCCCTGGCCCCCGTGCAGTCCGCCGGCACCGCCCCCGTCGCCCCGGCCCCCCTGCCCACGCTCACCGACGACCGCGGCTGGGTCGCCCCCGGCTGGCTGCTCTGGGCGGGACTCGGCGTCTTCGCCCTGGGCCTGCTCGCGGTCGCCGTGCTGCTCGTGCCGTCCCGCCCGGCCCCGATGACCATCGCGGACCGCGTGACGGCGTACAGCACGCGGGTGACGGGCCTCGAGGACCACCACGCCGCCAAGGCCCCGTCCGAGCCCGTCCTCGACCAGGCCAAGGCCGCCGCCGCCAGCGTGCTCGAGCACAACAGCGCCCTCAACGACCGGATGACCCGCCGCCTCGCCGCCGCCGGCAGCGAGTTCAAGCCCTCGGAGTGGCTGCTCGTCCACATCGGCACGGTGCTCGCCGCCGGTGTGATCGGCCTCCTGCTCGGCCGCGGCAACATCTTCGTCGGCCTGCTCTTCATGGTGATCGGCTTCGTGATCCCGCCGGTCTACCTGCGCTTCATGACCGGACGCCGTCGCCGCTCGTTCGACAACGCGCTGCCGGAGGTCCTCCAGCTCTTGTCGGGTGCGCTGAGCGCGGGTCTGTCCCTGGCCCAGGCGGTCGACACGGTCGTCCGCGAGGGCCCGGAGCCCATCGCCTCCGAGTTCAAGCGCGTCCTGGTCGAGGCCCGGATCGGTGTCTCCATCGAGGACGCCTTCGAGGGCGTCGCCGCCCGCTTCCAGAGCAAGGACTTCGGCTGGGCCGTGATGGCCATCCGGATCCAGCGTCAGGTCGGCGGCAACCTCGCCGAGCTGCTGACGACCGTCGCGGCGACGATGCGGGAGCGGCAGTTCCTGCGCCGCCACGTGCGCGCCCTGTCGGCCGAGGGCCGGCTGTCCGCGGTCATCCTGTGCGTCCTGCCGGTCGCCTTCCTGCTGTTCTTCCTCGTCACGAACCCCGCGTTCCTCGATCCGCTGATCCACGACCCCCGCGGCTGGGTGCTGTCGGCGTTCGGCGTGATCTGGATGAGCATCGGTGTCTTCGCGATGTCGCGCATGGTCAAGGTGGAGGCGTGATGCTGCTCCTGCTCGCTTTCGTGCTCCTGCTGGGATCCATCGCCGCCGTCGGCGCCGCCTTCACCAAGGAGCAGCCCCAGGGCCTCGCCCGCGCCCTCGAGGCGCTGGAGCGCTCCGGGCAGCCCGGCCGCGAGCTGGCCGAGGAGGCCGACCGGTCCTTCGCGGACCGGGTCGTGGGCCCCTTCCAGGAGCGGGCGGTCAAGGTCGGACGCCGGATCACCGGCGCCGACAAGGCCGAACGGATCCGCCGTCGCCTCGACCTCGCCGGCAACCCGGCCGGCTGGACCGTCGACCGCGTCGTGTCGTTCAAGGTCATGTTCGCGGTCGCGCTCCCCCTGCTGGGTGTCGCGTACGGCGTCCTGATCCACATCCCGGTGACGTTGCTGCTGCTCGTCGGCATCGGCGGTCTGGTCCTCGGATTCGTGGCCCCCGACCTGTACCTCTACAACCGCGGTGTGCACCGCTCCGACCAGATCAAGCGGACGCTCGCCGACGCCGTGGACCTGCTCACCATCAGCGTCGAGGCCGGTCTCGGCTTCGACGCCGCGCTCCAGCAGGTCGCTCGCCACACGGGCGGCCCGGTCGCCGAGGAGTTCGCCCGCGTGCTGCGGGAGATGCAGCTCGGCAAGAGCCGGTCCGACGCCCTGCGGTCGATGGCCGCCCGCAGCAATGTCGACGACCTCAACACCTTCGTCGGCTCGATGGTCCAGGCCGACGCCTTCGGCATCCCGATCGGCCAGGTGCTGCGCGTGCAGTCGGGCGAGATCCGGGTGAAGCGGCGCCAGTACGCCGAGGAGAAGGCCCAGCAGGTGCCGGTGAAGATCATGATCCCGCTGATCCTCTTCATCCTCCCCTGCTTGTTCGTCGTCATCCTCGGGCCGGCCGTGATCTCCGCCTACGACTCGTTCACCAACAACTGACGTCCGCGAGCCCGAGCCCTAGGCTGGACTGATGCCGAGCAGCCAGACGTACGCCGTCGTGGGAGCGGCGCGCCTGTTCGCCCTGCTCGCCATCGGCATCCCCATCGTCTGGCTCCACCAGGAGCAGGGCCTGCTCGGCCTCGCCGTGCTCAGCGGGGTGTGGGTCTACCAGGGCGTGACGTCGACGCGCCGCGAGCTCGAGCTCTCGCTGAGCCCCTCGACCGAAGCGGCGACGATCGGCGTCATCTGCGCACTCGGCATGGGCGACTCGCCCGTCATCCTGGCCGCGCTGGTGGTCCCGCCGCTCTATGCCACCGCGGTCGCGGGCATCCGGACGATGATCCGGACGGTCCTCGTCGAGCTCATCTCCGTCGTCGCGCTCGGCCTGATGTGGTGGCAGGAGATCTCCTCGGAGCAGGCGGTCTCGATCTTCACCTGGGTGATGGCCGGCCTCGGGCTGAGTCTCATCGCCGCGGTCACCTTCTCCTCCGACCGGATCCCCGACCCGCTGGCGCCCTACCGTGACGCGCAGGAGCACCTCAAGCAGCTCCTGGACCTCGCCGGGAGCCTCAGCTCCGGCCTCGACGTCGGCGTGCTCGGCGGCGAGCTGCTCAGCCAGGTCAGCGACGACATCCCCAACCGGGGCCTGGTCCTCTACGTCCCGCGCGGCGAGGCCCTCACGCCCGTGGCCTCGACGGTCGAGCTCGAGTCTCCCGATGCCATGGCCAGCGAGACCCTGGCCAACGACGTACGGATGCAGGCCGGCACCGACCCCGCACCGATCCAGATCGGCCAGGGCTTCGCCTTCCGGGTCAGCGAGCAGGCGATCGTCGCCGGGCTGCGTCCCTCCGAGTCCGATGCCGGACGCCCGCTCCCCCTCGCCGCGGTGGCCCGCGACATCGCCGACACCGCGGTCAAGCTCGACGCCGCGCTGCTGTTCGCCCAGTTCCGCGACGCCGCCACTGCCGACGAGCGCAGCCGCCTGGCGCGCGAGATGCACGACGGCGTCGCCCAGGACATCGCCTCGCTCGGCTACATCATCGACGCGCTCGCCGCCCGTCCCGCCGACGAGCAGCAGGCCAAGGCGCTGGGCATGCTGCGCGACCGGGTGACCAAGGTCGTCGCCGAGGTCCGCCAGTCGGTGATGAACCTGCGGACCAGCATCGGCGAGAACGAGAGCCTCGGCGCGGCGATCAGCAACGTGGCCCGGCACCTGTCAGAGTCCTCGGGGATCCCCATCAGGGTCCGGTTGGACGAGCAGCCCACCCGGCTGCGCCCCGAGGTCGAGGCCGAGCTGTTCCGGATCGCCCAGGAAGCGATGAACAACGCGGTCAAGCACGCACGTGCGACGTCCATCGACGTGCGCTGCCAGGTCTACGCTCCCGAGGCGATCATCACCATCACCGACAACGGCGTGGGACTCCAGACCGCGCGAACCGACTCGCACGGCCTCAAGATCATGCGCGAACGTGCCAGACTGATCGGCGCGGAGCTCATCGTCCGTGACAACGCCAGCCGCGGACTCACGGTCTCGGTAGCACTGAAGATCCCCCGGAGCACCGCCCACGCCGACGCTGTCGCCGACGCGGGCTCCCCGACACTTCTGGAGAAGCGATGAGCGACACCATCTCGGTCCTCCTGATCGACGACCACGAGCTGATCCGCGACGGGCTCGGCGCGGTGCTCGACCTCGAGCCCGACCTGCGCGTCGTCGCGACGGCCGGCTCGGTCCAAGAGGGGATCCACCGCGCCCGCGAGGTGCGCCCCGACGTGGTCATCACCGACCTGCAGATGCAGGACGGTACCGGCCTCGACGTCGTCCGCACGCTGCGCAAGGAGAGCGACGAGATCGGTCTCATCGTGCTCACCATGCACTCCGGCGACGAGCAGATCTTCGCCGCGATGCAGGCCGGTGCGTCCGGCTTCGTCGGCAAGGACGCTCCTTCCACCGAGGTGATCAAGGCCGCGCGCCATGCGGCGGTCTCCCCCAAGGCGTTCGTCTGCGCCGGCCTGGTGGGCGCGATGATGCGCCGCCAGTCCGCCGAGTCGACCGCCCTCACCGAGCGCGAGCACGACGTCCTGCTGCTGCTCGCCGAGGGCCTCAACGCCGCCGCGATCGGCCAGAAGCTCTACCTGTCCGAGTCGACGACGAAGTCCCACATCGCCCGGATCTACCAGAAGCTGGGCGCCGCCAACCGGGCCCAGGCACTGGTCACCGCGATGCGGATCGGGCTGCTCTCCACGGTGCAGCCCTCGGCCCGCTGAACGTGACCGACAGCACGTCGCCCGACCCTAGTCAGAAGTGACTAGCAGCGAAGAGACGAACTCCCGATCACACCATCTCCGCCCTCCGGCAGAGTTCAGGTCATCGGGGAAGCACTCCCCGGGGACAACGAACCACAGTGCACAGGGAGATCCCGATGATCCAGTACCTCCAGATCCTGCTCAACGCCCGGCTCGTCAAGTCGGACGAGCGCGGCGCCACCGCCGTCGAGTACGGCCTGCTCGTCGCCCTGATCGCCATCGCGATCATCGCTGCGGTCACGCTCCTCGGTGGCAACCTGAGCGGCCTGTTCGACAAGGTCGCGGACTCGGTCAAGAAGTAACGACGACCGTCTCCGGACGCGGTGGGGCCGTGCTGACCCGGTCGGTACGGCCCCCGCTCCTTTTCCGACCACGCTGCGACGACAGGACCCACGATGAACGAGCGCCACCGAGACGAGCGCGGCGCGACCGCGGTCGAGTACGCGCTCATCGTGACGCTGGTCGCCGCGATGATGGTGGGCGCCGTCCTCCTCTTCGGTGGCGGCGTCGGCGGCCTCTTCGGCGACTCCCAGCAGAGCGTCGAGCACGCCGTCACCCCGTGATCGCCGGTCAGGGACCGACGCTCACCGCTCAGCCTCGAACTGGTTCGCCAACCCGATCCGCTGCAGGACCGTGGGGTGCGAGCCGAACCACCACTGCGACCACTCCGGAGGTGTGGGGTCGGCGTGGGAACGCAGGGCCAGACGGCGCTGCAGGTCGACGAACGCCTGGGGGGCTTTCGTCACCTCCAGCGCCGTCTGATCTGCCCGGGTCTCCAGCTGGCGGCTGATCCCGTTCTGGACGGGCGCCGCGAGGAGCGTGCCGATCGCGACCAGGGCGAGAACCCGGGGCACCACCCCCACCCCGCCCAGGTACGACGCGTCGCCGCCGGCCCCGGTCTCGCCGGCCTCGTTGCCTTCCTCGTCGGCGGTGTCGCCCGCGCGCGGGCGCCGCGGCACCGGCAGCAGCAGCCCCAGCAGCCCGACGCCGAGCAGCGCCCCGGCCGCGCCCAGCGCGGTGCCGGTCATCACGTCGTCGTACTTGGCGTGCGCGAGCTCGTGGGCCACCACCGAGAGCGTCTCGTCGGTGGGTGAGCTGTCGACGAGGGTGTCGTAGAGGACCACCCGGCGGGTCTGGCCGAAGCCGGAGACGTAGGCGTTGAGGGTGGTCGTGCGCCGTGAGGCGTCGGCGACGAGGACGTCGTCGACCTTGACGTCCTCGGTCTGCGCGAGGTCGAGGATCTGGGTGCGCAGCGGGCCGTCCGGCAGGGGCGTGAAGTGGTTGAACACCGGCTCCACGACGACCGGGTAGACGAACGAGCCGAGCACCACCAGTCCGGCGGCGGCGAGGCCGGCGACGGCGGGCCACAGCCGGGGCAGGCGGCGGATGCAGGCGACCAGGGCGATGACGGCGAGCGCGGTGGTCACGATGGCCACCAGGTCGCCCTTGACCACGTCCAGAGCCCAGGCGCCCCACGAGCCCGCGGCGAGGCCCTCGTCGAGACGCAGCCGGCGCAGCGCGATGCCGAAGGGCAGCGTGACCAGCTCACCGACGAGGGTCAGTACGGTGACGACGACCAGCACGCGCACCCACCACCAGCCGCGGAGCCGGGCGACGAGCGCGCGGCCGGTCCGGCCGAAGCCCAGCCAGCAGGCGACGGCGAGCGAGACCGCGAGCGCCGACCAGCTCCACGCCCGGCCCCACAGGGCGAAGTTCTCGGCGCGGTCGATCTCGGCCCGGCTGAAGACCGAGGAGGCGGCAACCGGGTCGGGTGTGCCGCCGGGGACGGGATGCCACGGCACCTGGGTCGTCGCGATGAGGACGAAGGCCGCGACCCCGATCAGGACCGTGCCGAGGGCCACCCGGCGTACTGCCGATCGGTTCTCCACGGCCCCAGGGTAGGGCGTGGACCCCGAGCGCTAGCCCGCCACTCCCGCGAGGTCGGCCAGCCGGTCGCGCCAGGCGGCGGTCAGGTCCCGCTCGCTCCAGCCGAAGCCCGAGCGCAGCGCCGCGGCGAAGTCCTGGCCCTCGAGCACCTGGCGGTAGACGTCGACCAGGGCCCGCTCCCCCCGGTGCTCGGCGAGCGTCACGCAGACCAGCCACGCCGCCTCGTAGACCGCGCCGAGGTGGCTCGCCGCCGGGTCGAAGTCGCTGGTCGCCGGCAGCGCGTCGGGCAGGCCGTCGGTACGGACCTGGCGCGCGATCTGGGCGGCCGTACGGCTGCTCGGCAGGTCGACGTCGCGCAGCGCGACGTAGTCGGCGAAGCCCTCGACCAGCCACATCGGCGCGCGCTGGGCCAGCGGCGCGTCGGTGAGGGCGTGGACGGCCTCGTGGGTCATCACGACCTGAGCGGCGACCGGGTCGAGCGCGTCGTAGACCGGGCGGTCGAGGAAGACGTGGATCGGGCTGCCCGCGACGGCGACGCCGTCGACCGGCGCGGTGATCGCCGCGATCGCGTCGTAGCGGCCCTGCTCGACGCCCAGGGCGCGGTGCAGGCCGGCACTGTCGGCCGGGACCTCGACGACGAGGCCGGTACGGCCCCCGACCACCGCGCGGACCTGGTCGAGCGCGCGGCGTGCCGCGGGCAGGTAGCGCCGGGCCCGGGCCGGCTCCGCGGCGGCGACGAGCACCGGCCCCGCACGCCGTACGTCGAGCGGCCCGCCGAGCCACAGCGGCAACCGCCCCTGCCCGACGTCGAGGGCGGCGATCTGGCTGCCGCCCGCAGCGAACGAGAACGGGACCTCGGTGCGCGACGAGGCGGTGTCGAAGCCGCCCACCCGCCAGGTGAGCGCCACCTGGGCGTCCCAGCCGTCGCCGCCGTCGGTGCGCCCGGTCTCGGTGACGTAGCGCAGGCTCACGTCGTCCAGTCCCAGCGCGGTGGCGTTGCCGACCACCGCGGCGAGCAGGGCCGACGCCTCGGGCGAGGACCCCAACCCGGAGGCCGCGTCGGCGTCACCGGAGCGGATCGCGTCCTGCAGCGCGGTCACCGTGGCGGCGGCCGCGACCGGGTCGGCGACCTCGCTGGTCGTCGGCGGGGGCGGCGCGACGTAGTCGTCGCCCGAGCACCCGCTCGCGACCAGCGCGACGCAGAGCAGCAGTGCCGTCAGGACCCGTCCGGACCCGGGCATGGGCTGCCTCCCGACAGTCCCCGCGGGCTCAGCCCGGGCGGACCGCTCCGGCGTAGGGCATCTCGTCGAGGTCAGAGACCTTGACGCCGGCGCCGGGGTTGGCGGCGTGGACGATCATGCCGTTGCCGAGGTAGATGCCGACGTGGCTGATCGGGCTGTAGTAGAAGACCAGGTCGCCCGGCTGCAGGTCGCTCTTGGCGACGTGCGTGCCGCTGCTGTACTGGGCGCGCGAGGAGTGCGGCAGGCTCACGTCGGCCTGGGCGTAGGCCATCATCGTCAGGCCCGAGCAGTCGAAGGCGTTGGGACCGGCGGCACCCCAGACGTAGGCGTCGCCGACCTGGGCGAGCGCGTACTTGATCGCGACGGCCGCGCGACCGCTGGCCGGGATCGAGGAGGCGTCGACCGGACGGCCGGAGTCGCGCGACATGATCGCGGCGCGCTGCTCGGCCTCGAGCTTGGAGAGCAGCTCCTTGGCCTCGGCGAGCTTGGCGTCGGCGGTCTTCTTCTGCTCGGCCAGGGTGTCCTTGAGCTCGACGATGTCGTCGCGGCGCTTCTCGGTCTGGTCCTTGCGGATCGAGTAGGCCTTGAGCTCGGTGCCGTAGGAGGTCAGCAGGGAGTCCTGCAGGTCGCCCACGGTGGCGCTGGTGGAGAGCTCGTCGAGGAAGCCCTCGGAGTCGGAGGCCAGCAGCTCGCCGGCCGGGCCGAGGCCGCCGGACTGGTAGCGCTGGATGATCGAGGCGCGCACGTCGGAGCGGACGCCGTCGAGGGCGTCGCCCTGGCGGGTCTGGTCGGCCTCGAGGGAGCTGAGGTCCTCGTTGAGCTCGCCGAGCTCGAGGCGGGCGTCGTTGTAGCGCTCGGCGGCCTGCTCGGACTCGTGGAAGAGCCGGTCGACCTTGGCCCGCACGGTCTCGATGTCCGGCTTGGCCTGCGCGGGACTGGTGGCCGCACTCACGCAGAACGTGATGGATCCGGTGACGGCGAGTGCTGCGAGCGCAGCGGTGGTACGTGTCCGGCCGTTCAGCACGAGCTGGCGGTCCCCTCTGGTTGTCGTACGCCTACCGGGTGAGCTGACGGATTCGGGCACGACTCGCCCTACCCGTACTCCTCGCTCCCCCGCCGCCCGATCGGACGTCGTGGTCGCACCTCGTACGGGATTCACCCCAGAGTGGTTGGTTCCCCGGCTCCGGGACCCCGAGTGGTCCCAGACTCAGCGCGGTGCCCGCGCGGGTCGGTCGACCCACTGCCTCGGACACCTGATCGAGCAGCCTAAGGGAGGCCACCGGCGAGGCCAAACCCCGCCTCGCGTGTTGGGGACGAAAACCATCGTCACTCCCGTCACATGCGTCTCATCGGTCTCACCCGCCTCTCGGGCCCCGTCGCGGGACGGGCGCGCCCCCGGGACGGCGCGGGTCGAGACGGAGCACCGGCGGGCGCTCCGGGTCGATCCGGCGGGGACTCACGCCGACTCCACCTGCGGCCCGTCGACCGGCCGCACCAGCCGCAGCGGAGGCACCAGACCCCCGTCGGCCAGCACGTCGAGGGCGCGCAGCTCGTCGTCGTCGATCATCAGCTCGGGCGGCGGCCCGAGCAGCACGGTGACCACGCAGTCGTGGCAGGCCAGGCCTCGTACCACGCACGTGTCGCAATCGATCCTTGTCGTCATGGCGCAGACGCTGCCAGGAGGGCCCGACACAAACCCCCGAGCGGCGCCGGCCGTGGTGGAATGCCCGGCATGCCCGTGCGCCATCTCTACCTCGCCCGCCACGGCGAGCCCGGCGACGACGGCGGGCTGACCGAGCGTGGGCTCCAGCAGGCCGCCCTCCTCGGCCGGCGGCTGGCGGGCGTCCCCCTGCGGTCGGTCCGGCACGGCCCGCTGCCGCGGGCCGAGCAGACCGCGCGGCGCCTCGTCCAGGAGCTCGCGCCGGACGTGCCGGTGAGCGTGCTGGGCGCCGCCGGCGACTACGTCCCCCACGTCCCCGCCCCCGACGACCTCGACAGCCTCGAACCGGAGCACCGTGCGGCCCTCCAGGACTCCCTCGCGGACGTCTCGCCCGCCGAGGCGACCGAGGGCGCGGCGCTCGCCGCCGAGGCCCTCCGGCTGCTGACCGGCCCGGAGGACGGCTCCGACGAGGGCCACCACCTCGTCGTGACCCACGCCTTCACCATCGGCTGGCTGGTCGCGCACGCCTGCGCCGCCCCGCCGTGGCGCTGGTGGGGGCTCAACCACGGCCACGCCGCGCTCACCGTGCTGCGCTACGCGCCCGACCGGCCGCCGTCCCTGGTCGTGTTCAACGACATGACCCACCTGCCCGACGCGCTGCGCTGGACCGGCTTTCCCGAGCACCTGAGGCTCTGAGCGGCCCGGTTCCCGGGTTCTGTCGGACCTGCGTCCTACCGTCGCCCCATGACCACCACCTCGTCCGCGGACCAGCGCTGGGAGCTCCAGCGCGGCTTCGACGAGCTCGGCCGCCCGTTGCGCGACGTGACGTTCTGCGTGGTCGACCTCGAGACCACGGGCGGCTCCCCCGGCGACGGCGACCAGATCACCGAGATCGGTGCGGTCAAGGTGCGCGGCGGCGAGGTGCTCGGCGAGTTCCAGACCCTGGTCAACCCGCACACGGCGATCCCGGCGTTCATCGCGGTGCTGACCGGCATCACCAACGGCATGGTCGCCGACGCGCCCCCGATCGAGGCGGCGCTGCCGGCCTTCCTCGAGTTCGCCGCCGGCTCGGTGCTGGTCGCCCACAACGCCCGGTTCGACGTCGGCTTCCTCAAGAACGACGCGCGCCGCCTCGACATCGTCTGGCCCGACTTCGAGATCCTCGACACGGTCAAGCTCGCCCGGCACGTGGTGACCCGCGACGAGTCGCCCAACCACAAGCTGTCCTCGCTGGCCCGCGTCTTCCGCTCGGCCACGACGCCCAACCACCGCGCGCTCGAGGACGCCCGGGCCACCGTCGACGTGCTCCACGGCCTCATGGAGCGCCTCGGGGGCCTCGGCGTCCAGACGCTCGAGGAGCTCCAGAGCTACTCCGCCAAGGTCGCCTCGGTGACCCGCCGCAAGCGCCACCTCGCCGACCAGCTCCCCCACGCGCCCGGCGTCTACCTGTTCCGCGACGAGGGCTCCCGGGTGCTCTACATCGGTACGTCGCGCGACCTGCGGCGCCGGGTCCGCAGCTACTTCACCGCCTCCGAGAAGCGCTCGCGGATCGGCGAGATGGTCCAGATCGCGGCGTCGGTCAGCGCCGTCGAGTGCGCGACCCCGCTCGAGGCGTCGGTGCGCGAGCTGCGCCTCATCGCCGAGCACAAACCGCCCTACAACCGCCGCTCGCGCCACCCCGAGAAGGTCACCTGGCTCAAGCTCACCCGCGAGGCGTGGCCGCGGCTCTCGCTGGTCAAGCGGGTGCTCGACGACGACGCCGACTACCTCGGGCCGTTCTCGTCCAAGGCGGCCGCCGAGAGCTCGCTGGCCGCGCTCCACGAGGTGTTCCCGATCCGGCAGTGCCGCGACCGCCTGGCCCGCAAGCCGCGGCGCAGCGCCTGCGTGCTGGCCGAGATGGGGCGCTGCCTGTCCCCCTGCGACGGCAGCGTCGACCCCCAGACCTACGCCGCGGTCGTGCGCCAGCTGCGCGACACCCTGCTGCGCCGTCCCGACGACGTCGTCGACCTGGTCCACGCGCGGATGAGCGCACTGGCCGACGAGGAGCGCTTCGAGGAGGCCGCCCACCACCGCGACCGGCTCGCCGACTTCGTCCGGGCCGCCGCCCGGACCCAGCGGCTCACCGCGCTCACCGGCTGCCCCGAGGTGGTCGCCGCGCGCCGCGAGGACGACGGTCGCTGGGCGGTCCACGTCGTGCGTCACGGCCGGCTGGCCGCGGCGGGCGTCATCCCGGCCGGCACCGACGCCGTCGCCTACGTCGAGGGGCTGCGTGCCAGCGCCGAGACCGTCCTACCCACGATCGGCCCGACCCCGGCGGCGACGGCCGAGGAGTCCGAGCAGATCCTGCGCTGGCTGGAGTCGCCCGGCGTGCGGCTGGTCGAGGTGGTCGGCGAGTGGGCCTGCCCGGTCCAGGGCGCCGGGCGCCACACCGCCCGATCGGCGCCGCGCATCAAGGAGCCGCCCCTAGAGTGAGCCCCATGATCACCGCCATCGTCTTCGTCCAGGCCGAGACCGCCCGGATCCCCGAGGTCGCCGAGGCGATCGCGGCGCTGGAGGGCGTGAGCGAGGTCTACTCGGTGACCGGCCAGATCGACCTGATCGCCCTGGTCCGGGTCAGCTCGCACGACGACATCGCCACCGTGGTCGCCGACCGGCTCAACAAGGTCGACGGCGTCGTGGACACCGAGACCCACATCGCCTACCGCGCCTACTCCCGCCACGACCTCGAGGCGGCCTTCTCGCTCGGGCTCGACTAGCCGACCCCGACCGCCCGCCGTGCCCGACCAGGCCGCGTCCGCGCCCGCCGTACCCGCGCCGGCGTCGGCATCGCGCTTCCCGCTGCTCGCGCGGGTCGCGCCGCTCCTGGCCGGCGTGCTCCTGGCGGCCCTCCTCGCCGCGCTCGTACGGCGACCGTTCCGGGCGTTCGACACGTTCTTCCACCTGCGCTTCGGCGAGGAGTTCCGCCACGACTGGTCGATCGCCCACCCCGGCCAGCTCAGCACCGCCTCCAGCGCCGACTGGGTGCCGACCCAGTGGCTGTCCCAGGTCGCGCTGTCCTGGATCTCCGACCAGGCGGGCACGACCGGCCTGGTGGTCACGTTCGCGGTGGTCGTGGTGGCCTTCGTGGCGGCGACCTACCTGCTCCTGCGCCACCGGACCGGCCCCGGCACCGCCGTCGCGCTGACCGCGCTGGTGGTGCTCGGCTGCCTGCCCAGCCTGTCGCTGCGCCCCCAGCTGCTGAGCTATCTCTTCCTGGTCCTGGTGCTCGCCGCCTGGGACCGGACCCGCCGTACCGGCCGCGCCCCCTGGCTGCTGGTCCCGCTGTCCTGGCTGTGGGCGATGAGCCACGGCATGTGGATCCTCGGCATCGGCACCGCCGCGGTGCTGGCCGTCGCGGTCTGCCTGGAGCGGCGCCCCGGCCGGCGCGCGGCGCTGGGCCTGCTCGCCGTACCGGCGGGGATGCTGGTCGCCGCCCTGCTCACCCCGGTCGGCCCGCGGCTGCTCGGCGCGGTCGCGCTGGTGAGCTCCCGCGCGGAGCACTTCGCGGAGTGGAGCGCACCCGAGCTGATCAGCCTCGGCACCGCACCCGTCACGCTGCTGCTGTTCGCGGCCGTGGTGCTCATGGTCAGCCGCAAGGCCGCGCTCCCCCGGCCCCGGCCCTACGACATCGCGCTGCTCGCGCTGGGCGGCGTGTTCGCGGTCTACTCCGGGCGGACGCTCCCGCTCGCGGTGGTCGTCCTGGCCGCGGTCGTCGCCTCCGAGCTGAGCGCCCTGCGGCCGGCCTCCCGCCCGCCCGTACGCCGCCCCGAGCTCGCCGCCGTCGCCGCCCTGGCGATCGCGGTGGTCGCCGTCGCCCCCGCCCAGTCGGTGCTGGACGACCCCGCGGCCGACGTCCGCCCGTTCAACGACCGGCTCGGCGCCCTCGCCCCGGGCAGCGTCGTGCTCACCGACCGGACGACCGGCGCGGTACTGCTGTGGACCGAGCCGGCGCTCGACGTCCCGCTGCACGGCTACGGGGACGTCTACACCGACGCCGAGCTCGACCGGTACGACGACCTGGAGGCCCTCGTCCCCGGCTGGGACGCCACGCTGGCCGAGCTGTCCCCCGCGGCCGCCCTGCTGCCCGAGGACGCCCCGCTCGCCGGCGGCCTGGCCGCCCGGGGCTGGCGGGTCGCCCAGCGCGCGGACGACCTGGTCTACCTCGTCCCGCCGGGCTGAGATCGGCGTGCGGTTTGGTCACAAACCGCAGGTCCGAGGCCCGAATTCATGCGGTTTGGTCCCAAACCGCATGAATCCCGAACGCGCGCGTTCAGGTTGAGGTCGCCGCCACCCAGCGCTCGAGCGTGGCCCGCGCGGCCCCGGAGTCGATGGCCTGCGCCGCGCGGGCGATCCCGGCGGGCAGCGACTCGGCGACCGGCGTGCCCGGGGCGTCGTAGACGGCAAGGGCGGCGCCGGCGTTGAGCAGGACGGCGTCGCGGACGGGTCCGGTCTCGCCGTCGAGCAGGCGCAGCACGACACCGGCGTTGTGCGCGGCGTCGCCGCCGCGCAGGTCCTCGGTGGTGGCGGGCGCGAAGCCGAGCGCGGCCGGGTCGACGGAGACCGGGGTGACCTCGCCGCCGTGGACGACCCACAGCTTCGAGGTGGTGGTCGTGGTGAGCTCGTCGAGCCCGTCGTCCCCGCGGAACACCCACGCGTCGACGCCGCGGCGGGCGAAGACGCCGGCCATCACCGGCGCCAGGCGCGGGTCGGCGCAGCCGATCGCCTGGGCGGCGGGCTTGGTCGGGTTGGCCAGCGGGCCGAGCACGTTGAAGGCGGTGCCGATGCCGAGCTCGCGGCGCGGCACGGCGGCGTGGCGCATGGCGGGGTGGAAGAGCGCGGCGAAGCAGAAGGTGATGCCCGCCTCCTCGGCCACCTCGGCGACGCGGTCGGCGGGCAGGTCCAGGCGGACGCCGAGCGCCTCGAGGACGTCGGCGGTGCCGGACTGCGACGAGGCCGAGCGGTTGCCGTGCTTGACCACGCGCGCGCCGGCGCCCGCGGCCACGATCGCCGCCATGGTCGAGATGTTGACCGAGAACGACCGGTCGCCGCCGGTGCCGACCACGTCGAGCACCCGGCCGGGCACCGCGATGGGCGTCATCACGTCGTACATCGCCTCGACGAGGCCGGTGAGCTCCTCGATCGACTCGCCCTTGGCGCGCAGCGCCACGACGAAGCCGGCGATCTGGGCCGGCGTGGCCGATCCGGCGAGGATCTCGCCCATCGCCCAGGTCGCCTGGGCAGGCGTCAGGTCCTCCCCGGCGACGAGGGCGCCGAGGACGTCAGGCCAGGTCGCCACGTCAGGCGGGGACGCGGGCGCGGAGCAGCGAGACGACCGCCTCCGCGAGCTGGATCGGGTCGATCGGGTGCGGGACGGCGGCGTCCGCCCGCGACCAGGTGGCCAGCCAGGCGTCCTGGGGCCGTCCGGTGAGCACGAGGAGCGGCGGGCAGTCGAGGATCTCGTCCTTGAGCTGCTTGGCGATGCCCATGCCACCAGCCGGGACCGCCTCGCCGTCCAGGATCGCGAGCGCGACGTGGCCGGCATCCATGTTCTGGATGACGACGGGCTCGGTGGCGACCTCGACGTACTCGAGCTCGGGCAGGTCCGGGTGGGGACGGCGTCCCAGCGCCAGGATGACCTGCTCGCGGGTGTGCACGTCGTCGCTGTAGACGAGCACCTTCAGAGTCTTGGGAGACGTCACCCGCGCGATGCTACTCGGACGCGGGCCGCTCCGGGGGCGCCCCCTCGCGGGCGGCGAGCCGTTCGAGGCGGTCCAGGCGCCGGTCCTCGCGCTCGGCCTCCTTGATCGAGGAGCGCACCCACTGCGCGAACAGCACCACGAAGAACACGATGCCGACCAGGTCCCCGGCGCCCCAGAGGATGCCGCCGGCGAGCCGCTGGTCGGCCGCCGGGTCGGGCAGCCAGGCGCCGAGCGGGCCGTCGTGGAGCGAGGGGTACCAGTCGCCGCCGAGCAGCGTGGCCTGCCCCATGATCGTCACCCCCAGGAAGGCGTGGAACGGCAGCGTCAGCACCGTCAGCAGCACCCGGAACGGGTGCGCGACGCGCCCGGGCAGGGGGTCCACCCCCACGATCGGCCAGAAGAACAGCGCGCCGACCACCACCAGGTGCACGTGCATCATCTCGTGCACGTACGTCGACCGGAGCGAGGCGTCGTACCAGCCGGAGAAGTAGAGCGCCCACGGCGAGAGCACGTAGAGCGCGAAGGCCAGCGGCGGGAAGCCGAGCACCCGGGCGACCCGGGAGTGCAGCACGGCGAGCAGCCACCCGCGCGGCGTGCGCGGCAGGGTGCGCAGCGCGAGCGTCACCGGCGCACCGAGGGCCAGGGAGAGCGGCACGATCATCGACAGCACCATGTGCTGGACCATGTGCACGCTCACCAGCACCGTGTCGTACGCCGCCAGCCCCGACGAGGTCGCGACGTAGAACGCGAGCATCCCGGTCAGCCACGCGATCGTGCGCCCGGCCGGCCAGGCGTCCCCGCGCCGGCGCAGCGCGGCCACGCCGACGAGGTAGAGGCCCGCACCCCACACCGTGAGCACCAGGGGAACCGGTTCCAGACCCCACTGGGTCCAGAACGTGCCCGCGCCGAAGGGCGGGAGGTCCTGGACGCTCCCGGCGGCGACCGCCAGCCCGGCTTGCATGGGCGTGCTACCTCTCGTTGGAGACCTGTTCGAGCGTAGGACGCGCCTGGCAACGCGCCAGAACAGGGGGTCGGGGTGCCGTCGCCGACGCGAACCGCCATAATGGCGCCCGTGGCGATCTCAGCTTCGGCATCTCTTCCTGCCTCGCGCCTTCACGGCCAGCACGACCGACCCAGCATGGTGGCGGTCGGAACCATCATCTGGCTGTCCAGCGAGCTCATGTTCTTCGCGGCGCTCTTCGCGTCGTACTTCACGATCCGCTCGGTCTCGCCCGAGATGTGGTCGCAGAACACCGAGCTGCTGAACGTCCCGTTCGCCTCGATCAACACCACGATCCTGGTGCTCTCGTCGTTCACCTGCCAGCTGGGCGTCTTCGCCGCCGAGCGCGGCCAGGTCAGCCGGGCCGGCTCGCTGCTCCAGGTGGGCAAGTGGGGCCTGCGCGAGTGGTTCATCCTCACCTACGTGATGGGGGCCATCTTCGTCGGCGGCCAGGCGCTCGAGTACGCCGAGCTGATCCACGAGGGCGTCACGATCCCGAACGACGCCTACGGCACGATGTTCTACCTGACGACCGGCTTCCACGGCATCCACGTGACCGGCGGACTCATCGCGTTCCTCTTCGTCCTGGGCCGCACCTATGTCGCCAAGCGGTTCACCCATGAGCAGGCGGTCAGCGCGATCGTCGTCTCCTACTACTGGCACTTCGTCGACGTGGTGTGGATCGGGCTGTTCGCCACGATCTACCTCATCAAGTGACCCCCGCCCCGACCCGGACTCTCAAGGACTGATTGTGCGTCTTCTGAACCGCTCCGCCGGTCGCCTCTCCCGGCACCGTCGCGGCCCGCTCGCCGGCCTGATGGTGCTGGTCTGCGGCCTGCTGCTGACTGGCGGCCTCTACGCCGCCTTCGCGCCGGCCCAGGCCGACTCGAACCAGAGCCAGGACGAGCTGGTCAAGGAGGGGCGCGAGCTCTTCCTGGTCGGCTGCGCCTTCTGCCACGGCCAGAGCGGCGAGGGCGTCCTGACCCAGGGCGGCTCGCAGTACGGCCCCGCGCTGACCGACGTCGGCTCCGCCGCGGTCGACTTCCAGGTCGGCACCGGCCGGATGCCGATGGCCCAGCCCGGCGCCCAGGCGCCGCGCAAGGAGGTCGTCTACACCAAGGACGAGATCGCCGCCCTCTCGGCGTACGTCGGCTCGCTCGGCACCGGCCCGCAGATCCCGGACAAGGAGCTCTACTCCACCGAGGGCATGAGCCAGAAGGACGTCGACGAGCTCGTCTCGCGCGGCGGCCAGATCTTCCTCGCCAACTGCACGGCGTGCCACAACTTCGAGGGCTCCGGCGGCGCCATGCCGCGCGGCGGCTTCGCGCCCAAGATCCGCGGCGTCGACTCCAAGCACATCTACGAGGCGATGCTGACCGGTCCGCAGTCGATGGACACCTTCTCCGACGGCAACATCCCGCCCGAGGACAAGAAGGCCGTCATCGCCTACCTCAACAAGCTGGACGAGAACCCGAGCTACAGCGGCTTCACGCTGGGCAGCCTCGGCCCGGTGAGCGAGGGCATCATCGCCTGGATCGGCGGCCTCGGCATCCTGGTCGGCTTCGCCGTCTGGATCGCGGCCCACACCACCCGCTCGAGCAAGAAGAAGGACGAGGCGGCAGCGTGACCGACGCACACGACACCCACTCCCCCCAGGGCGGCGAGATCGTGCCCACGGGGCCGATCGCCGACCCGGGGCTCCCGGAGCACCAGTGGCGGCCGACGGACGTCGACCCCGCCAAGGAGAAGCGGGCCGAGCGCCAGGTGGCCATCCTCTTCGGCCTCTCCGCGCTCAGCACGCTGGCCTTCCTGGTCGCCTACTTCACCTTCGACATCGGTGACAACTGGACCGTCATCGGCGGCTTCGGCGCCTCGACGATGGCGCTCGGCCTGACCCTGGGTCTGGCCCTGATGTTCATCGGCGTCGGCATCATCCACTGGGCCCGCAAGCTCATGGCCGACCACGAGCTGGTCGAGATGCGGCACGCCGCGGCCTCCCCCGAGGAGGACCGCGAGGTCGCCGTCCAGGCGCTGACCGACGGGCTCAACGAGTCCGGCATCGGCCGCCGTCCGCTGATCCGCAACTCCCTGCTGGGCGCGGTCGGCCTGCTCGGTCTGCCGGCGGTCGTGCTGCTGCGCGACCTCGGTCCCCTGCCGGGCAAGAAGCTGTACCACACGATCTGGGGCGACGGCACCAAGCAGGCTCCGATGCGCATCGTCCGCGACGGCATCTGGACCCCGATCCTGGCCTCCGACCTCGAGATCGGCGACCTGGTCAACTGCCAGCCCGACGCGCTGCACAACCCCGAGCGCTACGGCCTCGACCCGTCCGAGGTCGAGGGCGTCAACCTGCAGATCCACAAGTCGAAGGCCTCGCTGATCCTGCTCCGGATGAACCCGGGCGACATCAAGCCGGGCAAGGCCGCCGACGGCAGCAGCCGCGAGAACTGGACGGTCGACGGCATCGTCGCCTACTCCAAGATCTGCACCCACGTCGGTTGCCCGATCTCCCTGAACGAGCGCACGACGCACCACCTGCTGTGCCCGTGCCACCAGTCCACCTTCGACCTGGCCGACTCCGGCCGCGTCGTGTTCGGCCCCGCCGGGCGTCCGCTGCCGCAGCTCGCGATCGCGGTGGACGACGAGGGCTACCTCGTCGCGCAGCACGACTTCGACGAACCGGTCGGCCCGAGCTTCTGGGAGCGTGACTACTATGAGCGTTGATGTGAGCAAGGTCGCCACGACCAACGGCTCGACCCCCGCGACCACCAAGGGCGCTCAGCGCGCCGGTGCGATCGCCAACTGGGCCGACGAGCGCCTCGGCCTCGGCAGCGCGCTCAAGAAGAACATCCGCAAGGTCTTCCCGGACCACTGGTCCTTCATGCTCGGCGAGATCGCTCTGTGGAGCTTCGTCGTCCTGCTGCTGACCGGTGTCTTCCTCACGCTCTGGTTCGACCCGAGCATGACCGAGATCCAGTACAACGGCTCCTACGACCCGCTCCGCGGCGTCCACATGTCCTCGGCGATGGCCTCCACGCTCGACATCTCGTTCGACGTGCGCGGCGGTCTGCTCATGCGGCAGATGCACCACTGGGCCGCGATGATCTTCATCGCCTCGATGATGATCCACATGCTCCGGGTCTACCTGACCGGCGCCTTCCGCAAGCCGCGCGAGGTCAACTGGATCATCGGCTGCCTGCTCCTGCTGCTGGGCACGATCGAGGGCTTCACCGGCTACTCGCTCCCCGACGACCTGCTCTCGGGCACCGGCGTCCGGGCCGCGGACGGCTTCATGAAGGCCACCCCGGTGGTCGGCACGTACATGTCGTTCTTCCTGTTCGGCGGCGAGTTCCCGGGCGACGCGATCATCCCGCGGTTCTACGCGATGCACATCCTGCTCATCCCGGGCCTGCTGCTCGCCCTGGTCGCCGCGCACATGCTGCTGCTCGTTTACCACAAGCACACGCAGTGGCCTGGTCCCGGCCGGACCGAGCAGAACGTCGTGGGCTACCCGATGCTCCCCGTCTACGCGGCCAAGGCCGGCGGCTTCTTCTTCATCGTCTTCGGCGTCACCGCGCTCATGGGCGGCCTGTTCTCCATCAACAACGTCTGGAAGCTCGGACCGTACGACCCGTCCAAGGTCACCGCGGGCTCGCAGCCGGACTGGTACATGGGCTGGCCCGACGGCCTCCTGCGCATCATCCCCGCGTGGGAGACGCACATCTGGGGCATCACGGTCTCGTGGAACGTCATGATCCCGATCCTGGTCATGCCTCCGCTGATGCTGATGATCCTGATGGCGCTGCCGTTCATCGAGTCGTGGATCACCGGTGACAAGCGCGAGCACCACCTGCTCCAGCGTCCCCGCAACGCCCCGACCCGTACGGCGATCATGGTCGCGCTGATGACCTTCTACGGCCTCTCGTGGGCCGCGGGCGGCAACGACATCATCGCGATCAAGATGCACCTGAGCATCAACCAGATCACCTACTTCATGCGGGCCGCGGTCTTCATCGGACCGGTGATCGCCTTCATCATCACGCGCCGCTGGTGCATCTCGCTCCAGCGTCACGACGAGGGCAAGCTGCTCCACGGCTTCGAGTCGGGTGTCCTGGTCCGCTCCGCGGACGGTGCCTACGCCGAGAAGCACCTGCCGCTTCCCGAGTCCGAGGCCTACACCCTCACGGCGCGCGACAACGACCCCGTGCCCGAGACGGTCGAGGAGATCGAGGCCAGCGGCGCCACCGGCAAGGACCTGCGCAAGCGCAAGCTGCGGGCCAAGCTCGCGACGCTGTTCTTCGCGGACAACGTCCAGAAGCCGACCGCCGAGGAGATCCACGAGGCTCAGCACCACGCCGAGCACGAGCTCCACGAGCTCGAGTCGCAGATCGCGGCCGGTCCCAACCGGCACGGTCCTGCGGACCACTGAGCACCACGCTCGACCACAGCCGACCCCGGCACCGTCTTCTGGCGGTGTTCGGGGTCGCTGTGTTCCTGCTGTTCTCCCTCGGGGCCCGGCAGGCGCCGATCACCGGTGACGTCTGGTCCGCCGAGCTCGGCGCCTGGCGCCTGGCGACCACCGGCACGCCCTGGCTCGACGGGGTCTCCCCCGCCCAGCTGCCCGGGCACTGGTACCAGGCCGACGACATCGGGAGCGGCGCGCTGTGGACCGCGATCAACCCCGACAACGGGCACCGGGTCGTCGCGCGCAGCCCGGGCGTCGTGCTCGCGGCGGTGCCGGCGTACGCCGTCGCGGGGTGGTTCGGCGACGGCGCCGACGGCCGGCTCTCCGACGTCCCGGGCTCGCTGACCGCGGCCCTGCTCGCCGCGGCGGCCGCCACCCTGCTCCTGGCCGTGGCCCTGCGGCTGGCCCCACCCGGCGCGGCCGTGGCCGGCACCGCCGTCCTGGCCGTCGCGACCCCGGTGTGGAGCGTGGCCGGCAACGACCTGTGGCCGCACACGGTCGGCATCCTCGGCATCGCCGGAGCGGCCTGGGCGGCCGGGCGCGAGCGCTGGTGGCTCGTCGGCGTTCTGGGCGGCGTCGCCCTGACCGGCCGGCTCCACCTCGCCGTGGTCGTCGCCGCCGTCGGCCTGGGCGTCGCCCTGGCCCGCCGCCGGCCCTCGATCGCGCTCCAGGTCGCCGCCGGCAGCCTGCCGTTCGTCGCGCTGTGCTCGTTGTGGGGCCGCTGGCTCTACGGGTCCTGGAGCCCCACCACCGGCTACGCCACGAGCACCCTGGGCGCCTGGCCCGCCTCCCGCACCTGGCCCGAGCGGGCCGCGGACCTGCTCGGCACCCTCGTCTCCCCCGGCGTCGGCGTCCTGGTGTGGACGCCCTGCCTGCTGGTACTGCTGCCGCACCTCCCCCGCGCCTGGCGCGCCGCCCCCGACTGGGTGCGGGCGCTGGCCGTCGGCGGGGTCGGCTACCTGCTGGTGCAGGTCTACCTCAACCCGTTCCACGGCGGCTCCGGGTTCTGGGGCTACCGGCTGCCGCTCGAGACGCTCGTCGCCTGCTTCCCGCTGCTGCTCCTCGCCGCGGTGCGGCTCGGCCGCCGCGCTCGCACACTGGCGCTGGCGCTGGCCGGTGCCCAGGCGGGGGTGCTGCTGATCGGGGTGGTGTTCGGCCTGGCCTCCAGCAACACCGACGCGACGCCGTGGACCCACAGCGTCCTCGCGGAGACGTTCCGGGAGAACCCCGCCGCCTTCGTCCTGGTCGTCCTGCTGGGCGCCGCCGGAGCCGTCCTCGCCGGTCACCGGCTCGGCCCGCGCGCGCCAGTTCCGGCGATCGAGTCTCGCGACCGGGCCTGATCACCGACAATCAGCGCGTGTCACGTCGCCTTCGCTGGTTCGCGCTGCTCGGGGTCGTCTCCGGGCTGCTCTTCGGGCTCAGCGCCCTCCACGTCCCCCGCACGACCGACGTCGTCTCGACCAACGTCGCGTCGTGGAAGCTCGCGACCACGGGCGCGCCGTGGCTCGACCGCGCTCACGACGACGCCGCGATGCCCGGCGACTGGGAGACCGACGACCTCTTCGTGGCCACGAACTCCGACAACGGCGAGGAGGTCATCGCGCGCAGCGCCGGGCCGATCGCGGCCGCCGTGCCGGCGTACGTCGTCGAGCGGCTGCTGACGGGCGGCCGGAGCGACGACTCCCTGACGTTCGCCCCCGCGGCGCTGACCGCGGCCCTCCTCGCGGTCGTGGCGCTCCTGCTGCTCGCCGGGAGCATCCCCCGCTCGGTGCCGCTGCCGGTCACCATCGCCGGTACGGCGGCGCTGGCCTTCACCACGCCGTACTGGACCGTCATCGCTGCCGCGATGTGGCCGCACACCGTCACCGCGGTCGGCATCGGCGGCATGGCCTGGGCCGCGCACCGCGAACGCTGGTGGCTGGTCGGGATGTTCGGCGGCGTGGCGCTGCTCGGGCGGCTGCACCTGGCGCTCACCGTCGCCGTGCTCGGCATCGTCGTCGCGTACGCGCGCCGGCGCCCGGGCATCGCGCTCAAGGTCGCCGCGACCAGCATCCCCACGATCGGGCTCCTGGCGCTGTGGGGGCACTGGTTCTACGGCTCCTGGAGCCCCACCACCGGGTACGCCGCCGGCGACCTCGCCGCGTGGCCCGCCACCCGGACCTGGTGGGAGCAGCTGGGCGACCTCGCCGGGGTCTTCGTCTCCCCCGGCTACGGCGTTCTCGTCTGGACGCCGGTGCTCCTGCTGCTCGGGCCGGCGGTCGTCCGGAGCTGGTCGAGCGCGCCCGACTGGACCCGTGGCCTGGCGCTCGGCGGGCTGGCCTACCTGCTGGTCCAGGTCTACCTGAACCCGTACCACGGCGGGAACGGCTTCTGGGGCTACCGGCTGCCGCTCGAGGCGCTGTGCTGCGCCTTCCCGCTCCTGATGGTCTCGCTGCACCGGATGGGAGCGCGGGCGCGGGCCTGGCTGACCCCGGTGCTCGGCTACCAGCTCGGCACCATCGCACTCGGGGCCGCCCTTGGGCTCGGGCTGGTCCAGAAGACGGCCTCGTGGGGGTGGACGCACTACACGATCGCGACCACGGCCAGCATCTCCGCACCGGTCGTCGTCGTGGTGATCGGGCTGGGCCTGGTCACGGCGTACCTGGCGCGGGGGTGGCTGCGCGAGGCGCTCGCCGGGGCCGACGACGGTGAGGACGCTCACGTAGTCAGAACGGGCTAGGGCCGCGAGGACTGTCGGTCACAGTTGCCCGCGACCCATGTCGGCGACGGTCCCGGCTCACTACTCTCGACCGCGTGAGCACCCCCACCGCCTTTGACCGCACCGTCGTCGTCGTGCCGACGTACAACGAGGGCGCGATGGTGGGCACGGTCGTCAGCGAGCTCCGCGAGGTCTTCCCCCACGTCGTGTGCGTGGACGACGGCTCGCGTGACGGCTCCGCGGACGCCGCCCGGGCCGCGGGGGCGACGGTACTGCGGCACCCGGTCAACCTGGGGCAGGGCGCGGCCCTGCAGACGGGCTTCGACTACGTGCTGGGGCGGACGACGGCGCGGCACCTGGTGACCTTCGACGCCGACGGGCAGTACCTCGTCGAGGACGCCGCGGCGATGGTCGAGGTCGCGGTGCAGAGCGAGGTCGACATCGTGCTCGGCTCGCGCAACCTGGGCAGCACCGAGGGGCAGCCGGTGGCCCGGCGGGTGCTGATGGCGGCGGCGCTGCGCTTCTCGCGCTCGATCACCGGGATCCGGCTCACCGACACCCACAACGGGCTGCGGGTGCTCAACCGGCACGCGGCGGCCAGCATGAACCTGCGCCAGCACGGGATGGCCCACGCCTCCGAGATCGAGTCCCGGATCGTCGCGGCGTCGCTGTCGTGGCGCGAGCACCCGGTGACGATGCGCTACTCGGACTACTCGCGCGGCAAGGGGCAGTCCAACCTCAACGCGCTCAACATCCTCTACGACCTCGCCGCCGAGCGCCTGGGAGCGACCGCATGATCATCCGGCTCTTCCTGCTCGCCAGCATCCTCGTCGGCGTCGTGTGGCTGCTGCGCACGCGGCCCAGCGGCAGCCGGCTGGCGCTCACCCGGATGGCCGGCTTCGCCGTGGCCGCGGGGGCCGCCGCGAGCGTCGTCGCACCGGGTCTGGTCACCGACGCGGCCCACCTGGTCGGGGTCCGTGAGGGCCCGAACCTGATCCTCTACGTGCTCGTCGTGGTCTTCGTCTTCACCACGATCGTGCAGGGCATGCGGATGCGCGAGCTCGAGCGCCGCCTCGCCCAGCTCGCCCGCGCCCAGGCGCTCGCCGACGTGGACCGCGAGCGGGTCTAGGGCGTGTCTCTCAAGTCCGCGCCGTCGCGAGCGGCGTTTGCGGCCGATCTGGCAAGGCGGAGCAGCGAAGGCGGGCCGGAGGCCCGTCGAGTCTGCGACAACGCCGCCAGATCGAGTCGCAAACGTCGCGCAGCAGGCGGGGACTTGAGAGACACGCCCTAGCCGAGCGGCCGGCGCGCCACGATCCACACGTTGCGCCGCCACCCGGGCAGCCAGGTCAGCACCGCGAGCACCCGCGGGCGCCGCTTGCGCGGGAACCACCCGGAGACGATCCCGGTCCCCGGCGCGACGCTCTCGTACGACACCCGCTCGACCGCGAAGCCCTGGTCGGCGAAGATCCGGCGCATCGAGGTGCGCGTCCACGGGCGGCGGTGGGTGTAGTCGTGCCAGGCCCAGCGCTGGGCGTCCGGCGACGAGGCGAACACCCGTCCCCCGGGCCGCACGACGCGGAACGCCTCGGCCACCACGCCCACGGGGTCCAGGAGGTGCTCCAGGACGTCCTTGAGCACCACGCCGTCGAACGAGGCGTCCGGGACCGGCAACGCCTGCTCGAGGTCCGCCAGGCGTACGTCGACACCCCGCTCCCGGGCCGCGTCGACGGCGGCCGGGGTGTGGTCGAGGCCGACGTACTCCGGGAAGTCCTCCGAGAGCCAGCCGGTGCCGCAGCCGATGTCGAGGATCCGGCTGCCCGGCTCGAAATGACGGACGACGTCGCGGTAGTAGCCCGGCCGCGCGTGCCACTCGTGATAGCCCACGGCCCGGAGTCTAGGGCGCCGTGGCCGCCACCGTCCGGCGATAGGAGGCCACCGTCGCCTCCGCCGTACGACGCCAGGTGAACTCCGCCGCCCGGGCCCGTCCCGCGGCCCGCAGCGCCTCCTGCCGGGCAGGATCGGCGACCAGCCGGCGCACCGCCGTCGCGATGGCGGGTGCCGAGGTGGGGTCGAAGGTCTCCATCGCCGCGCCGCCGGCCTCGCGGAGCACCGGGAGCTCGGAGGCGAGCACCGGGCAGCCGGCGGCCATCGCCTCGAGCACCGGCAGCCCGAAGCCCTCGAACCGGGTCGGGAAGACGTACGCGCTGGCTGAGGCGTAGAGGCCGGCCAGCTCGTCGGCGTCGACCCATCCGCGCAGGTCGACGTCGCCGGCCAGGCCGCGGCGTCGTACCTCGGCGTCGAGGGGGTCCTCGCGGTGGCTGCCGGTGACGACCAGCAGCGGCCGCTCCCCCGCCGGGATCAGCGACCACGCCTCGATGAGCCGGTCGAAGTTCTTGTGCGGCATCCGGTTGCCGCCGGCGAGCACGAACGGCCGCGGCACCGGGGGCGGCGCCACCCCGCTCGGCTCCGGCGCCCCGAGCGGGACGACGTCGACGTCGGCCGTGACGCGCCCGCCCAGCGCGACCACGTCGGCGGCGGTCGCCGCGCTGTCGGCGATGACCCGGTCGGCCACGGCGATCGTGCGGCGCTGGAGCCGCCGTACGGCGTCCGCGCGGCCACCCGGCACCCACTCGGGGTGGCGCAGCGGCAGCAGGTCGTGGACGGTCACCACGGTCGGCAGCACGTGCAGCGCGGGTCCGAAGTTGGCCGGGCAGTGGAGCAGGTCGGCCCGCAGCGCCCGGGCCCGCGGGGCGACGGCCAGTGCGACCCCGGCCGCCCACTGGGGCCGGCTCTCGCCCGAGACGGGCAGGTGCACGATCTCGCCGGGGAACCAGTCCGGCGGCGCCGCGCGGAGCTCGCGCCCGGCGATGCCGACCAGCTCGACGCCCGCGTCGGGCAGCGCGCCGAGCGCTGCGAACAGCAGGCGCGCGTAGGTCTCGGTGCCGCCCTTGCGGCCGGTGAAGTAGACGAGCTCGACGGCCACCCTCATCGGGGCGCCCCCAGCCCAGTGGCGACGGCGAGGATCCGGTCGACCGTCGCCGCGATCGAGCCGGTCCGGGCCGCCTCGGTGTAGCGCTCGTGGGCGCTGCGCCGCAGGTCGGCGCCGCCCTCGACCGCGCGCACGATCGCCTCGCCCAGCACGACCGGGTCGGTCGAGGCCGCGACGAGGCCGTTGACGCCCTCGGTCACCCGCTCGACCGCGGCGTTGTCGGGACCGTCGACGAGCACCACAGGTGTCCCGACGGCGTTGGCCTCGTCGACCACGAGGCCGTAGCCCTCGCGCGCCGAGGGGTTGACGAGCACCGCGGCCGCGCGCACCGCGGCATCGAGCACCTCGCGCGCGACGAACCCGGGGGCGCTGACCGCTGCGGACAGCCCGGACCGCTCGATCTCGCGCAGCACCGCCGGGCGCGAGGGGCCGTCGCCGTAGATCGCGGCGGTGAGGTCCGGCAGCCGGGTCCGGGCGTGCGCGAGCGCCGCGGGCAGGGCCTCGACGTGCTTGTCCGGGATGTGCCGGCCGACGTAGACCACCTGCGGCACCGCTCCCGCCTCCTCCGGTACGCCGAGCCGCGGCGCCCCGCGGTCCCCGGGGTCCTTGGGGAAGACCAGCCCCGGGCTCACCACCGGCGTCGAGCGCAGCCCGCTCGCGACGAGCCGGCGCGCGCTCAGCGCGGAGTGGCAGGTGGCCACCGGCGAGAGCCCGGCCGCGAGCCGCTGCACCCACCAGGCCAGCCGGCCGACGACGGGTCCGCTGTAGGCGCGCCAGCGCTCCCGCGGCCAGACCTCCAGCCAGTCGGTGACCAGCAGCGCCCGGCTGAGGGTGAGCGCCAGGGCCAGCCGAGCGGCCGGGACGTTGGTGGCGGGCAGCGCGCTGACCAGCACCACGTCGTACCGGTGCCGGGCGCGCAGGAGGTGGGTCAGCAGCGCCAGGGCGTAGCCGAGGGCCGGTCCGAGGCGGCGGGCGCCGGCGTCGTCGTACAGCTCGGCACGGCCGGCGACCGCGCGCACCCGGACCCCGTCGAGGTCCGGCGCCGCGCCGTCCCACTGGCGCCGGGTCAGGTAGGTGACGGTGTGCCCGCGCGCGGCGAGCTCCTCGGCGAACGCGCGGTACTGCCGCTCCCCGCCCCCGAGGGTCCAGGGGTAGAGGCAGTCGTAGGCGATGGCGATCCGCACGACGCCATCCTGCCCGGCCGGCCGGCTCAGTGCAGGGCGGATCCCGCGACGTAGTCCTTCCACGGGATGTTCCAGTCGCCGTAGCCGTTGTCGGGCTCCATCGGCCGGTCCGTGCCGGTGTAGGTCACCACGTCGCCGCGCCGGGTCATGTCGTAGAGCCAGCTCGCGTTGTCGGTGCTCAGGCCGGTGCAGCCGTGCGAGACGTTGGCGCGCCCCTGGGAGCCGACCGACCACGGGGCGGCGTGGATGAACTCACCGGAGTTGGTCAGCCGCATCGCCCAGCGCACGTCGTTGATGTCGTAGGCCTCGGCCGAGCCCTGCGGGATGCCGACGGTCTCGGAGTTCATCCGCCGGGTGGCGAACTTCTCCATGATCACCTTGACGCCCGAGCGCGTCGTGAAGCCGGGCTTGCCGGTCGTGATCGGCAGCGTGCGCAGCAGCTTGCCGTTGGAGAAGACCTTCATCTGGTGAGTCGCGGCGTTGACCTTGTAGACGTGGGCGTCACCGACCTTGAAGTCGACCTTGCGGTCCTCCTGGCCGTAGATACCGCCGCCGGCCGCGACCCCGTTGATGCCGATGTCGACGCTGACCTTGGTGCCGGCCTTCCAGTACGCCTTGGGCCGCCAGTGCGCGACCGTGTCGCTCACCCAGCGCCAGGAGCCCTGCTGGACCGGCGTCGTGGCGACCTTCATGTGCCGCTCGAAGCTCGCCTTGTCGGTGACCGGAAGGTCGAAGGTGACGATGACCGGCATACCGATGCCGACCGTCTCGCCCTGCAGCGGCGCCACCGACGGGTAGGTCTGCTGGTCGAGGCTCAGCGCCTGGGTCGTGAACGAGGAGATGTTCTCGACCTGCTTGCCGTCGCCGTTCTGGGCCGTGGCCCGGACCCGGTAGCGCACGCCCGGCTCGAGCCCGCCCGTGGACACCCAGCGGGAACCGTCGGCGACCAGCCGCCCGCTCACCTTGCCGGCCTTGGAGCGGACCACGACGTCGGTGATCTTGCCGTGCTCGGCACTGACCTTGACCACCTTGTCGACCGGCACGCCGCTCGCCTTGTCGGCCACGTTGGTGCTCAGCACCGCCTCGGTCGCGGCCGCAGCGGTCGTCTTGTCGTCGGACCCACCGCCGCCCGTGGGCGAGAAGCCGGAACCGTCGCACGCGGCGGCCAGGACGGCGACCGTCACGAGGACGGCCGCGGCGCGCAGCACGCGCGAGCGACGGGGAGCGGCGGGGAAGGGCACCGAGAAAGCGTAACCGGCACCACCACGAAATCCCGTGATGATGCACGTCGGCGGTGTCACACCAGGGTGTGACACCGCCGACAGGAGGCCGGCAGCGTGTCGAGAGGCGCCGCTCGGGCAGCTTGCTGCCTTTCGGGCGCCGAAGACACGCTCGGCCCAGTCAATCAGTGAGCGTAGTTTCCGCGGTAGTACTCGAAGACCCAGCCGCTGACCGCGACCGCACCGAGCACGAACCCGATGATCATCAGCCACCACGCGAGCACGGCGACCGAGAACACGATCAGGCCCAGGGTGAGCGCGCACCAGAACGGCCACCACGAGTACGGCGGGAAGAAGCCGAGCTCGCCCGCGCCGTCGGCGATCTCGCCGTCCTTGCGGTCCTCGGGACGGGCGTCCATCCGCTGGGCGTGGAACCCGAGGTAGAGGGTGACCATCGCGCACAGCAGGGTGGTCATGACCAGGGCGGAGGTACCGGTCCAGTCGGCGCCGTGGTCGCTGGCGTCGGTGATGAACCAGTAGGCGGGGCTGACCAGGACCAGGAAGACCGTGGTCACGCCGAAGATCCAGGCTTCGATCTTCATCAGGCGTCGGTTCCCTTCGTGCCGGCCAGCTCGGCGGCCGGCTCGTCGTCGTACATCTCGATGGCGGCGATCTCCGGGTGGTGAAGGTCGAACGCGGGCGACTCCGACCGGATCCGCGGGATCGAGTGGAAGTTGTGGCGCGGCGGCGGGCAGCTCGTGGCCCACTCCAGCGACCGGCCCCAGCCCCACGGGTCGTCGGTGTTGACCAGCGGGCCCTTGCGGGAGACGTAGACGTTGTAGAAGAAGGGCAGGAGCGAGGACGCCAGGACGAAGGCGCCGATCGTCGAGACCTGGTTCATGAACTCCCAGCCGTCACCGGGCAGGTAGTCGGCGTAGCGACGCGGCATGCCCTCGATACCCAGCCAGTGCTGGATGAGGAAGGTGGTGTGGAAGCCGATGAACAGCAGCCAGAAGTGGATCTTGCCGAGGCGCTCGTCGAGCATCCGTCCGGTGAGCTTGGGCCACCAGAAGTAGAAGCCGGCGAACATCGCGAAGACGACCGTGCCGAACACCGTGTAGTGGAAGTGCGCCACCACGAAGTAGGAGTCGGAGACGTGGAAGTCGAGCGGCGGGCTGGCCAGGATGATGCCCGTCAGACCACCGAAGAGGAAGGTCGTCAGGAAGCCGATCGACCACAGCATGGGGGTGTCCATGCGGACTGATCCGCCCCACATCGTGCCGATCCAGTTGAAGAACTTGACGCCCGTTGGGACGGCGATCAGGAAGGTCATGCCGGAGAAGAACGGCAGGTTGACCGCGCCGGTGACGAACATGTGGTGCGCCCACACCGCCACCGAGAGGATCGCGATGCCGAGCGTCGCGCCGACCAGGCCGATGTAGCCGAAGATCGGCTTGCGGCTGAAGACCGGCAGGATCTCGGAGATGATGCCGAAGAACGGCAGGGCGATGATGTAGACCTCTGGGTGCCCGAAGAACCAGAACAGGTGTTGCCAGAGGATCGCACCACCGTGCGAGCTGTCGAAGACATGGGCCCCGATCTGGCGATCGGCCTCGAGCGAGAGCAGCGCGCCGGCCAGGATCGGGAAGGCGACCAGCACGAGGATCGCGGTGATCAGCACGGTCCACACGAAGATCGGCATCCGGAACATGGTCATGCCGGGGGCCCGCATGCAGATGATCGTGGTGATGAAGTTGACCGCACCGAGGATGGTGCCGAGACCACCCATCCACAGACCCATGATCCACAGGTCGCCGCCCACGCCGGGGCTGTTGACCGAGTCGGACAGCGGCGTGTAGGCGAACCAGCCGAACGACGCGGCACCGCCCGGCGCAAGGAAGCCGGCGCCGGCGATGAGGCCACCGAACAGGTACAGCCAGTAGCTGAACATGTTGAGGCGCGGGAACGCGACGTCGGGTGCGCCGATCTGGAGCGGCATGATCGCGTTGCCGAAGCCGAAGAACAGCGGCGTCGCGAACAGCAGCAGCATGATCGTGCCGTGCATGGTGAAGAGCTGGTTGTAGAGCTCCTCGTTGACCAGCTGGCTGCCCGGGTAGGCGAGCTCGGAGCGGATCAGGAGCGCCATGATGCCGCCGGCGATGAACCAGGCCATGGCGGTGACGAAGTAGAGGTTGCCGATCAGCTTGTGATCGGTCGTCGTCATGATGCGGACCAGCTGCTGGCCCAGCGGCTTGCGCTGGGAGAGGTCCGTGGAGCGCGCGAGAGTAGTCACTCGTGGCCTCCCTCGTCGTCGGTGATCAGTTCGGTGGAGTACTTGCCACCCTGGACCGGACCCTCGGAGACGTTCTGCGGGTTCTCCGCCAGGTCGGCGAGGTAGGCCTCGTACTCGGCCTCGGTGACGACCTTCACGTTGAAGAGCATCCGCGAGTGGTAGGCGCCGCACAGCTCGTAGCACTTGCCGGCGTACTCGCCGGTCTCGGTCGGCTTGACCTGGTACGAGTTGTTGTTGCCCGGCACGACGTCCATGCGCATGGCGAAGGCCGGCACGCCGAAGTTGTGGATGACGTCGGGGCTGTAGAGCTGGAACTCCACGGTCTTGTCGACCGGGATCACCAGGGTGGGGATGTCCTCACCGGTGCCCGCGACGAAGACGTTGGTGCCCTCAGGGGTCTGCACCGAGTCGGGGTAGTTGAAGGTCCACTGCCACTTCTGGCCGACGACCTTGACCACCACGTCCGGCTGCGCGTGCTCGAGTGCGATGTTCTGCACGCGCACGGTCTGGGAGAAGAACGCGATCACCATGATGACCGGGAAGATCGTGTAGAAGATCTCGATCGGCAGGTTGTACCGGGTCTGCACCGGGACCTCGTCGTCGCTACGACGACGGAACCACAGCGGGACGCCGATGATCAGCGCCCAGGTGATCACACCGACGACCAGCGCAGCGATCCACGCGCCCTGCCACAGCTGCAGGATGTGCGTGCCCTGCTCGGAGACGATCTTCGGCATGCCGAAGCGCTCCCACTGGGTGTCAGTGGAGCAACCGGACAACGCGGCCGCGAGTACGACGAATCCGGCGAGCGGGATCGTGCGACGGAATCGTCGCTGCGCTCCACGCGTGCGCTCGGGGTGCCACCAGCCCACGAACGAGCCTTCCTCTCGAGGGTCAGAACTACTGCGAACAGTAGCGGAGAGCGGCTCTGGGCGGCGCGCGGGGTGGGTCCTAGAGCGCGCGTCGCACCCGTCCTGAGCGTAGCCACGCCCCCCAAGCGGGGCCCGGGGCTCTCCTCTAGGGTCGGAGCGTGAGCAGCACCCCCGAGGTCTACCTCGACGCCGCCTCCTCCGAGCGGCTCCACCCGGCCGCCCGCGACACGCTCGCGGCCGCCCTGGAGCGGGGGTACGCCGACCCGCGGCGCCTGCACCGCGCCGGCCGGGACGCCCGCCTGCTCCTCGACAACGCGCGCGCCGTGGTCGCCGACGCCCTGGGCGTGCGCGCCGACGAGGTCGGCTTCACCGCCTCGGGCACCGACGCGGTGCACCGCGGCCTGCTGGGCCTGACCACGGCCACCGGGCGCGACGGGATCGTGCACAGCGCGGTCGAGCACTCCGCGGTCCTGCACGCGGCCGCGTGGCGACCCTCCCCCGCCACCGCGAGCGTCGGGGTCGACGCCCGGGGCCGGGTGGACCTCGCGGCGCTCGCCGCGGCCGCCGGACGGCCCGGGGTGGGCGCCGTGGCGCTCCAGGCGGCCAACCAGGAGGTCGGCACGCTCCAGCCGGTCGACGAGGCCGAGGTGCCCGACGGCGTACCGCTGCTGGTGGACGCGGCCGCGGCCGTGGGCCACGTACCGCTCCCCCGGCGCTGGTCGGTGCTGACCGCGTCGGCGCACAAGTGGGGCGGGCCGGCGGGCGTCGGCGTGCTCGTCGTACGACGGGGGACGCGGTGGACCCAGCCGTTCCCCGGCGACGACGGCCTCGAGGAGCTCGGCGGCTTCCCCAACGTCCCGGCCGCGCTGGCCGCGGCGGCGGCGCTCCAGGCGGTGCTCGCCGAGCGCGAGGAGGTCGCGGCGCGGCAGTTCCGCCAGGTCGAGACGATCCGGGCCGTTGCCGCGGCGCTGCCCGACACCGAGGTGGTGGGCGATCCCGAGGCCCGACTGCCCCACCTGGTGACCTTCTCGTGCCTCTACGTCGGCGGCGACGAGATCGTCGACGAGCTGGCCCGGCGCGGCTTCGGCGTGGCGAGCGGCTCGGCCTGCACGGCGTCCACGCTGGAGCCGAGCCACGTGCTGGCCGCGATGGGCGCGCTCACCCACGGCAACGTGCGGGTCTCGCTGACCCGGGAGACGACCGACGAGCAGGTCGCCGCCTTCGGCGCGGCGCTCGGCGAGGCGGTCGGCGCGATCCGGGCGAGGGCCGGGCTGTGATCGAGATCGACTGCCGCGACCTGCCCTGCCCGCGCCCGATCATCGAGCTGGCCAAGGCGCTGCCGGACGTCGCCGTGGGCGACCTGCTGGCCGTGGTGGCCCACGACCCCGCCGCCCGGTACGACGTACCGGCGTGGTGCCGGATGCGCGGCCAGGAGTACGTCGGCGAGGAGCGCGCCGCGGACGGCGCGCCCCGCTACGTCGTGCGCCGGCTCACTTGACGAACGCGGCGACCTCGTCGGCCGGCGCGTCGCCGTAGGAGAGGCGGACCCGGTCGACGAACTGCTCGGCGGTGAAGTCGTACTCCTGGGTGCCGACGGTCTCGACGACGTAGGCCGCGAGGACGCAGCCGACCTGGGCGGCCCGCTCGAGCGAGGTGCCCCACGAGAGCGCGGCGAGGAAGCCGGAGCGGAAGGCGTCGCCGACACCGGTCGGCTCGACCGCGGCCACGTCCTTGGCGGCGGCGACCTCGAACGAGGTGCCGTCGTTGGTGGTGACCCGGACGCCGTCCTTGCCGAGGGTCGTCACCTGGATGCCGACGCGGGCCAGCACCTCGTCGGAGGTCCAGCCGGTCTTCTTCTCGATGACGTGCGACTCGTACTCGTTGGAGAACAGGATCGCCGCACCGTCGATGAGCTCGCGGATGAGGTCGCCCTCGGCGAAGGCGAGCTGCTGGGAGCAGTCGGCGATGAAGGCGTAGCCGCGCTGGCGGCACTCCTCGGTGTGGCGCTTCATCGCCTCGGGGTCGTCGGCGCCGATGAGGACGTACATCGGCGTACCGACGCGCTCGACGATCGGCAGCAGCTCGATCTGGCTGGCCTCGCTCATCGCGCCCGGGTAGAACGAGGCGAACTGGGCCATCGTGGTGTCGGTGGTGCACACGAAGCGGGCGGTGTGCTTGTGGTCGGAGATGTGGACCGAGTCACAGTCGACGCCGTTGCGCTCGAGCCAGGAGCGGTAGTCGGCGAAGTCCTCGCCCGCCGCGCCGACCAGGACCGGGCGCAGGCCCAGCCGGGCCAGGCCGAAGCACATGTTGGGGGCGACACCGCCGCGGCGGATCTCGAGGTCGTTCACCAGGAACGAGACCGACAGCTTGTCCAGCTGGTCGACCACGAGGGAGTCGGCGAACTTGCCGCCGAAGGTCATGAGGTGATCGGTCGCGATCGAGCCGGCGATCAGGAGGGAGCCCGTGGGTGCAGTCACGACACGGAACATTAACCGAGCCGTCGCGGTCCTGACCCGCGATCCCACTGGGTCTACCCGGGGGTAACGCCTACCGTCGGCATATGTCGTCCTACGAAGAGCTCGCCGCCCCCGCCGACCTGCACGCCGACTGCGAGGCCGTGAGCCGCCGGCTGGCCGAGGCCGCGGTCAAGGCGACCCGTCCGGCGCCCAGCATCCACTTCGACGAGCTGCCCCGCGAGACCCCCAAGCGCGAGATCGAGATCAGCGAAGCCGCCCAGCGCCTCGCCAACGCGCTGCACCTGCACCTGGACTGACGAAGTGCGGGGGTTGCTCCCCCGAAATGCGGAACGCGCCCCGGGCAACCGGGGCGCGTTCCGCATTTCGGGGGAGCAACCCCCGCACTTCGTCAGTTGAACGAGTCACCGCACGCGCACGAACCCGTGGCGTTGGGGTTGTCGATCGTGAAGCCCTGCTTCTCGATGGTGTCGACGAAGTCGATGACCGCACCGTTGAGGTAGGGCACGCTCATCCGGTCGACGACGACGGCCACACCGTCGAAGTCGGTGACGACGTCACCGTCGAGGGTGCGCTCGTCGAAGAAGAGCTGGTAGCGCAGGCCCGAGCAACCGCCGGGCTGCACCGAGATGCGCAGCGCGAGGTCGTCACGCCCCTCCTGCTCGAGCAGGCTCTTGACCTTGGTGGCCGCCACCGGGCTCAGGTTGATCTGGTCCTCACGGCGGTCGAGGTCCACGGGGGTCGCGACGGTCGTGGTCGCGCCGTGGGCGTCGTGGCTGTTGCCGCCTCCGCAGCAGGCGTCGCTCATGCTCACTCCAGGTGTGTCAGGCTGTGTAGCCGAAGGGTGTTCGACTAGCCCAATGGTCGCACAGTGTTGGTTATTCCCCCCACACGAGCACCGGCTTGACCACGGCACCGGACTTCGAGTCGGCGACGGCGTCGGCGATCTTCTCGAACGGGTACGTCGTGACCAGGTGGTCCACGTCGAGCCGCCCGGCCTCGCGCAGCGCGATCAGCTCGGGGATGGTGACCAGCGGGTCGGCCTCGCCCTCGATCGAGGAGCGGACGATCTTGCCGGACTGGAGCAGGTCGATCGCGTCGATCGTGTACTCCGGCGCGCCCAGGCCGAGCGCGACGAGCATGCCCCGCGAGCGCAGCGAGTGCTGCGCCTGGAGCACCACGGCCGGGATGGCCGTGGTGTCGATCGCGTACGCCGCTCCCCCGCCGGTCAGCGCCTTGACCTGCTCCTCGACCGGGCCGGCCGCCTCGTCGGCCGGGTCGATCGCGTGGGCGCCGTAGCCCTCGGCGAGCTCGCGGCGGGCCGCGACCGGGTCGACGGCGACGACGGTCTCGACGCCCGCGCCGCGGGCCGCGGCCACGGCGGCCAGGCCGACCGCACCGGCGCCGAACACGACGATCGGGCGGTCGGGGGTCGCGTCGAGGACGTTGAGCACCGTGCCGGCGCCGGTCTGGAAGCCGCAGGCGAACGGGGCCAGCCGGGTCAGGTCGAGGGACTTGTCGACGACGACGCAGTTGTCGGCGTACGCGAGGGCGTGGCGGGCGAAGCTCGACTGGCCGAAGAAGCTGCCGAACACGGTCTGCTCGCCGCGCTTCATCGTGGTCGAGCCGTCCGCGCGCATGCCCATGTAGTTGAGCAGCAGCGACTGCTCGCAGTAGCCGACGTCGCCAGCCTGGCAGGGTCCGCACGCACGGCAGGAGCGGAAGCTCAGCACGACGTGGTCACCCACCGCGATGCCGCTCACGCCCGCACCGACCTTCTCGACGACACCGGTGCCCTCGTGGCCCACGACGGTCGGCAGCATCTCCTGCGGCAGCATCGTCGGGACGGTCAGATCGGTGTGGCACAACCCGGTCGCGACGATCCGGACGAGCACCTCGTCGTCGCGGGGCTCCTCGAGCTCGACGTCGGCGACGACGAAGTCGCCCCCGGGCTCCTCGACGAGGTAGGCAGTGGTCTTCACGCGTCACGCTCCAGCCAGAAGTAGTAGAGGTCGTCGATCCCGAACGTCCCGGCGAGCTTGCCGTTCATGATCCCCATGACGGTGTCGTCATCGACCTTCTTGAAGTGGTCGAAGACCGGCATCTTGTCGTAGACCATCGTCGCCGTGACCTCGCCACGGAACCCGACGGACCACAACGAGGCCTCCCCACCGCCCCCGGCGGCGAGGTTGGAGTAGAGCTCTCCGTCCTCGCCCCGGCACACCAGCGGCACCGCCTCGAGCGCGCTGTCGAAGCGCTTGCCGTGCCAGCGCACCTGCTCCAGCACGGTGCTCGCGACGTGGCCGGTGGCGAAATCGCCGCCGTGCCAGGCCCCGAGCATCTCCTCGACCTCGACGGTGGCGAGGTCGGCCCACAGGGCGTCGAGATCGGCGGGTTCGGCCCGCTCGGCGGCCCGCAGGTCGTCGAAACGGGTTCGGATGTCGGTCACGCCGAGCAATCTAGAACACGTTCCACCTCTTGGCGAGGGGTCACGAGGACCAGGTGCGCGCCACCCGCGCGGCCAGCTCGCTCAGCGAGCCGACCGGGTCGCCGTAGGCCCGGCTCTCCCCCACCGCCTCGACCAGCGAGTACGCCGCGTCCATGCCCAGCGCGCGCATCTCGCGCGAGCCGACCAGCACCTGCCCGGCGAGCGCCACGCAGGGGCGCAGCGCCTCGGCGGCGACCGCGGCGACGCCGGCCGGGACCTTGCCGGCCCGGCTGCTGAAGTCGAAGGCACCCTCGCCGGTGATGACCAGGTCGGCCGCCTTGGCCTGCTCGGCGAGGTCGACGGCCTCGGCGACCAGCTCGATGCCGGAGACCCGGTGCCCGCCGAGCAGCAGCAGTGCGAAGCCCAGGCCGCCGGCCGCGCCGGCGCCCGGCTCGAGCGCCAGGCGGCGGTCGGTGGCGGCGGCGAGCTGCTCGAGGTAGCGGTCCATGACCGCCTGGGTGTCGTCGTCGAGCCCCTTCTGCGGCCCGAAGGTCTTGGCGGCGCCGAAGAGCCCGGTCAGCGGGTTGTCCACGTCGGTCGCCGCGACCAGCTCGACGCCGTCGACCAGACTGCGGGCGATGCCGAGGTCGACCTCGGTGATGCCGTCGAGGAAGATCCCGCCGACGTCGAGCGAGACGTCGGCGTCGGCACCGAGCGCGGCGAGGAGGCCGGCACCGCCGTCGATGGTGCCGGAGCCGCCGAGGCCCACGACCACCCGGCGGGCGCCGGCGTTGATGGCGGTGAGCACGAGCGTCCCGACGCCGACGGTGGTGCCGAACTCGCCGAGCTCGCCGCGGGTCAGGTGGATGCCGCACGCCTGCGCGCTCTCGACGTACGCCGTGTCGCCGACGAGCAGCAGCGTCGCCGGGACCTCGTCCCCCGAGGGCGACTCGACCGTCACGGCGAGCAGGTCGCCCCCGAGCGAGGCGTGCAGGACGTCGACGAAGCCGGGGCCGCCGTCCGACATCGGGGCGAGCACGACCTCGTCGTCGGGCGCGTGCCGGTGCCAGCCGGCCGCGATCGCCTCGGCGGCCTCGACCGCCGTCAGGGTGCCCGCGAACTTGTCGGGGGCGACCAATATCCGCATGCGGCCCATCATGGTGGACCCGTACCGTCCCCGGTGTGCACATCCGCCCCATGTCGCCCGAGGACGTCCCCGCCGCCGAGCAGATCAGCGCCGACGCCTTCTTCGAGCTCGACCTGGCCCTGCGTGCCGTCACCGAGCCCCTGCCCGAACGACGCAACGCGGAGCGCGGGGCGGGCTGGATCGCCCGGACCCGGCGCTTCCTCGAGACCGACCCCGGCGGCTGCTGGGTCGCCGAGGACGCCGGCGAGGTCGTCGGCCTGGCCACGAGCATCCGGCGCGAGCACGTGTGGTGCCTGGTGACCTTCGCCGTGCGGCCCACCCTCCAGGGCGCCGGGATCGGCGCCCGGCTCCTCGACGCGGCCCAGCAGCACGGCACCGGCTGCCCGCGGGCGATGCTGTCGGCGTCGGCCGACCCGCGCGCCGCCCGGCGCTACCACGCCGCCGGCTTCGCCCTGCACCCCCAGCTGCGGCTCAGCGGCGCCGTCGACCGGAGCGCGCTGCCGGCCGTGACCGGGCTGCGCGCGGGCCGGTCCGAGGACCTCGAGTGGATGGACGAGATCGACCGGCACCACCGCGGCGGCCCGCACAGCGCCGACCACGACGCCCTCGGCGGCGACGAGGCCCTCGTCGTGGCGGCCGACCGGAGCGGCTACGCCTACGCCAGCGCGAGCAAGCTGACCCTGCTGGCCGCCCGCGACGAGGCCACCGCGCGCGACCTGCTCTGGGAGTGCCTGGCCCGCTCCGGCGAGGGCTTCCTCGCCGGGCACGTCACCACCGCCAACGGGTGGGCGGTCGACGTCGGGCTGGCCGCGCGCCTCGAGCTCACCACCCGCGGCTACCTCGGGCTGCGCGGGATGGCGCCCCCGGCGCCGTACCTGCACGACGGGGCGCTGCTCTGAACGAGCAGGGCCAAACTAGGATGAGGCCATGACCACCGTGGACCTTCCACTGCTGCCGCTCGGCCGGGGTACCGACCCGCTCTCCGAGCGTGGTGTCGAGTGTCCGGGCGACCTGCCCGCCGCCTCCGACCCCGACCTGGTCGCGCGTGCCCGCGCGGCCAAGGAGAAGCTCGGCGACAAGCTGTTCGTGCTGGGCCACCACTACCAGCGCGACGAGGTCATCCAGTTCGCCGACGTCACCGGCGACTCCTTCAAGCTCGCCCGCGACGCGGCCGCGCGCCCGGACGCCGAGTACATCGTCTTCTGCGGCGTGCACTTCATGGCCGAGTCCGCCGACATCCTCACCGGCCCCGACCAGAGGGTCATCCTGCCCGACCTCGCGGCCGGCTGCTCGATGGCCGACATGGCCCGTATCGCCCAGGTCGAGAAGGCCTGGGAGGCGCTCGCCGCGGCCGGCGTCCAGGACGTCGTCGTCCCGGTCACCTACATGAACTCCAGCGCCGCGATCAAGGCGTTCTGCGGCCGCAACGGCGGCGTCGTGTGCACCTCGTCCAACGCCGAGGTCGCCCTCGACTGGGCCTACGCCCAGAAGGGCGAGGACACCAAGGTCCTCTTCCTGCCCGACCAGCACCTCGGGCGCAACACCGCCGTGCTCAAGCTCGGCTACTCCCTCGACGAGTGCGTCGTGTGGAACCCCCACAAGCCCAACGGCGGCCTGAGCGCCGACGAGCTCGCCCAGGCCAAGATCATCCTCTGGAAGGGCCACTGCTCGGTGCACGGCCGGTTCTCGGCCGACGTGATCGACGAGCTGCGCGTCAAGGTCCCCGACCTCAACGTGATCGTGCACCCCGAGTGCCAGCACGAGGTCGTGCTCAAGGCCGACCAGGTCGGCTCGACGGAGTACATCATCAAGACGATCGAGGCGGCGCCGGCCGGTTCGAGCTGGGCGATCGGCACCGAGCTCAACCTCGTCCAGCGCCTCAAGAACGCGCACCCGGACAAGAACATCATGTTCCTCGACCGCAACGTCTGCTACTGCTCCACGATGAACCGGATCGACCTGCCCCACTTCGTGTGGGCGCTGGAGAACCTGGTCGAGGGCGTCGTGGTCAACCAGATCGAGGTCGACCCGCAGACCGAGGCCGACGCGCTGACCGCGCTGCAGCGGATGCTCGACCTGCCGGGCAAGGCGCACCGTGACTGAGAGCGCCACCGACGTCCTGCCCGCCTGCCCTGCGTGCGGGGGTGAGTTCACCTACGCGATGGGCGACCTCATGGTCTGCCCCGAGTGCGCCCACGAGTGGTCGCCTGCCGAGGTGGCGGCCGCGGCCGACGAGGCCGCGGCGGCCGGCGTCGTCCGCGACGCGAACGGCACGCCCCTCGCCGACGGTGACGACGTGATCGTCGTCAAGGACCTGCCCGTCAAGGGCGCCCCCAAGCCGATCAAGTCCGGCACCAAGGTCCGCGCCATCCGGATCGTCGACCCCGCCGACCGCGTCGGCGACCACGACATCGACTGCAAGGTCGACGGGTTCGGCCCGATGCAACTGAAGTCCAGCCTGGTCAGGAAGGCCTGAGCGTGTTCAAGCGCACCAAGACCCCCGTCGAGTCCGAGCAGCCGGCGGTCGTCAAGCCCGGCGGCAAGGGCCGGCCCACGCCGACGCGCAAGGAGGCCGAGGCCGCCGCCAAGGCGCGCAACAAGGCCCCGCGCGACAAGCGTGAGCTCGCCAAGAAGCAGCGCGAGTACCGCGCCGAGAACAGCCGCAAGATCCGCGAGGGCATGAAGAAGGGCGACGAGCGCTACTTCCTGCCCCGCGACAAGGGCCCGGTCCGGCGCTTCATCCGCGACTTCGTCGACACCCGCTTCTCCCTGGTCGAGATGGTCATCCCGCTGATGCTGGTCGGGCTGATGCTCGGCTACACCGGCAACTCCGCGCTCGCCCGGGCCAGCAGCATGATCCTGCTCGCCACCGTGCTGTTCGTCGTGGGCGACATGCTCCTGCTGCGCTTCAAGGTGCGCCGCGAGCTCAAGCGCCGCTTCCCGGACGAGCCGCTCAAGGGCACCACCTACTACACGCTGACCCGGGCGATGCAGATGAAGTTCATGCGCCTGCCCAAGGCCCGCGTCAAGATCGGCCAGCCGCTGCCCGACGACTACGACAAGTAGTCCTCGTCCGTTCCGCCCACCCCGGCAGCCAAGCATGCGTTAGGTTGCCGGGCGTGAAGGTCATCGCCGCGCTGCACGCGCCCGTGCCGGGGCTGGGCGCCGCCCTGCTCTCCCCCGCGTTCCGTGCCCAGGCCGCCGCGGCCGGCGCGTCGCGGCTCCAGGTGAACCTGGACGACGACGCCGTCGCGCCCGCGATGCGCTTCGGCCCGGGCACGCCGATCACCGCCGTGGTCTCCGCCTGGGGCCTCACCGACCCCGCCGCCCTGCTGGACGCCGTCCGCGCGCTCGACGCGGACGCCGACGCCTGGCAGGTCGACGAGCGCGAGCCGCTCGTGCCGCCCGTCGTACCGGAGGGGGAACGGGCGGACGCGCTGGCCAACATCGCCTTCCTGCGCCGCCCGGCGGCGATGGCGCACGAGGCCTGGCTCCGCGACTGGCTGGAGCGGCACACCCAGGTCGCGATCGACACCCAGGGCACGTTCGGCTACGTCCAGAACCCGGTCGTGGAGCACCTGACTCCCGGTGGCCGGGACGTCGCTGGGATCGTCGAGGAGCTCTTCCCGATGGCCGCGCTCAGCGACCAGCACGCGTTCTACGGCAGCGGCGGGGACCAGGCCGAGCTGGACCGCCGGTTCACCGCCCTCATGGAGAGCTGCGCCCGCTTCGGCGCCTCCGACGGGCTCGACCTGGTGCCCACCAGCCGCTACGCGTTCGCGCTCTGAGGCGCTAGCACGACTCGCGCTGACCAACCGAGTCGGCCTTCTCCACGAGCCTTGACCAAACCTGTCCTTCGGAGCGACACTGGTAGACAACCAGGTGGACGCACCCGGACCGATTGCTCAAGCAGTACGACCACCCGCGGAGTGCCGTTGGGGGCAGGGATCGCTGGGCCGGGCTCCGACAGCCTGGACAGCGACATCCCTGGGGAAGTGCCGCCGTCGAGACCGCGCGTGCCAGTGGCCCGTCCCCCACCCCCAAGGACCGACAGAAACCTCGCGGGCGACCGACCCAACCGAGAGCGAGGAAACCAATGCACATGACAGGAAGACAGCCCGACTCAGCCACCGGCACCAGAACTCCACGGCTGGTCGGAACCACAGCCGCCCTCGGCCTCGTCGCGCTGCTGGCTCTCATCTTCACGGGACTCCAGCCGGCCGCAGCCACGTCCGACTCCAGGCTGCCCAGCACTGCGTCTTTCCGTTCTGGCGCGGCACTCGCCGGCGCCAGCTACAACAACAAGCTGCCGTACGAGTCCGGTTGCGGGTCCGGCGCGTACGTCATCACGTCTAAGGCGATCATGGGCGGCACCGCGAGCATGGTCTACTCACCGAGGTGCCAGACCAACTGGATCGAGTGGTGGGGCCCCAAGCGTCTGATCAAGAAGAAGATGGTCCCGGGGTTCCAGGACAACGCGGCGGGTCAGACCGCGTGGGAGAACGACGTGGCGACGTGGTCGTACAGCCGCATGCTCTATGCACCTGGGAACACCAAGGTCACCGGATCGTTCTACATCTTCCCTGGGACCCAGCCGACCAGCTCGCAGTGGTGGCAGGTTCGCTGCGGGGCCAGGTGCGATTGGATCCATGTCAACTAGCTCTTCGTCCGGATCGCGGCGTCTGAGGTTCACGAGAACTCGCCGGTGTGCTCGCGCGTGCGGTCGCGCGAGCACACCGGCTGCTAGCCGAGGATCTCCGAGCGGCGCGGCGACCTCGTCAGCGCCGGGTCGGTGGTGACGACGCCCTCGAGCACCCGGTCGATCGCCGCGAGCGTGTCGGCGTCGAGGCGGACCCCGGCGGCCTTGACGTTCTCGGTGACCTGCTCGGGCCGGCTGGCGCCGATGATGGCCGCGGAGACGTTGTCGTTCTGCAGGACCCAGGCCACGGCGAGCTGGGCGAGGGTCAGGCCCGCGCCCTCGGCGATGGGGCGCAGCTGCTGGACCCGCTCCAGGACGTCGTCGCGCAGCCAGCGGCTGATGTCGTTGGCGCCGCCCTTGTCGTCGGTGGCCCGGGAGCCGGCCGGCGGGGGCTGACCGGGCAGGTACTTGCCGGTGAGCACGCCCTGGGCGATCGGCGACCAGACGATCTGGCCGATGCCGAGCTCGCGGCAGGTGGGGACCACCTCGGACTCGATGACGCGCCAGAGCATGGAGTACTGGGGCTGGTTCGAGATCAGCGGGACCCGCAGCTCGCGCGCCAGGTCCGCCGCGGCGCGGATCTCCTCGGCCCGCCACTCCGAGACGCCGATGTAGAGCGCCTTGCCGGCGCGCACGACGTCCGCGAACGCCAGCATCGTCTCCTCGAGCGGCGTCTCGTGGTCGTAGCGGTGGGCCTGGTAGAGGTCGACGTAGTCGGTGCCGAGCCGGCGCAGCGAGCCGTCGATCGACTCCATGATGTGCTTGCGCGAGAGGCCGTGGTCGTTGTGCTTGCCGGGGCCGGTGGGCCAGAAGACCTTGGTGAAGATCTCGAGCCCGGCGCGCCGCTCGCCGGCCAGGGCCTTGCCCAGGACGGTCTCGGCGGCGGTGTTGGCATAGACGTCGGCGGTGTCGAAGGTGGTGATCCCCTCGTCGAGGGCCTGGCGCACGCAGGCGAGCGCGGCGTCCTCCTCGACCTGGGAGCCGTGGGTGATCCAGTTGCCGTAGGCGAGGGCCGAGATCCTCAGACCGCTCGCGCCGAGGTTGCGCATCTCCATGGTCCCGACCCTAGTGCGCTGCACCACACCGGCGCCCTGACAGACTGCGGACCATGGTCGTTGCCGACGTCTCCGTGCGGGTCGCCTGGCCCGCCGACGCCCCCGGGATCGCCGCCGTCCAGCTGCGCGCCTGGCAGGAGCGGTACGACGGCGGGGCGGGCCTCGACGCCGACACCCTCGCCGCCGCGTGGCGCCAGTCCCTGTCCCGCCCGCCCGAGGCCCGGCACCGGGCGCTGGTGGCGCTCGCGGGCGCCGAGGTGGTCGGCTTCGCGCTGACCGGCCCCAACCCCGACCCCGATGCCGACCCGGCCGCCGACGGCGAGATGACCGAGTTCACCGTCGACCCCGGCGCCACCCGCGCCGGCCACGGCTCACGCCTGCTCCAGGCGTGCGTCGACACGCTCGCCGCCGACGGCTTCACCCGCGCGGTGAGCTGGGCCGACGCCACCGACGACGTGCTGCGCGCCTTCCTGACCAGCGCCGGCTGGGCACCCGACGGGGCCAGCCGCGAGCTCGCCGACGAAGCCGGCACCCACGTGAAGCAGGTGCGGCTGCACACCGCGCTGGCGTGAGCCCGTGGAGCAGCAGACCCGCCGGACCGTCGTCCGCGACAGCCTCGGGGTGGCGATCGCCACCGGTACCTACGGCCTGAGCTTCGGCGCGGTCGCGGTCACCTCGGGCCTCGACGTCTGGCAGACCTGCGCGCTGTCGCTGGTGATGTTCACCGGCGCCTCGCAGTTCGCGCTGGTCGGGGTGCTGGGCTCCGGCGGCACTCCCCTGGCCGGCGCGTTCGCCGCGCTGCTGCTCGGGACCCGCAACACGCTCTACGGGCTCCGGATGGCGCCCCTGCTCGGCTACCGCGGCTGGCGCCGGGCCGCCGCCGCCCACGTCCTCATCGACGAGTCGACCGCGATGGCGGTCACCCGGCCCGACCGGGACCTCGCCCGGACCGGCTTCCTCACCACCGGCGCGACCATCTTCGTGCTCTGGAACCTCACCACGCTCGTCGGCGCCGTCGCCGGCGAGCAGCTCGGCGACCCGCGCGACCTCGGCCTCGACGCGGCCGTCGGCGCCGCCTTCCTCGCCCTGCTCTGGCCGCGCCTGACCACGCCCCTGCTGCGCGCCGTGGCCGTGCTGGCCGCCCTCGTCGCCGCCGGCGCGGTGACGGTGACCCCGGCCGGCGTACCGGTGCTCGTGGCGGCGGGCGTCGCCGTCCTCGTGGGGGTGCTGAAGAGATGATCTGGTGGGCCGTCCTCGGCGCCGGCATCGGCTGCTACCTGCTCAAGCTCGCCGGGCTCTCGGTGCCGGCCCGGGTGCTGGGCAACCCGCTCGTCGCCCGGATCGCCGAGCTCATCCCGGTCGCGCTCCTGGCCGCGCTGGTCGCCGTCCAGGTGCTCGCGGCGCCGTCAGGACGCGCGCTCGTGCTCGACGCCCGGGCGGCCGCGCTGGGCGTCGCGGTGCTGCTCCTGCTGGCCCGGGCGCCGTTCCTGGTCGTGGTGTTCGGCTCGGCGGCCGCGGCGGCCCTGCTCCGGCTGCTCTAGTCCGGCTCCGCCCGGGTCCGGCTCAGCCCAGGTCGAGGAAGTGCTCGAGGCCGACGGTGAGCCCCGGGAAGTCCCCGATCCGGCGCACCCCGGTCAGCACGCCGGGCGTGAAGGAGACCCGGTCGAGCGAGTCGTGCCGGATGGTCAGCGTCTCGCCCAGGCCGCCCAGGATGACCTCCTGGTGGGCGACCAGCCCGCGGACCCGGACGCTGTGGACCCGGACGCCGTCGACGTCGGCGCCGCGCGCGCCGTCGAGGCCGGTGCTGGTCGCGTCGGGCATGGGGTCGCAGCCGGCGTCGCGGCGGGCGGCGGCGATGAGCTCGGCGGTGCGGCCCGCCGTACCGCTGGGGGCGTCGGCCTTGGTCGGGTGGTGCAGCTCGACGACCTCGACCGACTCGAAGAAGGGGGCGGCGACGGCGGAGAACCTCATCATCAAGATCGCGCCGATCGAGAAGTTCGGGGCGATCAGGACGCCGGTGCCGGGGCGGTCGGCGAGCCAGCCGCGCAGCGTGGCGAGGCGCTCGTCGTCGAAGCCCGTGGTGCCGACGACGGCGTGGATGCCGTGGTCGATGCAGGAGCGCAGGTTGTTCATCACCACGTCGGGATGGGTGAAGTCGACGACCACCTGGGTCCCCGACTCGTGCAGGGCGGCGATGTCGTCGCCGGCATCGACGCCGACGGTGAAGTCGAGGTCGGCGGCCGCCTCGACGGCTCGGACGACCTCGGCTCCGACCTTGCCACGGGCGCCCAGCACCCCGACTCGAAGGCGGTCTCCAGCGGTGTTCTCCGCGACACGTGACGTCACGGGACCAAGGTAGTGCGTCGGCTCGGGCGACGTTCTGGCAGGCTGACCCCCATGGTGAACAAGATCCCGGCCCGGATCCGGTGGGCGGTGGACTTCATGGACGTCCAGCCCAACGACCACGTGCTGGAGATCGGCTGTGGGAACGGCGCTGCCGCGGACCTCATCTGCCGGCGTCTCGAGGGCAAGGGCAAGATGTTCGCCATCGACCGATCCGAGGCCGGTGTCGACCGCACGAAGGCCCGCTGCGCCGCTCATATCGAGGCCGGCAAGCTCACGGTCCGCCAGATCGACCTGGCCACCCTGCGGGTGCCGGTCAAGCGGCTGACCAAGGTGTTCGCCTTCGACGTGAACCTGTTCTGGGTACGCGACGCGGCCGAGGAGATCGCGCTGCTCCACGAGCGGCTCATGCCTGGCGGCTCGGTGAACCTGTTCTTCGACACCACCCGGCCCGAGCAGGTCTCCGACATCCTCGCCAAGGCCTCCGAGCAGCTGCGCGACGGCGGTTTCCGGGTCTACATCGTGGACTCCAAGATGCCGCCGGTGATCGGCATCATCGGCCGTCGCTGAACCTGACGAAACGGCGATCCGTTCAGGTTTTGTTAACCTGCTGGGGCAGCACGCCCGAACCCGGGCTGATCTGACTCTCGGACAAATCACGAATACTTCGGGGTCCTCATCACGACTCCCCCTCCTGCCGGACGGCCGGGGGCCCGGGCGTGCGCACGGACTGTGCGTGAGAGACCCCAGGAGTGACGTGAGCGAACCGAAGAGCACCAACAACGGCCATCAGCCCCGACGGTCGCGGGCGGCCGCCGAGCTGGCCGAGGCCCTCAGCAGCCCCGCGGCGGACGTCGTACCGCACCCGGCGCTGGACCTGTCCATCGACCAGGGCACCGAGCCCGAGGACCCGCCCCGGCGCGGGATCGACCCGATCGTCTTCGGGTGCGCGGCCGCCGTCAGCATCGGCTTCGTTGTGTGGGGCCTGCTCGGGACGGACTCGCTCGCCGAGGCCTCCTCCCGGGCCCTCGACTGGGTGATGACCAACACCGGCTGGCTGTTCGTGCTGACCACGAGCGGCTTCGTCGTCTTCGTCATCTGGCTGGCGATGAGCAAGTACGGCACCATCCCGCTCGGCCGCGACGACGAGGAGCCGGAGTTCAAGACCGTCTCGTGGATCGCGATGATGTTCAGCGCAGGCATGGGCATCGGCCTGATGTTCTACGGCGTCAGCGAGCCGCTGTCGCACTTCGTCACCCCGCCCCCGGGCACCGGCGGGGACGCCGACGCCGCGGCGGAGACCGCGATGGCGACCACGATGTTCCACTGGACCCTGCACCCGTGGGCGATCTACGCCGTCGTGGGCCTCGCGATCGCCTACGGCGTCTACCGCAAGGGCCGCGTCCAGCTCATCTCGGCCGCCTTCGCCCCGCTCCTGGGCCGGCGCGCCTCGGGCGGCGCGGGCCGGGTGATCGACATGTTCGCGATCTTCGCGACCCTGTTCGGGTCCGCGACCTCGCTCGGCCTCGGCGCCCTGCAGATCAGCAGCGGCTTCGAGATCGTCGCCGACATCGGCCCGCTCGGCAACGGCGCGCTCGTGCTCATCATCACCGTGCTGACCGTCGCCTTCGTGCTCTCGGCCGTCTCCGGCGTCGCCAAGGGCATCCAGTGGCTCTCCAACATCAACATGGTGCTGGCGCTCGTGCTCGCCCTGTTCCTGTTCGTGGTCGGCCCGACCGTGTTCATCCTCAACCTGGTGCCGACCTCGCTCGGCAGCTACGTCCAGGACCTCGCCATGATGGCCGCCCGCACGGGCGCCGAGGGTCCGGACACCGAGGCCTGGCTGAGCTCGTGGACGGTCTTCTACTGGGCCTGGTGGCTCTCCTGGACGCCGTTCGTCGGCATGTTCATCGCCCGGATCTCCCGCGGCCGCACGATCCGCCAGTTCGTCACCGGCGTGCTGCTGGTGCCGAGCGTGGTCAGCGTGCTGTGGTTCTGCATCCTCGGCGGCACCGCCATCGACCTGCAGAAGAACGGCACCGACATCGCCGGCGCCGGCGGCCTCGAGGCCCAGCTGTTCGGCACCCTCGACGCGCTGCCGCTCGCGACCGTCGCGATCGTGCTGGTGATGCTGCTGGTGGCGATCTTCTTCGTCTCCGGCGCCGACGCCGCCTCGATCGTGATGGGCAGCCTGTCCGAGCACGGCACGACCGAGCCGCGTCGTACGGTCGTGATCTTCTGGGGCGTCGCCACCGGGGCCGTCGCGGCGGTGATGCTGCTCGCGGGCGGTGAGGATGCGCTCCAGGGCCTCCAGACGATCACCATCGTCGCGGCGCTGCCGTTCGTCCTGATCATGATCGGGCTGACGGTCTCGCTGATGAAGGAGCTGCGCCACGACCCGCTCGTCGTACGGCAGCGCTACGGCGCCGAGGCGATCGAGCAGGCGGTGATCACCGGCGTCACCGAGCACGGCGACGACTTCGCGCTCACGGTCGAGGCGAGCGAGCCCGTGCCGGAGGAGCCCACGGTGGTCGATCCCGAGCCCGAGCTCGAGACCACCGACCGCTGAGGTTTCAGGCCGGCCCGACGAGCGCGAGCAGCTCGGGCCGGCCGAAGACCTCGGCGGCGACCTCGCGGACCTGGTCCAGGGTGACGCCCTCGATCCGGGCGATCACCTCGTCGATGCCGAGCACCTCGCCGTTGACGAGCTCGTTCTTGCCCAGGCGCATCATCCGGGAGCCGGAGTCCTCCAGGCCCAGGATCATGCCGCCGACGAGCTGACCCTTGCCGCGGGTGAGCTCCTCGTCGGTGATGCCCTCGGCCGCGATGAGGGCGAGCTGCTCGCGGACCACGGCCAGCACCTCCTCGGTGCGGTCGGGCAGGCAGCCGACGGCGACGCCGACCAGGCCCGAGTCGGCGTAGTGGGCGGCGAAGGAGTAGACCGAGTAGGCCAGGCCGCGGTGCTCGCGGACCTCCTGGAAGAGCCGGCTCGACGTACCGCCGCCGAGGGCGGTGTTGAGCACGCCGAGGGCGTAGCGGCGCTCGTCGTCGCGGGTCAGGCCCTCGCAGCCGAGGACCAGGTTGACCTGCTCGAAGGGCCGGGTCACGTGACCCTCCCCCGCCTCCACCCGGGTACGACGGCGCGGAGCGGCGCCGCGCGGAGCGACGGGCGCCGCGACGGTGTCGAGCCAGTCGTGGCGGGCGAAGGCCTTCTTCACCGCCCGGACGACGGCCGTGTGGTCGACCGCGCCGGCCACGGAGATGACGGTGTTGGCCGGCACGTAGTGACGGCGGTAGAACCGCTTGATCTGGGCCGGGGTCATCGCCTCGATCGAGGCGTCGGTGCCCGCGATCGGGCGGCCCAGCGCGCTGTCCTCGCCCCAGGCGAGGGCGGCCAGCAGGTTCTGGACGACGTCGTCGGGGTCGTCGTCGTGCATGGCGATCTCGTCGAGGATGACGTCGCGCTCGGCGTCCACGTCGTGGGTGGCGATCACCGAGCCGGTGATCATGTCGCCCAGGACGTCGACCGCGAGCGGCAGGTCGTCGGAGAGCACCCGTGCGTGGAAGCAGGTGTACTCCTTGGCGGTGAAGGCGTTGAACTCACCGCCGACCGCGTCGAGCTCGATCGAGATGTCGAGCGCGGTGCGCTCGGTGGTCCCCTTGAACAGCAGGTGCTCGAGGAAGTGCGAGGCGCCGTGGGTCTTGGCGGTCTCGTCGCGCGAGCCGACACCGACCCAGACGCCGATGGACGCCGATCGGGCGCCGGCCATCTGCTCGGTCACGATCCGCAGGCCCGAGGCGAGCTGGGTGCGGCGGACCAGCGAGGTGACCTGACCGGTCTCGTCGCGGACGGTCTCCAGGGTGCGGGTGGAGGCCCGGGGAACGGCCGACGGCCGGTCAGCGGAACGCTGACCGGCCGTCGTGGTGCGGGTGGTGCTCACGCCTCGTCGGACTCCCCGGCCTCGGTCGCCTCGGCCGGCGCCTCGTCGGAAGCGGCCTCCTCGACCACGGGAACCAGCGAGAGCTTGCCGCGGTCGTCGATCTCGGCGATCTCGACCTGGAGCTTCTGGCCGACCGAGACGACGTCCTCGACGTTCTCGATCCGCTTGCCACCGGCCAGGGCGCGCAGCTTGGTGATGTGCAGCAGCCCGTCCTTGCCCGGCATCAGCGCGATGAAGGCACCGAAGTTGGTGATCTTCACGACCGTGCCGAGGTAGCGCTCGCCGACCTCGGGCATGGTCGGGTTGGCGATCGCGTTGACCGCCTGGCGGGCGGCCTCGGCAGCCTCGCCGTTGGTCGCACCGATGTAGACCGTGCCGTCGTCCTCGATGGACAGGGTCGCGCCGGTGTCGTCCTGGATCTGGTTGATGACCTTGCCCTTGGGCCCGATCACCTCGCCGATCTTGTCGACCGGCACCTTGACGGTGATGATCCGCGGGGCGTGGATCGACATCTCCTCGGGAGCGTCGATGGCCTCGCCCATGACCTCGAGGATCGCCAGACGGGCGTCCTTGGCCTGGTTGAGGGCCTTGGCGAGGACCTCGGCCGGGATGCCGTCGAGCTTGGTGTCGAGCTGGAGCGCGGTGACGAACTCCTTGGTGCCGGCGACCTTGAAGTCCATGTCGCCGAAGGCGTCCTCGGCACCGAGGATGTCGGTCAGCGCGACGTACTGCGTCTCGCCGTCGACCTCGCCGGAGATGAGGCCCATCGCGATGCCCGCGACGGCCGCCTTGAGCGGGACGCCGGCCTGGAGCAACGCCAGCGTGGACGCGCAGACCGAGCCCATCGAGGTGGAGCCGTTGGAGCCCATCGCCTCGGAGAGCTGACGGATCGCGTAGGGGAACTCCTCGCGGCTCGGCAGCACCGGCAGCAGCGCCCGACGCGCGAGCGCGCCGTGGCCGACCTCGCGGCGCTTCGGCGAGCCGACGCGGCCGGTCTCGCCGGTGGAGAACGGCGGGAAGATGTACTTGTGCATGTAGCGGCGCGACGTCTCCGGGGAGAGCGTGTCGAGCTGCTGCTCCATCTTGAGCATGTCGAGGGTGGTGACGCCCAGGATCTGGGTCTCGCCGCGCTCGAACAGCGCCGAGCCGTGGACCCGCGGGACGACGCCGACCTCGGCGTGCAGCGGACGGATGTCGGCCAGGCCGCGACCGTCGATGCGGATCTTGTCGCGCAGCACGCGCTCGCGCACGACCTGCTTGTTGACCGAGCGGAAGGCCGCGCCGATCTCCTTCTCGCGACCCTCGAACTGGCCGGCGAGCTTCTCGAGCAGCTCGGCCTTGAGCTCGTCGGTGCGCGCCTCGCGGTCCTGCTTGTCGCCGATGGTCATCGCCTCGACCAGGTCGGCCTTGGACGCGGCCTCGACGGCCTCGAAGACGTCGTCCTCGTAGTCGAGGAAGATCGGGAACTCCTGGACCGGCTTGGCGGCCACGTTGGCGAGCTCGACCTGGGCCTCGACCAGCTGCTTGATGAACGGCTTGGCAGCGTCCAGACCGCTGGCGACGACCTCCTCGGTCGGCGCCTGCGCACCGGAGGTGACCAGGCCCCACGACTGCTCGGTGGCCTCGGCCTCGACCATCATGATCGCGACGTCGCCGGTCTCGGTGACGCGGCCGGCGACGACCATGTCGAAGACGGCGTTCTCGAGCTGGCTGTGCGTCGGGAAGGCGACCCACTGACCCTCGATGAGGGCCACGCGGGTGGCGCCGACCGGGCCGGAGAACGGCAGGCCGGAGAGCTGGGTCGAGATCGACGCGGCGTTGATCGCCAGCACGTCGTACGGCGTGTCGGGGTTGAGCGCCATCACGGTGATGACGACCTGGACCTCGTTGCGCAGACCCTTCTTGAAGGTCGGGCGCAGCGGGCGGTCGATGAGACGGCAGGTGAGGATCGCGTCCTCGCCGGGACGACCCTCGCTGCGGAAGAACGAGCCGGGGATCTTGCCCGCGGCGTACATCCGCTCCTCGACGTCGATCGTCAGGGGGAAGAAGTCGAAGTGGTCCTTGGGGTGCTTCCCGGCGGTGGTCGCCGAGAGCAGCATGGTGTCGTCGTCGAGGTAGGCGGTCACCGAACCGGCGGCCTGGCGGGCCAGGAGGCCCGTCTCGAACTTGACGGTACGGGTGCCGAACTTTCCGTTGTCGAGAACGGTCTCGACGGCGGAGATGACGGGTTCAGTCAACGTTTGACTCTTTCGTTCGCGGTGCGATCCGCGACGCCCGCGTCGGTGATCGATCTTCGATCGAAGCCCGCCCTGCGGCTCGCGCGCGCAGAGAGGGCTACTACCGAGGATCGAAGGCGTGGTTGACGCGGATCGCTCCAGTGGTTGCTGTCTTCAGTTGTGGTTCAAGGCTGAATGTAGCGAAGGGACCCACCGTGGTGGTGGATCCCTTCGCTTCGAGTCAGCGGCGCAGGCCGAGGCGCTCGACGATCGAGCGGTAGCGCTCGATCTCGGTCTTCTTGAGGTAGTTGAGAAGACGACGGCGCTGGCCGACGAGGAGCAGCAGGCCACGACGGCTGTGGTGGTCGTGCTTGTGCTGCTTGAGGTGCTCGGTCAGGTGGCTGATCCGGTGGCTCAGGAGCGCGATCTGGACCTCGGGCGAACCGGTGTCACCCTCGGTGGTGGCGTACTCCGCGATGATCTTCTTCTTGGTCTCAGCGTCGGTACCGACTGCCATGGGAACTCCTGGTTCGCTCGTTGCGCGGCGCCCCAGCCTGAAATCCTGGGGCTCTCTTTGTCCGCGGCCGTTCTGACGGCAACGCTCAAGGCTAACAGCGGGACCCGCACGCGACCGAATCGCTGTGCGACGATGCCAGCGTGGAGACACGGACCGGCGTGTGCAACCTGTGCGAGGCCACCTGCGGCCTGCTGCTGACCATCGAGCCGACCCCCGACGGCGAGCGGGTGAGCGGCGTCCGGGGCAACCCCGACGATCCTCTCTCCCGCGGGCACATCTGCCCCAAGGGGGTCGCGATCGGCGACGTCCACGCCGACCCGGACCGCCTGCGCCGTCCGGTACGACGTGTCGGCGACACCTGGATCGAGCTCGGGTGGGACGAGGCGCTCGCCCTGGTCGCCGACCGGCTGGCCGCGACGGTCGACGAGCACGGCGAGGACGCGCTGGCGATCTACCTCGGCAACCCCAACGTGCACAGCCTCGGCTCGATGACCCACGGGGTGGCGCTGGCCCAGTCGTTCCGCACGCGCAACAAGTTCAGCGCGACCTCGGTCGACCAGCTCCCCCACCAGCTCGTCGGCTACCTCCTCTACGGCCACCAGCTGCTGCTGCCGGTGCCCGACATCGACCGGACCTCCTACTTCCTGGTGCTCGGGGCCAACCCGATGGCCTCCAACGGCTCGCTGATGACCGTGCCCGACTTCCCGGGGCGGCTGCGCGAGCTGCGGGCGCGAGGTGGGCGGATGGTCGTGCTCGACCCGCGGCGCACCGAGACGGCCAAGGTCGCCGACGAGCACCACTTCGTCCGGCCGGGGACCGACGCGTGGGTGCTGCTGGCGCTGCTCCACGTGCTGTTCGCCGAGGGCCTGACCGACCTGCCGCCGTACGCCGACGGGCTCGACGCGGTCGAGCGGCTGGTCGCCGACTTCACCCCCGAGCTCGCCGAGCAGGCCAGCGGGGTGCCGGCCGCAGAGATCCGGCGGATCGCGCGGGACCTCGCCGCGGCCGACGGGGCGGCGGCGTACGGCCGGATCGGCGTCTCGACCCAGGAGTTCGGCACGGTGTGCCAGTGGGCCGTGCAGATGCTCAACCTGGTCACCGGCAACCTCGACCGGGTCGGCGGCGTGCTGCTGACCGAGCCGGCGATCGACGCGATCGGGCGCGGGCTGATCGGGCGGGGGCACCTCGACCGCTACCGCTCGCGGGTGCGCGGCGCGCCGGAGTTCGGTGGCGAGCTGCCGGTCTCGGTGCTGCGCGAGGAGATCGAGACGCCCGGCGAGGGCCAGGTCCGGGCGCTGCTGACCGTGGCCGGCAACCCGGTGCTCTCGACGCCCGACGGCGCCGCGCTCGACCGGGCGATCCAGGGACTCGACTTCTACGTGGCCGTCGACATCTACCTCAACGAGACGACCCGGCACGCCGACGTGATCCTGCCGCCGACGACGCTGCTCGAGCGCGACCACTACGACCTCGTCTTCCACCTGCTGGCCGTGCGCAACACCGCGCGGTTCACCCCGGCGGTGCTCGCCAAGGGGCGCGACCAGCGCCACGACTGGGAGATCTTCCGCGACCTCTACCTGCGCGTCACCCGGCGCCGACGACGCAAGCCCCCGCTCAAGCGGCGGATCGCGGCCGAGGCGCGGATGCGGATGAGCCCGACCTTCCTGATCGGCATGCTGCTGCGCACCGGGCGCTCCCGGACGACGCTCACCGAGCTGCGCCGGCACCCCGAGGGCGTCGACCTCGGCCCGCTCAACGCCGGGCAGCTCCCCGGCCGGCTGCGGACCGGGAACGGCCGGATCGACGCGCTGCCGGAGATCGTGGCCGCGGACGTCGTACGGCTGCGGGAGCACGCGCTGCCCCGCGACGGCGAGCTGCTGCTCATCGGCCGGCGCCACCAGCGCGACTGCAACTCGTGGATGCACAACACCGACCGGCTCACCCGCGGCAAGGCCCGCCACCAGCTGCTCATGCACCCCGCCGACCTCGCCGCGCGCGGACTCAGCGACGGGGCGATGGTGACGGTCCGCTCGCGGGTGGGCGAGGTGAGCGTCGAGGTGAGCGCGACCGAGGACGTGATGCCGGGCGTGGTCTCGCTCCCCCACGGCTACGGGCACGGCCGGGCCGGCGCCCGCCTGGGCGTCGCCGCCGGGGTCGCCGGGGTCTCGATCAACGACCTGACCGACCCCGAGCGCCTCGACGTGTCGGGCAATGCGGCGCTGTCCGGCGTACCGGTGACGGTGGCGTAGTGGACCTCACCGTCCCACCGGGGCCGGGAGTCCCCGGCGGCCTCGTCGTGCCCGACAGCGAGCTGGTCGAGCGCTTCTCGCGCTCCCCCGGCCCGGGCGGGCAGTCGGTCAACACCACCGACACCCGCGTCGAGCTGGTCTGGGACCCGGCCGCCTCGGCCGTGCTCGACGAGCGCCAGCGCGCCCGCCTGCTCGCCCGCAGCCCTGGCCCGATCGCGATCGTCGCCCACGAGCACCGCTCCCAGCACCGCAACCGCGGTGCGGCCCGGGAGCGGCTCGCGGCCCGGATCCGAGAGCTGCTCGCGCCGCCCCCACCGCCGCGGCGCGCGACGAAGCCGACCCGCGGCTCCCAGCAACGACGGCTCGACGCCAAGCGGCAGCGGGGCCAGGTCAAGCAGCTGCGCGGCCGGGTCGACGACTGACGCTCCCGCTACGGTGACCGCGTGACCGCGACTCCCTGGGACCGGCTCTTCCACGCCTACGGCCCGGCCACCGACACCCCCGACCACCTCGCCGCCCTCCGCGGCAGCGACGACGACGAGATCGACGAGGCACTGGACCACCTCGACGGCGCGGTGCTCCACCAGGGCACCATCTGGACGGCGACGCCGGCCGCGGTGGCCGAGGTGGCCGCAGCCGTGGCGGAACCGGCGGCACAGGCGCCGGCCCGGGCCGGGATGCTGCAGTGGCTGGCGTGGGCGATGGACGCCGCCCGGCAGTCCGATGTCGGCGCCGAGCCGGTGCCCGAACCGAACGAGGCGGAGGTCGACGCCTTCCTCCGGGCGAGCGCCGCCGAGGACGAGGAGGCGTGGTCGAGCCCGGTCGTGGACCTGCTCATGAGGCGCGCCGTCGTCGACGTACGAGCGCTCGCACCGCGGGTCGCGGCAGCGGCGAGCCCGCTCCTGGACCACCCCGCCCCCGACGTACGGCGCGAGGCCGTCGCCGCCCTCGGCGCTGCCACCGCCCTGCTCGGCGAGGAGGCACAGGCCCCCGTGGTGAGCGCACTGTCCGACCTGGTCACCGCCGCGGCCGACCGCGACGAGAAGGCCGCCCGGGTCCTCGCCGTGCGCGACGGCGGCGGGGACACGAGCCCCTGGCTCAGCGACCCCGACCCGGCGGTGCGGGCGTGCGCCGCGCTCGGCGAGCGGGGGCCGGCCGGCAGCGCCGAGCTGATCGCGGCGCTGCGCGACCCGGCGGCGTGCGACGCCTGGTTCACCGAGCGGCCGCCCCAGCTCGGGCGGCACGTGCGGCTGGTGCTGCTGGGCGAGCTGCTGGAGCGTGCGGACGTCGGCCTCGACGAGATGCTCCCGGCGCTGACCGCGATGATCGCGGCCGGCGGGGCGTTCACGGTCGACTCCGACGTCGCGCCGATCCTGCGCCGGACCTTCCCCGAGGTGGTCTTCACGCCCGGCGTGCGCGCGGACCCGGCGCCGGCGTGGAGCGCCGCTCAGTGCGCGGTCGTGGCCGCGCTCGTCGCCAGCGACGCGACCTGGGGCCCCACCAACGGCAACGCCAAGCTCGCCCGGATGCAGGTCGGGTTGCCGGACGACCGCGACGCGACGGCGGCGCTGCTCGCCGAGCGGCGCGGCTAGCCGACCGTCACCGGGTGTCGCACCACGGCGTCGAAGAAGTAGCCGTTGGGGTTGACCGCGGCGACGTCCGGCTGGGGTCCGCCCGCGCGCATCGGTGGCGCGCGCCAGCAGCTCGTGGGCGCCCGCCGTGGGGCGGTGCCAGGTGTGGCTCCACTGCGTCCAGCCGTGGCCCCGGGTACGCCGGGGCGCGTGGTGCAGCCGGGCCCGGGACCAGGTGGCGCCGCCGTCGGTGCTGACGTCGACCCGGGCGATCGGCGCCGCGCCGGACCACGAGCGACCGGCCAGGGCGACCTTGCGGGCGGCCGGGAGCCGCGCCTGCCAGGCCAGCTCCCAGGCGGAGCGGACCGGGTTGACGCTCAGGGGGCCGTCGATGTTGTACCAACGGGTGTTCCACGGCGAGGTGAGGTCGGCGGTGGCGACCTCGAGCGAGCCGAGCCACTTGATGCTGGCGATCCCGATCCAGCCGGGCAGCACGAGCCGCAGGGGGTAGCCGTGGTCGGGCAGCAGCGGCTCGCCGTTCGCGCCCCAGGCCAGCAGCGCGTCGTCGAGCGCCTTGGCGACCGGGAACGGGCGGCGGACCCGGCCGTGGTCCACCCCCTTGTCGACGTACGGCGCGTCGAGGCCCGTCGCCTGGATCGACACCGCCTCGGGGCGCAGCCCCGCCGCGGCCAGTACGTCGCGCAGCCGCACGCCCTGCCAGGTGACCGTGCCGACCGCGCCGAGCGTCCAAGGCGTGCCGGACACCGTCGCGCCCTGCTGGCTCGCGAAGAGGCTGCGGCCGTTGCCGGTGCACTCGTGGACGGTGGTCACCTCGGCGGTCCGGAACCGCCGGCGCAGGTCGCGCAGGCTGAGCTCGGTCCCAGAGGGGTCGAGCAGGCCGTCCCCGAAGACCCGCAGCCGGTAGCCGGCCGGGTCGATCGTGGGCGTCGCGGTGTGGTTGCGCACGAACAGCCGCGCCTGGGGCGTGCGGTAGCGGCGCGGGTCGACGGAGTCCCAGCGGGTCTCCGCGTTGGTGCCGTAGTCGATGAACCAGGACGCCGGGAGGGCCTTGCGGATCGCCGGCGCCCCGGCGAGCGCACGCTGGGCGAGCGGTCCGACCTGGGCGGCCACGGCAGCGGCGGCGCCGGCCAGCGGCAGCCCGAGCAGTGCCCGGCGGCGCAGTGCGTTCTCCGTCATCTCCCGACGGTAACACGAGTGACTTGCTGGACTTAGTAGCGTTTTCCGAGCGTGGTGCAGAGCAGGTCGGCGTACCGGGCCCGGTCGGCGCCGACGGCCACCGTGGTCCGGCCGCGCTTCTCGTCGAGCTCGGCGGCGAACCGCGTGGCGCCGTACGTCGCCGGGTCGGTGCGCTCCACCCGGACGGTCGCGCGCAGCGTGGTGAGCAGAGTCGGGTCCACGACCGCGGCCACCGCGAGCGGGTCGTGCACGAGCGCGCCGCGGTCGAGGCGCTCCGCGCACAGCCCGGCCGCGGCCCGCGCCGGCGCGGTGCCGGAGGCGTGGAGGCGGTCGAGGTCGGCCGGGGTCAGCGCCGCCGCGGCCGTGGCGTCGGCGGTCACCAGCAGCGTGTCGCGGAAGGGAGCGGCGAGGACGACGGCCGCGGCGTCGGGATCGGTCCACACGTTGCGCTCGGCGTGGGCCGCCACACCCGCCGCCCGGTGCGCTCCCCCGAGCACCACCAGCCGGGCCACCGCACGGGCGATCGAGCGGTCCGCAGCGAGCGCGGCGGCGACGTGGGTCAGCGGCCCGGTCGTGACCAGCGTGACCGGCTCCGGCGCCTCGCGCAGGGTCCGGACCAGCCAGTCGGGACCGGCGTGGAACCCGACCTCGCCGACCTCGCCGGGCGCAACCAGGTCGCGCAGGGCGGCGGCCTCGTCGGCGCTCGCCGTGCTGACCCCGCGCAGGTCGAGGTGGGGGTGCCGCGCCGCGAGGAGGATCGCGACGGCGTCGTCGGTGTTCGCGTCGGCGGCGAGGACGAGCGGCGTGGTCACGCGAGCTCCTCGTCGTCGCGCAGCCAGCGATAGGCGACCCGCGCGCTCACCGCGCGCTCGAGCTCACGGATGACGGTCGAGAAGAACTGCCGGCGGTAGAGCTCGTCGGTCACCGCGTAGACGGTGAAGTAAAGCCCGCTGAACGCCGCCAGGAAGGTCGAGACCCGCAGCAGCTCGAGGCTCAGCCGGTCACCGAAGAGCTCACCGAGCGGCCCGTCGATCGGGTGCAGCGGGTGCGTGGTCCAGAGGCTGACGACCGCCGGGTCCATCGCGACCAGGCCGAAGACGATGAAGAACGCGAAGACCGCCAGCGCCAGGAGCAGCACCTGCACGGCCTGGGCGACCAGCAGGACGAGGACCAGGTTGGCCTTCTGGAGCCCGGTCACCTCGGCGTCGACGGCGCCGACCCGGTCGACCTGCCCGGCGATCCGGCGCGCGGCGGGCTCGAGCGGCGTCCCGGTGCACGCGTCGACGAGCTGCTTGCCCTCGACCTCGTCGTCGACGCTGTCGAGCTCCTCGGGCAGCCGGGTGAGCAGGAAGCCCACCGCCATCGCGGCGAAGAGCAGCACCGCCACCCACAGCACGCCGCCGTCGAGGCTCGCCGCGACCTGCCAGACCTCGGCGTTGATGAACAGGAACGTGACGAAGAGCAGGAGCAGGGGCAGCGCCCGGGTCACCAGCGGGACCATGAGCCCCAGCGAGCGGAAGGTACGCCGTACCGCCCAGCCCACGATCAGCCAGGCGCGCAGGGTCGCGACGGCGTACCCGGCCAGGACGACGCCGAGCGCGGTCAACGCGGCCCCGAGCGCGGCCGCGGCACCCAGCCACGGTCCGGTCAGCGCCCCGGCGAGCGCGCCCACGACGACCGACGCGGTCAGCACCGGCACCAGCCGCGCCCGGCTCAGCCCCCGGGCGACGGCGGCGCGGTAGTCGTCGACGAAGTAGGGCAGCCCGTGGTCGACGAACCACCGCTCCGCGGCGGCCACGTCGGAGCGGGTGCCCTCGGGCATCAGTCCGCGAGGATCGTGCGGGCCCGGGCGACGTCGTCGGCCATGGCGGTGAGCAGGTCCTCGACCGAGTCGAAGCGGACCATGCCGCGCAGCCGCTCGGCGAAGGCGACCTCGACCTGGCGGCCGTAGAGGTACAGGTCGGTCCGGTCGAGCACGTAGGACTCGACCCGGCTCTCCCGCTCCCCCGCGAAGGTCGGGTTGGTGCCCACGCTGATCGCCGCCGGGTATGTCGTCCCCGCGTCGGGCCCGTCGAGCACCGTCAGCCGCCCGGCGTAGACGCCGTCGGCGGGCACCGCCGCGCCGGAGCGGACCGGGACGTTGGCCGTCGGGTAGCCCAGCTCGCGGCCGCGCTTGTCGCCCTCGACGACGATCCCGCGGGTGGTGAAGGGCCGGCCCAGCGCCTCGGCGGCCCCGGTCACGTCACCGGCGGCCAGGCAGGTCCGGACGTAGGTCGAGGACCACACCTGGGGTCCGCCGTCGAGGCTGACCTCCTCGAGCACGAAGTCGTGCTCGGCGCCGGCCGCGCGGAGCAGGTTGCAGTCGCCGGCCGCACGGTTGCCGAAGCGGAAGTTCGCGCCCACCACGACCGCCTTGGCGTGCAGCGCGGCGAGCAGGATCCGGTCGATGAACTCCTGCGGGGTCCAGTCGGCGATCTCGCGGGAGAACGGGATGACGAGCACGTCGTCCACGCCCGCCTCGCCCAGCAGCCGCAGCCGGCCCTCGATGGTGGTCAGCGTCGGCGGGGCGTGCTCGGGCCGCAGCACCGCGATCGGGTGCGGGTCGAAGGTCACCGCCACGACGTGGTCGACGCCGACCTCGGCGGCGACCTCGCGGGCCCGCCGTACGACGTGCTGGTGTCCCAGGTGCATGCCGTCGAAGTTGCCGATCGTCACCACCGTGCGGCCGAGATCACTCGGCACCTCGGAGAAGTCGCGCCACACTCGCACGGCGGCAACTCTCCCACATCCGGGTCGCAGGCTCAGCGTCCGGGCAGCAGCGCGATCGTGGCGAGCATCGGCCGGTGGTCCGAGGCGTAGCCGTCGAGCGAGCGGTGGGTCACGAACCCGGCCCGGCCCGCGGCGAGCGAGGGCTCGTCGATCCAGACGTAGTCGATCCAGCGCGTGTTGCGGGTCGGGCAGACGCCGGTGAGCCCCAGCACCTCGAACGAGCTCCGCGCGCGGCCCGCGAAGGTGTCGGTGATCCCGCCGCGCGGGCGGGCGGCGAGGTCGTCGTGGTGGTCCCACTGGAAGTCCCCCGTCGCCAGCCGTACGCCGCCGGGCCGGCCCAGCAGGTCGGCCAGGCGGCGGTAGTGCTGCCGGGCGGCGCGGGCGTTGACGTTGTCCTCCCAGCGGTCTCCGGTCTCGACGTGGTTGGGGACGTGGGTGTCGAGCAGCGTGACCTCGCGCCCGCTGGCCCGGTGCCGCAGGGTCACCGACGTGGCCCACTTGGGCCGGAACGGGTGGTCGGTGCGGTCCCGGCCGGCGCCCTCGGTCATCGGGTGGGCGGTGACCGAGACGAGCGTCCACCGCGCGGTGCGCCAGCTGATCGGCACTTGGCGCTGACCGTCGGCGGCGTCGAGGATCTCGGTGCGCCAGCCCGGCACGGCCCGCACCGCGCGGGCGAAGGCGTCGGTGTCGGCCTCCTGCCAACCGACCAGGTCGAGGTCGTCGCGACCCAGCAGGCGGCGTACGTCGGCGGCGATGGCGCGCGGGCGCCCGGTGCGGTCGACGTTGAACGAGGCGACGCCCAGCTCGGCCACCGGGGCGTCGTACGTGCGGACGGCGGGGCGCTCACCGGCGCAGTCCGGCGTCGCCCGCGCGGCCGGCTCGGAGCGCGGCTCGTCGGCGCCCGCCGAGCACCCCGTCAGCACGACGAGGGCCAGCAGGGCTCCGAGGGCGTGCCGCCGGCTCACCCGACGAAGACCGCCGCGGGCCGGGCGGTGGCGCCCTCGGGCTTGTAGAGCGCGAGGAACTCGCCGGCCGGGTCGAAGACGCCGGTCAGCTCGTCGATCGCCAGCGGCAGCGGCCGTCCGTAGCGCACCGCCTGGGCCTGCTCGGCGTCCAGGTCGACGGCGGGGAAGGTCGCCCGGGCGGCGTCGGCGAGCGGGGTGACCTGGAGGTCGTCGAGGTCGGTGCAGGCGGTGGCGAGCGTGAAGGGGCCGACGGCGTGCCGGCGCAGCGCGGTCAGGTGACCGCCCACGCCCAGCGCCGCACCCAGGTCACGGGCGATCGCGCGGATGTAGGTGCCGCTGGAGCAGCGCACCCGGATCTCCAGGTCGAGGAAGTCGCCCTCGCGGCGGAACCCGCCGGCGGTGATCTCGTGGATCGTCACCGGCCGGGCCTTGAGCTCGACCTCCTCGCCGGCCCGGGCCCGGGCGTAGGCGCGCTTGCCGTCGACCTTGATCGCGGAGACGGTCGAGGGCACCTGGGAGATCTCGCCCTCGAACGCGGCGAGCGCGGTCCGCACGGCGTCCTCGGTGACGTGCGCGGTCGGGGTGGTCGCGGTGGTCTCGCCCTCGGCGTCGTCGGTCGTGGTGACCTGGCCGAGCCGGACGGTCGCGGAGTAGGTCTTCTCGGTCAGCATGAGGTGACCGAGCAGCCGGGTCGCCCGCTCCACGCCCAGCACGAGCACGCCGGTCGCCATCGGGTCGAGGGTGCCGGCGTGCCCGACCTTGCGGGTGCCGAGCGTGCGTCGTACCCGGGAGACGACGGCGTGCGACGTCATGCCGCCAGGCTTGTCGACGACGACCAGCCCGGACGGCGCGCCGGACGAGGTCACTCGGTGTCCTCGGCCTCTTCGTCGACGATCTCGCGCGGCTTCTTGTACGGGTCCGGCTCGCCGGCCGGCTCGGCACCCTCGCGGGCGGCCGCGACGGCCGCGTCGGCCTCACGGGCCTTGGCGAGGACCTCGTCGAGGTGCCGCGCGCTCTCGGGGATGCCGTCGAACTCGAACGCGAGCGACGGGACGGTCCGCATGCCGAGCTGCTTGCCGACCTCGGAGCGGAGCAGGCCCTTGGCCGACTCCAGCGCCTGGGCGGTGGCCTGCTGGTCGGCGTCCTCGCCGAGCACGGTGTAGTAGATGGTGGCGTTCTGGGCGTCACCGGTCATCCGGACCTCGGTGACGGTCACGAACCCCAGGCGGGGGTCCTTGACGCGCCGCTCGAGCATCTCGGCGACGATCACCTGGATCCGGTCGGCGATCTTGCGCACGCGCGGGCTGGCCATGATCAGATTCCTATCAGTAGAACGGCTGCGCCGCCCGCCCCGGTGACGGAGCGGGCGGCGCAGCACGGTGGTGCATCAGCGCCTCAGGAGCGCGGGATCTCCCGCATCTCGAAGGCCTCGACGATGTCGCCTTCCTTGATGTCCTGGAAGTTCTTGAGCACGAGACCGCACTCGAAGCCTTCGCGGACCTCGGACGCATCGTCCTTCTCGCGCTTGAGCGAGGCCAGGTCGAGGTTGTCGGCCACCACGGCGCCGTCGCGCAGGACGCGCACCTTGGCGTTGCGGCGGATGACTCCGTCGATGACCATGCAGCCGGCGATGTTGCCGATCTTGGACGAGCGGAAGATCGCACGGATCTCCGCCTGACCGAGAGCGTGCTCCTCGTACTCCGGCTTGAGCATGCCCTTGAGGGCCGCCTCGATCTCCTCGATCGCCTGGTAGATGACCGAGTAGTAGCGGATCTCGACGCCCTCCTTCTCCGCCATCTGGCCCGCCTTGCCCTGGGGCCGGACGTTGAAGCCGATGATGATGGCGTCGGAGGCGGCGGCCAGGTCGACGTTGGTCTCGGTGATCGCACCGACACCGCGGTCGATGACCCGCAGGCTGACCTCGTCGCCGACGTCGATCTGGGCGAGGGCGTCCTCGAGGGCCTCGACCGAACCGGACACGTCGCCCTTGAGGATGAGGTTGAGCTCCTGGCTCTCGCCCTTCTCCATGGAGGCCATGAAGTCCTCGAGCGTACGACGCACGCGGCGCTTGGCCTGCATGGCCGCCCGCTCGCGGGCCTCACGCTTCTCAGCGATCTGGCGCGCCATCCGGTCGTCCTCGACCACGATGAAGTTCTGGCCGGCGCCCGGGACGGACGACAGACCCAGGACCATCGCCGGACGCGCCGGGTCGGCCTCGGTGAGCTCGTTGCCGTGCTCGTCGAGCATCGCGCGGACCCGGCCGTGGGCCGGACCGGCGACGATCGAGTCGCCGACCTTGAGCGTGCCGCGCTGGACGAGGATGGTCGCCACCGGGCCGCGACCGCGGTCCAGGTGCGCCTCGACCACGAGACCCTGGGCGTCCTGCGTCGGGTTGGCCCGCAGGTCCAGCGACGCGTCGGCGGTCAGGACGATCGCCTCGAGCAGCTTGTCGAGGTGGAGACCGGCCTTGGCCGAGACGTCGACGAACATCGCGTCGCCGCCGTACTCCTCGGGGACGAGGCCGTACTCGGAGAGCTGGCCGCGGACCTTGGTCGGGTCGGCGGTCTCCTTGTCGATCTTGTTGACCGCGACCACGATCGGCACACCGGCCGCCTTGGCGTGGTTGAGCGCCTCGACCGTCTGCGGCATGACGCCGTCGTCGGCCGCGACCACCAGGACGGCGATGTCGGTCGCCTGGGCACCACGGGCACGCATGGCGGTGAACGCCTCGTGACCCGGGGTGTCGATGAAGGTGATCCGGCGGTCGTTGCCGTCGACCTCGGTGTGGACCTGGTAGGCACCGATGTGCTGGGTGATGCCACCGGCCTCGCCCTCGACGACGTTGGCGTTGCGCAGCGCGTCGAGGAGGCGGGTCTTACCGTGGTCGACGTGACCCATGACGGTCACGACCGGCGGGCGGACGACCAGGTCGTCCTCACCGCCCTCGTCGGCACCGAACTCGATGTCGAACGACTCGAGCAGCTCGCGGTCCTCGTCCTCCGGGGAGACGACCTCGACGACGTAGTTGAGCTCGTCACCGAGCAGCTCCAGCGTCTCGTCGCCCACCGACTGGGTGGCCGTGACCATCTCGCCGAGGTGGAAGAGCATCTGCACGAGCGAGGCCGCGTCGACACCGATCTTCTCGGCGAAGTCGGTCAGCGAGGAGCCACGGGCGAGACGGATCGTCTCGCCGTTGCCCTTGCGGACCCGCATGCCGCCGATCGTCGGGGCCTCCATGGCCTCGAACTCCTGGCGACGCGCCCGCTTGGACTTGCGTCCACGCCGGGCCGGACCGCCGGGGCGACCGAAGGCACCCTGGGTCTGGCCACGCTGACCGGGACGGCCACCGCCACCGGGACGACCGCCGCCACCGGGGCCGAAGCCACCGGGACCGCGACCGGGCGCACCGGCACCCGCGCCGGCGCCGGGACGACCCGGAGCACCGCCACGACCGGGCGCACCGCCGCCACCGGGACGACCGGGGCCGCCGCCGGGACGACCCGGACCACGACCGCCGGGGCCCTGGCCGAAGGCGGCCGGGGACTTCGGCATCATCGCCGGGTTGGGACGCGGCATACCGGGACGGCCACCGCCACCACCGGCACCGGCCGGCGGACGCGGGCCGGCCGGACCGGCCTCACCCTCGCGCGGCGGCGGAGCGGGACGACGGCCCATGCCCTGGCTGGGTGCGAACGGGTTGTTGCCCGGGCGCGGCGTACCGCCGGGCTTGCCGACCGGACGCGGGGCCGGAGCCTTGGGCGTCGGGGGCTTGGGACCCGGGGTGGCCGGCTTGGCCGGAGCCTCGGGAGCCGCCGCGGCCGCGGCGGGCTGCTCGGGCTCGGCCGGGGCGACCGGCTCGGGCTCGGGCTCCGGCGTCTTGGCCGGACCCGGGCGCGGACCCGGCCGGGGGCCGGGCGCAGCAGCGGGCGTCGCGGGCTTGGCCGCGGGAGCAGCCGGGGCGGGCGCCTCGGCGGCCGGAGCAGCCTCGGCAGCCGGAGCGGCAGGGGCCTGGACCGGAACCTCGGCAGCGGGCGCCTCCGGAGCGGGGGCGGCCGCGGCCTTCTTGGCCGGAGCGGGCTTGGGCGCGGCCGGCTTGGCCGGCGCGTCGGCAGCGGGCTTCATCTTCGAGAGAAGCTCCGTGCCGTAGGTGTCCTCGAACTTCTTGACAGCAGGAAGCTCGATGCTCGAGGAGGCAGTCTTGGCGAACTCGCCGATGTCGTTGAGCATCTTGAGCGCATCGGCGCTCTTGATGCCGTACTTCTTCGCGAGTTCGGAAACTCGGGTCTTGGCCACGTTTCTCCTAATGGCCCAAGACCCGGGGTGGATCTCAGACCGTCGATGGGTGGTGCAGCAGAACGAACTGGCTCATCGCGAGATACTCATCGAGTGCTCATGAGCTGTTGCTCCAGTCTCTGTTGACGGATTCGGTCGGTTGGATCAGCGAGGCGACGTACTCCCCCACCGGCGCACTGGAAAGGCCACCCGCACCCGGCGTGAACCGGAGCGCACGGGAGAAGGCCTTCCGCCGCACCGCGAGGTCGTAGCAACCGGTGGTGGGGTGCAGGTGCGCTCCACGCCCCGGTGCAGTGCCGTCAGGATCAGGGTCGACGACCGGTCGGCCGTCGGGCCCCGAGCCGGCGGTCACCCGCAACAACTCGCGTTTGGCGGCCCGCTGCCGGCATCCGACGCAGGTCCGGACGGGCTCCCCGAGGGGAAGGTCGTCTGGGCGTGCAGGGGAATTCATTCGGCGTGCCACCGAGGGTCAACACTACCGCCCGGGCTGCGCAGATCACGAACCGGCACCCCTTCGCGCAGCGAGGTCCGTCACACCACGGCGTGACGGACCTCGCTGGAGCGCTGGGTCAGTCGCTCTCCTCGTCGGAGTGGATGTCGATGCGCCAGCCGGTCAGGCGCGCGGCGAGGCGGGCGTTCTGGCCCTCCTTGCCGATGGCCAGCGACAGCTGGAAGTCCGGGACGACGACGCGCGCCGACTTGGCCGCGGCGTCGACCACGGTCACCGACTGCACCTGCGCCGGCGAGAGCGCGTGGGCGACCAGGGTGGCCGGGTCCTCGGACCAGTCGACGATGTCGATCTTCTCGCCGCCGAGCTCGGACATCACGTTGCGCACGCGCTGGCCCATCGGGCCGATGCAGGCGCCCTTGGGGTTGACGCCGGCCACGGTCGAGCGGACCGCGATCTTGGTGCGGTGCCCGGCCTCGCGCGCGATCGCGGAGATCTCGACGGTGCCGTCGGCGATCTCGGGGACCTCGAGCGCGAAGAGCTTCTTGACCAGGTTGGGGTGCGAGCGCGAGAGCGTGATCTGGGGACCGCGCATGCCCTTGCGGACCGAGATCACCAGGCACTTGATGCGCGTGCCGTGGCTGTAGTCCTCGCCGGGGACCCGCTCGCTGGCGGGCAGCTGGGCCTCGACCTTGCCGAGGTCGACGAGCACGTCGTCGGGGTTGCGACCCTGCTGGATCACGCCCGAGATGATGTCGCCCTCCTTGCCGGAGAACTCACCGAACTTGATCTCGTCCTCGGCGTCGCGCAGCCGCTGCAGCATGATCTGCTTGGCGGTCGTGGCCGCGATCCGGCCGAAGCCGTCGGGGGTGTCGTCGAACTCGCCGACCTTGTTGCCCTCGCCGTCGAGCTCGGCGGCGAGCACGCTGACGTGCCCGGTCTTGCGGTTGAGCTCGACACGCGCCTGCGCGACCGAGCCCTCCGTCTTGTGGTACGCCGTGAGCAGCGCCTGCTCGATCGCCTCGACGAGGACGTCGAACTTGATCTCCTTCTCGCGCTCCAGCGTCCGGAGGATGCTGAGGTCGATGTCCATCAGTCGGCGTCCTTGTCCATGTCTACGTCGTTGTCCTTGCGGTTGAACTCGATCTGCACCAGTGCCTTGCGCACCTCGTCGTACGGCAGCCGGAGCTCGGTGCCGGCCACGTCGAGGGTCACGCCCTCGGCGTCGCTCGCGCCGATCCGGCCCACCACCTCGGTGGCCTCGGTGCCCTCGGCGCCGTGGGTCAGCTTGACCAGGCGGCCCGCGTTGCGCCGCCAGTGGCGGGGCAGCGTCAGCGGCCGGTCGACGCCGCGCGAGGTGACCTCGAGCGTGTAGGGCTGCTGGCCCATCGCCTTGCTGCCGCCGTCGGGGCCGTCGTCCTCGAGGACCTGGTCGATGACCTTGGTGGCCGCGGCGACGTCGTCGAGCGTCAGGCCGCCGTCGGTGTCGACGGCGACGCGCAGGACGCGGCGCTTGCCCGCGGGGGTCAGCTCCACCGCCTCGACGTCGAGCCCGAGCGCCGCCAGCGGCGTGGCGAGGACCTGCTCGATTCGCTCTGCGGTCGTTCCCTGAGCGGAATGAGTACCCATTGGGAGTCCTCCCCGTGTCCTGTTGTGGCTGTGCGGGGTCCACGATACCCGGACGGGTAGGGTCACCGCGTGCCCGCCAGCCCCGCTCCCGTCTCGCGACGGCTCCTCGTCGCCGGCGGCCTCGGCGGTGCGGCCCTGGCCCTGAGCGGGTGCGACCTGCTCGACGACGTGCTCGGACGTGAGGACGACCCGGGCGTGTCGGGCAGCCCGTCCGGCGCGGTCACCCCGACCGCCCCCGCCGAGGACGCCGACAGCACCCTCGTCGAGGACGTCGTGACGGCGATCTCGGCCACCAGCGCGCTCGTCGCGGCGACCACCACGGCCGTCCCCGCGCTGGCCAAGACCACCGCGACGCTGACCCGGCTCCACGCCGCCCACGTCGCCGAGCTGGGCGCCACGATCACCGCTCCGGCCACCCCGCCCGCCGCCTCCGGCCCCCGCCCGGCCGCCCTGCGCCGGCTGCTGCGCGCCGAGGCCGACCTCCAGACCCGGCTCGTCGGCGCCGCCCAGCAGGCCCAGAGCGGCGCGCTCGCCCAGCTCTTCGCCGCCATGGCCGCCGCGATCGCCCAGCAGCGGGCGGTGCTCGGATGAGCACGCCGACGCCCACCCCGACCCCCACCGGCAGCGCCGACCCCACGGTCACCGCGCTGCAGCAGACGCTCGCCGCCGAGCACGCCGCCGTCTTCGTCTACGGCGCCCTCGGCGGGCAGACCTCCCAGTCGCGCACCCCGGCGCTGTACGGCGCCGTCACCGCGGCGTACACGGTGCACCGGGGGCGGCGCGACGAGCTGATCGCCCGGATCCACGCCGCCGGCGCCGAGCCGGTCGCGGCCGAGCCCGGCTACCAGCTGCCGGCCGACCTCGGCTCGGCCGGCGCGGTGAGCGCGCGGGGGCGGGCGCTGGAGGAGGCCGCGGCGGCGACGTACGCCTATCTGGTGGCCAGCTCGACCGGCGAGACCCGCACCTGGGCGATCACCGCCCTGCTCGACGCCGCGGTGCGCGGCCTGGGCTTCGGCGCGGCGCCGGACCGGCTGCCCGGCCTCTGAGCGCCGGCCGGAAAAAGACCAACGGTCCGCGACCTCCGACATCCGGGGAACTCCCGAGACGTCCCCCGAAGTCGGGGTCGCGAACCGCTGGTGACCGGGGACAACGGTCATCAGGTGCAGGGAGAGGTGGGGCTCACCAGCACCTGTGCACAATCATGCAACAGAACGCTCCCAGCGTCCCGCTCCCGCGATCCTCATAAACATGCAGTGCACAAACCTGCAGCCGCGACATGCTGTCGCGCGCACTCCCCCGGAGGGGCTCAACGCCACGGCGCGAGGAGCTCCGGGAGGTCCGCCAGGCGGTGCGCGACGGCGTCCGGCTCGCCCTCGGTGTGGCCGACCTGGTCGGCCGGGATCGCGCTGTGCGGGATGTGGACGGCGCGCATCCCGGCGTGCTGGGCGCCCCAGACGTCGTCGAAGAGCCGGTCACCGACGTAGACGCACCGGGCCGGGTCGGCGACGCCCACGGCGTCCATCGCGGCCCGGAAGGCGAGCGGCGAGGGCTTCGTCCAGGGGATCTCGCTCGTGTAGACGTCGCCGTCGATGAGGTCCAGGACGCCGTCGCGCTCGAAGTAGCCGCGGTGCCAGCGCCGCGGCCAGATCGTGTTGGACAGGATCCCGACCTTGATCCCCTCGGCGTGCAGCCACTCCCACAGCGGCCGCACCTCGGGATCGGTGAGCGTGTGCGGCTCCCAGAAGGAGTAGTAGGCGTCGAGCAGGTCGGCGTCGTGCTCGAGCCCGGCCGCGGTGAAGAGGTCGGCGATCGTCGAGGACTGCTGGTGGTCGCGGCTGCGGCCCCAGATCACGCTGCCGGCCTCGTGCAGCCGGGTGGCGTGGGCGTGGTGGTCGTCGGAGGTGTCCGGCGTGGCCAGCACCGCCTGGGCCAGCGCGAGCGACTCCGCGTGGAAGTCGATGTCGTGCCAGGCGGTCAGCGTGCCGCCCCAGTCGAAGATGACCGCCTCGATCGTCATGGCGTCAGCCGCGGACGATCGCCGCCAGCGCGTCGACCGCGCCGTCGAGGGTGAGCTCCTGCCGCTCCCCCGTACGACGGTCCTTGACCTCGATGACCCCGTCGGCCACGCCGCGGCCGACCGTGACGATGGTCGGGCAGCCGATCAGCTCGGCGTCCTTGAACTTCACGCCGGGGCTGACCTTGCCGGTGCGGTCGTCGTAGAGGACGTCGAGACCGGCGCCGGTGAGGCCCGCGACGAGCGCGTCGGCGGCGGCGAAGACCGCCTCCTCCTTGCCCGCGGCGACGACGTGGAGGTCGGCCGGGGCGACGTTGCGGGGCCAGCACAGGCCGATCTCGTCGAGGCTGTTCTCGGCGATCGCGGCCACCGCGCGGGTGACGCCGACGCCGTAGGAGCCCATGGTGACGGTGACGAGCTTGCCGTTCTCGTCGAGCACCTTGAGGTCGAGGGCCTCGGCGTACTTGCGGCCGAGCTGGAAGACGTGGCCCATCTCGATGCCGCGCGCGGACTCGAGCGTGCCGTCCGCGCAGTGCGGGCAGTGGTCGCCGTCGCGGACGTCGGCGGCCTCGATGGTGCCGTCGGGCGTGAAGTCGCGACCGGTGACGAGGTCGAGGACGTGGCGGCCGGACTCGTCGGCGCCGGTGACCCAGCGGGTGCCCTCGGCGACACGGGGGTCGACGAGGTAGCGGATGCCGGTCTTGTTGTCCTCACCGAGGACGCCGGGCCCGATGTAGCCCTTGACCAGCGCGGGGTGCTTGGCGAGCTCGGCCTCGTCCATGGGCTCGACCTCGATCGGCTCGAGCTGGCCCTCGAGGCGCTTCTGGTCGACCTCGCGGTCGCCGGGCAGGCCGATGGCGAGGGGCTCGCGGGTGCCGTCGGGGTGCTTGAGGACGACGAGCACGTTCTTGAGCGTGTCGCCGGCGGCCCAGGGCCGGTCCGCGCGGGGGAAGGCCGCGTTGAGGTGGTCGACCAGGCTGTCGATGGTGGGCGTGCCGGGGGTGTCCTCGGCGTGCGCGGCGGGCGCGTCGTCGTAGGCCACGGGAGCGGGCGGGCGGACCTCGACCGCCTCGACGTTGGCGGCGTAGTCGCAGTGGGTGCAGCGGACGTAGGTGTCCTCGCCGACGTCGGCCTTGGCGAGGAACTCCTCGGACTTCGAGCCGCCCATCGCGCCCGCGGTCGCCTTGACGATCGCGTAGTCGAAGCCGAGCCGGTCGAAGATCCGCACGTACGCCGCCCGGTGCTTCTGGTACGACGCGTCGAGGCCGGCGTCGTTCACGTCGAAGGAGTAGGAGTCCTTCATGGTGAACTCGCGCCCGCGCAGCAGCCCGGCGCGGGGCCGCGCCTCGTCGCGGTACTTCGTCTGGATCTGGTAGAGGCTCAGGGGCAGGTCCTTGTAGGAGCTGTACATGTCCTTGACCAGGAGCGTGAACATCTCCTCGTGCGTGGGGCCGAGCAGGTAGTCGGCGTCCTTGCGGTCCTTGAGCCGGAAGATGTTGTCGCCGTACTCGGCCCAGCGGCCGGTCGCCTCGTAGGGCTCGCGAGGCAGCAGCGCGGGAAAGGTGACCTCCTGCGCGCCGATGCCGTTCATCTCCTCGCGGATGATGCCCTCGATCTTGCGCAGCACGGCCAGGCCCAGCGGCAGCCAGGTGTAGATGCCCGGCGCGGCGCGGCGGATGTAGCCGGCGCGCACGAGCAGCCGGTGGCTCGGGACCTCCGCGTCCGAGGGGTCCTCGCGCAGGGTCCGAACGAACAGGGTCGACATCCGCATCAGCACGGGGCGAAGCCTACGGCCGGGGTACGACGCGGGGCGAACCAGTAACGCCCCGGGACGTTCAGGCGGTGCGCGCCGCCTTGAGCGCGGAGCGGATCAGCGGCCACTGGAGCGGCAGCCGGGCCAGCGAGACGGCCTTGAGCGGAGCGTTGTCGCCGCGCAGCGCGTCGAGCGCCATCTGCACGTTGCCGGGGAAGACGCCGGCGAGCAGCGCGGCGCTGGCGTAGCCGGCGACCTTGCGGGTCCGGGGCGCGACCAGGCCCGCGGCGCACAGCAGCTCGGCGACGCCGCTGGCCAGGATGATCTCGCGGTGCGCGGGCAGCTGCCGGGGCATCAGGGGCTCGAAGACCTCGGGCTTGACCAGGTGCACGACGCCGCTGACGACGAACGCACCGGTGACGACCTTGGCTCCCGCGGGCAGGCTCATGGCGCCATCATGGCAGCCGCGCCTACCCGAGCGCCGCGGCTCCGGTGAGCAGGACCCGGTCGTCCTCGAGCAGCGAGGACCAGCCGTCGACCTCCTGGCGCTCGACCCGCTCCCCCGTGGTCAGGTCGTAGGTCTCGAGCGTCACCTCGTCGTCGGCGCCCACGAGGACGAGGTGGAGCCGGTCGCCGTCCCACGCGGCGGCCGCGTCGACGGCCGCGGCCGACTCGGGGCTCAGCGTGCCGACGACCCGGATCCGGCGGGTGGTCAGGTCGACGCCGAGGATCTCGCCGCCGCTGTCGGCCGTGTAGAGGGTGTCGCCGTCGAGGTGGCCCGCGCGCAGGGCCGTGGCGGCGCCATGGACCGGGGGCGCCGCGCTCGGCCCGCCGCCGGCCGGGTGCTGGAGCAGGGTCGTGTCGGCGCGGCGCGCCACGGGGTCGAGCTCGGCAAGGCGCAGGTCCGCGTCGAGGGCGACCAGGCGGCCGTCGTGCCAGAACAGGTCGGTGAGCGTGTCGGACCCCACCTGCCAGGACAGGTGCTCGGTGGTCTCGCCGGTGGCGAGGTCGGTCCGGTAGAGCGTCTGGGGGCCGGGTCCGGACACCGGCGCACCGAGCGCCCAGAGGGCGTCCGGCGACAGCCCGGCCGGCCCCACGACGCCCGGTACGACGGAGCGCCGGTCACGGCCGTCGGTCTCCCACAGGACCTCGTTCGAGGCCCCGCTGACGATGGTCACGCACCCGCCGCCGTCGGGCCGGACGCCCGCCCAGCGGCCCACCGGTGCATCGTCACCACCGCGGTGCGCCGTCCGCTCGCCGCCGGAGAGCGTGATCCGGTAGCGCCACCGGCGGTCAGAGGCGCAGAGCTCGCCGTCGCGCGCGGCCAGCAGCCCGTCGGCGCGGGTCTCGGTCGTCAGGAACTCCGTGCGGCCCTCGCCGTCGACGAGGCCCAGGAAGCCGCGCGGTTCCGCCGCGTCGGCGTACGCCGACAGGAACACGGCGACGCGCCCGTCGCCGCCGGTGCCGTCGCGCTCGATCTCGCGCCACGACAGCCGCTGGTCCGGGTCGGCCTCGGGCGCGCCCGTGCATCCCGACAGACCGACCGCCGCCACACAGGCAGCCAGCACCCAGCTCCGCATGCAGGCAGGGTGTCACCCCAGGTCAAGCAGGTTGCGCCGGCCGAGCTTGTAGAGCAGCCGGTCGGTCTGCTTGAGCAGCGTGAACTCCGGCGGGTCGTAGAGCCGGAAGGTCTTCGCCGGCGCGGCGGACGAGCCCGACTCGTCGAGGATCGCGTTGACCGCGTGCCGGGCCGACTCGTTGGCGCCCTCCATGGTGGCCAGGTCGATGTCGGTCTGCACGAAGTCGCCGCTCATCATCAGGTTCGGTACGCCGGTCCGGGCGGTCGGCCGGCGCGACCAGGAGTCGACGGTGTTGACGAGCAGCGGCGTCTCGTTGGTGTTGCGGCGCTGGGCGGCGTCCCAGCGCACGCCGGGGTCGAGGAACCAGGAGTGGATGATCCCCTCGGGGAGCAGGTCGCCGGCCGTGTGGTGGGCCCGGACCTGGGCGAGCACCTCGGCGGCGATCTCGGCGGGCGTGCACTCCTTGGCGGTCTTGCCGTAGAGGATGCCCGGCGCGTCCCAGTTGGAGATGTCGATCGAGAGGATGTCGACGACCGCGCCGTCGCCGTAGTCGCGGGTGATCGTGCGGTCGGCCCAGAACTGGCCCTGGGTCAGCGCGGTCAGCGACCAGGGCGCGTCGAGGAACGTGATGTGGCCGTGGGTGAGCTTGACCGGCGCGCGCAGGAAGAACTGGATGCCCACCATCCAGTCGGTGGTCAGGGTGCCGAGCTCCTCGAGCTCGGGCGCGAGCCCGAGCACGGCCGGCGTCAGCGTCGGTACGACGCGCTCGACCGGCATCGCGCTGACGAACCAGTCGGCCTCGACCCGGGTCGTGGCGCCCGAGGCGTCGGCGAGGACGGCCGCGGCGACCCGGCCGCGCTCGATGTCGTACCGGACGAGGCGCTGGCCGGACACCAGGCGCACCCCACGACTGCGCAGGTACGCCGTCCACGGGTCGATCCACGCCTCGTTGGTGGGCAGGTCGAGGACGCGGTCGAGTGCGCCGTCGTTGCCGCGGCCCATCATGTTGTAGACGAACGCCTCGCCCATGTTGCCGATGGTGCGGGTGCTGGCGATCGTCTCCTTGGCCGCGACCAGGCTGCGGGTCAGGCCGGCGGCGAGGACGCGCTGGTACTCCTTCGAGCGCTTGCCGGCGCCGACGAAGTCCCACCAGCTGACCTTCTCCCACTGGCCCAGGCGGCGCTCGTCGCAGCTGGTCAGGAAGACGAGGAGCCGCTCGACGAAGTAGGCGAGCTCCTGGGGCGGGACGGTCCGGCCGCCGAGCGTGTCGCGCAGGTAGCGGCGCAGGCCGTCGACCGTGAGCAGCTGCTGGGGGTCCGGTCCGATGCCGAAGACGAAGCCGTCGGCCCGCTCCCCCGCGCGCAGGAACTTGCCGCCGGTGGCCGCGACGAGGTTGTCGCCGACCGTGCCCGTGCCGAACGGGATACGTCTCATCGTCTCGGGCACGTGGTGGTAGAAGCCGGGGAAGAACCGGAAGCCGTGCTCGCCCGGCAGGTCCGCACGGCCGCCCGTGCCGGTGCCGGCCACGGGGATGCTCCGCGCCTTGCCGCCCCAGGCGGACGGCTCGAAGACCGTCACCTCGAAGCCGCGCTCGACGAGCTCGTGGGCGGCGGTCAGCCCCGCCATCCCTCCGCCGAGGACGACGGCCCGGCGTCCGGGCGTGGCGGCGAACGCCGGCGCCAGGCCGGTGCCGGCCAGGACGGCGCCCGCGCCGGCCGCGGCCGACGACACGAGCAAGGTACGACGGTCCACACGCTGCGCCATCCGCGATCACCCCATGATCTCAACCGACACTACTGTCGGTAACTGCGTGCCGCCGAGTATCGTGACCCCGCCATGCCAGGTCAAGGGCCCCCGAGGAGGCGACCGTGAGCGCGACCGGTTCCGTCCGCCGCCGGCTGACCGCGTCCGCACGCCGGGAGCGGATCGAGGCCGCCGCCGTCGAGGTCTTCGCCGAGCGCGGGTACGACGCCGCCTCGGTCGGCGAGATCGCGGCCGCCGCCGGCGTCTCGCGCACCGTGCTCTACGACCACTTCCGCGACAAGCGCGCGCTCTACCTGCACGTGCTCGGCACCGAGAACGCCGCGATGCTCGCCGAGGTCGGCAGCGGCATCACCGGCGCCGGCGCCGGCCGGGCGCGGATGCGGGCCACCGTGGCGGCGTACCTCTCGTTCGCGCAGCAGCGCCCGGCCGCCCGCCGGCTGCTCGTCGACCCGATCCCCACGGGTGACCCGGGGCTCGACCAGGCCGTGCACGCCTTCCGCACCGCGCGCACCCAGGCGGTCGCGACGATGCTCGGCCCCGACCTCGCCCGCGCCGGGCTGGCCGCCGGGACGACCCCCGCGGCGGTCGTGGTCGAGCTGCTCATCACCGGGGTCGACGGTGTCGCGCGCTGGTGGCAGGAGCACCCGGACGCCTCGCTCGACGAGGTCACCGACGTCGCGGCCCAGCTGCTGTGGAACGGGCTGCCGCGGGTCAGAACATGACGGTCGCGAAGCGCGCCGTCTCGACGAAGCCGACGCGCTCGTAGGCCTTGCGGGCCGCGTGGTTCCAGTCGTTGACGTAGAGCGAGACCGTCGGCGAGATCCGGGCGCGCACCTGGTGCACGACCGCGGCCATGCCCGCCGTGGCCAGGCCCTCGCCGCGCCGGTGCGGCGGCACCCAGACCCCCTGGATCTGGGCCGCGTCGGGGGTCGCGCAGGCGACCTCGGCCTTGAAGACGAGCTCGTCGCCGTCGTACCGGACGAAGGACCAGCCGCGGCCGACGAGCTGGGCGACGCGGGCCCGGTAGAGGTCGCCGCCCCCGCCGGTCTCGGGCGAGACGCCGACCTCCTCGGTGTACATCGCCACGCAGGCCGGGTAGAGCGTGGCCAGGTCGTCGCGGACGCCGGCGCGCACGCCGTGGTCGGGGGTGATCGCGGGCGCGGTGTCGATCGCCAGGTGCCGCTGGTCCCAGCGCACGTCGCGCGGCTGGCCCCAGTGGGGGGCGACCTGACCCCAGAAGGCGCGGACCGGCTCCTGCGGGCCCACGATCGTCGAGACCGTACGACGCCGGGCCAGGGCCCGCTCGGCGAACCGGGCCGCGTCTTCGGCGGTGGCCTGCACCGGCACCAGGTTGGCGGCGACGTGGCAGGCCGCGACGAGCTCACCCTCGCGGAACCGGCCCCACATCTCGCCACCGAGCCAGCGCGGCTCGAGGTTGGTGGTGTGGGCGCGGTGGATCGCGAAGACGTTGGCGACCGGGTCCTGGCCGGCCAGGGCCAGGAACGCGGGCAGGTCGGTCTGCGCGAGCACGCGCACACCGGACCGGGTCGTCAACACGGCCCGAGCCTAGGGCACTCCCCGGTTCTTGGGATGGCGTCCCCGTTCTCTCCGAGCGCACACTGGTGCGACCGGCGGAGGTGCCCGATGACGACACGACACGTGACGGACGGCGGTCTGGAGACCGAGCTGATCTTCCTGCGCGGCTTCGACCTGCCCGAGTTCGCCGCCTTCCCGCTGCTCGACTCCGAGGAGGGCCGGGCGGTGCTGCGCGACTACTACCGCGGCTACGTCGACATCGCCGTGCGTGCGCAGGCCCCCGTGCTGCTGGAGGCACCGACCTGGCGGGCCAACCCCGACCACGCCGCCGTCCTCGGGTACGACGCCGCGGCGCTCGACCGGATCGATCGGGCGAGCCTCGACCTGCTGCGCGAGGTCGCGGCGGAGCGGGCCGACGAGCTGGTGGGCTGGCAGGTCGGCGGGATGCTGGGCCCGCGCGGCGACGGCTACGCCTCGGCCGGACCGGTCGACCCCGACGCGGCCGCCGAGTACCACCGACCACAGCTCGCCTCGTTCGCGGCCGGCGGCGCGGACCGGGCCACGGCACTGACCCTGACCGAGGTCGGCGAGGCGATCGGCATCAGCCGCGCGGCCGCCGACGTCGGCCTGCCGGCCGGGATCGGGTTCACCGTCGAGACCGACGGCCGGCTGCCGGACGGGACGACGCTGGCCGCGGCGGTGGCCGCGGTCGACGCGGCGGCCGCGCCGGCGTACTTCGTGGTCAACTGCGCGCACCCGAGCCACGTCGCGCGCGGGCTCGACGAGGGCGGCTGGCGCGACCGGGTGGGCGGCCTGCGGGTCAACGCCTCGACGATGAGCCATGCCGAGCTGGACGCCGCACCGACCCTCGACGCGGGCGATCCCGATCGGCTCGCCGCCGACCAGCGGCCGCTGCTCGACGCCTTCACGGCGGTGACGGTCCTGGGCGGCTGCTGCGGGACCGATGCGCGGCACGTGGCCGCGATGTGGGGCGTCCCCGGGCCTGCCTAGGAGACCGAGACGGTGGGCTCGGCGCCCTCGACCGGCTCCATCGACTCGGCGATCTTCATCGCCTCCTCGATCAGGGTCTCGACGATCTCGGCCTCGGGCACGGTCTTGATGACCTCGCCCTTGACGAAGATCTGGCCCTTGCCGTTGCCGGAGGCGACACCCAGGTCGGCCTCGCGGGCCTCACCGGGACCGTTGACGACGCAGCCCATGACGGCCACGCGCAGCGGGACCTCGAGCCCGTCGAGACCGGCGGTGACCCGCTCGGCCAGCGTGTAGACGTCGACCTGGGCCCGGCCGCACGAGGGGCACGAGACGATCTCGAGCTTGCGCGGGCGCAGGTTGAGCGACTGGAGGATCTGGATGCCGACCTTGACCTCCTCGACCGGCGGCGCCGAGAGCGAGACCCGGATGGTGTCGCCGATGCCGCGCGAGAGGAGCGCACCGAAAGCGGTGGCCGACTTGATGGTGCCCTGGAACGCCGGGCCGGCCTCGGTCACCCCGAGGTGCAGCGGCCAGTCGCCCGCCTCGGCGAGCAGCTCGTAGGCGCGCACCATCACGACGGGGTCGTTGTGCTTGACCGAGATCTTGAAGTCGCGGAAGCCGTGCTCCTCGAAGAGGCTCGCCTCCCAGACCGCCGACTCGACGAGCGCCTCGGGGGTGGCCTTGCCGTACTTCTCGAGCAGCCGCTTGTCGAGCGAGCCCGCGTTGACGCCGATCCGGATCGAGGTGCCGTGGTCCTTGGCGGCCGCGGCGATCTCCTTGACCTGGTCGTCGAACTTCTTGATGTTGCCCGGGTTGACCCGGACGGCGGCGCAGCCGGCCTCGATCGCGGCGAAGACGTACTTCGGCTGGAAGTGGATGTCGGCGATGACCGGGATCTGGCTGTGCTGGGCGATCTCGGGGAGCGCCTCGGCGTCGTCCTGGCTGGGGCAGGCCACCCGGACGATGTCGCAGCCGGCCGCGGTGAGCTCGGCGATCTGCTGGAGCGTGGAGTTGACGTCGGAGGTGAGCGTCGTGGTCATCGACTGCACCGAGATCGGGTGGTCGCTGCCGACCCCGACCTTGCCCACCTGGATCTGGCGGGTGGTACGACGGGGGGCGAGCACCGGCGGCGGCGCGGCCGGCATGCCCAGGCTGATCGACGTCATGGGTCCAGGTTAGAGGCTGGGCGGGTAGGGGGTGTCGAGTGGTGCGTCGTTCCAGTGCGTGCCCGGGTACCGCCGACGAGGGAGGCGGGCCGGAGGCCCGGCGACCGAGGAGGCGGCGCACGGGTGCGTGCTGGGGCGGCGCACCGCCGGCAGGCCCTACCCGCCCGGCCTCGTCGGTCGCGGGTGGGGTGGGATCAGGATTCGAGGTGCACGGGCACCACGATGTCCGCGACGATCAGCACCAGGCCCATGACGAGCAGCGCGCTCGCCACGACGTAGGCGATCGGGAGCAGCTTGGCGGCGTCGACGTAGCCCGGGTCGGGACGGCGGAAGAGCCGGGCCCGGCCGCGGCGTACGGCCTCCCACAGCGCGCTGGCGATGTGACCGCCGTCGAGCGGCAGCAGCGGCACGAGGTTGAGCATGCCGATGAAGAAGTTGAAGCCCGCGACCAGCATGAGCAGCGAGAGCACCTTGTCGCGGCTGCTGATCTCGTCGTGGGACGCGGTCTCACCGGCCAGGCGGCCGCCGCCGACGATGCTGACCGGGCCCGCCGGGTCGCGCTTCTCGACGCCGACGATGGCCTTGGCGACGTCCCAGACCTTGACCGGCAGGGTGGCCAGCGACTTCACGACCTCGACGGTCATGTGGCCCATCTGGCCCGCGGTGTAGAACACACCGCCGGTGGTCGGGTGGGTGACCGGGCTGACGCCGAGGAAGCCGACCTCGGTGGTCTTCTTCTTCTCGCGGTCCTCGGCCTCGAGGAAGCGCGGCTCGACCTTGGTCCGGGTGGCGAGGGTGAGCTGCTCGCCGCCGCGCTCGACGACGATCGTGGCCTCGCCGTCGTCGTTGGAGCGGATGAGCTTCTGGAGCTGCTCCCAGGTGGTGATCGTGGTGCCGTTGAAGGAGACGAAGCGGTCGCCCTTCTGGAGCCCGGCCACGTACGCCGGCGTCGGCGAGGTCGCGATCTCGTCCTCGGTGCAGGTCCGGCCGTTCTCGTCGACCGGGATCACGCAGCCCTGGACCTCGCTGATCGTCAGCTCGCTCTTCTGGTCGCTCGGGTTGCCGTAGGTGGCGAAGACGCCGGCGAAGATCAGGAAGGCGATGGCGATGTTCACCATCGGGCCGCCGCCCATGACGATGACCTTCTTCCACCAGGCCATCTTGTAGAAGAGCCGGTCGGTGTCCTCGGGACGGACCAGCTCCCACTCCGCGGCGCGGGCGTCGGAGATCAGCTGGGTGAACATGCCCGTGTTGGACTTGCGGACCTTGAGCACCTGGTTGCCGTGCTCGTCGACGCCGGCCTCGTCGGCCAGCTGCTCCGCGCCGGGCGGGAGCATGCCGACGATCTTGACGTAGCCGCCGAGCGGGATCGCCTTGACGCCGTACTCGGTCTCGCCGACCTGCTTGCTCCACACCGTCGGGCCGAACCCGATGAAGTACTGGGTGACCTTTCCGCCGAAGGCCTTGGCCGGGATCATGTGGCCGAGCTCGTGCAGGCCGATCGACGCCAGGATCGCCACTGCGAAGACGACGACGCCGAGAAGGTAGAGCAGAGCGGTCATGGGCGGGATGCGGTCCTCGGGTCGATGAGCTGGGTGGCGCTCTCCCGCGCCCACGCGTCGGCCGCGAGGACGTCGTCGAGCGAGAGCTGACCCTCTGAGGGTACGTCGTGGGCGGCTAGGACGTCGCCGACCAGGTCGACGATCCCGGTGAAGGCCAGCCGGCCCTGGCGGAAGGCCTCGACCGCGACCTCGTTGGCCGCGTTGTAGACCGCCGGCGCGGTGGCGCCGCGCTCCCCCGCCGCCCGGGCCAGGGCCACCGCGGGGAAGGCCTCGTCGTCGAGCGGGAGGAACTCCCAGGTCTCGGGCCGGGTCCAGTCGACCGGCGGTGCCGCGTCGGGCACCCGGTCGGGCCAGGACAGGCCGAGCGCGATCGGGATGAGCATCGTCGGCGGGCTGGCCTGGACCAGTGTCGAGCCGTCGACGAACTCGACCATCGAGTGCACGACGCTCGTCGGGTGGACCACGACCTCGATCCGGTCGTAGGGGATGCCGAAGAGCAGGTGCGCCTCGATCACCTCCAGGCCCTTGTTGACCAGGGTCGCGGAGTTGATGGTGATCACCGGGCCCATGTCCCAGGTGGGGTGGTTGCCGGCCTGCTCGGGGGTGACGTCGGCGAGCTCGGCGCGGGTCCGGCCGCGGAACGGGCCGCCGCTCGCGGTCAGCACCAGGCGGCGTACCTCGTCGGGGGTGCCGGCGCGCAGGCACTGGGCGAGCGCGCTGTGCTCGGAGTCGACCGGCACGATCTGGCCGGGCCGGGCCCGCTCCAGCACGAGCGGGCCGCCCATCACCAGCGACTCCTTGTTGGCCAGCGCGAGCGTCGTCCCGGCGTCGAGGGCCGCGAGCGTGGGGCGCAGGCCGACGGCGCCGGTGATCCCGTTGAGGACGACATCGCACTCCTGCCGGGCCGCCTCGACGCTCGCCTCCTCGCCCAGGCCGTGGAACCGGGGGGCGAACTCGGCGACCTGCTCCTCGAACAGCGCGGGGTTGCCGCCGCCCGCGGTCAGCCCGACGACGCGGAAGCGGTCGGGGTTGGCACGCACCAGGTCGAGCGCCTGGGTGCCGATGGAACCGGTCGAGCCGAGGATGACGACGTCCTTCACCCGCCCATCCTCTCAGCGGGCGACATCACAGCACCGAATCGCCGAAATGACGGTGCACGGGCACCTGACGGTTCATGCTGTCCGCGTGCTCCTGCGCCGTACCCCCCTCCTGCTGGTCGCCCTGGCCCTGTCCTGCGCCCTCTCGCTCCTCGTCCTGCCCGCCCAGGCCGCCGCGCCGGCTCCGGCCAAGGCGCGCGGGTGCAAGGGACAGGTCGCGCTCACCTTCGACGACGGTCCGGCCCGCGGTACGACGCACCGGCTGATCCGGCTGCTGCGCAGCAAGCACGTGCCGGCGACGTTCTTCGTCGTCGGGCAGCGCGTCGAGGCGATGCCGGGCGCGGTGCGCGAGATCGAGCGCAACGGCTTCCTCATCGGCAACCACACCTGGGCGCACCAGGACATGCGCACGTTGTCCTACGACCAGGCGCTGCGGACCCTGCGCACCACGAACCGCGCGCTGCTGCGGGCCGGGGTGCACCCGACCCGGCTGATGCGGCCGCCGTACGGCGCGACGAACCCGACGATCCGCCGCGCGATCCGCGACGCGGGCTTCGTCCCCGTGCTGTGGACCACCGACTCGCTGGACTGGAAGAGCGGCACCTCCGACCAGATCGCCGCCCGCATCCTCGGCTCGCTGCGCCCCGGCGCCAACATCGTGCTCCAGCACGACGGCGTCAACCGCTCGCCGATCTCGGTCGGCGCGGTCGCCCAGGTCGTCCAGGGCGCGCGGCGCCGCGGCTACTGCTTCACCGCGCTCGACGAGAAGGGCCGCCCCGGCTTCCCGACCCCGACCGCCACGCTCGTGACCCGCGACGGCGTCGAGGGCGGCGCGGCCGTGGTCCGGGTCAGGCTCGACCGGCCGGCCGGGCGCGACACCGCGGTCGTCGTCGAGACCCACTCCGGTACGGCGACGGTCGGGACCGACCTGCCGCGGCTGAGCACCCGGCTCGTCGTACCGGCGGGCAAGCGGTCGGCCAAGCTCCGGATCCCGCTGGTCGCCGACGGCGTGCTCGAGCCCGCCGAGACCTTCACCGTCCGGCTGCGCTCCCCCGAGGGGCTGCGCCTGGGCACCGAGCGGTCCGCGACGGTGACGATCACCGACACGGCCGCGGCCGGGCGGGTCGTGCTGCCCGGGCCGCCGGTCCTGCTGCGCCGCGGCGGGCCCTTCTGAGCCCACGGCGGCGGGCTAGCCCTCAACGAGGGTCTCGGCCGCCGTGTAGGGGTCGGTCTCGCCGGCCACGACCGCCGCGGCCAGCGCGTCGAGCCGGTCCCCCGAGCCGACGCTCCCCCAGCGCCGGCGCAGCGCGGTGAGCGCGAGGGTCTCGACCTCGTCGCGGGCGCGACGGATCCGGCGGCGCTCCAGCTCGCCGCTCTCGCGCAGCCAGGCGGTGTGCTCCTCGAGCGCGTCGACGACGTCGACGACGCCGTCCCCGGTCGAGGCGGTGGTCTTGAGGACGGGCGGACGCCAGGCGCCGTCGCGGCGCTCGGCGAGACCGAGCATCGCGCGCAGGTCGCGGCGGACCCGGTCGGCGCCCTCGCGGTCGGACTTGTTGACGACGTAGAGGTCGCCGATCTCGAGGATCCCGGCCTTGGCCGCCTGGATGCCGTCGCCCATCCCGGGCGCGAGCAGCACGATCGTGGTGTCGGCATGGCCGGCCACCTCGACCTCGCTCTGCCCCACCCCGACCGTCTCGACCAGGACGACGTCGAAGCCGGCCGCGTCGAGGACGCGCAGCGCCTGCGGGGTGGTCCAGGCCAGACCGCCGAGGTGACCGCGCGCGGCCATCGAGCGGATGAAGACGCCCGGGTCGAGGACGTGGTCGCCCATCCGGATCCGGTCGCCGAGCAGCGCCCCGCCCGAGAACGGCGAGGACGGGTCGACCGCGAGGACGGCGACCCGTTGGCCGCGCCGGCGCAGCTCGCCGATCAGCGCGTTGGTCGAGGTCGACTTGCCGACCCCCGGGGAGCCGGTCAGGCCGACGATGCGGGCGTGGCCGGCGTGGGGCGCGAGCGTGCGCATGAGGTCGGGCAGCAGCGGCGACTCGTCCTCGACGAGCGAGACCAGCCGGCCCACCGAGCGCGGGTCGCCCTCGCGCGCCTTGGCCACGATGTCAGGAACGGCCGCCGCGGTGATCCCGCGACGGCCGCCCTGGGTGCTTCGGTCAGGCAAAGCCGGACGATCAGGCAGAGGGAACCCGGATGACCAGGGCGTCGCCCTGGCCGCCACCGCCGCAGAGGGCGGCCGCGCCGACGCCGCCACCGCGGCGCTTGAGCTCGAGCGCCAGGTGCAGCGTGATCCGGGCACCGGAGGCGCCGAGGGGGTGACCGATGGCGATCGCGCCGCCGTTGACGTTGACCTTGTCCTCGTCGAGGCCGAGGGCGCGGGCCGACTCGATGCCGACCGCGGCGAAGGCCTCGTTGAACTCGACCAGGTCGAGGTCCGCGGCGCTCAGGCCGGCCTTGTCGAGGGCCTTCTGGGTGGCGTTGGCCGGCTGCAGCTGGAGGCTGGAGTCCGGGCCGGCGACCTGGCCGTGGCTGACGATCTCGGCGAGGATCGGCAGGCCGAGCTCCTCGGCCTTCTTCTTGCTGGTGACGACCACGGCGGCCGCACCGTCGGAGATCTGCGAGGCCGAGCCCGCGGTGATCGTGCCGGTCTTGGAGAACGCCGGGCGCAGGCCGGCGAGGGACTCGGCGGTGGTGTCGCCGCGCACGCCCTCGTCCTTGCTGATGACGACCGGGTCGCCCTTGCGCTGCGGGATGCTCACCGGGACGATCTCGTCGTCGAAGACGCCGTTCTTCTGGGCGGCGGCGGCGAGCTGGTGCGAGCGGGCGGAGAAGGCGTCCTGCTCCTCACGGCTCAGCGCGTTGGTGCGCTCGGCGTTGACGGCCTCGGTGAGGTTGCCCATCGCCTGCTGCGTGGCCTGGTCGTAGAGGGCGTCGTAGGCCATCGAGTCGACGAGCGTGGTGTCGCCGTACTTGAAGCCGTCGCGGCTCTTGGGGAGCAGGTGCGGGGCGTTGGTCATCGACTCGGTGCCACCGGCGACCACGATCTCGGCCTCGCCGGAGCGGATCATCTGGTCGGCCTGCGCGATGGCGTTGATGCCGGAGAGGCAGACCTTGTTGATCGTGATCGACGGGACGCTCGCGGGCAGGCCCGCGGCGAGACCGGCGGTGCGGGCCGGGTTCTGGCCGGCGCCGGCCTGGAGGACCTGGCCGACGATGAGGTAGTCGACCTGCTCGGGCGCGACGCCCGCCTTGTCCAGCGCGCCCTTGATCGCGACGCCCGCGAGGTCGGCGGCCGACAGGGTCTTGAGGCCGCCGAGCAGGCGGCCGATCGGCGTACGAGCGCCGGCGACGATGACGCTGGGGTTGTCGGACATTGCTGCCTCCGTGGAAGAAAACATCGGTGGTACCGAAACGTGAACTCCTTCGACTCTACTCGCGGGTCACCTGGGGTCGCGAGGGGTCTCAGAGGGGCGTGGATGTGGCACTCGTCACCGATCGGCCGTGGTCCAGAATGGCCCGCATGAGTACTGACGGCCTGCCCCAGCACCTGTTCACCGCCATCGACCACGTCGGCATCGCGGTGCCCGACCTCGACGTGGCGATCGCGTTCTACCGCGACACCTTCGGCATGGTCGCCGTGCACGAGGAGACCAACGAGGAGCAGGGCGTGCGCGAGGCGATGGTCGCGGTCGGCGACTCCGGCTCCTGCATCCAGCTCCTCGCGCCGCTCAACGAGGAGTCGACCATCGCGAAGTTCCTCGACCGCAGCGGCCCCGGCGTGCAGCAGATGGCCTACCGGGTCGCCGACCTCGACCAGGTCTCGGCGATCCTGCGCGAGCGCGGCGTGCGCCTGCTCTACCCCGAGCCCAAGCGCGGCACCGCCAACAGCCGGATCAACTTCGTGCACCCCAAGGACGCCGGCGGCGTCCTGGTCGAGCTCGTCGAGCCGGCCGCCGACGGCGGCCACTGAGGCTCAGGCCCAGCCGAAGCGCACGGGGTCACCGGGGCGCAGCTGGGCCAGCCGGTCGGTGTCGGCGTCGACGACCACACCGACCACGGGGTAGCCGCCGGTGACCGGGTGGTCCGGTCCGAAGACGACCGGTCCCCCGCCCGGCGGCACCTGGACCGCCCCGCGCAGCGCACCCTCGCTCGGCAGCTCGCCGCGCTCGGCGACCGGGGTCAGCGGCGCGCCGTCCAGGCGCAGGCCCACCCGGTCGCTCGCCGCGCCCACCTGCCACGTCTGGCCGACCAGGCGCTCGACGTCGGCGACCCAGTCCGCGCGGGGGCCGCGGAGCAGGCGCACCGCCACCGCCCCGCCGTACGACGCCGGGGGCACCGCGTCGACGAGCAGCTCCCCCGTGCCGTCCACCCCCAGCGCCAGGCGGTCGCCGGCGGCGACGGGCGCGGGCCCGATCCCGGCCAGGGTGTCGCGCGAGCGCGACCCGAGCACCGGCGCGACGGCGATCCCGCCGCGGACCGCGAGGTAGGAGCGCAGGCCGCTGACCGGCATCCCCATCCACAGCCGCTCGCCAGGACGCAGCGCGAGCACCGCGCCGGTCGGCTCGGCCCGCCCGGCCACCGTCAGCGGGACCGGCGCGCCGGTCACGCACACCCAGGTCGCGGCCGTGGCCTCGACCTCGAGCCCGCCGAGCACCACCTCCAGCGCGGCCGCGCCGGGAGCGTTGCCGACCAGCCGGTTCCCCAGCCCGTACGACGCCCGGTCGGCCGCCCCGCTCGCCCCCACGCCGATCGCGGCGTGTCCCGGCCGCCCGGCGTCCTGGACCAGGCAGGGTCCGCCGACCGCGTGCACGAGCAGCGCGCCGCTCACCGGTGCTCCTCCGCCTCGACCGCGACGAAGCGGACCGTGGCCCCCGCGGCGAGCAGCGCCGGCGGGTCCCGGTCGAGGTCCCACAGCACGAGGCCGGTGCGGCCGAGGAGCTGCCAGCCGCCCGGCGAGGCGCGCGGGTAGACACCGCTGAACTCCCCCGCCAGCCCCACCGCGCCCGCCGGCACCCGGGTCCGCGGCTCGGGCCGGCGCGGCACCCGCAGCCGCGGGTCGCCGCCGACGAGATAGGCGAAGCCCGGCGCGAAGCCGCCGAAGGCGACCCGCCACGGCGTCCCGGTGTGCGCGGCGACCACCGCGGCCTCGTCCAGGCCGGTCAGCCGGGCGACGGCGGCGAGGTCCGGGCCGTCGTACACGACGGGGACGGTGAGCTCGGGCCCCTCGGCGACGGCCGCCGGAGCCGAGGCGGCCGCGGGGACCAGCGCGCGCAGCCGGTCGACGCCGACCCCCGGGCGGGCGACCAGGAGCACCGTGCGGGCGCCGGGCACCACGTCGAGCAGGAGCCCGGCCGCGGCCGGGTCGGCGCGCAGCGCATCGGCGCAGGCGACGACCTCGGCTGTCCCGGGCAGCTCGACCAGGAGCCCGCGGTCGCCGTAGGGCACCAGGTTCATGCGAAGGCGCCGACCGGGATCCCGGCCTCGACCAGCCCCGCGCGGACCGCTGCGGCCAGCTCGGGCGCACCCGGCGAGTCGCCGTGGACGCAGAGCGAGCGCACGCTGCCCGACCGGGCGAGCTCGACGGCCTGTCCCGCCACCGCGACCGGGTCGGTGAGCAGCGCGTGCGGCTCGGTGCGCGGCACCAGGCCGCCACCGGGCAGGTAGGCCCGGTCGGCGAAGCCCTCGCCCACCGCCTCGAGCCCGGCCGCCTCGACGGCTTCCAGGAAGGCCGAGCCGGCCAGCCCCAGGACCGGGAGCCCGCCGAAGGCGCGGACCGCCTCGACGACCGCCTCCGCCTGCGCCGGGTGCCGGCTGACCGCGTGGTAGAGCGCGCCGTGCGGCTTGAGGTAGGCGACCCGGCCGCCCGCCGCGCGGGCGATCGCGTCGAGCGCGCCCAGCTGGTAGAGCACGTCGGCGGTGAGCTCAGCGGCCGGTACGTCGACGTACCGGCGGCCGAAGCCGGCCAGGTCGCGGTAGCCGACCTGGGCCCCGATCGTGACCCCGGCCGAGACCGCCATCGCGCAGGTGTGGCGCAGCGTGAGCGGGTCGCCGGCGTGGAAGCCGCACGCCACGTTGGCGCTGGTCAGGTGCGGCACGAGGGCGCCGTCGTCGCCGAGCTGCCAGCGGCCGAACGACTCGCCGACATCGGCGTTGAGGTCGACGACCCCCTCCTTCGTGGACAGGCCACCCGAATGCAACGTCACGGCTCTATGGTGGCCCATCGGAGCGCCGCCGAGCCCAGGACGGCGCGAGCCGCCGACGCCCGCCCGCCGGGCGGGACGCGATGAGATGAGTGTCACGAACTCACCACGCAGAGGTTACCGACGGGTATCTTCGCGGCGGCCCGTACTTGCCAGCCAGCCCCACCGGTCCCGCACCGCATTCCAAGGGAGACGACGCCCGTGCAGCACATCCTCGACGCCATCCTCGCCGAAGGGACCTCCTCGGAGGACTTCGCCAACCTCGAGCTCCCGGAGTCCTACCGGGCCGTGACGGTCCACAAGGACGAGGTCGACATGTTCGAGGGCATCGACTCTCGCGACAAGGACCCCCGCAAGTCCCTCCACGTCGACCAGGTCCCGCTGCCCGAGCTCGGCCCCGGCGAGGCGTTCGTCGCGGTCATGGCCTCCGCGATCAACTACAACACCGTGTGGACCTCGATCTTCGAGCCGGTCTCCACCTTCGGCTTCCTCGAGCGCTACGGCCGCGAGTCCGACCTCGGCGCCCGGCACAACCTCGACTACCACATCGTCGGCTCCGACCTGTCCGGCGTCGTCCTCGCCGTCGGCGCGGGCGTGACCAAGTGGAAGCCGGGCGACCGCGTCGTGGCCCACTGCCTGAGTGTCGAGCTCGAGGCGCCCGACGGCCACAACGACACGATGATGGACCCCTCGCAGCGCATCTGGGGCTTCGAGACCAACTTCGGCGGCCTCGCCGACGTGGCGATGGTCAAGGCCAACCAGCTCATGCCCAAGCCCGAGCACCTCACCTGGGAGGAGGCCGCCTCCCCCGGCCTGGTCAACTGCACGGCGTACCGCCAGCTGGTCTCGTCCAACGGCGGCAACATGAAGCAGGGCGACAACGTCCTCATCTGGGGCGCCTCCGGCGGCCTCGGCGGCTTCGCCACGCAGTACGCCCTCAACGGCGGCGCGAACCCGATCTGCGTGGTCTCCAACGAGGAGAAGGCCCAGATCGTGCGCAACATGGGCGCCGAGATGGTCATCAACCGCTCCGAGCTCGCCCCGAAGTTCTGGAACGAGGAGGGCACCCAGCAGAACCCCAAGGAGTGGCAGCGCTTCGGCAAGGCCATCCGCGAGCTCACCGGCGGCGAGGACATCGACATCGTCTTCGAGCACCCGGGCCGCGAGACCTTCGGCGCCTCGGTCTACGTCACCCGCAAGGGCGGCACCATCACCACCTGCGCGTCGACCTCGGGCTACATGCACGAGTACGACAACCGCTACCTGTGGATGAACCTCAAGAAGATCATCTCCAGCCACTTCGCCAACTACCGCGAGTCGTGGGAGGCCAACCGCCTCATCGCGCAGGGCAAGATCCACCCGACCCTGTCGCGCACCTACACGCTCGAGCAGACCGGCCAGGCCGCGCTCGACGTGCACCACAACAAGCACCAGGGCAAGGTCGGCGTCCTGTGCCTCTCGCCCGAGGAGGGCCTCGGCGTGCGCAAGGCCGAGCTCCGCGAGCAGCACCTCGACAAGATCAACCTGTTCCGCGGGATCTGATCCCCGCGGTACGACGAGCGGGCCGAGCGCACCACGCGCTCGGCCCGCTCGGCTTTTCGCGCCCAGGGGTGCGCCGCCGTCCCGCCCGGCGAGGCGGGGTGGGAAACCCTTCCCCTATCGGGGATCATGGGTGCGGTCCCACCCCAGTCCACCCCCCGAAACACCGACGCGAGAGCCAGGGAGGCTCAGTTCCATGAGCGACGAGGGTCTGTCCATCTTCGACGACGAGCCCACCCCGACCGAGGAGCCCAAGAACGTGACGACGAAGGCCGACGACGAGCCGACGCAGGTGATCCCCGCCGTGAAGACCGCCGAGACCCCGGTCGCGCGCCCCCAGGCGCAGGCCCCGGCCCAGCCCGGTCGCCCCGCGCCCGCCGCCCGGCCCCAGGCGCAGGCACCCGCCCAGCCGCCGGCGTCCGGTGCTCCGGGCGGCGGTGCCCGCCCGGTCGGCTTCACCGCGCCCGGCGGTGCGGCCGGCGGTCTGCCGATCGTGCGCAAGGGCGGCTACGACCGCGACGCGGTCGACACCCAGATCCGCCAGCTCGCCAGCGAGAAGGCGACCCTCGGCGCGAGCCTGACCGAGTCCGAGCAGAAGGTCATCGACCTCGACCGCGAGGTCGCCCGGCTCAAGGCCGAGCTCGCCGAGATGGACAACCCGTCGTACGCCGGTCTCGGCGGGCGCGCCAGCGCGATGCTGCGCCTGGCCGAGGAGGAGGCCTCCGAGATCCGGGTGACGGCCGAGAACGACGCCGTCGAGGTCCGCGACCAGGCCGCCCGCGACGCCAAGGCGATCCGCGCCGACGCCGCCCGCGAGGCCGACGACATGCGCGCCGTCCAGCTGCGCGAGCTCGAGGAGAACCGCACCCGTCTGCTCGCCGACGCCGAGCAGGAGCGGGCGCTGGCCAAGAGCGAGGCCGAGGACACCCTCGCCGCCGCGCGCCGCGAGTCCGACCAGCTCCGGCTGGCCTCGCAGCAGGAGGCCTCCGAGCAGCGCAGCCAGGCCCAGCGCGAGGTCGAGCAGGCCCGCGCGGCCGTCGACCGCGAGGTCCAGGAGGCCCGCCGCGCGCTGGCGATGGAGAAGGAGCGGCTGGCCCGCGAGGCCACCGACCACCACAACACCGCCGTCGCCGAGACCCGCCGCCTGGTCGAGGAGGCCGAGCAGCGCGCCAACGCCGCCGAGGCCCGCGCGGCCGAGGCCAGCAAGCAGGCCACCGCCAACCGCAGCGCCGCGCAGGCCGAGGCCGAGGGTCTGCTGACCCGCGCCCGCCGCGAGGCCGAGCAGATCATCGTCTCGGCCCGTACCCAGGCCGAGGCCGTGTCGGCCAGCGGCGACGCCGAGCTCGAGCGCGAGATCGCGACCCGCAAGGCCGAGCTCGACCGCCTCACCAAGCGCCGGGCGGCCATCACCGCCCAGCTGTCCTCGCTCGCCGACCTGGTCGCCGGCTTCGGCGAGGACGACAGTTGAGCACACCCGCATCCCCGTCCGCGGCCGACGCCGCGGACGGGGTGCAGGAGCACGGCGGCATCGACCCGGCCGCACCGGTCGACGGTGACCTCGCGCCCTACGGCACGCCCGGACGGCCCTTCGACCGGCGCTCGCCGTTCTTCTACGGCTTCGTCGGCGGCCTCGGCGCGCTGACGGCGTTCCTGCTCTTCAAGTCCCTGACCGCCATCAGCTCGGTGCTGATGCTGGTCGTGGTGGCGTTCTTCCTCGCCGCGGGCCTCAACCCCGCCGTCGAGGCCCTGGAGCGCCGCGGCCTGCGGCGCTCCTTCGCGGTCACCGTCGTCCTGGTCATCGCCTTCGTCGCGCTCGGCCTGTTCCTGGTCGCGATCGTCCCGGTGATCACCGACCAGGTCACCGCGATCACCAAGAACGCGCCGGCCTGGCTCGACGAGCTGCAGCGCAACAAGCAGATCCAGGACCTCAACCGCGAGTACGACGTCATCGACAAGGCCAAGGCCTTCATCGAGGACGGCGACTTCCTCTCCAGCCTCTTCGGCGGCGTCCTCGGTGTGGGCCTCAAGGTCATCTCGGCGCTGTTCAACCTGTTCGTGATCATCGTCCTGACGCTCTACTTCCTGGCCTCGCTCAAGACGACGACCGGCGCGATCTACAAGCTCGCCCCGGCCTCGCGCCGCGAGCGGGTCTCCAAGCTCGGCGACAAGGTGATCGCCAACATCGGCGGCTACGTCTCCGGCGCCTTCCTCGTCGCGCTCTGCGCCGGCATGTCCTCGCTGGTGTTCCTCTGGTTCACCGACATCCGCGAGTACGCCGTCGCCCTGGCCTTCGTCGTGGCCCTGCTCGACGTCATCCCGATGATCGGCGCCACCATCGGCGCGGTGATCGTCTCGGCGATCGCCTTCGCGACCGACATCAAGACCGGCATCGCCTGCGTGATCTTCTACGTCGTCTACCAGCAGGTCGAGAACTACGTCATCTACCCGCGGGTGATGAGCAAGTCCGTCGACCTGCCGGGCGCGGTCATCGTCATCGCCGCACTCGTCGGCGCCGGCCTGCTCGGCGTCGTCGGCGCGCTGCTCGCGATCCCGGTCGCGGCGGCGGTGCTGCTGATCCTGCGCGAGGTCGTGGTCAAGCAGCAGGACCTGCGCTAGCTCACCCCTGCAGGCCGATCAGCGTGCTGAGCGTGGCGTGGGCGACAGGAGTCGCCCACGCCCCGCGCGCTCGTACCGTGAGCCGGTGGACGTCCGCGTCGCCGGCGTCGCCGACGTCCACCGTGGCGCAGGCAAGGTCGACGCGCACCGTGCGCCGGGCGTCGCGCAGCTCCACGACCTCCCCCGGCTCGGCCCGGCAGCGCCGGCCGGCCGGGACCTCCGCGGCCGCCCGGGCCGCCGTCACCGTCTCCGCCATGACCGCCGGATCGACCTTCTCGGCGAAGCCGAGCACCAGCCCCCCGCCGTCGGTACGCCGGTAGCCGCACACCTCGGTCCACGCGGACGGCGCTCCCCCGGGCCGGCACAGCTCGGCCGGGCGGGCCGAGGCGAGGATCCGGCGCCGCAGGCCGGCGTCGGCACTGCCCACGGTAAGGGTGGTCCCGTGCGTCGCGATCGTCTCCTGGACCAGCCCGCCCTCGTACCGCACGACGCCGGGGCGCACCGCCGCGCCGAGCCACACGAACGGCGTGGTCGAGGTCAGCTCGCGCGAGCCCGGGATCCACGGGTAGAAGGCACAGACGTCGGAGAGCAGCACCGGACGCCCCACCCAGCCGGTCGCGCCGTCGTCGGCGCCCATCACCGCGGGCGGGCAGACCCCGCGCTCTCCGCCGCCGAGGCGCATCGGCGCACCGCCGTAGGTCCAGTCGGCCGGGACGTCGACGCTGAGCCCGGCCCACGTCTCCGTGCGCCAGCCGTCGGCCGGCGCCGTGGGGGCCGCCCCCGGCTCAGCCGGCCGCCGGGGCTCCTCGGCGCGGCACGCCGCTGTCGTCACGACCAGGAGCAGCATCGCCGGCAACCACCTCATGCTCCGACGACGGCGCCGGGAGCGGATCGGTTCCCACGGCGATGCTGACCGCGCTGACGCTGCGCTCGCCGAGCTTGACCCCGACCACACCGGCCACGATGAGCGCGCCACCGGCGAGCTGGACCAGACCGGGCAGCTGGTCGAGCAGCAGCCACGCCCACACGACGGCGAGCACGACCTCGCTCAGCGCCACGAACGACGCGAGCCGCGAGCCGAGGCGCCGGCTGGCCTCGATGCCGGTCGTGTAGGCGAGCGCGGCGGTGACCAGGCCGAGGACCACGATCGGCACCCAGGGGGCCGCCGAGATCCCGGCGTAGGTGACGTGGCTCGAACCGGCCGCCATCGGCATCAGCCCGACCAGTCCCAGCACGCCGAGCAGCACGCCGCCCACGACCAGGCCGCCGGTGGCGAGCGCGAGCGGCGGCAGGCCACTGCGGTCGTCGGCCGAGATCACGAAGTACGTCGCCGCGCCGACCATCGCCGCCAGGGCCCAGGCCGCGCCGCGCAGGTCGAAGTCCGCGCCGGAGAACAGGTCGAGCACGAGCAGCAGCCCGAGCGCCGCGACGACGGCGCCGAGGACGGTCAGCCGGCCCGGGCGCTGGCCGTGCGCGAGCCACATCCACACCACGACCGCCGCGGGGGCGGTGTACTCGATGAGCAGGGCCGGGCCGACCTCGAGGGTGCGGACCGCGGAGAAGTAGCAGTACTGCGCGCCGGCGACCGCCAGGCCGCCGTACAGCAGGACGGTGGGGGCCGAGCGCCGCAGGAGGTGCCAGCGTCCGTGCAGCGCGACGATGCCGAACGGCAGCACCGCGAGCGCGCCGATGACGATCCGGAGCAGCACCACGCTGCCGGCGGTCCAGCCGTCGTCGAGCAGCGGGCGCGCCAGCGCGCCGGACAGACCGAACGACGCGGCCGAGGCCAGGGCGAACCCGAAGCCCGCGCCGACACCCGCCCCACCGTCACGAGTCAACGTCCTCATGACCCATGACACTAAGCCCGGATGCGGTAACCTGTCAAAGTGGTTTTCGCCCATGACACCTCGCTCGCGCTCCAAGCCGCGGTCGCGCTCGTCAACTCCCGCCTCGAGCCGGTCTCGCTGACCACGCCCGACGAGCTGGAGGCCTTCTTCTCCGACCACGGCTACACCGGTCGCCACGACGGCGACGAGGCCGAGCTGGCCGCCGTCCACGCCGTCGTCCCACGGCTGCGCACGCTGCTGACCGCCGACCGCGACGACGCCGTCGACACCGTCAACGCCATGCTGCGCGAGGCGTCCGCGCTCCCCCAGCTGCGCCGCCACGACGGCTACGACTGGCACCTCCACGCCGTCGACCCCGAGCGCCCGCTGGCCGAGCGGATCACGGTCGAGACCGCGATGGCGATGATCGACGTGATCCGGGCCGACGAGATGTCGCGGCTCGCGATCTGCGCCGACGACGGCTGCGAGGGGATCGTCCTCGACCTGTCCCGCAACCGCTCCAAGCGCTTCTGCTCGGTCGCCTGCGGCAACCGCAACGCCGTCGCGGCCTACCGCGCCCGCCAGGCCAACGACGGGTGAGCACCGCGTGACGAGTCGCCCGCGGGGCTAGCGGAGCGACCCCGCCCCGGGTCAGGATCGCGGGCATGACACGCATGCTCGGGATGCGACGTCGCGCTCTGCACGCCGTCCTCCTCTCCCTCCTGGCCACCTCCCTGCTCCTCGTCGGTCCGCGCGCCGACCCCGCCGACGCCGCCGCGACACCGCTGACGGTCGCCCAGGCGATCGGCACCCAGAACGGCTCGACCGCCACCGTCCGCGGGTACGTCGTGGGCCAGCCCACCGCGACCTCGACCGTGGTCCGCAGCGGGTTCCCCAACGACTACGCGCTCGCGCTCGCCGACTCCCCCGGCACCACCGCGACCGGCTCGATGCTCTACGTGCAGGTCCCGGCGGCGTTCCGCGCGTCGTACGGGCTGAGGTCGAACCCGTCCCTGCTCGGCAAGCAGCTCGACGTGACCGGCACGCTCGGGGCGTACTTCTCGCGCCCGGGGCTCACCGGCGGCACCGTCTTCACGACGGTCACCGGCGGCGGCACCGACCCCGGTACGCCGAGCGACCCCGGCATCCCACCCGGCTACTACGACGCCGCCGCCGGCAAGACCGGCGCCGCCCTGGCCACCGCGCTGCACGGGATCATCGACGGCAACCGGACCCTGACCTACGCCCAGGTCTGGGACGCGCTCAAGGTCACCGACCAGGACCCGGCCAACAGCAGCAACGTGATCGAGTTCTACTCCGGTCGCTCGGTCCCGAAGTCCAGCAACGGCGGCAGCACCGGCAACTGGAACCGCGAGCACACCTGGCCCCAGAGCCACGGCAACTTCGGTACGTCGGCCGGCCCGGGCACCGACCTGCACCACCTGCGCCCCGAGGACGTCACCGTCAACTCCACCCGCGGCAACAAGGACTTCGACAACGGCGGCTCCCCCGTCGCCCAGTGCTCCGGCTGCTTCACCGACGCCGACTCGTTCGAGCCGCGCGACGCGGTCAAGGGCGACGTCGCCCGCGGACTGATGTACATGGCGGTGCGCTACGAGGGCGGCGACGGGTTCGCCGACCTCGAGCTCAACAACACCACCAACGGCACGACGCCGTACCTGGGCAAGATCTCGGTGCTGCTCGCGTGGAGCGCCGCGGACCCGGTCTCGAACGCCGAGCGGGCGCGCAACGACCTCGTCTACGACGACTACCAGGGCAACCGGAACCCGTTCATCGACCACCCGGAGTACGCCGAGCAGATCTGGTGACGGGCCGTCCTAGTCCCCCAGGAACCGCTTGAGGACCTCGAGGAAGAGCTCGGGACGCTCGGAGTGCAGCCAGTGCCCGGTGTCCTTGAGGGTCACCTTGCGGTTGCGGGGGAACCAGCGGTCCATCGCGGCGTCGTACTCCGGCCGGACGTAGTCGGAGCGCCCGCCCGCCAGCCAGAGCACCGGCCCGTCGTACGGCGGCACGGTGGCGAGGCGGTGGGCGGGCCAGGCGCTGATGACCGGGAGGTCCCGGTCGAGGACGTCGAGGTTGACCTGCCAGCTCCATCCGGCCGGCGCGGCGGCGTCGCGACGCAGGTTCTGGAGCAGGAACGAGCGCACCGTCGGGTCCGGCACGGCGGGCGCGAGCAGCCGCTCGGCGTCCGCCCGCTGCACCACCTGGGTCAGGTCGAGGTCGCGCATCGCGGAGATGTAGCCCGGGAACTCCCGGCTCGCCTCGTAGTCGACCGGCGAGATGTCCGCGACCACCAGCCGCGCGACCCGCTCGGGGTGCAGCAGCGCCAGCACCATGGCGACCTTGCCGCCGAGCGAGTGCCCGACGAGCGTCACCGGCTCGTCGTCGGGCAGCGTCGCGACGACCTGCTCGGCGACCTCGGCGAAGTCGAAGCGCGCCGGCCACGGCGAGCGGCCGTGGTGGGGCAGGTCGATCAGCAGCACCCGGTGCCGCTCGGCGAGCTGCTTGGCGATGCCGGTCCAGTTCTTGCCCTGGCCGAAGAGACCGTGCAGAAAGACCACACGGCTCCCGGTCGTGCCGAGAGCCGTGTGGTGAAGCGTCACGCCGCCATTGTGTCAGGCGTAGTCGTGGAAGCCCTTCTTGGTCTTGCGGCCGAGCTCGCCCGCGTCGACCTTGGCGACCAGTGTCGCGGCCGGCGCGAAGCCCGGCTCGCCGAACTCGCCGTGCAGCTCCTTCTGGATGGCCAGCGAGACGTCGTTGCCGACCACGTCGAGCAGCTCGAACGGGCCCATCGGGAAGGCGGCGGTCTCCTTGATGGCGGCGTCGATGGTCGCCATCTCCTCGCCCGACTCGAGCAGCTTGACCGCGTCGTTGAGGTAGGGGAACAGCAGCAGGTTGACGATGAAGCCCGCGCGGTCACCGGCAGAGACGCCGACCTTGGCCACGTTGGCGGTCAGCGCGCGCACGGTCTCGTCGACGTCGGCGGAGGTGTCGGCGGTGGTGATGATCTCGACGAGCTTCATGACCGGGGCCGGGTTGAAGAAGTGCATGCCGATGACGTCCTGCGGGCGGCTCGTCGCCTCGCCCAGCTTGGTGATCGGCAGGGACGACGTCGTGGTCGCCAGGATCGCGCCGGGCTTGGCGATCCGGTCGAGGTCGCGGAACAGCTCGAGCTTGATCTCGAGGTCCTCGGCGATCGCCTCGACGACGATGTCGACGCCGCCGAGCGCCTCACGCTCGGTCGAGCCGGTCAGCCGGCCCAGCAGCGCGTCCTTGTCGCCCTCGGTGCTCTTGCCCTTGGCGATGGCGCGGTCGAGGTTCTTGGTGATGTAGCCCAGGACGCCGTCGAGCTTGTCCTGGCTGCGGCCGACGTAGATCACGTCGTAGCCGGCCTGGGCGAAGACCTGGACGATGCCCGAGGCCATCGTGCCGGTGCCCACGACACCCACGGTCTTGATCTCGTGCTTGAACTCCGGCGCCGCGCCGCCACCGGCCGCCGCGGCCTCGTCGGCGAACGTGCGGTTCTCGGCGACGAGCTTGTCGAGCAGGCCCGCCGGCTCGTGCAGGTGGTCGCCGGTCTCGGCGTACCGGGCGGCCAGCAGGTCGCGGACCTGGGCGGCGCCGATCTCGTCGACGACCGTCAGCGGACCCTTGGGGTAGCCGCAGCCGAAGCGCATGGCGGCGTCGATGTCGGCCACGGAGGCGTACCCCGACTCGTAGGTGCGCACCGCATGGTTGAGGTACGGCAGCACCAGCGTGTTGAAGATCTGCTCGCTCGAAGTCATGGGCCGGATTCTGACACTCACCGAGGGCCGTGACTACCCGTCGGTAACCAAGGATCCGCGATCGAGACGGACATCACAGAGACCCAGTCCCGCGGTCACGGTACGGCGATCCGCACCACCTTCGAGCGCGACCGCTGCCCGCGCACCAACGTCACCGCCGAGCGCGGTACGCCGATCTCCTTGGCCAGCCACCGCACCAGCTCGTCGTTGGCCCGCCCGTCCACCGGCGGCGACGCCAACCGCACCTTGAGCTCGTCTCCCCCGGGCCCGGCCGGCCCCACCGCACCGGTGCGGGAGGCGCCCGGCTGGACGCGGACCGCGAGCAGCCAGGTCGTCGTACTGCCGGGCTCGGGGCGCCACCAGGGACGGTCCGGCTCGATCTCCACGGGCCTGAGGGTATGTTGCTGGCTCGTGAGACTCGTCGTGGCGCGTTGCCAGGTGGACTATGCAGGCCGATTGACCGCACACCTCCCCATGGCCACCCGGGTGCTGATGATCAAGGCCGACGGCTCGGTCCTCGTCCACTCCGACGGCGGCTCGTACAAGCCCCTCAACTGGATGTCGCCGCCCTGCACCGTCCGCGAGGGCAGCACCGACGAGGGCCAGGTCGAGTGGACCGTCACCGCCAAGGCCGCCAAGGGCGCCACCCCCGACACCCTGCGGATCCTCATCGAGGAGATCCACCACGACTCCCAGCACGACCTCGGCATCGACCCGGGCCTGCAGAAGGACGGCGTCGAGAAGCACCTCCAGGAGCTCCTCGCCGAGCACCCCGCCACCCTCGCCCCCGGCCTGACGCTGGTACGCCGCGAGTTCCCCACCGCCATCGGCCCGGTCGACCTGATGTGCCGCGACGACGCGGGCCTCAGCGTCGCGGTCGAGATCAAGCGGCGCGGCGAGATCGACGGCGTCGAGCAGCTCACCCGCTACCTCGAGCTCCTCAACCGCGACCCGCTGCTCACCACCAAGGGCGCCGTACGCGGGGTGTTCGCGGCCCAGGAGATCAAGCCGCAGGCGCGCGTGCTGGCCGAGGACCGCGGGATCGCGTGCGCGGTCGTGGACTACGACGCGCTGCGCGGGATCGACAACGCCGAGGACCGGCTGTTCTAGCCGACCACGTGGTCGCCGGTCGACTCGTAGCCGATCACCCGCTCGAACGACGCGCCCGTGAGGTCGGCTCCCTCGAACCTGGCACCGGTGAGGTCCGTGCGCCCGTTGTCGGAGCCTGTGTTGACGTACGTGAAGCGAACGCCCGCCAAGTCGGCGTCACGGAGGTCAGCACCGCTCAGGTCGCACCCGGCCAACCACGCCCCCGCGAGGTTCGCGCCGCGAAGGTCGGCCCCTCTGAAGGTGCACATCTTGAAGGACGCCCGAAGGGTCGCGAGCCGCAGGTCCGCCCGGCTGAAGTCCACGCGGTCGTAGATCCCTGCCGCGACGACGGACGTCAGCTCTGCGTCCACGAACGACTGCCTGCTCACCCGCGGATACGGGAGCGCCGCCCAGCGAGCTCGGGCCGAGTTGGTCACTCGTCGATCATGGCAGAGGTCGTCGGCCGCCGAGGACCGGCTGATCTGGGCCCACCCCGCGCGTAGGTCCGTCAGTCGACGGCGCCGCGGTGCGAGGATGGGCGGCGATGGCCACGATCTTCCACCTCGCCCTCGCCTCGGAGTGGGCCGCGGCGCAGCAGTCCGGGGCGTACACGACCTCGACGCTGGGCCGCACGCTCGCCGAGGAGGGGTTCATCCACGCCAGCCGTGCGGACCAGTGGACGGGGGTGCGCGACCGGTTCTACGCCGGCGTGACCGAGCCGTTGGTGCTGCTGCACATCGACACCGACCTGCTCGACGTACCGGTGGTCGAGGAGGCGCCCGCGCCGGGCGTGAGCGAGACCTTCCCGCACATCTACGGGCGGCTCCCGGTGACGGCGGTGGTCAAGGCCCTCCCCATCCCCGGTACGACGCCCACCCCGCCCGCACCAGCGCCCACACCGGCCGCCGCACCAGCCGCGGCCCGGCCCGCGCCGCAGCAGCAGGAGCGCCAGGAGAGCTTCTCCCGCGTCTACTTCCGCGAGATGTTCTTCAACGTCGCCATCGCCAGCCTCGCCATCGCCGCGAGCGCGCTCGGCCTCGTGCTGGGCCTCGCGATCGGGGGCGACCAGGCGCCCGGGATCGGGGGGCTGGTCGGGCTGGCGGCCGGGATCGCGACGGCGGTGGTGCTGTACCGCCGCCGTCACGCCCGGCCGGAGCGACCTCAGGCCTGACCGGCGACCGGGGGCGCGGTGGGGTCGGTGTCGGCGCCGCCCTGCTCGCGGGCGACCCAGTCCTCGATGGCGTTGATGTCGTCCTTGCTGCGGGTGACCACGGCGAGCAGGTCGTTCATCGTGGCGACCTCCTCGACCTGCTCCTTGATGAACCACTGCATGAACTGCTCGGAGGCGAAGTCGTTCTCCTCGCGGGCGGTGCGCAACAGGGCGTTGATCTGCTCGGTGACGTTCTTCTCCTGGGCCAGCGCGAGCTGGACCGGGGCGACGATGTCCTCGAACGAGGAGACCGGGGCGTCGACGCCCGGGATCTCGACCGGAGCGTCGGTGTCGAGCAGGTACTGGACCATCATCAAGGCGTGCTGGCGCTCCTCGAGGGCCTGGCCGTAGAAGAACCCGGCCAGCTGCGGCATCGTCAGCCCGTCGTAGTACACCGCGCAGGCGAGGTACTGGTTGTGGGCGGCGAACTCGTTGCCGATCTGAGCGTTGAGGAGGTCGGTGAAGCGCGGGGCAGCCATGGCGCCAGCCTAGGGGATCCGCACCCGTACGACGGCCAGCCGGAGCCCCGCGACGCCGTGATCGCCGGCATAGGTGAGGGCGTAGCGCTGCTTGCCGTGCGGCTGCTTGCGCAGCACGATCTCGGCGGCGCCGTTGCGCAGCGTCCAGGTGCCGCGCACCGTCGTGCCGCCGCGGCGGACCGTCACCACCCCCGTCGGTACGACGCCCGGCGCGGTGAGCGCGACCCGCAGGCGCACGGTGCGCTTGCGGACGGTCGCGCCGACCCGGCCGGTCGCGACGGCCTTGACGACGGGCGCGGTCGCGGTCGATGCGGTGGTGACGTCGTCCCAGCCAGTCCGCGCCCCCGTCTCCCGTACGACGACCCGGTGCCCGGCGTCCGCCGCCGTCAGCCGGTAGGTCGTCCCCGTCGCCCCCGCGATCGGTACGCCGTCGCGCAGCCACTGCCGGGACAGGCCGGTCGCGGCGGGCGCGTAGGTGCCGGGCGTCGCGGTGAGGGTCGCGCCGACGCGGGCCGTCCCGGCGATGCGGGGCGCACCGGACACGGTGAGCGCGCCGGTGACGGGTCCGGTGGCGGCGCTCTCCTGGGTGCGGACGAACGTCCCGCGCTCGTCGAAGGTCGCGTGCTCGGGGCCCGCTTCGAGGTAGCGGCTCAGCGCGCCCTTCCAGCCGTAGGCCAGCGAGAGCCCAGCCGCCGACGCGACGAGGCCGGCGTGGACGATCGAGGCGCCGGCCGAGCCCGAAAAGCGGTGCTCGACGTTGCGCCGCCACAGCCCGGCCAGCACGATCAGCGCCGCGACGGCGAGGTAGCCGCACACGAGCGCGAGATGGAAGGGGCCGGTGGACAGCCGATCGACCAGCTCGGGCGTGACCGCCTCGGTGCTGCCGACGTCCGGGCGCTCGTCGATGAGGGCACTGGCGACGAAGCCGAGGGCGCCGGCGGCGGTGGCCCACATCGGCCACCACCCGCGCCGGGTGGGTCGTTCGGTGGGCAGGGTGCTCGCCCCGTGCTCCTGGGGACGTGTCGTCATGGTGTCGTCCTTCTGCTGCGCGGCGTACGCCGCCCGGTCGCGCTCGCGACCGGCGGCACCGACGCTTCCGGTCCCGGCAGGGGCCCGGACAGGGACGACGGTCCTCAGCTCACGGGATCCGGCGAGCCCATGCCCGCCTCCCGCGCCCGGACGATGAGCGCGCTGCGGTCGGAGGCGTGCAGCTTGGCGAGGATGCCCGAGACGTAGTTGCGGATCGTCTTGTTGCTCAGCACCAGCCGGCGCGCGATGGTCGCGTTGTCGTAGCCGCGCGCGACCAGGTCGAGCACCTCGCTCTCCCGGTCGGTCAGCTCGGGGAACGGCGAGGAGACCGAGCGGGCCTGGGTCCCGCTGACCAGCGCGATCGCGCGGCTCGCGACATCGGCGCCGAAGAGCACCTCGCCGCGCGCGACGGCGCGGACCGCGCGCTCGACGTCCTCGTGGTCGGCGCCCTTGAGGACGTAGCCGCGAGCCCCGGCCCGGATCGAGGCGAACAGCGAGTCGTCGTCGCCGAGCATGGTGACGACGAGGACCGCGACCCCCGGCTGGTCGGCGGTGATCGCGCGCGTCGCCTCGACGCCCGAGCCGGCGCCGAGGTCGAGGTCCATCACGACGACGTCCGGGCGCTCGCGGGCGACCACGGCGACCGCCTCGTCCTCCGTGCTCGCCCGGCCCACGACCGTCAGCCCGTCCAGGGACTCCAGCGCCGCCGCCAGGCCCAGCTGGAAGATCGGGTGGTCGTCGACGATGACGATGCGGATGTCGGTCACGGGATCCTCACCTCGATGGTCGTGCCGGGGCCGTCCCCGGCGAGGGCGAGCGCGCCGCCCAGCTCCTCGGCCCGCTCGCGCATCGACGCGATCCCGACCCCGGGCCGCGCGGCCGGGTCGAGCCCGGCGCCGTCGTCGCTGACCCGGACGACGGTGGGACCGGTGCCGCGCACCTCGACCAGGCACCGGGTGGCGTCCGCGTGCCGGCGCACGTTGAGCAGCGCCTCGGAGACGATGAGGTAGACCGCGACCTGGGTCCGCGGCGCGAGCCGGTCGACGTCGCGCAGGTCGGTGTCGATGGCGAGGCCGTGCCCGCCGATGCGCTCGACGAGCGTCCCGACGGCCCCGACGAGGTCGCCGTCGTCGAGCGCGGGCGGCAGCAGCGCGCGGGCCATGGTCCGCATGTCCTCGGTACGACGGACCAGCTCGGTGCGCAGCCGTCCGATGAGCTCGGAGCGGGCGGCCCGCTGGTCGTCGCCCATCTGCTCGACCGCGGTGAGCCCCAGGCCGACCCCGGCCAGGCTCGGCCCCAGGCTGTCGTGCAGCTCGCGGCGCAGCAGGCGGCGCTCCTCGTGGCGGACCTCGACCAGGCGCGAGCGGGCCCGGTCGAGCGCCGCGTTGACCTGGGCCACCTCGAGCGTGATCGCGACCAGGCCGGTCAGCCCCTCGGCCAGGCGCCGGGTGCGCTCGTCGAGCCGGGTCCCCGGGCGCGGGCCGATCCGGAGCTCGCCGCGGCGCCGGTCCCCGACCTGGAGCGGCAGCACCAGCAGCCCCTCACGCGCCTCGTCCGGCGCAGCGCCGACCCGCGCGTCGGGTCCGTCGGGTCCGGCCGGCGCCGGGTCCGAGACGATGGCGACGTGCCCGAGGCGCAGGCTCGACGCCAGCGCCTCGGCGAGCGCCTGGAGGCTCTCGCCCGGCGTGCGCGGCACGGCGCCGTCCTCGGCGAAGGTGCGCAGCACGGCGGCCGGGTCGGGCGCCTGGCCGTAGACGAGCCGGTCGACCTCGCGCTGCACCCCGCGTCGTACGGGCTGGACGGCGAGGGCGAGCAGGCCCACGGAGAGATAGCCGCCGAAGCGGTCGTCGGAGGGCATCAGCCGGCCCCACAGCCACACCACGGCGCTGTAGGCGACCACGACCAGCGCGGTCAGCATCGCCCACACGGTCGCCCGCGAGACCGCGACATCCAGGCCCCACATCCGCCCACGCAGGACGACGGTCAGCGCGGCGACCGGGATCATCAGCTGGGAGCCGAGGAAGAGGAACAGCGCCGCCTCCAGCACGTCGGTGAACCCGACGGCGTCGACCGGCGTGAGCCGCAGCCCAACGAAGGCGATCGCCAGCAGGCCCAGACCGACCGCGACCCAGGCCGAGGCAGTCCGCTCGGCACGGTCCCCCGCGAGCGCGCGGCGGACCAGCGAGGCCAGGGCGGCCGCGGCGAGCACCACCGTGACGACCAGCAGCGCGCGTCCGACGCCGGTCAGCACGCGGTCGGTCGCGGCCCCCACCGCCCACGGGTGCGGCGGAGCGTCGGGCTGCTGGTGCAGGAGCCGGATAAGTGTGGTCCCCACGGCGACGACCCCACCCACGACGACCGGCAGCAGCGGCGGGTGCCCGGCCCGCAGCGCCCACGGCAGCACCAGCGCGGCGGCGTACGCCCCCGGCACCCAGACCCAGTACGGCGCGTGCGCGAGCACCGCGTGCACCCCCGGCGAGCCGACACCCGCGACCGCGAGCTGGCCGGTCACCAGGGCCAGGGTGAAGCCGAGCGCGACGAGCGCGAAGATCCAGCCGACGACGTGCTGGCGCCGGCTGAGCACGAGCGCCGCGACGACACCGTTGACGAGCGCCACCACGCCTTCGAGCACGTAGACGAGGTCGTCGATCGCGAACGGCTCACCGCGCCCGACCGGGCGCAGCACGAGGCCGACGAGCGAGCCCAGGATCGCCGCCCACGACAGCAGCAGACCGGCGGTGGCCACCGGACCCCACAGGCGCCGGCGCGGTCTCATGCGCCGAGTATGGAGCAGCGGGCGCCCGCCCGGACAGGGACGCGAGTCCCGGGTGACCGGGTCGGCTCAGGCGGCCTTCTGCAGGCTCTTCTTGGTGACCTTCTTGCCGTCGGCGCGGACCAGCACGCGCTTCTTGACGGTGTAGCCCTCGGGGAGGGTGCCCTCCTTGAGCATGCGGATGGGGCAGCGACCGCAGCGCGACTTCGACACGCAGCACTTCGTCTTGGGGAGCTTGCGCACCTTCCCCTTCGACTTCTTCTTGTCCTTGCCCACGAGCAGCAGGGTAGGCGACTGAGGGTAGGCAGACCTAATCAACGTGACGTGGGTCACCAGGGACGCGCGTCACGCCCGGCAGCCCTCGTACGGGCGGCGCTAGGGTGCGGGCGTGATCGAGATCTGGCTCAACCCCGCCTGCTCCAAGTGCCGCACCGCCGAGAGCGAGCTCAAGGCGGCCGGCGCCGACTACACCGTGCGCCGCTACCTCGACGAGCCGCCGACGGTCGCCGAGCTCGAGGACGTGCTGGGCCGGCTCGGGCTCGAGCCGTGGGACATCGCGCGCACTGCCGACGCCCGCAAGCTGGGCGTCACCCTCCCCGCCAAGGACAGCGCCGAGCGCGGGGCGTGGCTGGCGCTGATGGCGGAGCACCCGAAGCTCATCCAGCGCCCGATCCTCACCGCCTCCGACGGTACGACGGTCGTCGGCCGCGACCCCGCGTCGTTGGCGCAGGTGATCGCGGCCGACTGAGCGTCGTACGGCGGGCCGGGCTCAGTCCAGGTCGTTGGCCTTGCGGATGACCTCGACGATGCCGCCCATGATCTCGGTGAGCCCGAAGTCCTTGGGCGTGTAGACCGCGGCGACACCGAGGTCGAGGAGGGCCTTGCCGTCGGAGTCGGGGATGATCCCGCCGACGATGACGGGGACCTCGCCCATGCCGGCGGCCTTGAGGCCGTCGAGGACGGCGGGCACGAGCTCCATGTGCGAGCCGGACAGGATCGAGAGGCCCACGCAGTGGACGTCCTCGGCCACGGCGGCCGCGACGATCTGCTCCGGGGTGAGCCGGATGCCCTGGTAGATGACCTCGAAGCCCGCGTCGCGCGCCCGGACGGCGACCTGCTCGGCGCCGTTGGAGTGCCCGTCGAGGCCCGGCTTGCCGACGAGCAGGCGCAGCCGGCCGCCGAGCTCCTCGCCGGTGGTGCGCACGGCCTCGCGGACAGCGGTCAGCTCGGCGCCCGCGGCGGCCACGCCGACGGCACCGGCCACGCCCGTGGGCGCCCGGAACTCGCCGAAGACCTCGCGCAGCACGCCGGCCCACTCCCCCGTGGTGGCGCCCGCGCGGGCCGCGGCGAGCGTGGCCTGCATCAGGTTCTCACCGGACTTGGCGACCTCGGCGACGTGGGCGAGCGCCTCGGCGACCGCGGTCTCGTCGCGCTGGGCCTTCCAGGCCGCGACGGAGGCCCGGGCGGCCTCGTCGGCCTTGGGGTCCGCGGTCATGATCGCGTCGTCGAGGTTGGCGGTCAGCGGGCTGGGCTCGGTGGTCTCGAACTTGTTGACGCCGACGATGATCTCCTCGCCGTCCTCGATCCGGGCCCGGCGCCGGGCGTGGGAGGAGACCAGCTCGGACTTCATGTAGTCGACCGCGCCCATCGCGCCGCCCATGGCCTGGACCCGGTCCATCTCGGCGCGCGCGCCGGCCTTGAGCTCGGCGACCTTGGCCTCGATGACGTGCGAGCCGTCGAAGATGTCCTCGTACTCGAGCAGGTCCGACTCGAACGCCAGCACCTGCTGCAGGCGCAGCGACCACTGCTGGTCCCACGGACGGGGCAGGCCGAGCGCCTCGTTCCAGGCCGGCAGCTGGACGGCGCGCGCCCGCGCCTTCTTGGACAGCGTCACGCCGAGCATCTCCAGCACGATCCGCTGGACGTTGTTCTCGGGCTGCGCCTCGGTCAGGCCGAGGCTGTTGACCTGGACGCCGTAGCGGAAGCGGCGCATCTTGGCGTCCTGGACGCCGTAGCGCTCCTGGGTGATCTCGTCCCAGAGCTCGGTGAAGGCGCGCATCTTGCACGTCTCCTCGATGAACCGCACGCCGGCGTTGACGAAGAACGAGATCCGGCCGACGACCTTCTCGAAGTCCTCGTCGCTGACCTGGCCCGAGTTCTTGACCTGGTCGAGGACGGCGATCGAGGTGCACAGCGCGTAGGCGAGCTCCTGGGTGGGCGTCGCCCCGGCCTCCTGCAGGTGGTAGCTGCAGATGTTGATCGGGTTCCACTTCGGGATGTAGTTGACCGTGTAGGCGATCATGTCGGCGATCAGCCGCAGGGACGCCTCCGGCGGGAACACGTAGGTCCCGCGCGAGAGGTACTCCTTGATGATGTCGTTCTGGGTGGTGCCCGCGAGGAGCTGGGCGACCTCGGCCGGCTCCATCTCGGGGTTCTGCTCCTCGGCGACCACCTGGTACATCGCGAGCATCCACATCGCGACGGCGTTGATCGTCATCGAGGTGTTCATCTCGATCACGGGGATCTGGTCGAAGAGCTTGCGCATCTCGCCCAGGTGCGGGATCGGTACGCCGACCTTGCCGACCTCGCCGCGCGCCATCGGGCTGTCCGGGTCGTAGCCGGTCTGGGTGACCAGGTCGAAGGCGACCGACAGACCGGTCTGGCCCTTGGCCAGGTTGGTCCGGTACAGCGCGTTGGACGCCTCCGCGGTCGAGTGGCCGGCGTAGGTCCGCATCACCCACGGGCGGTCCTTGGACTGGGTGGCCTTCTCGGTACCGCGGGCTGCCTCGGGCGTGGTGCTCATAGAGCGAAGACTAGGACGATTGCTACCGCTTGGTAACGGTCCGGACGTGTGGGGTACTGCACAGCCCCCACCCCCGGACGGGGGTGCTCAGGCGGGGACCGGCTCGCGCTCGAGCTCGATCAGCCGGATCAGGTGGGTGAGGTGGAGCATGCGGCGCACGGCCGGGCGGGCACCACGCAGGACCACGCGGACGCCGTACTGCTGGGCCTGGCGGCTCGCCGCGGCGAGCACCTTGAGCGCGGTGGCGTCGACGGAGCGCACGGCGCTCACGTCGATGATGACCGGGCTGATCCGGTCGATGCCGCAGCGGCGGATGTGGTCGTGGACGGCGGCGCGCAGCTCACCGGTGCTGCGGACGTCCAGATCGCCGCCCAGGAGCAGGACCGGCTCCCCCGGGACGCTCTCGATCCGGACAGGGGTCGACTGTCGCACTCTCATGGTTTCCCTCCCGAGATGTCAGTCGTGTCTCCCACCTGTTACCCACCATGACGCGCCAGCAGTCCGATCGGTTGCACCCCGGACCGACTTTTTTCCGTCGGCCCTCGCGACTACGCTCCGAACATGGTCAACCTGACGCGGATCTACACCCGTACCGGCGACGCCGGAGAGACCCGGCTCGGCGACATGAGCGTCACCACCAAGACCGACCTGCGCCTGCTCGCCTACGCCGACGTCGACGAGGCCAACGCCCACCTCGGCGTCGCCCTCGCCACCGGCGGGCTCGAGGAGGACGTCGTGCGCGTCCTGACCCGCGTCCAGAACGACCTCTTCGACGTGGGCGCCGACCTGTGCACGCCGGTCGTGCCCGACCCGGAGTACCCGCCGCTGCGCATCGAGCAGGACTACGTCGACCGGCTCGAGCGCTGGTGCGACGAGTACAACGAGCACCTGCCCAAGCTGCGCTCCTTCATCCTCAACGGCGGCACCCCCGGCGCCGCGCACCTCCACGTCGCGCGCACCGTGATCCGCCGCGCCGAGCGGGGCGCGTGGGCGGCCTACGAGGTGCACGGCGAGGCGATGAACAAGATCGCGATCACCTACCTCAACCGGCTCTCCGACCTCGTCTTCATCCTCGCCCGGCACGCCAACCGGGCCGAGGGCGACGTGCTCTGGGTGCCGGGCGGGGAGCGCGGCGAGTGAGCAGGCCCCCGTGCAGGTGACCTTCACCAAGCTCACCGGCCGCTACGAGATCGCGGTGGACCGGTCGGCCGGCGCCGCGCTCGCGCCGCGCAACGGGCCCGGTCACGACGACGCGGTGCCGCACGACGTCGCACACCTGCTCGTCGAGATCGAGGAGGGCCTGCGCGGCGGGGTCTACGGCCGGCTCGCGGCCGCCGACGGCGACGACGGGCTCTTCTGGCCGGTCGACCCCAAGGCCCGCCGGGCCTCGCTCAAGAACCGGCGGACGCCGACGTCCCAGGAGTCCGCCGACATGGCGCGCTCCGAGCGGCTCGCCTCGCTCAGCGTGGCGCTGTGGGAGGTCGCCCGCGGGCGGCGCGCGCCCGACCCGGCCTGGCCGGGCAGCATCGAGGCGAGCGGCCTCGCCGGCGACCTGCTCGACCGGCTCTTCGCGCGCTACGACGACTTCGCCGCGCGCTGGACGGCGCTGGCCACCGGCGCCTCGATCACGCTGGCCTGGCCGTTCCCCGAGGGCACCGGGAAGCGGCGGCGCACGTGAACGTCCTCGCCACGCTGACCGACGAGTTCCTGGGCCGCCACTTCGACCCGGCCACGCTCGACCGCGCCCGCGAGGTGGCCGCGGCGGGCGCCGTACGGCGTCCCGAGATCGGTCAGCTGACCGCCTCCTCGGTGACCGCGACCGCCGAGGTGCAGGGCTCGCGCGACCTGCCCTACCAGGTCCAGCTGCACGCCGAGGCGCCCACCGACGACTACGCCGGCTGGCTGTTCACGGTGTGCACCTGCCCGGTCCGCTCGACCTGCAAGCACGGCGCCGCGCTGGCGCTGACGCTGCGCCAGACCTTCACCCAGCCCGCCGGCGAGGCCACCTGGCGGCGCTCGCTCGAGCGACTGGTCACCGAGCTCGACAAGCAGCAGGCCGGTCCGGTCGAGCAGGTGCCGCTCGCGCTCGAGATCAGCCTCGAGGAGGGGCGCACCAGCTATCGCTCGGTCGGCCCGGCGATCCGGATCCGGCCGATGCGCCAGGGCAAGAACAAGCCATGGATCAAGACCGGCGCCGACTGGAGCGACATCGGGCTCGGGTCCGGCGCGGCCGGCTTCCCGCCCGAGCAGGCCGACGCGATCGCCGCGCTGCACGCGCTGTGGTCGGGACACCGCTCCTACTACTACGCGGGGGTCGCGCCCTCGCTCGACGAGTTCGGCGACCACGTGGTGCGCGCGCTGCGCCACGCCCGCGACGCCGGCGTCACGCTGCTGCCCGCGCGACCGCTGCGCTCGGTGGCCATCGCCGACGAGCCGGCCGAGGTCGTCGCCGAGCTCACCGACGTCGACGGTGGGACGACGCTGCGCGCGGCCGTCACCCTGGGCGAGCGGACCTGGCGCGGCGACGCCGTCGTACCGATCGGGTCGCCGGCGTCGGTGGTCGGCCTGGTCGAGGACCGCCACCTCGTGCTCGCCGCGACCACCGCGCCCGTGCCGCCCGCGCTGCGCCACCTCGTCGACGGGCCGCCCATCGTCGTACCGCCGGCGGACCTGGCGGCGTTCCGCTCGGCCCTGCCGGGGCTGATGCGCCACCTGCCCGTGCGCGCCGAGGAGTCCGCGGTCGAGCTGCCCGAGCCGCTCGCGCCCACGCTGGTGCTCACCGTGACCTGGCACAGCGCGACCAAGGCGGGGCTCGCCTGGCACTGGCAGTACGGCGACGACGACCGCGACGGCGACGGCGGGGAGGCGCGCACCTGCTCGCTGACCAGCCACGACCCGCTCGGCGGCGTGCGCGACCGGGCGGCCGAGCACGCGATCCTCGAGACCGTCTCCCCCGGCCTGCTCACCACCGCCACGATGGCCGACGGCGACGCCCTGGCGCTCGCGATCCACGGTCTGCCGCACCTGCGCACGCTGGCCGGGGTACGGGTGGTCGAGCAGGAGCGGCCCGACTTCCGCGAGGCCGACATCGCCCCCGAGATCCGCTTCGACCTGGTCGAGCCCGCCGACGCCGACGCGGCCGGCGCCACCGACTGGCTCGACCTCGCGGTCACCGTCAGCGTCGACGGCGAGCAGATCCCCCTGCCCGACGTGCTCGCCGCGCTCACCCTCGACCAGGAGTTCCTGGTGCTGCCGAGCGGGCTCTACGTCACCACCGACCGCCCTGAGCTCGCCCGGCTGCGCGAGGTCGTCGACGCCGCCGCCGAGCTGCGCGAGCGCGACGGCGAGCACATCGGCATCGGTCATCACGACCTCGGCCTGTGGGCCCAGCTCGCCGAGACCGGCCTGGTCGACACCCAGGTCGCCGAGTGGGTCCACCGCGCCCACGCGCTGCGCGACCTCACCGACATCCCCCAGCCCACCCCGCGCGGCCTGGTCACCGACCTGCGCAGCTACCAGCGCGAGGGCTTCTGGTGGCTGGCGTTCCTGTGGCAGCACGGGCTCGGCGGGATCCTCGCCGACGACATGGGCCTGGGCAAGACCCTCCAGGTCCTCGCCCTCATCGCCCACGCCCGTACCGAACGCCCCACCGACGCGCCCTTCCTCGTCGTCGCCCCCACCAGCGTCGTGACCGCCTGGGCCTCCGAGGCCGCCCGGCACGCGCCCGGGCTGCGCGTCGGCATCGCCGGACGCCGTACGGACGACGTGGGGGCGCTCGCCCGCGACCACGACATCGTGGTCACCACCTACACGCTGCTCCGGCTTGCCCACGAGCGCTATGCCGGCGTCGCGTGGTCGGGCGTCGTCCTCGACGAGGCCCAGCAGGCCAAGAACCACCAGAGCAAGACCTACCAGGCGGTGCGCACCATCGAGGCGCCGTTCAAGCTCGCCGTCACCGGCACGCCCTTCGAGAACCGGCTGATGGAGCTGTGGTCGCTGCTCTCGATCACCGTCCCCGGCCTCTACCCGTGGCCGCGCGCCTTCGCCGACAAGGTCGTCCGGCCCGTCGAGCGCGACGCCGACGCCGCCGTCCTCGACCGCTTCCGGGCCCGGATCAAGCCGTTCCTGCTGCGGCGTACCAAGGAGCTCGTCGCCGACGACCTGCCGCCCAAGCAGGAGCAGGTCCTCGAGGTCGACCTCGACCCCAAGCACCGCAAGATCTACGACACCCACCTGGCCAAGGAGCGCCAGCGGATCCTCGGCCTGGTCGAGGACTTCGACCGCAACCGGGTCGCCATCTTCAGCGCCCTGACCAAGCTCCGCCAGCTCGCCCTCGACCCCGCCCTGGTCGACGCCGAGCACGACAAGGTCGGCTCGGCCAAGCTCGACGTCCTCGTCGACCACCTCGCCGAGATCACCGCCGAGGGCCACCGCGCCCTCGTGTTCAGCCAGTTCACCTCGTTCCTGGGCCGGGTCCGCGCCCGCCTCGACGCGGCCGACATCGTCACGACGTACCTCGACGGGTCCACCCGCGACCGCGGCGCCGTCATCGACGAGTTCCGCTCCGGCGCCGCCCCCGTCTTCCTGATCTCCCTCAAGGCCGGCGGCGTCGGCCTCACCCTCACCGAGGCCGACTACGTCTTCGTCCTCGACCCGTGGTGGAACCCGGCCGCCGAGGCCCAGGCCGTCGACCGCGCCCACCGGATCGGCCAGACCGCCCACGTCCACGTCTACCGCCTCGTCGCCACCGACACGATCGAGGAGAAGGTCATGGAGCTCAAGGCGCGCAAGGCCGAGCTGTTCGCCCAGGTGATCGACGGCGACGGTGCGATGAGCACGGCGATCGGGGCCGACGACATCCGGGGACTGTTCGCCGACTGAGGGCAGCGCTGCGGGGTCTTCCTGTGCCACGCTGAGCGACATGAACCCGGCCCGTCGCCTCGGCGCGGTGCTCGCTCTCGCCCTAGCCGGCTCGGTCGCCGGCATCGCGCCCGCCAGCGCCGCGACCCCCACCTTCGCCGTCACCAGCGGCCCCTACGAGCCCCGCAGCACGGTGGGCTTCCTCGGCAGCGGCTGCCCCGCCTCGTCCCCGATCTCCATCGACGTCTGGGACACGGCGAAGCCGAGCAGTCACGTGAACCTCGACCACTGGACCAACGCCAACTCCGCGGGCGCCTTCGGCACCAGCATCGACCTGGACGACCGCTTCGACCGCGGGGCCCAGGTCGGCTTCTTCGTCTCGTGCACGAGCACGGTCGACTGGAACGCCGGCGCCGCGCTGGTCACCACGCCCCGCTACGGCTGGATCAACCTCCCCGACCCGGCCATCGCCATCGACGCACCTGCCGGCGCCACCGTCGGGACCACCCACCGGGTCGTGGTCCGCACCGACAGCGTGCTGGGCGGAGCGAGTCTCAGCCTCGACGGCGCACCGCTGCCCTTCCGGCCCGACAGCGTCTACGGCTGGTGGGTCTACGAGCTGCCCGCCACCCTCGCCGCCGGCGACCACGCGCTCCACGCGACCTGGTCGCCGAGCGCCCCCGGCTCACCGACCGTCAGCGCCGACGCGACCTACCGGGTCGCCAAGGAGCGGCCCGGGCTCGCCGAGCGGGTCGACCGGCGCCGGGTCGGCCGGGGCGGCGTGGTCAAGGTCCGGGTGGGGCTCAGCGCGGTCGGAACGGTCGCGCGCACCGGCCGGGTCGTCGTACGGGACGGGCGGCGGGTGGTCGGCCGGCTCACGCTCGGGCCGAGCGGCGCGAGCACCCGGGCGCTCCGGGTCCGGCTGAACCGTCCGGGGAAGCACCGGCTCACCGCGACCTTCACCGGCAACGCCGACCTGAGCGCGGTCCGCTCCCCCGCCCTCACCGTCCGGGTACGACGCTGACCCGCTCCGGGTCGCGGATCAGCAGGTACGACAGCAGTCCCCCAGCAGCCAGCAGCGCCGCGCACCACAGCATCGCCGCCTGGTACCCGGCCCCGAACGCCTCCGGCGCCTGGTAGTCCTCACCCGAGAGCCCCACGAGCAGCGGCAGCGCCGCGACGGCGAGGAGGGAGCCGGCGCGGGCGACGGCGTTGTTGATGCCGGAGGCGACGCCGGCGTGGTGGTCCGGCGCCGCAGCCAGTACGGCGGCCGTGAGCGGCGCGACGAGCAGCGCCAGGCCCAGCCCGAACACCGTGAGCGGGCCGGCCAGGTCGCGCCAGTAGACGACGTCCGCCCCCACCCGCGCCAGCAGCAGCGTGCCCACGGCGCAGAGCAGCGGCCCGAAGGTCATCGGCAGGCGCGGGCCGATCCGGGCGGCGAGCGCGCCACCACGGCCGGCCAGCAGGACCATGACGATGGTGATCGGCAGGGTGGCGACGCCCGCGGCGAGCGGGCTGAAGCCGGAGACGGTCTGGAGCTGGAGCACGACGAAGAAGAGCACCCCGCCCAGGGCCGCGTAGGTCAGCAGCGTCATCGCGTTGGCGGCCGAGAACTGCCGCGAGGCGAAGAGGGTGAGCGGCAGCATCGGGTGCCGGCTGCGGCGCTCGTTGAGGCCGAAGAGCAGGGCGGCGGCCAGGCCGATCACCAGGGCGGCGAGTGCGGCGCCGGGCAGGGCGGTCCACTCGATGAGGGCGTAGGTGATCCCGCCGAGGGCCAGCGAGCCGAGCACGGCGCCGCCGACGTCGAAGCCGCGCACGGCGCTCGGGTCGCGGGTCTCGGGGACGGCGCGAGCGGCGAGGAGGGTGAGGGCGGCGAGGGGCAGGTTGATCAGGAACACCCAGCGCCAGCTGGCGCTCTGGACGAGCCAGCCGCCCAGGAACGGGCCGACCGCGGTGGCGACGCTGCCCAGGCCGGACCAGGTGCCGATGGCGCGGGGCCGGTCCTCGGGGGCGAAGGTGCCCTGGATCATCGCCAGGCTGCCGGGGGTGAGCATCGCGGCGGCGGCGCCCTGGGCGACGCGGGCCGCGATGAGCACCGGGGCGGTCGGGGCCAGGCCGCAGGCCACGGAGGTCAGCGCGAAGCCGATCACGCCGAGCACGAAGATCCGGCGCCGGCCGAAGCGGTCGCCCAGCGAGCCGCCGAGGAGGGTCAGCGAGGCCAGGCTGAGCAGGTAGCCGTTCGAGACCCACTGGAGGTCGCCGAGGCTGGCGTCGAGGTCCTCGCCGATGCGGCGCAGGGCCACGTTGACGACGGTGCTGTCGAGCAGCGCCATCGCGGAGCCGAGCGTTGCGGCGGCCAGGACGATGCGTCCGGTCCGCGACGCCAGCTGGACCTGGGCGCAGGTGGGCTCCACGGCAGCCAGGCTACGACGAGCCGGAGCCCTTGACCCGGTTCCAGTCGGTCCCGGGCGGGCGCGCCTCGAGCCAGGCCTGGAAGCCGGTCAGCGAGGACACGCTCATGGCCAGCTCGACCGGTCCCTGCGGCGACTGGCAGCGGATCACGAGGTGATCGGGGTACAGCGAGGCCTGCTCGGCACCGAGCGGCTCGCGCCGGCCGTCGTACTTGATCTCGTCACGACGCCACGAACGCTTGGGCTTGCGCGACAGCGTGAAGACCCGGAACCACTCCAGCCGCTCGCCGGAGTACCGGCCCAGGCCCAGCACCCACCCACGCTCCGGCGTGTCCATCCGGTAGCGGTGGCTGAGCTCGAACGTGCCACCGTTGCGGGAGAGCAGACGGCGCCGGACGATGACTCCGGCGCCGTACAGCACACACAGGAGCAGGAGCGCGCCACACGCGTCGAGCAGCCACTCCCACCACGTCATCTGTGAACTACGAGACCTTCCCGCTTACCTTCTCCGCCGCGCGGATGCGGGCCTCGGCGTGCCGGACCCGCTGCTCCGCCTCGTCGCTGGAGTCGAGCAGGCGCCGGGCCTCCTCGAGGTCGACCTGGGCCTGGGACACCTCGATGTCCTCGCCCCGCTCGATCCGCTCCGCGAGGATCGACACCCGGTCGTTGGCGACCGAGAGGAACCCGCCGTCGAGGGCAGCCACCAGCAGCTGGTTGGTGCCCTCGACCTGGACCTCGACGACGGAGGCCGACAGCAGCGACAGGGTCGGCGCGTGCCCACGCAGCACACCGATGTCTCCCTCGAGCGTGCGCGCGATGACCATCGACGCCTCACCGGACCACACGGTCCGGTCGGCGGCGACGAGCTCGACGTGCAGGGTCGAGACTGCGGACTCGGCCATGATCAGAGGCTCTTCTGGATCTCGGCCCAGTTGCGCTCGACGTCGTCGAGACCGCCGCACATGAAGAACGCCTGCTCGGCCACGTGGTCGTACTCACCGTCGGCGATCTTGTTGAACGCCTCGATGGTCTCGGCCACGGGAACGGTCGAGCCCTCGATGCCGGTGAACTGCTTGGCGACGTAGGTGTTCTGCGACAGGAACCGCTGGATACGACGCGCGCGGGAGACGATGATCTTGTCTTCCTCGGAGAGCTCGTCGACACCGAGGATCGCGATGATGTCCTGGAGCTCCTTGTTGCGCTGCAGGATCTGCTTGATGCGGATCGCGCAGTCGTAGTGCGCCTGACCGATGTACTGCGGGTCGAGGATCCGCGAGGTCGAGGTCAGCGGGTCGACGGCCGGGTAGATACCCAGCGACGCGATCTCACGGGAGAGCTCGGTCGTCGCGTCGAGGTGCGCGAAGGTCGCGGCCGGGGCCGGGTCGGTGTAGTCGTCCGCGGGGACGTAGATCGCCTGCATCGAGGTGATCGAGCGACCGCGCGTCGAGGTGATCCGCTCCTGCAGCGTGCCCATCTCGTCAGCCAGGTTGGGCTGGTAGCCCACAGCGGACGGCATGCGGCCGAGCAGGGTCGACACCTCGGAACCCGCCTGGGTGAACCGGAAGATGTTGTCGATGAACAGCAGCACGTCCTGGCCCTGGACGTCGCGGAAGTACTCCGCCATCGTCAGCGCGGACAGGGCGACGCGAAGACGCGTGCCCGGCGGCTCGTCCATCTGGCCGAAGACCAGGGCGACCTTGTCGAAGACGCCGGCCTCCTGCATCTCGACGATGAGGTCGTTGCCCTCACGGGTGCGCTCGCCGACACCGGCGAACACCGACACACCACCGTGGTTCTTGGCAACACGCGCGATCATCTCCTGGATGAGCACGGTCTTGCCGACGCCGGCACCACCGAACAGACCGATCTTTCCACCGGTCACGTACGGCGCGAGCAGGTCGATGACCTTGATGCCCGTCTCGAACATCTGGGTCTTCGACTCCAGCTGGTCGAAGGCCGGCGCCTTGCGGTGGATGCCCCAGCGCTCGTTGACCTCGACCGTCTCGCCCTCGGCGAGGTTGAGGAAGTCACCGGTGGCGTTGAAGACCTTGCCGAGGGTGACGTCGCCGACGGGCACCGAGATGGGGCTGCCCGTGTCGGAGACGCTCTGGCCGCGGACCAGGCCGTCGGTGGGCTTGAGGGAGATGGCGCGGACCATGCCGTCGCCGATGTGCTGGGCCACCTCGAGCGGCAGGACCGAGGTCTCGCCGTCGAGGGTGATCTCAGCCTCGAGCTTGTTGTAGATGTCGGGCATCGCGTCGGTCGGGAACTCGATGTCCACGACCGGGCCGATGACCCGTGCGATCCGACCCACCGAGGCCGCACCGCTGGCGGTGGTCTCTTCAACCGTTGCAGTCATGTCTTACTCCGTTAGGTGTTTTCTCTGGTGGGGTCAGTCGTTCGCGGCGGCCTGGGCATCGGCGAGCGCGTTGACGCCGCCGACGATCTCGCTGATCTCCTGGGTGATGCCCGCCTGGCGCGCCTGGTTGGCGATCCGGGTGAGCTTCTTGATCAGCTCCTCCGCGTTGTCCGTCGCAGCCTTCATCGCCTTCTGGCGGGCGGCGAGCTCGGAAGCGGCCGCCTGCAGCAGGCTGAAGAAGATCCGGCTCTGGACGTACTGCGGCAGCAGTCCGTCGAGCACCTGCTCCGGGGACGGCTCGAACTCGTAGAGCGGCAGCAGCTCGTCGGCCTCGGGGGCCTCCTCGCCCTCGACGACCTCGAGCGGCAGCAGCCGGATCGCGGTCGGCTCCTGGGTGAGCATCGAGCGGAAGCGGGTGTAGACGACGTGGACCTCGTCGACGTCGCCCTCCTCACCCTGCTCCTTGAGGAAGGCCGTGATCAGCGCCGCGCCGATCTCGGCCGCCTTGTCGTAGGTCGGCTGGTCGGAGAAGCCCGTCCAGGCCTGCACGTAGGGGCGACCGCGGAACTTGAAGTACGCCTCGGCCTTGCGACCGGCCAGGAAGAAGTCGATCTCCTTGCCCTCGTCGCGCAGGCGCTCGGTGAGGCGCTCGACCTCCTTGATGACGCTCGAGGAGTAGGCACCCGCCAGACCCCGGTCGCTGGTGATGACCAGGACCGCGGCCCGCTTCGGGTTCTCCTCCTCGCGGGTCAGCGGGTGGTCGACGTTCGAGAACGTCGCCACCGCCGACACCGCGCGGGTCAGCTCACGGGCGTACGGCGCTGCCGCCTGTGCCCGCTGCTGCGCCTTGATGATCCGGGACGCAGCGATGAGCTCCATGGCACGCGTGATCTTCTTCATCGACTCGGTCGACTTGATCCGCGCGCGGTACTCACGCAGCGATACGGCCATGTGTCAGCCCCGCTTCTGCTTGACGATCTGCTCCTGCTCGAGCTCGTCGTCGGCCAGCGCCTCGGCCTCGGGCTCGTGCCCGACCTTGATGCTGCCCCCCTCGGAGGTCTCGAACTGGTTCAGGAAGGAGTCGTACGCGGCGGCGAGGCCGTCCTCGTCCTCGAACTTCTGGGTCTCGCGGATCGCGGCGAGGATGCCCTCGTGCGAGCGGCGCAGGTAGTCGAGGAACTCGCTCTCGAAGCGGAGCACGTCACCGGTGGCGACGGCGTCGAGGCGACCCGACGTACCGAGCCACAGCGAGACGGTCATCTCCTCGAGCGGGTACGGCGAGTAGGCCGGCTGCTTGAGGAGCGCCATCAGCCGCTGACCGCGGGCCAGCTGCTGCTTGGACGCGGCGTCGAGGTCGGAGGCGAACATCGCGAAGGCCTCCATCGCGCGGTACTGCGCGAGGTCGACCTTGAGCGAGCCGGTGACGGCCTTCATCGCCTTGGTCATCGCCGCGCCGCCGACGCGGGAGACGGAGATACCGACGTCGATGGCCGGGCGCTGGTTGGCCGCGAACAGGTCCGACTGCAGGAAGATCTGGCCGTCGGTGATCGAGATGACGTTGGTCGGGATGAACGCCGAGACGTCGTTGGCCTTGGTCTCGATGATCGGCAGACCGGTCATCGAGCCCGCGCCGAGCTCGTCGGAGAGCTTCGCGCAACGCTCGAGCAGCCGCGAGTGCAGGTAGAAGACGTCACCCGGGTAGGCCTCGCGGCCCGGCGGACGACGCAGCAGCAGCGACACGGCGCGGTAGGCCTCGGCCTGCTTGGTCAGGTCGTCGAACACGATGAGGACGTGCTTGCCGGCGTACATCCAGTGCTGGCCGATGGCCGAGCCGGTGTAGGGGGCGAGGTACTTGAAGCCCGCGCTGTCGGACGCCGGAGCCGCCACGATCGTGGTGTACTCCAGGGCGCCGGCCTCCTCGAGGGCGCCACGCACGGAGGCGATGGTCGAGCCCTTCTGGCCGATGGCGACGTAGATGCAGCGGACCTGCTTGGTCGGGTCGCCCGACTCCCAGTTCTGCTTCTGGTTGATGATCGTGTCGATCGCGACCGTGGTCTTGCCGGTGGCGCGGTCGCCGATGATCAGCTGACGCTGGCCACGGCCGATCGGGGTCATCGAGTCGATGGCCTTGATGCCGGTGGCGAGGGGCTCGTGGACCGACTTGCGGGCCATGACGCCGGGCGCCTGGAGCTCGAGGGCGCGGCGGCCCTCGGTGGCGATCTCGCCGAGGCCGTCGATCGGCTTGCCGAGCGGGTCGACCACGCGGCCGAGGTAGCCCTCGCCCACGGGGACCGAGAGGATCTCGCCGGTACGGCGGACCGTCTGGCCCTCCTCGATCTTGTCGAAGTCACCGAGGATGACGACGCCGATCTCGCGGTCCTCGAGGTTCAGCGCGAGGCCGAGGGTGCCGTCCTCGAACTCGAGGAGCTCGTTGGCCATCGCCGAGGGCAGGCCGCTGACGCGGGCGATGCCGTCACCGGCGGAGGCGACGGTGCCGACCTCTTCCTTGCTGGCGGCCGCGGGCTGGTAGTCCGCGACGTACTTGGCGAGGGCGTCGCGGATCTCGTCCGGACGGATGGAGAGTTCCGTCATCTCTGGTGCCTTCTCTCTTCTTCTGCTGCTGAAGTCTGGTGTGCGGATCGAACCGTGCCGGGTCAGCCGGCGATCTTGCGGCGAGCGTCGTCCAGGCGGCTGGCGACCGTGCCGTCGATGACGTCATCGCCGATCTCGACGCGGAGACCGCCGACGACGGTGGCGTCGACGAGGACGTTGAGGTGCACCGGGCGGCCGTACTGCTGGGTCAGTGCTGCAGCGAGGCGGTGCTGGACCGCGGGGTCCAGCGGTCGCGCGGCGTGGACCGTCGCGACCCCTTCGCCGTTGACCTGGGCCGCCGTGCGCTCGTAGTCCTCCAGCGCCGCAACCACGGTGCGGTAGGAGCCGGAGAGCGCCTGGCGGGTCAGCTGGACCGTGGCCGGCAGGGTGCGACCACCCAGGAGCGTCTCGACCAGGCCCGCCTTGTCGGCGACCGTTCGGGACGGGTCCGAGAGGGCGTTGCGCAGGTCGTGGTTCGCGGTGACCAGCTGGCGCACCCCGAACAGCTCGTCGACCAGGGTCGAGGCCTGCAGGCCCACCGAGCGGACCGACGCCACGACGCCGAGCTGCTCGAGCGCGTCGGCGAGGTCACGGGCCCGGGTCCAGCGCTGGCCGGCCGCGGTCGCGAGGACCTGCAGCGCGGCCGGGTCGACCTTGCCCGAGAAGACGTCGCGGACGACGCCCTCGCGCGCCTGCGCCGGCACCGACTGGTCGGTGACGAAGCGCCGGAGCGTGCCCTCGGACCGGATGCCGGCCGCCGCGGCGAAGAGGTCGTCGGCCACCCGGGCGGCCGATCCCTCAGCCACCCCACCGAGCTGGTCGGTGAGGGTGGCCATCGCCTCGGCGGAGGCGCCGCGGAAGGACACCATCAGGCGTCCTTCGCCGCGGTCTCGGAGGCCTCGAGGTCGGCGAGGAAGCGCTCCACGACCCGCGCCTGGCGCGCGTCGTCCTCGAGCGACTCACCGACGATGCGACCGGCGAGACCCGTCGCGAGCGAGCCGACCTCGGCACGCAGGGAGGTGACCGCCTGCTGGCGCTCCGCCTCGATCTGCGCCTTGCCGTGGTCGAGGATGCGCGTGGACTCGGCCTGGGCCTGCTCCCGCATCTCCGCCACGATCGCAGCACCCTGCTCACGCGCCTCCTCACGGATGCGCGCCGCCTCGTGGCGGGCGTCCGCGAGCTGCTGCTCGAGCTCGGCGAGCTTGGCGTCGGCCTCGGCCTGCTTCGACTCGGCCGCAGCGATGCCGCCCTCGATCGCCTGCGTGCGCTCGGCGAAGGTCGCCTCGAACTTCGGCGTGACGAACTTCCAGATCAGGAAGAACAGGATGCCGAAGATGACCAGCGAGAGCACGAACTCGACAGGCACGAAGGCGAGCGGTCCGTGGTCGCCTTCCTCCGCGGCGGAGATCAGAAATGTCTGCATGTGGCAGGCCCTTCAGACGAACTGTCGGAGGATCAAGAAAGCACGAAGGCGAGCGCGATACCGATGATGGCGAGCGCCTCGGCGAGCGCGAAGCCGAGGATCGCGATCGACTGCAGGCGGCTCTGCGCCTCGGGCTGGCGGGCGACGCCGGAGATGTAGGCGGCGAAGATGAGACCGATGCCGATACCCGGGCCGATGGCGGCCAGGCCGTAGCCGATCATGTTGGCGGAGCCGTTGATAGCCATAGGAAGCACGGCTTGTTCCTTTCGGTTGTTTCCTTGTTGGAAAACTGTGGGGTGGGGGTGGAGGAGGTCAGGCGGGGAGAGCGGGTGCTCAGTGCTCGTCGGCGAGCGCGCCCTGGATGTACATCGCGTTGAGCAGGGTGAAGACGTAGGCCTGCAGGAACTGGACCAGGATCTCGAGGAAGCCGATGGCGATCGCGAGGACCCAGGCGGCCAGTCCGGAGACGATGCCGATGCCGCCGCCGTAGTCCTTGATCAGGTACAGGCCGCCGGTGGCGAACAGCATGATCAGGAGGTGGCCGGCGAACATGTTGCAGAACAGACGCAGGGCCAGCGTGACCGGGCGGACGAGCAGGTTGGAGAAGAACTCCAGCGGCACGAGCAGCGGGTACATCGCAGGGCTGACGCCCGACGGCACGCACTGGAGCTTGAGGTAGCCGACCAGACCGTGCTTCTTGATGCCGACGGCGTTGTAGACGATCCAGCTCAGACCGGCCAGCGCGTAGGCCATCGAGGCCCGCGAGAAGGTCGGGAACTGGATGATCGGGATGCTGGCGAACGCGTTGTTGACCAGGATGAAGAAGAAGACCGTGACCAGGTACGGCACGAACTTGGCGAAGTCGTGGCTGCCGATGATGTCGCGGCCGATGCTGTTGCGGACCATCCCGTAGGCGCTCTCACCGGCGAACTGCAGCTTGCCGGGCACCAGGGCCCCGCGGCGCAGCGCCAGGTAGAAGAAGCCGAAGACCAGGACCGCGGCCAGCACGAGCTGGAACATGGGCTTCGTGATCGCCTGGTCGGCGATGCTGAAGAAGCCGGGAAGGTCGAAGTTGCCGGGCCCCGGAGCGTGGAACTCCTCGGCGGTGGGGGCGCTGGTCGCGGCGATCACCAGGTCTCCTCTGCGTTCACTTCAGCTTGTCCTGCTCGGATGAGTTCGGGGGTTCGGGCGGATCGATCCGGAACCGTGCTGCGGTCTGGTAGATCCCGAGGGCAGCGCCGAACAGGATCCCGACCGCAACGATGAAGTCGGTGCCGAGCCACCGATCCGCGAGCCAGCCGAGCAGGCCGTAGAACGCGACCCCGGCGGTGATGTAGCCGAACGCATGCCACGGATCGCCCTTGGGCTTCTCCTCGGGCTGACTCATTGCGCCCCGGACAATAGCAGTCGCGTGAGGTCATCGCGCACCGCCCTCGGGCCGGGCGACGGCAGGGCTCTCGAAGGCCGGGATCCGGGCCGTCGTGGCGAGCCGGATCTGCACGACCGTCCACACCAGGACGCCGGCGATGATGGCGCCGCCGAGCCAGCCCCGGTCGAGCTCGTGGTCGAGCATCCCCGAGCGGCTGAGCGCCACGAAGACGAGCGCCATGAGCACCACCTGGAAGGTGTAGGTGACCAGCGCGAACAGCAGCGAGGCCGCCGGCATCAGGCGCGAGACCGCGTCGACGGCGATGGCCCCGAAGGCCAGCACGCCGACCGCGAGCGCTCCCCCGACAGCGGCTCCGGCAGCGGCGCTGCCGCCGGCGGTGACGGCGGCGACGGCCACGACGAGACCGGCGGCGAGCGCGGACACAGTGGCCGCGCGCAGCACCACCGGGGGTGTCTTGGTGTCGGTCGTCAGCATTGGCGGCCGTCCTGCTCGGGTGCGTCTCGGGCGGGCCCCGGAGGCGTGCTCCGGGAGTTCGTGAAAGTTATCACAAAGTGCCGGAGGGCTCCGAATCGGGGGTGCTCGCGACGCCGTTCTCGGGGCTCGCGGAGGCCACCGGAGTGGCCCGTACGGCGTCCGCCAGGTCGGCGAGCGCGCCGGGGCTCACGGCCGGGCCGGTGGGGTCGCCGGGCCCGCCTGGCTCGCCCTGGACGGCCGGGTCGGGGTCGGCCTGGGGGTCGGCCGGGTTGTGCACGAGCGGCAGCGCGAACGTGAGAGCCACCGTGAGCGCCACGGCCGCGCCGAGCACCGACCACACGACCGGGCCGGTGAAGACGGAGGCGACGACGACGCCGAAGGCGATCATCCCGGCCCACAGCCACATGATGATGACCGCACGGCGGTGCGAGTGGCCGATCTCGAGCAGCCGGTGGTGCAGGTGCTGCTTGTCGGGCGCGAACGGGGAGCGCCCCGCCCGGGTTCTTCGCACCACCGCCAGGACCAGGTCACCCAGGGGCACGATCAGGATGGTGATCGGCAGCGCCACCGGCAGCAGCACGGGGAGCAGGCTGGAGCGGGCGCCGTCCGCGCCCTGGGTGAGGTCACCGGGGGCGAACTGGGTGGTCACCGTGATCGCGCTGGCCGAGAGCACCAGGCCCAGCAGCATCGAGCCGCTGTCGCCCATGAAGAGGCGGGCCGGGTGGAAGTTGTGCACGAGGAAGCCGACGCACGCGCCGGCCAGCGCCGCCGCGAGGAGCGCGCCGGTCACCGCCCGGGTGACGTCGTTGAGGTAGGTCAGGGAGTAGCAGAAGAGGAAGAGCGCGGACGCGCTGATCCCGATCACGCCGGCGGCGAGACCGTCGAGGCCGTCGATGAAGTTCACGGCGTTGACCGTGGTCACCACGATCAGGGCGGTGAGCAGGGCGCCCTGGGCGGTGTCGAGGGTGAGGACCTGGCCCTCGGCCTGGTAGAAGTACCGGAACTGGATGCCGGAGTAGACCAGGAAGCCCACGGCGAGCACCTGACCGCCGAACTTGGTCAGCGCGTCGAGGTCGAAGATGTCGTCGACCACGCCGACCGCACAGATCAGCGAGCCGGCCACGAGCACCGAGAGCGCGTCCTCGAAGAACGGGTTCTGGGAGCCGAGGAAGGGCAGCTGGCGGGCCACGAAGTACGCCGCCCAGAGCCCGCCGAGCATCGCCAGCCCCCCGAGGTACGGGATCGGCTGGGCGTGCACGTCGCGGTCGCGGACCTTGGCGACCGCTCCGGTGCGGATCGCGATCTCCCGGGCGACGACCGTCAGCAGGTAGGTGACGATCGCCGCGACGAGGAAGACGACGAGGTACTCACGCATCGGTCGGCTCGGTCTCCACACGCAGCTCGAGGTCGGACAGGACGGCGTCGAGCTCGGCGACGGAGATCGCGCCCAGGCGCAGCAGGCGGGGCTGCTCGGTGGTCGCGTCGACGATGGTCGAGGCGACGCCGCCGGGCGAGGCGCCGCCGTCGACGATGACCGCGACCGACTCCCCCAGCATCTCGGCCGCCGCGTCGGCGTCGAGCGCCGCCGGCTGGCCGGAGAGGTTGGCCGAGCTCACCGCGAGCGGGCCGGTGCGGTCGAGCAGGGCGCGGGCCACCTCGTGGTCCGGCATCCGTACGGCGACCGTGCCCCGGGTGTCACCCAGGTCCCACTGCAGCGAGGGCTGCTGGTGCAGGACCAGGGTCAGCGCGCCGGGCCAGAACGCCTCGACCAGCGGGGCGACGTAGGCCGGCACCCGGGCGGCGAGCGCCTCGAGGGTGCCCTTGGTGCCCACGAGCACCGGCGGCGGCATCTCGCGGCCGCGGCCCTTGGCCGCGAGCAGCCGGGCCACCGCGTCGGGGTCGAAGGCGTCGGCACCGACGCCGTAGACGGTGTCGGTGGGGAGGACGACGAGGCGTCCGCGCCGCACGGCACGGCTCGCGGCGTCGAGCGCCGCCTCGCGCTCCTCGTCGGTCTGGGTCGGGAACCGCTCGGCAGTCACGCTCTCCATCCTCCCACCGTGGTCGTCGTCATCGCGGGCGGCGTGCCGTCAGGTAGCGCGGACGCCCGGCGAGGTCCCGGTGGTCGCGGACCTCCTCCCAGCGTCCGCTGCGGCTGAGCACGGCCGGCGCCGCCTCTCCCTGGGCGTCGGCGTGCTCGATGCCGATCACTCCCCCGGGCTTGAGCAGCAGGGCGCCGCGGCGGTCGAGGACGCGGATCGCGTCCAGGCCGTCGGCGCCCGAGAACAGGGCCAGGTGCGGGTCGTGGTCACGGGCCTCGACGGCGACCGACTCCCACGCCTCCAGCGGCACGTACGGCGGGTTGCTGACCAGCACGTCGACCTGCCCGGCGAGGTCCTCGAAGGCCGTGGCCAGGTCGCCCAGGCGCAGCTCGACGCCGCTCCCGGCCAGGTTGCGCTCGGCCCAGGCGTGGGCCGGCGGGTCGAGCTCGACCGCATGCACCCGGGCCTGGGGCACCTCGTCGGCGATGCTCTTGGCGATCACGCCCGAGCCGGTGCACAGGTCGACGACCACGGGGCTCTCCCCCGCCGCGACGAGGGCCGCGGCGTGCTCGATCGCCCAGCCGGCCAGCAGCTCGGTCTCGGGGCGCGGGACGAAGACACCGGGGCCCACCTCGACCGAGACGTGGCGGAACCAGGCGACCCCGAGCAGGTGCTGGAGCGGCTCGCGGGCGGCACGGCGGGCGACCAGGTCGTCGTACCGGCGGGCCTGGTCGGGGGCCACCTCGGGGCCGAGCAGGAGCGCGCCGCGCGTCGTACCGAGGACGTGGGCGAGCAGCTCGGCGGCGTCGTGGTCGGGGCTGGCCACGCCGGCCGCGCCCAGCCGGCCGGCGGCCTCCCGGACGAGCTCTCGTGCCGCGCTCACGTCAGTCCTCGAGGGCGGCGAGGCGGGCGGCCATGTCGGTCTCGACGCACGAGTCGAGCAGCGGCTGCAGGTCGCCGTCGAGGACGTGGTCGAGGTTGTAGGCCTTGTAGCCGGTGCGGTGGTCGGAGATCCGGTTCTCCGGGAAGTTGTAGGTGCGGATCCGCTCGGAGCGGTCGACCGTGCGGACCTGGCTGCGGCGCGCGTCGCTCGCCTCGGCGTCGGCGGCCTCCTGGGCGGCCTGGAGCAGCCGGGCACGCAGGATGCGCATCGCCTGCTCCTTGTTCTGCAGCTGCGACTTCTCGTTCTGGCAGCTGACCACGATGCCGGTCGGCAGGTGGGTGATCCGCACCGCCGAGTCGGTCGTGTTGACGCTCTGGCCGCCCGGGCCCGAGGAGCGGAAGACGTCGATGCGCAGGTCGTTGTCGTTGATCTCGACGTCGACCTGCTCGGCCTCGGGCATCACCAGGACACCGGCCGCGCTGGTGTGGATCCGGCCCTGCGACTCGGTCACCGGCACCCGCTGGACCCGGTGCACGCCGCCCTCGAACTTGAGCAGCGCGTAGGGGGTCTGGCCGGGCTCGGTGCTGCCCGGCGACTTCACCGCGACGGTGACCGACTTGTAGCCGCCCAGGTCGGACTCGGTGGCGTCGAGGATCTCGGTCTTCCAGCCGCGGCGCTCGGCGTAGCGGCTGTACATCCGCAGCAGGTCGCCGGCGAACAGCGCGCTCTCCTCGCCGCCCTCCCCCGACTTCACCTCGAGGAGCACGTCCTTGTCGTCGGCGGGGTCGCGCGGGACCAGCAGCCGGCGCAGCCGCTCGGCCGCCTCCTCGCGCTGGCCCAGCAGCTCGTCGACCTCGTCGGCGAAGGCCGGGTCGTCGGCGGCGAGCTCGCGCGCGGCCTCGGCGTCGTCGCCGTACTGCTGCCACTCGCGCCAGGTCGCGATGATCGCGTTGAGCTCGGCGTAGCGCCGGTTGAGGGTGCGCGCCAGCCGCGCGTCGGCATGGGTCTCGGGGAGCGCGAGCCGGGTCTCCAGCTCGGCGTGCTCGGCGAGCATGCCCTCGACGGCTTCGAACACCTGGACTCCTTGGGTCGCTGCGGATGAAATGACGAACGCCGGTCGCCCACCCGGAGGGCGGGACGACCGGCGCGGTCAGGCAGCTACTTCTGGGCAGCCTTGGCGTAGCGGGCCTCGAACCGGGCCACGCGGCCGCCGGTGTCGAGGATCTTCTGCTTGCCGGTGTAGAACGGGTGGCACTGCGAGCACACGTCGGCGTGGATCGAGCCGGACGTCGCGGTGCTGCGGGTGGTGAACGAGGCGCCGCAGGTGCAGGTCACCTGGGTCACGACGTAGTCGGGGTGGATGTCCTTCTTCATGGGTGTCCTCTCACAAGGGGACCGGGTCGTCGCACGGGTTGCGGACGTGAACCGGAGCCAACAGATGATTCTACGAGGTGGGTGGGCGCCGTCCCAAATGCCTGGACTGCGCCGCAACCACCGCGCCCGCCCGGGCCACGGAGTCGCCGTCCTAGCGGGTCGGATTGCGGGCGAGCGCCAGGACGATCGCCAGCGACGACGCGAAGAGAGCTCCGGGCGGCAGAAGCCAGTGCCAGCCCACCGCAGCACCGCCCCCTGACCACTGTGCTGTCAGCCACGGCACGCCGATCGCGATGGCCACGGATGCGCCCAGGGCCGGCAGGAATGCCCAGAACCCGATCGAGAACCGGCGCGCGACGCCGGCCCCGACCTCCGAGAGCAGCCGACGCGTCGGCGCGCTCGAGACGGCGATCGCAGCGCCCGACGCCAGGCACAACGCGGCGCAGAGAGCCGCCGCGAGGATCGCGATCAAACGGGCTAGACTGAGCTCGTGCTCCAAGAACGAGGAATCAACGTCTGGCTCGATCACGAGTGCCGTGGGAGCCAGTCGATCGACGAGCCCACGAACTGCGGCCGCGTCCTCGATGCTGAGCTGACCGAAGCCCGCCAGCTCGACATCGACGATCCCCGAAGGCCGGATGCCCATCTCGACGGCGACTTCCGACTGCGGCGAGAGGAGCACCGACGGCATCGGATCGTCAACGCGCAGCTCCGGGTCGGCCGTCGCAGCGACCACGCGCACATCGGCACGCTCGGGGTCGCCTGATCCGAAGAACAGGAGCCCGATCCGTCCGTCCTGGACCGCCGCCCCCGCCGCTCTCGGTGGGACCGAGGCCGACAACGCGGGGTCGAACCCGATCGAGGCCAGCACCTGGTCGGCTGGGGCGACGCCTTCGCTGCACGTGGTGAGCGTCCCCTCGCGCATGCACTCCGCGAACGCGGGGGTGGTCACGCTCGGCACCAGGCTTCGCTCCGGGAGCCCGACGACGCGGACGTCGTCGCCTCCCCGATCGCGATAGTCCCCGACCAGCGTTTCGGCGACCACCTCAGGAACGCCGGAGACGATGAGCGAGCCGTCCTGCTGATTCGTCAGGTTGACCTTCGCCAACGAGCTCGTGTCGCGCGTCAGGAACGCGGTGTAGGTGCTGGCGCCGGCCGCCGCGACGGCGCAGACGAGGGAGATGAGCACAGCATGGTCGGCGAGCCACCTCACGACGGCACGCGTTGCGGGCGGCTGACGCACCACCGACACCGTGCGACCGAGGAGGACGATCCCGGCCGCCGACAGTGTCGCGCCCATCAATCCCAGGAGTACCGGATTGCTGACGTCGGCGTTGCCGCGGCCCGCAGAGATGCTGATCGCCGCCAGCACCCCGCCGCCGAGGAGCGTCACCGCGGCCAGCACCCAGCCGCCGCTCCCCGAAAGAGCGGGCGCGAGAAGCAACGGCCGGCGCGAAAGGGCCATCGTCAGCCGGGCCGGAAGGCAACAGCCGGCGGTCGCGACGATGAGGAGGACGACCGCCGGCGACCACGGCACGTTTACGCTCATCCAGTGCTGCCCCAGCCGCTCGTCCACCGACGAGGCGAGCAGGTGGATCACCAGCGCTCCGCCGAGTGCTCCCGCGACCATGCCGCCGACGATGACGACGAGCGCGGCAAGGCGTATCTGGCGCCAGGCCGACCGAGTGTCCAGGCCGGCCGCTTCGAGGCTTCGGACCACCGTCCTGGCCATCCGTGCGTGCGGAAGGACGACCGCCAGCAGTCCGAGCAGGAGCAGGACAGCAAGACCAGTCGTCACGTAGCGCAGCGCAGCCACGCGCGCCGGAGGACGATCACGTTGGTCGGCAGCAGCCGTCTGCGTGCTCGCAACGCCCGCAACGCCCTCGAGCCCGTCGATCTCCTCGTCGAAGGCGGGCGCCAACCAAGCAGTCACGGCGGAAGCGTCGATCTCCTTCGACATCGTGACCGCAAAGGCGGAGCCCGAGGTCGCCGGGTCCACGCCGATCCCCACGACCGTGCGCTGACCCGAAGGCCCGTCCGGAACCGTGAGGAAGACCTGATCCCCGAGAGCGACCTGGAGGGCGTTCGCCAGCGGCTCGCTCACGACGACCTCGGTCGCGTCGGCGGCTCGACGCCCGCTCAGCAGCGCGCCCAGCGGAGGACGCGCGTCGGTCAGTGCCCTGACCTCGGCCGGAGCCGTACCGGCCGGCGACGTCACGGTGCCCGGCGCGATCAGCAGACCGGTCAGGTCGGGACGCCGCGCGAGCAACGCAGCCGCTTCCTCTGAGCCCTGGATCGACACACCCTGGGCGTAGCCCCGGTCCGCGACCACCTGAGCCGCGAGTGCATCGAGTGCAGAGGCGCGGATCGCAGCGGTGGCGGTGGCAACGCCCGCAGCGAGGGCGGCCGCTGCGGCGATCACCACCACCGAACGCCACGAGCGCCTGAGCAACGACCAGAGGAGACGGCGTGAGCTCATGCGAGCTCCCCGAGCCTGCCGTCGGCGAGGTGGAAACGGCGCGGCATGACTTCGGCAACGACGGGATCGTGCGTCGCGACGAGCACCAGCATGTCGCGCTCCGTCGCGAGCCGCGTCAGCAGAGCCGCGATCTGCAAGGTGGTCTCCGTGTCGAGAGCGCCGGTCGGTTCGTCGGCGATCAGGACATCGGAACCGCAAGCGACCGCTCGGGCGATGGCCACTCGTTGCTGCTCGCCTCCCGAGAGGGTCTCCGGCCACCTGTCCGCGTGCTCAGGGCTCAATCCGACCTGGCCCAGCGCTTCGAGGGCCGTGGACGCGGACGCCTCGACCCCACGCAGCTCGCACGCCAGGCGGACGTTGTCGACGACCTTGAGGTACGGAACCAGCTGGTAGTCCTGGTGGACGAACGCGATCCTGGTGTCACTCGAACGCGACCACGTGCGTCGCACCACAGGGGTCCCGTGGAGCGTGACATCTCCCCGGTCGAGGGACTGGTGCCCGGCAAGCACGCGGAGCAGGGTCGACTTGCCCGACCCGCTAGGGCCCGTGATGGCGACCGGATCGGGCCCCAGCGAAGCTGAGACCCGATCCATGACCACCCGGCGACCGTACGAAACCGAGGCGCCTTCGATGATCAGCAAGCGGCCACGGCTCCTCAGCGTGCCGTGACGTCGTAGCGGGCGGAGCAGCCGGCGTAGCAGGTCGCCCAGCCGGTGTAGTAGTACTTGTTGGTCGTCGTGAACCAGCTGCCCTCGTAGTCGTTGGCAGCGTTGCGCACCAGCTTGGCGCGCACCTTGGTGTCGGAAGCGATCCGCGAGCAGATCGCCCGCGCACGGTGCGAGTCCAGCCCCGAGCTGGCCTCGGTCTGCTTGACCGCGGTGCAGCTGGCGCTGACCGCGTTGGCCGGGCTGTCGAGCAGCGCCACGGAGGCGAGCAGCAGCGCTACGACTGCGATCAGGCCGGCGAGCTTACCCGTACGGAAGGTGACGTCGTCGCGATGAGTGTCCAAGACAATCTCCTCATTTCACAGTGAAACTTTCCCGAATATAACAACTGCACTGCAAAACTAGATCGCTCAGGTATGCCCGTCAAGTGCCGATAGGAACTGCTTGTGTCCGATTCAGGACAGTTCATGTCAGACATCCGGCGGTCGCCGAGAACACGGGCCGCGCCGCCGAACGCACGGATCGCATCGGGGCGACCGTTCGCCGGCCATCACTTCCGCAGGCGGGCGAGGTCGCCGGGGCGCGGCGGGCGCGCGGCGGCGTGCGGCGGCGTGCGCATCTCCCTACGGCCGTGCGCTCGAGGCATCGGTCCGTGGGCGCGCCACAACGCGAGACGGAGTCAGGATCCGCCTCGTCCATCACTCGGGAGGCGCCGTTCCGGTCCGGTCGGCGCCTCCCGAGCTGTCGAGCTAGTCGCGCTGGACGCGCAGCAGGAACTCGTAGTTCGACTTGCTGTTGCGCAGCCGCTGGAGCAGCGTCCCGTGGCCCTCGACCCGGTCGCCGTCGGCGAGCTCGCGGCGCAGCTTCCAGACGATCTCGAGCTCCTCCTTGCCGAGCAGGAGCTCCTCGCGGCGGGTGCCGGAGGCGACCACGTCGATCGCCGGGAACTCGCGCTTGTCGGCGAGGTCCGAGCGCAGCCGCAGCTCGAGGTTCTCGGTGCCGCGCAGCTCCTCGAAGATCACCTCGTCCACGCGCGAGCCGGAGTCGACCACGGCGGTGGCGAGGACGGTGAGCGAGCCGCCGTTCTCGATGTTGCGGGCCGCACCGAAGAAGCGCTTGGGCGGGAACAGCGCCGAGGCGTCGACCCCGCCGGACAGGATCCGGCCGCTGGCCGGGGCGGCCAGGTTGTAGGCCCGGCCCAGGCGGGTCAGGCCGTCGAGCAGGACGACGACGTCGTGCCCGAGCTCGACCAGGCGCTTGGCGCGCTCGATGGCGAGCTCGGCCAGGATCGTGTGGTCGGCCGCGGGGCGGTCGAACGTGCTCGCGATGACCTCGCCCTTGATCGAGCGCTCGAAGTCGGTGACCTCCTCGGGACGCTCGTCGACCAGGACCACCATCAGGTGGCACTCGGGGTTGTTGGTCGTGATCGCCGCAGCGATCTGCTGGAGCAGGGTGGTCTTGCCCGCCCGCGCCGGCGACACGATGAGCCCGCGCTGGCCCTTGCCCACGGGCGCGGCGAGGTCGATGAGCCGGCCGGCCAGGTTCTCCGAGGTCGTCTCGAGCCGGAGCCTCTCGGTCGGCGAGACCGGGGTCAGCTCGGTGAACTCCACCCGGTTCTTGACCTGCTCCGGGTCGACCCCGTTGACGGTGTCGATGCGGACCATCGGGTTGAACTTCTCGCGGCGCTCGCCGTCGCGCGGCTGGCGGACCTGACCGGTGATCGCGTCACCGCGGCGCAGGCCGTACTTGCGCACCATCGACAGCGACAGGTAGACGTCGTCGGTGCCGGGCAGGTAGCCGCTGGTCCGGACGAACGCGTAGTTGTCGAGCACGTCGAGGATGCCGGCGGCCGGCACCAGGACGTCGTCCTCGCGGACCTCGGTGTCGGGCTCGCGCCCGGCCCGCGTGGTCCGGTCCCGGTCGCGGCCGCGGCGGCGCCGGTTGCGGCGGCTGCCGCCCTCGGTACCGTCGCCGTCGTCGTCGAGGTCGGCGTCGTTCGGGGCGTCGTGGGGGGCGTCCGCGGGGGCTGCGGGGGGCGGCTGCTTGGCGGGCTGCTGCTGCTTCGCGGCAGCGGGCTGCTGCTGTTGCTGCTGCTGCTTGCCCTGCTGCTGGTTCTGCTGACCGCCCTGCTTCTGCTTCTGCTGCTTGCCGCCGCCGTTGCCGCCCTTGCCCTTGCCGCCGGACTGCTGGTCGGCCTGCTTCTCGGGCGCGGACCGCTCCGGCGCGGGCTTGTCGGCCGCGGGCTGCTCGGCAGGGGCGGGCTTCTCGGCGGCCGCGGGCTGCTCGGCGGCCGCGGGCTGCTCGGGGGCGGCCTGCTGCTGCGGCGCCCGCTCAGCGGGCCGAGCCGCACCGCCACCGCCGCTACCACCACTGCCACCGCTGGCCTGGGCGGCCTTGATGGCGTCGACGAGGGCGGCCTTCTTCATGGATCCGGCGCCGGCGATACCCATGCCGTTGGCCATCGCCTTGAGGTCGGCCAGGAGCATCGAGTTGAGTCCACCGGAGCGCTTGCGGGGCGCCTTCTCGGCGGCGGCAGGCGCCGACGGGGTGGAGTCGGGAGTTTCGGTCACGTGAGTCCTTCCCACGTATCTCGCGCGGCCCGGGCCCGGCTGAATCCGGAGCGGACCAGCGCACTGGTCTGAGTCCTGTGAGCTCCTGCGACGACCGGTCCGGACGGTGCCGGTCTTCGCGTCGGGAGGGAGAGGGCGAGCCGTGCTCGCCGGCGCCGAGAACTGCGGCGCAGCGTCAATGTACCACCACGGCACCCGTGCTGCTGAGCATCAGGGCGCGCGCGTCCCAGCCGTCGGGGCAGCGCGCGAGCAGGGCTTCGGTGGCGGCGGTGCCGAGGCCGTCGGCGAAGGCGAGGACGGTGGGGCCGGCGCCCGACACGACCGCCGGTACGCCGTCCGCGCGGAGCGCGTCGACCAGCGCGAGGCTCGCGGGCATGGCCGGGCGGCGGTAGTCCTGGTGCAGCCGGTCCTCGGTGGCGCGCAGCAGCTCCTCGGGGCGGCCGGAGAGGGCGGCGACGAGGAGGGCGGCGCGGCCGGCGTTGGCGGCGGCGTCCGCGTGCGGGACCGCGGCGGGCAGCAGGCCGCGGGCTGCCTCCGTGGAGAGGGGGTCGGCGGGGACGAAGACGACCGCGCTGATCCGCGGGTCGACGCCGGCCGGGACGGCCCAGAAGCCGCCGTCGGCGTCCTGGCCGGAGATCACGAAGCCGCCGAGCAGGGCCGGGGCGACGTTGTCGGGGTGACCCTCGAGCTGGGCGGCGAGGTCGAGCAGCTCGGCGTCGTCGAGCAGCAGCCGGCCGCCGGCGACGAGCTCGCGGGCCAGCCAGACGCCGCCGACGATGGCGGCCGAGGAGGAGCCGAGGCCGCGGGCGTGCGGGATGACGTTGGTGCAGGTCAGGCGCAGGCCGGTCGGCTGCTTGCCGAGGCGGTCGAAGGTCGCCCGCATCGCCCGTACGACGAGGTGCCGCTCGTCGAGCGGGACCGCACCCGCGCCGTGCCCGGTGACCTCGACGACGAGGCCGTCGGCCAGCACCTCGGCCTCGAGCTCGTCGCGCAGGTCGAGCGCGAGCCCGAGGGTGTCGAAGCCGGGGCCGAGGTTCGCCGACGTGGCGGGCACCCGGACGCGCACGGGGCCGGCGACGAAGGTCATCGAGCCTGGCCCGGGCTCAGAGTCCGGCCGCGTGGGCGGCGGCGTCGACGTCGGCGTCCACGACGGTGTCCGGGAGGACCAGGCCGTCGAGGGCGGTGGCGATGTCCTTGAGGCCGTGCCCGGTGACGGTGACCGCGACGGTCGCACCGGCGTAGCTCTCCCCCGCCGCCAGCTCGGCGAGCAGGCCGGCGATGCCGGCCGCCGAGGCGGGCTCGACGAAGACGCCGTCGTTGGCGGCGAGCGCCTTCTGGGCGGCGAGGATCTGGGCGTCGGACACGGCGGCGAAGCGGCCGCCGGACTCGTCGCGCGCGGCCTCGGCGAGCTTCCAGGAGGCCGGGTTGCCGATCCGGATCGCGGTCGCCGCGGTCTCCGGCTCGGGGAACGGCTCGCCGGTCACCAGCGGCGCGGCCCCCTCGGCCTGGAAGCCGCGCATGACCGGGCGCTTGGTGGCGCGGCCGAGCGCGGCGTACTGCGTGTAGCCGAGCCAGTAGGCCGAGATGTTGCCCGCGTTGCCGACCGGCAGCAGGTGGAAGTCCGGAGCGTCGCCGAGGAAGTCGACGATCTCGAAGGCGGCCGTCTTCTGGCCCTCGAGCCGGGCCGGGTTGACCGAGTTGACCAGGGCGACGGGGTACTTCCACGCCATCTCGCGGGCCATCCGCAGGCAGTCGTCGAAGTTGCCACGGACCTGGATGACCTGGGAGCCGTGCAGCACCGCCTGGGCCATCTTGCCCGCGGAGATCTTGCCCTCGGGCACGAGCACGATCGGGGTGACACCGGCCTTGGCGGCGTAGGCGGCCATCGAGGCCGACGTGTTGCCGGTCGAGGCGCAGACCACGGCCTTGGCGCCCTCGTGGACGGCGACCGACAGCGCGGTCGTCATCCCGCGGTCCTTGAACGACCCGGTCGGGTTGTTGCCCTCGACCTTGAGCCACACCTCGGCGCCGGTCAGCCCGGAGAGCCACCCGGAGTGGACCAGCGGGGTGCCGCCCTCACGCAGCGTGACCGCGGGGGTGTCCTGGGGGATGTCGAGGAGCTCGCGGTACTCCTCGATGACGCCACGCCACTGTCCGTTGGCGGTACTGCTCACTCTTCTGCTCCCTCGACGCGCATCACCGAGGTGACCTCGCGCACGATCTCCATGCCTCGCAGGTGCTCCACGGTCGCGGCGAGCGCCGCGTCCGTGGCCTCGTGCGAGACGACGACGAGCTGGGCGTCGTTGCCCCGGCCCTCCTGGCGGACGGTCTGGATCGAGACACCCTGCTCGGCGAAGGCCAGGGCCACCGCCGCCAGCACGCCCGCGCGGTCGTCGACGTCGATGGCGACGTGGTAGCGGGTGCGGGTCTCGCCCATGGGCAGCACGGCCCGGTCGGCGTACGCCGACTCGCCGACGCCGCGGGTGCCCTGACGGTGGTTGCGGGCGACCGTGACGAGGTCGCCGAGGACGGCGCTCGCGGTCGGCGAGCCGCCGGCACCAGGGCCGTAGAACATGAGCTGGCCGGCCGCCTCGGACTCGACGAAGACGGCGTTGTAGGCCTCGCGGACGCTGGCCAGCGGGTGCGAGCGCGGGATCATCGCCGGGTGCACGCGCACGCTGACGGCGTCGTCGCCGTCGGCACCGGGGCGCAGCTCGGCGATGGCGAGCAGCTTGACGACGCTGTCCATCTCGCGCGCGGAGCGCACGTCGCCGGCCGAGACGTCGGTGATGCCCTCGCGGTGGACGTCGGCCGCGGTGACCCGCGAGTGGAACGCCAGGCTGGCCAGGATCGCGGCCTTGGCGGCGGCGTCGAAGCCCTCGACGTCGGCGGTGGGGTCGGCCTCGGCATAGCCGAGCGCCTGGGCCTCCTCGAGCGCGTCGGCGAAGCCGGCGCCGGAGGTGTCCATCTTGTCGAGGATGAAGTTGGTGGTGCCGTTGACGATGCCGAGCACCCGGGTCACCTTGTCGCCGGCGAGGGACTCGCGCAGCGGGCGCAGGATCGGGATGGCACCGGCCACGGCGGCCTCGTAGTAGAGGTCGCGACCGGCCTTCTCGGCGGCCTCGAAGAGCGTCGGGCCGTCCTCGGCGAGCAGCGCCTTGTTGGCGGTGACCACCGAGGCGCCGTTCTCGAGCGCGGAGAGGATGAGCGAGCGGGCCGGCTCGATGCCGCCGATCACCTCGATCACGACGTCGACGTCCTCGCGGGCGACGAGCGCCGCGGCGTCGGTGGTGAGCAGATCGGCCGGGACGTCGACCTCGCGGGCAGCGTCGAGCCGGCGTACGGCGACGCCGACCAGCTCTACCCGGGCCCCGACCCGCGCCGCCAGGTCGTCGGCCTGCTCGCCGAGGAGCCGCACCACCTGCGACCCGACGGATCCGCAGCCGAGCACGGCAACCTTGAGAGGACTGTTCACCGCTCTAGGGTATCGGCGCCGGTGGAGTGTCCGGCCACCCGCTGCGTATGGCGGACACCTTGCGGCCGGATCGGCCTCGTTCACGCCTCCAGCCGGCGGGCCGGGACGAGCGCGAGCGCCCCCAGGACGGCCGCCGCGACGACCAGTGCGGTGGCCGCCGGGACGGGCGCGGTCTCGGCGAAGCCCGCGAACAGGACGCCGCCGAGCGCGACGCCGGCGCTGTTGGCCAGGTAATCGCTGAGCTGCAGCGACGAGGAGACCTCGCCGGCCCGGTCCGGTCCGGCGGTGCCCAGCGCGAGCACCGACAGGGTCGGGAACGCCAGGCCGATGCCGAAGCCGGCGCACCCCCACGCCAACACCGGTACGACGAGCGGCACCCCCGGGATCGCCACGAGCGCGAAGCCGCCGATCCCCAGCGCCAGCAGGGCCGCCCCGAGCCGGACCCGTCCGGGCTGGTCGGCGAGCCGGGCCCACCGGGCGGCGAGCACCGCACCACCGGACCAGGTCAGGGCGCCGACGGTGAGCACCCAGCCGGCCTGGGTGAGGCTGAGGCCGCGCTCGAGCGTGAGCAGGAGCGGGAGGTAGACCTCGGCCGCGGCGAACGCCGTCCCCACGGCCGCGCGGGTGCCGAGCACGGCGGGCAGCCCGGCCCTCAGCGTCCACACCCGTGGGGGGAGCAGCCGCCCTCCCCCGGCGACGATCGCCGCGACACCGGCCGCGACGAGGACCGGCCACAGCGGCAGCGACCGCTGGCCGGCGACGCTCACCAGCAGCACCCCGCCCGCGGCGAGCAGCGCGAAGGGCAGCCGGGCCGGCCGGGCGGCGCTGGTCCCGGCCGCGGAGGGCGCGTCGGCGACGAGCAGCCAGGCCGCGACCGCGAGCACGGGGACCCCGAGGAAGACCCACCGCCAGCCGACCGTGGCGGCCACCCACGCCGCGACCACCGGGCCGACCAGCGCGGGCAGCACCCAGCCCATCGTGAGGACCGCGAACACCCGCGGGCGCAGCCGCTCCGGGTAGGCCTGGGCGATGAGGACGTAGAGGGCGACACCGAGGACGCCGCCGCCGTACCCGTGGACGAGGCGGCCGAGCAGGAACAGCGGCATGCTCGGGGCGAGCCCGGCGAGCACCACGCCGGCGCAGAACACGACCAGGCCGCGGCGCAGCGCCGGGCCGGGTCCGAGCCGGTCGACGGCGGCGCCCGTGACGGGCAGCGCCACGACGGCGGCGGCCAGCGGGGCGGCGAAGGCCACGGCGTACCAGCGCAGGCCGTCGAGCTCGTCGGCGATGTCGGGCATCACCGTGGCGACGGCGAGCGCCTCGAAGGCGAAGAGGAAGGCGAGCGAGAAGACGCCGACCGTGGTGCGCCCGTGCCGTCCCCGCCACGGTGACTCCACCGGGACCGGGGCGACCGCGGTCACCGTGCGGGCCGATCGACCACCAGGACGACCTTGCCGGTCACGGCGGACGTCTCGAGGGCGCGGTGCGCGGCCGCGGCGTCGGCGAGCGGGAACACCGAGCCGACGTACGGCACCCGGGTCCCGTCGGCGGCCGCGTCGAGCGCCGCGCTCTCGAACTCCGCGAGCCGGCTCATGATGGGCGGGCCGAGCACGTCGACCACCCGGCGCTCCGGGTCGTCGTACGCGTTCTGGACGCCGGCCGCCCACCCGTAGCGGACCAGCCGGCCGCCCGGCGCGAGCCGGTCGTAGAGCGCCTGACCGACCTCGCCGCCCACCCCGTCGAGGACGAGCGTCAGCTCGGGCACCTGCGCGCACCAGTCGGGGTCGTGCCGGTCCAGCGACGGGTCCGCACCGTGCCGGGCGGCGAGCGCGACCTTGGCCGGCCCGCCCGCGACCCCGAGCGCGACCGCACCCACGTGGCGTACCCCCTGGAGCAGCAGGACGCCGAGCCCGCCCGCCGCGGAGGTCACCGCGACGATGTCGTTGGGAGTGAGGTCGGCGAGCTCGAGGATCGCGGCGGCAGTACGTCCGGTGCCGATCGCGGCCACCGCGGTCGGGGCGTCGAGCGCGTCGGGCAGGACGTAGGCGCGGTCGGCGGCGACGACCGCCTGGTCGGCGTACCCACCGCCGGCGAAGCCGAGGTGCGCCACCACGCGCTGCCCCATCCACGCCGGGTCGACACCGGCACCGACCCGGTCGACGTACCCGGCGACCTCGCGACCCGGTACGACGGGCAGCTCCGGCGGCTCCCCGGCACCGAACGACTCCCCCGCCCGGATCGAGGTGTCGAGCAGGTGGACGCCGGCCGCCTCGACCGCGATCCGCACCTGACCGGGCGCGGGGTCGAGGTCGGGCAGCTGCTCGAGGCGGAGGACGTCGGCGGGCCCGAAGGCGTGGTGGCGGATCGCGTGCATGACGTCATTCGACAACCTCAAGTATGGTTGAGGTCAATGACCGAGATGAACCGCGAGCTCCGCAGCCACGACCTGACCCCCGGCGACGTGTCCCGGCGCGCCGGCGTCGCCATCTCCGCCCTGCACTTCTACGAGCGCGAGGGCCTGATCGAGAGCATCCGCACCGCCGGCAACCAACGCCGCTACCACCGCGACGTGCTGCGCCGGGTCGCCTTCATCCGGGTCTCGCAGAGCGTCGGGATCTCGCTGTCCGACATCCGCGCCGCCCTCGCCACGCTCCCCGAGGGACGTACGCCGACCAAGGCCGACTGGGCGCGGCTCTCGCGCGGCTGGCGCAGCGAGCTGGAGGACCGCATCGCCCAGCTGCAGAAGCTGCGCGACACCCTCGACGACTGCATCGGCTGTGGCTGCCTGTCGATGCGCTCGTGCGCGCTGGCCAACCCCGGCGACGTCCTGGAGAAGTACGGCGACGGGCCGGTCCGGCTGCTCGGGCGCAGCTGAGGACCCCGGTCCGACAGGTCAGCCGAGGTCGGTGGCGAGCAGGTCGTCCTCGGTCTCGCGGCGCACGATGACGCGCGCGACGCCGTCCTTGACCGCGATCACCGGCGGGCGCAGGGCGTGGTTGTAGTTGGAGGCCATCGAGCGGCAGTAGGCGCCGGTGCCGGGCACGGCGAGCAGGTCGCCGGGGGCGATGTCGCCGGGCAGGAACTCGTCGCGCACGACGATGTCGCCGGCCTCGCAGTGCTTGCCGACGACGCGGGCGAGCACCGGGGTGGCCTCGGAGCGGCGGCCGGCCAGGGTGCAGGAGTAGTCGGCGTCGTAGAGCGCGGTGCGGATGTTGTCGCTCATCCCGCCGTCGACGCTGACGTAGGTGCGCACGGCGCCGGCGTCGAGGGTGACCTGCTTGACCGTGCCGACGGTGTAGACGGTGCACATCGCCGGGCCGACGATCGCGCGGCCGGGCTCGATCGAGAGCCGCGGGCGGGCGACGTCGAGGGCGCGGCACTCGTGGTCGACGATCGCGGTGAGCTCGGCGGCGAGCTGGGCGGGCTCGCGCGGGTCGTCCTGGGTCGTGTAGGCGATGCCGAAGCCGCCGCCGAGGTCCATCTCGGGCATGACCGCGCCGAGCTCGGTGGCCACGCGCGCGTGCAGGCCGAGGACGCGGCGGGCCGCGACCTCGAAGCCGGCGGAGTCGAAGATCTGGCTGCCGATGTGGGAGTGCAGGCCGAGCAGCTCGACGCCGGGGGCCTCGTGGAGGCGTCGTACGGCCTCGAAGGCGTCGCCGGAGGTGATCGAGAAGCCGAACTTCTGGTCCTCGTGGGCGGTCGCGATGTACTCGTGGGTGTGCGCCTCGACGCCGGCCGTCACCCGGACCATCGCGCGCGCCGGGAGCCCGGTGTCGGCGGCGACCATCGCGAGCCGCTCGACCTCCTGGAAGGAGTCGACGATGATCCGCCCGACCCCGGCGGAGACCGCACGGCGCAGCTCGGCGACGGTCTTGTTGTTGCCGTGGTAGCCGATCCGGGCCGGCTCGACGCCCGCACGCAGCGCGACGGTCAGCTCGCCGGCCGAGCAGACGTCGAGGTGCAGACCCTCCTCGGCGACCCAGCGGGCGACCGCGACGGAGAGGAACGCCTTGCCGGCGTAGTAGACGTCGTAGTCGGCGAAGGCGTCTCGGAAGGCACGCGCCCGGCCCCGGAAGTCGTCCTCGTCGAGGACGTACGCCGGGGTGTTGTGCTCGGCGACCAGGTCCGCGATCGGCAGCCCGCCGACGACCAGGTCGCCGCTCTCGGTCTTGTGCGCGGTCGCCGACCACAGCTGCGGCACCAGGGTGTTGACGTCGGCGGGCGCCTGGAGCCAGGCAGGTCCGCGCAGGGCGCCGGGCGCGTGCGCCCAGCCGGCCTCGTGGGTCATCGCGTCGTCTCTCCCGGGGTCACATGCGCTCGGGCGCGGAGACGCCGAGCAGGTCGAGGCCGTTGGCGATCACGGTCTGGGTCGCCACGACGAGCACCATCCGGGCGAGGTTGGCCGGACCGACCGGCTCATCGCCCTGGGGCAGCATCCGGCACTCCTTGGTGTCGTACCACTTGTTGAACACCGACGCGGTGTCCTCGAGGTAGCGGGCGATCCGGTGCGGCTCGCGCAGCTCGGCGGCGCTCGCGACCACCCGCGGGAACTCCGCGAGCGCGCGCAGCAGCTCGCCGTCGCGCTCGTGGTCGAGCAGGCTCGGGTCGAACGCGTCGCCCTCGGGCAGCGTCATGCCGAGGTCGGCGGCGTTGGCGAGCATCCGGCAGGTACGGGCGTGGGCGTACTGCACGTAGTGGACCGGGTTGTCGTTGGTCGCCTTGGTGATCTCGGCGACGTCGAGCACCAGCGGCGAGTCGGCCGGGTAGCGCGCGAGCGAGTAGCGCAGCGCGTCGACGCCGATCTCCTGGGCGAGCTCGTCGAGGGTGACGATCGTGCCCTTGCGCTTGGAGAGCTTGAGCTCCTCGCCGTCCTGCATGATCTTGACCAGCTGGCCGATCAGCACCTCGAGCGTCTGGGCCGGGTCGTCGCCGGCGCAGGCTGCCATCGCGCGCAACCGGCCGACGTACCCGTGGTGGTCGGCGCCGAGCAGGTAGATGCAGCGGTCGAAGCCCCGCGCCCGCTTGTTGAGGTAGTAGGCGGTGTCGGAGGCGAAGTAGGTCAGCTCGCCGTCGGACTTGATGAGGACGCGGTCCTTGTCGTCGCCGTAGTCGGTGGTGCGCATCCAGAGCGCGCCGCCGTCCTCGAAGACGTGGCCCTTCTCCTTGAGGCTGGCCAGCGTCTCGGGCACCGACCCGGACTCGTGCAGCGACAGCTCGGAGAACCACACGTCGAAGTGGGTGTTGAACATGTCGAGCTGGTCCTGCTGCTCCTTGAGCTGCAGCTCGTAGCCCTTGGCCCGCACCGCCGCCAGCCGCTCGTCACCCTCGAGGTCGAAGATGCCCGGGCTGGCCTCGCCGACGGCCTTGGCCAGGTCCTCGACGTAGGCGCCGGCGTACCCGTCGTCGGGCTTGGGCTGCCCCAGCGCCGCCGCGATGATCGAGGCGGCGAAGTTGTTCATCTGCACGCCACGGTCGTTGATGTAGAACTCCCGGGTCACCTCGGCGCCCGCAGCCCCCAGCACCCGCGCGATCGCGTCGCCGAGCACCGCCCACCGGGTGTGCCCGAGGTGGAGCGGACCGGTCGGGTTGGCCGAGATGAACTCGACGTTGATCCGCTGCCCGGCGAGGGTGTCCGTGCGCCCGTACGCCGTACCGGCCGCGACGATCTCGGCCGCCACCTTGCCCTGCGCCCCCGCCTCGACGGAGATGTTGAGGAAGCCCGGCCCCGCCAGGTCGACCCCGCTGATCCCGTCAGCGGCCCGCAGCTGCTCGGCGAGCTGCTCCCCCAGCGCCCGCGGGTTGGTGCCCGCCTTCTTGGCCAGCTGGAGCGCCACGTTGGTGGCGTAGTCGCCGTGCCCCTTCTGCCGGGGTCGCTCCACCGTCACCTCGGCAGGGACGCCGTCGGGCAGGGTCAGCGAACCCTGCGCGACGAGCGCCTGGAGGGCGTCGACGATGGTGGCGGAGAGCTGGGCCGGAGTCACACGGGCAAGCCTATCGATGGGCACCGGTTTCTCTTGCACGGATATGGACCGGTAGGGTTCCTGACCGCACCTCCATGAGGTGCATGCCTCCGTAGCTCAGGGGATAGAGCACTGGTTTCCGGTACCAGGTGTCGCAGGTTCGAATCCTGCCGGAGGCGCCGCATGAACTCCCACGACACATCCCTGTCGAAACGCCTCTCCCTGGTCCTGCGCCATCGGCCGGACTCGATCGGCCTCGTGCTCGACGACCTCGTCGCCGTACTCGCGGCGGACCCTGGCCGCGGCTCCCGTGGAGCCGTGACCTGATCCGGGCTCGGCCTCGACCGGCGCCGGCGCCACCACGTCCACCTCTCCCCCGACCGCACCACGGCCGAGCGCACCACGGCCGAGCGCGTCGGCGCCCGGCGCGGCGCGTACGTCGTGCTGCGGGTGGACGCGGCGGCCATGGCTGCGGGGTTCCTGGCGCTCGACGACGCGCCCGCCTGACCTACGCTGTGCGGATGCCCGAAGCCAGCTCCCGCGTCACCATCCACACCGACGGCGCCTGCCTCGGCAACCCGGGTCCGGGCGGCTGGGGCGCCGTGCTGCGCTACGGCGACCACACCCTCGAGCTGTACGGCGGCGAGGCGGCCACGACGAACAACCGGATGGAGCTCATGGCGGCCATCCGCGCGCTCGAGACGCTCACCCGGCGCTCCGAGGTCGACCTGCACACCGACAGCAGCTACGTGCGCAACGGGATCATGTCCTGGGTGGCGAAGTGGAAGGCCAACGGGTGGCGGACGTCGGCCAAGGCGCCGGTCAAGAACGACGACCTGTGGCGCCGGCTCGACGTGGCGGCGGCCGAGCACGACGTGGCCTGGCACTGGGTCAAGGGGCATGCGGGCGACCCGGGCAACGAGCAGGCGGACGGGTTGGCGGGCAAGGGGGCCCGGGAGGCGCGGGACGGGACGCTCAGCAGCGCTTGATGGTGGCGTCCTTGCGGGCGTCGTCGCCGTAGCGGCGGGCGGTGCCGACGGAGGGCAGGACGACGCTGGCGCCGTTGATGTTGCCGATGCTGCCGGGCAGCACGCAGGTGGTCACCTTGCGGTGGTCGACCTGGGCGATGGCCTGGGCGATCCGGAACAGCTCCTTGGGCGAGACGCCCTGGGTCTTGAGGTGCTGCAGGACGCTGAGGACGCCGGACTCGATCCAGCCGGGGCGGTCGGCGTTGGCGGCGATCTTGCGCTGGATGCCGCGGATGACGCGCTGCTGGTTGGCCGAGCGGTCGAAGTCGCCCTGCGGCAGGGACTTGCGGACCCGGGCGAACTCGACGGCGCGCATGCCGTCGATCTTGATCCGGCCGGCCTTCCAGCCCTCGGGGTTGAGGTGGGAGTCGGCGAAGAAGCGCGGGTTGTCGACGGTGATGCCGCCGATGCCGCGGATGAGCTGGGCCAGGCCGCTGAAGGTGGCGAGCATGACGTAGTCGGGCTGGACGCCGACCAGGTCGCCGACCGTGCGTCCGAGCAGCTGGGGGCCGCCGTAGTAGAGGGCGGCGTTGACCCGGTTGGAGCCGTGGCCGGGGATGGGCACCCAGCTGTCGCGCGGGATGCCGACCGCGCTCGCCGCGCCGGTGCGGGTGTCGATGGCGATGAGCTGGAGCGCGTCGGCGCGGCTGCGCAGCGGGTCCTCGCGGGGGCGGGTGTCGACGCCGGCGGCGAGGATCCACACCACGTCCGGGTCGACGTCGACGCCGGTGGCGCGGTCGATCTTGACCAGGGTCAGCACGGTCGGCGCCGGCGCACTGTCCGGTACGACGAGCGCGGTCGCGCCGAGGACCAGCCCCAGCACCAGCGTCCGCAGGATCCTGCGCACCATCACGCCCCCTCCTCGCCACGGCTCACGTCGAAGCCGAACACCTGCCAGCCGCCGCCCTTGACCGGCGTCAGCAGCAGCCGGCCGGTCACGGACTCGGTCCGCTCTCCCCCGCCGGTCAGCCGCAGCCCGATCCGGACCCGGGCGGTCGCCCCGGCGGCCCGCCCGTCGACGCCGAGGACGTCGACCCGGATCCGGCGCTCGGTCACCTCGACCGTCTCCAGGCCGGCGCCGACGGCGGCATTGCTCATCACCTCCGGCTGGCGCAGCGCCAGCCGGCGCGCGTCGGCGGTGAAGCCCGCGAAGGCCGGGGCGAAGTCGGTGCGCGGGTAGTCCCCGCCGTAGGCCCCCGCGACCCAGGCCTCGACGGCCGTGGTCACCGCGGCCAGGACGGCATCGGCCTTGGCCGGGCCGAGCCGGCCCCGGACCTTGCCGAGCCGGGCGTCGGCCGGCACCTCCGGGGTGGCGTGCCCGGACGGCTCGGGGCCGTCCGAGGAGCTCTTGTCGTCGCCTCCCGAGCACCCGCCCAGGGCCAGGACCGCGACCGTGACGACGGCCACGATCCGGGCTCGATCCGCTCTGCGTAGCACCTTCGACACCCCCGTTCGCTCCACCCCCGGTACCCGGGCGGAATGTCTGATGCGCAACACCCTGCCTCAAAGGGTGACCGAGGGTCGGTATTTGCTTCGGCATGGGACTAGCCTTGGCGGTCGACAGCACCCGCTACCGGTACGCGGGTCGGAGCAGCTCATCGGAAGAGGCGAAGCACGTCGTGACGCAGTCGTCAGACCAGTCCACCGGATCACCCGTTCCTGCGGACTTCGGAGCCAACGAGTGGCTCGTGGAGGAGATGAAGGAGCGGTTCGAGGCCGATCCGGGCAGCGTGGATGCTGCTTGGGCCGCCTACTTCAAGACCAACGGCGTCACCGCGACGGCGACGACGACCACGACGGCCACCACCGCCGCCCCGGCCGCGCCCGCCGCGGCCGCGGCTCCTGCGGCGCCGGCCGCCCCCGCGGCGCCGGCCGCGCAGGCCGCGCCCACGCCCAAGGCGACCCCCGCTCCCCAGGTCAGCCCTGCCTCCACGACGACGCCGACGCCGCCCAAGGCCGACGCCCCCAAGCCGACCCCCAAGGACGCCCCGCGTCCCGCGCCGGTCACCGCCAGCGACGAGCCGACGCTGACCGTGCTGCGCGGCATCCCGGCCGCCACGGCCAAGAACATGGACATCTCGCTGTCGGTCCCGACGGCGACCTCGGTGCGCAACATCCCGGTCAAGCTCCTGTGGGACAACCGCATCGTCATCAACAGCCACCTCAAGCGCGCCCGCGGCGGCAAGGTGTCGTTCACCCACCTCATCGGCTACGCGATCGTCAAGGCGATCAAGGCGCTGCCGGCGATGAACAACACCTTCGACGAGATCGACGGCAAGCCGACCATGGTCACGCCGGCCCACATCAACCTGGGCCTGGCCATCGACCAGCAGAAGAAGGACGGCACCCGCCAGCTGGTGGCGCCGAGCATCAAGGCGTGCGAGTCGATGGACTTCGCGCAGTTCTGGACGGCGTACGAGGAGATCGTGCGCAAGGCCAAGGACAACAAGCTGACCATGGAGGACTACTCCGGCACGACGGTCAGCCTCACCAACGTCGGCGGCCTCGGCACGAACAACTCGGTGCCGCGCCTCATGCAGGGCCAGGCCGCGATCATCGGCGTCGGCTCGATGGACTTCCCGCCGGAGTTCCAGGGCGCCTCCGAGGAGACCATCGCGCGCAACGCGATCTCCCGGATCATGACGATGACCTCGACCTACGACCACCGCGTCATCCAGGGCGCGCAGTCGGGTGAGTTCCTCGGCCAGGTGCACCGCTACCTGCTGGGCCAGGACGGCTTCTACGACGAGATCTTCCGCGCGCTGCGCATCCCGTACGAGCCGATCCGCTGGAACAACGACATCGCGACCTCGCACGACGACGAGATCGACAAGCAGGCGCGCATCCTCGAGCTGATCCACGCCTACCGCGTGCGCGGCCACCTGATGGCCGACACCGACCCGCTCGAGTACAAGCAGCGCAGCCACCCCGACCTGCGCATCGAGTCGCACGGCCTGACGCTGTGGGACCTCGAGCGCGAGTTCCCGACCGGCTCCTTCGGCGGCGGCGACCGGCGCTTCATGAAGCTGCGCCACATCCTCGGCATCCTGCGCGACTCCTACTGCCGCACCACCGGCATCGAGTACATGCACATCATGGACCCCGACCAGCGTCGCTGGATCCAGGAGCGCGTCGAGCAGCCGCACAGCAAGCCCCCGCGCGAGGAGCAGCTGCGGATCCTGCTCAAGCTCAACCAGGCCGAGGCGTTCGAGACCTTCCTGCAGACCAAGTTCGTCGGTCAGAAGAGGTTCTCGCTCGAGGGTGGCGAGACGACCGTCCCGGTCGTCGACGAGATCGCCGAGGCGGCCGCCCAGGCCGGCCTCGACGAGGTCACCATCGGCATGGCCCACCGTGGCCGGCTCAACATCCTGGCCAACATCGTCGGCAAGTCCTACAACCAGATCTTCCGCGAGTTCGAGGGCAACATCGACCCGCGCACGGTCCAGGGCTCCGGCGACGTGAAGTACCACCTCGGCGCCGAGGGTGCCTTCGTGGCCGGCACCGGCGAGACCATCAAGGTCTCCGTCGCGGCCAACCCCTCACACCTCGAGACGGTCGACCCGGTCCTCGAGGGCATCGCGCGGGCCAAGCAGGACGTGCTCAACCAGGGCGAGAAGTTCCCGGTGCTGCCGCTGCTCCTGCACGGCGACGCCGCGTTCGCCGGCCAGGGCGTGGTCGCCGAGACGCTCAACCTCTCCCAGCTGCGCGGCTACCGCACTGGCGGCACGATCCACCTGGTCATCAACAACCAGGTCGGCTTCACCACCTCGCCGGGCTCGTCGCGCTCGACCCTCTACGCCACCGACGTGGCCCGGATGGTCCAGGCGCCGATCTTCCACGTCAACGGCGACGACCCGGAGGCCTGCATCCGTGTCGCGCGGCTGGCCTTCGAGTACCGCCAGACGTTCCACAGCGATGTCGTCATCGACCTCGTCTGCTACCGCCGCCGCGGGCACAACGAGGGCGACGACCCGTCGTACACGCAGCCGCTGATGTACGACCTGATCGAGCAGAAGCGCTCGGTGCGCAAGCTCTACACCGAGTCGCTCATCGGTCGTGGTGACATCACGATCGAGGAGGCCGAGCAGGTCCTGCGCGACTACCAGCAGCAGCTGGAGCGCGTCTTCACCGAGGTCCGCGAGGCGTCGTCGGCGCCCAAGGAGTGGACGACCGTCCCCGACTACCCGGACAAGACCGCGGGCGAGACCCAGACCGCCGTCTCGGCCGAGGTCCTCAAGCGGATCGCCGACGCCTACGTCACCCCGCCCGACGGCTTCACCGTCCACCCCAAGGTGATGCCCCAGCTGCAGCGTCGCGCCGCGGCCATCGCCGACGGCCCGATCGACTGGGGCACCGGCGAGATCCTCGCCTTCGGCTCGCTGCTCATGGAGGGCCGCCCGGTCCGCCTGGCCGGCCAGGACTCGCGCCGCGGCACGTTCGTGCAGCGCTTCGCGACGATCATCGACCGGCACAACGCCGACGAGTGGACCCCGCTGGCCAACCTCACCGAGGAGCAGGCGAAGTTCTTCGTCTACGACAGCCTCCTCTCCGAGTACGCCGCCCTCGGCTTCGAGTACGGCTACTCGGTGGCGCGTCCCGACGCGCTGGTGCTGTGGGAGGCCCAGTTCGGCGACTTCGTCAACGGCGCCCAGTCGGTCATCGACGAGTACATCTCCGCGGGCAAGACCAAGTGGGGCCAGGACTCCGGCGTGGTGCTCCTGCTCCCCCACGGCTACGAGGGCCAGGGCGCCGACCACTCGTCGGCGCGCATCGAGCGCTTCCTCACCCTGTGCGCCGAGGAGTCCATGGTCGTCGCCCAGCCGTCGACGCCCGCGTCGTACTTCCACCTGCTGCGCCGGCACTCGCTCGGCGGCGAGCACAAGCCGCTCATCGTCTTCACGCCGAAGTCGATGCTCAAGCGCAAGGAGGCGGCCTCGCAGCCGGCCGACTTCACCAGCGGTGACTTCCGCCCGGTGATCGGCGACGCGAGCGCCGACCCGGCCAAGGTCTCCACCGTGCTGCTGGTCTCGGGCCGGCTCACCTGGGACCTCATGGTCGAGCGCAAGAAGAGCGAGCGCGAGGACGTCGCGATCCTGCGGGTCGAGCAGCTCTACCCGTGGCCGACCGAGGCGATCAAGGCCGAGCTGGCCAAGTACCCGAACGCCCAGGTCAAGTGGGTCCAGGACGAGCCCTTCAACCAGGGGCCGTGGCCGTCGTACCACCTCAACGTGGTGCCCGAGCTGGGCCGTGCGGTCGAGCCGATCACCCGGGCGTCCTCCTCCACCACCGCCGTCGGCACCATCAAGCGGCACGCGGCGGAGCAGGCCGACCTGATCGAGCGCGCGTTCAGCTGATGTACTTCACCGACCGCGGTATCGAGGAGCTCCAGCAGCGCCGGGGCGACGAGGAGGTCACCCTGGCCTGGCTCGGCGAGCGGCTCCAGGAGTTCGTCGACGTGCACCCCGACTTCGAGACGCCGATCGAGCGCTTCGCCACCTGGCTGGCCCGGCTCGACGACCCGGAGGACTGACCCCGACGCAGTACGCCGACGGCCCGGAGGACCTGGTCCTCCGGGCCGTCGGCGTCTGCGCTCAGGCCGGCGCCGTCTCCGAGAGACCGACCCGGCGGTGCAGGGCACGCAGCGGGCGCGGGGCCCACCAGGCCCGCTCCCCCAGCAGCCGTACGGCGGCCGGCAGGAGCACGCCCCGGATCAGGGTCGCGTCGATCAGGATCGCCAGCCCGGTGCCGAGCCCGAAGAACTGGATGAAGCTCACCGAGCTCACCAGGAAGGCGAAGAAGCTGATCGCGATGAGCGCCGCGGCGGTGCTGACGATCCGGCCGGTGTGGGCCAGGCCGTGCACGAGCGCCTCCTCGTTGCCCAGGCCGCGGTCGCGCATCTCCTTGATCCGGCCCATCACGAACACCTCGTAGTCCATCGACAGGCCGAAGGCGACGCAGAACAGCAGCACCATCATCGAGGAGTCCATCGGCTGCGGGGTGAAGCCCAGGACGCCGGAGAGGTGGCCGTCCTGGAACACCCAGACCATCGCGCCGAGGGTGGCGGCCAGGCCGACCGCGTTGAGCAGCAGCGCCCGGATCGGCTGGATCACGCTGCCGGTGAACAGGAACAGGATCACCAGCGTGCTCAGCACCAGCCAGCCCGCGACCAGCGGGAGCCGATCGCCGATCCCGGTCATCTGGTCGTGCAGCTCGGCCGACGCGCCGCCGACGAGCGCCTCGGCACCGGACGGCGGCGCCACCCCGCGCACGTCCTGGACCAGGTCGCGGGCGGCCGCCGAGCGCGGGTCGAGGTCGGTGACGACCGAGAGCAGGTCGGCGTCGCGGCCCGGGGTGGTGTCGACCCGGACGACGTCGGGCAGGTCGCCGAGCCGGGCGGCGTAGTCGGCCAGCGCGGCCTCCCCGAGCGAGGCGGTGGTGACCACCTGGATCGGGTGGGTGCCGTCACCGGCGAACTCCGCGCGCAGCGCGTCGCCGGCCTGGCGGCTCGACGCGCTCGTGGGCAGCACCCGGTCGTCGGGCGTGCCGAGCGAGATCCCGGCCAGCGGCAGGGCCAGCACCACGAGACCGGCGAGCACGGGCAGCGCGCTCAGCACCGGACGCCGTACGACGAACCGGGCCAGGCGGGCCCACGACGGGGCCTCCTCGCCACGGATGCCGCGCACCTTGGGCACCCGCCAGGCGTCGATCCGGTCACCGAGCAGGAACAGCCCGGCGGGCAGGATCAGCACCGCGCTGAACGCGGTGATGAGCATGACCCCGATGCCGGCGTAGGCGAACGAGCGCAGGAAGTACATCGGGAAGACGAGCAGCGAGGCGAGCGCCACCGCGACCGTGGTGGCGCTGAAGACGATGGTGCGCCCGGCGGTCTCGACCGCGCGCCGCACGGCGGCGTCGTGGCCGTGCCCGGCCGCGCGCTCCTCGCGGACCCGGGCCACCATGAGCAGGCCGTAGTCGACGGCCAGGCCCAGGCCGAGGCCGGTGGTGAGGTTGACCGCGTAGATCGAGACGTCGGTCATCGAGCCGAGCACGGACAGCTCGGCGAAGGTGCCGAGGATCGCGACCAGGCCGATGCCGAGGGTGACCAGCGCGCCGACGACATTGCCGAAGGCGAGCACGAGCAGCACCAGGATGAGCGGGATCGCGATGCTCTCGGCGAGCCCGAGGTCCTTGCCGATCTGGCCACCGATCTCCTCGCCGACGACCTCGGATCCGCCGACCTGCACGTCGATCGGGCCGTCCGTGCCGGCGTACGCGTCGAGGACGGCGCCCGGGTCCGCCTCGGCGCCGGGCGCGATCGAGGCGGTGATCAGGGCGTGCCCGCCCGCGGTGGAGCGCAGCGGCGGCGCGTGCGCGTCGTAGTACGACGCCACGTCGGCCAGCGCCGGGTCCGCGCGGAGCCGCTCGGTCAGGGCGGTGCCCGCGGCCGCCGCGGCGGGGCTGTCGACGTCGCCGTCGGCGGCCGCGACGACGAAGACGTAGTCGGCGGAGCCGCCGAAGCGGTCCGCGAGCAGCGCGGCGGCCCGGCTGCTGTCGGAGGCCGGGTCGTCGAAGCCCTGGGTCTCCAGCTTGCCGAAGGCACCGACGCCGACCCAGGCGGCGACGAGCACGGCGAGGACGCCGAGCCCGAGGACCCACCGGGCACGGGTGGTGACGAGTGTGCCGATCCTGCGGAACATGGCCCTCTCCTCGAATGTGTGTGGCCGTAAACTTTGCTGCCGTTAACTTGGCACGGATGTGTACGGGTGTCAACATGTCTCTCGTGAGCACCTCGACACCGGCCAAGCGCAGCTACCACCACGGCGACCTGCGCAACGCCCTCGTCCGCGCCGCCGCCGAGCTGGCCGCGACCGGCGGCCCCGACGCCGTGACGATCCGGGGCGCGGCCCGCGAGGTCGGGGTCACCCCCACCGCGGCCTACCGGCACTTCGAGAACCAGGCCGACCTGCTCGAGGCCGCGCGCGCCCTGGCGATGGACGGCATGGTCGCCGCGATGGCCGAGTTCCTCGCCCAGGTGCCCACCGACGGCGACCCCGTCGGGCGCGCGCTGGCCCGGCTGCGCTCGACCGGGCTGGGCTACATCCGGTTCGCGGTCGAGGAGCCCGGCGTCTTCCGCACCTGCTTCACCGGCCGGCTCGGCGACGAGGAGGAGGGCATGAACGACCCGGCGCCGTACGTGCTGCTGGGCGAGATGCTCGACGAGCTGGTCGCGGTCGGCTACCTCGCTCCCGAGGACCGGCCCGACGCCGAGGCCGGGCCCTGGGCGGCCGTGCACGGGCTGGCGATGCTGCTCATCGACGGGCCGCTGTCGGGCCTCGGCGCCGCCGAGCGCGAGACCGCGATCGAGCGCACCCTCGAGCTCGTCACCCGAGGACTCGCCACGGGACCGCGCGCCATGCCCTAGGGTCACCCGCGTGAGCGAGGACCGGATCGACTACGCGGCCTGGGGCGAGCGGTTCTTCGCGACCGCGGTCACCGCCGAGCGGGTGCTGCGCGGGGTCAACGTCCTGGCCGGGCGCCCGATCGACGTCGGACCGATGGGCGTGGGCCCGGGCCGGATCGCCAAGGTGACCGCCCAGGGCCGGATCGGCACCGCGACCGGCCAGCGCGTCGGCGCGGACCCGGTCGCCTTCCACGTCGACCTGCCCGTCGAGCTCGTCTTCACCATCGACCTCGGCATGGACAAGCAGCGCTTCGACGCCGCCATCACCGTGCCGCTCGTGATCACCGCGCACGCCCGCGCGGACCTGGCGATCGCGCTCGACGTCACGCCGCCCAGCCCGGCGCAGGTCGTCGTACGGCTCAAGGCGCAGGGGCTGCGCGCCTCGCTGACCAGCCGGGCCGCCAACGTCGAGGGCGAGCTGCGCCGCTTCGTGGCCAAGTACGTCACCCGCGAGCTCGACCAGCCCTACGTGCGCCAGGCGACGCTGATCGACGTCGGCGCCGCCGTCGAGCGCGCCGCCGCCGGACTCGGCCCGCGCGCGGAGAGCCCGATCGCCGACGAGCTCACCGACGCCCTGCCCGCCGCCATGGAAGCCGAGCTGGAGCAGACCGCCCAGCTCCTGCTCGAGGAGGAACCCGAGTCGTGAACGTCTATCCCCCCGCGCCGTGGCACATGCACGGCTCGATGTGGCTCACGGCCTTCCGGCTCCGCGAGGCCGCCGACGAGCGCCACCCCGCCGGCACGTACGGCGTCGCGCTGGTCTCCTACGAGGAGCCGAGCCCGCTGACCTACCACGAGCTCCTGGTCGCCCGGACGGTCAAGAACAGGGCCGGCAAGGGCGCGGTGACCATCACCGACATCTGGGTCGACTCGGCCGCCTCGCAGGCCGGCGGTCGCGAGCTGTGGGCGATCCCCAAGGACCTGTGCGACTTCGACCTCGAGACGTCCTTCCGCGGTCCGCTCACCACGACCGACTGGACCGCCACGCTGGAGCGGCGTCCCATCGTCGAGGCGCACTTCAGCGACCTCTCGCGCGCCGCGCTGCGGGTGCCGTTCTCGGGTCTGGTCGAGCAGCCCGGCATCGCCGAGCACCCGGAGACCGCCGACGTCGTGATGAAGGGCACCGCCAAGGCGCTGCCGTGCCGGGGCCGGTGGAGCTTCGCCGCCGACGGCCCGCTGGGCTTCCTGCGCGGGGCCCGGCAGCTCGGCTCCTTCCGGATGTCAGGCTTCCGGCTGCACTTCGAGTGAGGCCGGCGGCGCCTCGTCGTCGCCGATCTCCTCGACCTGGTCGGCCAGGGCCCGGCGCGAGGAGTCGCGGATCTCGAAGATCTCCGTGGCGAAGCCGCCGACCGCCGAGGCCACCTCGCCGACGGCGCGGGTCACGATGGTCGCGACCTCGCCGACGGTGTGGGCCGCGGCCTCGGCGCCCGCCTGGAGCGCGTCCTTGGTGATCTCGCCCCGGGTCAGGCGGTCGCGTCCGTCGGTCATGCCGGTCAGTCTCCCCCGCGCGGGCTCAGGCTGCCAACGAGTCGTCGGTCACGGCCTCGGGGCCGCGCACGGGAGCGGGCTTCGCCGTACCGCCGGGGAAGGAGTAGCGCACGATCTTCTTGAACACGCTGAACAGCTGCTGGTGCAGCCGGCCGGTGTTGTAGGGCAGGCCGTAGCGCTCGCAGATCTCCTGCACCTCGCCCGCGATCTCGGGGTAGCGCCGGGCCGGCAGGTCCGGGAAGAGGTGGTGCTCGATCTGGTGCGAGAGGTTGCCGCTCATCAGGTGCATCAGCTTGCTGCCCTTGATGTTGGCCGAGCCGAGCATCTGGCGCAGGTACCAGTGGCCGCGCGTCTCGTTCGCGGTCTCCTCCTCGGAGAACGACGCGACGCCGGCCGGGAAGTGCCCGCAGAAGATGATGTTGAACGCCCACACGTTGCGCACCAGGTTGGCCACCGCGTTGCCCGCGAAGGTGAGCGGGAACAGCGGTCCGGTCAGCGTCGGGAAGAGCACGTAGTCCTTGAGCGCCTGGCGCCGGATCTTGCGCATCAGGCCCGGGTAGAGCGGCTTGTTGTCGGCGAGCGTGCGCTTGCCGGACACGATGTTCTCGACCTCGAGGTCGTGCAGCGCGACGCCCCACTCGAAGAAGGTCATCAGCAGGAACGCGTAGAGCGGGTTGCCCAGGTAGTACGGGTGCCACTTCTGGTCCGGGTCCATCCGCAGGATGCCGTAGCCCACGTCGCGGTCCTTGCCCACGATGTTCGTGAACGTGTGGTGGATGTAGTTGTGGCTGTACTTCCACTGCTCGCCGGGGCACACGGTGTCCCAGTCGAACATCCGGGAGTTGAACGCCGGGTCGCCCAGGAAGTCGTACTGCCCGTGCATGACGTTGTGCCCGATCTCCATGTTGTCGAGGATCTTCGACACGCTCAGGCAGGCGACGGCCGGCAGCCAGCCGATCACCGGCAGGTAGAACAGCGCACGGCCGGCGATCTCCATCTTGCGCTGGGTCGTGACGACCTTGCGCAGGTACTCCGCGTCGGCCTCGCCGAGGTCGGCGATGATCCGCTGGCGCAGGGCGTCGAGCTCGGTGCCGAGCTCGTCGATCTGCGCCGCGGTGAGGCCGTGGTACTTCTCGTCGGCCAGGGGGCCGGGGGTCAGGGTGTCGGTGCTCATCAGGGCTCCTCAGAGGTCGATGTGGCAGTCACCGGCGGCGGCGGTGACGCAGATGCGGATCTCCTCGTCCGGCAGGGAGGACTCCTCGCCGGTGAGGACGTTGCGGACGGTGCCGGCGGTCTTGGTGCGGGTGCAGGAGAAGCAGATGCCCATCCGGCAGCCGAACTCGGGCTTCAGGCCGAGCTCCTCGGCCTGCTCCAGCAGGCTGGTGCCCGAGGCGGGCGCGCTCGCGCCCGAGCGGGTGAAGGTCACCTCACCGGCGAGCTCGGCGCCGTCGGCGGGCTGGGCGGCGCGGGCGACGGCGGGCTTGAAGAACTCCATCCGCAGCCGCGGCGCCAGGGTGCCGTCGGCGTCGGTGTAGGCGTCCTTGACCAGGTCGACCAGACCCGCAGGACCGCACAGCCAGGTGTCGGTCTCGCGGTAGGCCGGCACCAGCCGGCGCAGCTCGAAGGCGCTGAACAGCGCGTCGCCGTGGCGCAGCTGGACGTCGACGCCGTTGTCGGCGGCCGCGATCGCGGCCAGCTCGTCGGCGAAGATCTGGTCCTCGGCGCTGCGGGCGAAGTGCAGGAAGGTCACCTTGCGCCCGGCGTGGCCGTCGTACCCGTCGCGCAGGAGGGTGCGCACCATCGACATCGCCGGGGTGATCCCGGAGCCGCCGGTAATGAGCAGCAGGTGGTTGGTGGTCGGGGTGGCCGGGCTCTCGTGGAGGGTGAACTCCCCCTGCGCCTGGCTCAGGTGCAGGATCGTGCCCGGCTGCGCCTCGCGCACCAGGTATGCCGAGACCTGCCCCTCGTCGTGCGCACGGATGGTGAGCGTGATCTGCTCCCCCGGCGCCGAGGCGGCCGAGGAGATCGAGAACGCGCGGGTCAGCCGCTTGGCCGAGCCCGGGAGCTCGACACCGACCAGGACGTGCTGGCCGGCGCGGTGCCCGCGCCAGGTGCTGGTGGGCTGGAGGGTCAGCGTGGCGACCGGGGCCGTGTCGGTCCCGGTGGTCTCGCGGTGGACGGACACGACGCGGGCCCGCACCTCGTGCGCGGCCCACATCGGGTTGAACCGCTCGAGGTACCGGTCGACGCTGTGCGGGGTGGCCAGCGCCGCGGCGAGCCGCGAGCGCAGGAGCCGCCCGACAGGGCCGCCGGGAGCCGGCGGGGAGATGAGCGCGGACATGCGCGCCTCCTTCGGGGCTTCGACTTCGTTGGCGGAAGTTTCGGTGTACGTCTGTACACCCAAACCTTCACCCGTCGGCGCCGGAGGCGTCAACGACCCCACCGCGTGACAGTGCACACATGTTCACTCACGTAGACTCGGGCCCATGACCGAGAGCCGCGTGGAGCGCAAGGAGCGGACCCGCCGCGCGATCCTCGACGCCGCGCTCGCGCTCTGCGACGACACCACGCTCGTGGCGCTCTCGCTGCGCCAGGTGGCCAAGGAGGTCGGCATCGTGCCGACCGCCTTCTACCGGCACTTCCCCTCGATCGAGGACCTCGGGCTCGCGCTGGTCGAGGAGTCGCTCGACACGCTGCGCGCGCTGCTGCGCGAGCTGCGCCGTACGGCGGGCGAGGACGCGGGCACGATCATCGACGGCTCGGTCGACGTCCTCGTCGAGCAGGTACGCCGCCACCACGCCCACTTCGCCTTCCTCGCCCGCGAGCGGTTCGCCGGGCCGGCCGGGGTGCGCTCCGCGATCGCCCACGGCATCGAGCTGGCCGAGCGCGAGCTCGCCACCGACCTCGCCCACCTGCCCGGGACCGACGTCTGGTCCGAGCCGGACCTGCAGACCCTCTCGGCACTCATCGTGGGCGCCATGGTGACCACCGCCGAGCGCCTGGTCGGCGCCGAGCCCGGCTCGGCCGCCGAGCGCCGGATCGCCGACGCCACCCGGACCCAGCTGCGGATGCTGCTCGTCGGCGCCCGCAACTGGACGTCGCGCGACTGAGGGCCTCCGGCCGAGAACCAAACGCCGCCCGGCGGCGTCTCCCCTGGTGCACGTTCCCACCCACGACCACCAGGAGTCCTCCCCCATGTCCCGCACCCTCCGCCCGCTCCGGCCTCTCGCCCTCCTCGTGCCGCTGCTCGCCCTCGTCGCCGGGCTGCTCGCCCTCGGCACCTCCCCCGCCCCTGCCGCCGCTCCGCACCGGACCAAGGTCGTGGTCAAGGTCGCCGACTGCGAGGGCTGCGAGGTGTTCCTCCAGCAGGGCCTGCGCCACTCGTGGTGGAGCAGCCGGGTCCGGCGCGTCCACGACGGCAAGGTCGTCTTCTCGGTGCCCTCCCACCGCACCCGCGGCCTGTCGATCGGCATCACCGGCACCTGGGAGGCGAGCACGCCGCACCCGTCGGGCTTCCAGGCGATCGTGACCCTGCGCTACCGCGGCGTCGCGGCCGGCGCCGAGGTCACGCCCGCCGTGGCGCGGACCAAGCGCCAGGGCTCGGCCTGCTACGCCGGCACCCGCGCCGACCGGGTCGTCTTCCGCGTCGAGGCCCGCCGCCAGCGCATCGCCGGCAACGGCGGCCCGGCGCTGACCACGCTGGCCTGGGCCAGCCCGCAGACCGCGGTGATCCCCCGCACCCAGGAGCGGGTCTACCGCGGCGTGTTCGGCGCCCAGGACGTCGTCCCCTGCTTCTGAGGGCTACTCGCCAGTAGTCAGACGCGTCACGTTCGGTGGACGGGCGTGCACCGCGACCGACACCATGTCGCGGTGCCCGCCTCCGTCGACACCCTGACCACCGCCGCGACCACCGCCGCCCGCAACGCGTGGGCGCTCTCGCCGCTCGGCGCCGGCATCGAGCAGTACGACGGCCTGCCGGCCACCGTGCTCTCCGACGAGCCGCACCGCCGCCTGGTCCGCTACGACCGCACCGCCTCGGCCACCGCGCCCCGGCCGGTGCTGCTGGTGCCGCCGCTGGCGGTGTCCCCACGCTGCTTCGACCTGCGCCCGGGCCAGAGCCTGGCCGCACACCTGGTCGCGAGCGGGCGGGCGACGTACCTGGTCGACTACGGGCAGATCACCTTCGCCGACCGGGCCCTGGGCTTCGAGGCCTGGATCGACGACATCCTGCCGACCGCGATCCACGCGGTGCTCCACGACCACGCCGCCGCCGGTGACCCGGTCGACGGCGTCGACCTCGTCGGGTGGTCGCTGGGCGGCACGATGAGCCTGCTCACCGCCGCTGCGCACCCGGACCTGCCGATCGCCTCGCTGACCGCCTTCGGCACGCCCATCGACTACACGCGGATCCCCGCGATCCAGCCGCTCGTGGTGGCCGACCGGCTGCTCGGCACCCGTGCCGTCACCGCGCCGACCGCGGCCCTCGGCGGCGTGCCCCGGCACCTGGTCCGGGCCAGCTACCGGGCGATGGCGCCCAAGCGCGAGCTGACCAAGGCCGTGCACCTGGCCCGCAACATCCTCGACACCGAGGCGCTCGCGCGGACCTCGGCGATCGACGGGTTCATCGGCGAGATGCCCGGCTACCCGGGCCGCGCCTACCACCAGATCCACACCCGGCTGATGGTCCGCAACGAGCTCGCCTCGGGCACCGTGCGGCTCACCCCGGGCCGCGAGATCCACCTGGCCGACGTCCGCACGCCGGTGCTCTTCGTCGGCAGCGCCACCGACAACATCGCCGACGGCCCGGCCGTCGCCGCCGGACCGGGCGTGGTCCCGAGCGCGCGCTACGCCGCCGCCGACGGGCTCAGCCACCTCGGCCTGGTCGCCGGGCCACGGGCCACGGAGGTCAGCTGGCCGCTGCTCGACGACTTCCTCGACGAGCAGCGCTAGCCCGAGACGCCGAACGGCCCGGCCCCCGCGAGGGGACCGGGCCGTTCGTTCGTCGTACCGGCTCAGTGACCGCCGTGGCCCTCGGCCGCGGGCAGGTCGGACTTGCCCGGCAGCAGCAGCAGCGCCATCGCGACCACCACGACACCGATCACGGCGCCGGTCGCGAAGGCCCACTGCAGGCCGCCCATGAACGCGTCGACCGGGTGCTCGCCGGCCTTGGCGAGGTGCTCGGTGCGGTTGGTCATGATCACTACGAGCAGCGCCGTGCCGATCGCGCCGGCGACCTGCTGGAGCGTGCCCAGCAGCGAGCTGCCGTGGGAGTAGAGCTGCGGCGAGAGGTCGCCCAGGCCGATGGTGAACACCGGGGTGAACACCGTGGCCAGGCTCGCCATCAGCGCGACGTGCAGCACCACGATCACGGCGTACGGCGTCTCGGCGCCGATCCGGCTCAGCCCGAACAGCAGCGCGACCATGGCGATCGAGCCCGGGATGACCAGGGGGCGAGCGCCGATCCGGTCGTAGACCTTGCCGACCTGGGGGCCGAGCAGACCCATGGCGAGGCCACCGGGCATCACCATCAGGCCGGTCTGGAGCTCGGTGAGCCCGCGCAGGTCCTGGAGGTAGAGCGGCAGCAGGATCATCGAGCCCAGGAAGGCCATGAAGCCGGCGGCCATGAGGACCAGCGAGACCGCGTAGTTGCGGTGCAGCAGGGTGCGCAGGTCGAGCAGCGGGCGCTCGTCGCGCTGGAGGCGGACCTGGTAGATCGCGAACAGCGCGATGAGCACGACGCCGGCGCCGATCAGGGCGGTCGGCTCGGGCCACTCGGCGTTGCCGACCTTGCTCAGGCCGTAGACGAAGCTGCTGAAACCGCCGGCCGCGAGCACCACGCTCAGCCAGCTGACCGGGCTGGTGGTGGTCTCACCGACGTTCACGAGCTGGCGGTGGCCGAAGAAGCCGACGAGCACCGCGATCGGCAGCACCGCGACGAAGATCAGGCGCCACGAGCCGAGCTCGAGCAGGATGCCCGACACGGCCGGGCCGAGGGCCGGCGCACAGGACATGGCCAGCGTGACCTGACCCATCACCCGGCCGCGGTCCTGGGCGGAGACGACCGTCATCAGGGTGGTCATCAGCAGCGGCATCATGACCGCCGTACCGCCGGCCTGGACCACGCGGCCCACCAGCAGCACACCGAACGTCGGCGCGGCCGCCGCGATCACGGTGCCGATGCTGAACGTCGTCATCGCCGTGGCGTACGCCGTGCGGGTGGTCACCCGCTGCAGGAACCAGCCGGTCACCGGGATGACCGAGGCCATCGTCAGCATGAAGACCGTCAGCGCCCACTGGGCGGTGGTCGAGGTGATCTGGAAGTCGGCCATGAGCCGCGGCACGGCGTTGACCATGATGGTCTCGTTGAGGATCACGACGAAGGTCGCCGCGACCAAGAGCTTGATCACGAGGGGGGTCCGCCCAGGCGGTGCGCTGGTGAACTCCTGCTCGAACTCGGCGATGTCGCCGGTCTCGGTAGGCCCGGTGGGCGCGGTCATGACAGGTCCTATCGGTTGGGTGGCATGGTCCAGCGGTGGCCGACCAGGTGATGCCGGACGAATCGGTGTGGCCGTCGCTTCATCTGTTCCACGAACGAGACGACACCTTTTCGACAGTTCCGGCCGAGAGAATTCATCGCTCGCGGCCGGGGCACTGTCAGGATTCAATCCTGAAGCACCGACAGTGATTCCCGCCAACGGTTTTTCAGCGCGTGAAGACGATCTTCCCGAAGACGTCGCCGGCCGCCATCGCGGCGAATCCGTCGCGCGCCTGCTCCAGCGGCAGGGTGCGGTCGATGACCGGGCGCAGGCCGGTGCTGTCGAGCAGGTTGACCAGCGAGGCGAGCTCGCCGCGGGTGCCCATCGTCGAGCCGATCACGCTGAGCTGGGTGAAGAAGATCCGGGTCAGCTCGGCGTCGTCGAGGTTCGGCCCCGAGGTGGTGCCGGAGATGACGATCTTGCCGCCGGGGCGCAGCGCGCGCACCGAGTGGGTCCAGGTCGCCCGGCCGACGGTCTCCATGACCGCGTCGACCTTGATCGGGAGCCGGGCGCCGGACTCGAAGACCTCGTGGGCGCCGAGCTCGAGCGCCTTGGCGCGCTTGGCCTCGTCGCGGCTGGTGGCGAGCACCCGCAGGCCGCCGGCCCGGGCGAGCCCGATGAGCGCGGTGGCCACGCCGCCGCCGGCGCCCTGGACCAGGACGGTGTCGCCGGCCTTGAGCGCGCCCTGGGTGAAGAGCATCCGGTACGCCGTGAGCCAGGCGGTCGGGAGGCACGCGGCCTCCTCGAAGGACAGCGAGGCCGGCTTGGGCACGACATTGCGCCGCGGGACGACGACCCGCTCGGCGAGCGTGCCCTGGTAGCGCTCCGAGAGCAGCGAGCGGCGCGGGTCGAGGGTCTCGTCGCCGGTCCAGTCGGGGTCGGAGACGACCGCGTGGACGACGACCTCGTTGCCGTCCTCGTCGTACCCGGCCGCGTCGCAGCCCAGGATCATCGGCAGCGCCTCGGCCCGCAGGCCCACGCCGCGCAACGACCAGAGGTCGTGGTGGTTGAGCGAGGCGGCCTTGACCGTCACGGTCGTCCACCCGTCGGGGACGACCGGGTCGGGCCGCTCACCGACCACGAGGCCGGTCAGCGGGTCGTCGGCGGAGCTGGCGAAGGAGTCGGCGTAGACGGCGAGCATGACGCCGACGCTATCCGCGAATCAGATGCGGGCGACACCGTCTCGGCGTGCGGCGTCGGCCACAGCGGCCGCCACGGCCGGTCCGACCCGGGGGTCGAAGGGCGACGGGATGACCAGGTCCTCGGACAGGTCGTCGCCGACCAGGGCGGCCAGCGCGTCGGCGGCGGCGACCTTCATGCCCTCGGTGATCGCGCTCGCGTGGACGTCGAAGGCGCCCCGGAAGATGCCCGGGAAGGCCAGCACGTTGTTGATCTGGTTCGGGAAGTCCGAGCGTCCGGTCGCCACGACCCGCGCGTGCCGGTGGGCCACGTCGGGGTGGACCTCCGGGTTCGGGTTGGCCATGGCGAAGATGATCGCGTCGTCGGCCATCGTCGCGACGACCTCCTCGGGCACGGTGCCGCCGGAGACGCCGATGTAGACGTCGGCGCCGTCGAAGGCCTCGGCGAGCGTGCCGCGGCGTCCGCACTGGTCGGCGGTGAGCTCGGCGAGCGCCTTCTTGGACGGCGTGAGGTCGGTGCGGTCGGAGCTGACCACGCCCTTGCGGTCGGTGACCGCGATGTCCTTGATGCCCGCGGCCAGCAGGATCTTGGCGATCGCCACGCCCGCGGCACCGGCGCCGGAGATGACCACCCGGGTCGACTCGGCGTTGCGGCCGGTGAGCTTGAGCGCGTTGACCAGGGCGGCCAGCGTGACCACGGCGGTGCCGTGCTGGTCGTCGTGGAAGACCGGGATGTCGAGGGCCTCCTTGAGGCGGTCCTCGATCTCGAAGCAGCGCGGGGCCGAGATGTCCTCGAGGTTGATGCCGCCGAAGCTCGGCGCGAGCCGGACGACGGTCTCGATGATCTCCTCGACGTCGGTGGTCGCCAGGCAGATCGGGATGCCGTCGACGCCACCGAACTGCTTGAACAGGACCGCCTTGCCCTCCATCACCGGCATCGCGGCGGCCGGGCCGATGTCGCCCAGGCCCAGCACAGCGGTGCCGTCGGTGACGATGGCGACCGTGTTGGGGACCCAGGTGTAGTGCCGGGTCAGCGCCGGGTCGGCCGCGATGGCCTCGCACACCTCGGCGACGCCGGGGGTGTAGGCGAGGGAGAGCTGGTCCTTCGTGCTGACGTCGGCCGTGGGTACGGTCGCCATCTTCCCGCCGAGGTGCAGATCGAAGACCGGCTCACCCGCGTACGGGTGCGAAGAGGAAGTGTCAGCCACGATCGTTCATCCTTTCACATCCGCGAACGCCCCGAGCCTCCGGGGCCGCGGCCAGAGACGGCCCCGGACCACGCCCAGGACGGCCGCGTCCGGCACCGGCCCGCGATGGCGCGAGTCGACCCCCACCTGCGGGTCCGGGTTGTCCCCGCGCAGCCACCAGCCGCTCCCCCGGCGCCCGGTGGCCCGCTTGACCACGAGCGTGCCGTCCGCGAACCGGGCGACCACCACCCGCCCGGCGCGCACCCGGACGCCGTACGTGACGAGGAGGCGGTCGCCGGGACGCAGGGTCGGGAGCATCGAGTCACCCGCGACGACCGCGAGGCCGATCCGGCGTCCCAGCGCCCGGCCTGCCGTTGCCTGCGGATCCATGACGAGTAGTGTCGCAGCCGTACGTCCGTTCCCCCGCCAGACCAGAGAGAGGACCCACATGTTCTCGCGTCTCACCAGCATCTTCGCGCCCACCGTCGAGGTCGCCGCCCACTGCGACCTGCCCTGCGGCGTCTACGACCCCGCCCAGGCCCGCATCGAGGCCGAGTCGATCAAGGCCGTCATCGCCAAGGCCAACGACAGCGACGACCCCGACTTCCGCACCCGCGCGATCCTCATCAAGGAGCAGCGCTCCGAGCTGGTCAAGCACCACCTCTGGGTGCTGTGGACTGACTACTTCAAGCCCCCGCACTTCGAGAAGTACCCCCAGCTCCACACGCTGGTCAACGAGGCCACCAAGCTGGCCGGCGCGACCGGCACCAAGGGCACCCTCGACGCGGCCAAGGCCGACGAGCTCCTCGCCAAGATCGACGAGATCGCCGAGATCTTCTGGGAGACGAAGAAGTGAGCCCGAGCCGGCGAGCGCGCCGAACCGGGGGCCTCGCGGCCGCCGCGGACGTCGCGCGCTCGTCGGCTTGCGGCGAACGCCGAGTCGCCGGAGCGCAGCTCCGGCAGACCAAGAAGGCCTGACCTTCCTGGCCCATCGGGACTAGGTCGACCCCGACCTTCGTCCTCTTTGTGGAGACCGCGCACCGTACCGGTGCGCGGTTTCCCGTTTTTGCGGCGCTCGGGCCGTGCCCTCGCCTACGGTCAGCGCATCCCGGGCCCCCAGCGCCTGGGAGAACTGCCGGGTCGTCGTCCGGAGGGAGAACTGCGACGGCGCCCTGGTCCAACCGGAGGGAGACACCCCGCGATGAATCGCGCCCTTGTGAAGATGCTCGTCGGCCTCGCCGTCGCACTCGGCCTGACCCTCGCCTCGGCGCCGGTGGCGTCCGCCGCGCCGGCAGCCGCGGGGACCGCGTCCGCCGCGGCGAACGCACCCGACTGCAGCCGCCAGATCGCCGCCAACAACCGGGCCAACTCGGCCTACAGCGCCGCGGACCGCTCGACCAAGGCCGCACAGGCCAAGGTCAAGAAGCTGACCAAGAAGGTCAAGAAGGCCAAGAAGGCCCACCACAAGAAGCAGGCCAAGAAGCTCACCAAGAAGCTGCGCAAGGCGAAGAAGTCGCTGCGGGCCAAGGCGGAGTACCGCCGCCAGGTCGGGGTCACCCGGACCTACACCGCACGGTCGCTGGCGCGCTGCCAGGCCGGCCAGCCGGCCAGCGGCGCGGAGAGCCCGATCCAGGCGCTGTGCACCGCGGGTCTGCCCCAGCCGCTGTGCGACGCGCTCGCCAACCTGATCCCCGGCGGCTCGACCGCCAACCCGATCGGGCTGCTGTGCGCGCAGTTCCCGCAGGCCAAGCCGCTGTGCGACCTGGTCGCGGGCGGTCTCCCGACCAACCCGACCGACCTGCTGGACATCGTCGAGGGCCTGCTGGTGACCCTCGGCCTGGGCGACCTGCTCGACACCCTGCTGGACGGCCTCGGCCTCGGCACGCTGGGCGACCTGCTCAACGGCACCGGGCTCGACGACCTGCTCGACCTGCTCGGACTGGGCGGCCTGCTGCACCCCTGAGGTACGCCGCTGCGAAACCGCGCCGAGCCCCCGGAGCCGCCTGCTCCGGGGGCTCGGTCGCGTCCGGGACCATCGTCCCGTGTGACCCAGGACACTTTCCCGGTTCTTCCTGGTGACGGCCCGCCAAAGTTCCCCTAGGGTGACCCCCGCCGGGCATCCCCCCTGAGCCCGGCACCATGTCCGGTCGTCGTCCGGAGGGACACTGACGGCGCCCGGCTCACCGGAGGGAGAACCCGGCATGCTCCGTGCCATTTCGAAGATGATCGTCGGCATCGCCGTCGCACTCGGCCTCACCCTGGCCGCCGCCCCGGTCGCCTCGGCCGCCCCCGCCCCGACGGCGGAGCGCACCGCCGAGCGGGCTCCGAACTGCACCGTGCAGTTCCAGGCCTACAAGATCGCCACGTCGACGCACACGACGGCCAAGGCGAATGTCACCAAGCTCAAGGCGAAGGTCGCCAAGCTCAAGAAGAAGATCAAGAAGGCGAAGCGCGCCCACCACCCGCGCAAGGTCGTCCAGTACAAGAAGGCCCTCAAGAAGGCCAACAAGAAGCTCAACCGGGCCAAGGTCGTGCGCACCAAGGCCGCCACCGCGGTCTCCACCACCACCCGCGCGTTCGCCGCCTGCGAGCGCGGCGAGGGCCCGACGCTGCCCACCGAGCCGACCGACGGCAACCTGCTCGCCTTCCTCGGCGAGATCCTCGACAGCCTCGGCATCGGCGCGCTGGTCGACCTCCTCGGCCTCAAGACGGTCGTCGACCTGCTCAACCTGCGCCCGCTCCTCGTGGGCCTCGGCCTGGGCGCCCTGCTGGACTGACGTCCGGCACGCACCACCTCCGGTGGCCACCTCCCTGGTCACCGACGCAGCACCCGCCGTACGACGGGCGGCGTCCCACGCCCGTCGTACCGCGGACCAGCGGCCGCGCCCCTCGGGGCGCGGCCGTTGTCGTAGGCTGAGCCGACCTGGTCCACCCCTTCCCGGAGGAGCCGCATGTCCGAGACGAGCACCCTCGCCGCCGGTGGCGTCACCGACGAGCCGGACGAGGTCGAGCTGCGGCTGCCCGCCGACGGCGCGTACGCCTCGGTCCTGCGCACACTGACCGCCGGCCTCGCGGCCCGGGTCGACTTCACCATGGACGACATCGAGGACCTGCGCATCGCGGTCTCCGAGGCCGCCGCGATGGTGCTCGACGAGGCCGACGCGGGCGCCGTCCTCGACTGCCGCTTCGAGCTCGGCGCCGGCCGGCTCGCGCTGAGCATCGCCGCCGACGCCGCCGCACCGTCCTCACCGGACTACGAGAGCTTCGGCTGGCAGGTGCTGGCGACGCTCGCCGACGAGGCCGCCATCGACGCCGCACCGGGCCGCTACGCCGTCCGCCTGGTCGTCCGGTCCTCGCTCCCGGCATGACCGCCGATACTTCTCGGGACGGCGCCGAGGGCGGCTCCCCGCCGCTCACCGGCGTCGAGCTGACCCGGCGCCGCAGTGCCGAGCTCTTCGTCGTCTTCCGCGACGAGGACGCCTCCGCCGCCGAGCGCGACACCGCCCGCGACGCCCTGGTCCACCTGCACCTGCCGCTCGTCGAGCACTGCGCGCGCCGCTTCCGCAACCGCGGCGAGCCCTACGAGGACCTGGTCCAGGTCGGCACGATCGGGCTCATCAAGTCCGTCGACCGCTTCGACACCGAGCGCGGCGTGGAGTTCTCGACGTACGCGACGCCGACGATCATCGGCGAGATCAAGCGCTACTTCCGCGACAAGGGCTGGGCGATCCGGGTGCCGCGCCGGCTCCAGGAGCTGCGGATGCAGATCACCGCCAGCACCGCCGAGCTCACCCAGAGCCTGGGCCGCTCCCCCACGCCGCGCGAGCTGGCCGAGGCGATCGGCTGCTCGGTCGAGGAGATCGTCGAGGGCCTGGAATCGAGCAACGCCTACTCCACGCTCTCCCTCGACGCCACCGACGACGACTCCGACGGCGGCGCCGGCCAGAGCATGCTCGACGCCATGGGCGTCGACGACGCCGGCCTCGAGCACGTCGAGATCCGCGAGTCGGTCAAGCCGCTGCTCGAGAACCTCCCGGCGCGCGAGAAGAAGATCCTGCTCCTGCGGTTCTTCAAGAACATGACCCAGTCCCAGATCGCCGAGGAGATCGGCGTCTCCCAGATGCACGTCTCCCGGCTGCTCAGCCGGACCCTCGCCCAGCTGCGTCAGTCGCTGGAGGCCGACGGCTGATCCGGGTCGTCGGCGTCGGCGTCGGCCGTGCCGTCGAGCACGGCCATCGTGTCCTTGCTGACCATCCCGGCCAGCACCACGAGCGCGACCACGGCCAGCACGATCGCGAGCAGGACGTGCTCGCGCAGGTTCCAGGCGATCCCCAGGAAGATCAGCTGGGTGATGAGCACGGGCCCCCGCGACCACCCCTGGCGCCGCCACAGCGCGACGGCCGCGGCGATCAGCACCACGCCGTACGCGGCGAAGAAGCCGGCCGTGGAGAGCCCGAACGCCAGCCGTCCCGAGGTCACGCTGGCGAACTCCAGGATCGCCAGGAGCAGCAGCACGGCCCCCTGGACACCGGCCACGGAGGCGGCCACGATGAGCGGAGGCGGGTTCGGCGCGGGGTGCGCGGCGGGCCGGTCGGTCACGGCCGCCAGCGTAGAGGACGCCTCGTCCGGACCCGGGTCTGCATCTTTGTGACCCAAGAGACCACGAGAATTGCTTGATTCGTGGCCGAATCCTTGGAAACCTTGCCGGAGCGATCGTGAAGCCTTTCACTTTTGCGGCTTCACGCGTGCCCGAAAGAAGCGGGCACCCACTGCGCGTACATTGGAAAGAGGGCATTCCCACCCATGGATTGGCGACACCGCTCCGCCTGCCTCGACGAGGATCCGGAGCTGTTCTTCCCGATCGGCAACACCGGCCCTGCCATCCTCCAGATCGAGGAGGCCAAGGCGGTCTGCCGACGCTGCGACGTGCGCGAGCAGTGTCTCGCGTGGGCGTTGGAGGCGGGACAGGACCACGGTGTCTGGGGCGGCCTCAGCGAGGACGAGCGGCGCGCGCTCAAGCGGCGCAACGCCCGCGCCCGCGTACGTACGCCCGTCTGAGCCGTCGCTCCGAGCCGCTCGCGCTCGACCGCTGACTACTCCACCGGCAGGCTGAAGCTCGCCCGGGTGCCCCCGTCGGGCGCCGGGCCGAGCGTCAGGTGACCGCCGAGCTCGGACTCCACGAGCGTGCGCACGATCGAGAGACCCAGGCTGGTCGCGGCGTCGAGGTCGAAGTCCGCGGGCAGGCCCCGGCCGTCGTCCTCGACGGCGACCTCGAGCACGGCACCCCGGCGTGCGGCGCGGACGACGATCTCGCCCGAGCCGCCGATGTCGTAACCGTGCTCGGCGGCGTTCTGCATGAGCTCCATGACGACCATGGCCAGCGGGGTGGCGACCTCGGAGACGAGGACGCCGAAGCTGCCCTCGCGGCGGACCCGGACCTGGGCCGTGGTGGCGCCGACGTCGGTGACCAGGCGGGCGAGGCGGTCGGCGATGTCGTCGAAGGCGACAGTCTCCTCGACGGCCTGGCTGAGGGTCTCGTGGACGATGGCGATCGAGCCGACCCGGCGTACCGCCTCCTCGAGGGCCGAGGCGGCCTCGGGCGAGCCGATCCGGCGCGCCTGGAGGCGGAGCAGGGCGGCGACGGTCTGGAGGTTGTTCTTCACCCGGTGGTGGATCTCGCGGATGGTGGCGTCCTTGGTGACCAGCTCGCGGTCGCGCCGGCGCAGGTCGGTGACGTCGCGCAGCAGGATGATGGCGCCGATGTGCTCGCCCTTGGGGCGCAGCGGGATGGCGCGCACGATGAGGGCGGCGCCGTCGCCGGGGCCGCTGGAGGCGCCGAGCTCGGTGTCGCGGTGCGCCCGGCCGCCGAGGACGGCGCTGAGGGTCTCCTCGTCGGGGCGCTTCTTGGGCGGGACCAGGTCGCGGGTCAGGTCGGTGAGCCGGTGGCCGGTGAGGTCGCCGGTGAGGCCGAGCTTGCGGTAGACCGAGAGCGCGTTGGGGCTGGCGTAGATGACCCGGCCCTCGCCGTCGACCCGCAGGAAGCCGTCGCCCACCCGCGGTGAGTCGGCGTGGTCGCTGCGCTGGGCCTCGGTCGGGAAGAAGCCGGAGGCGATCATGTTGGCCAGGTCCGAGGCGGCCTGGAGGTAGTTGATCTCGAGGTGGCTCGGCGTACGGATGCCGAGCAGGTTGGTGTTGCGGCTGATCACCGCGATCACCCGGCCGTTGCGCCGCACCGGGATCGCCTCGACCCGCACCGGCACCTCGTCGCGCCACTCGGGGTCGCCCTCGCGCGCGATCCGGCCGAGCTCGAACGCCGCGTCGACGAGCGTGCGACGCCCCGCGGGCGAGAAGGTCCCCACGATGTCGTCGACGTACGACGTCGGGCCGGTCGTGGGCCGCATCTGGTCCCCCACCCAGAACCCCTCGCCCCCGCGGTCGGGCAGCCAGAGCACCAGGTCGGCGAACGAGAGGTCCGCGATGACCTGCCAGTCGGCCTGGATCAGCTGGATCCAGGCGATGTCGCCCTCGTCGAGGTCGGTGTGACGCCGGGCGATCGCGGACAGGGAGGGCACGGCGCCAACCTAGGCCATCTCCCCCGTGGAGACGTCCCCGACTGGGGAGGACTTCACCTCGTTTGGCAGGATGGGCCCGGGGGATCAGGTCTCGACGATTTCGGCAGTGTCCGGAGGGTGTGTGGGTTGGTGATGGTGTCGGTGGATTGGGCGCGCCTCCAGCAGGCCCTCCGCGACGGGCAGCGACGCCCGCCGTCCGACCATTCCTTGAGCGACCTCACCGCCCAGCTGACCCAGATGCTGGGCGATCCGGACCCGCAGGTCCGCGACGGCCTGGCCTACTCGTTCCTGGCGACCTGGATCGAGCACGGCGTCTACGACGACCTGCTGGCCGGCCTCGGCGACGGCATGTGCGCCGGGCTCAACACCGGCCTGGGCGAGCGGGACACCGACACCGTCTTCCGGCGCAGCTTCTCGGTGCTGCTCCTGGCCGAGTGCATCGAGCGCGACTCCCGGATCCGCCGGCTCCCCCCGAGCCGGGTGCTGCACTGGGGTGACCGGATCGCGGCCTGGTACGTCCGCGAGCGCGACCTGCGCGGCTTCGTGCCCGGCAAGGGCTGGGCCCACTCCGCGGCCCACGGCGCCGACGCGCTCGCCGCGCTGGCCCGCTCCCGGCACTTCGGGATGACCGAGCTGACCGTGCTCCTCGACGTGATCGCCGACCGCGTGCTCAGCCCGGACACCCCGCCGCTCGTGCACGGCGAGCCCGACCGGATCGCGCACGCCGTCCTCGAGGTGCTGCGCCGCGACCGGGTCCCGCTCTCGGTCCTGGAGCCCTGGATCGTCCGCCTCGAGCGCGGCGCCCGGGCCAAGCCGCGCGCGGGCCGCGACCCCTACCGGGCCACCGGCAACGCCCAGGCGGTGCTGCGCGCGATCTACCTCCAGCTCTCGATCTCGCCGCGCCACCCGGGGGTCCGCCCGGACCTGCTGCTCGCGCTGGTCGCGTCGCTGCGCCGGGTGCACCCGTACTTCCTCGACGACATCCGCTGACCCTCACCCGTTCGCTGGCTAGGGCGTGTCGCCCAGACCCGCGCCGTCGCGAGCGATGTCGGCGGCCGATCGGGCAAGGCGGAGGACCGAAGGCGGGCCGGAGGCCCGTCGAGCGTCCGACAACGCCGCCCGATCGAGTCGCCAACACCGCGGAGCAGGCGCGGGACTGGGCGAGACGGCCTAGGGTGCCCAGGTGACCACTCCCCCGGATTCCCTGACCGGCCACGCGGGCGAGATCGCCGTGGCGGTCGCCCAGGCCCACGGCGTCGAGACGATGTTCACCCTCTCGGGCGCCCACGTCTTCCCGATGTACGACGGCGCGGTCAAGTCCGACCCGCCCGTCCGGCTGCTCGACGTACGCCACGAGCAGACGGCGGCGTTCGCGGCCGAGGCGACCGGCAAGCTGACCCGGGTGCCCGGGCTGGCGGTGCTGACCGCCGGGCCCGGGGTGACCAACGGCGTCAGCGCGATGGCCCAGGCGACGTTCGCCGGTTCGCCCATGGTGGTCGTGGGCGGGCGCGCGCCGAACAACCGCTGGGGCACGGGCGCGCTCCAGGAGATCGACCACCTGCCGATCGTCGGGCCGGTCACCAAGCACGCCACGACGCTGATGAGCGCCGATGACGTCGCGGCCGGGTTCGACACGGCGTTCACCCAGGCACGCAGCTCGCACCGCGGGCCGGCGTACGTCGACGTGCCGATGGACGAGTTCTTCAACGTCGGCTCCGGGCCGGTCCCGGTGCTCGGCGCCTACCGCGGGGCCGAGCCCGACAGCGACGCCGTCGCGCGGATCGCGGGCCTCGTCGCGAAGGCCGAGCGGCCGGTGCTGATCCTGGGCACGGACGTGTGGGCCGACCGGGCCGAGGAGGCTGCGCTGCGGCTGGTCGAGGAGATGCGGCTGCCCGCGATCACCAACGGCATGGGCCGCGGCGTGGTCCCCGGCGGGCACCCGCTGCTGGTCACCAAGGCGCGCGGTGCCGCGCTCAACGGGGCCGACCTGGTCGTGGTGGTCGGGACGCCCCTCGACTTCCGGCTCGGGTACGGCGTCTTCGGCGGCAAGGACGGCGGCGCGACCGCGGCCGTCGTGCACATCGCGGACTCCCCCGGCCAGCTCTCCGGGCACGCCGACCTCGCCGCCTCGGTCAGCGGTGACCTGAGCGCCGTCCTCGACGGGCTGCTCACCGCGCTCGCGGGCGCGGCCCAGCCGGACCGCTCGTCCTGGCTCACCCTGCTCCAGGACACGGTCGCCGCGGCCGCCGCGCGCGACGCCGAGCTGCTCGGCGCCGAGGCCGACCCGGTGCACCCGGCGCGGATCTACGGCGAGCTCGTCCCGCGGCTCGCCGACGACGCGGTGGTGATCGGCGACGGCGGCGACTTCGTCTCGTTCGCCGGCAAGTTCGTGGAGCCGAGGCGCCCCGGCTGCTGGCTCGACCCGGGCCCCTACGGCTGCCTGGGCGCCGGGCTCGGCGCCGCCATCGCCGCGCGCATCGCGCGGCCCTCGTCCCAGGTGGTGCTGCTGCTGGGCGACGGCGCGGCCGGCTTCTCGCTGATGGACGTCGACACGCTCGCGCGCCACGACCTGCCGGTCGTGATGGTGATGGGCAACAACTCCGCCTGGGGACTGGAGAAGGGGCCCATGCAGATGCTCTACGGCTACGACGTCGCCGCGGACCTCGCGCCCCGCACGGCGTACGACGACGTGGTGCGCGCGCTCGGCGGCGCCGGCGAGACGGTCACCGACCCGCGCCAGATCGGACCGGCGCTGGACCGGGCGTTCGCCGCGAACGCGCCGTACCTGGTCAACGTGATCACCGACGTCGACGCGGCCTACCCGCGCGCGACCTTCGGGATCTGAGCGCCGTGCGGTTCACCGTGACCGAGGCCGACACCGCGCTCGCGGTCGGCTCCGGCAGCCTGCCCGTGCTCGGGACGCCGCGCCTGCTCGCCTGGTGCGAGGCGGCGACCTGCGCCGCCGTCGAGGACGCCCTCGGCCCCGGCGAGACCAGCGTCGGCACCCGGATCGAGCTGGAGCACCTGGCCGCCACCGCGGTCGGCGGGAGCGTCGAGGTCACCGCCCGCGAGGTGTACGCCGACGGCCGGCTGCGCCGCTTCGCCGTGGCGGCCCGCAACCTCACCGCGGACGGGCAGCCGGGCAAGCTCGTGGGCTCGGGCGAGGTCACCCGCGTCATCGTCGACGCGGAGCGCTTCCTGACCCGGATTTCGGGCTGAGCGCCCGGACTGAGAGAATGGCTCGATTCTCGACTTCAGGAGGAACCATGGGCAAGACCGGCCGCAAGCGCCGCGCGCGCCGCAAGAAGGGCGCGAACCACGGCAAGCGCCCCAACAGCTGAGCTGTTGCGCATCATCCGCTGAACCCCCGACCGACCACGGTGCGGGGGTTCTGCGTTCCTGGGCCCGGGACCTCCGATATCGCTGCAACCAACCTCTCCCCGATCGCGTCTAGGGGTGGAGGGCACCGTCGGGTGCCCGACACGCCAGCACCGGTGATCCGGGAAGGGACGGGCCATGCCGCAGCAGCGGGACGACGCCTTCGCCGCGTGGATGGGCGCGCGCCAGGCCTCACTGCAACGCACCGCCTACCTGCTGGCCGGTGACCACCACACGGCCGAGGACCTCGTGGCGACCACCCTCGCCAAGGTCTACCTCGCCTGGGACCGCATCGATCGGCACGAGGCCGTCGACGCGTACGCCCGGCGGATCCTGGTCAACGAGAACAACTCGCTGTGGCGCCGGGCCTGGCGCCGGCGCGAGGTGACCAGCGACGAGGTGCCCGACTGGCTGGAGCACCACGACGACCACGACGAGGGGTCGGCCGCCGCGGTGTGGCGGCTCCTCGCCACGCTGCCGCCGCGCCAGCGCTGCGTGCTGGTGCTGCGCTACTACGAGCAGCTGAGTGAAGCAGAGATCGCCGAGGCGCTCGGGGTCGCCACCGGCACCGTGAAGTCGCAGGCCAGCCGCGCGCTGACCACCCTGCGGCAACGCGTTCCCGCCCTTGGTCTGGAGATGAACCGATGAACCTCGAAGACGTCATGACCACGCACGCCGCCCGCGCGGCCGGGCCCGTGCTCACCCTGCCCGACGTGCAGCGGCGGGCGCAGCGCATCCAGCGGCGCCGGCGTACGGCTGCCGCGGTCGCGGCCGGCGCGGCGGTCGTGGCCGTCGTCCTGCCGGTCTCGCTGCTCGCCGGCGGCACTCCCGACTCCGCGCCCCCGCCGGGGCCGGCGACACAGAGCCCGTCGGTCAACGTGCACGCCGTGCAGCAGGATCCGCGCGACATGCGCATCGAGCGGGCCCGGCCCGGAGGTGCGCCGCCCACCACGGGGTGGATCGAGGGGCGCACGCTGCACCGCCTCGACGGGTCGACGGTCGAGCTCGAGCACGACTACGAGGAGCTCGACGTCGTCGGCGGCGAGACCTACCTCGCGGTACGCCGCGGGACGGACGCCGACACCGCCGGCAGCAGCCTCGACGAGATCGGCCCGGACGGCGCGGTGGCCAGCACCCGCCTCATCACCCCCGCCGGCCAGGCGTCGGTCGTGACCTCGCCGGACAAGACGGTCGCCGCCTGGACCACGCCCGACGGCAAGGTCCAGGTGTGGGACCGCGACGGCGAGCAGACGCTCGCCGGCACCGGCCCGGTCAGCCCGACCGGCGGCGCCGTGGCCGTCTTCGGCTCGCGGACCTGCGCCGGCCCGGACGGCGACTGCCGGGTCGTGGTCAACGACCCGGACCGCGGTCCCCTGACGTACTCCCGTGCGGGGAGCGAGCCGTTCGGCGGTGGCTTCCTGAGCATCGTCGCGATGTCGCCCGACGGCGAGCTGGTCGCCGGCAACCGAGGTGACGGCGACGGGGTGAGTGCCTGCACCACGGTGTGGGACCTGCGCGAGGCCCGAGCACTGCGCCGCTGCCAAGGCGACCCGTCCGGCTTCTCCCCCGACAGCTCCCTCACCGCGGAGCAGGCGTCGCAGGGCGCCGGCGAGCCCGCGGAGATCGAGATCCGCGACGCCCGCACCGGCGAGCTGGCCGCGAGGATCGTCGCCAACGGTGACAACGACACCAGCGCCCTCGAGCCGGTCGCCTGGGAGGACGCCCGCCACTTCCTGGTCACCGCCCTGCACGAGGGCCGCTGGCTGCTGCTCCGCGGGGACCTCGACGGTCACCTCGAGATCATCGAGGGCCCGATCGACGGCTCCGGCGCGGGGCAGCCGCGCGAGGCGCCGTACGTGATCGCCCGCTGACGCCGACGCGCCCTCGTGCTCGGCTCAGGCGCCGCGCGAGGAGCTCTCCGGCTCGGCGCCGGTCATCGCCTCGAGCGCCCGGGAGGCCCGCTGGATCCGCAGGAAGAGCGCGGCCGAGGGCGTCACCGAGCCCCGGATGTAGCTCGAGAGCCGGGAGGGCGAGGTACCGATCCGCGCGGCGAACTGGCGCTGGGACGCGCCGCTGACCGCGACGAGGTGCTGCACGTGGCGCGCGATCTGCTCACGCTCGCGCTCGTGCCCCCAGGCCCGGCACCAGGCCAGGACGGTGCCGATGGCCGGCCGTCCCGCGACGGCGGCGAGCTCGGCGATGCTCTCGGCATAGGGACCCCACGGGCTGGTGGCGAGGCGCTGGAGGTGCCGGCGCCACTCGACCACGGAGCCGTGGTCGAGCAGCCGGACGAGCTCGTCGGCGGAGTCGACGGGGATCACCTCGTCGACGGCCACCGTGCTCGGGACGACGTCGATGGTCTGGAAGAGCAGCTCGCGGCCGAGCTCGACGCAGTCCGCGGCCACTCCCTCGGGGACCTCGGCGGACGGGTCGCGCTGCTCAAGCAGGGGCGCGAGGAGGCGCCGGGCCACGGCGGTCGTCAGGGGCAGGTCGGCGCGGACGTCGAGCATCCGCGAGACCCGCTGCTGGAGCCGGCCGACCCGGTCCGGGTCGAGCCGCTCGCCGAGCCGGGCCGCGGCGGCGAGGTCGTCGGGGTCGTCGAACACCACGAGGGCGACGAAGTTGGCCAGCACCGCGCACAGGGCCAGCGAGCGGCCGTCGCTCCCCCGCTGCTCCAGCACGACCAGCATCCGGCTCCACAGCACCTGGTGGTGCTCGCCCACCTGGGCGTGCCGGGCGAGCACGTCGCGCACGATCCCTGCCTTGACCGCGCCGATCGGCTGGGCTGCGCGACGCTGGTAGTGCGTGAGCAGCACCGGCGGAGCGTGGTGCGCGGGCGTGGGGCTGGACGGGCGAAGCATGACGTGACCGCCTTGGAGGTTGGGGGTTCGTGGGGGAACCGGCCCGAGACTCCGGTCATATACCAGACGCACGAGCAGTCGAAACATCACGCGGAAATGCCTAGGAAACCGCTACGATCTCGGCGGCGGGGATGTGGGGGGCGTCACGTCCCGCCGAGCCGGCGCGATCGATGCGCCCGGCGTTCGTGGAAACAGGAGTGACGCATGTCTGGGGATGTCACGCCGGACGGACCGTCCCACGGGTTCCCTCCGGTCGTCGGCTGGAGCGAGGAGGAGCTCGACCTCCTCTGGCGCGAGCACGTCGACGACGCCCGCCGGCTGGCCCTGGTCCTGGCCGGCCCGAACGACGCCGACGAGCTGGTCGCCGAGGCCTTCGCCCGGGTGCTGACCCGGCTGCGCGCCGGGCAGGGGCCGACCACGAGCTTCCGCTCCTACCTCCACGTCACCCTGCGCAACTGCCACCGCGACCGCCGGCGCCGGACGAGCGAGCTGCCGGTCTCGGACCAGCCCTGGCTGCTGGACGACGAGGTCGAGCCCACCGTGGCGACCGTGCCCGACGACGAGGCCGAGATCGCGGCCCGGGCCTTCGCGAGCCTGCCGGCCGCCTGGCAGGAGGTGCTCTGGCACGTCGAGGTCGAGGGACGGCGCCCGCGCGACCTCGCCGGCGAGCTGGGCCTGCGCGCCCGGGCCGTGTCCTCGCTCGCCCACCGCGCGCGGGAGGGCCTGCGCACGGCGTACCTCGACCAGCACGTGGCGGCCGAGGGACCCACGGCCGAGTGCACGTGGGTACGGGCCCGGCTGGGCCGCTACGTCCGCGGCCAGGCCCCGCGGTCGAGCGCGCGGCGCATCGACCGGCACCTCGAGTCCTGCGCCGAGTGCCTCGCCGTGTCCCTCCAGCTCGAGCAGGCCAACCGGCGCCTGGCCGCGGTGGTGCTGCCCGCGATCCTGCTCGGAGCCCTGCCGGCGGCCGGGGGCGCACCCGCGTGGCTGGCCGGCGTCACCGCCGGAGGCGGCGCGGCGGGCGGAGCCCTGGCCGGCACGACCCACGCGGGCTCGGCGGCGCTGGCCGGCATCGCGGCGACCACCGCCGCGGCGGCGATCGTCACCGCGGTCGTGGTCACCGGCGTGCTGCCGGATCGCGACGACCCGGCTGCCCGCGCGCCCACGACCACGGCGACCGGTACGGCGCCGGCGCCCGCGGCACCTGACCCGTCCGGTGGCCCCGGTGCGTCCGGTGCGGGACCGGGCCGGGTCCGCGGCGCCGACCTGCGGCCCTCGCCGGGCCTCGGTACGGCGCCGACCACGGCGACCGGCCCCACCACCGGCACCCCGCCCACGGCGCCCCTCGTCCGCCCGATCGCGCCGGTCGCCGCCGTCGGGCGTACCTGCGACGCCGTCGGCCGGCTCGTGCTCCCCCAGGTGACCGGCGTGCGCTACGTCCTGACCGAGGGCGACGGGCGCACCGGCGACTGGACGGTCGAGGCGAGCCCCGAGCCCGGCTACCTCCTGGCACCGGGCGCGCCGACGGAGTTCCACGGCGACCTGGGCTCCGCACTGCCGTGCGTCGGCCTCACCACCGCCCTGGTCCGGGCGCTGAGCGGACCGCGTCCCCTGCTCAAGCCCTGGCGGGTCGAGGTGACGACCCGGCTGCGCGACGACCGGCCGCGCCCGCTGCGCCTCGTGCTGCGGCTGCGCCAGGCCCAGGTCGTCGCCGTCGGGCACGCACCGGACGGCTGGATCTGCCGCTCCTCGGCCGGCGTGGTCCTCGGGGACGTCGGGGAGCTCGTGCTCAACCCGGACCCGGCCCTGCTCACCATCACCTGCACCGCCCGGCGCGGCGGACCGGCGACCACGACGGTCGGGCTGACCGTGTGGACGCTGGACCTCTCGTCGGGGCGCACCACCCCGGCCGGTGAGGTCACGCTGTCCTCCGAGGGACGGGTGGTCGACCAGCGCGACCTGGCCGCCGGCTAGACGCTCGGCTCGGGCTCCTCGGGTTGCTTGACCTGCTCGGGCTGCGGGTCCACCGCCGGCTGGGCCCGGCGGGCGGCCCGGTTGATCCGCAGCAGCATCGCCGCCGACGGGGTGACCGCGCCCGTGACGTAGGTGGAGAGCCGCGAGGGCGAGGTGCCGACGAGGGCGGCGAACTCCCGCTGGGTCAGCCCGGTCTGGTCGATGGTGCTGCGGATGTGGGCGGCGACCGCGCGGCGCTCGTCCTGCTCGGCCTCGCGGCGGGAGAGGTCGAGGACCGCGCGGATGCTGGCGACCTCGAAGGGCTGGGCATCGGGGTCGAGGAGCTCGAGGTGGCGCTCGGCGCTGCCGGTCCACGGGTCGTCGACGGTCGCGGCGACCAGCGCGCGCCAGACCCGGATGCCCTGGCGCTCGAAGACGGCGAGCAGGTCGCCCGTCCCGGTGATGGCCGGCCGCTCACCGGTCGCGTCGCCGACCATGAGCAGGCGGACGACGGCCTCGCCCGCGACCTGGGCCGGACCGGTGCGGCCGTCGGCGGGGAGCGGGGCGCCGGGCCGTGCCCAGGCGTAGCCCGCGAGGACCCGGACCAGGCGGGTGGTCAGCGGCCGGTCGCGGCCGTCGACGGCGCCGAGCACGGCCTCCTGGAGCTCGGCGACCTCGTGCCGTCCGTGCTCCTCGACCAGGACGGCGAGGTCGTCGACGTCGCCGCGCTCGGGGAAGTGCACCAGTGCGAGCGCGTTGGCCAGCACGGCCCGGGCTGCCGGCCTCGGCCGGCTCCCCGCGCCGTCGAGCGCGGCCGTCGCCCGCTCCCACCATCGCCTCGCCCCGCCGGCCCCGCCTGCGCGGTGCTCGAACGAGGCGACGATCCTCCGCACGCTGATGTCGTTCCCACTCTCCGCCGGCCCCCCGGGGCGCCGGTCGCCGTAGCGTCCGTCGCCACCGACCAGCCTGAGCCAGCGCGCCGCGCCTGGCGAGGGCTGGGCGCCAAGCGGTATCAGATCCGAGATCGAGCCACCGCCGGCCGCCGCAGCGCGGCTCGGACCTGCCCGAGCGCGGCCGGGGCCAGCCGGTGCACGGCGAGCCCGGCGACGGCGAGGTAGCCGAGCCCGGCCACGGCCAGGGCCGGCAGCAGCGGGCCGATCGCCTCGAGCGCGATGCCGACCACGACCGCGGCCACCAGCACGGCCACCAGCTCGGGGACCGGGGCGATGCTGCCCACCGTGCGGACCAGCGCCCGGACCACGATCACCGACTGCACGAGGAAGGCGACGCTGGTCGCGACGGCGGCCGCGGTGATGCCCCAGACGGGGATCAGCCACAGGTTGAGGCCGACGTTCGCGACCAGCGCCGCGACGCTCCCGACGAGCACCACCGGGTCCGGGCGCAGCGCGAGCAGCACCGTCGAACCGAGGTAGGAGACGCCGAAGAGCAGCGGCGCCACGGCCAGCCCCCAGAGCAGGCCGCGGTGCACGTACTCGGGTCCGAACAGCAGGCCGACCAGGTCGTCGCCGCGGGTCGCGAGCAGGACGCCGTACGGCACGTAGACGGCGGCCACGACGACCAGGCTCCGCTGCGCCCAGAGCCGCACGTGCTCGGTGTCGTCGGGCCGGCTGGCGATGACCGGGACGTACGCGCGGGCCAGGGTCCAGCTGACGAAGAGGACGGTCTCGAAGATGCGGTAGCCCGCGCCGTAGACGCCGACCGCCGTGGTGCCCAGGATCATGCCGATGAGGGCGGCGTCGATGCGGAACATGCCCATCGCGGCGACGGCGCCGAGGCCCATCACGGGCGCCGCCTCGAGGATCATCCGGGCCTCGGCCCCGCTCCCCCGGATCCGCATCCGCGCCCCTGCGCGGCGCGCGGCGAGGTGCATGCCGAGCACGCCGATCCCCGTCGCGACCAGGTAGCCGAGCGCCGCGCACACCACGCTCCCGGTGACCAGCAGCACACCGACCGAGAGGAGCAGGGCCGAGAAGCGCTGCACGACGAGGACCACGGCCGAGAGGTGCTGGCGCTGCCGGGCACCGCACGCGGCACGCGAGGCGTCGACCAGCGTGTCGGCCAGCCCGGCCGCGACGAGCAGGCTCACCGTGAGCGCGTGGCTGGTGCTCATCGTGCCGAGCAGCAGGCCCGTGGTCGGCACCAGCACGACGGCGCACAGCACCATCCGGATCCCCATCAGCGCGCCGTAGCAGCGGTCGAGCAGGTCGGGACGGGCGCTGCCGAGCTGGGTGAGCCGGGCCTCCAGGCCCAGGGACGAGAAGACCGCGAGCAGCAGCCCGAGGCTCCACCCGAACGAGAGGACGCCGAACTCGGCGACCCCGAGGATCCGCGCCAGGAGCAGGAAGGTCACGAACGTGGCGACCTTGCCGAGCAGCTCGGCGACGGCGAGCGACAGCACCACGGCACCGGTGCGGCGCAGGACGTCGTCCGGCTGCCCCGCCGCCGTCATCGCTGCACGATCCGGCGCACCAGCGCGGCCGGGAGCAGCGCCTTGAGCCCGGCCCGGGCCCGTGCCCGGTGCTCGTCCATCCGCTCGATCCAGGCATGGGACGCGGCCTGCAGCTCGACCCGGTGGATCTCGGCGTTGCCGAACTTGGCGTCGGTCCGCCCGCGCAGCCAGTCGAAGGTCTCGACAGCCGGGTCCGCCACCGCGCGCTGCACGGCCGCCATCTCGCACACGATCCCGCCGCGGTAGCGCATCCAGTCCTGGGCGACGCGGCCGTCGAAGAGCCGCGAGACCGGACCGTCGCGCAGCGTCGTGGTGAAGCCCAGCACCTCGTCGCCGACGACCAGCAGGTCGACCACGGCCCGGCCCCGGGCCATCGCGTCGCGCACGACCTCCTCGTGGAACGCCCGGGTGCCGTCGTCGTCGAGGTGGCTGCGCCGGCCGCTGCCGTGGTCCCGGCCGCGGCGGACGTCGACCAGGCGCGGCAGCCACCGCTCCAGGGTGACCGGGTCGTCGACGACGAGGCGCTCGGCGTCGTACCCGTCGGCGGCCAGGCGGTTGAGGTCGGTGTTGATCTTGCGGCGCCGGTGCCGGGTCAGGCGGTAGTCGGTGCCCGCGCCCTCGATCCGCGGCATCGGCGGCCCCGGTACGACGACCGCGCCGGGCAGGCGCGCCACGAGACCGGCCACGACCGGGTCGCCCGGCGCGAGCTGGCTGAGCCGCAGCGACCACCGGCGGTGGCGTCGTACCCAGGAGGCGACGGCGTCGGCGAGCAGGTCGGCGGCGACCGGGTCGTCGTGGAAGAGCTCGGCGTAGTCGTTGAGCTCGCCGCCCAGCACCTCGATCCGCACCACGCCCGCGCGGCGCTGCACCACCAGCGGCGCGAGCGCGAGCACCCGGCCGTCGGCGCCCCGCAGGGCGATCGTCAGCGGCTGACCGGGCAGGTGGCGCGCGGCGGCGCGGAGCCAGCCCGCTCCGGTGCTGAACGCGTTGCTGCGCCCGTCGACGTACGACGCGAGGTCGGCCAGGGCGAGCTCGGCGGCCGAGCCGTGGGCGATCTCGGTGGTCACGGCGACGGCGGTACGCAGGGGCATGTCCCTCTGGTGCACGGCGCTCACCTGGTTGATCCAGGGAATCCGGGGGAACCGACCGGGTCGGCGGAGATGCCGGCGAGCACGGCCGGGCGCCGGTCGAGCCAGCCCAGCAGGTCGGCGACGCCGGTGGCGAGGTCGCGCTCGGCGTGCCAGCCGAGCAGCCGGGCGGCGCGGTCGGTCCGGGCGAAGGCGCCGGCGGTGTCACCGGGGCGCCGCGGCGCGTCGGCCACGGTGACCGGGTGGCCGCTGACCCGGGCGAAGGTCGCGACCAGCTCGCGGACCGTCGTACCGCGGCCGGTGCCGAGGTTGATCGCCTGGGCGCGGCGGCCGTCGAGCGCGCGCTCGAAGTGCTCCACGGCGGCGACGTGGGCGCGGGCGAGGTCCCACACGTGGACGTAGTCGCGCAGCGCGCTGCCGTCCCGGGTCGGGTAGTCGGTGCCGCGGACCGGGAACACCGCGCCCGTGCGGCGGCAGTCCGCGAGCACGCCGAGGACGTGCCCGGGCCGGGGCTGCTGCGGACCGGTCCGCAGCCACGGGTCCGCGCCGACCGGGTTGAAGTAGCGCAGCGAGAGCACCCGCAGCCGGCCCGCGGCGGCGAGGTCGGCGAGCATCTGCTCGGCCACCGCCTTGGTCCGGGCGTAGGGACTGGCCGGGGCCCAGGGCGCGTCCTCGTCGACGGCGAGGTCGGGGCCGGCGCCGTAGACGGAGGCCGAGCCGCTGACCACGAGGTCGTGGACGCCGCAGCCGGAGAGCGCCTCGGCGAGCTCGAGCGTGCCGGTCACGTTGGTCCGGTAGTAGTCCGCCGGCCGGGCCACCGACTCCGGCACGACCACGCGGGCCGCGCAGTGGACGGCGGTCCGGATGCCCGGGTGCCGCGCGAGGATCCGGCGGACCAGGCCTGCGTCGGCGATGTCGCCGCGGTAGAACGTCCGGCCGCGGACGAACTCCGCGCGCCCGGTCGAGAGGTCGTCGAGGACCACGGGGTGGTGGCCGGCGTCGGCCAGGGCCGAGACGACGGTGCTGCCGATGTAGCCGGCGCCGCCGGTGACGAGGACGTCCACGTCAGCACCGCCCCGGGACGCCGGGCGCCACGCCACGGGGTACCGCCTGGGCGAGCACCCGGCCGAGCCGCAGCCCGCGGGGCACCTCGTGGAACAGCCGCAGCCGGACCGCGCCCTGCCGGCCGGAGGCGAAGCAGTAGAAGCGACCCGAGACGACCTGGACCACCCGGCCCTCGGCGTCGACGAGCAGCGCCTGCGCGGCCAGGTAGCCGCTGAGGTCGCCGCGCGCGGTGAGCCGGGCCGTGACGACGGTGTCGCCGGACAGGTGGCGCAGGCGGGGCTCGCGGACCTCGACGCGGGGCACGTCGCCGTCCGCGGTGCTCGACCCGCCCGCGACCGGGCGCACCTCGACCTCGGTGACCCCGCGCAGCGGGGAGCGCAGCTCGGCGAACAGGCCGAACTCGGCGCCGGGGGCGAGGCCGACGACGGTGCAGCAGACGTCGTCCTCGGTGCCGCTGGTGCTGAGGAGCGCGGCGCCCGAGGAGTCCCGTGCGGTGAGCAGCACCCGGGCCCGCTCGACCACCTCGTCGGTGTCGTTGCGCACGACCACGGCGAGCTGGCCGGCCGCCTGGCCCCACGAGACGACGGTGAGGCCGGAGCCGCCGGGCGTGCTGGGCGGCGCGGTCGTCGGGGACGTCGGGGTGGGCGCGGGGGCCGAGGTCGTGGGCGCGGCCGAGCGCTCGGGGCCCGGCGCCGGGTCGGGGTCGTCGCCGCGGCGGTCGGTGATGCCGGTCATCAGCAGGAACCCGCCGACCAGACCCACCACCACGCAGCCGATGCCCACGAACAGGGGCCACCGCGGGCCGCGCTTCTCGTTCCAGGGACTCATGAGATTCCTTCCGTTGTCGTGGCGCCGCGGGCGTAGATCGCGCGGTACTGCTCGACCATCCGTTCGGGTCCGAACCGGCGGGCGGCCACCTCGCGGCCGCGCTCGGCGAGCGCCCGGCGCACGGACGGCGTACCGGTGACCTGGTCGAGGGCCTCGACGAGCGCCGGGACCGAGCCGGGCCGGACGATCCGGACGGCGCCGGCGAAGTGGTCGACGACCCCCGGTACGCCCGAGGCGACCACGGGCACACCGGCACCGATCGCCTCGAGCACCGAGATGGGCAGGCCCTCCCAGTCCGTGGGGAGGACCGCGAAGTCGGCGGCGGCGAGCAGCCGCGGGACGTCGGTGCGCTCGCCGAGGAAGCGCACCCGGTCGCGCAGACCGAGCATGCCGGTGCGCGCGGTGAGGTGCGCGCGGTGCGGGCCGTCGCCGGCCAGCAGCAGGGTCGCCGGGCGGGGCAGCCGGGCCCAGGCGTCGAGGAGCAGGTCGTGCCGCTTCTGGTCGACCATCCGGGCCAGGCAGACCCCGACGACCTCGTCGGGGGCCAGGCCGAGCTCGTGCCGGGCGCGCTCGCGCGGGTAGTCCGGCAGCGGGTCGATGGTGTTGGCGACGACGTCGATCCGTGCGGCCGGGTAGCCGTGCCGCTCCAGCTGCACCGCCAGGTGCGGGGCGACGACGACGACCCGGTCGCTGGTCCGCTCCAGGAGGGCCGCGGCGCGGCCGGCCTCGGCCTCGCTGACGCCGTGGAGCGTCGTGACGATCGGCGTACGACGGCCGAACGCCAGGCGCGCCAAGGTGGCCGGCTTCGGGTTGTGGGCGTGGACCAGGTCCGGCGTCTCGACCGCGCGCAGCCGGCGCAGCGAGCCGGCCAGGTCGGTCAGCCGGCGTCCGGCCAGGCGCAGCGGCACGTGGGCGACGCCGGCCGCCTCCAGCTCGGCGACCCGGAAGCCGGGCGTGCTCGCGACCCGGACGTCGTGCCCGTCGCCGGCGGCCGCGAGCGCCAGGCGCACGGCGATGACCTCGGCGCCGCCGATGCCCAGCTCGGAGATGATGCTCAGCAGCCTCATCCGGCCACTCCTTCGTAGATCGGGACCAGCGCGGCGACGGTGTGCGCGACGCGGTGCCGCGCGGCGATCCGGGCCCGGGCGGCCGCGCCCATGGCCTCGCGCCGTGCGCGGTCGTCGGTGAGGGCGCCGAGCGCGGCAACCCACTGGGCGTGGTCGCCGGGCCGGACCAGGAGTCCCTCGACGCCGTCGCGCAGCACCTCGGGGACGCCGCCGACGCGCGTGGCCACCGCCGGGACGCCACAGGCCATCGCCTGCAGCAGCGCCATCGGGGAGGCCTCGGCCGCCGACGAGAGCACGAAGAGGTCCGCCTCGCGCACCAGGGCCGACGGGTCGGCGATGTAGCCGGCGAACCGCACCCGGTCGCCGGTCCCGGTCGCGGCGACGGCCGCCTCGACCCGGGCCCGCTCGGGTCCGTCGCCCACGAGGACCAGCTCGAGGCCGGGGACCTCGGCGACGGCACGGACCAGGTCCGGGACCCGCTTGACCGGCTGCATCAGGCCGACCCAGACCGCCCGGACCGGACCCTCGGTCCGGGCCGGTCGCGGCGCGGGGGCCGGACCGAGCCAGGCGTCGGTGACCCCGTTGGGGACGACGTGCACCCGGGTGCCCGGGACCCCGACGTGCTCGCGGGCGTAGTGCGCGAGGGCCGCGCAGGGCGTGGCCAGCGCCGTCCGGGGGCGGGCGGCGAGGAGCCGCTCGAGCCCCAGGTAGACCGCGCGGTCGCGGCGGCGGGACGTCGTCACCGGCAGGTTGCCGGGCACGAGCGGCGCCAGTGCGTCGGGGACGCCGTGCAGCGTGTAGACCGTCGCGGCCCGGCCGCCGAGCAGCCGGCCGACCAGGCCCGCGCGCCGGTCCTGCAGGTGGACGACGTCGGGATCGATCGCGCGCAGGGTCCGGGCCACGGCACGGGCGCCGGCCAGGTCGGTCTTGGTGCGGACGGCGGCCGCGTGCGTGCGCACGCCGGAGCCGGCGACCCGGTCGAGCACCGCGCCCGCCGGGCCGACGAGGTGGCTCTCGTGACCGCGCCGGGCGAGCTCGACCGCGACGTCGACCGCGTGGTCGACCGGTCCGCCGCGCTCCTGGGTGATCAGCTGGACGACGCGCACCGGCGCACCTCCTCGGGATCGGTCCGGCGGGCCGCGGCGCCGAGCGCCGTGCCGAGCGCGACCAGCAGCCACACGGGCAGATAGAACTGCTCGCTCAGGAAGCAGGCGGCGGTGAGCGTGCCGGCGAACGCCACGACGACGGCGTCGCCGAGGGGGCGCAGCGCGGGTGTCCGGCGGGCGCGCCAGGCCCCGCGGACGCCGTACCCGAGGGCGGCGAGGAAGGCGACGAGGGCCGGGAGCCCGAGCTCGGCGCCGACGTCGAGGTACATCTGGTGGGCGACGGTCTGGCGCACCGCGGGGACGTCGGCGGGGAGGTAGCGCTCCGACTCCGCGGCGAACCCACCGGGCCCCTGGCCGAGCAGGGGGCGGTGCGCGACCATCTCGGCGGCGACGGTCCAGGTGGTCACCCGCTGGTCGACGTTCTGCGCGGCCACGTGGCGCTTCTCCACCAGGCTGCGGTCGACGGTGTCGGCGTGGGTGGCCCACAGCGCGACGAGCGCGACGCCGGCCGCGGCGGCCACGGCCAGCGCGGTGACCGGCCGGACCGCGCCGACGGCCAGGGCCACGACGACCATCGCGACCAGGCCGATGAGCGCTCCGCGCGAGAGCGTCGCCAGCGAGGCGAGCACGAGGATCGCCGCGCACCCGGCCAGGAGCGGCGTCCACAGCAGGGGGCGGCGAGTCCGGACCAGCACGAACGGCAGCGCCGCGACGAGGAAGAAGGCGAGGTCGTTGGCATCGGCGAGCGGGCCGGCCGCGCGGCCTCCGTCGCGCAGGAAGCCGAGGAGCCCGACCAGTCCGGCGGCGGTGCAGGACAGCGCGAAGGCGGTGGCGATCCGTCGTACCGCGGCGGCGGGGTCGGGCCGGCCGCGGGAGATCGTGTCGACCAGGACCACCACGACGACGAGGTACGACGCATAGGTCAGCGCGTGCGCGCCCCCGGTCGTGAGGTCTCCCCCGGCCGCGACGAACGAGGCGAGCAGCAGCAGGCCGAGGCAGCCGAGCGCGACGAACGCCGGCTCGCGCAGGGGACGGCGGCCCGGCTCGGCGACCACCCGGACCAGCCAGGCCAGCAGCAGCACCGCACCGAGCGCCTTGACGGCGGCGGGGTGCACCTCGCGGGCCAGGTCGCCGAACGGCTCGACGACGACATAGGCGATCGCGGCCCACTCGACCCGGCACACCGCGACCGCCAGGGCGACGAGCACCAGCAGCGCGAGCAGGAGGGCGCCGGGCGCGGACACGGCGAGGTGGCCGCCGCCCAGCACCGCCGCCCCCAGCGGTACGACGGCGAGCCAGCCGGGCCGGACGCGCACCGGCCGGGAGCGGCGAGCCAGCAGGAGGACGCCCGCGTAGGCGGCGAGACCGCAGGTCGCAGCGAGGCCGAGCCGGACGAAGGAGACCGCGGGACCGGGCAGCAGCCGGTCGGCGGTCGTGGCCGCCGCGGCCAGCGCCAGCCCCGCGAGCGCGACCGGCGCGAGCCGGCGCAGCGCGTCCCGCAGGGCGTCACCGTCGAGGCCGGGCACCCGCCACCGGACCAGGAGGACGGCCGCGCCGAGGGTGAGCAGGCCGGAGACCGCCTGGGCCGCGGCGACCGCGGTGACGCCGCGGTCGACGACGAGCAGGAGCAGCCCGACCAGGGTGACCAGGTGCAGGGCGACGATCCGGAGCAGGTCCGGCGTGCGCCCGACCGCCTTGAGCGCGGCGAGCGCCGGCTCCAGGGCACTGAGCAGCAGTCCGTACCCGGCCAGCCAGCGCAGCGCCGGGACGCCCGGCGCCCACTGCTCGCCCAGGAGGGTGAGGTGGGGGGCGAGGACCAGCATCCCGGCGTACAGCGGGACGACGAGGGTGTGCACGGTGACGGCGGCGTCGACGGTCGCCGTACCGATGGCGGGGCCGCGGAGCCGGCACAGGTGCGCGAACACCGCTCCCCCGATGACCATCGCGACGAGCAGGTAGGGCATGTAGGCGAGGCGGAACGCGATCGAGTAGACGCCGACGTCGGCACTGCCGAGGTGGTGGGCGACGAGCACGTAGTCGACGTTGAGCACGAGCAGCGTGAGCAGGCTGCCGGCCGCCAGGCTGCGGCCGTAGGTCAGCAGGGCGGCGGCGTCCGGCCGCACCCAGCCCGGCCGGACCGGGGGGCGCACGACCCAGAAGCCGACGAGCGTGACGGCGGCCAGGGCGAGCTGACCGGGGACGAGCGCGGTCGCGCCGAGCCCGGCGGCGAGCCCGGCGACGGTGACGCCGGCGCCGACGAGGTTGCCGGCGATGTCGGGCAGCACCCGCCGGCGGAAGTCCAGGCCGCGGCGCAGCAGCTCGCCGCTGACCCCGGCGACCGCCAGGAGCGGTGCGCACAGGACGACGCCGCGCAGCACGGCGGTCCCGTCGTCCCCGACCCGGAGCCCGGCGGCCAGCGCCGGGGCGGCGATCCAGACCGCCGCGACCAGGACGGCCGACGTCGCGAGCGCGAGCGTCACGGCGGTCCGCGCGGCCCGCTCGGCATCGCCGCGCAGGTGCACGAGGGCGGTGCTGGTGCCGAGGTCGGCGAGCACGGTGACCACGTTGAGCACCACGGAGGCCAGTGCGACCAGGCCCATCGCGCCGGGGTCCAGCACCGCCGCGAAGACCAGCAGCACGAGGGTCTGGGCCGTCTTGGCGCTCACCGCACCCACCGCGAGCCAGCCCGCGCCCTGGGTCACCGGGGCGGCCGGGGAGACCGGGGTGACCGGGGTGACCGGGGTGACCGGGGTGACCGGGGCGACCGGGGCGACCGGGGCGGGACGCTCGCCGAGGGCGGTGGCGGTGGCGGTGGCGGTGGACACGGTCAGGACTCCGTCCCGCGGACCTCGGTCAGCAGCTGCTCCAGGGCAGCGCAGCGATCGCGCAGGGTGCTCAGCCCGTCGGCCAGCGCACCGGTCGCGGCGGCGAGGGCCTCGTGCAGAGCGATCCCGGCACCGAGGGCGTCACGGAGCTCCTGGCGGGCCTGGGCGCGGGCGCGCTCGGCGGCGATCTCGGCGGCCGCCGACTGCTCGGCGACCCGGCGGCGCGCGGCCGACTCGGCCACCGGCACCGCCGTGCGCCGGGCCTCGGCCCGGACGCTCGCGGCGCTCTCCTCGGCCTGCGCGGTCAGCTCCCCGATGAGCTGGTCGACCCGCTCGCTCCACGCCCGCTCCCAGGCGTCCGCCTCGGCAGAGACCTCGGCTGCCTCGGCCTCGGCGGCCCGGCGGATCCGGTCGGCGACCTGGCTCGCCTCGTGCACCACCGACGCCCCCTGGGCGGCGGCGTCGGCGTGCTCGCGGCGGGCGAGGGCGAGCAGCTCGTCGGCCTGGCGGCGGGCGTCCGCGGTCGCGGACCGGGGCTCGACGGGCTCGGACGCCTCGGACGGCACGGCCGGCACGGTCGGCTCCAGGACCACCGGCTCGGCGGACGTGCCGGCGAGCAGGTCGTCGATCCCCGTCCACGGCGGGCGCTGACGGCGCGGGAACACCGGCCTCACCGTCCCTTCGCCTCGGCCTCGAAGGCCCGCAGCGCGGGCTTCGGCTGCAGGCGGGCGGTGAGCAGCCCGAACCCGTCCTGGTACGACGCACTGCGGCCGTCGACGTCGCGGTACCAGATGATCGGCCCGACGTACGGGTAGCGGTCCCGGATGAGCTGCACGGCCTGGCGCAGGTAGCGCGCCTGCTGGCGCGGCGTGACCGGCCGGTCCCACGGGTTGCCCTCGTTGTCGGTCCCGGTCGACCAGCCGAGCTCGGTCACCCAGATCGCCTTGCGGCGATCGCCCCACTCGTCCATCACCGCGCGCATCGCCGGGGTGTGGGTGAGCCGCCAGACCGCGCCCACCGAGGGGGTGTCGGGCGCGGCGTCGCTCGGCCCGACGTAGGGGTGGGTGGCGAGCGCGTCGAAGCAGCCCTTGGCACCGGCCCGGTAGGCCCGGCCCAGCCAGGCGTCGTCGTTGTACATCAGCCCGCCGAAGAGGACCGGCGCGTCGTCGTACCGCTTGACGGCGGGATAGGCCGCGCACAGCATCCGCGTGTACGTCGCCGGGTCGGCGCCGGCGAAGAACCCATCGAAGTTCGGCTCGTTCCAGATCTCCCAGGCCGCGACCTGGTCGCGCCAGCGCTCGGCGGCCCGGCCGAGCGCCCGCGCGTAGTCCTGCGGGTCGGTCGGTGGGGCGTAGAGGCTGCCGGACGCGCTGGCCCACGCGGGCGTCTGCCAGAACGACAGGATCACCTGGAGGCCGTTGGCCCGGGCGCCGGCGAGGACGTCGTCGATGAGCTCGGCGTACCAGGGCGCGAACGGACCGGGTCCGTCCGGCTCCAGGGTCGACCAGCCGACGTCCACCCGGACCCAGCGGCTGCCGGCGGCGCGCAGCCGCTTCATCACGCGCACGGCGCGGGCGGCGTCGGTGCCGTGGTGCGCGGAGAGCTGGAAGCCGAGGGCGCCGTCGGGCGGACGCCGCGGCGGCCGGGGACGGGCGGCGGGCGTGGCGGCCGGTGGGGCCGCGGCCTCGGTCCGGACCTCGACCCGGGTCGCGTCGGTCTGGGAGCGGGCGTTGAGCTGCCAGGGCAGCGAGGCGCCGAGCGCCCAGAGCCCGATGATGCCGAGCACCACCAGGCTGCGTCGCAGGACCGTGCTCATCGTCCACCTCCGGTGGCCTCGGGTGCGGAGAGCTCCTCGCGCGGCGCGCGGCCGACGAGGTCGTGCGCCGCGCGGCGCAGCAGCGGGAACCGCTCGGTCGCGCGGCGGGCGCGCGGGTAGTGCCGGTGCAGCTTGATCCGGAACGAGCGCAGCGTGTCGGTCGCGTTGACATCGACCCGGCCGGTCGCGAACGGGCCGGCCGCGTCGTGGACGGCGAAGGCGCCGTCGTAGCCGGCGGCGCGCACCGCCGCACGCACCCGGGCGTCGTGGGTCCCGTAGGGGAAGGCGTACGAGCGCACCGGACGGCCGACCACCCGCTCCAGCTCGGTGCGGGCCGCGCCCACGTGGCGGTGCAGGTCGGCGGCGCCGAGCGTGGTCAGGTCGGCGTGGTCGAAGCCGTGCGCGCCGATCGCCATGCCGCCGGCGGCGACCTCGCGGAGCTCGCTCGCTCCCATGAGCGGGTGGCGGTGGCGGGCCGGCAGCCAGTCCGAGCTGCCGCCGACGAGCCCGGCAGGCACGTAGAGGACGCTCGGCACGCCGAAGGACGCCAGCACCGGCGCGGCGTGCTCGCCCACGCCGACGTAGCCGTCGTCGAAGGTGAGGAGCACCGCGCGGCGCGGCAGCGGCGTCCCGGCGCCGGTGCCCGTGCCGGTGCCGGCCGCCAGGTAGGTCGCCTCGTCGATCGGGACGTAGCCCGCCTCGAGGAGGTGCTCGACCTGGTCGCGGAACGCGCGCGGCGTCACGAACATCCCGTGCGGGTCACGCGCGGCGCTGACCCGGTCGACGCCGTGGTACATGAGGACCCGGACTCGCGGCGTGCTCACGGGACCCGCTGCCTGATCTGGTAGATCCCGCCGGCCAGCAGCAGGCCGGCCAGGGTGAACAGGGCGGCGAGGTAGAGCCGGCGCGGTGGGTCCGAGGTGACGCCGGCGCCGCCCGCCTGGACGACGACCACCACCTTGGCCGTCTCGTCGGACTGGCCGAGCTGCTCGGCACGGGCGGCGAGCCCGTTCGCGACGTCGATCGCGGCGTCCTTGTCGGTCGAGGAGGCGGCGATCCGGATCGTCGAGGTGCCGGGGTCGCGCGTGGTGGTCACGTCGACGTCCGGGCGATCGCCCGAGCGGTCGGCGGTGCCGGCGACCATGGCCGCGGTCTCCTTCGCGCCCAGCGCGACGGCGTACTCGTGGGCCTGCATCTCGATGCTGTCGGCGCTCTGCTCGGCGGTCAGCGGGCGCAGCGCGATGGCGCTGGTCGCCGTGTAGGTGGTCGGCATCAGCACGATCAGCTGGACGCCGAAGGTGACCAGCAGCGCGAGACCACCGACCAGCAGTCCGATCGAGCGCCACTGCTCGCGCTGGCGCCGGGCCTGTCCCTCGGTGCTCACCATGGTCGTCTCTCTCCTGTCGGGGGGTGGTTCGGTACGGGTCGGGGCGCGTCGCCGTCGTCCGGGGCGCCGCGGGCCTCGACCGTCATCGCCATGCCGAGCAGGGTCCAGACCAGGCCGGCGACGATCGGGTTGCGCAGGGGCATGTCGAAGACGCAGTGGACGGCGACCGCGCTGAGCGCGGCGAGGACGGCCATGCTCCGCACCCGGGACGGGCCGCCGGGGCGCACCGGTCCGGGACCGGCGAGCACCTGGCGCCGGGCGGCGAGGACGCACCCGGCCACGACCACGAGGCCGAGCGCCAGCCCGACCACGCCGCGGTCGGCCAGGATCGTCAGCGCCAGGTCGTGCGGGTGGTCGGCGGGCTCGGCCGAGATCGCGCTGGCGGTCTGGCCCGCGGCGACCTTGAAGCCGCTCGGGCCGACGCCGAACCACGGGTGCTCCGAGGCCTGGCGCCAGGCCTCCGCCCAGATGAGGGGGCGGTCGTCGTACTGGTTCTGGGTGGGGTCGCCCAGCGAGCGGAGCCGGGCCCCGACGACGCCGAGGACCGGCGTCGAGGCCGGCAGCACCACCGCAGCAGCGGCCGCCGCGAGCACCGTGGCGCCGACGCCCGCGAGGGCCCGCCGGGTGGCCGGCTCGCAGATCGCGAGACCGACGAGGGCGACGACGCCGCCGATCCAGGCGCCGCGCGACATGCTCATCGCCCAGGCCCCGACCAGGCAGGCCGCGGCCAGCCCGAGCACGACGGTCCGGCGGCGGGAACCGGCAGAGACCAGCGCGACGACGGTCAGCGGCAGCAGTGCCGCGCAGAAGATGCCGAGCTCGTTGGGCTGCGCGAACGGACCGGTCAGCCGGCCCAGGACGACGCTGCCTCCCTCCGCGGCCTGGAGCGCCCCGGCCGAGCCCACCGAGGTCAGCGCCATCGCGGCGACCACACCGCCCACGACGACGAGCAGGTCGATCGCGTCGACCTCGCTGCCGGGCCGGAAGGCCACCACGATCGCCAGGCCGTAGCCGAGCGTGAGCAGCGAGATCACGACGCTGGGCACCGCCCGGTCGGGGTCCACGCCGGTCGCGGCCGACACGACGCCGCCGGCGACGCTGAGCGCCAGGCCCAGGAAGACCAGGGACGGCGGGAGCCCGATCCGGTCGAGCACCAGCAGGCGCAGCACCAGGAGCGCGGGGACGGCCATCGCGACGTACGTCAGGCTCAGGCCGGCCCCCGGCACCGCGGTGTCCCCGAAGGGCAGCACCACGATGACCAGCGCCACGGCCAGCGCCAGCGGGCGCCCGCCGACACCGCCGGCCAGCGGCCGCGCCCGGTCGAGGACGACGGCGCGGTAGCCGGGCAGGGGGCTCAGGGTGGGCAGGCTCACGACGTGGGCCTCCCGCGCAGCGCGGCCGAGACCGCGCCGTACGCCTTGGCGAGGTCGCGGGCCGCGGCGACGCCGGGCACCAGGGCCACGGTCCGCACCGGTGCCGGGCCGCGCAGCGCGCGGGCCACCGGCAGCGAGAGGTAGGCGGCACCACCGGCGGCGGCGAGCCCCCGGGACCGGCGCCCGCCGCGCACGGCGACCACCGCCGCGACGCCGTACGCCGCCACGCGGGCCAGGTCGCGGCTGAGCAGCCGGCGGTCGAGCGAGTAGCCGCTGCCCTCGCCGTAGCGGCGGTACATGGTCAGGTTGGCCCGGAAGGTCGGCCGCTGGGCCCACACCACCTCCGCGTCACGCACCATCGCGGCGCGCGCTCCCGCGGCGACGACGCTGCGCCCGAACAGCACGTCCTCGCCCGTCGCGAGGTCCTCGGGGAAGCCGCCGGCCGCGCGCCAGGCCTCGCGGCGGAACGCCACCGAGCGGCCGGTGGGCATGGTCGGGTCGAAGCTGCGGCCCAGGAAGCGTCCGTAGACGCGCACGAGCGGGGTCGGCCGGGCGAGCTCCTCGATCATCGGGTAGCCGACGGCAGCGAGGGCGTGCTCCCAGGCCCGATCGGCCTCGACGCTGTAGGTGCCGGTCCACAGCCCGATCTCGGGGTGCCGGTCGAAGGCCCGGCGCAGCGCGCCCAGCCAGTCGGGGACCGGCGCGCATCCCGCGTCGGTGCAGGCGATCGCGTCGTGCGTCGCCGCGGCGATGCCGAGGTTGCGGCCCTGCGAGATCCCCGCGCCGGGCTCGACGAGCAGCCGCACGCGCGGGTCGCGGAGCGCCAGGTCGGCGAGCAGCTCGGCGGTGCCGTCGGTGGAGCCGCCGTCGACGACGACGAGCTCGTCGTCCGGTCCCAGCTGCGGCAGCAGCGCGCCGAGCAGCGAGCCGAGCGCGGCGCGGTCGTCGAGGACGGTCGTGACGATGCTGATCGGCGGCCCCTCGGGGTCGTGGCCCGCGCCGGGCCGGTGGGCCAGGGCGGCCAGGAAGTCCACGAACGTGCCGGCCGCCTCGGCGGCGTCCGCGAAGGCGCCCGCCCGGCGGGTCGCGGCCTCGCCCAGTCCACGCCGGGCCTCGTCGTCGGCCAGCCGGGCGAGGGCCGCGGCCACCGCGTCCGGGCGACCCGGCGCGACGACGACGGCGCCGTCACCGGCCACCTCGTCGACCGGCGGTACGGCGACCACCGGCACGCCGCCGGTGACCGCCTCGAGCGCCGCCATCCCGAACGCCTCGCGCACCCACGGCTCGGCCGGCGTCGGCCGGGTGAGCACGGCGACCGCGTCGAAGGCGGTCACGATCCGCCCGAAGTCGGGCACCTCGCCCAGGAACCGCACCCGCGCCCCGACACCGAGCGTCGTGGCGAGTGCCGTGAGCCGGTCCCGCTCCCCCGGCTCGGCCGGGTCGGCGATGCCCGCGACGGCGAGCTCCCAGCCGGCCGCGCCGGGCTCGGCCAGCGCGCGGACGGCGTCCTCGACGCCCTTGTAGGCGGTGAGCCGGGTCCCCATGCCCAGCAGCAGCCGGCCCTCGGCCAGGTCCACGCCGAGCCGGGCGCGGGCCGCGGGCCGGGCCAGCGGGAGCTCCCTCCGCGGCGGCGGCAGGACCAGGGCGTTGCCCGGGCTGCGCCCCTCGGTCAGCCAGGAGCTCGTCGAGACCTGCCCGTCGGTGAGCGCGTCGAGCAGCGCCACGACGCGCCCCGAGAACGACGCGTCGTGGCGCACCCACGCGACCGGGACACCGAGCAGCCGGGCCACCGGCGCGGTGACCAGGCCCGCCTTGACGCCGTGCGCGACGACGACGTCGGGCGCGATCCGGCGCAGGTGCGGCAGCAGCCGCGCCTGGGAGCGGGCGATGCCGGCCGCCGAGCGCTCGGCGGGCAGCACCCGGACCTCGTGACCGCGGGCGGTCCACTGCGCGGCGGCCGGACCGTCCCCGAGCGCCACCACGGTCAGGTCGAGCCGGTCGGTGGCGTCGGCGAGGTGGAGCTGCCAGCGCTCCGCACCACCGAGGACGCCGCCGGCCTGCACCACGCAGACCCGGAGCTGGGACATGGTCGGTCCTCTCAGAACGCGCGGGTACGACGGCGCCGGCGGGCGGGCCGGACCCCGAGCAGGACGCTGCCGAGGATCCGCAGCCGGATGCCGCGCAGGTGCTCGGCCGCACGGCGTACGTAGCGCGGGTGCACGCGGCCGGAGGGGACGGTGAGGAGCATCGCGCCGTGGATCGCCATGATCCGGGCGTCCTCGGAGCCGGACACCGGCGGCGCGTGCGCGATCACCACGTCGTAGGCGTCCTCGGTGTCCTGGAGCAGCCCGTGGAAGCGCATCTCGAGCAGGCTCGGCGCGGCGAGGTGGGCGTGGCCCACCGGCAGCACGTGGACCTGCGGGGTCGGGCCGACCATGACGGCCTCGTCGAAGGTGCACGTCCCGGCCATCACGTCGTACAGGCCGGGCTCGCCGGGCGAGTCCAGCGCGGGGTGGACGGCGCCGTCGCGGTCGGCGTTGACCACGAGCACGCGGTGGCCGACCTCGGCGAGCGCGGTGGCCAGGTTGATCTCGGTCCAGCCCGCCCACGGGTCCGAGCCGCTGGCGGAGGCGACGACGAGCAGCCGGCTCGGGTCCTCGGCACTCGCGAACTCCACAGCGATGCGCAGCGCGCGGATCGCCTGGAACTCCTCGGCGTCGAGCTCGAGCGCGGGCACCCCGGCCGGGTCGGCCGGCTTGGGGATCACGCCGAGCACGGCGGTCTCGGAGACCTCGCCCATCTCGTCGGGGTCGGTGACGGTGCGGAACATCCGGTCCGCCGCGACCGCGGCGGCCGCGGCGAGCAGCAGCGCCAGGACCAGGCCGGCCAGGCTGGTCAGCGGGATGTTGGGTGAGCTGAACGTGTCGGGGGCGACCGCCGACTCGGTCACCTTGTAGTCGAAGGACCCGTTGCTCGGGTCGTGGGCCGGCAGCGCCTCGGCGACCAGGTTGGCGATCTCGGCGGCCTTCTTGGGGTCGGCGTCGCGCACGGAGACCTGCACGATCACCGTGCCCTCGACGACCTCGCCGCGCACCTCGTCGGCCAGCCGGGCCGACGAGCGTCCCGCGACGTCGCCGGACACCTCGTCGAGGAGCGGGCGCGAGGAGGCGACGTCCGCGATGGTGCCGAGCAGGTCGGTGTAGCTGACCGCCGACGGCGCCAGCTCGGCCTTGGGCGTGACCGCGATCCGGGCGGTCGCGGTGTACTCGCGCTGGGCGAGCACGAGGCCGGCGGCGACGACATTGGCGACGAGGGCGAACACGAGCAGCACCACCCACTTGCGGCGCCACAGCAACGCGCCGGCGGCGCGCAGGCCGCCGCGCACCGTCAGGGAGCGCGCGTCGGCGTGCTCGATCGGGTCCAGGGATGTCGTGGGCATGGTGGTCGGTCCTAACTGAGGATCAGTGCTGCTGCGGGGGTGTGCTGGTACGCGGTGCCGAGCCGGCGACGCTGCGCCGACGCGGAGTGGTCGGCGGCGAAGGCCAGCGAGCTCACCTGCTCGGCCGACCACTGGCCCGGGTCGAGCAGGCCGGCCACGCGGAGCGCGAGGTCCTCCGGCGAGGCGGCGAGGCCGGGGACGCCGAGGCTCTCCAGCGTCGGGATCCGCCGGGCGACGATCGGGAGGCCCACCGTGGCGGCCTCGATGATGCTCACCGGCGCGCCCTCCCAGGCGGCCGTGTGCACGTAGACCTGGGCGGCGGCCAGGCGGCGCACCACCTCGTCGCGCGAGAGCCACCCGGACACGGCGATGCCGCCCTCGCGCAGGGCCGCCTCGGCACCGGGTTCGCCGCCGCCGAGCCACTCCCACTGGGCCGGCCGGACGCCGGCGTCGTCGAAGGATCGCTTGGCCGCCAGCAGGTGGCGCCAGTCCTTCTGGGAGCTGATCCGGCCGGCGGTCACGACCCGGAGCGGGGTGGCGAAGCGGGCCCGGACGTCGGGCGGGTTGAGCGCCCGGTTGGGCACCGTCACCACGCGGCGGTGGCCGAGGTTGCGGGCCAGCACGGCCTCGTGGGGCGAGCAGGCGACGAGGACGGCGGTGCGTCGTACGAGGGCGCGCTCGATGTGCCGGATGCCGGCCCGGTGCACGGCGCCGATGTCGCGCCGCTCGAAGGCGAAGCAGTGGGGGCTGTAGATCACGTCGACGTCCAGCTCGCCGCCCCGCGCCAGCATCCCGGCGTACGACGAGTGCGCGTGGAGCACGTCCGGCGCCAGCTCGCCCACCTCGGCGCGCAGCGCCCGGGCCGCCGCGAGCGGACCCCGCGGCAGCGCGCCGGTGGTGTGGAACGGGCGTCGCTCGTCGCCGGTGTCCGCGTGGTCGCGGCGCGGCCAGGTCACCAGGTGGTGCTCGATGTCCGGGGTCGCGTCGACCATGGTGAGGACGGAGCTGAGCACTCCTCCCCCCAGGGACTCGACGAGGTGGACGACGCGCATGATCGATCAGTCCTCGTCGGACGCGCCGCGGAACATCGCGCCGAGCTGGCGGCCACTGCGGCCGGCCTCGGTCTCGGTCTCGGCTGCCTCGGTCGCGGGCTCGGGCTCGGCAGCCTCGGCGTCCACCGCGGGCTCGTCGCCCTCGGTCTCAGGCTCGGTCTCGGTCTCGGCCTCGGGCTCGGCGTCCCCCGCGGCCGCGGCGGCCGCGACGTCCGGGACCGGCGGGTTGCGCCGGGTCTCCTCGAGCAGGGCGTCGATGGCCCGGAGCTGGTCCTTGACCGCGGCCATGGCCAGGTCGAGCGCGTGCGCGACCTCGGTCATCGAGGTCTGCACACCGGCGCCGAGGTCCGCGGCCTGGTGGAGCACCTCGCGGGCCCGGCCCCGGATCTCCTCGGCGTCGCGGGCGCCGCGGGCGGCCGCCTCGCCGACGTAGAGGCGTGCGGTCTGCTCGGCCTCGGCCATCGCGGCGCGCATGGCCTCGGTGCGGATGTTCTCCGCGTCCCGCTCGGCCTCCTTGGTCAGGGTGTCCGTGGCGACCTCGACCCGGGCGCGCTGGGCCTTGACCCAGTCGATCGCCTCGCGGCGGGTGCGCTCGGCCTCGGCGTCCGCGTCCGCGCGGACCCGGTCGGCGACGTCGCGGGCCTCGACCACGATCTGCTCGGCCTGCTCGGTCGCGTCGTTGCGCGCCTGGGCGGCCATCGTGAGCATCTCCTGGGCCTGCTGCTGCGCGTCCCGGGTCGCCCGCAGGGTCGCGGCGTGCTCGGTGACCGACAGCGGTGCCGGCGCCGGTGCCGGGGCCTCGGCCGGAGGCGCGGACGGCGGCGGCGAGCTGGGCGGCGGCGAGGTGGGCGGCCCCGAGGTCGGGGTCGCCTCGGGCGCGTCCGCACCACCCTGGAGCTCCGCCAGGACGTCGTCGAACGCCGCGGCAGCCTCCTGCGCGGCGCGATCGCCGGGGCGAGGTCGGTTGAACATCGTGGGTCTCCTCGGTTGGTGGGTCAGTAGGCGCCGCGCGCGCGGAGCACCGCTGGGAGCGTGCGGAGCAGGATCCGCAGGTCCAGCGCGAGCGAGCGGTGGTCGATGTAGTGCAGGTCCAGGTCGACGGCGTCGTCCCACGCCAGGTCGCTGCGGCCGCTGACCTGGGCGAGCCCGGTGACCCCGGGCCGTACGGCGCAGCGCCGGTGCTCGCGCCGGGCGAACCGGGCGACCTCGCGCGGGGTGGTCGGCCGTGGGCCGACGAGCGCCATGGTCCCGTTGAGGACGTTCCACAGCTGGGGCAGCTCGTCGAGCGACGAGCGCCGCAGCCAGCTCCCGACCGGGGTGACCCGCGGGTCGCGGCGCAGCTTGTCCAGGGGGCCGGAGCCGTCGTTGGCCACGGCGAAGAGCGCCTCGGCCGTCCGGGCGGCGTCCCGGCGCATCGTGCGGAACTTGAGGACGACGAACCGGCGTCCGCCGTGGCCCACCCGCTCCTGGCGGAAGAGCACCGGCCCGCGGCTGGTCGTGAGCACGAGCAGGGCGACGAGCACCAGCACCGGGGCCAGCACCAGCAGCGCGCTCGCGGCGACGGTGCACTCGAGCACCCGGCGCAGCCGGCCGTGCGGCAGCACCTCGACGACGGCCGCGGGCCGCTCGGCGAGGGCCGGTCCGGGCTCGGGGAGCGCACTCACGGTTCGGCCCTGCCGGTCGCGCCGAGTCCCGCGGCCCGCAGCTCGACCCGGTAGGCCTCGCGCACGGTCGCCATCAACCGGTCCGCCTCGTCGAGACGCGCGTTGAGCACGGTCAGCCCGGCGTGGCGCAGGGAGTCGGCGTGGCCGAGGGCCTCGGTGACGATGCCGCGCGCCTCGCGATCGGCCTCGGCGAGCTTCTCGGTGGTCAGCCGCAGCGCCATCGAGCGCAGCCGCTGGACCTCCTTGGTGACCAGGCGCAGCAGCCGGGCCGCTTCGGCCGGGCCGACCACGGCGGCGTGCTCGAGCCGCTCCAGGAGGCGGTCGATCTCCCGGTGCGGGAGAAAGGCGGGCCAGTCCGGGGCCGGGTTCGAGTCGCTGTCAGGCTGCGTCACACAGCACTGGTGCGGGGGCGGAGCCCGGTTGATCCACCGGATCCGAACTTTTTTCCAGCCGGCTCAGGACGCGGGCGTGAAGTAGCGGAACGCCGCCCAGTAGTAGGGGTGCGGATGGGTCCGCGCCACGGCCTGGCGGGCGACCCCGAGTGCCGTGCGCGGGGTGTCGCCGGCCGCGATCCGCTCGTAGAAGCGGGCCATCAAGGTGACCGTGACCTCGTCGTCGACCGGCCACAGCGACGCCACCACGCCCGCGGCGCCGGCGCTGAGGCAGGCCCAGGCCAGGCCGATCGGGCGCTGCAGGTGGTGCGCGGCGCGCCCCGACCCGCAGGCGCTGAGGACGACGACGCGCCCGCGCATGTCGAACCGGCCGTCGACCAGCTCACCGGCGGTGAGCCAGCCGTCGCCCAGCCGCAGCGCGGAGAACAGGGGGTTGCCCGGGTGGAAGCGGCCGTGCGCCGCCACGTGCACGAGGTCGACCGAGGCCAGCCGTCCGGCCAGGGCCCGCGCCGTGGCGGCCGCGCCGACCCGGATCTCCGAGCGGACCAGCGTGGCCGCGATCATCTCCGCCTCGGTCGCGATCGCCGGCGCCTCGTCGTCGGGCACCGCGAGCACGAGCACCCGGACGCCGTCCGGTCCGGCCCACGGCCGCTCCGCGGGCTCGAACCCGCCGAGGTCGCCCGCGGGCTCGTGGTCGGACTCGTGGGCGTGGGTCAGCTGCCGGCGCCAGGGACCGCCGACGTCGAGGAGCGCGTCGAACGGGATGCCCAGCAGGTGCCGGTGCCCGGCGACGGGCACCGGCTCGGCGCCGATGTCGGCGAGGAGGTCCTCGAGCGGGAGCACGAGCTGCCCGTACAGCGCGTCGAGCGACGGCGACGAGGCCGAGGTCGCGCCGACCGCCGAGACGAGGTGGCACTCCTGCTGCCAGGCAGCCACCAGCCGGGCGGTCTCGCGTCCGGCGCCGGGGAGCCGGCGCACGTGGACCTGGCCCTCGCGGACCACGAACGCGATCACGTCGGGACCGCTCACCCACAGCTCGAGGGCCGGTCCCTCGGGCACGGGGGCCGGGTCCGGCAGCGGCGCGGTGCGGCCCACGGCCACCCGGTGCCGGGCGCTCTCGATGAGGCTGTCGATGTCGGTGGCCGAGCCGGCGGCCTCGTCGACCTGCCAGCCCTGGGCGTGCCCGCGCAGGGTGGCGAACGCCGAGGCCTTCGCGGAACGCACCCGCTGCCAGGCCTCGATCAGCGCGGCGTGGCCGCCGTCCTCGAGGAGGACGTCGATGAGCTGGTCGCTGGCCTCGGCGACGAGCCCGCCGTGGCCGCCGCCCAGGCGCGGGCGCTGGGCGAGCAGGTGGCCCATCTCGCAGGCGGCGCGCAGCTCCTCGGCGGCCTGCTTGGTGCAGCCCGCCTCCTGGAGCCGCCGGGCCCGGACCATCCGCAGCTCCAGGCGGAGCTCGGGCCGGCCGAGCCGGTCCACCTCGGCCGAGGCGGCCGCGATGCGCGCCTCGGCCTCGTCCGGATCCCGGGTCGCGCGGGCCAGCAGGATGGCCGCGCGGACCCGGGACGTGTCGGTCGCCGTGTCGTCCTGGAGCAGGCCGACGAGCTGGAGCACCGCCGCGCTCCGCGGCGCGGCGCTCCGGGCGAGCAGGATCCGGGCCTCGTCCCGGACCACGACGTCGCCGCACTCGCTCGCCAGCTGCTCGGCGGCGGTGAGCGCGTGGTGCGCGAGGTCGGCCCGGCCGACCCGCTGCGCGGCGACGGCGCAGACGAGCTCGGCGCGGGCGCAGGCGGCGATCCGCCCGGTGTCCCAGAAGGCGTCGCGGGCCGCGCGGCCCCGGTCGTAGGCCTCCTCGGCCCGGCCCACGCTGAGCAGCGCCTCGGCCAGTGCCCGGTCCCGCTCGGCCAGGCCGGCGCCGAGCTCGGCGAGCAGCGGGCCCACCCGCTCCAGCAGCTCGATCGCCGCGATCGGGCTGCCGGCCGCGGCCAGCGCCTCCGCGATCGGTACGACGGCCGCGGCCGCGAGCCGGGTCGCCCCCTGCTCCAGCGCCTCGCGGCGCGCGTCGCAGAGCAGCTCGATGGCCCGGTGCACCAGCCCGTCGGCGACGAGCACCTGGCCGCGCTGCAGCGCGATCCGGGCCACCTCGAAGCGGTCGCCGAGCCGGCGGGCGAGGTCGTCGGACAGGTCGAAGTGGCGCACCGCGGCGGCCAGGTCGCCGCGCGCCGCGTGCGCGCTGCCGAGCTGGCGGTGGGCGGTGAGGTGGAGCCGGGTGGCGAGCTCCTCGTCGACGGTGCTGCCCTGCTCGATGCCGGTGAGGATCCGCTGGACGACGAGCACCACGTCGGCGTACTCCCCCGCGGCGAGCATCGTCGCGGTCCGGCCGAGCATCGCCCCGCGCGCCTCGAGCGAGCGCCCGGCCGCGAGCCAGGCCATCCGGGAGCGCTGGTAGCCGGTGATCGCGCCGAGCAGGTCGCCGCGCAGCAGGCAGAGCTCGCCGCGGACGCCCTCGAGCCGGGCCCGGTGCTCGTGGTCGTGCGGCCCGTCGGCACGGGCCGCGGCCTCGTCCAGGAGCGCGACGCAGCGCTCGACGTCGCGGTGCCGCAGCTCCTCCGCCTCGTCGATCAGCCGCGCGAGCGCATGCTCGCGAGGCTCGACGACCTCGGTGACCATGACCGTCGCTCAGGCTCGGGTGAGGTCGAGCGGAGCGCTGACCCGCGCGTCGCGCACCGCGATGCGCAGCTCGTCCACACTCTGCGGCACCTGGAGCAGCTCGAACCGGCCGTCGGCCGTGGTCCGGGCCCGGCGCCGGACGGTGCCGTCCTCGAGCAGCGTGACGTCGGCCGCGGCGGCGCCCTCGTCGAGGAGCAGCAGCCCGTGCAGGTCGACCTCGCCGGCCCCCGCCCGTCGTACCTCGACGACGAACCGCCCGTGCTCGGTCTCGAACGCCAGGTGGGTGTGGTCGAGCAGGTCGGCCGACCGGGTGCCGGTCATCGCCTCGCGGGTGTCGTAGAGCAGGTGCGCGGTGGCCCAGCGCACCTCGGGCGGCAGGTTCGCGGCATCGTCGAAGAGCCCGCGCAGGCGCGCGCTCAGCTCGGGCGGCGGGGTCTCCAGGGGCAGCCGGCGGGCGTCGGCGAGGAACTGCGTCATCCACGCGGCGGCACCGGCGGAGTCCTCGTCGGCGGCGACCTCGGCGGCGACCTGGTCGGCGCGCTCGTCGGGCAGCCGGCCCTCGATCCAGTCGACGATCTCGGTGAACGTCGGGCGCCGGGTCACCATGCCTCGCCCTCCGTGAGGATCGCGCGCAGCTTCTCCAGGCAGCGCCCGCGGAGCGGGCCGATGCCGCCGATCGACCGGCCGAACCGCTCCGCGATCTCAGCGTAGCTGGGGCTCTCCGGGTCGAGGTAGAGCGCTTCGAGCAGGCTGCGGCAGGTGCCGCCGAGCTCGGCGAGCGCGTCGTGCAGGGCCAGGACGGCAGCCCAGTCCTCCGAGGAGTCGTCGACCGCCTCGGGCGCCTCGTCGAGCTGGATGTCGCGCCGGCTGAGGTTGCGCACCCGCCAGGACTGGCGCCGGGTGACCGTCATCAGCCAGGACGCGAGCCGCTCCTCGTCGCGGATCCGGCCGAGCGCGTCGAGCAGGGCGACGAACGTGCCCTGGGTGACGTCGGCGGCGTCCTCCTCGGAGAGGCCGTTGCGGCGGGCGACGGAGTAGACCAGGCGCTCGTAGCGGGCGACCAGGAGGTTCCACGCCTCGCCGTCGCGGCGCCGGCAGCGCTCCAGCAGCTCGGCGTCGGTGGGCTCGGCGGTCTGCGCACGGGGTGCGCGCAGCGGGATCACGGTGGCCGAGGAAGGGTGGCTCGGCCGGTCTGCCGCGCGCCGGGGACCGGGCGCGGCCAGTGCTTCGGAGGACCGGGACGTCATCGTGGGGTGTCGACTTTCGGGCGCGGGAGCACCGGCGCGATCGGCGCGTGGCTCCCTCTCGATGGGTGGGGCGAGCAGGTCCCGAGTCCGCTCGTCAACAGAACGCGAAGCGTGACCGGCTGTCACGGAAACCGGCCGCGGCGTTCTCATACCTGATATGTCGCCGGACGGCACCGGATCACCGGCCGGTCCGCGACGCGGCAGCCGTGTCCAGACCTGCCCGGAACCGGCCGTACGACGACAGCTCGGCGCGCACCGGATCGAGCACCTGGGCGCGCAGCACCCGCGCGATCACCCGGCCGCTCTCGTCGTCGTCGCCCGCCGTGGGCAGGCCGGCCCGGGCCGACGCCGCGGTCACCACCCGGTGGGCGCCGCCGGCGAGCGCGAGGCCCACCGCGAGCAAGCCGATGCCGATGCCGACCCCGGCCGGCAGTCCGAGCAGGCCGGTGAGCGAGCCGGCGAGCAGCAGCAGCCCGAGGCCCGCCGCGGCCAGTCCCGCGAGCCGGGCACCGGCCCAGGGTCCGGCCGGGCGCGGTGCCACCGGGGCGGGGAGCGCGGCGAGCTCGGCGTCGAGCCGGTCGGCGGTGCGGTCCAGGTGGGCGGTCGCGGCCGCCCGGACGGGTGCGCCCCAGGCGTCGGTCAGGTCGCGGGTCGCCTCGTCGGCGAGCGCACGCACCGCGGCGTTGACCGCCGAGCGGTCGACCGGACCGCGCCGGCGGGTGCCGCTGGCCTGGGCGACCCGGCGCTCGAGGTCGGCCACCCACACGTCGGGGACGGCGCCGGGCGCCTCGCCCGCGGCGGCCCGCAGCCGGTCGGTCGCGGCCGCCAGGTCGGCCAGCGCGCGCCGCTCGGCGTCGCGGTGGTCCTCGACCCGGCGCCGGATCGCGGCGCGCAGCTCCTCGATGCCCGTCCCGTGGCGGGCGCTGACGCCGAGGATCCGCGGGTCGCGCATCCCGTCGGCGACGAGCACCTTGCGCAGGTCGCGCAACAGGTCGGGGCGGTTCTCCTCGGGCACCGTGTCGAGGTGGTTGAGCACCACCATCGTCACATCGCGGTGCCCGGCCAGGGGCCGCAGGAAGCGCTGGTGGATCGCGGCGTCGGCGTACTTCTGGGGGTCGACCACCCAGATCAGCGCGTCGGCGAGCGCGACGACGCGCTCGGCCTCGTCGTGGTGTGCCGTGCGGATCGAGTCGTGGTCGGGCAGGTCGAGCAGCACCAGTCCCTCGGGCAGCGCGGCCCGCGGCGTGCTCGTCGCCAGGGACGGGCGGTGGAACCGTCCGGCCGCCGGGACGCCGAGCCAGTCGAGCAGCGCGGCGACGTCGTCACCCTCGCCCTCGCCGTCCCCGGGCTCCTCGTCGCTCCAGACCAGCGCGGTCGCGACCGACGTGGTCGGCCGCTGGGCCCCCGCTGTCGAGAGCTCCGCGCCGGCCAGGGCGTTGAAGGTCGTCGACTTGCCCGACCCGGTGGCGCCCGCGATCGCGACGACGGTGTGCGCCGACGACAGCCGCAGCCGTCCCGCCGAGCGCTCCGCGACCGCCGCGACGTCGTCCAGCAGGACGTCGTCGAGGTGGCCGCGCGCCTCGGCGACCGCTCGTTCGAGCCCGTCGACCCTCCTGCGCAGGGCGCCGTCGCGCGCCCCGGGTCGCTCCGGCACACCTCCCGCGGCCGGTGCCTCCCGGAATGCTGCTCCCAGTCCTCCGCTTCCCATCCCCACTCCCTCCCTCATGGTGCTGCGTCTCCCTCAGCCGTCTCGGCCGTCTCTGCCGACCCGGACCACCCCGTGCCCGGCGGCCCGCAGCCGCCCCGGCGCGTCGGGGGTCAGTCGCCAGCTCCGCACGGGCGCCAGGTAGCGGTCGCGCTCACCGGCGAGCAGGTCGGCGACCGTCGTCCGGATCCCCGACCGGGCGGCCGCGACCGGGCCGCTCCCCTGGTCCGCGCCCGGCGCCGCGACGGCGCACACCGCGAGCGCGGCCGCGATGCCGCGCGCGGCCGGGTCGCCGGCCCCGAGGCCGCGGCGCCAGGCCGCGATGTCGCTACGAGCGCGCGCCGCCAGGCGCCGTCCGGGCCGGGTGAGGTCCTCGTCGCTCCAGCTGAGCAGGGCGTCGCCGTGGCCGGTGGCCCGCAGCCGGCGGGCCGCCTCGCCCGCGGCGCGCTCGGCGTGGTCGACGACGAGTCCCTCCAGGGCCAGGTCGAGGGCGAGCTCGAGCCGGACCAGCCGGGCCTCCTGGTGCTCGGCCGGCGTCGCGAGCAGGCGCTCGCGCACCCGGCGGACCATCTCGGCCATCGGCAGCGCGTCGTCGGTGCCGACCAGGTCGCTCCACTGCGAGCGGAGGTCCCCGCGCAGCACCGTGCCGTCGGTCAGCGCCGTCAGCAGCCCGGTCCGCGCGCTCGCGTAGGCGTCGTCGACGGCCCCGAGCAGCGCGCCGATCGCGGCCACCTGGCGCTCGGCGGCGTCGGCCACCTCGGCCGCCACCGCCGCGGCCTGGACCACCGCGCCCGCCACGCACTGCCGGGCGATCGAGCGGCGGGTGGCCGGCGATCCGGAGAGCTCGTCGAGCGCACCCCGGATCTCGCCGACCTGGGGCGAGCGCAGCAGGCCCTGCTCGACCGGGCCGTGCTGGACGAAGACCAGCTTGCCGCGGCCGATCCCCCGCTGGTCGAGCTGGGCGGTGAGGTCGGCCGACACGGTCGCCAGGTCCTCGGCCGGGATCCGGTTCATCACCACCAGGAGCGGGGTGCCGCGGTCGCGCGCGATGTCGAGCTGCTCCCAGGGCAGCTGGTCGGCGTACCGGGCCGCGGAGGTGACGAAGAGCCACATGTCCGCCGCCGCCAGCAGCCGGGTCGCCAGGGCCCGGTTGGTGAGGTCGATGGAGTCGAAGTCGGGGGCGTCGAGCAGGGCCACCCCGGGCGGGACCGCCGGGGTCGCGACGAGCTGGACCGAGCCCGGGTCGTGGGTCGGGACGCCGACCCGCTCGAAGGCCGGCAGCACGCCGTCGCGCCCGAACCAGCGCGCGTCGTCGGGGTGGTGGACCAGCACCGGCGAGCGGGTGGTCGGGCGGATCATGCTCGACTGCGAGACCACCTCGCCGACGAGGGTGTTGACCAGCGTCGACTTGCCGACCCCGGTCGGGCCGCCGACGACGACGAGGATGGGCCGCTCCGGCGCGCTGAGCCGCGGCAGCAGGTAGTCGTCGAGCTGCTCCAGGAGCTGGGTACGCCGTCCGCGCAGGTCCCAGGTGCCCGGCAGCGCGAGGGGCAGCGGCGCCGCGAGCAGGGCCGTGCGCAGCGCCGTGGCGAGCGCGACCGGGTCAGCAGGGGCGGCCGGGTCGGCAGGGGCGGGCCGGAGGCGTGCCGGTGCCGGGTTCGCATCGACCGCTGTCACTTCCGCAAGGCCCGCTTCCGGTGTCGTACCCGGCGCCGCGGGGCCGAGGTGCCCGTGCGGCCGCGCGCGGGCCGCACCAGCACAACCCGGTGCGGTCCCGGAGGACACGGACCGGGGTCAGCGGCGTGACCAGATCCGAGAACGAGGCCCGGCGAGGGTCCTCACGAGCCCCCGGAGGCTCAGGAGTCGGTGATCCGGACCTGGATCTGCTGGATCTGGATCCGCACCCGCTCGCGCAGCTCGGCCGGCGCGGTCTCGCCGCAGGAGCGCGCCACGACCGCCTTGACCGTGCGCTGGAGGTCGTAGCGCTCCAGACAGGGGCTGCAGGAGTCGATGTGGGCGCGGACGACCGCGCAGTCACCGGCCTCGAGCTCGTTGTCGATCAGCCGCACGATGCGCTCGAGGAAGTCGGCGCACTCGGCGTTGCTGGGGTCGTCGCTCACGTGCACGTGGTCGAGGTGCTCGGACATCACAGACCTCCGTCGAGGGGGGCGTCGCCGCCCGTGCGGACGTAGTCGGACAGCATGTCGCGCAGCTGACGACGGCCGCGGTGCAGGCGGGACATGACGGTCCCGATCGGCGTGTCCATGATCTCGGCGATCTCCTTGTACGCGAAGCCCTCGACGTCGGCGAGGTAGACCGCCAGCCGGAACTCCTCGGGCAGGCGCTGCAGGGCGTCCTTCACCTGGCTGTCGGGAAGGTGCTCGAGCGCCTCCATCTCCGCCGACTTGAGGCCGGTGGAGGTGTGCGACTCCGCACGGGCGAGCTGCCAGTCCTCGACGTCGCCGGTGTCGCCGGCGAGCGCCTGCTGGGGCTGGCGCTGCTTCTTGCGGTAGTTGTTGATGAAGGTGTTCGTCAGGATCCGGTAGAGCCACGCCTTGAGGTTGGTGCCCGGCCGGAACTGGTGGAACGCCGAGAAGGCCTTCGCGAAGGTCTCCTGGACCAGGTCCTCGGCGTCCGCGGGGTTGCGGGTCATCCGCATGGCGGCGCCGTAGAGCTGGTCGAGGAACGGCAGCGCGTCGCGCTCGAACCGGGCCGCGCGCGCCTCGGGGGTCTCCGTGGCGACGTCGACCTCCTCGCCGGCACCTTCAGGGGTGGCGTCGAGGTCGGTGTCGAGGGACGAAAGATCGGAAGTCTCGGTCATCGCGTCCCAGCCTACGGTGCTTCCCGTCGTGGGGCGCTCCAGCGTCGCGATCATGGAGGCAGAACGCCTCAGGGGGTGCCCTCATTCCCCACGACCTCGCGCACGATCCACTCCAGGGCCGACTCGACGACGATGCCCATCGCCTCGTCCTCGCTGACCGGCCCCTTCTTGGGCACGGCGAGCCCGTGGTCGGCACCGGGGACGACGGCAAGGTCGGTGCGCCCGGGCAACGGGTCGGGGAACTCCTCGGGGCGGCCCATCGGGTCGCGCTCCCCCTGGACCACCAACGTCGGCACGCCCGCGCCGGCCAGCTCGTCGAGCCGGGAGCGCTCGGGCTTGCCCGGCGGGTGCAGCGGGAACGAGATCGCCAGGCAGCCGGCGGCGCCGAGCTCGACGGCGGTGCGGCAGGCGGAGCGGGCTCCGGCGGAGCGACCGCCGACGACCAGCGGGGTGCGGACCCGCAGCGCGGCCGCGGCGGCCCGCAGACCGACGTCCAGGGTCGGCGGCGGGGTGGCGACCTTGCGGCCCGCGCGACGCCACGGCTGCTCGAACCGGGCGACGGTGATCCCCTGGCCGGGCAGCTGGGCGGCGAGGGCGACGAGGTCACGGGCCTCGATGCCGCCGCCGGCACCGTGGCTGACCAGGAGCGTCGCGATCGGCCTGCGCGCCCGGCGTACGACGAGCCGGCCCTCGCCGAGGTCGGTCGCGACGATGCGCTCGTCGCTCACAGCAGGGTCCCCTGTCCGTCGTCGTCCTCGGGCCCGGCGTCCTCGAGCGGGACGGGCTGGACCAGCTCGGGCCCGTTGTTGGCGACATTGCCCACCGCCGTCCCCACCGGGTACGCCGTCAGGCCGGTCTGCTGCGCCGGGCGCAGCAGCGCGGGCAGCTCACCGGCGGGGGTGCGCGGGTCGAGCCACTCGTGGCGCCGCTCTCGGGTCACGATCAGCGGCATCCGGTCGTGGATCCGGCCGAGGTCGTCGGTGGCCTCGGTGGTCAGCACCGTGCAGGTCCAGCGGAAGCGGTCCTCGGCGTCCTCGGGCTTGGCCGGGTCGCGCCAGATCTCGTAGAGCCCGGCCATGCCCAGCACCGAGCCGTCGCCGGGGGTGATGAAGAACGGCTGCTTCTTGGGTTTCCCCTTGGGCGTCTTCTGCTGGGTCTCGTACCACTCGAAGTAGCCGTCGGCCGGCAGGATGCAGCGCCGGGCGGCGAACGCCTTGCGGAAGGCGGGCTTCTCGGCGACCGTCTCCATCCGGGCGTTGATCATCCGGCTGCCGATGCTCGCGTCCTTGGCCCACGACGGCACCAGGCCCCAGCGCAGCGCGCGCAGCTGGCGCACGGGCTCCTCGCTGCCGTCCTTGGCCAGCCGCTCCAGGACGGCGTAGACCGGATCGGTCGGGGCGACGTTCCACGACGGGGGGATGGCCTGCTCGAGGCGCGGGTCGAGCACCTCGAACTCCTCGACCAGGTCCTCGGGGCTCCGGCTGGAGGCATAGCGCCCGCACATGGCGGTCAATCTAGCGGTCTGCACCGACCACGTCTGGGTACCGACCGGCCATGGCACTGAGCAGACTGATCGCCCGGCCGCTGCTGGCGTCGTACTTCCTGGCCAACGGCGTGCAGGACCTCAAGGAGGCGCCGGCGCTCGCGCAGCAGGCGGCGCCGGTGACCGAGCAGGTCGTGCCCGTGGTCGACGGCGCGACGCCCGACAGCGTGAACGTCCCCCGCGACCCGGTGCTGTGGGTGCGGGCCAGCGGCGTGATCCAGGTGGTGGCCGGCTTCGGGCTGGCCACCGGACGGCTCCCCCACCTCTCGTCCGCGGTGCTGGGCGCGACGCTCGTGCCGTCGACGGCCGCCCGGCACCGGTTCTGGGAGGCCACGGACAAGGACGAGCGGCGCGAGCAGCTGACCCACTTCCTCAAGAACACGGCGCTGGCCGGCGGACTGCTCATCGCGGCGCTCGACACCGCTGGGAAGCCGGGCCTGGCCTGGCGCACCCGGCACGCCGGTCACGACGCCCGGCGCGAGGCCGCGCTCCTCGGCGCCAAGGCCAAGGCCAAGGCGCACCTTCACTAGACTCAGGCGGGAGATGACGACTCCCGCGCAGCACGCCGACCTCTGGCCCGCCCCCACCGTGACCGCTCCGGTCGCGGCGACCGTCACCCTCCCCGGCAGCAAGTCGCTGACCAACCGGGCCCTGGTGCTGGCCGCGCTGGCCGACGGACCGTCCGTCGTACGCCGGGCGCTGCGCTCGCGCGACACCCTCCTCATGGCGCAGGCGCTGACCGCGCTCGGCGCGCACGTCGACACCACCGGCGACGACTGGGCGGTGACGCCGCTCGACGGCTCCGTGCCCGGCGACCGGGCCGAGGTCGACTGCGGGCTGGCCGGCACCGTGATGAGGTTCGTCCCGCCCGTGGCGGGCCTGGTCCGCGGCGAGGTCGCCTTCGACGGCGACGCCCACATGCGCAAGCGGCCGGTCGGCGAGATCCTCACCGCCCTCGGCGGGCTCGGGATGCGGATCGACTCCGCCGACGGCGCGCTGCCCTTCACCGTGCACGGCGCGGGCACCGTCGCCGGCGGGACCGTCGTGGTCGACGCCTCGGCGTCCTCGCAGTTCGTCTCGGCGCTGCTGCTCGCGGGCTCGCGGTTCGCCGGAGGCGTCGACGTACGCCACGAGGGCGAGCCGATCCCCTCGCTGCCCCACATCGAGATGACGATCGCGATGCTGCGCGACCGCGGCGTCGCGGTCGACGACAGCGACGCCGACCGGTGGACGGTCGCCCCGGGTCCGGTCGCGGCCCACGACGAGGCGATCGAGCCCGACCTCTCCAACGCCGCCCCCTTCCTCGCCCTGGCCGCCGTGTCCGGCGGCTCGGTCACCGTGCGCGACTGGCCACAGGCGACCACCCAGGCCGGCGACGCCCTGCGCGACCTGCTGGCCCGGATGGGCTGCACCGTCGAGCGGACCGCCGAGGGCCTGCGCGTCACCGGACCCGCCGACGGGTGGCGCGGGCTCCAGGGCCTCGACGCCGACCTGCACGACGTGGGCGAGCTCGCCCCCGCCGTGGCCGCGCTCTGCGCGCTCGCCCAGACCCCCTCGCACCTCACCGGGATCGCGCACATCCGCGGGCACGAGACCGACCGGCTCGCCGCCCTCGCCGCCGAGCTCGGCCGCCTCGGCGCCGACCTCGACGAGCACCCCGACGGCCTCACGATCCGTCCCGCCGCGCTGACCGGCGGCGTCTTCCACACCTACGCCGACCACCGGATGGCCCACGCCGCCGTCATCGTCGGCGCCGCCGTCCCCGGCGTCCTGGTCGAGGACGTCGCCACCACGAGCAAGACCTTCCCCGACTTCGCGGACTTCTGGTCCGGGCTCCTCTGATGCCCCGGTACGACGAGCACGACGTCGAGCACTACGACCGTCCGCGCCGGCGTACCCGTCCCCGTACCAAGGAACGCCCCGCCCACGAGGACGCCGTCGACGGCGTCGTCGTCACCGTCGACCGCGGCCGGTTCACGCTGCTCGTCGGCGACCAGGTCGTGATGGCCATGAAGGCCCGCCCCCTCGGCCGCAAGGGCGTCGTCGTCGGCGACCGGGTCCGCGTCGTCGGCGACGTCTCCGGCGCCGACGGCTCCCTCGCCCGGATCGTCGAGGTCACCCCGCGCCAGACCATCCTGCGCCGTACCGCGGACGACGACGACCCGGTCGAGCGCGTCCTCGTCGCCAACGCCACCCAGCTCGTCGTCGTCACCGCCCTCGCCGACCCCGAGCCGCGCCCCCGGCTGATCGACCGCGCCCTCGTCGCGGCGTACGACGCGGGGCTGGCGCCGCTGCTCTGCCTGACCAAGTCCGACCTCGCCGACCCCGAGGTGCTGCTGTCGACGTACCGCTCGCTGGGGGTGCCGTGGGTGGTCACCCACCGTGGCCCCGACCGCACCATCCAGGGACTCGACGAGGTCAAGGAGCGGCTCTCGGGCCAGGTGAGCGTGCTGGTCGGCCACAGCGGCGTCGGCAAGTCCACGCTCGTCAACGCCCTGGTCCCCGACGCCCGCCGCGAGACCGGCCACGTCAACGCCGTCACCGGCCGCGGCCGGCACACCTCCACCTCCGCCGTCCTGCTCCCCCTGCCCACCTGGGGCCAGGGCGGCTGGATCGTCGACACCCCCGGCATCCGCTCGTTCGGGCTCGCCCACGTCCAGCCCGAGCACCTCATCGAGGCCTTCCCCGACCTCGACGAGATGACCGAGGACTGCCCCCGCGGCTGCACCCACGGCGAGGAGGAGCCCGAGTGCGGGCTCGACGAGGCCATCGCCCGCGGCGAGGCCGACCCGGTCCGGGTCGCGTCGTTCCGGCGGCTGCTCGCCGCGCGGTCCGTGACGGACTACTGAACCGACGGCGCGAGCGCGTCGCTCGTACCTCGCGCCGCGCTGCCGCGCACGCGGTCGAGGCCGCTGTGGCGCCGGGCCTCCGGGCGACCAGACGGCCGGCTCGCCGAAAGCTCGGCTTCTCGCGGCGACCGGCGACCCGCGCGACCCGTCAGTCGATGCGCCAGGTCGCCTGCGCACCGGCGTCGCCGGTCAGCACGACGAGCACCAGCGTGACGAGCCCCGCGACCACGGTGAGCAGCGTCAGCACCGCCCGGGTCGCCCCGGTACGGCCGTGGAACCAGGCCGCGGCCAGCGCCACCACCGCGAACACCGAGGCCCCGATCCGCAGCCGCTTGGCCCAGGTCTCGTGGTCGGCGATCCGGTCGGCGAGGGTGCCGGTGACGGCGCCGAAGCGGTCCGTGCGCAGGTTCTCGCCGGAGAGGTAGGCGACCCAGACGGCCGCGGCGGCGAGCACCGCGAGCACCACCAGCGGCCAGCGGAGCCGGTCGCGCCAGGAGGGGACGGCGTACCCGACGGCGACGAGGCCGGCGACCGGGGTGAGCACCACGGCGGCATGGACCACGAGCGGGTGGAGGGGAACGCCGTTGATCTCCATGGTTGAAGAGTGCACTACCCACCCGGCTCCGAACCAGACCCACGCCGGTGCGGCGCGCCCTGACGGCTAGGGTGCCCCTGTGGCTGCCCCCGACTACACCGACGACCTGCGTCTGGCGCACCTGCTCGCCGACGACGCGGACTCGCTCACCCAGGCGCGCTTCCGCGCCCTCGACCTCCACGTCATGAGCAAGCCCGACCTCACCCCGGTCACCGACGCCGACCAGGCGGTCGAGGAGTCGATCCGCCGTACGCTCTCCAAGGCGCGCAGCCGCGACGCCGTCACCGGCGAGGAGCAGGGCACCTCCGGCCACTCCCAGCGCCGCTGGATCGTCGACCCGATCGACGGCACCAAGAACTACGTGCGCGGTGTCCCCGTGTGGGCCACCCTCATCTCGCTCGCCGTCGACGACGAGGTCGTCCTCGGCGTGGTCTCCGCCCCGGCCCTCCAGCGCCGCTGGTGGGCCTCGGCCGGCCAGGGCGCCTGGACCGGGCGGTCGCTGATGAAGGCCACCGAGTGCCGCGTCTCCGACGTACGACGGCTCGAGGACGCCTCGCTGTCGTACTCCTCGATCAGCGGCTGGGAGGACCGCGGCCTCGGCGAGGACCTGCTCGCCCTGATGCGCCGCGTCTGGCGCACCCGCGCGTACGGCGACTTCTGGTCCTACATGCTGCTCGCCGAGGGCGCCGTCGACCTCGCCGCCGAGCCCGAGCTCGAGGTCTACGACATGGCCGCCCTCGACATCATCGTGCGCGAGGCGGGCGGCCGGTTCACCTCGCTCGACGGCAGCGACGGCCCCTGGGGCGGCAACGCGCTCGCCACCAACGGCCACCTGCACGAGGCCGCGCTGTCCTTCCTCGGCAGCGTCACCGACGCCGGCGACGACCCGGACTGGCCGCGTTCGGGGCCCGGCAGCGTCTCCGACCTGCGCTCGCACCGCCAGCGGACCAGTGACGACGAGGACGACAGCAAGTAACCTGCGTCACATGCGCATCGCTGACGTCCTGCAGTCCAAGTCGCTCCGCGACGTGGTGACCATCCGTCCCGACGCCGGCGTGCGCGAGCTGCTCGCCACCCTCGCCGAGCACAACATCGGCGCCGTCGTGGTCAGCGCCGACGGCACCGCCCTCGACGGCATCGTCTCCGAGCGCGACGTCGTACGGCACCTGCACAGCGACGGCACGGTGATCAACAACGTCGTCTCGGCGATCATGACCGCCGAGGTCCGCACCTGCTCCCCCGAGGACGACCTCGACGAGGTCATGCAGGTGATGACCGAGGGCCGCTTCCGGCACATCCCCGTCGCCTCGGCTGACGGCGCGGTCGTCGGGATCGTCAGCATCGGCGACATGGTCAAGCACAAGATCGACCAGCTGCAGTTCGAGCGCGACCAGCTCGACAACTACGTGCACCAGTCCTGATCCGGACGCCGGGCTAGCCCAGCCGCGCGACGACCTCGTCCACCGCGGCGAGGAACTCCGGGCGCCAGCGCTGCACGTCGAAGACCACCGACGCGTGCCCACCGGGCGTCTCGCGCACGGTCGCGCCCGGGATGGCGGCGGCCATCGCGCGCTGCCGGGCGGTCGGGATGGCGTGGTCCCGGCCGGTCACGACGACCGAGGTCGGTACGTCGATCTCGCCCAGCCAGGGCCGCGCGTCGAAGCGGCCGAGGGCGCCGAGCACCTCGGGCATCGCCCAGGCGCTGGTGCTGCGGAACTCCGCCCAGGCCCAGGTCGACATCTCCTCCCCCAGGTCCGGTACGACGGGCAGCCCGGCGCGCACCTCCGCGACCCGGGCCCGGTAGTGCCCGCGGAAGCGGTCGTTGGCCACGCCCAGCACCGGGTAGAACATCGCGTCGCCGAGGTTCTCCTTCCAGCACGCGGCGGTCGAGGCCAGCACCAGCCCGGCCGTCCGCTCGGGGTGCCGGCGCCAGAACAGCTGAGCGAGGGCACCGCCCATGGAGTAGCCCACGGCGACGACCGAGGCGATCCCGAGGGCGTCGAGGGTGGCCGCGGCGTCGTCGACGCAGTCCTCGAGCGAGAAGCGCTCCGAGACGATCCCCCGGCCGTGCCAGCGCTGGTCGAGCATGACGACGCGGTGCCGGTCGCGCAGCTCGTCGACCGTGCTGAACCAGGTCAGGTACGACGTCGTCGCCAGCCCGTGGAAGAGCAGCAGCGTGGGCGCGTCCCTCAGGCCCTCCGGGACGCCGGTGTCGATCACGAAGACCTCGCCGCGGCCCGGCAGGTCGAGCACGCGCCCGGCCGGGAGGTCCGGCAGGGCCGGGAACCGCTGGGTGCGCCGGATGCCGGTCCGGACACCGAGCACGGCGGCGCGGCCGACGCCGGCGCCGACCTTCCTGATCACACGGGTGGTCACGCGAGGTTCCTCCGGTCGGTGGTGGCGTCGGCGGGCGCGGGCGGCGCGAGGTCGAGCTCGGCCAGCGCCGCCGGGAAGTACGCCGCCAGGTGGTGCACGTCCGGCAGCAGGTCCGGGCAGGCGAGCAGCGAGAAGTTCATCCGGTCGACGTAGGACCAGACCGTCACGTTGAGGCCGATCCCGTCGACGAGCGGGCCGACGCTGAACAGGTCGCGCAGCCGGGCGCCGCCGACGGTCGCGGGCTCGCGCGGGCCGGGCACGTTGGAGACGATCGCGGAGAAGGCCGCCGGGTGCCAGGACGCCGCGCGCAGGCGGGAGTACGCCTGCACCGCGGCGGTGAACGGCCGCGGCGGCGTGAACTGCGACCAGTCCGCGAGGATCGAGGTGCCGAGCCGGGCCTGGATCCGCTTGGCGTCGGCGGTGGTGCGCGCGATGGTGCGCAGCCGCTCGGTCGGGTCCTCGACGTCGGTGGCGAGGGTGGTGAAGAGGTTCGAGACGCGGTTGCCGCCCAGCCGCGGAACGGCGTCGCGCTCGTCGGCGCTCACCGGGACCCCGGCGAGCAGCGAGGCGGCGGGGCGCTCGTCGTGGTCGGCCATCCAGCGGCGCAGCGCGCCCGACGTGGTGGCGAGCACGATGTCGTTGAGGGTGACGTCGAGCCCGGCGGCCTGGTGCTGGGCGCGGACCCGCTTGAGCTCGGCCAGCGGCAGGGTCACCGTCGCGAAGGAGCGCAGCGGCGTGAGCGCGCCGTTGAACGAGACCCGCGGCGCGTGGAGCACGGGCAGCGGCGAGCGGGCGCCGGCCCGTCGCTCGCGCAGGACGCCGAGGACGCCGCGCAGGGTGCGCAGGAGCAGCCCCGGCAGCGTGCCGACCTGGGCGGCGGCATCGGCCCAGGCGTGGCGCAGCAGGTCGATCCGTCCGGGCAGGCGCTCGGTCGAGGCGTACTCCTCCTGGACCGCCTCGGGCGCGGCCGCACTGCGCACGTCGGTGACGTTGGCGAGGAGCGCGTTGGCCGCGGCCCCGTCGGCGAGCGCGTGGTGCATCTTGCCGACGACGGCGACCCGGCCGCCCTCCAGACCCGCGCAGTAGTGCAGCTCCCAGAGCGGGCGGTCGCGGTGCAGCGGCGTGCTGGCGATCATCCCGATGAGCTGCTCCAGGTCGCGCATGGTGCCGTCCCCGCCGACCCGGTGCCGCCGGATGTGGTGGGCGACGTCGATGCGCGGCTGGGTCACCCACACCGGGTGGTTGAGCCCGAACGGCACCTCCACCACGCGCCGGCGCAGGGGCGGCAGCCGCTTGAGGCGGGCGAGCATGCCGGCCACGAAGGACTCGTACGACAGGGCGTCGTCGGCCTCGAGGATCGCGATCTTGAGGGTGTGCATGTGCACCGACGGGGTCTCCATGTAGAGGAAACCCGCGTCGATCCCGGTCATCCGCTCGATCGCGGGCCGGACGTTCACGGCGCGACCGCCGGCAGCTCGCGCACCATCACCTTGCCGGAGGCGTTGCGCGGCAGCGCGTCGAGGACGACGACCTCGCGCGGCACCTTGTATCCGGCGAGCTGGGCCTTGACGTGGGCCTTGAGGTCGTCGGCGCTCACCGGCCCCGCCAGCACGACGTACGCCGCCAGGCGCTGGCCGAACGCCTCGTCGGCCACGCCGACCACCACCACCTCGCGCACGGCCGGGTGGGCGCCGAGGACCTTCTCGACCTCGATCGGGTAGACGTTCTCGCCGCCCGACACGATCATGTCGTCGTCGCGGCCCACGACGAAGAGCCGGCCCTCGGCGTCGAGCCGGCCGACGTCCCCGCTGACCATGTAGCCGTCGAGGAACTCCTTCTCCGCACCGGCGGTGTAGCCGTCGAACGGCGAGGCCCCGCGGACCAGGATCCGGCCCACCACGCCGGCCGGGACGTCGCGGCCGGCGTCGTCGACGACGCGCAGCAGCGTGCCGCGCACCGGCCGGCCCGCCGTGTCCGGCGCGTGGCGCAGGTCGGCCGGCCGGGCGACGCTGATCTGGCCGGCCTCGGTGGCGTTGTAGCTGTTGTGGACCAGGTCGCCGTAGCGGTCCATGAACGCGGTCACCGACTGCGGCCGCATCCGCGAGCCGCTGGCCGAGACGAACCGCAGCGTCGCCGGCCGGTAGCGGTCGAGGACCGCGTCCGGCAGGTCCATGATCCGCTCCAGCATCACCGGGACGACGCTCAGCCCGCTCGCCCGGTGGTCCTCGACCTGGGCCAGCGTCGCCTCGGGGTCGAACCGGCGGCGCGTGACGACCGTGCAGGTCATCGTCGCCGCGATCACCAGCTGCCCGAAGCCCCAGGCGTGGAACATCGGCGCCGCCACGACCACCGTCTCGCCGCCGCGCCACGGGATCATCTCCAGCATCCCCGCCAGCTCGTCCGCGCCGCCCCCACTGCGGCGCGCACCCTTCGGCGTCCCGGTCGTGCCGGACGTGAGCAGGACGACCCGGCCCCGCTGGGCCGGGCGCGGCGGCGCCTGGCCGGCATGACGCGCGACCAGTGCCTCGATGCCGAGGACGCCCTCGGCGAGCGGTGCGTCGGTCCAGCCGAGCACCTCGACCAGGCCGGGCACCCGGGCCCGGGCGTCGGCGACGACGCCGGCGAACTCCTCGTCGTACAGGATCACGCGGGCGCCCTCGCGCTCCATGACGTCGGCGAGCTGCGGTCCCGAGAACCCGGTGTTGAGCAGCAGCGCGCTCGCGCCCAGCCGCGAGCTCGCGAGCAGTGCGTCGACGAAGCCGCGGTGGTTGCGGCACAGGATCGCGACCGTCTCGACCGGTCCCCCGGTGACGTCGAGCAGCCCGGCGGCGAGCGCCGCGGAGCGGTCCTGCAGGTCCTGCCAGGTGAGCGTGCCGCGCTCGTCGACCAGCGCCGCGCCGTGCGGGTCACGGACCGCAGCGAGCGCGAAGCTCGTCGTCGCGTTGGTGCCCTGGCGGCGCAGCACCCGGACCAGGCGGACGTACTTGGCCGGGCTCATCGCGACGAGCATCCGGCTGGCGACGAGCACCCGGAACACCCAGAGCTGGGTACGGATCCGGCGCAGCACCGCGCTCACCCCAGCACCGGGAGGCGCCGGCGGCGGGCGAGCGCGCGCAGCGCCTCCTCCATCCGGCCGCGGACCACCGCGTCGACCTCGGCGAGGTCCGGCTCGGGGCCGAACTCGGCGGCGATGTCGATCGGGTCGAGGACCTGCGTGGTGATCTTGGTCGGCAGGGGCAGGTTGAGCGGCGCCGGGACCAGCCCGAACGGGAAGCCGAAGCCGATCGGGAAGAGGTCGGTGCGCATCAGCCGGCGCAGCGGCGAGTGCCGCCCGATCCACTCGCCCCGGGTCAGGAAGAGCTGGGACTCCTGGCCGCCCACCGAGACCACCGGGACGATCGGAACGCCGGCCTTCAGCGCCGTGCGCAGGTAGCCCGTGCGCCCGTTGAAGTCGACGACGGTCGCCTTGCGGGTGGGCCGGAAGGTGTCGTAGTCCCCGCCCGGGAAGACGATGGTGACGCCGCCGCCGGTGAGGATCTCGTGCGCGGCCTCGCGGGTGGCGTTGACGAACCCGAACCGGCGCATCACCGGGCCGGCGGCGCCGGTGAAGAGCAGGTCGTGGGCCAGGCAGTAGAGCGGCCGGTCGGCGCCGAACTCCTCGGCGAAGGCCACCGCGATGATCGGCACGTCCATCGGCATCAGCCCACCGGAGTGGTTGCCGACCAGGAGCGCGCCGCCCTCGGGGACCTTGTCCATCCCGCTCACCCGGGAGCGGAAGTAGGTGCGCATCGCCAGCCTGAGCGCCGGCAGCGCGGCGGCGACGTACGCCGGGTCGCGGCCGGCGAGCGCGCTCACGACGCGACCCCCGGCACGAGGCGGCTCCAGGAGAAGGGCTCCCAGGCGGCCGGGTCCTGGCGGAGCCGGTCGGCGACCACCGAGAGCACGAGCGGGTTGGCGACCATGCCGACGTGGCTGCTCACCACCTCGACGTTCTCGGCCGGCGGACGGCCGTCGCGGCCGTCGTTCTCGTCGACGGTGCAGCCGTGCCAGGGCACGATCCCGTCGCTCTTGGACCAGACCGCGGTGAGCGGGACCGGCAGCGGCTCGCGCAGCCGGTCGACGATCTCGCGGGCGTTCGCGACGATGCCGTGCTTCTCGCGGGAGCGCTCGAAGAGCGCGGTCGCCCGGGTCCGCTCGCCCTCGGCGCGCCACGGGGAGCCGAGGCAGATCACCTGGCGGACCCGGTCCGGGTTCTCGTGCGCGAGCCAGCGGGCGAGCAGGCCGCCGAAGCTCCAGCCCACGATGCTGACCGGCTCGTCGTACTGGCCGGCGATCTGGGCGAAGCGGCGCGGCAGGCCCGCGACGATCTTCTCGGTGAGCCCGTGGTTGCTGCCCAGCTCCCAGCCGAAGGGCTCCCAGCCGCGCTGGGCGAGGTGGCCGCGGAGCCGGCCGGTGAGCCGGTCGTGCGCGGAGAAGCCCGGGAGCACGAGCACCGGGCGCCCCTCCCCGTGGTCGGGCTCGCCCGGCGCGACGGCGCGGGCGAGGTCGAGGATCCGGGAGGCGCCGTACTCGACGCTCCAGCGAGGCAGCTCCAGGAGCATCAGGGCGCGCGCCGGGGCGCCGCCGGCCGCGGCAGCCACCTGCTCGTCTGCGAAGTCGTACACGCGTCGTCCCCCATGTAGAACACGTTCTAGTTTCGGGACGAGTATGACCGCGGCCTCCCCCACCGGCAAGCGAGCGGGTCGCAGATCACAGCAGGTTGTCTAGCGCGCCGGTGCCAGCGGGGTCAGCGGGTTGCCGGCCGGGATCGTCGCGCAGCTGTCGGGCGCCGGCTGGCCGGCGAAGCGCGCGCTGAGCCACGCGATCGCCTCGGGCAGCCAGAACGGGACGGACGTGAAGTGGCTCAGCGGGTACTCCCGGTGCACCACCGCGACCCCGCCCGCGCAGTACTTGCGCGCCAGCGACCGGACGTCGCCGGCCAGCATCACGCCGTCCCCCTTGCCGAGACCGGGGCGGTCGCCCCGGGTGCCCTCGATCTGGCCGCCGGTGCCCTGCCCGATGAACATCGGGACCGTCGGGACGGGCTGGGTGCCGAGGTTGAGCTGGTTGACGGTGCGCACGAACACCGGGATGTTCGCCGGGTCGGCGTACGCCGGCTTGGTCAGGTCGGCCCAGGTCAGGCCCGGGTAGCGGCCGAGCACGTCGATGATGGGCGCCTTCTCCAGCCGGGCGTAGATCCGCCTGCCCTCGTCGCTGAGGTAGGGCATCAGGTCGACCCCGAACCCGCGGGCCACCCCGACCACGGCCATCGGCATCACGCCCGCCCAGACCAGGCTGCCGTCGACGTAGCGCAGGTTGGCGGCCGGGCGGACCAGCACGCCGCCCTCGGCCGCGCCGACCAGGCGCCGGTTGACGTCCGGGGCGTACGACGGCGCGAGCACCGCGGCCCAGTTGGTCGCGATCGCGCCCCCGGAGTAGCCGACCATCCCGACCTTCGCGGCCGGCGCGATGCCCGTGGCCGGCGTGCGCAGCGCGGCCCGGATCGAGTCGAGGGTGACCCGCCCGTACTCGGGTCCGGCGGCGAAGTCGGCGGTCGGGCCCTCGGTGTCGGCCATGACGGTCGCGTAGCCGCGCAGCAGGAAGGCCGACATCAGCACGGTCTCGACGTGCGCGGCCATCGCGCCCGGCGCGGTGCTGCCGGCGATCGCGCGGGACGGGCCGTGCTCGGGGTCGAGGGAGTCGTAGAAGGACTGGTAGGAGATCACCCGGCTCGTCGTCCCGGTCAGGGGCTTGATCACCGAGGTCACCCCCGCGACCGCCCGGCCCTGCTGGTCGGTGGTGCGGAAGACGATCTGGACCACCCGCAGCGGCAGCGGGATCCCGGCGACCCGGTAGGGCAGCGCCCGGGTCTTGAGCACCGTCCCGGGTGGGTGGTCACGCAGCGGCGTGGCGCCGGTGTAGGTGAAGAACGGGTCGGGCGCCGGTGCGGCCACCGGGCTCTCCGTCGCTGTCGCGGTCGCCGGTGCCAGCGTCGCGAGCACCGCGACGACCGTCGCGAGCGCTCCCCCGAACCGTGCCCTCCGCATGCGTGCGCCGCCCATCGCCGACCTCCCCATGTCGCGCCGCGTGACGGGAGTCACGTCCGGCCGCCTCATGCTTGTTGACAGTGCTGTCACTTGTCAACGTTCCCGAGGCCGGGGCTCAGGCGCACGGCCACGACGTGGCCGACAACCTCCGCACGGCGCCGGCCCGGGTCACCACGGTCGCCCTGATCGCGCCGTCGGACCGGGCCGGGATCCTGCCGCGGGTGACCGTGCCGCGCCGCAGCGCCTTGCCGGTGAGCACCTCGGCCCGCCTCCCGGCGACGGCGAGGGTGATCCGGCGGGCCTTCGTCCGGGCCCGGGGGCTCAGCGTCATCGTGACCCGGCGCGCGGCGCAGTCGCGGTGGCCGGCCCGGAGGAACGCACGGGCCGCGCCGGACTGGCGGCGCAGGGTGCCGATCGGGACGAGCTCCAGCGTTCCGCTGACCGAGGCCGACGCCGCGACCGGCGCGGGCGTGCCCGAGGTCGCGGGGACGGCGACCTGCGCGGTCACCCGCGTGCCGACGGCGTACCCGCCGGGCGGGACCAGGCGGGTCAGCGACCGGCCGGGTGGGACGACGTACTCGGTGCCGGAGTCGGCGGAGGCCGCGACGACGGCGGAGTCGAGCGTGTAGGAGAGCGCGCAGATCGTGCCGCCGAGCGGGCGGGCGCTCACCTGGCTGGAGATCGCCAGGCCCATCCGGACGCCGCCCCGCGCGTCGCCGGAGACGTCTCCGGTCACCACGCTGGTCGCGCTCACGGTGCTGTTGCTGACCCGGCCGGTCCGCTGGAGGCGCGCGGTGTGCGTGCGGCCGTCGCGCGGCAGGTCCACCCGGCCGGGCGCACTGCCGCTCAGGTCGACGGCGCACCCCGGAGGGACGGTGACGTACTCGACGGCGGTGAGCTCGGCCGCACCGAGACCACCACGCCGGGGCTACCGGCGCCTCGGCCGCAGCCGCCCCGCCCACCGCCGCAGCGTCCCACCGGCCCGGCGGAACGGACGGCCCAGGGCCGCCCGGGCGCGCGCGGACGCCGGGCGCCAGGGCACCGAGGCGAGCGAGACGCGGGCCAGGACGCGGCGCCACCAGGGGGTGGCCTTGCGCAGCCGCTTGAGCGCGGTGTCGACGTCGGCCCAGTAGGCCTGGGCCTCGTCGAGGCTGGGCTCGCCCTCGCCGTACACGTGGCGGTCGGCGGTGTGCGCCAGCGTCACCACCGGTACGACGTCGTAGCGGTCCGCGGCGGCGTAGGCGCTCTCGCGGCGGGTGGCGCCGGGCGCCGAGCGGACGCCGAGGTCGCGCATCCGGTCGGCCAGCTCGTGCCAGGCGCCGGTCAGGCGCACCGTGGGGTCGCCGGCCCAGCGGCGCCGGCGACGGCGCAGCAGCTTGTAGAGCAGCACGCCCCACAGCGGCGAGAGGAGCAGCAGGACCTTGGCGACATCGAGGACGACGCCGATGATCGCGCCGAGCACCTCGAGGATGTCGAGATCCTTGCGCTGGCCGTCGCCCTGCTGGAGGTTGTCGCTGGCCTCCTTGGGGTCACCGGGGACCCGGGGCGGCTGGAGCACCTGGGGCTGCGGCTCCTCGTCGGGCTCGTCGTTGGGCTGGCGCAGCTTCTGGTCCTCGGGCGGGGTGGGCTCGAAGGGCACCCAGCCGGCGCCCTCGAGCTTGACCTCGGTCCAGGCGGTCACGTTCTCGCCGCGGACGTCGCCGCCGCCCGGCGGGACCTTGAAGCCGATGACCACCCGGATGGGCAGGCCGAGGCGCTGGCCGATGACGCCCATCGCGGCGGCGTACTGCTCGGCGTTGCCGACCGGGTTCGCGGTCTTGGTGAGCATGGCGAGGCGGCTCGCGCCGTGGCCGGCCGGGACGTCGTCGTCGATGCCGTCGGAGTAGAAGCCGTGCTCGCGGAAGGCGTCGCGCAGGTACTGGGCGAGCTCGCCGTCGGTGCCGCCGCCGAAGCCGTCCTGGCTCTTCCAGCGCTGGACCCGGTCGACGAGCTCCTCGGGGACGATCGCCGGCGGCGGGAGCGAGACGCCCGCGTCGGCCTGGAGCACCGCGATCTCCTCGTTGACCAGGGACGGCGGCGCGATCGCCTCGACCTCGAAGGTGGTGCCGGGCGCGACGCCCCCGATCTGGGCCACCGTGCCGGTCTCGGGGTTGATCACGAGCTCGGCGGCCGAGGCGTCGTCGGTGCGGCCGTCGCGGATCGGCGTCATCGCCAGGGTCTCGCCGACGCTCGGCACCCAGACGCCGGTGTAGGCGCCGACGGTGATCCGGCCGCGCACGGTGGCCTCGGCGTTGGCGTCGGGGTCGTTGCGCAGCCGGCGGAAGGTGCCCGAGTCGTGGGGTGAGCCGGGTCCGCCGGAGACGTTCCAGACGACGCCGTCGTAGGTGTCCATCACCGCGAGGCGCACGAGCGTGCCGCTGTCGAGGCCGTCGACGGTGAACAGCGACGTCTCGGTGCGGATCGGCTCCTTCTTGTAGGCGCGGAACTTGGCCAGGGGGCTCGGGTAGTCGCGGGGGTCGAACGGCGGGTCGACGTGGTCGCGCAGGACGACGCGGTGGGCCTCGGGGTCGCCGAGGGCGCCCAGCCCGGTGGCGGCACCGCCGGCCACGCCGACGACGAGCAGGGTCGCGAGGACCCGGCGACCCCAGCGGCCGCGGACGTGACGCTGCCCGCGCCACTGCAGCCAGACCAGGCCGACGGCGGCGACGGCCAGGCCGCGGGTCAGGGCGGCGCCGGCGGTGATGTCGCCGAACGCCGAGGACAGCACGAGCACCCCACCGAGGACGACGCCCGCCAGCCCCGGCCGGCTCGAGCGCCACAGCAGCACGGTGGCCACCAGCGCGCCGACCAGGCCGGTCACCAGCGGGACGATCAGGACCACGCCGCTCTCGCCGAGCGGCACCGGCAGGGTGAGCGCCTCGCGCCAGCCGTGCACCAGGCCGACGGTGAGGTCGCGCAGCGAGTCCGCCGTCGGGACGAAGCCACCCCGCGCCCGCAGCGGTACGACGACCGCCGAGCCGACCGCGAAGTAGCCCACCGCCGCGGCGAGCGTCGTCGTCCACGGCCCCCAGCGCCAGCGCGCGCCCAGCCACCCGACGAGCACGCCGAGCAGCAGCCCGACCACGACCGCGAGCAGCCAGCGGTCACCGGCGTAGGCGGCACCCAGCGGCCAGGCGCAGAGCACGCCGAGCCCGAGCACCAGCACGGCGTCGACCGTGACGAGCCACCACGGCAGCGCCGCTCCGGCCCGGCGTCCCCGCTGGGGGACGACGACGACCGGCTGGCTGCCGCTGACCGCGGGCGCGCTCATGCCGCGACCCGTCGTACGGCGACCGCGAGCTCGTCGAGCCGCCCGACCGTGGCCACGGCGAGGTCGCCGAGCCAGCGCACCGACGGCTCGGTGCCGGTCAGGCAGCGCACCGCGATCACCCGGGTGTCGACGGGCAGGTGCTGGCGGGCGCGGCGCAGGTCGGTGATGCTCACGCCGGAGCCCAGGCAGAGCACGATCACGCTCGCGGCGAGCTCGTCGTTGCCCAGGTGGCGCGCGACGTCGACGATCCGGCGGGCCTGCCAGTCGTAGGCCAGCCCGGACAGACCGTCGAGGAAGCGCTGCGCCCCGTTGGAGGGCAGCGATCCGTGCGAGGCCGCGGCGCTGAGCTGCTGGCCGTCGGCGAGCGCCTGGGTGCCGAGCGAGCCGGCCACCGAGATGGCGAGCTCGAACTCGTCGTCGCTGCCGTAGTCCTCGAGCCGCGAGCTCACCACGGTGAGCAGGTGCGAGCGGCGGGTCTCCTCGAACTGGCGGACCATGAGGGTGCCGGTCTTGGCGCTCGAGCGCCAGTGGATGTGGCGCCGGTCGTCGCCGGCGACGTAGCCGCGCAGCGCGTGGAACGAGACGTCGTTGTCAGAGACCTTGGGCACCGTGCGGCCCTCGAGGTCGCGCACCAGCCCGGCCGCGGAGCCGTCGACGCGCAGCGTCTTGGGGTGCACGTAGAGCCGGTCCATCTCGCTCAGGTGGCGCACCCGGCGCAGCAGCCCGAGCGGGTCGGCGCGGACCGCGGTGACCGGTCCGACGTCGAGGACGGCCCGGTGCGCGGTCGGGACGGCGAACAGCTCCTCGTGCAGCGCCCCCGGTGCCAGGGCGGGCAGCTCGAAGGCCGCCCGGCCCGCGCCCACGGGGAACTCCACGATCAGCGGCCGCGCCCGGCGCTGGCTGGGGTTGGTCACGGTGAGGTAGCCGTTGGCCCGCTCCCCCACGATCACCCGGTCCCGGGCGAGGTCGAGCCGCGCGGCCAGCGGTGAGCGGCCCACGACGAAGCCGATCGCGATGAGCAGCACCAGCCCCAGGAAGACCCCGCCGACGACCAGCTCGCGCCAGTGCAGCAGCGGGCCCGCGACCACCAGGACCACGGCGAGCAGCCCGACCAGCCACCCGGCCGGGGTGACCGTGTCGGTGACCGGCGCGAGCGCCGTCCGCACCCGCCGGGTGCGCTCGGCGACCCGGTCGCGCAGCGCACCGCCCAGCGCCGCGCGGCGCCGGGAGGCAGCGGTGAGCGTACGGCGGACGCCGGCCACCCAGGAGCGGGGACTCATCGAGCAGCGGGCTCCAGCGGGACGGGCACGCGCTCGAGGACCCGGCGCACGACGTCCTCGCAGGTGGTGCCGCGGAAATCCTCCTCGGGGTCGAGCACCATCCGGTGCGCGAGGACCGGGACGGCGAGGGTCTTGACGTCGTCGGGGACGACGTACGTGCGGCCGTAGGAGAGCGCCAGCGCCCGCGCCGCGCGGACCAGGGCGAGCCCGGCGCGCACGCTCGTGCCGAGCACCACCTCTGAGGACTCGCGGGTCGCCTCGGTGAGCCCGGAGACGTACTCGTAGACGGCCGTCTCGACGTGCACCTGCTGGGCCAGGCCGATCAGGTGGAGCACGTTGTCGCCGCTGATGATCGGGCGCAGCACCGTCGCGGCCTTGCCCTTGGGGGCGTTGGTGAGGATCTGGACGGTGCTCTCGTGGTCGGGGTAGCCCAGCGAGGTCTTGATCAGGAACCGGTCGAGCTGGGCCTCGGGCAGCCGGTAGGTGCCCGCCTGCTCGATGGGGTTCTGGGTCGCGATCACCATGAACGGCTGGCCGACCGGGTGGGTGATGCCGTCGACGGTGACCTGGTTCTCCTCCATCACCTCGAGCAGCGCCGACTGGGTCTTGGGCGAGGCCCGGTTGATCTCGTCGGCCAGCACGATGTTGGAGAAGATCGGCCCCTGGTGGAACTCGAACTCCTGGCTGCGCTGGTCGAAGATCGTCACGCCGGTCACGTCGCTGGGCAGCAGGTCGGGCGTGAACTGGATCCGGTGGTGGTCGCCGTGGATCGTCTGGGCGATCGCCCGGGCCAGCGAGGTCTTGCCGGTGCCCGGGTAGTCCTCGAGCAGCAGGTGGCCCTCGGCGAGCAGCGCGACGAACGCGAGCCGGACGACCTCGGTCTTGCCGACGATGGCCTGCTCGACGTTGGCGACGAGCTGGGCGAAGGTCTGCGCGAACCACTCGGTCTGTTCGGTCGTGAGCGACATGATTTCCTTTCGGGCGGATCAGGGGGCGGTGCGGGAGACGCCGTCGACGGTGACCGAGGGCTTGGCATCGCCGGTGACGCGGCAGCCGTTGCCGCCGGCGGTGTAGTCGAACGTGCCGTTGACCGACTGGGTGAACGAGCCGCACGAGTCGTTGTAGACGCTGAGCCCGTTGAGCGAGACGACGGCGTCGCGGGGCGCGCGGATGAAGCCGTCGCCGTCGACGCTGATCGCGCACCGGCCGAGGATGTTGCAGGAGATGCCGATCGCGAGGTACTTCTCCTTGGAGGTGCCCGTGATCGCCACCGGGTCGCTGAACTCGCGGTCGCCGGTCGCCGACGAGCGGGTCCGGACCAGGATCCGCGCGGTGGCACCGCCCTGGTCGACCGCGCCCGACCAGTACTCCCCCGAGCGCTTGTCGGTCCAGGTCGCCCCGTTGTCGGTGCTGAACTGGACGCCGGTCACCGGCTTGCCGTTGGGCGCGCCGGCCTGGAGCCGCAGGTCCACGCCGTAGTAGCTGGTGCTCGTGCGCGAGGTGTCGTCGGGCGGGAACGGCTTGCCCCAGGTGAGGATCCCGCCGAGCGAGTCGGCCTGGCCCTCGACGGCACGGTCGCCGTTGAAGGTCACCGCCCACACCCGGACCTCGTGGGTGCCGTTGTCGGGGAAGGTGATCTCGCGCCCGCCGCCGCCCGGCGCCGACGGCACGGTGACGGAGGTGCCCGACCCGGTCTGCACGACGTAGTGGCGGATCTGCAGGCCGCCGTCGTCGGCCGGCGGGTCCCAGCCGATGGTCGCCGTACGGTCGGCCGTGGAGCTGCCGACCTCGCGCAGGTTGCGCACCGGGCCGGCCTTGGTCCACGGCCGCCCGGTCACGCTGGGGCTGCGGTCGCTGGTGCCGGCGTCGTTGGTCGCGGCGATGGTCAGGGTGACCTGCTGGCCCTTGCGGATGCCGTCGCCGGCGCCGAAGGTCTTGGACGTCGCCGTGGCGCCGACCGTGTAGCTCGACCGGCTGCAGCCGCTGCAGCTGATGACGTACTCGGAGACGGGGTTGCCGTTGCTCTGCGACTCCGACCAGCGCGACCAGTCGATGCGCACCCACGGCTCGTTGGTGTAGGGGCTGTCCTCGCTCGCGGTGAGCTGGGGCGGCGCGCCCGAGCGGACCGGTACGCCGAACGGCGCGACCGCCTGGGAGGCACCCGAGAACTGCCGGCGCGGCTCGACGTCGTTGATCGCGCGGATCTCGAAGGCGTAGGGCGTGCCGTTGTCGAGCCCCGGCACCGTGTACGACGTCGCGCCGCCCGGGGCGGTCCAGGAGCGGCCGCTGCCGGCCTCCTTGATCTCGTAGCCGGTGATCGCCGAGCCCTCGTTGGCGGGCGGGGTCCAGCGCACCGTGAGCTGGCGGTCCATCCGGCTGCCGGTCGGGCGGGGCTCGACCACGATCGTGGGCGGCGTCATCAGGTCGGGCGCCTTGTTGGGCGTGATCCCCTCGGAGGCGGGGCTCGGGTCGCCCCAGCCGACCTTGTTCCGGGCGCGGACCGTGAACGTGTAGGTCTCGCCGGGGGTGAGGTCGGCGAGGGTGCAGGTGGTGGCCGTGCAGACCTGCTGGAAGCCGTGGGAGCCACGGACCTCGTACTCGGTGATCGGCGCCCCGTTGGACTCCGGCTCGCGCCACGACAGCACGGCCGAGGAGGCCTCGACCGACGACAGGGTCGGGCGGGCCGGCGCCGCGGGTGCGTCGACGACCACCACGTTGACCCGGCCCGGCACCGAGCGCGACTCGTCGCCCGAGGCGTCGCTGACGGTGACCTTGATCGTGGAGGTGCCGAAGCCGACCGGGCGGAACGAGACGCTGGAGCCGGCGGTCTCGAGGTCGTCGAGGCCCTTGCCGCTCTCGATCCGGGCCTTGCTGACCTTGATCGGCTCGCCCGGGTAGGGGTTGACGGCGTAGTCGGCGAGGTCGACCGAGCGCACCTCGTCCTTGTCCGCGGCCACGGTGATCGGCGGGATCTGCAGCAGCGGGCGGTCGCTGTCGACGATGTGGGCGGTGACGGTCGCCTCGGCGGTGCCGCCGTGGCCGTCGTCCGCGGTGACCTCGACCCGCAGCGTGTCGCCGTCGCTGACGCCGCCGCCGGCCTCGATCGAGAGGACGCTCTCGCCCGACGCGATGGTCGCGGTGAGGCCCGAGGCCGCCGACTTCACGGTGTAGGTCATCGTGTCGAGGTCGTCCTCGTTGGCGTCCCGGGTCAGCCCGGCCAGGTCGACCTCGGCCGCCTCGCCGTCGACCCCGACGTCGACCGCGGCGCCGCGCATCTCGGGTGCGACGTTGCCCGCGGGCTTGACGTCGATCGGGATGGTCAGCAGCGAGACGAGACCGGCGTCCTCGCCGGTGGTCCGGCCGTCGCTGACCCACACCGACACCGACGCGGGCCCGGCATGGCCGCGCGCGGGCAGGAACGACAGCGAGGTCGGGGCGCCCTCGACGCTGTCGACCTGGCCGTTGACCGCCGACAGCGACCGGTCGGGGACGATCCGCGGCTCGCGCCCGGCCCGGGTCACGACGAGGTCGTCGAGGTCGAAGACGACCTTCTCGCCGGCGACCGCCTTGACCGGGATCCGGTCCTTGTCGGTGGTCAGCTGCGGCGGGACGTTGTCGGTGCCGGTGACGTAGATGACGCCGAAGGTGTCCGACGACTCGTCGTCGGCGTCGTCGAGGCGGTAGAGCACGACCTGGTCCTCGGCGGTGAGCCGGACCCGCACCTGCGACTCGCCCTCGCCGACCTCGCACTCCCCCTTGGCGCCGGGGATGCACTTGGTGACCCGCAGGTCGGCCTTGGGGCCGTCGAAGTCGAGGTCGTTGTCGAGCACCGGTACGTCGACCCACTCGCCCGGGTCGCGGCCGATGATGTCGCTCAGGTCGGCCACGTCGTCGCGCGCGATCGGCGCGTAGAACGGCGCGTCCCGGCTCGCCGAGACCTTGAGCACGGCGTGGTCCTGGGCGCCCGCGGCGTCCTCGATCGTGTAGCCGATGTTGGTCGCGGCGGACCCGGTGTCGGGCGCATCGCCCACCTCGAGCTCGACGAAGCCGTTGTGGTGCTCGGGCTGGGGCTTGACCGGGCTGTTGATCTCGGTGATCCGCAGCGGGTCGTCGTCGGGGTCGACGTCGTTGGTCAGCACGTTGTAGGAGATGGTCCGGTTGGGCTGGACGAGCACGTTGTCGTCGAGAGCCACCGGCGGCTGGTTCTCGGCCTCCACGGGGACCACGCCGACGCGTACCTCGGCGACGCCCTTCTTGCCGTACTTGTCCTGGACCGAGACCTGGAAGAAGTCGGTGCCGGCCTTGTCGGCGAAGGCCTCGTAGCGGATCCAGTCGACGCCGGTCTCGAGCACCCGGCCGAGCGAGGGCGCGGTGAGGATGCTGCTGAACGCGACCGAGTCGCCGTCGGGGTCGGCGCCGACGAGGTCGACCGAGATCACCTTGGACCGCCCGGCGATGACCCGGTCGGTGATCGGCTGGGGCATCGGCGGGTGGTTGTTCTCGGCCGAGTCCGCGATGACGTAGATGCTCACCTGGGCGGTCGCCTTGAGCCCCTCGGTGTCGCGCACGCCGTAGATCACCGAGTAGCTGCCCGGCTCGTCGGGCGCGCGCAGGCGCAGCGCGTCGCCGGCCACCCAGACCTCGAGCTCCTGCTCGTTGAGGAGGTCGGACTGGAACAGGCGCGGCTTGCCGCCGTCGGGGTCGGAGTCGTTGTCGAGCACCGGGATCGTGGTCACCGACCCGGCGCGCACGGTGACCTGGTCCTTGTTGGCGACCGGGTGCCGGTTGGCCTGGTTGGCCTGGGAGATCACGAGCTGGCCGGTCGTCGAGCTGCGGCCGTCGGAGACGGAGTACTCGACGGTCGCGGGCTGGCCGGCGAGGTCGGTCGTCGCGCTCACCACGGCGAGGCGCTTGTCGACGATCGAGACCTTGACGCCGTCGTTGGAGGGCCGCCCGACCCGGGTGACCACGAGGACGTCGCCGTCGGGGTCGAGGTCGTTGAGCAGCAGGTCGACCTGGGCCGTGCCGCCGGGGGTGATGACCGCCTTGTCGCGCACCGCGATGGGCGGCCGGTTGTCCTTGGGCGGGGACTCGATGTCGAGGCGGACGATGGAGGTCCCGGTCGCGGAGGAGTTGTAGGCGGAGTACTCCAGGTAGTAGCTGCGCGCCTTGGCGGCCTCGAAGGTGAAGGTGCCGTTGTCGAGGTCCTTGGTGATGCTCGTGCCCGCGTCGTCGCCGACCACCTTGACCCCCTTGAGGGTCAGGTCGGTGCCCTCGGGGTTGCGGTCGTTGGTCAGCGGCTGGACGACGACCTGGGTGCCGGCGACGCCGGAGGCGAGGTCGGGCACCAGCTCGGGTGGCGCGGCCTTGTCGAGCACCTGGACCTTGAGCTTGCCGCCGACGGTGTCGAAGCCGTCGTCGATCGTGTACTGGATCTCGGCGCTGTCGGCGCCGGTGCCGTCGTCGGTGAAGGTGAGCGTGCCGTCGGGCCGGAACTCCACGTCGCCACCGCGCGCGGTCGCGTCACGCAGCGTGAGGTCGTCGCCGTCGGCGTCGACGTAGTCGGCCAGGAGGTAGAAGTCGACGGTCGCCCCGCGCACGACGTTGAGCTGGGGGTCGCGGTCGTCCATCAGCCGCGGCTTGGTCTGCTGGCCCTCCTCGCGGACCTGCAGGTGCACCTCGGCCGGGACCTGGTCGATGACCTTGCCGTCGGTGACGTAGTAGCGGAAGACCGAGGTGCCCGTGGCGTCGGCGGGCACCGTGACCTGGAGCTGCGTGCCGCCACCGACGATCCGCACCTCGAAGTCGGGCCCGCTGGTGGCCGGCGTGGTCTTGACGATGCTGATGATGTCGCCGTCGGGGTCGTGGTCGTTGAGCGCGACCACCGGGAGCACCGTGGTCCGGCCGGGCCGGGCGCCGAGGTAGTCGTTCTGGGGCTCGGGCGGGCGGTTCTCCTGGTCCGGGACCTCCTCGGTGGTCTCCTTGAGCTTGGACCGGTTCTGGTTGTGGGGGTCGACGGCCGGCCAGTTGTCGATCTTGGCCTTGCCCGGCTCCTGGACCAGCCAGCTGTCGCCGGTACGGGTGTCGTTGAGGACGACGACGTCGCGGTTGACCCGGAACTCCAGCTCGGCGCCGGGCTGCAGGTCGGGGACCGGCGCGGTGTCGTCGTCGGCGTCGTCGGCGCAGTCGCGCAGGTAGTTGCTGGTCGAGGCCGGGTCGGCCCAGGCGGCGTAGACGCAGCGGGTACCGGACATCACGACCGGCGCCGCCGGCCGCCCGGCCACCTCGCCGCGGCTGACCTTGTCGAGCCCGCCGCCCTCGAGCGGGACGGTGTAGAGCCCGTCGTGGGTCGCGACGTAGACGTCGTCGGCCGCGTCCGAGGGCTGCTGGAGCGCGACGGTGGTCGGGTCGGCGGCCTCGACCACGACCGGGTCGGCGTCGGGGCGGCTCAGCTCGAGGGTGCTGCGGTTGTAGAGCACCGGGGTCTCGCCGACCACAGTGAGGGTGACGCCGGCGGCCTCGCGGCCGACGTCGCCGCCGAGGTCGATCTTGTCCTCGGTGACCGCGAAGCCGGTCTCGTCGGTGCTGACCGGGGTGACCTCGCCGTCGCGGCCGAGCACGTAGGCGCGGCCGTCGGTACCGACCGCCGCGGTGAGCGCACCGGTCAGGTCGGGCTTGGTGGTCTTGGCGGAGAAGCCGCGCAGCGCCTCGCCGGAGCGGACCCAGGCCTTGCCGCTGACGGTGTCGACGACCGCGAAGGTGTCCCCGCCGTGGGCGACCACGGCGCCGGTCGGCAGTGCGGTCGGGTCGAGCACGCTGGCCCGGGCGACGTCGACCGGCTTGACCGCGCGCTCGGCGGACGCGTCGTCGACGTAGAGGCTGGTGCCGCGCTGGAAGATGTCGAACTCGGCGCTGCCGGAGTCGACGCCGAGGTCGAGCTCCTCGATCTGGGGGTTGAGGCGGGCGACCAGGCCGTCCTTCTGGTTGGTCACCCAGACGCCGCCGTCATTGAGGTCGACCTCGGTGAACGGCTTGCCGTCGTGCTCGAACGCGAGGACGACGAGCGTGCCGAGCAGCAGCGCGAGCGCGGTCGCGGACGCCGTGCGGCGCCACCGGCGGATCACCGGCCCACCTCGCAGACCTCGGTGGAGGGCGCCGAGATGGGGCGGCCCTGGCGCTGCAGCGAGACCTGCAGGCAGACCGACTCCTTGGGGGCGACGGTCACCGTGCGGCTGGTCTCCTCGGTGTACTCCGCCTTGCCGGCGACGCCGTCGTTGCGGAAGCGGATCTTGAAGGAGTCCTCCGGCTCGGGGTCGGCCTGCTGCCAGCGGAAGGTGTAGCGGGTGCCGGTGCCCGACGAGCTGACCACCGGCGGCGCCGGGGCGTCGAGCGCCTGGACCGCGTCGGGGGGCTTCTCGCCGCGCAGCGGGCCCGAGCGCGGGTCGCCCTCGTCGCCCCCGCCGGCCAGCACGGCGTACCCGACCGCGCCGGCGAGCACGGCCGCGACCGCGCCGACGGCGACCCGGCCGCCGGTGCCGAGCCGGCGCTCCTCGGTACGGCGCGGGGCCGGTCCGCTGCGCGAGCCACCGGTCACCACGTCGGTGCCCGGGTTCCGGGTGGACTCGTCGATGGCGGGACGGACCGGCGCCGGGCGCGCGCTGACCTCGGCCGGGATGATCACCGAGACCGGGCGGACCAGGGTCCGCGCGTCGTCGGGGTGCTCCTCGACCAGCGCCGACGGCGAGGCGTCCATCACCTCGAGCCGGGTCGGCGACTGGCGCAGCTCGATCTGGACGTCCTGGAGCTGGCGGCCCAGCACCATCGCCGAGACCGGCCGCTTCTCGACCTGGACCGACATCGCCCGGCGCAGCACGTCGACCAACGAGGGCGGCACGTCGGGACGACGCAGCGGCGTCAGCTGGCCGCGCTCGATCCGGGTCATCATCGTCGCGTTGTCGTTGGCCGCGTCCCGGCGCTCGTAGGGCGAGTGCCCGATGAGCAGCGAGTAGAGCGTCGCGGCGAGCGAGTAGACGTCGCTGCGCACGTCGTGGCTGTCGGAGGTCAGCGTCTCGGGCGGCGACCACGGGATCGACAGCGCCTGGCCGGCCGCCCCCGCCTGGCCGACCACCGAGGCGATGCCGAAGTCGGTCAGGAGCGGCACCCCGAAGGTGCTGGTCAGGATGTTGTGCGGCTTGATGTCGCGGTGCAGGATCCCGGCCCGGTGGGCGGTCTCGACCGCACTCGCGATCTTGACGCCGATGTCGAGCACCTCGCCCACGGCCAGCGGCTGCACCCGGTAGCGCTGGGCCACGTGGGGCGGCGGGCAGAACTCCATGACCAGGAACGCGCGCCCGTCGGAGCTCACCCCGGCCTGGTAGATCGGCACGATCGAGGGGTGGTTGGACAGCTGGGCCATCACGTTGGCCTCGGCCCGGAACAGGTCGAGCGAGGCGGGATCGCTGCCGCTGCGCAGCACCTTGATCGCGACCTGCCGGGTCGGCAGCTCCTGCTGGTAGCGGAAGACGTCGGCGAACCCGCCCTCGCCGACCAGGTCGACGTAGGTGAACCCGGGGATGTGCGGCGCGTGCATGCTCAGCCCTCCGCCTCGTGCGCGGGGACGACGGTCGCGGTGACGCCCTTGGACAGCGTGAGCACGTCACCCATCGCCACCTCGGTCGGCACCCCGTGGTCGAGCGGGACCGGGATCTGGCCGGGCCGGGTCAGCAGCGTGCCGTTGGTGGAGGTGTCGGTGGCGGTGACCCGGGTGCCGTCGGAGGAGACCTCGAGGTGGGTCCCGGAGACATAGGGATCGTCCACGGTGACCAGCGCGGGCAGGTTGGCGCTGCCGCCGACCTGCTGCACCCGGGGGCTGCGGCCGACGAGCACCCGGCGTCGTACGGGGACGACGCGGCCGGTGGAGAGGCGCAGCGCGACCAGCGGGCGGACCGGTGGGGGCGGCGGCAGGGGCGGGGGTGGGGCTGCGGGCACGGCGGCGGACGGGGTGGCGCGCAGCGCCTGGAGCTGGGCCGGGGTGATCGTGCGGCCGTCGTGGTCGGGGTCGACCGGGATGGCCGGTGCGACCGGGGCGGCCCCGCGGACGACGGTGTGCTCGGGAGCCGCGGGGGCCGCGGGGGCCGGGGCGGGCTCCCCCAGCGGGCACCAGCGGACGCCGCCGCTGCGCACGACGCCGGCGCCGATGGGCAGCAGCGCGGGACCGCTGAGCGCCACCCCGAGCGGACCGAGCTCGACGACGACGCCGGCGGTCAGCGGGGTGGAGGTCTCGGTGGTGGTGCCCGGGGCACCCGCACGGCCGTCGACGCTCAACCCGCCCGCGCGCACGGCGTACCCACCGCGGGCGAGCAGGCGCAGCACGTCGCCCTCGCGCACGACGGCGGCGAGCTCGGGCAGGCCGCCGAGCGCGGCGATCCAGGCCGCGGGCGCCGGGCTCAGGCCCGGTCCGGCCAGCGCGACGAGGTCGGCGAGCCGGTCGGCCGGGGCGAGGACGATCGCGTCGCCGGTGACCAGCGTGGCCAGCTCGCCGGGGACGTACGCCGTGCTCATCGCCGCTCCCAGGGCGCCGGGCTGGTGTCCTCGTCGGGTCCGGCGGTGGCCACGACGTCGATCACCACGACGGTCACGTTGTCGTGCCCGCCGGCCGAGACGGCCGCGTCGACCAGGGTCAGCACGGTGCGGTCGGCCGGCATCCGCTCGGAGAGGATGTGCCCGATGGCGGTGTCGGAGAGCTCCGAGGTGAGTCCGTCGGAGCACAGCAGCAGCCGCGCCCCCGGCTCGGCCGGCACCAGCGAGAAGTCGGCCTGGGCGGCGCTGAGGGCGCCGATCGCCCGGGTGATGATGTGCCGCTCGGGGTGCCCGATGGCCTCGTCCGTGGTCAGCCGGCCGGCGTCGATGAGCTCTTGGACGACGGAGTGGTCCTTCGAGATCTGGTCGAGGACCCCGTCGGCGGTGAACAGGTAGGCGCGGGAGTCGCCGATGTTGGCCAGCAGCCAGTACCCGTGCCCGTCCTGGAGCACGTGCGCCGCCGCGACCAGCGTCGAGCCCGGCGCCGCCGCCCCCTCGGCCGGATCGGCCAGCGCCCCCACCCGGTGCTGCGCGGCCACGATGGCGGCCTCGACGTCACCCGCCTCGACCAGCGGCAGCGTGGCCAGCGGCTCGAACGACTCCGCGACCAGCCGGCTCGCGACGTCACCGCGGTCGTTGCCACCCATGCCGTCGGCGACCAGGAAGACCGGCGGCGCCACCAGCGAGGAGTCCTCGTTGAGGTCGCGGACCCGCCCCGGGTGCGTGCCGGCGGCGTAGACCAGGCGCGACGCACTGTCCGGCGACGTCCACGCCTCGGCACCTGTCGCGTTGACCCGCACGGCGTTCCCCCCGAGACCTCCCCATCGATCCCATCCATCCTGCGGTGGGACGCTCTGCGCGCAGCCTACAAGGTGCCGGCGCGATCTACCGACCCTTCACCGACCCGCGGATCCCGCGGGTCGCACCCGAGGTCCTAGGCTGGCGGGATGAGCCAGAAGCCTGAGATCGACTTCGTCGACCCCACCCCGCCCACCGACCTCGTCATCACCGACCTCACCGTCGGCGACGGCGCCGAGGCCGCGGCCGGCAACACCGTGTCGGTCCACTACGTCGGCGTCGCGCTGTCCAGCGGCGAGGAGTTCGACGCGTCGTACAACCGCGGCACGCCGCTGGACTTCCGCCTCGGCATCGGCCAGGTCATCCAGGGCTGGGACACCGGCGTCCAGGGCATGAAGGTCGGCGGCCGCCGCCAGCTCGTCATCCCGCCGCACCTGGGCTACGGCGACCGTGGCGCCGGTGGCGTGATCAAGCCGGGCGAGACGCTGATCTTCGTGGTCGACCTGCTCGACGTGAAGTAGGTCCGTCGACCGGTGCGCGCGGCCCGGCGTCACCGCGAGGGACGCCGGGCCGGCCGCCTGGCCGCCGATGCACCCCGCGCTCCGATGACCTCGACCGCGCCGGCCGGCAGCGCGGCGCGAGGCACGAGCGACGCGCTCGGCCCGATCTACCAGGGCAGGTCGTCCGGTACGTCGCCGTCGGCGACCCGGGCGGCCTGCCCGTTCAGCTCCACGACGTCCCCGACCCGGAGCTGGCGCCCCCGGCGGGTGTCGACCTCGCCGTTGACCTGGACCAGTCCGTCGGCGATGACCGGCTTGGCCTCGGCCCCGGACTCGACCAGGTTGGCGAGCTTGAGGAACTGACCGAGCCGGATCGACTCGTCGCGGATCGCGACGTCGACGGGTACCGGGCCCGCGGGCTCCGGGTCCTTGCGTTTGCGGCCGAACATGGGCATCAGTGAAGCACCACCGAGATCGTGTGGATCAGGACCCCCACCAGGCCGCCCACGATGGTGCCGTTGATCCGGATGAACTGCAGGTCGCGCCCGACGTGCAGCTCGATGCGCCGCGCCGCCTCCTTGCCGTCCCAGCGCTCGATCGTGTGGGTGATGACGGCGGTGAGCTCGGCGCCGTAGCGGTCGACGACGAACACGGCGCCGTCCGCGGCGACCCGGTCGAGCCGCTCGCGCAGGGCCGCGTCGGTGCGCAGCCGGGCGGAGGCGCCCTCGATCTCCACCAGCAGCCGACGCCGTACGGCGCCCGCCGGGTCGGCCAGCGACGACAGCAGCGCCTTGCGCAGCGCCTGCCACAGCGAGATCGCGCTCGCGATCACCGCCGGGTGGTCGAGCACCCGCTCCTTGAGCCGCTCGGCGCGGGCCTGGGTGCTCGGGTTGGCCAGCAGGTCGTCGGAGAGCTGGACGAGCATCGAGTCGAGGGCGCGGCGGGCCCGGTGGTCCGGGTTCTCGCGGATCTCGTCGACCCAGCGGACGACCTCGAGGTGGAGCCGGTTGATCACGTAGGTGTTGACCGAGTCCGGCGCCCACCACGGCGCCCGCTCCCCCAGCACGTCGTGCACGGTCTCGGGGTTGGCCAGCAGCCAGCCGTGCATCTCCTCGAGCATCAGGTCGACCAGGCCGTGGTGCAGGTCGTCGCGGATCGCCTCGGAGAGCAGGCCGCCGAGCAGCGGCGCGATCGGCTCCTCGCGGAAGCGCGGCACGAGCGCCTCGGTCACGAGCGCCTCGATGTGGTCGTCGCGCACCTTGCCCAGCGCGAGCGCGGCGAGCTCGGAGCCCTCGGTGACCACGCGCTCGGCATTGGCGGGTACGGCGAGCCAGTCCCCCACCCGCTGCGCGACCTGCACGCCGAGCACCCGCTCGCGGATGATGTCCTCCTGGAGGAAGTTCTCCCCCACGAACTCCTCGAGCCCCTTGCCGAGGTCGTCCTTGCGCTTCGGGATCAGCGCGGTGTGCGGGATCGGCAGGCCCAGGGGGTGCTTGAACAGCGCGGTCACCGCGAACCAGTCGGCGATGGCACCGACCATCGAGGCCTCGGCCCCTGCGTTGACGAAGCCCCAGAAGCCGTCCTCGCCGAGGGTGACGACGTAGACGGCGGCGGCGAGCAGGAGCAGCGCGACCGCGACGGTGCGCATCCGGCGCAGCGCGCTGCGTCGTACCGCGTCGGCGGTGGGGTCGGAGGCGATCAAGGGGCCGGACACGCGGACCATCCTCGCCTACGGAGGGGCCGGGAACGTCGAAGCGGCCCCGGTCCGAGGACCGGGACCGCTCCTGCGTCGCAGAACCCCCCAGTCGCCACGACGACGTTCGGCCAGCTCCGAGGACGGGCCTGCCGGTCCAACGAGCGGGACGGGGGGAGGTTCCGGTTACCCGTGCCGTGGGGTCACGGCAACCGGCGCCGGGGCACCAGCGCGGCGAGGAGGACGCCGAGGAAGGCGGCCGCCGCCCCGACCCCGAAGCAGATCGCGAAGGCGTCCTCGCTGGGCAGCTCGTGCCCGCCGAGGTCGATCGTGGCGGAGGTGAGGATCGCGGCCATCACGGCGGAGGAGACGCTGGTGCCGATCGAGCGCATCAGGCCGTTGATGCCGACACCGGAGCCGGCCTCGGCGAGCGGGACCGACTCGAGGATGAGGGTCGGCATGGCGGCGTACCCGATGCCGACACCGGCGGAGTTGATGCACGAGGCGACCATGAGCTGCCACGGCGCGTCGGTGAGGAAGAGCGCGAAGACGTAGCCCATGCCCAGCACGGTGCCGCCGAGCATCAGCGTGACGCGGGCGCCGACGACCCGGATCAGCCGGCCCGAGATCGGCGAGAACGCCATCATCACCAGACCGCCGGGCGCCATCCACAGGCCGGTCTCGAGCAGCGTCTGGTCGAGGCCGTAGCCGGTCGCCGACGGCGACTGCAGCAGCCGCGGGACGACGATCGCCTGCGCCATCATGCCGAAGCCGATCGCGATGGCGGCGGCGTTGGTCAGCAGCACCGGGCGCCGGGCCGAGACGCGCAGGTCGCAGAGCGGGTCGCTCACGCGCAGCTCGTAGCTGCCCCACGCGAGCAGGACCAGCACGCCGGTGACGATCAGGCCGAGGGTGCGGCCGTGGCTCCAGCCCCACTCGTTGCCCTTGGAGACCGCGACGAGCAGCGCGACCAGACCGAGCGCCAGGCCGATGGCGCCGACCACGTCGAAGCGGCCGGGGACGGCGTCCTTGACGTGCGGGACCAGGAGGACGACGGCGAGCGCGACCACCGCGGCCAGCCCGGTGGAGACCCAGAAGAGCGTGTGCCAGCTGTAGTCCTGCACGATCCAGGCCGACAGCGGCAGGCCGATCGCGCCGCCCACGCCGAGCGTCGCGCTCATCGCGGCCATCGCGGTCGCGGTCAGGCGCGGCGGGGTGACCTCGCGCAGGAGCGCGATGCCGACCGGGATGAAGCCCATCGCGAAGCCCTGGAGCAGGCGGCCGGCGAGCATCGGCACGAGGCTGTTGCTCAGCGCGCACACCAGGGAGCCGACGAGCAGCACGCCGGCGCTGATCGCCAGCACCCGCTGCTTGCCGAACAGGTCGCCGAGCCGTCCGGAGATCGGCATCGCGATCGCACCGGCGACGAGCGTCGAGGTGATCACCCAGGAGGCGTTGGCCTCGCTGGTGTGGAGCAGCCCGGCGAGCTGCCCCTGGATGGGGATCACCATCGTCTGCGTCAGCGAGGCGACGAGGCCGCCCAGGCAGAGCACGACGACGGTCACGAGGGGGGAGCCCGTCCGGGCGGTTCCGGCGTCGACCGGGGCGCCGGGGGCAGAGGAGGTCGCGGTCACGAGGGCTGAGTCAACGGTGTTGACGGTGTGAGTGTCAACACCGTTGACCGAAGACTCCGATGCCCTACGGTTGCGGTGTGACGAAGACCTCTCCCGCCACGGACCACCTGCGGCCCGCCGGCCGGGCGACCCGGGCCGCCATCGAGGAGGCCGCGCGCACCCTCTTCGCCGAGCGCGGCTTCGAGCGCGCCTCGGTCCGCGCCATCGCCGCCGAGGCCGGCGTCGACCCGGCGCTGGTGATCCGCCACTTCGGCTCCAAGGAGGCGCTCTTCCTGCGCACCGTGGACACCTCCCTCGGCCTGGGCAGCGTCCTCGAAGGCCCGATCGAGACCGTGGGACGCCGCCTCGTCGCCTACTTCGTCGACCCCGGCCGGCCCGTCGTACGGAAGCGGTTCGTGGCGCTCGCCCAGGCCGCCCACCGCGACCAGGTCCGCGAGGAGATGGTCCGGCACACCGCCGAGACCTACGTCGCTCCCCTGACCCCGCGCCTGACCGGAGCCGACCGCGAGCTGCGCGCCGCGCTCGCCGTCGCCCAGATCGGCGGCCTGCTCACCATGCTCTACGTCCAGGAGGACCCGATCCTGGCCGCCGCCGATCCCGCGGACCTGATCGCGATCTACGGCGACGCCATCCAGCGCCTGCTCACCCCCGAGGCCGCCGAGTGACCCCCGCCCGCGGCTGGCACCTGCTCACCGCCGTCGTCGTCATCGCCGCCCTCGTGCTCCAGCTCGTCGTCGTCCAGGGCGGCCGGGTGCTCGACGAGCAGACCCCACCGGGCCTCGGCATCCGGCTCGGCCGCCTCGTCTCGTACTTCACGATCCAGTCCAACCTCCTCGTCGCCGTCGCCGCCACCCTCCTCGCCCGCGACCCCCTGCGCGACGGACCGTGGTTCCGCTCGCTGCGCCTGGCCGGCACCGTCGGCATCACCGTTACCGGCCTCGTGCACTTCTTCCTGCTCCGGCCGCTGCTCGACCTCCAGGGCGCGGACTGGCTCGCCGACAAGATGCTCCACATGGTGGTCCCGGCCCTGGCCGTGATCGGCTGGTTCGCCTTCGGCCCCCGCCCCCGCGTCGACACCCGCGCGGTCGCCGTCTCCTTCGCCTGGCCCCTCGCCTGGCTCGCCTGGACCCTCGCCATCGGCGGCCTCACCCGCTGGGTGCCCTACCCGTTCCTCGACTTCCGCGCCGAGGGCTGGGGGCACGTCGCCGTGGTGTGCGTCGGGATCACGGCCCTGTTCGCGGCGCTCATCGCCGGATTCCGCTACGCCGACAGGAGACTCGCACCATGAGCACCCTCTACGAGCAGGCCGGCGGCTTCGACACCCTCCTCGACCTGTGCCGCCGCTGGCACGCCCTCTGCCTCGCCGACCCCGTCGCCGCCCACCCCTTCGAGCACGCCATGCACCCCCAGCACGACGAGCGGCTGGCGGCGTACCTCGCCGAGGCGCTGGGCGGCCCACCGCTGTACACCGCCGGCTACGGCGACGAGTCGGGCATGCAGCGGATGCACGCCGGCAACGGCGAGCACCCCGACCTCGACGAGGCGTGCCTGGACCTGTTCGACCAGGCGCTCGCCGACGTCGGGATCGACCGGCCGGCGGCGGTGGCGATCTCGGCGTACTTCCGGCGGGCGACGCTGGCGATGAACGCCTACAGCGACAGCGCGGACCAGGTGCCGGACGGGCTGCGGTTCAACTACGCCTGAGCCTCGACCGCTGCCAGCTTCGCGGGCGCCCGCAGGATGTCCACCCGCGTCGCCCGCTCCCCCACCACCGTCAGCACGACGAGCGAGGTCAGCACCCCGTCCTCCCGGAGCCCCACCGCGGGCGCCCCGTTGACGTCGAGCAGCTCGATCTCCACGTCGCCGACGTACTTGGCGACCAGGCCGACCAGGAAGCGGGCGGCGCGGTCGGCGCCGTGGACGGGACGGCGGGCTGCGCCGACCATGCCGCCGCCGTCGGAGGTGACGACGACGTCGGGGTCGAGGGTGGCGATGAGGGCGTCGAGGTCGCCGCCGGCGGTGGCGGCGAGGAAGCGGTCGAGGACGGCCTGGTGGGCGGTGCGGTCGACGGCGAAGCGTGGGGACTGGGCGGCGAGGTGGGTGCGGGCGCGGGAGGCGAGCTGGCGGACGGCGGCCGGGGTGCGGCCGACGACGGCGGCGACCTCGGGGAAGCCCAGGCCGAAGACGTCGTGGAGCACCCAGGCGGTGCGCTCGGCCGGCGAGAGCGACTCCAGGACGACGGCCAGCGCATAGCTGACGGTCTCGTCGAGGGTGACCCGGTCGGCGGGGTCGGGTGCGGTGCCGGTGCCGGTGGTGACGAAGGGCTCGGGGAGCCAGGGGCCGACGTACTCCTCGCGGCGCACCCGCGCCGAGCGCAGTACGTCGGTCGCGGCGCGCGCCACGGCGACGGTCAGCCAGCCGGTCAGGTCGCGGACCGGGTCCCGGGCGTCGGCGTCGACCAGGCGCAGCCAGCAGTCGGCGACGACGTCCTCGGCCTCGGCACGCGAGCCGACGATGGCGTAGGCGACGCGGATCATGCGGGGGCGCAGGGCGTCGTACTCCTCGGCGAGGCCGGGCCGCACGTCAGGCACGGGCGAGCCAGTCGTCGAAGGTCTCGGTCCCGAGCGTCGCGCCCGCGCCGGGCAGCAGGCCGCCGGCCTTGGTCTGGCGTCCGGCGCGCCCCACCATCGGCGCCCGTACGACGAGCCGCCCGCCCCCGCGCGCGGCGAGCACCCGGCGCACCATCGCGTCCATCGCCTCGGGCCGCGGTCCGGCGAGGTCGGGCAGGAGCCCGGCCGGGCGGTCGACCGCGGCGGCGACGAGCTCGACCGCGACCTCGCGGGCGGCGACGGGCTGGCAGCGCATCCGCAGGGCCAGCGCGAGCGGGCGGGGGCTGCGGTCGATGAGCTGGCCGGCGAACTCGTGGAACTGGGTGGCGCGGAGCACGGTCCACGGCACGGGGCCGGCCGCGACGAGGTCCTCCTGGCGGCGCTTGCCGAGGTAGTAGGGCAGGTCGACGCGGTCGCTGCCCACGATGGAGAGCGCGACGTGGTGGCGCACACCGGCGGCCGCCTCGGCGGCCAGCAGGTTGCCGGTCGCCGCCTCGAAGAAGGCGATCGACCGCTTCGCGCTGAGGGTGTCGACGTTGCTCACGTCGATCACGGCGCCGACCCCGTCGAGCGCGGGCGCCAGCCCCTCGCCCGACACGAGGTCCACGCCGGCCGAGCGGGCGATGACGACCGGGGTCGCCCCCGCCCGCCGTACCTCGTCGACGACCAGCCGGCCGACCAGTCCCGTTCCGCCTGCCACTGCGATCTTGGTGCTCATGACAGGAGGACGAGACGGGTCGCCGGAGTGTGACATCAGTCCCCGCGGGCCTCGAGTGCTCCGGTGAGGAGGGCGACGAGCGCCTCGGTCTGCAGGTCGATCGCGCCGCCCTCGACCTCGTCGCCGGCGCCGTCGAGCGCCCGGGCGGCGAGCCCGGCCTTCTTGTCGATCAGCTCGGCGATGCGGGTGTCGAGCGTCTGGGTCGCGATGACCCGCCAGGCGGTGACCGGCTCGGCCTGGCCGATGCGGTGCACCCGGTCGATCGCCTGGGTCTGCTCGGCGTCGGTCCAGGAGAGCTCGGCGAGCACCAGGTTGGACGCGACCTGCAGGTTGAGGCCGACGCCCGCCGCGGTGAGCGAGCAGACGGCCACCTGGACGTCGGGGTCGTTGACGAAGGCGTCGATCTCGCGCTGGCGCGTGGTCGAGGACTGGTCGCCGCGCACCGAGCTGTAGCGGATGCCGCGCTCGGCGAACGTCTTCTCGGCCTGGTCCATGACGTCGATGTGCTTGGCGAAGAAGACGACCTTGCCGACGTTGCGCGCGAGCTGCGCGGTGTAGTCGGCGGCGAGACCAGCCTTGGCCTGGCCGATCCGGCGCATCATCTCGAAGACGTTCTCACCGGTCTTGGTCGAGGTGTCCTCGCGCTCCCAGCCGGCGACCTGGCGGACCAGGCGGTGGTCGATGCCCTCGACCTCGGCGCCCGTACGACGGGTCGCGATCGCCGCGTCGTACCGCTCGACCATCCGGCGGGCGAGCTCGCGCTCGGCCTTGCGGATGGACCGGCCGGCCTCGCCCTCGAGCTCGACCGGCATGTCGGCGATCCGGCGGGCCGGGATGTCCGCGGCGACGTCGATCTTGCGGCGCCGGACGATGCCCTGGTCGACGACCGCGCGCCGCGCGGCCGGGTAGAAGCCGGGGTCGGCCGGGGTCAGCCCGGTCTCCTCGAGCGCCTCCATCAGGTCGCCCTGGGGCACGACGTCGTCGATCCAGCCGAGGAACTGCCAGATGGCGCGGAAGTCCTCGATGTCGTTGATCAGCGGCGTGCCGGTCAGCGCCATCATCAGCGGCCGGGCGATCCGCGCACGGATCCGCTCGGAGAGCTCCAGGACGTTCTGGGAGCGCTGCGAGGACTTGTTCTTGATGTAGTGGGCCTCGTCGACGATCATCCCGCGGAAGCCGTGGGTGCCGAGCCAGCCGACGTGGCGGTCGAGGATCTCGTAGTTGACGACGAAGACGTCGGCGAACCCGTCCGCGTCGCCGCCGTCGCCGTGCAGCACGGTCGCGCGCCGGTTGGGCGTCCAGATCTCGACCTCGCGGGCCCAGTTGGTCTTGACGACGTTGGGGACCACGGCCAGCAGCGGGAAGGCCCCGGCGGCCTCGGCCGCGAGCAGCGCCTGGGCGGTCTTGCCCAGACCGGGCTCGTCGGCGAGGAGGTAGGTGCGATGGCCCGCGGCCGCCGAGGCGATGAGCTGGGCCTGGTGGGCCATGAGCTCGCGGCCGGCCGGGGCGGCGTGGCGCCCGGTCAGCGAGGTGAGCTGGTCGGCGTCCGGCAGCGGCATGCAGGCGGGCGCGTCGGGCGCGGCCCGCTCGAACGAGCGGAACAGCGGCTCGAGCAGCTCCCACCCGGCCAGCCGGCGCGGGCGCACCTTGGCCCGGGCGTGGGCGAAGTCGGGGACGAGGAAGGGGTTGGCGAGCTGGCGCGCCTGGACCGACAGCGGGATGACCCGCTTCTCCAGCAGCGCGGCCGCCTCGGGGTCCTCGACGACGGGCTCCGGCTCGGGCTCCGGCTCGTCGACACCGGCCTTGCGCAGCAGCTCGCGGCGCATCGCCTTGGCCGACTCGGAGATCTCGGCGTTCTCGTCGAGCAGCGTGAAGAGCGTGCTGTCGCGAGCGGCGGTCTGGGCCAGGATCGTCGCGATCCCGTCGAGCCGCTTGAGCTCCTCGCCGCGGCGGCCGTCCGAGAGGGTGGTGTCCCCCTTGACCCGGGCCCGCTCCTCGCGCGCCAGCAGCGCGACGACCTGGAACTTCGCGCGCACCTCCGGCATCGCCGAGCGCCGCGCGACGGCGGCCTCGACCTCGCGCACGGCGCGCGCGAGCTGGGGGATGATGCCCTCTTCGTTGCGACGCGTCCGCGCCGACCCGGAGCCGCGACGCTGCTGCGTCGCCCCCCGCTGGCCTCCTCGAGCCACAGGTGTCCTTCCGATGCGGGACCGACAGCGCAGCCCTGCAAGGTTTCGCCGGCGGCTCGCGCTGCTGCGGGAGAGCGCCGATCGGGTGATCCGTCACCGGCGTGCGTCGAGAGGACGGCAACCGGTGGTGGCTCCAGGTTAGCGCACCCCGCGGCGGGACATGCGGAGCAGCACCACTAGAACCTGTTCTAGAGTCGCCCCGTGGGTACCTACGCAGTCACCGGCTCCGCCTCCGGCATGGGCGCGGCCGTCGTCGCCCGCCTCGTCGCCGAGGGGCACACCGTCATCGGCGTCGACCGCGAGGACGGCGACGTCGTGGCCGACCTGTCCACCGCGGCCGGCCGTCGTACGGCGGCGCGGGAGGTGCTCGACCGCGCGGGCGGCGTCCTCGACGGCGCCGTGCTCGCGGCGGGACTCGGCCCGGCCCCGGGACGCGACCGGGCGCGGCTGATCGCCGAGGTCAACTACCTCGGGGTGGTCGAGCTCCTCGACGCCTGGCGCCCGGCGCTCGCCGCCGCCGAGCGGGCGAAGGTCGTCGTCTTCTCCAGCAACTCCACCACGACGATGCCGATGGTCCCGCGCCGCGCGGTCCGCGCGCTCCTCGACCGCGACGTGCCCAAGGCGCTCGCGACACTGCGGATCTTCGGGTCGATGGCGCCCTCGTTCGCCTACGGAGCCAGCAAGATCGCCGTCAGCCAGTGGGTACGCCGCGAGGCCGTCACCCGCGACTGGGCCGGCGCCGGCATCCGGCTCAACGCGCTCGCACCCGGCGCGATCCGCACCCCGCTGCTCGAGCAGCAGCTCGCGACGCCCGCCGAGGCGCGCCGGATCAAGGCGTTCCCGGTGCCGATCGGCGGCTTCGGCGACCCCGGACAGCTCGCCGCCTGGGTCGTGTTCATGCTCTCGGACGCCGCGGACTTCCTGTGCGGGAGCGTGGTCTTCGTCGACGGCGGGTCCGACGCGTGGTTCCGCGCCGAGGACTGGCCCCGCGCCGTGCCGGCCCGCCGGATGCGGCGCTACGTCGCGCGGATGAAGGAGTTCCGCGCGCTCAACCGCTGACCAGCGCCGCCAGCAGCCGCCGGACCGCCGCGGCAGGCGGGTCCGGGGTCGCCGCGACGGCCGCGAAGATCCCGCGGCGGGGTGCGTCGCGGACCTCGACGGCGACGACGTCGCGGCGCAGCGCCGGGACCAGGAGCCCGGGGACGAGCGCCACCGCGTGCCCCGCCGCGACCAGCGCGGTCTTGCCGGCCAGGTCGGCCGCGGTCAGGTCGACGCGCGGCTCGAACCCGGCCCGGGCGGCCGCGCTCCGCAGCAGGGCCGCCGAGCCCTCGTTGTCCTCGACCCACGTCGCGGTGGCGAAGTCGGCGAGCTCGGCGGGCGTCGCCGTCCCGGCCGCCGGGTGAGCGACCGGGACGACGACCCGCATCACGTCCTCGCCGAGCGGGTGCCGGACCAGGCGCGGGTCGGGCGCCAGCCCCGGCGGTGCGTCGGTGACGACGGCGAGGTCGAGCTCGCCGGCCGCGACCTGCTCCTCCAGGACGGCGGACAGGCCGGTCGTGAGCGTCCAGGAGTCGGCCGGGAGCGTCCGCAGCGCCGCCGGGACGAGGCCGGCCGAGGCCGAGGGGGTGGCGCCGACGGCGAGCAGGGCCGGCGTACCGGTGCCGGCCTCGCGGGCGGCCCGCACCGCCCGGTCGGCGGCGGTCACGACCAGGCGGGCGTGCTGCGCGAAGGTCTCGCCGGCGGGGGTCGGCACCACGCCGCGCGCCCGCCGCTCGACCAGCGGCGTGCCGATCTCGCGCTCCAGCGTGGCGAGCTGCCGGGAGACCGCGGACTGGGTGTAGCCGAGCTCGGCCGCGGCCGCCGAGAGCGAGCCGAGCCGGCACACGGCGAGATAGGTACGCCAGCCGGTCAGGGACACCCGAGCATCCTATGCGTTCTCCGCATGGCAGCGGTGCCGGATCTGCGCTGGTCGCAGGGCTCGGCGCGCGCCAGCATGGCTGCATGCCCGTCCCCGTCACCCTGCTCGGCCTCGGCCGGATGGGCCGCGCCCTCGCCACCCGGCTCACCGAGCGCGGCCACCCCGTCACCACCTGGACCCGCTCCGGCGGCGGCACCGCGGCGAGCGCCGTCGAGGCGGTCGCCGGCGCGGAGGTCGTCCTCCTCTGCCTGTACGACGGCCCCGCCTGCCGCGCCGTCCTCGACGAGGTGCGCCCGGCCCTCCCGGCCGGCGCGGTCGTCGTCAACACCGCCACCGTGAGCCCCGCGGAGGCGACCGAGCTCGCCGCACTCGTCCCGGGCACCGTCCACGTCCCCGTGCTCGGCTCGACCGGACCGGCTGCGGCCGGCACGCTCACCCTGCTCGTCGGCGGCACCCCCGGCCCGGCTGCGGCCGCCGTGCTCGCCGACCTCGGCACCGCGCTCCCCTGCGGCACGCCGGCGCAGGCCGCGGCCGCCAAGCTCGTCGCCAACGGCGCGCTCGCCGACGCGCTGCTCGCCGTCCGTACCGCCCGGACCCGCGCCGCCGCCCTCGGCCTGGACCCCACCCTGACCCTCGACCTCCTGGAGCACACCACCCTCGGCGGCCTGGTCCGCGCCAAGCGCGACCGGCTGGCCGACCCACAGGACGACCGGGAGGCCGACTTCGCCGCCGCCGCGCTCGCCAAGGACGTCGCCCTCCTCGCCGCGGCCCTCCACCCGGGCGCCGACGTCGCCGGGCTCATGACGGACCCGGCCGTCCTCGCCCCGCTGCACGACTACGCCGCGGGGCACGCGACCGGCGACCCGTCGTACCACCGGCGGGCGTTCCTGCCGACCGCCCACGTCGAGGGCCTGCGCGCGGGGACCTTCACCTCGTGGACGCTCGACGAGTACTGCGCGCTCTTCACCGGCGCGCCCGCCCCGGACGAGGCGAGCCGGCGGCGCCGGATCGACCAGGTCAGCGCCACCGGCAGCACCGCCACGGCGACCATGACGCTCCACCACGGCCCGGACGTCTTCACCGACTCGTTCGTGCTGCTCCGGGTCGACGGCGCCTGGCGGATCGCGAACAAGACCTACCACCGGCAGGTGTGACGAAGTCTGCAACTAGTTGCATAGGGGCTCGATCGCGGGCATGCTGCTGCCATGGCCCTCGAGCACGCGATCCTCGTCTCGCTCAGCGAGCGGGCGGCGTCCGGTGCGGAGCTGACCCGGCGCTTCGACGCGTCGATCGGCTTCTTCTGGACCGCGACGCACCAGCAGATCTACCGCGTGCTGGGGCGGATGGAGGCCGACGGCTGGATCACCGCCGAGGTGGTGCCCCAGCCCGACCGCCCCGCCAAGAAGGTCTACGCCGTCACCCCGGCCGGCCATGCCGAGCTGCGCCGCTGGATCGCCGAGCCCACCGTGGCCGACCCGGTCCGCAGCACGCTCGGCGTCAAGATGCGCGGCGCGTCGTACGGCGACCGCGCGGCGCTGCTCGACGACCTGCGCCGCCAGCTCGACGAGCACACCAAGCGGCTCTCGCTCTACGAGTTCCTCGCCGCCCGCGACTTCCCCGACCCGAGCGCGCTCGGCGACGCCGACCTCGACATCTACCTCGTGCTGCGCGGCGGACTCCTCATGGAGGAGTTCTGGATCCGCTGGCTGACCGAGTACCTCGACGCCCACACCAAGGAGATCCCGTGACCACCACGCCCTACCCCCTCCTCACCGGACCGGCGACCGTCGGCGGCCTCGCGCTCCAGTCCCGCGCGGTGATGGGCTCGATGCACACGGGCCTGGAGGACCGGCCCTGGCACATCGACGAGCTCGCGGCCTACTTCGCCGAGCGCGCGGCCGGCGGCGTCGGCCTCATCGTGACCGGCGGCTACTCCCCCAACGTGCGCGGCTGGCTGCTGCCGTTCGGGTCCCAGATGACCACCCGCCTCAACGCCCACCGGCACCAGCGGGTCACCGAGGCGGTGCACGCCCACGGCGGCAAGATCGCGCTCCAGCTGCTCCACGCCGGCCGCTACGGCTACACGCCGTTCAGCGTCTCGGCGAGCGCGACCAAGTCGCCGATCACCCCGTTCAAGGCGTCCGCCCTGTCCGGCCGGGCGGTCGAGCGCACCATCGACGACTTCGTCGCGTCCGCGAAGCTGGCCCGGAAGGCCGGCTACGACGGCATCGAGGTGATGGGCTCCGAGGGCTACCTGATCAACCAGTTCCTCGCGGCGCGCACCAACCGCCGTACGGACAAGTGGGGCGGGTCGGCCGAGAACCGGATGCGCTTCCCCGTCGAGGTCGTGCGCCGGATCCGCCAGGAGCTGCCCGACTTCTTCGTGATGTACCGGATGTCCCTGCTCGACCTCGTCCCCGACGGCCAGACCTGGGCCGAGACGGTCGACCTGGCCCACCGGATCGAGGAGGCGGGCGCGAGCGTCGTCAACACCGGCATCGGCTGGCACGAGGCACGCGTCCCCACGATCGTCACCAGCGTCCCGCGCGGCGCCTGGGTCGACAGCACGCTGCGGATCAAGCAGGAGCTGACGATCCCGGTCTGCGCGAGCAACCGGATCAACACCCCCGACGTCGCGGAGTCCGTGCTGGAGCAGGGCGTCGACCTGGTCTCGATGGCCCGGCCGTTCCTCGCCGACGCCGACCTCGTCGCCAAGGCCCGCGCGGGCCGGGCCGACGAGATCAACACCTGCATCGGCTGCAACCAGGCCTGCCTCGACCACACCTTCCAGGCCAAGCGCGCGTCCTGCCTGGTCAACCCGCGCGCCTGCCACGAGACCTCGCTCGTCCTCAGCCCGACCCGTCGCGCCAAGCGTGTCGCCGTCGTCGGCGGCGGCCCGGCCGGTCTCGCGACCGCGGTCAGCGCGGCCGAGCGCGGCCACGACGTGACGCTCTTCGAGGCCGGCGACGAGCTGGGCGGCCAGTTCCGCCTGGCCATGCAGATCCCCGGCAAGGAGGAGTTCGCCGAGACGCTGCGCTACTTCCGCCGCCGGATGGAGGTCCTCGGCGTCAACGTCAAGACCGGCACCCGCGCCACCCCCGACCTCCTCAGCGGGTACGACGACGTGGTCGTCGCGACCGGCGTCGAGCCGCGCACCCCGCGGATCCCCGGCATCGACCACGCCAAGGTCGTCTCCTACCCCGACGCCATCACCGGCCGGGTGCCGGTCGGTGCCAAGGTCGCCGTGATGGGCGCGGGCGGGATCGGCTTCGACGTGACCGAGCTGCTGGCCCACACCCCCGAGACGCTGGAGGAGTGGAAGGCCCACTGGGGCGTCGCCGACCCCGCAGTCGTCCGCGGCGGCGTCACCGACAAGGCCCCCCGCACGCCGAAGCGCGAGGTCTGGCTGCTCCAGCGCAAGGAGTCCGCACAGGGCAAGGGCCTGGGCAAGACCTCCGGCTGGGTGCACCGCGCGGCCGTCAAGGACCTCGGCGTCCACCAGCTCAGCGGCGTCACCTACGACCGCATCGACGACGCCGGCCTGCACGTCACCGTCGACGGGTCCCCCCAGGTGCTCGACGTCGACCACGTCGTCGTCTGCGCCGGCCAGGAGTCCGTCCGCGCCCTGTACGACGACCTCCTCGCCGCGCGGTTCCCCGGTCAGGTCCACCTGATCGGCGGCGCCGACGTCGCCGCCGAGCTCGACGCCAAGCGCGCGATCAAGCAGGGCACCGAGCTGGCGGCCGCGCTGTGAGCGCCTTCCGTGCGGCCGTCGAGGCCCGCGACGTCGAGGCGATGCGCGCCTGCCTGGCCGAGGACGTCGTCTTCCGCAGCCCCGTCGCCCACAAGCCCTACCCCGGCAAGGCGATCACCGGCGCGATCCTCGCCCACGTCATCGAGGTCTTCGAGGACTTCCGCTACGTCCGCGAGCTCGGTGACGACACCGGCCACGCCCTCGTCTTCGAGGCCACGGTCGGCGGTCTCGAGCTCACCGGCTGCGACTTCCTCGTCCTCGACGACGACGGCCTGATCACCGAATTCATGGTGATGGTGCGCCCGCTCAAGGCCGCGCAGGCGCTCGCCGAGGCGATGGCCGCGCGGTTCGAGGCGATCGTGGAGCTGGCCGCCCAGGGCTGATCAGGGCGGCGCCGGGCCTCGCACGGTGCCTCGGGCTTGCTGGCGCCGAACTCCCCGCCGTTGTCCCCGCGGCCCCGTAGGGTGTCCGGGACCCCCAGCGAGGAGGACCAGATGGGCATCGAGTTCCGCGACGTCGGCAAGACCTATCCCGACGGCACGGTCGCGGTCACCGGCTTCTCCTGCACGGTCCCCTCGCACCGCACGCTCGCCCTGGTGGGCACGTCCGGGTCGGGCAAGACCACGCTGATGCGGATGGTCAACCGGATGGTCGAGCCGACCACGGGCACGGTGCTCATCGACGACCGCGACGTCCACGAGCTCGACAAGGTCGCGCTGCGCCGCTCGATCGGCTACGTCCCCCAGGCAGGCGGCCTGCTCCCCCACCGCCGGGTCGTCGACAACGTCGCGACCGTCCCCGTGCTCACCGGTACGACGCGCCGCGCGGCGCGCACCGCCGCGCTGGGCCTGCTCGAGCTGGTCGGTCTCGACCCGGCGCTCGGGCGGCGCTACCCGGCCCAGCTCTCCGGCGGCCAGCAGCAGCGGGTGGCCGTGGCGCGGGCGCTCGCGGCCGACCCCAACGTGCTGCTGATGGACGAGCCGTTCGGTGCGGTCGACCCGATCGTGCGCCGCGACCTGCAGGACCAGCTGGCCCAGCTCCAGGCCGAGCTCGGCAAGACGATCGTCCTGGTCACCCACGACATCGACGAGGCGTTCAAGCTCGGCGACGAGATCGTCATCCTGCGCACGGGCGGGATCGTCGCCCAGACCGGTACGCCGCAGCAGATCCTCGCCGCGCCGGCCGACGACTTCGTGCGCGACTTCGTCGGCGCCGGTCGCGCGGAGCGCACGCTCCAGGAGGTGGACGTCGACGGACGCAGCATCGTGGTCGACGGTGACGGACGGCCGGTCGGCGTCCTGACATGACCTGGCTCGACGCCAACCGCGACTACGTGCTGGACATGCTCGTCCAGCACGTCCGCCTCGCCGTACCCGCGATCGCGATCAGCGTGCTGGTCGCGATCGTGCTCGGCCGGATCGCCTGGCGCTGGCCGCGCATCGGCACGGTGGTGCTCGGCATCGCGAGCCTGCTCTACTCCGTGCCCGCGCTGCCCCTGCTCATCGTCATCCCCGTCCTGCTCGGCATCCCGCTGCGCTCGGGGCTCACGCTGGTGGTCGCGCTCGCCGTCTACGGCACCGCCCTCCTCGCCGGTACGGCGGCCGACGCGTTCCGCTCCGTCGACCCGCGGGTGCGCGAGGCGGCCGAGGCGATGGGCTACTCCCGCACCGGGCTGTTCTGGAAGGTCGACCTGCCGCTCGCCGTTCCCGTGCTGCTCTCGGGCATCCGGGTGATCACCGTGAGCACGGTCAGCCTGGTCACCATCGGCGCCCTGGTCGGCATCCCCAGCCTCGGCAACCTGCTCACCGACGGCTTCCAGCGCGACATCCGCGCCGAGATCCTGGTCGGCGTGCTCGGCACGATGCTGCTCGCGATCACCCTCGACGTCCTGCTCGTCGTCACCGGCGCCCTGCTGACGCCCTGGCGGGGTGGCCGGGCGCGGACCCGGACCACCATGGCGAGCACCGCTCCGGCCGCGGAGGGGGTCGCATGAACCTCTTCGGCGAGGCGCTGCGCTGGATCGGCGACGGCAGCCACTGGGGCGGCCCCACCGGCATCGACACCCGGATCCTGCAGCACCTGTGGGTCACCTTCGCGGCCGTCGGCATCGCCGCGGTGCTCGCGATCCCCCTCGGCATCCTCATCGGCCACACCGGCCGCGGCCGGCTCGTCGTGGTGGCGCTCGCCGGCGCGATCCGCGCGGTGCCCACGCTCGGCCTGCTCACCCTGCTCGGCCTGGCGATCGGCATCGGCGTCGAGGCGCCGCTGCTCGCGCTCGTCGCGCTCGCCTTCCCCTCGCTCCTGGCCGGCGCCTACGCCGGCATCGAGGCCGCCGACCCGGGCGCCGTCGACGCCGCCCGCGCGGTCGGGATGAGCGAGTGGCAGGTGATCACGCGGGTCGAGATCCCGCTCGGCGCGCCGGTCCTCCTCGGCGGGATCCGCGCCGCGACGCTCCAGGTGGTCGCGACGGCCACGCTGGCGGCGTACATCTCCGACACGGGGCTGGGCCGCTACCTCTTCTCCGGGCTCAAGTCCCGCGACTACGCCCAGATGCTCGCGGGCGCGCTCCTCGTGGCCGCACTCGCGCTCCTGCTCGACCTCCTCATGGCGGCTCTCCAGCGCGCCAGCTCCCCCACCCAAGGAAAGGTTCCGTCATGACCCGCACCCGGATCGGCCTGGTGCTGATCTCGCTCGCCTCCCTCGCCCTCACCGCCTGCGGCGGCGGGGACTCCGACCCCCTCAGCTCGGGGGACAAGGACGGCAAGACGATCGTGATCGGCTCCCAGGAGTACTACTCCAACGAGATCGTCGCCGAGGCCTACGCCCAGGCGCTCGAGGCGGCCGACATCAAGGTCGAGCGGTCCTTCAAGATCGGCCAGCGCGAGGCGTACCTGCCCGAGATCGAGGCCGGCAAGATCGACCTCTTCCCCGAGTACAGCGGCCCGCTCCTCCAGGTCTGGGAGCCCGACACCAAGGCCCGCCTGGCCGACGACGTCTACGCCGAGCTGGTCAAGGCCGCCGAGGCCAAGGGCCTCAACGTGCTCGACCAGTCCCCCGCCGCCGACCAGGACTCCTACGTGGTGACCCGCGCGTTCGCCGAGAAGTACGGCCTGGAGACCATCGACGACCTCGCCAAGGTCACCGAGCCGATGACCTTCGGCGCCAACTCCGAGGCCGAGAACCGGCCCAACGGCCCCAAGGGTCTCAAGGACACCTACGGCGTCAGCGTGAAGTTCACGCCCATCGAGGACGGCGGCGGCCCGCTCACCGTCAAGGCCCTCAAGGACGGCGACATCCAGCTCGCGATCATCTACACCGGCGACCCGTCGATCAAGAAGAACGACCTCGTCACGCTCCAGGACACCAAGGGCCTCTTCCTGGCCTCGAACCTGGTGCCGATCGCCAGCGACAACGTCGACGACAAGGCCGCCGGCATCATCAACAAGGTCAGCGCCGCGATGTCGACCGAGGACCTGGTCGACCTCAACGCGCGCAGCATCGACGAGCAGCTCCCCGCGGCCACCATCGCGAAGGACTGGCTCGACAAGGAAGGCCTGCTGTGACGACCGGACGGAGCCGGTCGTGACCCTCGCGGTCACCGGCGCGACGGGAGGGCTCGGGGGACGCGTCGCCCGGGCCCTCGCGGCGCGCGGCGTCGCCCAGCGGCTGCTCGTGCGCGATCCCGCGCGGGCCCCGGAGCTGAGCGGCGCCACCCTCGCCCGCACCACGTACGACGACCAGGCGGCCGCCGTGGCCGCCCTGGAGGGCGTGCGGACGCTGCTCATGGTCTCGGCCGCCGAGACCGCCGACCGCCTGGCCGAGCACCGCGCGTTCGTCGACGCGGCGGCGCGGGCGGGCGTGGAGCACGTGGTCTACACGTCGTTCTACGGCGCGGCGCCCGACGCCACGTTCACGCTGGCGCGCGATCACTGGTTCACCGAGGAGCACCTGCGCGCCTCGGGGATGAGGTTCACGTTCCTGCGCGACAACCTCTACCTCGACTTCCTGCCGCACATGGTCGGTGAGGACGACGTGCTCCGCGGCCCGGCGGGCGACGGACGCCTGGCGGCGGTCACCCGCGACGACATCGCCGCGAGCGCGGTCGCGGTGCTGCTGGCGCCCGGCGAGCACGTCGGCGCGACCTACGACCTGACCGGGCCCGAGGCGCTGACGTTCACCGAGATCGCCGCGGTCATCGCCGCCCACACCGGGCGTCCGGTCACCTTCCACGACGAGACCGTCGAGGAGGCCTACGCCTCGCGGCTGCGCTGGGAGGCGCCGCCGTGGCAGTACGACGCCTGGGTCTCGACCTACACCGCCGTCGCCGCCGGCGAGCTGGCCGGCGTCACCGACCACGTCGCGCGGCTCACCGGCCACGCGGCGACCGGCCTCGCGGACTACCTCGCCCGCCACGCACCCCGAGGAGACGCCTCATGACCGCTGTGGGTCTGGTGTTCGCAGGGCTCGCCGCCCTGCTGCACGTCTACATCTGGGTGATGGAGTCGCTGACCTGGACCAGCCCGCGCACCCGCGCCACCTTCGGCATCTCCGCCGAGGAGGCCGAGGCGACCAAGGAGCTGGCCTTCAACCAGGGCTTCTACAACCTGTTCCTCGCGCTGCTCGCGGGCGGGGGCGCGATCGTGCACCTGGCCGGCGACGAGACGGTCGGCGCCACGCTGGTCCTGGCCGGGACCGGCTCGATGGTGGCGGCCGCACTGGTGCTGCTGCTGTCCTCGCCCGACAAGGCGCGCGCGGCGATCACCCAGCTCGCGTTCCCGGCGGTCGCGGTCGTGCTGGTCGCGCTCGGGCTCTAGGGCGTTTCCTAGGCCAGCGCCCCCACCGGCTCGGGCCGGAAGCCGGGGAACACCGCGGCCGACGACGCACCCATCCGCTTCACGACGACCTCCGAGAGCACGCTGCGGTAGTCGGTGGTGACGAGCAGGTCGGCGTTGACGTCATTGGTCAGCCCCGGCCAGGTGCCGTGGTAGCCGCCGCGCACGCCCGCGCCCAGCAGCAGCATCGCGGTGCCGAAGCCGTGGTCGAGCCCGTAGTTGGCGTTCTCCTTGGTCCGGCGGCCGAACTCCGAGAGCGTCACCAGCGTCACCTTGTCCGCGAGCGGGCCGAGGTCGGTGAAGAACGCGGCCAGGGCCGCGGCCAGCTCGGTCGTCATCCGCTGCAGGTCGCCCCACTCGAGCGTCCCCAGGTCGGCGTGGTGGTCCCACGAGCCGTGGTCGACGGTGATCACCTCGGCGCCCACGTCGCCGCGGATCGTCCGCGCGGTCGCGGCCAGTGCCCGGCCGAGGTCGCCGCCGGGGTAGCGCGCGCCGTTCGCCGGCGTACCGGACGTCGCCCGGACCGGGCCGTAGTCGTCGATCGCGCGCATCGCCGAGCGTGCGCCCACCCCGAGCGGGCCGGGCGCCCCGGCCCACATGGTGCGCATCGAGCGCGGCCGGCGTCCGGCGGTGTCCCACCGGTCGGCGCCGGCGAGCCGCATGTCGTCGATGCTCTCGACCGCCACGGACGGCTGCGGGCCGGCCAGCGCCACGGGCGGCACGGACTCCCCCAGCTGGATCGCCTGGAGCGGATGGGTGTCGGCGTCGCGGCCGATCAGCCGGTTGAGCCAGCCGACCCGCGCGGCCGAGCCGGGATCGGCGTCCTCGACCTCCTCGATGGCCGCGAAGTGCGAGCGGTTCGGGGCGGGCAGCCCGGTCGCGTGGACCGCGGCCATCTTGCCCGCGTTCCACATCGGCAGCAGGGGCGCGAGGTTCGGGTGCAGGCCGAAGAAGCCGTCCTTGGCCAGCAGGGTCGCCGCGGGGACGGCGATCCGCGGCCGCGCCGCGTAGTAGACCGGGTCGCCGTGGGGCACCACGAGGCTCATCCCGTCGACCGCGCCGCGCAGCGAGAGCACGACGAGCACGGCGGGCGCGGAGCGCGTGGCGGCGTACGACGTCTGCACGAACGCGCTGCCGTAGGCGCTCGCGACACCGAGCCCGGCGCCCACCGCGAGGGTGCCCCGGAGCAGGCCGCGACGGGAGAGCCGGCTGAACTCGGCACACCCGTCCTGGTCGCTGGTGGTCATCGCGCTCACCTCGTCATGTGGGTCGGGCTGTCGAGCAGGACGGTGAGCAGCCGGGGCATCTCCCAGCGCACCAGCTGGTGCTTGCGGGTGATCGCCTCGGCCGGGCGGCAGCCGGTCGCCTCGCACGCCACGCGCAGCAGCAGCGGCGTCGCGCGCTGCCCGTGCAGGTTGCGGGCGAGGTGGTCGACGAGCTGGTCGAAGCGGACCTTCTTGGCCGGCAGCCACGACGCGGGCGTGCGGTAGGTCATCCCCCGCTTCGGCCACCACCCGCCCGACAGCGAGTAGTGCACGTCGACCGAGGCGAGGAAGCGCGAGGTCGACGACCACGCCGCGGCGTCGTCCGGACGGCCGTCGGGACGCTGCCAGCCGAACGGCGTGAGCCCCAGCGACGAGGTCTGCCAGAGCACCACGTTGGCGGCGACCTCGTCGTCGCCGTTGCGCGGTCGCGCCGTCAGCCGTACGTCGAGCGCCCGCCAGGTCGCGACGACGTCCTCGGCCGGGGTGCGCACCTTGGCGTTGCGCGCCGCCGCGAACTCGGGCGAGGCCACGAGCGCCCGCAGCACGGGCACGATCGCCGTGTCGTTCTTGAGGTAGACACCGGCCAGCCGGCTCACCAGCGCCGCGGGCGGGTTGTCCGAGACGAACCGCCGGGCCAGCTTGGTCGCGATCCGCCGCGCGGTCGCGGGGTGCCGGGCCAGGTAGTTCAGGTACGCCGTCACCACCGGCCGCCCGTCCGCCGCCGCGTTGGCGTGCGAGAAGCCCATCACGGTGACCGGCCCGGTCCAGTGGTGCGCGGGGTCGTAGGAGACCGCCCAGTCGCGCCACAGGCCGATCCGCCAGCCGGTGAGGATCCGGGCGGACGCCTTGACGTCGTCCTCGCCGTACTGGCCGCGGCCGACGGTGTGCAGCTCCAGGAGCTCGCGGCCGAGGTTCTCGTTGGGCGCGCGCTTCGAGGAGTTCGCGTTGGTCAGGTAGACCGCCATCGCCGGGTGCGTCACCGCGGCCTGCAGCAGGTCGGCGAAGCGGCCCAGCGCCCGGGCCCGGATGGTGCGACCGTACGACGCCCGGAACGGCCCGACCTCGCCGCTGGCCGGCACGTGCAGGTGGTGCTCCCAGAAGTCGGCCATCGTCTCCAGCACCTGGCGCTGCGAGCCGAACCGGCGGACCAGGGACCAGCACTGGTAGTTCGCGTCCGCGCGCCACAGCTCCTCGACGCCGGACTCGTGGCGCTGCCAGACCTGCGCCGGGGTGGCGTCGATCGAGGGCCACCAGGCGGCGGTCTGGGTGGCCCAGCGGTCGTCGTACGCACCGGCGAGCTGGCGGTCGAACCAGCGCGCGAAGCCACCCGCCGCCACGACCTGGCGGTTCAGCGCCGGTGTGTAGCCGGCGGTGAGCCGCTGCAGGGCGTGCAGCGTGCCCCGGGCGGGGATCTTGGTCTTGGGGTACGGGCGCGCGGCCGTCACCCCGCTCCGATCGGCGCGGGGTGACGGCACCTGAGGGTTCTGCGCGTCAGTGCGTGAGCACCACGGCGTCCGCGGCGGCAGGCGCGTCGACCTGCCGGATGGTGCGCGGCAGCAGCGCCGCGACGAGCGCGCCGATGACGGCGGCCCCGGCGCTGATGGAGAACGCGACGAGGTAGCCGTCGTTCGTGTAGAGCACCGCTCCCCCGGTCATCTCGGGCGGCAGCGGCGCGACGTAGGAGTTGTTCAGCACCGCGAACACGACCACCGGGAGGATCGCCGGGAACGCGCTCTGGAAGACACCCACGATGCTCGCCGTCGAGGCCTGCAGCTGCGGCGGCACCGCGGCGATGAGCAGGTTCGGGATGGCGGCGTACCCGAGGCCCTGGCCGAAGCCGAAGACACCGGCCAGCACGATGAGCAGGCCCTTGCCGTCGTGCGCGACACCGACGGCCGCGAAGCCGGCGGCCATGATGAGCAGGCCCGCGACGAGCAGCGGCTGGGGGCGCATCCGGCGGCCGACGAGCAGGCCCACGACGAGGCCACCGACCATGACCATCGCGCCGATCGGCGCCTGGAAGACGGCGAATCCCTCGGCGCTGAGGCCGAAGCCGTAGCCGAGGCCGAGCACGGCCGGCGTCATCGCGATCATCGGCAGCAGCATGGTGAACAGCGCGCTGGAGCCGTAGACGAAGCCCGCGCTGATGGTGGTCAGCAGGACCGGGCGGCGGCGCAGCACGTCGATGTCGATGAGCGGCTCGGTGATGGTGCGTGCCGAGAGCAGCCAGGCCGCGACGAGGACGACGCCCGCGACGAGGTAGCCGAGCGTGCGGCCGGAGGTCCAGCCCCAGGTGGGACCGAAGCTCACGGCGACCAGGATTCCGGCGATGCCGCCGCCCAGCAGGACCGCGCCCAGCAGATCGAGGCGCGCCCGGGAGCGGACCGGCGACTCGTCGGTGGACACCGCGATCATCGCGCCGAGCACGACCAGGCCGATCAGCGAGAACCAGAAGATGCTGCGGAAGCCGTGGTCGTCGATGAGCCAACCGGTCAGGAACGGCGCCGGGATCGCGACGAGACCCATGCCGCTGGTCGCCACGCTCACCGCGAGCGCGACGGTACGGGCCGGGAAGACGTCGCGGATGAGCGAGTAGCTCAGGAACAGGCACGGGACCAGCAGGCCGGACAGGGCGCGGCCCGCGATGAGGACGCCGTAGCTCGTCGCCACCGCCGAGAGCAGCGAGCCGAGCGCCGAGCCGGCGACGCAGACGAGCAGCATCCGGCGCTTGCCGTGCAGGTCCGCCAGCCGGCCCACCAGGGGCGCCGCGACGGCCCCGAGCAGCAGGAACGCCGTGAGGAGCCAGGCGCCCTGGCTGGTCTGGTAGTGCGTGGTGATCGTCGGGAGCGCCATGGCGATCATCAGGTAGCTGATCGTGAGCATCTCCAGCAGGAGCACGATCGAGACGAGGGAGAACACCAGGCGCGGCGTCCACTGCTCCGGGGCTCCGGGAGCGCCAGGGGCGGCGGACGGCGGCAGGGCGCTGTCGTGGGCGGTGACCATCGTGAGATTCCTTCCGGGAGGCCGAGCAGACGGCTCGGCGCACCTCCGGCGGCGCCGGAGTGAGGCACATCACAGGGCACGGCGGGGCCGTGCCGGTCACCTGCTCCCGCAGCGCGGGAGCGTCGCGCGCAGGTGGTGCGGGGCTCTGATCACCCGCTCACGGCCGGACCCACGCGTGGAACAGCGGGACGCCCTCCCAGGCCCCGCCGCGGGCGAGCGCGACGAGCGCGTGGGGGCGGTCGTAGGTGACCGTCACCCGCGCCACCCGGCGCTCGACGTACGACGGCATGCCGGCGGCGCGCACGGACATCGCCGTGACCGCCGCGGCCCGGAACCCGTCGGCGTCGTACGACGCGGTGGCGGCCTGGACGCACTGCAGGTCGATGCCGCGCGCGGTCGCCTCGGGCGGCAGCAGCGCACCCAGCCCCCGGCCGGTCTCGGCCACCCCGGGCGCCTCGGTGAGGTCGTGCTCGGCCTCGGCCTTCCAGGCGGGGAGCCGCCCGGTCCACACCTCGGCGCCGTCCTCGGGCGCGCCCCACGCCTCGAACCGCTCGGTGCCCTCGGCGACCCGCCAGGCGTGCCCGTCGGCGAGCGCCCCGGCCGGCCGGTCGCCGTGCGCGAGCGTGCCGCCGAGGTGCCGCGCGACGACCTCGTCGACGGCCTGCCAGACGTCGGCGGCGGGGACCTCCGGCGCCGCGATCACGCTCAGCACGTCGATGTCGTCGCCGCTCGGCGGGCTCGCGACCGCGACCGGTCCGGCGGCCTCGGTCGCCACGATCGCCTGCAGCTCGCCGTCGAGCAGGAGCAGGCCGTCGGCGTCCGTGCCCAGCCGGCGGCGCCAGCGCGGCTCGGTGACCAAGGCCGAGGCGAGCAGCAGGAGCGTGCGCTCGTCCACCTCGACGGGGAACCTCTCGATCAGGCCCCGGGTGTGCGCGGCGGCCCAGGCGTCGAGCACGTCCTGGCCCGGCAGCGGCTCGACCGCGACCGGCCCGGGCAGCGCCCGCGCCAGCGTCAGCCCGGGCTTGAGCCACCCGCCGAGCGCCGCCCCGACCGCCGGGTGCGGGTCGGCGAGCAGCGCCGTCGCCAGTGCCGTCGCCTCGGCGGCGCCCACCCCGAGCACGTCCTCCAGCACCGCGCGGTCGGGCGGCTCGACGACCTCGGCGACCGAGGCGAGCAGCAGCCAGAGGCCCGCGGCGGACGCGATCGGCGCCTCGTCGAGGCCGGCCGCGGCGCGGAGCCGGGTGGCGTGGTCGCGCAGCGCGGGCACGGGGACGGTGGGAGTCGCCATGGAGCAACGCTAGACGTCCGGCGTCTCCGGCAGCGGGACCCGCCAGACGCGCAGACTGAGCGCGAGCATCTCGTAGTACCCGACGAGGGTGACCAGCTCGGCCAGCCGCGCGGTCCCGAGGGCCGCCTCGCCCGCGCGGAAGGTCGCGTCGTCCAGGTCGCGGGTGGCGACGAGGGACGCGACCACGGCGTGCACCTGCGCCTCCTCGGCGCCGAACGTGCCGGCCGCCCGGCCGACCCGCAGGTCCGCGAGCTCGGCCTCGCTCAGCCCGCTGCGCCGGGCCACCCGCTCGTGCGCCCAGACCTCGAAGTCGCTGCGGTGGGCGTGGGCGACCGCGAGGATCGCGATCTCCCGCTCCCGCCCGCTCAACGACGTCCGGTAGCGCAGCGCGGCCCCGAGCTCCTGGACCGCGGCCCCGCTCTCCGGGGCGAGCAGCATCGCGTCGAAGGGACCTTCGAGGCGGCCCTCCGCGTCGGTCAGGGCGAACGCGGCGTCCCGGCCCCGGTCGCCGCCGACGATCGCGTCGTACAGGGCGCGCCGGCCGGCGTCGAGCTCGTCCGGGGCGCGCCAGGGCGCCCGCCGTTCGTTCGCCGTCATGGCGGCGAACGTAGCAACGCTTGTCCGCGGCGGACGAAGGACGCCGCGATCTTCGGTCGTCGCGGCCGTGACCCCCGCCACATCCGCGGACCTACCTTCATCGCGGGCCGCCGAGCGACCCGTCCCGACGAAGGAGCCAGACCGATGCCATTCCTCACCCCCGACGTCCCGCCGGTCGAGCCGGCGGAGTTCCTGACCCGCCCCCGCCAGGAGCGGATCCGCGTGCTCGCCACCTTCTGGAGCGAGTACGGCTTCGGCACCCCCAAGATGGTGCACACGATCTACATCGTGAAGCTGCTCGTGCTCTACATCGGTGGCGGTGTCGCGCTCGCGACGCTGACCTCGGACGTCGGCGGTCCCCTCGACGTCGGGCAGTGGTGGGACCAGCCGGTGATCTACCAGAAGCTCGTGCTGTGGACGGTCTTCCTCGAGCTCTTCGGGATCGGCGGCACCTGGGGCCCGCTGGCCGCGCACTTCAAGCCGATGACCGGTGGCATCAGCTACTGGGCCCGCCCGGACACCATCCGGCTCCCCCCGTGGCCGGGCAAGGTGCCGCTCACGTCCGGTGACAACCGCACGCCGTTCGACGTCCTGCTCTACCTCGCCTGCCTCGGCAGCCTGCTGTACGCCGCCTTCGCCGGCCCCGCGACGATCGACGGCATCCCGTTCGCGATGGTCGACCCCGTCCTGATGCTGGTCCCGGCCGTGCTGCTCGTGCTCTGCGGCCTGCGCGACAAGACGCTCTTCCTCGCCGCCCGCGGGGAGCAGTACCTGCCGATCCTGCTGGTCTCGTCGGCCGTGGGCTCGATCCTCACGTTCACCGACTTCATCGTCGCGGCCAAGCTGATCATCGTCATCGTCTGGGTCGGTGCCGCGATCTCCAAGATGAACCCGCACTTCGAGAACGTCGTCCCGCCGATGGTCTCCAACGCGCCCTTCACGCCGAAGTGGGTCAAGCGCGCCCACTACCGCTCGCTGCCCGGCGACCTGAAGCCGTCGAAGGTCGCGTGGTTCATGGCGCACGTGCTCGGCACGACCGCCGAGCTCGTCGTGCCGCTGGTGCTGCTGTTCAGCACGAGCTGGCCGCTCACCCTGCTCGCCGTGGGCGCGATGGTGCTCTTCCACCTCTTCATCACCCAGACGTTCCCGCTCGCGGTGCCGCTGGAGTGGAACATCCTCTTCGCCTACATCGCCGTGTTCCTGTTCGCGGGCCACTTCGCGGGCGACGGCTACGCGATCACCGACCTCAGCGAGCCGTGGCTGCTGCCGGTGCTCGTCGTCGCGCTGTTCTTCTTCCCCGTGCTCGGCAACCTGCGCCCCGACCTGGTCTCGTTCCTGCCCTCCATGCGGCAGTACGCCGGCAACTGGGCGTCCGCGACCTGGGCCTTCAAGCCCGGTGCCGAGGCCAAGCTCAACCAGCTCAAGAAGCCCGCGAAGAACCAGATCGACCAGCTCGTCGACGGCATGGGCTACGACCCCGACGTCGCCGAGATGACGATGCAGATGACGCTGAGCTGGCGCTCGATGCACAGCCAGGGCCGCGGCCTGTTCTCGGTGCTGCAGAACTACCTGGGCGACGAGTACGAGACCTACTCGCTGCGCGAGGCGGAGTTCTGCTGCAACGCGATCATCGGCTGGAACTTCGGCGACGGCCACCTGCACGACGACCAGCTGATCACCGCGATCCAGCGGCGGATCGGCTTCGAGCCCGGCGAGTTCGTGGTGGTCTGGGTCGAGTCGCAGCCGATCCACAAGCCCACCCAGGCCTACTTCGTCATGGACGCCGCCCTCGGCATCGTCGAGCGGGGCACCTGGCGGGTCCGCGACTGCGTGGACGCCCAGCCCTGGCTGCCCGACGGCCCGGTCCCGACCGAGGTCACCTGGCGCCACCCGCAGTACCACCCCGCGCTCGGCTCCCCCGAGGTCACGGCATGAGCGCGCTCGCCCGGATCCCCTTCGACCGCGCCGCGCAGGACCCCACCGGGGCCTGCCTCCGCGACGGGGAGCGCTCGCTCGACAACGCCGCCTTCGCCGACGCCGTACGACGCCTCGCCCACCGGTTCGCCGGCCTGGGCGTGGCGCCGGGCGACCTGGTCGCGGTGATGCTGCCGAACTGCGCGGAGATCGTCACCACCCAGTTCGCCGCCTGGTACGGCGGTTCCGCGCTCACGCCGATCAACCCGGTGCTGACCGACGACGAGGCCCGCTACCAGCTCGAGGACTCGGCCGCGGCCGTCCTCGTCGGCGACGAGCGCGCCCGGGACCTGGCCGCCTCCCTCGGCATCGCCTGGGTGGACGCGGCGACGGTGCACGCGCCCGCCGCCGCGTCCGCCACCGACGACGGCGCGGCCGGCCCCGTGGCCCAGCCGGGCGACTTCGCGCTGGTCATCTACACGAGCGGCACGACGGGTCGTCCCAAGGGCGTGCTGCTCGACCACGCGAACCTCGACGCGATGAGTGCCTCCCTCGTCGAGCACTTCGCGCTCTCCCCCGCCGACACGAGCCTGCTGGTCCTGCCGCTGTTCCACGCCAACGGCCTGATCGCCAGCGTGCTCTCACCGCTGCGGGCCGGCGGGGACGTCGTGGTGGCGCCACGGTTCTCGCCCGACACCTTCTGGGGGCTCGTCGAGACCCACCGGCCGACGTACTTCTCGGCGGTGCCGACGATCTACGCCGTCCTCGACGCACGCACCGCGTGGACCCACGACACCTCGTCGCTGCGCTTCGCCGTGTGCGGCGCGGCGCCCATGCCGGCCGAGCTGATCACCCGCTTCGAGGAGCGCTTCGGCATCCCGGTCGTCGAGGGCTACGGACTCTCCGAGGGCAGCGTCGCCTCGACGATCAACCCGGTCGACGGTGTCCGCAAGCCCGGCACCGTCGGGATCGCGCTGCCCGGCCAGGAGGTCGCCGTCGTCTCCGCGGCCGGCGATCCGCTGCCGCCGGGCCAGCGCGGCGAGGTGGTGATCCGCGGCGCCAACGTGATGCGCGGCTACCTCGGCCGGCCCGAGGAGACGGCCCGGACGGTGCGCGACGGCTGGCTGCACACCGGGGACGTCGGGATCGTCGACGAGGACGGCTACCTGCGCATCGTCGACCGGATCAAGGACCTCATCATCCGCGGCGGCGAGAACATCTACCCCAAGGAGATCGAGGAGTGCCTCTACGGCCATCCCGCGGTCCTCGAGGCGGCCGTCGTGGGCCGGCCCGACCCGGTGCTCGGCGAGGTCCCCGTCGCGTACGTCGCCACCCGCCCCGGCCGGACGGCGAGCGCCGACGAGCTGCTCGCCCACTGCGCGGCGTCACTGGCCCGCTACAAGGTGCCCGCCCGGGTCGAGGTGCTCGCCGAGCTGCCGAAGAACTCCGTCGGCAAGCTCGTCAAGGGATTGCTGCGCGAGCTCGATCTGCCACACTGCGGCCATGGGTGAGGCTCCCGGCGACCTGGTCGAGACGGTCGCCGCGGCGCTCCAGCAGCGCCTCCCCGACCTCACCGGCGCCCTGCGCGACCGGCTCTCGACCCGGATCGAGGAGCTCGACGGCGACGCCGCGATCATCGAGCTGCTCTACGCCAGCATCGAGGGCAACATCGAGAACATCCTCTACTCGCTGCGCCACGACATCACCCTCGACAAGATCGAGCCGCCGTCGGCCGCCTACGAGTACGCGCGGCGCCTGGCCCAGCGCGGGGTCGCGGTGAGCGCGCTGGTGCGCGCCTACCGCCTCGGCCAGCAGCACCTGCTGGAGCTGATGTTCGCCGAGTGCGAGCGGATGGACGCCGAGCCGGCCGCGCGGGCCGCGGCGTACGAGGAGGTCGTCGCGGTCACCTTCGACTACATCGACTGGATCTCGCAGCGCGTCATCACCGTCTACGAGGACGAGCGCGAGCGCTGGCTGGCCGAGCGCAGCAACGCCCGGGTGGGCCGGGTCCAGGAGCTCATCGCCGGTCGCGTCGCCGACGTCGACGCCGCCGAGACCGTGCTCGGCTACCGGCTCCGCGTGCCCCACCTCGGCGCCGTGCTGTGGGTGCACGAGGCCGGCACCCAGCAGGACCAGCTCGCCCGATTCACCCGGGCGGCGGGCGTGATCGCCGAGCAGCTCGGCTCGACCCGCGCGCCGCTGATCATCCCCCACGACCGGGCCACCGCCTGGGCGTGGTTCGCGGTCGCCGACGACGTCGTGCCCGACCTCGACCAGATCGCCGCGCTCCTCACCCGCTCCGGCGGACCGCCGGTGCCGCGGGTCGCGCTCGGCCGGCCCTCGTCCGGGGTCGAGGGCTTCCGGCGTACCCACCGCGAGGCGCTCGACGCCCAGCAGGTCGCGATGGTCGGCGACGACGCCCGTCGTACGGTCACGGGGTTCGACGAGCCCGGCCTCAAGATCGCCGCGCTGCTGGCCCACGACCTCGACACCGCCCGGACCTGGGTCCAGGAGACGCTCGGCGACCTGGCCCGCGACGACGAGCAGCACGAACGGCTGCGGCACACGCTGCTCCTGTTCTTCCAGAACGACAGCAGCTACACCGCCACCGCCGAGGCGATGCTCATGCACAAGAACTCCGTGAAGTACCGGATCGCGTCCGCCGAGAAGGCGCTCGGACGCTCGATCAGCTCCGACCGCCAGGCCATCGAGCTCGCCCTCACCGCCTGCCACTGGCTCGGCCGCGCGGTCCTCGTCGGCGTGGCCTGAGGCGGCCGTTGTGCGCTGGGACCAAAGCCCGCCGCCGAAGTCCGGCCCCGCAGGACATGGGTACGACGCCCCCGCGCGCCCTACGGTCGTCCCATGACCGACGCCCTCGTGATCGGCAGCGGGCCCAACGGCCTCGCCGCCGCCCTGACCCTGGCCCGGGCCGGCGTCGCCGTGACCGTGCTCGAGGCCCAGGACGAGATCGGCGGCGGCACCCGCACCGTCCAGCCCTTCGGCGAGGGGATCCTCGTCGACCACTGCGCCGCCTTCCACCCGATGGCCCTGCAGTCGCCCGTGCTGGCAGGCCTCGACGCCCACGGCCTGCAGTGGGCCTGGCCCGAGATCGACGCCGCGCACCCGCTCGACGACGGCCCGGCCGCCCTCCTGCACCGCTCCGTGGCCGAGACGGCCGCCGGCCTCGGCGCCGACGGGCGGCGCTGGAGGATGCTGTTCGACGGCCCCTCGAAGCGCTACCCGACCTATGCCGGCGACATCCTCGGCCCCGTCGTCCACGTGCCCCGCCATCCCCTGCTGATGGGCCGCTTCGGCGCCCCGACCGTGCTGCCGGCCGCGCTGCTGGCCCGGTTCCTGCGCACCGAGCGCGCCCGCGCGCTGCTGCTCGGCACCACCGCCCACGCCATGCGGCCGCTGACCGAGGTGGTCTCGTCCGCGATCGGCATGGGCATCCTGACCGCCGGCCACCACGACGGCTGGCCCGTCGTGGTGGGCGGCACCCAGGCGCTCACGGACGCAATGGCGGCGGCCCTGGTCGAGCTCGGCGGCAAGATCGAGACCGGTGTCCCGGTCACCTCGGTCTCCCAGCTGCCCCGCGCGGACGCCGTCCTGCTCAACCTCAACCCACAGGCCGCGCTCGGTCTCTACGCCGACCGGATCCCCGCCGCCACCCGCCGCTCCTACCGGCGCTACCGCTACGGACCCGGCGCCTACAAGGTCGACCTCGCCGTCCAGGGCGGCGTCCCCTGGCGCGACCCCGACGTCGGCCGGGCCGGCACCGTGCACCTCGGCGGCGGCCCCGCCGAGATCATCGCCAACGAGAAGGCGGTCGCCTCCGGACGGATGCCCGAGCGCCCGTTCGTCCTCCTCGGCCAGCAGTACCTCGCCGACCCCACGCGCTCGCGCGGCGACGTCCACCCCGTCTACACCTACGCCCACGTCCCCGCCGGCTACGACGGCGACGCCACCGAGGCGATCATCGACCAGGTCGAGCGCTTCGCCCCCGGCCTGCGCGAGCGGATCGTCGGCGTCCACGTCACCCGGCCCGCGCAGTTCACCGAGGCCAACGCCAACTACGTCGGCGGCGACATCCTCACCGGCGCCAAGTCGCCCGGAGCGCTGCTGCTCGGCCCGCGCCCGGGCCGCAATCCCTACCGGACCGGCGCCGCCGGGGTCTACCTGTGCTCGGCGGCCGCACCGCCGGGACCGGGTGCGCACGGGATGGCCGGCTACCGGGCGGCCCAGCTCGCGCTGCGCGACCTCGGGCTGCGCTGAGCCCGGGCCCCCGCGCCCCTCAGTCGAGCGCGCCGGGGCCGTAGACCTCCAGCCAGCGCAGGCTCGTCTCCAGCACCGCCGCCCGGTCGGCGAGGCGGTGGCCGAGCTGCTCCTCGACCCGGCCCACCCGGTAGCGCACGGTGTTGGGGTGCACGAAGAGCGCCTGGGCGGCGAGGTCGACGTTCTGCCCGACCCGGAGGTAGGTCAGCGCCGTGGCCCGCAGCGCGTCCTGGCCGCGCGCGCCGCCCAGCAGCGGGCCGAGCTCGCGGCGCACGAGGTCGCGGGCGAGGTCGGAGTCGCCGACCAGGCTGACCAGCTCGACGTCGCCGTAGGCGTGGCACGACGCGAGCGCCCGTACGCCGACCCGCTGCGCCGCGACCGCCTGCAGGTGGCTGGTCCGGAACGCCCCGGGCCCGCTGCACGGCGTACCGAGGGCCAGGTGGAGGTCGAGCGAGTCCACCAGGTCGCCGACCTCGGCCGTGTCGAGCACCGGCGGCTCCGCCGTGGCCACCCAGCCCCACAGCTCGCGGCTGGCCGCGAGGAGCGTCAGCGGCGCCGGCAGGCCGAGCAGGTGGCACACCCGCACGGCGACGTCGTAGAAGGGCGTGTCCGTGAGGGCGGTCGGCGCCGCGGACAGCACGAACGCGGTCTGCCACAGCCCCAGCTTGTGCCCGAGGACCCGCTCGGTCATCGTGCCCGGCTCGGCGCCGGCGATGAGCGACTCGATGATCTCGCCACGCCGGGCCTGCGCGCCCTCGGTCAGCGCCGCGCGCTCCTGGGTGAAGTGCAGGATCAGCGACTCGATCGACTCGTCGATCCACTGCTCGGCGCGCTGCCACAGCGTCAGCAGCGCCTCGTCCCGCGGGAGCCCGGTCGGGAGCAGGTCGGCGTGGGTGTGCTCGGTCAGGTAGCGGAAGGTGCTCTTGTTGGCCACCCGGTAGACCTTGAGCAGGACGCTGATGTCCAGGTGCCGGCGCGCGATCGAGAGGCTGAGCGCGATCGCGGCGGGCGGCAGCGCGAGCCGGTACTCGTCGGAGAGGCCGACCACGAGGAAGTTGCGCCAGTGCGCGCGGGTCGAGGCGTGCAGCTCCTCGACCAGGGTCGGGTCGCCCGCGATCTCGGGGATCGCGGCGACGATCACCTCGTCGACGCTGCGCACGAACTCGTCGACCTCGGCCGGGCGCAGCGCGTCCTCGACGAACTGCTGGAGCCACGCACGCACCGCGGGCGACTCGTTCTCGCGCACCCCCATGGGCCCTCCTCTTTGGTGTCCCCGACGTCTCGACGCAGTCAACGAGGCGGACGGCACCCGGGGCTTGGAGCATGCCACAAAAGCCGCCGGGCATTGTGGGGTCGGTCACAAGCGCCTCCCACCGACCTGCGCCCACGCTGAGGCCATGAGCGAGTACGACTACATCGTGGTGGGCAGCGGCTCCGGCGGCGCGGTCCTCGCCGGACGACTCAGCGCGGACCCGTCCGTCTCGGTCCTGGTGATCGAGGCCGGCGGCCGCAGCCGGCCGAGCATGAACGTGCAGATCCCGGCGGCGTTCGCGAAGCAGTTCCGGACCAAGCTCGACTGGGGCTACGACTCCGAGCCCGAGCCGCACCTCGACGGCCGCCGGATCTACCAACCGCGCGGCAAGATGCTCGGCGGCACCAGCGGCATGAACGCGATGATCTACATCCGCGGCCACCGCACCGACTACGACGGCTGGGCCAAGGCCGGCGCCACCGGCTGGTCGTACGACGAGGTGCTCCCCCTGTTCCGCCGGATGGAGACCAACAGCCGGGGCGCGAGCGAGTTCCACGGCGCCCGCGGCCCCCAGTACGTCGAGGACGCCCCCGACCCGCGCGAGGGCTCGCGCCGCCTCGTCGACGCGATGGCGGAGGTCGGCATCGGCCGCACCGACGACTTCAACGGCGCGCAGCAGGAGGGCGCCGGCCTCTACCAGCGCTTCACCCGCCGCGGCCAGCGCTGGACGGTCTGGGACGGCTACCTCGCCCCGCACCGCAAGCGCCCGAACCTCACCATCACCCCCCACGCGCTGGTCCACCGGGTCGTCCTCGAGAACGGCCGCGCCACCGGCGTCGTCGCGCGCGTCGGCGGCGAGACGCGCACCTTCCGCGCCCGGCGCGAGGTCGTGCTCAGCGCCGGCGCCTACAACACCCCGCAGCTGCTCATGCTGTCCGGCATCGGCCCGGCCGACCACCTCGCCGAGCACGGCATCGCCACCGTGGTCGACAACCCGCACGTCGGCGCGCACCTGATGGACCACCCGATGTACCTGGTCAACTGGGACAGCAGCCACCCCGACAACCTCGCCTCCGCCGAGAAGCCCGCACAGCTCGTCAACTACCTGCTGCGCCGCAAGGGGATGCTCACCTCCAACATCGGCGAGGCGGGCGCGTTCTTCCGCACCAGCGTCGCGGACGACGCCCCGGCGATGCAGATGATCGGCGCGCCGGTCTACTTCTGGGAGCACGGCGCCGCGACGTACGACGGCAAGGCGATCGCGATCGGGCTGTCCCTGGTGGGCGCGAAGTCCGAGGGCACGGTCCGGCTGGCGTCGGCCGACCCCGAGCGGGCACCGCGGATCCGCAACAACTACTTCTTCCACCCCGACGACATGACGTCGATGCTCGACGGCATCGAGCGGGCCCGCGAGGTGATGAACGCCCAGGCCCTGCGCGGGTTCGCGAACCACGAGATCCACCCGGGGCCGTCGTACGGCAGCGGCCGGGCGGACCTCACCGCGGCGGTGCGCCGGGGCGTCGAGCACACCTACCACCCCAGCTGCACCGCACGGATGGGCACCGAGACCGAGGGCGTGCTCGACGCGCAGCTGCGGGTGCACGGCGTCGCCGGGCTGCGGGTGGTGGACGCGTCGGCGATGCCGCGGGTGACCCACGGCAACACCCACGCCCCCACCATGCTCATCGGCGAGAAGGCCGCGGACCTCCTCCGCGACGGGACCTGACCGGCGATCTGCCAGCATGGCGGGGTGACTCCGAGCATCCTGTGGTTCCGCCGGGACCTGCGGCTCGGCGACCACCCCGCCCTCCTGGCCGCCGCCGGCGAGGGACCGGTGCTGCCGCTGTTCGTCCTCGACGACGACCTCCTCGCCCCGTCAGGCCCCGCCCGGACGGCCTTCCTGCTGCGCTCCCTGCGCGCGCTCGACGCCGACCTGCGCCGGCACGGGCCGGGTCTCGTCGTCCGCCAGGGCCGGCCCGAGGACGTGCTTCCCGCGCTCGTGCGCGAGACCGGTGCGGGCGCGGTGCACGTGAGCGCCGACTTCGGCCCCTACGGCGCCGCCCGCGACGAGCGCGTGGCCCAGGCCCTCGGCGAGGTCCCCCTGGTCCGCACCGGGTCGCCGTACGCCGTGGCGCCGGGCCGGCTCCACACCAAGGGCGGCGATCCCTACAAGGTCTTCACGCCCTTCTACCGCGCCTGGGCCGACCACGGCTGGCGCGCGCCCGCGGGCTCGGACCCGGCCACCGTCGACTGGGTCACCGCGCCCGGTGCGGACCTGCCGGACGAGCCGGGCGTCGACGCCGAGCTCCCCGAGGCCGGCGAGGCGGCGGCGCTGGCCCGCTGGGACGCCTTCCGCGGCACGCCGTACGACGACATCCGCGACCGCCCCGACCTCGACGAGACCTCGCGCCTGTCGACGTACCTGCGGTGGGGCGCGGTGCACCCGCGCACCCTGCTCGCCGGCCTCGACGCCCGGCACACCCACGACCAGGTGTTCCGCCGCGAGCTGGCCTGGCGCGAGTTCTACGCCCACGTGCTCCATGCCTGGCCGGGCACCGCACGGGCCTACTTCCGGCCCGAGCTCCAGGCTCTGCCCTACGTCACCGGGCGCGAGCAGCGCCGCCGGCTCGATGCGTGGGCGGCTGGGACGACCGGCTTCCCGATCGTCGACGCCGGGATGCGCCAGCTCCTCGCCGAGGGCTGGATGCACAACCGGGTGCGGATGATCGTCGCGTCCTTCCTGGTCAAGGACCTCCAGGTCGAGTGGACCCACGGCGCCGCGCATTTCATGGCGCACCTGGTCGACGGCGACCTGGCCAGCAACCAGCACAACTGGCAGTGGGTCGCGGGCTGCGGGACCGACGCGGCGCCGTACTTCCGGGTGTTCAACCCGATCACCCAGGGCGTGAAGTTCGACCCCGACGGCGCCTACATCCGGCGCTGGGTGCCCGAGCTCGCCGCCCTCGGCACACCGGCCGTGCACCGGCCCTGGACGGCCGGCCCGCCCGAGGGCTACCCGGCCCCCATGGTCGACCACTCGATCCAGCGCGAGGAAGCCCTCGCCGCCTACCAGCTGCTGCGGAGGACCCATGCCTGACGGACGCGCGCTCACCGACCGCCTGCTGCCCGCGGACCCGCGCGCCCTGGTGCTGGTGCTCCACGGCGGCGCCGACCGCTCGACCGCACCGCTCGGCCCGCGCAGCGGCGCCTGGCGGCGCAGCCAGGCCCTGGCCCGGCACCTCGCCCCGACGCTGCTCGCCGACGACATCGGCATCGTGGTGCTGCGCTACGGCGTCAAGGGCTGGAACGCCGGCGTCGACGAGCTGCCCTCACCTGTCCCGGACGCGCGCTGGGCGCTCGACGAGATCACCGCCGAGCACGACGTACCGGTGGCGATCGTCGGGCACTCGATGGGCGCGCGCACCGGCGTCGCCGTCGCCGACCACCCGTCGGTGCGCGGTGTCGTCGCGCTGGCGCCGTGGCTGCCGGCCGACGACCCGATCACGCCGCTGACCGGCAAGGTGCTCCGCGCCGCGCACGGCCGGCTCGACCGGATCACCTCGCCCCGCGCCACCCGCAAGTATGTCGAGCGCGCCGCCGCCGTCGCCGACACCGAGTTCACCGACATGGGCCCGATCGGGCACTACATGCTGCGCCGGGTCCCGCTGTGGAACGCGGTCACGGCCGCGAGCGTGCGCGAGATCCTGGCCCGCTGAGCCCGCCGCCCGCTCAGGCGAGCGCGAGGAAGAGCTTCTCCATCTTCTTCGCGTCGACGCTGTCGGGGCCGCCCTCGACCAGGCACTTCTGCAGGCCGGTGGCCACGAGCGCGTAGCCGCCGCGCCCGACCGCCTTGTTGACCGCGGCGAGCTGCATCAGCGCGTCCTCGCACTCGGCGCCCTCCTCGAGCATCCGGATCACCGAGGCGAGGTGACCGTTGGCCCGCTTGAGGCGGGTGATGATCGCCTTGATCTCGTCAGGCTCCAGCTTCATCGACGCGCTCCTTGTCTGCGGTGAGGGACTCCATCATCCCGGTCAGCCGGGCCCGGGCGTCGGCGGCCACCTCGGCGAGCTCCGGACGGGGCGCCAGCGTGGCGAGGAGACCGGGGTCCATCACGTCGACCCGGGTGCGCCCCTCCCCTGCGTCGGCCACCACGACGTTGCACGGCATCAGCGCCGCCACGCGCGGCTCGGCCTGGAGCGCGCGGTGCGCGAGCTGCGGCCGGCACGCCCCCAGGATCAGCTGGGCCGGGACGTCCTCGTCGAGCTTGGCCTTGAGCGTCGCGCGGATGTCGATCTCGGTCAGGACGCCGAACCCGGCGTCGGCCAGCAGCGTGCGCACGCGGGCGACCGTGGCGTCGTACGGCGCCGGGACGGTGGCGCTGATCGTGAAGGCTGCGGGGTCCATGGGTGCTCCTCAGTCGATTCGTTATCCCCCCGGGGGGATCTGCTACGGTCCTCATCGTAACCCCCCGGGGGGATAATCGAAAGGAGGCGCCACCGTGGCGCAGCACACCTCGCGGCCTGGTCCGCTCGGCCGCCTCGGCGTCCGGGTCACCGAGCACGGCCGCCTCGTCGCGATCGCCTGGATCGCCGTCGTGGTCGGGCTCGGGATCTTCGCGCCGTCGGTCGAGAAGAACCTGTCCGGCGCGGGCTGGCAGGCCGACGGCTCGGAGTCGGTCGCCGTACGCGACCTCGCCCAGGAGCACTTCGGCGGCAACGCCAGCCACGCGATCCAGGTCGTCGTGCACAGCACCGACGGGCCGCTGTCCGGCGCCGAGGGGGCGCGCGTGATCGCCCAGGTGACGCGCGTGCTGGAGGCCGAGCCGCGCCTCGCCGCGGTGGTGCCGCCGATGCCCGGCGCCAGCCTCTCCCCCGACGGCCGGACCGCCGTCGTCCTGGCCGGCGCCGGGGTCGACACCAACGAGATGGTCCGCGTCGCCTCCGACCTCAAGGAGGAGCTCCAGGCCCTGTCGACCCCGACCGTCGAGGTCAACCCGACCGGCTCGTCGCTGCTCTGGTCGGACTTCAACGAGGCCAACCTCGAGGCGATGCTGACCTCGGAGATGGTCTCCTGGCCGGTCACGCTCGCGATCCTCGTGGTCGCGTTCGGCGCGCTCGTCGCCGCCGGCCTCCCCCTCCTGCTGACCCTCGCGGGACTCATCGCCTCAGCCGGGTCGCTGGTGCTCGTCAACGAGCTGGTGCCGGTCTCCATCTGGGCGATGAACTTCGCGATGATGTTCGCGCTCGCGCTCGGCATCGACTACGCGCTCTTCCTCGTGGTCCGCTACCGCGCCGCCCGCGCGGCCCGGCCCGACGCCTCCCGCGAGGCCGTCGCACGGGCGATCGCGGAGACCATGGACACCGCCGGCAAGGCCGTGCTCCTGTCCGGCGCGACCGTGCTCGTGTCGCTCTCGGCCGTGCTGCTCGTGCCGTCGCCGTCGTTCCGCTCGATGGCCGGCGGGATCATGATCGCCGTCGTCTTCGTGCTCGCCGCGACGCTGACCCTGCTGCCACTGGTGCTCGCCCGGCTCGACGACCGGATCAACCGGCTCGCCCTGCCCTGGGCCAAGGCCGGCGAGCACCGCTCCCCCGTCTTCGCCCGCTGGGGCGCCCACCTGTGGCGCCGCCCGGTCGCCTGGGGTGTCGGCGCGACCGTCGTCCTGCTGGTGCTGGCCGCGCCGGTCGTCGGCCTCAAGACCGGCATGCCGTCGATCAAGGTGCTGCCCGAGGACGCCAGCGCCCGGGTCGGCTACGAGCAGGTCAAGGACGCCTTCGGTCCCGGCGCGCCCGGCATGCTCCAGGTCGTCGTCGACCGCGCGGACGCCGACGCGGCGGCCACGGTGCTGGCCGGCGACCCCGGCATCCAGGGCGTGCTGCCCGCGCTGCCGGCGTCCGACGGCAGCGACCTGGCGCTGCTCCAGGCCGTCCCGACCGTCGACCCCTCCGACCCGGACCTGCCCGCGACCGTCGAGCGACTGCGCGCCGGCCTCCCGGCGTCCGCCCTCGTCGGCGGCGCCGCCGTCGAGAACATCGACCTCACCGACCAGCTCCACCGCTCGACGCCACTCGTCATCGGCGTCGTGCTCCTGCTGGGCTTCCTGCTCCTGCTCATCGCCCTGCAGGCGCCGCTGATCGCGCTGCTCGGCACCCTCGCGAGCCTGCTGTCGACCGCGGCCGCCTTCGGCGTCGCCCGGCTGCTCTTCCAGGACGGCCACGGCTCCGGCCTGCTCGGCTTCGAGCACCAGGGCTTCCTCGACGCGTGGGCGCCGGTTTTCTTCTTCGCGATGATCTTCGCGATCGCGATGGACTACACCGTGTTCCTGCTGGCCTCGGCCAAGGAGCACTGGGAGCGCTCCGGCGACCCCCGTGAGGCCATGGTCGGCGCCGTCGCCCACTCGGGCCGGGTGATCTTCGCGGCCGGCGGCGTGATGGTCGCGGTGTTCTTCACCTTCGCGCTCTCCGGCCCACTGCCGCCCAAGGAGATGGGCGTCATCCTCGGCGTCGCCGTCCTGCTCGACGCCTTCCTGGTCCGGCTCGTGCTGCTCCCCGTCCTGCTCCGCCTCTCCGGCCGCGCCGCCTGGGCGACGCCCGCCTGGCTGCGCCGGATCCTGCCCCGCATCACCTTCGCCCACGACTGACCGCACCCCCACCGCACCACCCACCGCACCACCAGCGAGAGGAACCACCATGACCAGCTCACCCCACGCCAAGCCGATCCTCGACGAGCTCTCGCCGCTGCACCGGCAGCTGCGCCGCGCGATCCCCGACGTCTACCAGGGCTTCGGCGCGCTCTCGGCCGCCGCCTTCGCCGACGGCGCCCTCGACCCGCGCACCAAGGAGCTCATCGCCCTCGCCATCGGCGTCGCCGAGGGCTGCGACGGCTGCATCGCCTCGCACGCCCAGGCCGCGGCCCGCGCCGGCGCGACCAAGCAGGAGGCCGCCGAGGCGATCGGCGTCACCTTCCTCATGCACGGCGGCCCCGCGACCATCCACGGCGCCCGTGCCTACGACGCCTTCTGCTCGTTCGCCGACGCGCTCGACCCCGCGGCCCAGCAGGAGGGCTGAGCGATGTGCCACCCCACCCGCTGTCGTACCTGCGGCAGGACGACCTGGTCCGGCTGCGGCCGGCATGTCGCCGCCGTCCGCGCCCGGGTGCCCGCCGACCAGTGGTGCGGCGGGCACGAGCCCGAGGATCGACCGGGCCGAGGCCCGGGCCCGGGTCTGCTGCGCCGGTTGCTCAGAGCAACGACGAGGTGAGCCCGCCGTCGAGGGTGAGCACGCTCCCGGTCACCCACGACTGCTCCGGGTCGGCGAGGAAGCCGACGGCGCGAGCGACGTCCCCGGTCGTGCCGAAGCGGCCCTGCTTGGCCTCGACGACCGGCCCGAAGCCGCCCTCGTCGAGGCCCAGGTTCCGCTCGAACTCCGGCGCCGCCGCGGTGACGAGGTCGGTCCCGATGAACCCGGGCGCGACGGCGTTGACCCGCACGCCGTGCGCCCGCAGCTCCACGGCGGCGGTCTTCGTCAGGTTGAGGACCGCCGCCTTGGCCGCGGCGTAGGACGAGATCAGCGGCGAGCCCGTCGTCCCGGTGACCGAGGCGATCGTGACGATCGCGCCGCCTCCGGAGGCGATGATCGCCGGGGCCGCCCAGCGCAGGCTGGTGAAGACGCCGTCCAGGTTGACCGACGTGACGGCCCGCCAGGCGGCGAGGTCCATCTCCAGGATGGGCGCCACCACGCCGATCCCGGCGTGGGGCACCATCAGGTCGAGCCGGCCGTGGTGGTCGGTGGCGGCCGCGACGAGCGCCCGGACCTGGTCCTCGTCCCGCACGTCGCACGGTACGGCGATCGCGCCGTCCAACCCGGCCGCGGCCTGCTCGGCGGCCTCGGCCTCGAGGTCGGAGACGACGACCCGGTAGCCGCGCCGGGTGAGGTCCTGCGCGATGGCGAGGCCGATGCCCTTGGCGGATCCGGTGACGATGGCGACAGGTGTGGTCATGGCGATCACGCTAGGAAAAGCCGGGCACTCCCGGACCGGCTCCGCAGCACAAGAACCCGGCGCCCGCTTGTGCCCACCGGACGATGCGCCGCCGGCGCCGGTCAGGCCGCGTCGTGCGCCCGCAGGTACGCCGCCAGCGGCCCCGGCAGCTGCGCCGGCCGGTCCCCCCAGTCGTAGACGACGGCCGTGCCCGCGATCAGGTCGTGCAGCGCCCGGTGGTCGCGGCGGAGCACCGCCGGCACCAGGCCCAGCCCGAACAGCGACAGGCTGAGCGGCAGGACCAGCGCGCGCACCAGGGCGGCGAAGGCGCTGAGCGGGCGCCCGCTGCGGGCGACCACCTTGAGGCCGACGATCGCCTTGCCGACGGTCCGGCCGGTCACGGCGGTGCTCCCGACGACGTACAGCGCCGCCCAGGTGAGCAGGGCGATCGTGGCGACGGTCCCGGAGCCGCCGTCGATGGACACGTTGAACAGCGCGTCGAGCAGGAAGCTGGTCAGCCCCACCCCGATCGAGTACGACGCCAGCACCACGCCCACGTCGATCGCTACCGCCGCGGCCCGGCCGACCGGCCCGGCGTACCGCCCGGTGGCCGAGGCGCGCTCGCTCGCGAGCAGCGGCGGCCCCAGCGGCGCGGGGGCCCGGCGGCGCAGCACCCGGTCGACGATGCCGCCGACGACCGTGTCGAGACCGACCACCTGGCGCCGCGCGACGTCGAGCGTGCGGCCCGCCAGCCGGCCCGTCGTGTCGGCGACGACGTCGGGGATCCCGGCGCGCTGGACCAGCTCCTCCAGGTCCACGCGGGCGAGCAGCCGGTCCACGTCGACCCGGTCCAGCAGCCGGTCCACGTCGACCCGGTCGAGCAGGCGGTTGACGTCCACCCGTTCGAGCAGCGCGTCCACGTCGACCTGCTCGATGATCTCCTCGATCGGCACGACGTCGACCACCTTTCCGGTGACCGCGCCCGCGACACGTCCGAACAAGCTCGGCTCTGGCGGCGTCATGGGGTCAGGATTCCATAGGGTGCACCCATGAATTTGCTCGTTCCGACGTCGACTCTCGGCTGGATCATCTTCGGCCTGGACATGGTGCTGCGCTTCGTCGCGCTCGGCATCATCCCGGGCAACCGGAAGCCGTCGACGGGCATGGCCTGGCTGCTCCTCATCATGATCGAGCCGATCATCGGCTTCTCGATCTTCCTGCTGCTCGGCAGGACCCGCCTGGGCAACCGCCGGATCACCCGTCAGCGCACCGCTCTGGCGGCCATCCGCGAGCAGTCCGAGCGGCTGCCGCTGTCGTTCGACAGCAGCCGCCTGTCCGCGCCGATGGCCCGGGTCGCCGACCTCAACCGGCACCTCGGCGCACTCCCCCTGACCGGCGGCAACGAGGTCCAGCTCTGGCCGGACTACGCCGGGACGATGGCCGAGATGGCCGCCGAGATCGACCGGGCGCGCAGCCACGTCCACATCGAGTTCTACATCACCGCGTGGGACGAGGTGACCGACCCGGTCTTCCAGGCGATGATCCGGGCGACCGAGCGCGGGGTCGACGTACGGCTGCTGTTCGACCACATCGGCTCGCGCCGGATCCCCGGCTACAAGAAGATGGTCAAGCGGCTGCGCGGCACCCACATCTCCTGGCACCCGATGCTGCCGATCAAGCCGCTCCAGGGCCGGTTCCGGCGCCCGGACCTGCGCAACCACCGCAAGATCCTCGTCGTCGACGGCAGCGTCGGCTTCACCGGCTCGCTCAACCTCACCGAGCCCGGCTACAACAAGCCCGCCAACCACAGGCTCGGCCGCGAGTGGGTCGAGCTGATGGTCCGTCTCGAAGGACCCGTCGTCGGCGCGCTCAACTCCGTCTTCGCCTCCGACTGGTACGTCGAGACCGGCCAGGTCGTCGACCTCGTCCCGGTCTTCGGCGAGCCCGACGCCCGCCCCGACGAGGTCTTCGACGTGCCCTGCCAGGTGGTCCCCAGCGGCCCCGGCATCGTCGCGGAGAACAACCTGCGCATGTTCACCACGCTGCTCTACGCCGCCACCGAGCGGATCTCGCTCACCTCCCCCTACTTCGTCCCCGACGAGTCGCTGCTCTACGCGGTCACCACGGCGGCCGAGCGCGGGATCGACGTCGAGCTGTTCGTCAGCGAGGTCTCCGACCAGTTCCTCGTGGGGCACGCGCAGGCGTCGTACTACCGGGCGCTGCTCGAGGCCGGCGTACGGATCTACCAGTACCCGGCGCCGTACATCCTCCACTCGAAGCACTTCACCATCGACGACCAGGTCGCCGTCGTCGGCTCGAGCAACATGGACATGCGCTCGTTCGCGCTCAACTACGAGGTCTCGCTGATGATGCCGGACGCCGCCGTCGTCGCGAAGATGCGCGAGGTCGAGGACACCTACCGCGCCCTGTCCAACGAGCTCACCCTCGCCGACTGGGAGCAGCGCCCCGCCCGCAGCAAGTACGTCGACAACGTGGCCCGGCTGACCGCGGCCCTGCAGTAGCGCCGGCTGCCGGCTGCCGGCTGCCGGGCCCCGGTCCCGGCTGGGATGACCCGTCCGGACGGCTCGCCGCAGCCGACCGGCCGGACCTCGCCCGAACCCGTTGCCGCGCCCCGCCCACCGGGCGATCCTCGAACCCATGAGAGCAGCCAGCGCCACGCCGGCACCCGAGGTCCCGCACCTGGCGGCCGACCTCGAGGAGGCCATCGTCGAGATCGCCGTCTCCGAGCGCGCGCTCGACGACGTCCTGGCCCGGGCCTCGCGCCTGCACGCGAGCCGGATCGCGCACGACCCGCACACCTGCCTGGTCTGCTTCGGCGAGCGCTGAGCCTTCCGCTCAGAAGCCGATGCTGTCCAGGTAGAAGTCGCCCAGGTGCCCCGCCCCCAGGATCGCCGCCCACGCCCCCAGCACCATGAACGGCCCGAACGGCAGCGCCGTCCGCCGTCCCGCGCGTCCTCCGGCCATCAGCATCATCCCGGCGACCGCCCCGAGCAGGAACCCCAGGAACGCCCCCACCAGGAACGTCCCCCAGGACAGGTACGCCGTCATCCCACCCACCAGCCCGGACAGCTTCACGTCGCCGAAGCCCATCCCCCCGGGCGCGACGTACCAGATGACGAAGAAGAACGCGGCCAGCGCCACGGTCCCCTCGGCCGCCCGCAGCAGCGCACTCCCGTCCCCGCCCAGAAGCAGCAGCGCCCCCAGCACCGGGTACGACGGCAGCACGATCTGGTCCGGCAGCCGCTGCACGTCCAGGTCGATCAGCGCCAGCGCGATGCCCACTCCCGCGAACGCCAGGTACGCCGGCAGCAGCCGCACCCCGTCGCCGTCGTCCCAGTCCACCCCCAGCCGCATCGCCACCAGCGCGAACGCCACACCGGTCCCCAGCTCGACGAGCGGGTAGCGCGCACTGATCGCCGTACCGCAGTCGAAGCACCTCCCCCGCAGCACCAGCCACCCCGCCACCGGCACGTTGTGCCGGGCCCGGATCGGGTGCCCGCACCCCGGGCACGCCGACGGCGGGCTGACCACCGACGCCCCCACCGGCACCCGGTGCACGACGACGTTGAGGAACGACCCGACCGCCAGGCCCAGCAGGCCGGCCAGCACCGGGACGGTGACGCGGAGGACTTCCTGCTCGCTCAGCGGTTGTGGCTCCAGCTCAGGACGGTCATCTGCCGGTGCGGCGGCCCCGGCGTCCCTCCGTCGTCGAAGATCCTGACCTTCGACCTCAGGGCCAGCTCACCCCCGGTCGCACACGTGGTCCCCGGGCAGACGTAGACCTCGAGCCGCACGAGCGTCGTCTCGAAGCCGAAGCCGGGCGAGTTGTCGGGGATCTCGATGACCGGGTAGGTCTGGTCCGAGGCGCCGTTCCAGAACTGGAACTCCAGCTGCCGGGCCACGAGCCCGAACTTCATGATCTCGCTCGCGAAGTTGCCCAGCAGGAGCTGCAGGTCGCCGTAGGGCACGTAGGTCGTGCCCTGGAAGTAGACCTGGACCTTGTTGTTGCCGTTCTTCATGTCGATGAACCGGCAGGTCCCGCCGGTGCCGTCGATGCAGGTGCCGCCCTGGCCGCGCAGCACCGGCACGTAGTACGTCAGGTCCAGCCGGACCATGTCGAGCGTGGTCGTCGCGGCGTTCTTCTTGGCGTTGGCCGTGTAGGCGATCGACGCACCGGGATACCCGTTGTCGTGGATCTCCTTCTGCAGGTTGTTGAGGTTCGTGCCGGTGATCGTGATGTCCGAGGTCGTCGTCGTGGCCGAGACCGGGATGTTGATCGCCGCGGTCGTGGTGGCGCCCACGGTGACCTTGGCGGTCGCCTGGGAGCTCGCGGTGCCGTCCGCGTCCTGGTGCCGCACGTGCAGCGTGGCGGCGGTGAGGATCGAGCCGGGCGGGACGGCGCTGCCGGGCGGGAACCCTTGCGCGGTGAGGGTCGTGCTCTGCGCGTTCGCCGACGTCGTCTTCCAGGTGGCCGCGTTGCCGTCGTTCGGTGCCGCGATGTCGGCGTCCGTGGCAGGCCCGGTGGTGGTCGCCCGCGTGAAGCTGCCGGCCGCGGGGACCGCGGTCGCGACCAGCCCGTTGGCGTTCGTCGGGGTCGGCGTGCTGCCCGACTTGAGCCCGTAGAGCTCGATCGGCGGCCGGTCGGCGTGGTAGCTCGCGCAGAGCTCGACCTTGGAGTTCTGATCGATGTAGATCCGGCTGTTGCCGCCGAACACGAACTGCACGCCCTGCGCGTTGACGTCGGTGATCGGGCTGCGGCAGGCGCCGGGCACGGAGACGTTGCTGGGCGGCTGCGCGATCGTGTTGTTGTTCGCGTCGACGGGGGTGCCGCCGATGACCGTCTTGCCGTTGATGGTCCAGGTGTTGCCGCTGGTCCCGTAGACGTTGCTGGGGCAGACGTTGGCGCAGCTGTCGTTGTGGAAGTCGAAGTAGTAGTTGCCCGGCTTGAACCAGGCCACCGCGCACAGGTTGGTCGCCGTGTTCAGCGTGCTGGCGTTGTCGTAGTAGCCGGGCTCGAAGACCGCGACCCCGGCGTTGCACGACGTCGGCGGCGTGCGGAGCGGCGGGATCGTGCCGCCGAGCTCGCTCGAGTAGTTCGGGTCGGCGATCGGCGAGCCCGTGTTGCAGCTCTTGGGGCTCGCCGTCACCGTCGCGTCGCACGCCCCCACCGCGCGCACGCCGCCGGCCAGCACGTTGACCGGCCCCCTGACCGCCCCGTTGGAGTAGATGCCGCCGCGCACCAGCAGGCCCGGGCTCTTCGATCCCGTCGCGTCGACCGGTCCGCCGAGCGTGACGACCGCGTAGCCGGGCTTGTTCGCGTTGTTGATCGGGACCGCGGAGCCGTGCTCGCCGGTGTCGTCGTCGGGGCTGCACACCACCCGGGCCGACATCGGCTTCTGCGTCTCGCCGCTCGCCTGCGGGATCAGGTTGTCGAGGACGAGGGTGTTCTTCGCGGTCGCGGTCGCGCCGCTCCCGTCGTACCCGAAGCAGCCGCTGTTGTTCGCGGTCTCGTTCGTGTAGTACCAGCCGCCGGGCTCACCGCTGCCGACGTTGTAGCCGGTCCGCAGCGCGTTGATCGCGACCTGGGCGGCCCCGTCGGCCGCGTACGACGTCCGGGCGACGTCGCGCAGGGCGACCGTCGCCCGCAGGCTGCCGTCCCCACGGGTCAGCACGAACCCGGTCACGACCGCGACCACCGTGACGATAGCCATCGCGATGATGAGCAGCGCGCCGCGGTCGTCGCGCGCCGGAAGCAGGCGGCGCAGGTGTCTCATGACTGTCTCCGTTCACCCGAGAGGGTGGCCGTGTAGGCGACGGTGCCGTGGCCCTCGGGGTCGAGGACCGCGAGGTCGAGCCGCACGACCGACGGCACGTTCGCGCCGGCGCCCGTGCAGGCGACGTCGCAGGTGACGGTCGGCGGCGCGCGCAGGCTGTGCGCGACCCGGACCGTGGAGTCGATCGTGCTGCCGGTGCACCGGACCCGGACGAGCTCGTACGCGCCTCCCGACGCGCGGGCGACATAGCTCACGGTGATCCGTGACGGCGTGGCCGTGGAGTCCGGGGTGGCGTACTCGCTCCAGGCGAGCGTGACCACGGTGGTCCCGGACGGCAGCGTGCACGCGGGACTGACGCCTACCGACTGCTGCAGCGGGAACGACTTGGACGGTGCGTCGTACGTGCGGACGCCGATGCTGGCGACGTCGCGCTGCCAGTACGCCGCGGCGAACTGCACGTCCTGCGACTCCGTCATCCGTGCCTGGGTGTCGACGGTCGTCTTGAAGTAGCTGATCACCACGCCGGTCAGCGCGGTGACGATGATGCCCATGATCGCCACGGTGATGACGAGCTCGATGAGCGTGAAGCCTCCGTCGCCGCTCTCCCGGCACGGTCGCGGCCGCTGCCGAGGCCACGGCCACGAACGGATCAGGCGCATGACGTCGCCTCCCCGCAGGCCCGGCGCACCACGATCGTCAGCCGCTCGGTCGCACGACCGTCGGCGCTGCGCACGCTGATCCGCAGCCGCTGCACGCCGCGGTCGGGGCACGATCCGCCAGTCAGGACGGAGCCGTTGCCGTCGAGCGGTTGCGCGGCGCCCTCCTGCTGCGCGGTGTAGCCGGCGGGCTCGGCGAAGCCCACCACACCGGGGGCATAGGCGGTGGCGCCGGCGCACGAGACGTAGTGGCCACTGGTGTTGAGGTAGGCCTCGATGGCCTCGGCATAGCTGCGCACGTAGGCGCCGCCGGTGGTCTGCTTGCGGTGGATGTCGGAGGTCTGCACGGTCAGCTGGAGGCCGGCCATCACCGCCACTCCGGCGATGCTGAGGATCGAGAGGGCCACGAGCGTCTCGATCAGCGTCACGCCGTCGTCGGCGCGGACCGCCGAGCGCAGACGCCCCGGCCGGCGCATCAGACCTGCACCTGCTGGAAGATGCCGTACATCGCCGAGACCAGCGCGATGGCGACGAACCCGACGATGCCGCCCATCACGACGATGACGATCGGCTCGAACAGCGCCGTCAGCTTGGCGATCTTGTAGTCGAGCTCGTCCTCGTAGTACTCCGCGGTGACCTCGAGCTGGGTGTCCATCGAACCGGTCTCCTCACCGACCCGCAGCATGGACGTCGCGGTGCCGGGGAAGAGCTGGGTGCGGGCGAGCGGCCCGGCGAGGCCCTGGCCCTCCAGCATCTGCTCGGTCACGCCGTTGAGCCGCTTGATGAAGACCCGGTTGCGCAGGGACTCCGTCGCGACGTGGAGCGCCTCGGGCAGGTTGACGCCGGCGCCCACCATCGACGCCATGACCCGGCAGAAGCGCTCCACCAGCGCGTACTGGATGGTCGTCCCGAGGACCGGGACCTTGAGGAGGAAGGCGTCGCGGGCGTACTTGCCCCGCTCGAAGCGCAGCACCAGCCAGCTGAGCAGCAGCCAGGCGCCGAGGCCCGCGAGGATCGCCCACCACCAGGTGCCGAGGAACTCGGTGAAGCCCATGAGCATCCGGGTCGGCAGCGGCAGCGTGGCGTCGAGCTCGTTGAAGAAGTCCTCGAACTTCGGGAGCACGTAGACCGCGAGCACCACGACCGTCACCACCGACATGATCGCCACCGCGATCGGGTAGATGAGCGCGGACTTGATCTTGCGCCGCGCCTCCAGGTCCCGCTCGATGTAGATGGCGAGGCGGCTGAGCACGGTGTCGAGCTCGCCGGTGAGCTCGGCGGAGCGCACGATGCCGCGGTAGAACTCCGGGAACACCTTCGGGTAGCGCTCCAGCGTGTCGGAGAAGCGCTCACCGGTCCGCAGTCCGTCCTCGATGTCGTGCATCATCCGGCGTACCGAGGAGTTCTCGCTCTCGGCACCGATCGAGTGCACCGCATCGAGGATCGGCAAGCCCGCACGGAGGAAGGCCGCGATCTGGCGGGAGAGGTGCATGACGTGCTCGCGCTTGATGCGCGGGCCGGAGATCTCGTACTGGAGGAGGTTCTTCTTCTCCGTCACCCGGAGCTCGCGGAGGTCCCGCTGGTAGAGCGCGACCTCGGCGTCACCGCGGCTCGGGGCCTTCTGGGTTCCCTTGACGTGCTGACCTTCGAGGTCGATCCCGACGTACGCGAACTTGGGCATGGTCAGACTCCTGCGACGTAGATGGCGCGCATGACCTCGGCGGCCGTGGTGGTTCCCTCGCCGACCAGCCGGACCGCCTGCTCCTGCAGGGTGCGCATCCCCTGGCTGCGGGCGAGCTTGCGCATCTGGTCGTGGGGCGCGCGGTCAACGATCAGCTCGCGCACCTCGTCGGTGACGACGAGCATCTCGTAGACGCCGATCCGCTCCAGGTAGCCGGTGTGCGCACAGAAGTGGCAACCGGTCCCGTGCTGCCAGCCGCCGACGGGCTCGGTACCGCCGAAGCTGCGGAGGAAGGCGACCTCCTCCGGCGACGGCTGGTACGGCGCCAGGCACGAGGTGCAGCTGCGGCGGACGAGGCGCTGGGCGACGACCGCGGTCACCGACGAGGCGATGAGGAACGCCTCGATCCCCATGTCCAGCAGGCGGTAGAGGGCGGAGACGGCCTCGGTCGCGTGCAGCGACGAGAGCACGAAGTGGCCGGTCAGTGCGGACTGGACGGCGATCCGGGCCGTGTCGACGTCCCGGATCTCACCGACGAGGATCACGTCCGGGTCCTGGCGGAGGATGGACTTGAGACCGCCGGCGAACGTGATCCCGGCCGACTCGTTGATCTGGATCTGGTTGATCGAGTCGAAGGTGTACTCGACCGGGTCCTCGATCGTCATCAGGTTCTTCTCGGGACTGTTCAGCTCCCCCAGCGACGCGTAGAGCGTCGTCGTCTTGCCGCCCCCGGTCGGGCCGGCGCAGATGACCATCCCGAACGGCGACCGGATGAGCTGCGAGTAGCGCTCGGCCGTGTCGGCGGGCATGCCGAGCTGCTCCAGGCGGAACAGCGGCCGGCTCTTGTCGAGGAGCCGCATGACGACCTTCTCGCCGCCGATCACCGCCGTGGTGGCGACCCGGATGTCGACCTCGCGGCTGTCGACGTCCATCGTGATCTGGCCGTCCTGCGGGCGGCGCCGCTCGACGATGTTCATGCCGCCGAGGATCTTCACGCGGCTCACCAGGGCCGGCCCGATCGAGCCGGGCAGGTCGAGCACGTCGGTCAGCGCCCCGTCGATGCGGTAGCGGACCCGGACCCGCTCGCCCGACGGCTCGATGTGGATGTCGGACGCTCGGTCCCGCAGTGCCTGGGTGATGACCTTCTGGACCACCTGGACGACGGGGGCGTCGTCGTTGACGCTGATGGTGTCGAGCTGCTCGGTCTCGCGACGGATGCCGTCGCGTGCCTCGAACGCCTGGATGTGGCCGACCACCTCGCGGGTGGCGGGGTACGCCGTCTCGATCGCCCGGCCGAGGTCGCGCCGCGTGGTCACGAGCGGCCGGAGCGGCTGCTCCAGGACCGCCGCGAGCGCCGCGACCCGCTCGGGCGCCGGGTCGAGGACGGCCACGGTGACCGTGCCGTCGTCGACGGTGATCGGCAGGGCGTCCAGGGTGATCGCCTGGTCCCGGGTCAGCAGCGCGATCGCGTCGGCGGCCGGGGTGAGCAGGCGGAAGTCCGCGAGGCCGACCTGATGGTGGTCCGCCAGGGTGCGGGCGAGGTCGTCCTCGGTGATCGTCCCGGACGCGGTGAGCCGGGCGGCGAGCGAGCCGCCGTCGTCCTGGTTGCGCAGGGCGTCCAGCTGGTAGGGCTGGACCCGCCCGGCGCCGACGAGGATGCGGCCGAGCCGCTCGTCGTCCTCGTCGGTGCGGGCGACGGCGACCGGAGCCTCGGTCCTGCTGTGCTTGCCCTTGAGCCTCATCGGTGGCCCTCCCGCCTCACCGGCCCACGCCGACGGCGTACCGCGGCCGGGGCTCGATGTCCTTCGGGTAGAGGCTGCGCGCGACCGCGTCCTCCTCGGTCACCACACCGCTCTGGACCAGGTGGGAGAGCGACTGCTCCAGCGTGACCATGCCGTCCCGGGCGCCCGTGACGACGGAGTTGCGCAGCTGGTGCGTCTTGCCCTCCTTGATCAGGTTGCGCACGGCGGGCGTCGCGACGAGCACCTCGTACGCCGCCACCATGCCGCCGCCGACCCGCGGGACGAGGCGCTGGTAGACGACGCAGCTGAGCGCCGCGGCGAGCTGGACGCGGATCTGCGCCTGCTGCTCGGCAGGGAAGACGTCGATCATGCGGCCGAGCGACTGGGCCGTGTCGTTGGTGTGCAGCGTCGCGAAGACGAGGTGCCCCGTCTCGGCGACGGTCAGCGCGAACCCGATCGACTCCAGGTCGCGCATCTCGCCGACCAGCAGGACGTCGGGATCCTCACGGAGGACCGAGCGCAGCGCGGCGTGGAAGCTGCCCGTGTCGGTGCCGACCTCGCGCTGGTTGACCGCAGCCAGCTTGTGGTCGTGGACGTACTCGATCGGGTCCTCGACGGTGATGATGTGGCAGCCGCGGCTGCTGTTGATCAGGTCGACGAGCGAGGCCAGCGTGGTCGACTTGCCCGACCCCGTCGGCCCCGTCATCAGAATCAGACCCTGGTGGCGCAGCGACAGGTCGCGCAGGACCGCCGGCAGACCGAGGTCGTCCGGCGTCGGCACCGTCCGCGGGATCATCCGCAGCGCGACCGCCGTCATCCCCCGCTGGGTGAAGGCGTTGCCGCGGATGCGGGCGTGCTCGCGCCAGGAGAACGAGAAGTCGTACTCGTGGCTCGACGACCACACGTCGCGCTGCTCGGGCGTGAGCACCTCGGCGAGGAGTCCGTCGGTGTCGTCGGCCGACAGCGCCGGCTGACCCGGCACGGGCGCGAGCGTCCCGTCGACCCGGATCATCGGCGGCAGGCCGACGGTGAGCATCAGGTCCGTGCCGCGGGCTTCCCACAGGACGTCGAGGAGGCGGTCGACTCGTTCGCCGATGCGAGGCAGGTGATGGAACACGGTGGGTCCCTCCGATGGTCCGGTGACGGTCCGGTCCGAGTCCGGTGGAGGGTCGCCGACGCGCGGCCGGCGGCCCTCCACGGGCTCAGGCTCAGGGGCAGGCGGTGCCGCTGGCCTTGGCCGGCTCGGTGGCCGTGGCCGCCGTCAGACCGGTGACCCAGTCCGACGGGGTGTCGTGCAGGAAGCCGGCGTCCACGAGCGCGGCGAGCGTGCCCGGGTACGCGTTCTTGGAGGCGTAGTAGGCCTCGATGGCGGTGTTGACCGTGCGGTACTCGGTCTTGCACGCCGCGGTCTTGCTGTTGTTGTTGATGCCGCGGACGGAGAACACCACGATGCCCGCGAGGACACCGAGGATCACGATGACGATGAGCAGTTCGATGAGAGTGAAGCCGCGCTGGTCGCGGCGCGCCTCAGTGAGGCGATCGGAGAGTCGGCGCATGCCAGTAGTCCTTCGAGGATGAGAAAGGATTGGTAAGAAAGGAGCAGTCCCCGAGCAACCTCATTCAGGAAACGACTCGGTTCGGGGCGCCGTCACGGCAATCGGATTTTCTTTACCCGGCGATGAGATGCCGGTCCCCAACATCGGGGATAACCCCGAACCTTCGGGCGATTCGGCTGCGGGGCTTCGGTGGATCCGAGAACAATCCCGCGGACCGGTCGCGTCCTGGGCCACACTGAGCCGGTGACCACGCCGCCCCGCGCTCCCCAGGGACCGAGCAAGCAGTCCGTCGTCAACCTCTGGGACTTCCTCGTGAAGGGCGGCATCGCCGACCTGACGCGGACTCCGTCCGAGGTGATCGATACCGGGCGGACGCGCGAGCTGCATCGCTACGAGAAGGCGAAAGGCGTGCGCAGCAAGGGGATTCCCGTTCTTCTCGTGCCTCCGCTCGGGTCACAGGCGAAGTGCTTCGACCTGCGTCGGGGGCTCTCGCTGGCCGAGGACCTGGTCGGCCGGGGGCGGCCGACGTACCTGGTGGACTACGGGCCGTAGACCGGGCGGGACCGGCTCGTGGGGATCGAGCACTTCATCAACGACGTGCTGCCTCCGGCGATCCGGAAGGTGTCGGAGGAAAACGGTGGGCGCGAAGTGCACCTGGTCGGGTGGTGCATGGGCGGTCTCCTCGCCCTCGGTACGACGGCCGTCCACCAGGACCTGCCGATCCGGTCGGTCGGCATGGTCGCGAGCCCGTTCGACCTCTCCAAGCAGCCGTTGCTGCGGCCGGTCCAGCTCGCCGCGAAGGTCACCCGGGGGCGGGTCGTGGGGTCGGCGCTGAAGGCGGCGGGGTCGGTGCCGGCGCCGGTGGTGAGTCTGGGGTTCAAGGCGACGGCGCTGCCGACGTACCTCAAGAAGCCGCGCACGCTGTGGTCGCGGCGCGAGGACCGCGAGTTCCTCGGTCAGGTGCAGGCGGTCGACCACATCATGAACAACATGCTGGCCTATCCGGGGCGGGCGACGCTGCAGGTCTACCAGCGGCTGGCGCTGCGCAACGAGCTCGCCACCGGCAAGGTGCAAGGCCCCAACCACCTCGTCGACCTGGCGACCGTCACGGTGCCGGTGATGAACGTCGCCGGGCGAACCGACGTCCTCGTGCCGGCCGCGGCGGCGCACCACGTCGGCAGCCTGCTGCCCGCCTCACCGGACGTCCGGCTCCCGGTCGCGCCGGGCGGGCACCTCGGGGTGCTGACCGGCACGAAGGCGCCGGAGACGACGTGGGCGCTGCTGCACGAGTTCCTCGAGGCGCACGACCGCAGGCGCGCGAAGGGCCGCTAGCGCGCGGGATCGGGGCGGCGCAGGGCGCGGTCGACGACGGCCGGCAGGTGCCGGATGGCGACGGCGGCGAGCCGGCTGTCCCGCCCCGGTACGACGAGGAAGCCGCGCCGCCGCCCGAGCGCGCGGACGAGGGTGTCGGCGACCTGCGCGGGCGTCAGCGTGGCGACGCTCTCCTCGGCGGCGAGCACCTCGGCGGGCTTGTGGAGGTTCTCCTCCTCGAAGCCGGGCGTGAGCGTGTTGGGCGGGCAGAGCACCTTGACCGTGATGCCGTAGGGGCGGACCTCGCGGCGCAGCGCCTCGGAGAACCCGATCACGCCGAACTTCGTCGCGCTGTAGACCGTGTAGCCGAAGACCCCCGCCAGTCCGGCCATCGAGGACGTCGTGACGATCGTGCCGGTGCCCGCCGCACGCAGGTGCGGGAGCACCGCGCGCACGACGTTGATGGTGCCGAGGAGGTTGGTGGCGACCATGCCGGTGACGTCCTCGTCCGGCAGCTCGTCGAGGTAGCCGGGGCGGGCGTAGCCGGCCGTCGTCACCACCAGGTCGGGCACGCCGACCTCGGCGACGAGTCCGGCGACGGCGGCGTTCACGGCGTCCAGTGAGGTCACGTCGACCGCGCGGGAGCGGGCGTCCGGTCCCAGGCGCACGAGGGCGGCGGCGAGCTTGGTCTCCGACCGGGACAGCACCACGACCCGGGTGCCGGCAGCGACGAGGCGCTCGGCGACGGCGAGGCCGATGCCCTCGGAACCCCCGAAGACATAGGCGATGCGGGGCTTCAGACCGGTGCCTCCTCCTCGATCGTCCGGCGCAGCTGGAAGTGCTGGAGCTTGCCGCTCGTGTTGCGCGGCAGCGCGTCGATGAACCGGATGAGCCGAGGGTACTTGTACGGCGCGAGGGTCTGCTTGACGTGGTCCTGGAGCCGGCGCGCGGTGTCGTCGTCGGCAGCCACCCCTGGCTGCAGCACGACGAACGCGCACACGACCGAGCCGCGCTCGGCGTCCGGCGCGGCGACGACGGCCGACTCGGCGACGTCGGGGTGCTCGTCGAGCGCGGCCTCCACCTCGGGGCCGCCGATGTTGTAGCCCGCCGAGACGATCATGTTGTCGGTGCGCGTCTGGTAGGTGAAGTAGCCCTCGGCGTCGCGGACGAAGGTGTCACCGGTGACATTCCACCCGTTGCAGACGTACGCCGCCTGGCGGGCGTCGTCGAGGTAGCGGCAGCCGACCGGGCCGATGACCGCCAGCCGGCCGGGCTCCCCCGGCGGCAGCTCCTCGCCGTCGGAGCCGAGCACGGTCGCACGGAAGCCGGGCACCGCGCGGCCCGTCGTACCGGGGTGGATCTCGCCGACCGGCGCGGAGAGGTAGATGTGCAGGAACTCCGTGCCGCCGATCCCGTCGATGATCTCGAGGCCGAGCTCGTCGCGCACGTGCTCCCAGGTCTGCACCGGCAGGTGCTCCCCCGCGCTCACCGCGACCCGCAGCCCGGCCAGGTCGCCGATCCGGCCGGCCCCCAGGATCCGCCGGTACGCCGTCGGCGCGGTCGCGAGCACGGTGACGCCCTCGCGCGCGACGATCTCGGCGAGCTCGAGCGGTGTCGCCGCCTCGGTGAGCAGCGCGCAGGCGCCGGCCCGGAGCGGGAAGACGACGAGCATGCCGAGCCCGAACGTGAACGCGAACGGCGCCGAGCAGGCGACCACGTCGTCGGGCCGCAGCTGCAGGACGTGGCGCCCGAAGGTGTGGTCGATGGAGAGCAGGTCGCGGTGGAAGTGCGTGGTCACCTTGGGCACGCCGGTGCTGCCGGAGGTCGGGCAGAACAGCGCGACGTCGTCGGCGGCGGTCGCGACGGCGCCGGGGTCGTCGGTCGACTGGCGGGCTGCGCGGGCGACGAGGTCGTCGGCGGTGGGGCCGCCCACGGGGACCAGCGCGAGGCCGGGCGCGGCCGCGACGACGTCGTCGACGTACCGGTGGTCGACGAGCGCGAGCACCGGACGGGTGCGCTCGACCAGCGGGGCGATCTCGCGGGCACGCAGGGCGGCGAACGTGGTCACCGGGATGCCCCCGGCCTTGAGGACGCCGAGCCAGGTGGCCACCGTCCAGGGGTTGTTGGGCGCGCGCAGCAGCACCCGGTTGCCGCTGCGCAGGCCGAGCTCGCCGGTGAGCACCCGGGCCACCTGGTGGGTGCGCGCCTGCAGCTCGCCGTAGGTCCAGGTCGCTCCCGCCGGCGTGCGCAGCGCGGGCCGGTCGGCGCCGAAGCGCTCGACGGCCCGGTCGATCAGCTCCACGGCGGCGTTGAGCCGGTCGGGGTACTGCAGCTCGGGGGTGGTGAACTCCAGCACCGGCCAGAGGTCGGCGGGCGGCAGGTGGTCGCGCGCGAACGTGTCCTCGTAGCCGCTCGGCGTCAGCGTCATATTACGAGATTTGCACGATCGTTTGAGAAGGTCAATAGACCTTCGGGGGCACGCTCAGGCCTGGCCGACGTGCTCCTCGAACACCAGGACGGTCTGGGTCGCGACCACCTCGGGCAGCGCCTGGATCCGCTCCAGGACGAGCTCGCGCAGGTGCGCCGCATCGCGCGCGCGGACCAGGATCACGCAGTCGAAGTCGCCCGCGACCAGCGCGACGTGGGCCGCCTCCTCCAGCGCCCACGCCTTCTTGCGGAACGACTTCCAGGTGTTCTGCTTGATCCGCACGTGGATGTACGCCGGCAGCCCCAGGCCCAGCGCGCCCGGGTCGACGTCGATGGTGAACCCGCGGATCACCCCGCCGTCGACGAGCCGCTTGACCCGGGCGTACGCGCTCGCGCGACTGATCCCGAGGCGCTCGGCGACCTCCCGGATCGAGGTCCGCGAGTCGGCGCGCAGGATGTCCAGGATTCCGAAGTCGACGGCGTCCACGTCGGACATTCTGGCACCGATTTGCCGTCTTGGGCAGCCATTCGTCTGACCTCGCTCGCAATTCTGTGGACCGCGTCACAGACTGCAGGCATGTTCGAGGAAGCCCAGTACTTCGCGCCCGTGACCGCCGACGAGGACGGCTCCCTCAAGGTCCACCTCGGCGCCGACCACCCCGGCTTCGCCGACCCCGCCTACCGGGCCCGCCGCGACGCGCTCGCCACGCTGGCCAACGCCTGGACGCCGGGCACCCCCGCGCCGCACGCCGACTACACCGCCGACGAGCACGAGGTCTGGCGCGTGGTCAGCGAGGCGCTCGTGACCAAGCACCGCGCCTACGCCTGCCGGGAGTTCCTCGACGGCAAGGAGTCGCTGGCCCTGCCCATCGACCACATCCCCCAGCTCGCCGAGGTCAGCGACTGGCTCGCGCCGCTGACCGGCTACCGCTACCAGCCGGCCGCCGGCCTGGTGCCGCTGCGGGAGTTCTACGGCTCGCTGGCCGACAAGGCGTTCTGGTCCACGCAGTACGTCCGGCACCACTCGGTGCCGCTCTACACCCCCGAGCCCGACGTCCTGCACGAGGTCGTCGGCCACGGCAACACCCTCGCGAACCCGCGCTTCACCGCGCTCTACGAGCTCGCCGGCCAGGCCTCGCGCCGGGTCCGCTCGGCCGACGCGCTGGAGTTCGTGAGCAAGGTCTTCTGGTTCACCCTCGAGTTCGGCATCCTCTGGGAGCGCTCCGAGCTCAAGGCCTACGGCGCGGGGATCCTCTCCTCGCCCGGCGAGATCGAGGCCTTCCGCGGCATGACGATCCGGCCCCTCGACATCGGCGAGATGGGCAGCATGACCTACGACATCACCGACTACCAGAACGTGCTCTACGTCGCCGACTCGTTCAGCCAGGTCGAGGACGTCGTCGGCTCCTTCTGGGCCGACTGCACCGACGACTCGATCGCGGCGATGATGGCGCGCCACCCGGCGCACACCTGAGCACCGGCGCGGCCTAGGGCACCCACTAGGGCTTGGCGCCCCGCGCCGCCCACGCGACGAGGTCGCGGGCCGGCCCCTCGGGCGGTTGCGGTCCGCCCTTCCAGACCGCGTGCAGGCGGCGGGTGAGGTCGAGGCCCGTCACGGTGACCCGGACCAGCCGTCCGGTGGCCAGGTCGTCACGCACGGCATGGGCACCGACGGCGGCCGGTCCGGCACCGGCCGCGACAGCGGCGCGTACCGAGGCCGTGCTGGACAGCTCGAGGGCGGGCGGCGCCTGGGGCAGCCCGGCCAGGGCGCGCTCCAGCACGGTCCGGGTGCCCGACCCCAGCTCCCGTACGACGAGCGGCGTGGCCGCGAGCGTCTCCGCGCTGACCCGGCGACGAGATCGCGACGCCCACGGGTGCCCGGGCCCGACGATCACCACGAGCTCGTCGGTGCCCACCAGCCGCCGACGCAGCCCGCGCGGGGCCTCGGGGCCCTCGACGAAGCCGAGCGCGACCTCGCCGGACGCGACGAGCTCGCTGACCCGCGCCGTGTTGGTGGCGGTCATGGTGACCTCGGTGGGCTGCAGGCCCCGCTGGACCTGGTGCGCGCGCAGACCCACCAGCCAGCCCGGCAGCAGGTGCTCGGCGATGGTCAGGCTCGCCGCGATGTCGAGGTGGCCGCGGCGGTCGGCGCGGAGCGCGGCGATACCGGCGTCCAGCTCCTGAGCGGCATCGAGGACGCGGTCGGCCCACTGCACGACGAGCTCACCGGTCGCGGTCAGCTCGGAGCCGCGCTTGCTGCGCGTCACCAGGGGCTCGCCGACGAGCGCCTCCATGGTCCGCACCCGCGAGGACGCGGCCTGCTGGGTGATGCCCAGCTCGGTCGCGGCGGCGCCCAGGGAGCCGGTCCGGGCGACGACGACGAGCAGCTCCAGCGCACGCAGGTCGGGAACATGGGGACCGAGCACAGTCACAAACTAACCTTGTGAGCACCCAACCACAACCTCGTTCTGTGAGCGGCCCGCGGCCCCCAGACTCGTCAGCATGACTCTTCGCGTCGCGATCGTGGGCGGTGGCCCGGCCGGCATCTACGCCGCCGACATCCTCACCAAGTCCGAGACCCCGGTCTCCGTCGACATCCTCGAGCGGCTGCCCGCGCCCTTCGGCCTGGTCCGCTACGGCGTCGCGCCGGACCACCCGCGGATCAAGGAGATCATCAAGGCGCTCCACCGGGTCCTGGAGAAGCCCGAGGTCCGCTTCCTCGGCAACGTCGAGTACGGCGTGGACGTCAAGCTCGAGGACCTGCGCGAGTTCTACGACGCCGTCGTCGTCTCCACCGGCGCGATGGCCGACCGCGACCTCGGCATCCCCGGCGAGGAGCACTCGCTCGGCGCGGCCGACTTCGTCTCCTGGTACGACGCGCACCCCGACGTGCCGCAGACCTGGCCCCTCGACGCCACCAGCGTCGCCGTCCTCGGCGTCGGCAACGTCGCGCTGGACGTCGCCCGGGTGCTGGCCAAGACCGGCGACGAGATGCTGGTGACCGACATCCCGCCGCACGTCCACGCGGGCCTGAAGGCCAAGACGATCACCGACGTGCACGTGTTCGCCCGGCGCGGCCCGGCGTACGCGAAGTTCTCGCCGGTCGAGCTGCGCGAGCTCAACCACTCGCCCAACGTCGAGGTGGTCGTGCACCCCGAGGGCTTCGACGTCGACGAGCACGGCATGGAGCACATCGCCCAGCACAAGGCGCAGAAGATGGTGCTCAACACGCTGACCAGCTGGGTCGGCGCGGACCCGGTCGGCAAGCCGCACCGGATCCACCTGCACTTCGCCGAGGCGCCGACCGAGATCGTCACCGACGCCGAGGGCCGGGTCACCACGCTGCGCACCGAGCGCACGCACTCGCCGGACGCCGACGGCCGGGTCGAGGGCACCGGCGAGGTGACCGACTGGGACGTCCAGCAGGTCTACCGCGCGATCGGCTACCGCAGCAGCCCGCTGCCGGGGCTGCCGTTCGACGAGCGCGCCGCCGTCATCCCCAACGCGGGCGGGCGGGTGCTCGACCTCGATGGTGAGCCGATCCCCGGCACCTACGTCACCGGCTGGATCAAGCGCGGACCCGTCGGCCTGATCGGGCACACCAAGAGCGACGCCGCCGAGACCGTCGGCCACCTCCTGGCCGACACCACGGAGACCGCGCCCTCGCGCCGTCCCGAGGACGTGGACGCCTACTTCGCCGAGCGCGACGTGGACGTCGTCACGCACACCGGGTGGGAGCGCCTGGACGCCCACGAGATCGCGCTCGGCGCGGCCGAGGAGCGGCTCCGGGTCAAGGTCGCCACCCGCGAGGAGATGCTGCGGGCGGCCTCTATGTTGGAGGGGTGAGCCGCCCCACCGTCCTCCGTGTCCCGCCCCTGAGCCCCCAGCTCCACGACGCCGTCGGCGAGCAGTACGCCGCGCTCGACCTGCCCGCCGAGGGCCGTCCGGAGTTCCTGGCCGAGCACGGTGCCGAGGTCGTCGCGATCGTGTGCACCAACGGCGGCACGGTCGACGCCGGCCTGATCGGCGCACTGCCGAACCTGCGGGTGATCGCCAACCACGGGGTCGGCTACGACAACGTCGACGTGGACGCCGCGCTCTCCCGCGGGATCGCGGTCAGCAACACCCCCGGCGTGCTCGACGACGCGGTCGCGGACACGGCGCTGGCCCTGCTGCTCGCCGTACGGCGCCGGGTGGTCGTGGCCGACCTGTTCGTCCGCGCGGGCGAGTGGCAGCACGGCGAGTTCCCGCTGACCACCGAGGTCTCCGGCAGCCGGGTGGGCATCCTCGGCCTGGGCCGGATCGGCCTGGCGATCGCGAAGCGCCTCGACGCGTTCGGGTGCACCGTGAGCTACCACAACCGGCGCGAGGTGCCCGGCGTGCCCTACGCGTACGCCGCGTCCCCCGCCGCGCTCGCGGCCTCGGTCGACAACCTCGTCGCCGTCGTGCCCGGCGGCTCCTCGACCGCCGCCCTGGTCGACCGCGAGGTGCTCGACGCGCTCGGCCCCCAGGGGGTGCTCGTCAACGTCGCCCGCGGCTCGGTCGTCGACCAGGACGCGCTCGTCGCCGCGCTGGCCGAGGGCCGGCTGGGCGGCGCGGGGCTCGACGTGTTCGCCGCCGAGCCCGCCGTACCGGAGGCGCTGACCACGATGGACAACGTGGTGCTGCTTCCCCACGTCGGGTCGGCGACCCACGAGACCCGTGCCGCGATGCGGGCGCTGACGCTCGACAACCTGGCGTCCTGGCTGGCGAGCGGGACGCTGCGCACGCCCATCCCCGAGATGGCTCAGTAGCTGAACGTCGTCGCGCCCTCGTCGCCGATCCACTGCCACATCGGGATGGTGCCGCCCACCTCGGCGTTCTCGAGGAGGCGCTCGGGGTCGAGCGCCTTGGCGTGGAAGCAGATCGGGCAGACGAGGTAGCGCCCGCCGGCCGCGGCGTACCGGGCCAGCAGGTCGGGCAGCGACGGGCAGCCCTCGCACGCCGTACCGACGGCGAGGCCGGGCTGGGCGAGCCGGACCGCCTCCTTGGTCAGGAACATCAGCGTCGGCCGGCCCTGCTCGGCCGCGCCGAGGGCGACCAGGAAGGCCACCGTCACGCGTTCGGGATCCTCCAGCCCCGTGCTGAGGCTGATCACCGCTTTGCTCGACATCGTCGTCTCCTCTCGTGCGGGTGCTCCCGACGCTAGGAGCCGACGCCCCCGGGGAGCATCGGTGCCGACGCGCGACGTACGACGGCCGGTGGCGGCCGGCGCGTAGCCGGCCCAGGCCTCAGGCCAGGACGCGCACGACCGCGGCCGCGCGGGCGTTGCGCCCGGAGAGGCCGAGCTTGAGGTAGACGTTCTGCAGGTGCCGCTCGACGGTGCGCACGCTGAGCGTGAGCCGCGCGGCGATGGCGGCGTTGTCGAGGCCCTCGGCGGCCAGGAGCAGGATCTCCCGCTCGCGCTCGGAGAGGCTCGAGACCGGCGCGACGGGCGCAACCCCCGCACCTCGGTGCAGGAACTCCCGCACCTCGCGGCGGAAGACCGGCCACGCGGGCTCGTCGGCGAGCAGCACGTGGTTGCGTGAGTCGAGCAGCACCAGACGGGCGTCCGGGAGCGCGGTGGCCAGCCGCGGCCCCCACCCGGGCGCGACCCGGTCGCCCTCGGCGTGGAGCACGAGGGTAGGCACCGTGATCTCGGGCAGCAGCGGGCGCACGTCGACCTGGCCGCGCGCGATCCGGCTGCACACGGCGTTCTCGGTGTTGGTCGAGGTGCGCTGGAGCTCGTCCATCCACACCATCTGCTCCTCGGTGGCATCGGGGATGAAGGCGTGGGTGAACACCCGGCGGAAGAGCGGGTCCGGGCGTGCCCAGCCCGCGCGGATCATCGCCAGGAACGCCTCCTCGGCGGCGTCGTCCTCCTGCTGGAGGCCGCCACCCGCCATCGCGCCGTAGAGCACCAGGCCGCTCACCCGCTCGGGGTGGGCATGGGCGTAGGCGAGCGCGACGGGTGCGCCGCCGGACATGCCGAGCACGGCGAACCGGGTCAGCCCGGCCTCCTCGACGAGCGCCTCGAGGTCGGCGAGACGGCGTTCGAGCGAGAAGTCGGCGACGCCCCACTCGGAGAGCCCGAAGCCGCGCTCGTCGTACCGGACGACGGTGGCGATGTCGCCCAGGTCGTCGAGGAAGTGGCGCCAGACCGGGCTCTGCCAGTCGTGCTGCAGGTGGCTGAGCCAGCACGACACGATGAGCAGCGGCGGACCGGCCCCGTGCCGCGCCCAGGCGAGCCGGACGCCGTCGTCGGCGCGGCAGAACCGCACCTCCTGCGTCACGGCGGACGGCGGCTTCGCGGTGGCCACCTCGCCAGCGTACGCCGCCCGGACGGCCGGCGTCCTTCGTCCGTGGCCCCCAACCGGGCCCCCGAGTCTTGGCCGGGACGACAGCCTGCGGGCACCCGGAAGTCCCGATGCTGGGCGCCATGCACGATCTGGTGGCCGACATCGAGGAACTCGTCCGCTGCGAGTCCCCCTCGGAGGACCTCGCCGCGGTCGCCCGCAGTGCCGAGGCCGTCGCGGCCCTCGGCACCCGCCTGCTCGGCGTCGCGCCGGAGCGGATCGTGCTCGACGGCTGGACCCACCTGCGCTGGCGGTTCGGGGCGGCCGGGGCGAGCCCGCGGGTGCTGCTGCTCGGCCACCACGACACGGTCTGGCCGATCGGCTCGCTCGTGACCCACCCCGTCGGCGTGCACGACGGCGTGCTGCGCGGACCGGGCTGCTTCGACATGAAGGCGGGCGTGGTGATGGCGTTCCACGCGGTCGCCGCGCTGCCCGGCGCCGAGCGCACCGGGATCACCATCCTGGTCACCGGCGACGAGGAGATCGGCTCGCCCTCCTCGCGCGGGCTCATCGAGAGCGAGGCGCGCGGCTGCGCGGCCGCGCTGGTGCTGGAGGCCGCCGGCCCCGGCGGGGCGCTCAAGACCGAGCGCAAGGGCGTCTCCCGCTACGACGTGCTGGTCACCGGCCGCGCGGCCCACGCCGGCCTGGAGCCCGAGCGCGGCGTCAACGCGACGATCGAGGTCGCCCACCAGGTGCACGCCGTGGCGGCGCTCGCCGACCCCGCACGCGGGACGACGGTGACGCCGACCCGGCTCGACGCGGGCACCACGATCAACACGGTCCCGGCGGCCGCGGGCTTCGGGGTCGACGTACGGGTGCGCGACGAGGCGGAGCAGGACCGGGTCCACGCCGCGCTCCAGGCGCTGCGACCGGTGCTGCCGGGCGCGGACGTCGAGGTGGTCGGCGGACCGAACCGGCCGCCGCTGACCCCGAGCGCCACGCAGGACCTCTTCGACCGGGCGGCCACGATCGCCCTCGGGCTCGGCCTCGACCCGCTGACCGCGCTCGCCGTGGGCGGCGCCTCGGACGGCAACTACACCGCGGGCGTCGGCACCCCGACCCTCGACGGGCTGGGCGCGGTGGGCGGGGGCGCCCACGCCGACGACGAGCACGTGCTGGTCGCCGAGCTGGAGCGGCGTACCCGACTGCTGACCGCGCTCGTCACGGACCTGCTCCGATGAGCACGCTGAGCGCGGCCGGCCGGGCCGCCGACGTGGCGGCCGAGGCGATCGCCGCCTCCGGCGTGGAGATCCGCACGCTCGACGACATCGCCGACCTGGAGGCGGTCCGCCGCCTCTACGAGCACATCTGGCGCACCGGCGCGAGCAACCCGCCGGTCACCGCGGACCTGCTCCGCGCGCTGGCCAAGGCCGGCAGCTACGTCAGCGGCGCGTACGACGGCGACGAGCTGGTCGGCGCGTGCTTCGGGTTCTTCGCCGCGCCCGGGACCGACGCGCTGCACAGCCACATCGCCGGCGTGCTGCCGCAGGTGCGGGCGCGCAAGGTCGGTTTCGCGCTCAAGCTGCACCAGCGCGCCTGGGCGCTGGAGCACGGCGCGAGTGCCGTCACCTGGACCTACGACCCGCTGATCCGGCGCAACTCCTGGTTCAACCTGGGCAAGCTCGCCGCCGACGCGGTGGAGTACCTCCCCGACTTCTACGGCCCGATGGACGACGACATCAACCGCGCCGACCCGACCGACCGGCTGCTCGTGCGCTGGCCGCTGCTCGCGCCGGCCGTCGCCGACGCCTGCTCCGGGACGCAGCGCACGCTCGACGCTGCCGCGTTGCGGACCGCGGGGGCGGTCGTGGCGCTGGAGACCTCGGCCGCGGGCGGGCCGATCGTGCGGCCGTCGTACGGGCGGACGGTGCTGGTCGGCGTCCCTGCCGACATCGAGGCGCTGCGCGAGCACGACGCCTCGCTCGCCGCACAGTGGCGCGGTGCGCTGCGCGAGGTGCTCGGCGGGCTGCTCGCCGGCGGCGCGCGCGTGACGGGATTCGACCGAGAGGGCTGGTACGTCGTGGAGAGGCAGGAGACGCTGTGAGGCTGACCGGGGTGGAGATCCGGACCGTGGCGGTGCCGTTGGTGGCGCCCTTCCGGACGTCGTTCGGGACCGAGACCGTCCGCGAGGCGCTGCTCGTCCGCGCCGTCGCCGAGGACTCCGAGGGATGGGGCGAGAGCGGCGCGGGGACGGGGCCGTTCTACTCCTCCGAGTACACCCACGGCGCGGCCGACGTCCTGACCCGGCACCTGGTGCCGGCGCTCGCCGGGCTGTCCGCCTCGGGCGAGCTCGACGCGCACCGGGTCGCCCCGGCGCTGGCGCACGTCAAGGGTCACCGGATGGCCAAGGCCGCCCTGGAGACCGCGATCCTCGACGCCGACCTGCGCGGGCGCAGCGAGTCGTTCGCGCACGCCCTCGGCGCGGTCCGCACGACGGTCCCGTGCGGGGTCTCGGTCGGGATCACCGAGTCGATCCCCGCGCTGCTCGACGTGGTGGCGGGCTACCTGGCCGACGGCTACCTGCGGATCAAGCTCAAGATCGAGCCCGGCTGGGACGTCGAGCCGGTGCGCGCGGTGCGGGAGCGCTTCGGGGACATCCCCCTCCAGGTCGACGCCAACACGGCGTACCGGCGCGGCGACGTGCGGCACCTGGCGCAGCTCGACGCCTTCGACCTGCTCCTCCTGGAGCAACCGCTCGACGAGGAGGACCTGCTCGGGCACGCCGAGCTCGCCCGGCAGCTCACCACCCCGATCTGCCTGGACGAGTCGATCGTCTCGGCCCGCGCAGCGGCCGACGCCATCGCGCTCGGCGCCTGCTCGATCGTCAACATCAAGCCCGGCCGGGTCGGCGGCTACCTGGAGGCCCGCCGCATCCACGACGTCTGCCTCGCTCACGACGTCCCGGTGTGGTGCGGCGGGATGCTGGAGACCGGCCTGGGCCGGGCCGCCAACGTCGCGCTCGCGGCGCTCCCGGGCTTCGCGCTGCCGGGCGACACCTCCGCCTCGGAGCGCTACTACGCGACCGACCTGACCGAGCCGTTCGTCCTGGAGGACGGTCACCTCGCCGTACCGACCGGGCCGGGGCTCGGCGTCACCCCACTGCCCGACGTCCTCGACGAGGTGACGATCGCCCGGGAGTGGATCCCTGTCCGTTAACGTCGGCGACGTGAGCGCCGCCGACCTCCCCCGTGCCGGGCTGGCGCGCGTCCTCGCCGAGCTCGGTACGACGCTGCTCGACGTGGTGTGCGGCGACGTGCAGCGCGCCGACGAGGCGGGCGGGGCCGGTGGGGCCGCGGGCATCGGCGGGATCGTCATCCACGACCCGCTCGACGAGCCCGAGCTGCCCGAGCGTGCGCTGGTGCTGGGGGTCGGCCTGCACGAGACGCGCGAGATCGCCGACGTGGTCGGTCAGCTCGGTGCGCAGGGTGCGATCGGGCTGGTCGTGCGCGGGCCGGTCGAGGCCGACGACCACCTCCGCGCCGCCGTACGACGGGCGGGGGTGCCGGTCCTCGCGTTCGCCCGCGGCGCGTCGTGGACCCAGCTCGCCGGCATGCTGCGCACCCTCACCGCCGACGAGCCCGCGCCCGACGCGGGCGATCCCGTCGTGCCGGCGGGGACGCTGGGCCGTGCGGGCGCCGGGCTGCGCCAGGTCGTCGGCTACCAGTCGGGGATGGACGACCTCTTCGCCGTCGCCAACGCGATCGCCGCGCTGGTCGACGCGCCGGTGACCATCGAGGACCGCAACTCGCGGCTGCTCGCGTTCTCCAGCCGCCAGGAGGAGGTCGACACCTGGCGGGTGCAGACGATCCTGCGCCGGCAGGTGCCCGAGGACTACACACGCACGCTCGAGGAGCGCGGCGTCTTCCAGGAGATCTACCGCAGCGACCGGCCGGTCTGGGTGGGCCCGATCGCCGACGGTGAGCAGGGGCGCGCCGCGATCGCCGTCCGGGCCGGCGACGAGATCCTCGGGACGATCTGGGCGGTCGCGGCCGAGCCCTTCGACGAGGAGCGCGGCCAGGCCCTCTACGACGCCGCCAAGCTCGTCGCGATGCACATGGTCTGGCAGCGCGCCGACGCCGACGTCGAGCGCCGGCTGCGCGCCGAGCTGATCAGCACCGCACTCGAGAGCGGTCCGCGCACGCCCGAGACGATCCGCCGGCTCGGCCTCAAGGACGAGCCCTCGGTGGTGCTCGCGCTCACCGTCGTCGGCTCCGGCGCCGAGCTGCCGCTGCCGGCCCAGCTCGCGGTCGAGCGCAAGCGGCTGGCCGACGCCTTCGCACTGCACCTCACCGCCGTGCACCCGCGCAGCGCCGCCGGTCTGGTCGGTGACGTCGCCTACGGGATCCTGCCGGTCACCCGCGGCGGCGAGGAGCGGGCCGCGGAGATCGCGGCGGACTTCCTGGCCCGGGTCGACTCGCGGCTGCGGCCGCTGGTCGGCGTGGGCCCGCTCGCGCCGGGCAGTGCCGCGCTCAAGCGGTCGCGCTCCGGGGCCGACCGCGCGCTGCGGGTGCTGCGCTCGCGGGTCACCGGGCGCCAGGTCGCCCGGCTCGACGACGTCCACCTGGAGGCGCTGCTGCTCGAGCTCGCCGACCGGGTGCCCCAGGGCGACCTGCCGAGCGGCCCGGTCGCCCGGCTCGTCGCCTACGACCGCGCGCACCAGAGCAGCCTGGTCGACACGCTGCGGGCCTGGCTCGACGCGTTCGGCGACGTGGCGATCGCCTCGGCGGCGATGTACGTCCACGCCAACACGTTCCGCTACCGGCTGCGCCGCGCGGCCGAGGTCGGCGGCCTCGACCTGGCCGACCCCAACGCGCGGCTCGCGGCGATGCTCCAGCTGCGGCTGATGGACCTCAGCGCGACGTCGGCGGAGTAGCGCCGAGCCCGAGCTCGCGGACCAGGAAGCCGAGCCACTCCACGTCCTGGGCGACCACCACGTCGTGCCCGGTGGCCGCGCCGTGCCCGGCGTTCTCGAAGACGTGCACCAGCACCGGCGCCGTGCCCCGCTGGGCGGCCTGGAGCCGCGCGACGAGCTTGCGCGCGTGCCACGGGCGGCAGCGCGGGTCGTTGGCGCCGGCCTGGACGTAGACCGCCGGCAGCACGCCCGGTCGCACCAGCTCGTACGGCGAGCGCCCGATCATCCGGCGCACGTCGGCCGGGTCGTCCGGATCGCCCCACGCCTTGCGGATCACGAAGTCCAGGTAGGGGTCGCGCATGCCCGCGACGAGGTCGAGCAGGGGCGCGCGCGGCAGCACCGCCCGCCACAGGTCGGGCCGCGTGGTGAGGGCGACCCCGCACATCAGGCCGCCGTCGGAGCCGCCGGTGACGGCGAGCCGGTCGGTCGTCGTACGGCCGCTGGCGAGGAGGTGCTCGGCGACGGCGACGAGGTCGTCGTCGCGCACGTGCTTGGTCGCGCGGTGGGCGGCGAGGTACCAGTCGCGGCCGAGCTCGCCACCCCCGCGCAGGTAGGCCTGGACGAGCGTGCCGCCCGCGGCGACGTAGGCCGCCAGGTCCGGCTGGTACGACGGCAGCGTGGGCACGTTGGCCGCCCCGTAGGCGGTGATCAGCGTCGGCGCCGGGAGCCCGGCGTCCGCGCCCGCGGGCCGGACGACGTGGAACGGCACGAGCGTCCCGTCGGCGGCCGGCGCCTCCCCGGCCTCGACCGTGGCGTCGAGCGTCACGGCCGGCGCGACCAGGGTCTCGGCGGTCGGGGCGCCCGGCCGGTGCCGGTGCACGCTCCACGAGGTGGTCAGCGTCGAGAACGCGAAGAGGTGCTCCGGAGCGGGCGCCCCGGTGGCGAGTCCGGTGAGCGCGAAGAACGGCGCCGCGACCGCGCCGCGGCCCGGCAGCGGGACCTCACCGACCGGCGCACCGGTGCGGTCGAGCACCCGGATGCGGGCGAACGTCCGGTCGAGCTCGCCGAGGTAGAGGTGCTCCCCCACGGGCGTCAGCGTGCGCAGCACGGTCGGCCCCTCGGGCACGAGCTCGGTCCAGGTCGCCGGGTCCGCGGGCGTCGCGGAGTCGAGCGGGATCGCGACCACCCGTCCCCGGGCGGCCCCGACGTCGGTGACGGCGACGTAGCGGTCGCCGATGACGTGACCGGCGACGGTGCCGGTGCAGCCGGTGACGAACGGCCGCCACGCCCCGGCGCCGGGCGCGGTCAGGTCCCGCACCGCGACCGGGACCGGGCTGCCGACGCGGTGGCTCGCGACCAGCCAGCGCCCGTCGGCCGAGGGCTGGACGAGCGTGTACTCGCGCGAGCCGTCCGGCACGGGCACCGGCTCGACGACGGTCTCCGCGGTGGCGAGCGTGTGGTGGAAGGTCGCCTGGGCGAACTCCTCCGGCGTCCCGGTCAGCGCGAAGAACCAGAAGCCGCCGCTGTCGGCCTGCCACGAGGCGCCGCCGGCCCAGGCGCTGTGCAGCACCTGCGGCGGCGCGGGCAGCCGTTCCCCCGACGCGACGTCGACGAGCCGGATCGTGTTGTGCTCGCTGCCGTCGGTGCACACACCGATCGCGAGGATCCGCCCGTCCGGGGCGGGCGCCAGCCACGAGAGCACCTCGCCCCCGGCGAGCGCGAGCACCGGTCGGCCGGGGCCGAACGGCTCGTCGGCGACGACGACCACGGCGCCGTCGGCGCGGAACCAGCGGCCCGCGGCGTGCTTCGGCAGGTCGGGGCGGGCGCCGGCGTCGTACCTCTCGACGAGGGCGGTGAGCGCCGCGCGGTCCTGGCCGCCGAGGATCGTCCCGGTCGCGATCTCGGCCTGGCGCCGCTGCCAGGTGTGGACCTCGTCGTCCTCGGCCTCCAGCCAGCGATAGGGGTCGGGCACCGAGACCCCCGCCTGGGTGGCGATGACGTCGACGGTCCGCGTCGGCGGGTACGGCGCCGCGAGGTCGCGCTCCAGCCGCTCGAACGCGCCCGGCACCCGGTGCACCTCACCGAGGTCGAGGACCAGGTCGAAGCCGCTCCGTGCCGCGTCGACCGGCGGCGACGCGACCCCCTCGTCGAGCGCGACCGCCCAGTCGAACGGGCGCGGCGAGCGATCGGTGATCCGGACCGCGGGCCCGGAGGCGAAGGTCGTGCCGACCACGACGAGGTCGCGGTCGTCGTCGAGCCCGGCCCCCAGCAGCCCGCCGAGCGTCGGTACGCCGTCGAAGGGCGCCCGCTGCACGTGCCCGTCGTGCGCGCTGACGAGCACCCGCTCCTCGCGCTCCAGCACCCAGCGCACCGTGTCGGCCATGAAGGCGTCGCGGTCCTCGTCGTCGGCGAAGGCCCGCACCGATGCGGCCAACCGCTCCGCGACCGGGTCGCCCGTGGCGAGCCCGCGGGCGGCCAGCGCCCGCAGGTCCGCACGCAGCCGCTCGCGCGCGCCGTCGTCCAGCCCGGCGAAGCGGACCGCGGCCTCGACCCTGCCGCCGAGGTCGCTGCGGGCCAGCAGGTCCGCGTCCCCCGGCTCCGCGGCGATCCGGCGCAGCAGGGCGCGGACCGCCGGTCCCGGCGAGGTCGAGCCTCCGGCGAGGTCCATGCCGTAGACGCGGAGCCCTCCGTGCTCGCGCATCCAGGTGAGCTGGCGGTGCACCTCGACGGCGTCACCGAAGCCGTAGGAGATCCCCGCGGCCGCGGTCTCGACCGGCCCGCCGGAGCGTCCGGCGACCCACGCGTCGAGGTCGAGCCCCTCGGCGAAGCCGGACTCCAGCACCAGCGCGGTGAAGGCGTGCTGCTCCACGAGCATCCGGAACACGTGGTCCCGGAGCTCGTGGAGCTCGGCGACGTGGTGGGCCGCCTCGCCGAGCGCGACCACGCGCGCTCCCTCGGAGAGCGTGCGCAGCGCGCTCAGGTCGACGGTCCTCATCACTCGTGGAAGTACCACAGCTCCGGCGTGTACAGGAAGCTCAGCAGCGACTGGAACGACGACGGCGGTCCCGACAGCGTGTCCTTCCAGACCACCAGCGTGTGCGGGGTCGGGAAGAAGAGCACCGGCAGGTCCTCCGAGATCGTGGTGACCTCGTCGGCCAGCACCGCCGGGTCCTTCCCGAAGGTGGACTCCTCGATCAGCCTGTCGACGTCCTTGTTGCTGTAGGAGCCGAGGTTGAAGCTGCCCGTGGTGTTGAAGACGGTGTTGCTGCTCGGGTAGCCCGCGGCCAGGTAGAGCGGGCCGTAGTCCTGCATCGCCCACTCGTTCTTCTTCGCCGGGGCGAAGGAGTTGCCGTAGTTCGAGTACATGTAGTTGAGCGACTTCGTGACGACCTTGACCTCGATGCCGACCTTCTTGGCCTCGGAGACGAAGGCGACGTCCCGGGCGCCGACGTACGCCGGGGTGTTGGCCGAGGCGAGCGTGAAGCTGATCGCCTGTCCCTGGGTGATGCCGGCACCGCACTGGCCGTCCGCCGTCCCCGGGTTCTCGCAGGTCGTCCGGCCGCCCTGGTCGACCTTCCAGCCGTGGTCGGTCAGCAGCTTCTCGGCCGCCTCCGGGTCGTACGGGTAGGGCGCCTTGTCGCCGAAGGCCGGCGGGTAGGGCGAGTCCGCGCCGCCGGTGCTGTAGTTCTCGGACGCGGCGCCGTTGTAGATGCCGCGGCTCTCGACGTACCCCTTCTGGTCGATGAGGTGCTGGAGCGCCTGGCGCACGTAGGGCTGGGCGATGACCTTGTCGAAGCCGTCGACGGTGTTCTCGAAGTTGATGGTCAGCGCGTCGAAGCGGGCCGGGGCGGGCGCGCCGTAGACGTGGTAGCCGTCCTTCTTGAGCTTGTCGATCTCGGTGACGAAGCTCGAGTCGAGCGTGCCGACGGTCAGCGTGCCGGCCTTGTACTGGTTGAGCACGGCGGCCGCGGAGGTGAACGCCTTGAAGTCCACCTGGTCGAGCCGGGAGTCACCGGGCCCGCTGTAGTCGCGGTTGGGCACCAGCGAGAACGAGCCGGTGGTCGAGTCGAAGCTCTTGAGCCGGTAGGGGCCGTTGACGACCTGCCACAGCGGGTTGGTGGCGAAGCTCGACTGGTCCTCGGACTGCTTGGTGAGGAACTTGTAGATCGCCGTGGCGTTCTTCGGGTCCGTGAAGTCGAGCTTCGGGCCGCCCTCCTTGGCGATCGCCCAGTCCTGCGAGGGCATCACGTAGAGCAGCGCGAGCATCGAGAGCAGGTAGGACTCGTTGTAGGCCTTCTCCAGCCGCAGCGTCACCGTGTCGGCCGCGGTGGCCTCGGCGCTCACGCCGTCGGGGAACTGCCCGGGCGTGTAGAAGCTCCAGTTGCCGGGGCTCTCGGCCAGCGCGGCCTTGAGCAGGTCGAGCGAGAAGACGACGTCGTCGGCGGTCACCGGGTTGCCGTTGGACCACTGGTAGTCCTTGAGCTTGATGGTGACGCTCGTGCGGTCGGCGCTGACCTGCGGCGGCTCGGCCATGCTGAGCTCCTGGTCGACGACCTGGTCGCCGGCACCGCTGGGGCGGTAGAGCGCGCGCCACAGGAGGCCGCGCGCGATGACCGTGCCGTTGGCCGAGGCCGGCGGGTACGGGTAGATGTAGTTCGGGCTGAGCCCCGGGGTGAGCGCGACGGTGACCGTCCCGCCGTCCTTGGGGTTGCCCGTCTCGTCGGGGATCGCGCTGTACTTCTTGGCGACGTCCTTCGTCGATGCTCCGCCTCCGGAGCATCCCGAGACGAGGAGGGCGACCACCGCGACGAGGGCCACTCCGAGGCGGCTACGTCGCTGTCCAGGCAGGTGGTTCATTGTCTGGCTCCTAGTGCTGGTGGGTTGTGCATCGAAGATGCTGCAGGCGTCGTGCGGCTGGTTCGTCCGGCCCGACGATTCCTCGCGGGTACGTCGGTCCGGGCCGACAGCCGGTGCTGAAGGGGGGCAGGATCCGTCCGTGGGCGTCGCGTAGTAGTCGGCCACGGGCGGATCCTGACCTAGTCCGCCTTGCGCCCGACGGCGTCGCGCAGGGCGTCGGCGAGCAGGTTGAGGGCGAGGACGGTGAGGATGATGCAGCCGCCCACGGGATAGATCAGCCACCAGTAGTCGGCGGAGATGTACGTGACACCGCTGGCGAGCTGGCTCCCCCAGTCGGTCGTCGGGTAGGTCAGCCCGAAGCCGAGGAAGCCCAGTGCGGCCACGACCAGGACGGCGTCGGCCACCTGGAAGGTGATGTTGACGATGATGACGCCCATCGCGTTGGGAATCAGGTGGGTCAGGATGATCCGCCGGCGCGAGGCGCCCATCACCTTGGCGGCGAGGACGTACTCGCGCACCCGCAGCGTGAGCACCTCACCGCGCACCAGCCGGGCCGAGATCAGCCACGAGAAGGCGCCGATCACCAGGGCGAGCGTCCAGGCGTTGGCGTGGAAGCGCGCGGAGAGGATGAGCACGAAGAACAGGAACGGCACCGACAGCAGGACGTCGACCAGGCGCATCATGAAGCCGTCGACCACGCCGCCCGCGAGACCGGCCACGGCGCCGTACAGGGTGCCGATGGTGGTGGCGAAGAGCGCGGCCAGGAGGCCGATCTGGAGCGACACCTGGCCGCCCTCCATCAACCGGCCGAGCACGTCGAAGCCGTTGGTGTCGGTGCCCAGGGGGTGCCCTGGGCCCGGCGGCAGCGCGGCGTCGAGCAGGTTGACGTCGGTCTGGTTGGTCTTCCAGAACAGCGGCCCGAGGTAGCAGAACGCCACGATGAGCAGCAGCATCCCGAAGCCGACCAGGCCCAGCGGGTGGTGCTTGAGCCGGCGCAGCGCGGCGCGGGCCGAGGTGGGCTCGGGGATGACGACGGGCTCGTCGGTGCGGTCGGCGGGGGCGGTGCGGTCGGCGGCGGTCATGACGCGAGCTCGATCCTGCGGTCGGCCAGCGCCACCGCGATGTCGGCGATGAAGTTGCCGACCACGGTGAGCACCCCGCCGATCAGCGTGTAGGCCAGCAGCACGGGATAGTCCTCGCGCTGGAGGCTGTTGAGGAACAGCAGCCCCAGCCCCGAGTAATTGAAGAGCGACTCCACGATCAGGTTGCCCGCCAGCAGCACCGGGATCATCGTGCCCACGAGGGTGATCACCGGCAGGCACGCGTTGCGCAGCAGGTGCCGGGTGACGACGAGCCGCTCCGGCAGGCCCTTGGCCCGGGCGACCCGGATGTAGTCCTGGCCGAGCTGGTCGAGCGCCGAGGAACGCTGGTACTGGCTGAAGATCGCGATGCTCGTCGCGGCGATCGTGATCACCGGCAGCGCCATCGAGCGCGGATCGGTGAACACCACCCACGGCGAGTGCGACTGCGACGCCTCGGCCGGGAACAGGTCGAGCTGCTGGCTGAACACCGCGATCAGGACGAGCCCGAGCAGGAACGCCGGCGTCGCGTAGAGGACGTACGCCAGGCCGGTCGCGACCCGGTCGACGACGCTGTTGCGCCGCACCGCCTGGAGGACGCCCAGCGGGATCGCGATGAGCAGGGCGACGACGAGGCCGGCCAGCGAGAGCATCGCGCTGCGCCCGGCGTTCTGCTGGAGCAGCGTGCCGACGTTCTCGTTGAGCTTGTACGAGCGGCCGAGGTCGCCCTGGAGCAGCTGGCCCAGGTAGCTGAAGTACTGCACCACCACGGGGCGGTCGAAGCCGTTCTTCTGGTTGAAGTCGGCGACCGCCTCGGGCGAGGCGCGCTGGCCGAGGACCACGCGGCCCGGGCTGTCGGAGACCATGTGCAGCAGGAAGAAGACGACGGCGGAGATGCCGAGGAGCACCAGGACGGAGACCGCGAGCCTCCGGATGACGTACCAGGCCATGGTCAGACGCCTCCGTTCGCGTGGTGGCAGGCCACGCTGTGCGTGGGAGTGAGGGCGCGGGTCTCGGGCTCGACCTCGGCGCAGATCTCGGTGGCGAGCAGGCAGCGGGTGCGGAACCGGCAGCCGCTCGGCGGGTCGATCGGGCTGGGCAGCTCGCCGTGGATCCGGCTGGTGCCGTCGTGCGACGCCCCCTCGCCGGGGACGGCGGCCAGGAGGCCGATCGTGTAGGGGTGCGCCGGCGCGGCGTACACCTCCTCGGCGCTGCCGGACTCGACCAGCTTGCCGAGGTACATCACCCCGACCCGGTCGGACAGGTAGCGCACGACGGCGAGGTCGTGCGAGATGACCACGCTGCTCAGGCCGCGCTCGCGCTGGAGCCGGCGCATCAGGTTGAGCACCTGGGAGCGGATCGACACGTCGAGCGCGCTCACCGGCTCGTCGGCGACGAGGACGGTCGGGTCGAGGGCGAGCGCGCGGGCGAGCGCGATCCGCTGGCGCTGGCCGCCGGAGAGCTCGTGGGGGAAGCGCTCGAGGACGGTGCCCGGCAGGCCCACGTCGTCGAGGAGGTCACGGGCGCGGGACGTGCGCTCGGCGCGGGTGCCGACGCCGTGGATGGCGAACGGCTCGCGCAGGATCGCGCCGATGCGCATCCGCGGGTCGAGCGCGGCGCTGGAGTCCTGGAACATCATCTGCAGCTGGGCCCGGCGCTCACCCAGCTCGCGCCCGCGCACGGCGCTCACCGCGACGCCCTCGAAGACGACCTCGCCCGAGGTCGGGCGGTCGAGGGCGACGAGCATCCGGCCCAGGGTGGACTTGCCGCAGCCGGACTCCCCCACCAGGCCGAAGGTCTCGCCGGCGGCGACCTCGAAGCTGACGCCCGAGACCGCCTTGACCGTACGCCGCCCGCCGAACCAGCCGTCGCTGCCGGCGGGGTACTCGCGGCGCAGGTCGAGGACCTGGAGCCGCGGCGCTCCCCCGGGCTCGGCGCCCGCGGTCGCGGGCCGCTCGGCGAGCCGGACCGGCGTCCGCTCGACCGGGCCGTCGGCGGGGTGCCAGCAGGCGAAGGCGTGCCCGGGCCGCTCGTCCTCGACGAGCGGCGGCTGCTCGGCGCGGCAGCGGTCGCTCGCCGCTGCGCAGCGCGGGGCGAACCCGCAGCCGACGTCGTGCACGCTGAGGTCGGGCGGGGCTCCGCCGATGCTGTAGAGCTCCGCGCCGCGGTCCTGGGTCAACGACGGGATCGAGGCGAGCAAGGCCTGGGTGTAGCGGTGCCGGGTCCGCTCGAACAGCGCCGGGGTGGGACCGGTCTCGGCCAGCCGGCCGGCGTACATGACGCCGACGCGGTCGGCGTGCCGGGCGATGACGCCCATGTCGTGGGTGACCAGGATCATCGCCATGCCGAGCCGGGCGCGCAGCCCGTCGAGCAGGTCGAGGATCTCGGCCTGGATGGTGACGTCGAGCGCGGTGGTCGGCTCGTCGGCGATGACCACCTGGGGCTGGCAGACCAGCGCCATCGCGATCATCACCCGCTGCCGCATGCCCCCGGAGAGCTGGTGGGGGTAGTCGTCCATCCGCTCGGCGGGACGCGGGATGCCGACCAGGGCGAGCATCTCCTCGGCGCGCTTGCCGGCCTCGCGCCGGGACAGCCCCTCGTGCAGCCGGACCGGCTCGGCGACCTGGTCGCCGATGCGCCGGGTCGGGTTGAGCGAGGTGAGCGAGTCCTGGAAGACCATGGCGATGTCGTTGCCGCGGATCCCGCGGTAGCGCGCGGCCGGGAGGCCGACCAGCTCGGAGCCGCCGAAGTCGATCGAGCCGCTCGTGATCCGGCCGCCGGAGGGCAGCATGCCCATGATCGCCAGGCCCGTCATCGACTTGCCCGAGCCGGTCTCACCGACGATGCCGAGGGTCTCGCCGCGGTGCAGCACGAGGTCCATCCCGGACACCGGCCGCACGACGCGGTCGCCGCGGCGGATCTCGACCGACAGGTCCCGCACGGTCAGCACCCGCTCGGTCGCGGGCGCCGGGGCGGTGCTCACCGCGTTGCCGGCGCCGCTCACGCCGCTCACGCTGCTCTCGAAGGCCACGGCACGATGGTGCGACGGGCGTCACGCTCGATGTTGGTGCAGCCCGCCCGACCTGGGGGGTGCGGTTCGTCGGCGGGGACGAAGGCGCTCATGCAGGGCGACCGAGCTCGGCGGCGTACAGCCGGCGGACGTTGCCCCCGAGGACGGCGACCACGTCGGTCTCCGCCCAGCCGCGGCCCAGCAGCGCCTCGGTGAGCAGGGGCAGCCCGGCCGGTCCCTCCAGCCCGGGCAGGTAGGCGTCCGCGGGCACACCCTCGACCGTGTCGACCTCGCAGCAGGGCGGCGTGGTGTCGGCGAGGACCTCCTTGAGGAAGTCCGGGCCGAGCCCGACGTGCGCGACGCCCATGACGCCCACGAGGTGCTCCAGGTGGTCGACGAGCCGGTCGATCGAGTAGTCCGTGGCGTGCAGGAAGGGCGCGAAGAAGTTGGCGCACACGACCCCGCCGCCGGCGGCGATCCCGCTCAGCTGGACGTCACTGAGGTTGCGGTGGTGGTCGAAGAGCGCGCGGGCCGACGAGTGGGTCGCGATCACCGGACGGGTGGCGAGCTCGAGGACGTGCTCCACCCCGGCGATGCCGAGGTGGCTGACGTCGTAGAGCAGGCCGAGGCGCTCCATCTCCGCGAGGGCGGCGGCGCCGGGCTTGGTCAGCCGGCCGCCGGTCTGGTCCTCGCCGCTGCCGTCGGCCAGGGCGGTGCGGCCGAAGTGCGCGAGCGAGGCGACGCGCACGCCGAGCCGGAAGAGCGTGTGCAGCAGCTCGACGTCCTCCCCCACGCCGGGCGCGCTCTCGAGCGCGAGCACCAGCGCGATCCGGCCGCTCGCGAGGGCGGCGTCGATCTCGGCGCCGTCACGGCACAGGGCGACCTCGTCGGCACTGCCCTCGGCGATCCGGTGCGCGGCCTCGACCATCCGGAGAGTCCGGCGCAGCGCGCCCTCGGGCCGGTAGGCGTCCTCGACGAACACCGGCAGCGTCTGCAGGTCCACCCCGCCCGCGCGCAGCTGCGGCAGCCACCGGTCGCGGAAGTAGCCGGCCCACCGCTCGACAGGGCGCGCCACCACGGCGCAGAGCAGGTCGTTGTGGGTGTCCGCGACGACGGCGCGGCGGTGCAGCTCGTTCACCGGACCCTCCGGTCGGCGCGTCCGGTGTGCAGGTACGCCGCCCGCCCGGTGCCGTCGTCCCCGACGAAGGCGACCGGCTGGTGCGCCCCGCCGTCGGCCGTCACCGGCCAGAAGGTGTCGCCCTGCCAGCCCACGAGCTCGGTCGCGTACGGCGGCTCGTCGATCTCGGCGAGCTCGCCGAGCGGCCGGCGGTCGAGCCACAGCCGGCCGTGCTCGTCGGCGCGCACGACGGTCTCGCCCACCACGGAGGCGTAGGTGCCGGCGTACCGGTTCAGGTCGGCGGGCAGCGTCGCGCCGGGCACCGGCGCCGGTACGGCGGGCAGGTCGGTGCCCGCCAGCTCGCGCAGGACGTGCCCGGCGACCGCCCGGTGCAACGCCTTGCCGTCGCCCCCGTTGGTCAGGACCGCGACGGCCAGGCCGGGTTCGGGGAGCACGCGCAGGAAGGCGGACTGCCCGATGGTGTTGCCGTCGTGACCGACCACGAGGTCCGGCGCGAGCCGGAACAGCTCCCAGCCCAGACCCCAGGCGGCGCCCTGGCCCAGCGCCGGCAGCGCCACCTGCGGCGCGCGCATGCCGGCCAGGCCGGGCTCGGTCAGGTGGTGCCGGGCGAAGGCGACGAGGTCGCGGGCGCGCATCGCCAGCATCGATCCCGCCGGGGCGTTGGAGCGGGCCAGCGCCCAGGTCGGCGTCGGGTGGAGCGTCGTGTCGGCGGCGGTGGCGACGTGACCGACGGCGACCCGGTGCAGCACCGCCTCATAGGGATCGGTGGCCGCCTGGAGGCCGAGCGGGTCGAGCAGGTGGGTGCGCAGGCAGGCGTCATACGGCCGGCCGCGGAGCACCTCGACCAGGCGGCCGAGCACGCAGAACGCGGCGTTGTTGTAGGACCACATCGCGCCGGGCGCGAAGAGCTGGGGGACGCCGGCCAGCAGGTTGACATAGCGCGCCAGGCACTCGTCGCCCTTGCCGGTGTCGGTGAAGACGTCGCCCTCGAAGCCGGCCGTGTGGGTGAGCAGCCGGCGCACCGTGGTGCCGGCCGCCGCGTCGTCGTCGCCGAGCCGCAGGCCCGGCAGGTAGTCCCGGACGGGGCGGTCGAGGTCGACGAGCCCCTCGGCGACCAGCTGCTGGACGAGGGTCGCGGTGAACACCTTGGTCACCGAGCCGACCTGGAAGATCGCGTCGGTCGTTGCCTCGACGCCGGTCGCCGTGCTCAGCACCCCGGCGGCCGCATCGACCACCTCGTCGCCGTACCCGACCGCGACGGCGGCCGCCGGCACGCCGTGCTCCTCCAGCAGCCTGGGCAGCCGCTCCTCCAGCCACGTCGCGATCCCCTGCATGGGCGCAGCCTAGGGCGGCGGACGGACGCCGGCTTTCGTCGAACCGCACCGGCTCAGGTGCGGCCCTTCGTCGGGGCGGCCAACCCGGCCTCGACCACGTCGAGGGCCGCGGCGGCCTCGGCGAGCAGGCGCGCGGCCAGCCGGGCGTCGACCTGGCCGGCCGCGGCGGCCTCCTGGACCTGGCGGGTCATCCCACGGGTGGTGCCGACCAGCGCCGAGGCGACGGTCCAGCAGCGCAGGTCGTCGTCGATCTCGTCGGCGAGCAGCGCCCGCAGCGCGGTCACCGCGCGGTCGGCCTCGAGCCGCTCGCGGGCCTGGAGGCTCGGGCTGTCGCGCACGATCCGGGCGATCCGGGCCAGCCCGGCGAGCACCGGCGAGCCCGGGTCGGCCAGGACGCCGCGCGGCTGGAGCACCTGGGCCCGGAAGGCGGCGACCACGCCGACGCCGGCCGCGCGCTCGCGGATCGCGGCCAGGAGGCTCTCGTGGAAGGACGCCATCCCGTCGTAGATCAGGTCCTCCTTGGCCGGGAAGTAGTTGAACACCGTGGCCGTGGAGACGTCCGCGGCCGCGGCGATGTCGGCGACCGGGACCTGCTCGAAGCCGCGCGCGGCGAACAGCTCGATCGCGGCGTCGGTGATCCGCCGACGGGTCTCCTGCTTCTTGCGCTCGCGCAGCCCCGGCTCGCTCATGGCGGCACCCTACCTTGACTTCGCGTCACTTCAAACTTAGAGTCACTATAAAGTTATACCGAACCCAGGAAGGAGCCGGCCATGAGCCAGACCGCCACCCGCCCGGCCGTCGTACCGCTGGACCGGACCGCGCGCACCGTCATCGCCGTGGTCGTGCTCGGCATGATCACCACCGTCCTCGACGCGACCATCGTCAACGTCGCCACCGACCGCCTCGCCGGCGAGTTCTCCGTCGGCCTCACCACGATCCAGTGGGTGATGACCGGCTACCTGCTGGCCTTCACCGCGGCCATCCCGCTCAGCGGCTGGGCCATGGACCGGTACGGCGCCCGCCGGGTCTGGCTCGTCGCCGTCGGCGTCTTCACCGCGGGCTCGCTGCTGTGCGGCCTGGCCTGGTCGGCCCCGTCGCTCATCGGCTTCCGGGTGCTCCAGGGCGCCGGCGCCGGGCTGGTCAGCCCGGTCGGCATCGCCATGGTCGCCCGCGCGGTCGGCCCCCAGCGGATGGGCCGGGCGATGGCCGTGGTCGGCATCCCGATGATGCTGGGCCCGATCCTCGGCCCGGTCCTCGGCGGCGTGCTGATCGACAGCGTCGACTGGCGCTGGATCTTCCTCGTCAACATCCCCGTCGGTCTGGCCTGCCTCGCCTGGTCGGTCCGTGCGCTCGCCGACGAGCGCGGCACCGGCCGCGAGCGGCTCGACGTGCTCGGCCTGGCCCTGCTCTCCCCCGGCCTCGTCGCCCTGGCTTACGGCGTCACCTCGCTCGCCGCGTCGTCCGGGTCGCGGCTCGCCGTGGCCGGCGGGATCGGCGGCGGCGCGCTGCTCCTGGCCGCCTTCGTCGCGCACGCCCTGCGCACGGAGCGGCCGCTCGTCGAGCTGCGCCACCTCGCGAACCGCGGCTTCGCGACGGCGACCGCCGTCCAGCTCCTCGCCGTCGGGGTCCTCACCGGGGCGGGCTTCCTGCTGCCGCTCTACCACCTGGTCGCGCGCGGACAGTCCGAGCTGACGACCGGGCTGCTGCTCGTGCCCCAGGGAGTCGGCGCGGCGCTCGCGATGGCGCTGACCGGGCGGCTCGTCGATCGCGGCCGCGGCCGCACCGTCGTCCTGGGCGGCGTCGGGCTGCTGGTCACCGGGTTCCTCGGCTACACCACGGTCGGCAGCGACCCGTCGCAGCTCTTCCTCGGCACCGCGCTCCTCGCGATCGGGCTGGGCGCGGGCTGCATCTTCGCGCCGACCAGCGCGGCGGCGTACGCGGCGCTCGACCGGGCCGCCATCCCCCGCGCCACCACGACGATGAGCATCGCCCAACGCACCGGCGGTGTCGTCGCCACCGCGGTCTTCGCGACCGTCCTGCAGCACCACCTCGACGGGAGCACCGCGCCGGGAGACGCTTTCGGGGCGACCTTCTGGTGGCCGCTCGCGGTCGCCGGGCTCGCGCTCGTGCCCGCCCTGCTGCTGCCCACCCCGCGCCGAGAAGGAGCCGACCGATGAGCATCGACCTCAACCACACGATCGTCCACGCGACCGACCGCGACGTGACCGCGGCCTTCCTCACCGGGCTGCTCGGGCTGCCAGAAGCCCGTACCTACGGGCCTTTCCGCGTCGTCGAGCTCGCCAACGGCGTCAGCCTCGACGTGATGACGGCGCGCGGACCGGTGACCCCGCAGCACTACGCCTTCCTGGTGAGCGACGCCGAGTTCGACGCCATCCACGCCCGGATCGTCGCGCGCGGCCTGCCCTGGTGGGCCGACCCGTTCCGGCGCGAGCCGGGCCGGGTCAACCACGACGACGGCGGGCGCGGGCTCTACTGGCCCGCGCCCGACGACCACAACCTGGAGATCATCACCGTCCCCTACGGCGGCTGAGCGCCGCCGCGGGCGTCAGCCCATGTGCGGGTAGCGGTGGTCCGTCGGCGGGACCAGCGTCTCCTTGATCGAGCGCGGCGAGGTCCAGCGCAGCAGGTTGAGCACCGAGCCGGCCTTGTCGTTGGTGCCGGACGCGCGAGCGCCACCGAAGGGCTGCTGGCCGACGACGGCGCCGGTCGGCTTGTCGTTGACGTAGAAGTTGCCCGCGGCGAAGCGCAGCTCGTTGCTGGCCCAGTCGATGGCGGTGCGGTCGGTGGCGAGCACCGAGCCGGTGAGCGCGAACGGCGCCACGGACTCGGCCTGCTTCACGGTCTCCTCGAAGGCGCCGGGGCGGCTGTCGTCGTACACGTGGACGACGAGGATGGGCCCGAAGTACTCCGTCGCGAACATCTCGTCGGCCGGGTCCTCGGCGACCACGATGGTCGGGCGCACGAAGTAGCCGACGCTGTCGTCGACCGTCCCGCCCGCGACGATCTGGAGACCGGGCGTGGCCTGGGCCCGCTCGATCGCGGCCTTGTGCTTGGCGAACGCGCGGGCGTCGATGACGGCACCGGTGAAGTTCGAGAAGTCGGTCGGGTCGCCGACCGGCAGCGCGTCGGTCTGGGAGGCGAGGTCGGCACCCATCCGGGCCCACAGCGACGCGGGGACGTAGGCGCGCGAGGCGGCCGAGCACTTCTGGCCGGAGAACTCGAACGCGCCGCGGATCAGCGCCGTGCGCAGCACGTCGGGGTCGGCCGACGGGTGCGCGATGACGAAGTCCTTGCCGCCGGTCTCGCCGACGAGCCGCGGATATCCCCGGTACGACGGCAGGTTGGTGCCCACGGTCGACCACAGCTTCTGGAAGGTCGGGGTCGAGCCGGTGAAGTGGATGCCCGCGAGGTCCGGGTGCGCCAGGGCGACCTCGGAGACCGCGAGACCGTCGCCGGGGAGCATGTTGATCACGCCCGGCGGCATCCCGGCCTCCTCGAGCAGCTCCATCGTCAGCGACGCGGCGAGCTGCTGGGTGGGCGAGGGCTTCCAGAGGACGGTGTTGCCCATGAGCGCCGGAGCGGTCGGCAGGTTGCCGGCGATCGCGGTGAAGTTGAACGGCGTGATCGCGTAGACGAAGCCCTCGAGCGGGCGGTGGTCGGTGCGGTTCCAGATGCCCGGGCTGTTGGCGATCGGCTGCTCGCCGAGGACCTGGCGGGCGAAGTGGACGTTGAAGCGCCAGAAGTCGATGAGCTCGCAGGCCGCGTCGATCTCGGCCTGGAACGAGGTCTTGGACTGGCCGAGCATCGTGGCCGCGTTGAGCTTCTGGCGCCAGGGGCCGGCGAGCAGCTCGGCCGCACGCAGGATCACCGCGGCGCGCTCGTCGAACGGCAGGGCCCGCCAGCCCGGCGCGGCCTCGCGGGCCGCGGCGATGGCGTTCTTGGCGTCGTCCGCGGTGCTGTTGCGCAGCACGCCGAGGACCTTCTGGTGCGCGTGCGGCTGGACGACGGCGATCTCCTCGCCGCCACCGGCGACCTTCTCGCCGCCGATGTGGGCGTCGAGCTGGCGCGTCGTACCGCCGAGGGCGTCGAGCTGGACGACGAGCGCGTCGCGCTCGGCGCTGCCCGGGGCGTAGGTCAGGTTCGGCTCGTTGACGGGGGCCGGCGGGGTGGTGATGGCGTCCATCTCAGGTGTCCTCTCGATCGGGTGCGGCGGGAAGCGGCGGGTCAGCGGTGCGCGAGGGCGCGCAGGAAGAAGGCGACGTTGGCGGGACGCTCGGCCAGGCGGCGCATGAAGTAGCCGTACCAGTCGGTGCCGTAGGGCAGGTACACGCGCATCCGGTGCCCGGCGTCGACGATCGTCTGCTCCAGCTCGGGGCGCACGCCGTAGAGCATCTGCGTCTCCCACTGCAGGTCGGTGCGGCCGGCGGCGGTCGCGCGCAGCACGGCGCGGTCGAGCATCGCCGGGTCGTGCGTGGCGATCATCGGGTAGCAGTCGGAGGCCATCAGGGCGTCGATCGCGAGCTCGTACGCGCGGTCGACGTCGGCCTTGCGCGGGTGCGCGACCGACTCGGGCTCGCGGTAGGCGCCCTTGACCAGGCGGATCCGGGCGCCGGTGCCGTCGAGCGCGGCGATGTCGCCCGGGGTGCGGAAGAGGTTGGTCTGGAGCACGTTGCCCACGAACCCGTACGCCGTACGGAGGTCGGCGCCGATCGTGAGCGTGGAGTCCACGGTCGTGTGGTCCTCCATGTCCAGGGTCACCGTGCAGCCGACGGCCGCGGCGGCCGCGCAGATCTCGGCCGCGTGCTCGGTCGCGATCGCGGTGCCGTCGGGCAGCGCCTGGCCCATCGCGGAGAGCTTGAGCGAGACGTCGGAGCCGGCGGCGCAGTCGGCCTCGGCGAGCGCGGCGAGCAGGTCGAGGTAGGCGTCGCGCATGGCACGCGCACCGGCCAGGTCGAGCACGTCCTCGCCGAGCACGTCGATGGTCACGACGCGGCCGGTGGCGGCCATGCGCTGGGCGGCGGCGACGGCCTGAGCGGTCGTCTCGCCGGGCACGAAGCGGTCGACCACGCGCCGGGTGAGCGGGATCGACTCGACGGCGCGCCGGGCCCGCGTGCTGCGGGCCGCGCGGTTGAGGGTCTGGCTGAGCATGCTTCCACGCTAGGAGCGTCCGGGGTCACACGGAACGGACACCTGTCACATCCTTTCGCGATGAACGTGTGACACTTGTCGGGTGACGACGCTGGACGACCTGGTCGAGGACATGGCCCGGCTCACCGACGCGCCGTGCACGCTCGAGGACCCGGGCTTCCGCCTCATCGGCTTCTCCGACCACCGCGGCGACGACGTCGTGGACTGGATCCGGCAGCGCTCCATCCTGGAGCGGCGCTCCAGCGACGAGGTGCGGGCCTGGTTCCGGGCCCAGGGCATCGAGGACTCCCCCGGCCCGCTCCGCACGCCCGCCGACACCGCGCTCGGCATCGTCGGACGCCTGTGCGTCCCGGCCCGCCACCTGGGCCGCGTGCACGGCTACTTCTGGCTGATCGACCCGGCCGGGCGCATCGACGAGGCGACCTGGCCCGAGGCGGTCCGGATCGCGGAGTCCGCGGCCCGCCTCCTCGACGTCGCCGAGCGCCGCCAGGCCCACCGCGACGCGCTCTTCCGCGACCTCGTCGAGGGCGGCCGGCTCGCCGCCCGCGCCTCCGCCGTCGACCTCGCCCAGGCCGCCGGGCTCGACCTCGACGAGCCCGTCACCTGCGTCCTCGTCGAGCGCCCCGAGCTCCTCGACCAGGTCGCCAGCCGCCCCTCGCGCCCCGGCGTCGTCTGGGTCCGCGCCGGCGCCGGCACCGGTACGGCGGCCGCCGTCGCGCGCGCCACCTTGGTCACCCCCACGCCCGGCCTCGACGACCTCCTCGCCGCCGTCGGCCTCGGCCGCCGCCTCGACGCCCTCGACCGGGTCACCCGCGCCGCCCTCGGTCCCACCGTCTCCGGCATCGACGGTCTCGCCGCCGCCCACCGCGGCGCCCGCGTCGCCCTCCGCGTCGCCCACACCCGCCCACCCGGCTCCGTCGTCGCCTGGAGCGACCTCGGCCCCCTCGCCCTCCTCGGCGTCGCCCGCGACGACGACCTCGCGGACGCCGTCCTCGACCCCCGCCTGCGCGCCTTCCTCGCCACCGCCCCACCCGACGTCCTGGCCACCGTCCGCACCTGGCTCGACGAGGCCGGCAGCGCCTCCCGCACCGCCACCCGGCTCGCCGTGCACCGGCAGACCGTCTACCACCGGCTCGGCCAGGTCGAGCAGGCCACCGGGCTCGACCTGGCCCGCGGCGCAGACCGCCTGCGGCTGCACCTGGGCCTCGAGCTGGCGCCCTTCCTGACGGGCGCCTGAGCACAAACGGGTGGAGCAGGCGCGCGCGCCGACGTACATTCACCGTGTCGGAACCTCGCGCAGAGGACCCCTGCCCTTCACGCCTTCGTGGCCCAACGGAAATGCTGACGGACTAGGAATCCGACTGGCGCCGTGCGACGAGGACCAGGAGGTGATGCGGCCCATGACCACCGTGATGCTGCTGAACGCTTCCTACGAGCCGCTCGGCACGGTCACCTTCCAGCACGCCGTGCGGATGCTGTTCCGCGAGGTCGCCACCGTCGAGGAGGCCCACGAGGACCGGATGATCGGGCCGCACCGGTGGCCCCTGGTGATCCGGCTGGTGCGCTACGTCGCGGCCAAGTGGATGTACCGGCCGGCGTCGTACTCGCGGACCAACGTGCTCAAGCGCGACCGGCACCGGTGCGCCTACTGCGGCCGGCACGCGCTGACCATCGACCACCTGCTCCCCCAGAGCCGCGGTGGCACCTGGACCTGGCTCAACACCGTCGCCGCGTGCGGGCCGTGCAACGGCCGCAAGGCCAACCGGACGCCGACCGAGGCGGGGATGCGGCTGCTGGTCCAGCCCTACGAGCCGACCCGGGCGCAATTGGCGGCGGGCCAGGCGGGCAGACCCTAAGGTCGGCGGGTGCGTACGACGACCCGCCTCAAGCTCGCCTACACCGCCCTCGCCGCGACCGACACCGCGCTGGCCGGCTCGGCGCGGCCGTGGGCGCACCGGGCGCGCTTCATGACCAAGCCGCTGCTGCTGTCGGTGCTCGGCGCGGCGCTGGCGGCGGACCCGCGGGCCGCCTGCTCCCCCTTGCGTACGTCGACCCTGGCCGCGCAGGCCGGGGGCTGGGGCGGGGACGTGCTCCTGCTGGGCCGGGGCGACCGGGCGTTCGCGGCGGGCGCGACCTCGTTCGGGGTGGGTCACCTGGCCTACGTGGCGGGCTTCCGCCGCGCCCGCGACCGTCGTACGCCGTTGCGGGCGGGGCGGGTCGCGCGCGGGTTCGCCGCGACGTGGGCGGTGAGCGGACCGGTCGTCGCCGCGGCGGCGGCGCGCCAGGACCGGCGGCTGGGGGCGACGGTGCTCGGCTACTCGGCGCTGCTGTCGGGCATGGCGGCCGCGGCGTCCCACCTGGACCCGGCGCTGCCGCGCGACGCGCGGGTGCTCAGCGCGGCCGGGGGCGCGCTGTTCGTCGCCTCCGACGCGGTGCTCGGGGTGCGGACGTTCCTGCTGCCCGACCCTCCGGCGCGGCTGGAGTCGGTCGTGATGGCGACCTACACGGGCGCGCAGCTGCTGCTGGCCGAGGGCGCGGCGCGGGCCGGGCGCCGTTCCTGACGGCCTCAGGGCAACGTCTGGGATCCCAGACACCAACCCGGCGGCGGGCGTTCCGTGCCACCGCGGGATCGGCTGGAGTAGGCGCATGTCCCTGACCGTGCGCCGCGACCGCGACCACCGACGCCAGCCGTGGGCCAACGGCGAGGGCGTGACCTCCGAGATCGCCACGGACGGCTCCGAGCCGTTCGACTGGCGGGTGAGCATCGCCGACGTCGCGCACAGCAGCGACTTCTCGGCGTTCCCCGGCATCGACCGGATCATCACGCTCATCGACGGCGAGACCATGGAGCTGACCCTCCCCGAGGGCACCCACGTGCTACGCCCCGACGAGCCGTTCGCCTTCGACGGCGGCGTCCCGGTCCGCTGCGCGGTCGAGCGGCCCACCCGCGACCTCAACGTGATGACCCGCCGGGGCCGGGCCAGCGCCACCCTCCAGGTACGACGGCTCCACTCCCGCGACGCCGCCCTCCCCCTGCCGGCGGCGGCCCCGCTGGTCGTCGTCGTGCTCAGCGGCTGCGTGCGCGTGTGCGCCTCCTCCGGCGCGACCCTGCGCGCCGGCGACGTGGCCCTGACCGACGAGCCGGTGCTGCTCGCCGGCGACGGCCGGGTCGCGCTGGCTCAGATCGCCTGAACCAGCACGTCCCGCTCGGCCGCCTCGTGGCGGCGCAGGCGCCGCCGGTAGCGCACGATCTGGACCAGGCCGCCGCCCCACACGACGTACTGGACCGCCATCGCCCAGGCGAAGTCGCCCGGGGTGCGCTCGCCGCCGCGCAGGTCGAGGACCAGGCCGACGGCGGCCATCACGACGAAGGCGGCGATGAAGCCGGCCACGTTGACCATCCCGATCGCGGTGGAGAGCCGCTCGTCGGGGTTGGAGGTCCGGGCCAGGTCGAAGCCGATCATCGCGGCCGGGCCGCCGATCCCGTTGGCGAGCACGAGGCAGACCAGCAGCGGTACCGGGGCGTTCCCGGGCCAGAGCAGGACGGCGGCCCAGACGGTGGCGAGCATGAGCACGATCCCGATCGCCAGGGTCGAGCGCTGGGCGGGGAAGGCGGAGATGAACCAGCCCAGGACCGGTGCCGCGGCCATCGCGGCCAGGACCATCACGGTGAGCAGCGTCGCGGCGGTCCCGGGGCTGGTGCCCTGGCCCTCGACGAAGAACGGCAGCCCCCACAGCAGCCCGAGCACGGTCTGCGCGAAGGGCGTGCTGAAGTGGATCCAGAACCCCAGCCGGGTGCCCGGGTGCGCCCACGACCGGGCGACGTTGGCGCGGACGGCGCCGGGGCTCAGGGCCGTGCCGCGGGTGCTGCGCTGCCCGGGGGCGTCGTGCACGAACAGGTGGATGAGCAGCGGCAGCGCCAGTCCCGCGACCGCGGGCAGCGCGTAGGCGAGCTCCCAGCCCAGGTGCGAGAGCGCCCAGGCCATCGGCAGCGCGGCCAGGATCGTGCCCAGCTGCGAGGCCAGGCCGGCGAGCTGGAGCACGAGCGGCACCCGGCGCACGGCCACCCACGTGTTGACCAGCCGGACGACGCACAGGAACGTCAGCGCGTCGCCGACCCCGACCAGGCAGCGCGCGGTCAGCGCCCACGAGTAGCTCGTCGCGCAGGCGAAGAGCAGCTGGGCGCCGGCCAGCACGACCGTCCCGGCGAGCAGCACGTCACGGGCGCCGAAGCGGTCGACGAGCAGGCCGACCGGGATCTGCAGCAGCCCGTAGACCACGAGCTGGACGACGATGAGGGTGGCCAGCTGCGCGGCGGAGAGCCCGAACCGGTCGATCGCCTCGAGGCCCGCGACGGCGAGTGAGGAGCGGTGGAAGACCGCGACCATGAAGACCGCGACGGCCACGACGAGCACCGGCAGCGGGCGGTAGGCCCGCTGCGTCAGGACGGCGCTCACCGGCGCGTGCTGCCGGCGGGAGCGAGGCTCCGCTCGACGGTCGCGGCGAGGTCGAGGAGCGCGCGGTCGTCGTCCAGGCCGAGCAGGTGCAGGCCGACGGGGTGCCCGCACGCCGTACCGATGGGCAGCGAGATCGCCGGTGCCCCGGTCAGGTTGGCGGCCGAGAGGTGGTGGATGCCGGCGGCCAGCGAGCCCTGCTCGGGCGGCGCCGTCAGCGCGGTCACCGCCTCGGCGAGCAGCGGCTGCGGGCCGGGCAGGGTCAGCCCGACGACCGCGTCGGCGCCGGTGCTCGCGCGCAGGTCGGCCAGCTCGCGCCGGATCCGGTCCGCGGCCCGGTGGGCGGCGGCCAGGTCGTCGGCGTCGAGCAGTGCCCCGCCCGCGATGAGCCGGCGGGTCGCGGGCAGGTAGTCCGCACCGCGGGCGGCGAGCCGCGCCGCGTGGAGCGGCAGCGCCTCGACCAGGCTGAGGACGAGGGCCGCCGTCAGCCCGTGCGCGTACGACGGTGCGCGGCACGGCACCAGCTCGACCCCGGCCGCGGCCAGGTCGGCGAGCGCGTGGGCCAGGGCCACCCGGAAGTCCGGGTCGGCGCTGCGCGCGGGATCCGGGTCCGGCACGGCCAGCACCGGACGCCGGCTCCGGGGCGGGCGACCGGTGCCGGTGCCGGTGGGCACGCCGGCGAGCGCCTCGTGGACCACGCGGCAGTCGGCGACGGTGCGCCCGATCGGCCCGATCACGTCGAGGGTCGGGCTGAACGCCAGCAGGCCCGCGGTCGGGACGGCGCCGCGCGCGGGCTTGAACCCGACGACGCCCTGGGCGGCGGCCGGGGTACGGATCGAGCCGGTCGTGTCGGTCGCGAGCGCGGCGCCCACGGTGCCCGCGGCGACCGCGACGGCCGAGCCGACGCTGGAGCCGCCGGGGTGGTGCTCGGGCAGGTGCGGGCTCCGGGTGCCGGGGTCGCCCTGGCCCGAGGCGAACTCGTGGGTGGTCGTCTTGCCGACCACGACCGCACCGGCCGCGCGCAGCCGGGCGACGCAGGCGGCGTCGGTCGCGTCCGGGACCTCGGAGGTCGCCCGCGAGCCGGCCCGCAGCGGCATGCCGGCCACGGCGATGACGTCCTTGACCCCGATCGCGACGCCGTGGAGCGGGCCGAGCGGGCGGCCGTCGGCACGCAGCGCGTCGGCGCGAGCGGCGGCCGCGAGGGCGCCGCGGTGGTCGACGTACGCCCAGGCGGCGGTGCCGGCCTGGGCCCGGTCGATCGCGGCGAGGACCTGGGTGACGTGCTCGACCGCGCTCAGCTCACCGCGGCGGATCAGACCGGCCACCTCGGCCGCGCCGGGCACGGCCGGAGCGGCGGGAGCCACCGGGACGACAGCGGGCTCGGCGCTCATGCCGGCACCCACGTCCGCAGCGCGTCGACCCGCGGGCGCAGCCCGTGGTGCGCGGCGGCGACCGCGACCTCGTCGCGCAGCGCGAGCGCGTGCCCGACGGTGCCGGCCAGCCGGTCGAACTCGGCCGCGGACAGGTGCGGCTGCGTCGAGCGGTAGGTCGTGCGCCCCTCGCGCACGACGCTCTCGCCGCCGACCAGCACCTCGCGGACCCGGGTCAGGTCGCCCCGGTCGACGAGGACCAGGTCGGCCGGTCCGCCGGGCACGATCCGGCCCCGGGCCGGGGTGAGCCCGGGCACCAGGTCGGCGGGCGCCGAGGAGACGAGGGCGACGGCCTCGGCCAGCGCCAGCCGGCCGTGGTCGACCAGGTCGCGCACCGCGTGCAGCGGTCCGTCGTGCTCGCCGCCGGGTCCGTAGTCGGTGGCGACGACGTCGACCAGGCCGGTGTCGAGGACGGCGTCCCAGTGCTCCCGGGTGGTGACCATCGCGCGCCGGTCGAGCAGGTCGAGGACGCAGGCCTCGTTGGCCCACCCGGCCGCACGACCGCGCCGGACCATCGCCGCCGCCTCCTCGGGCAGGTACGACGGGTGGTTGACGTGGCAGGCCACGACCTGGGCACCGTGGTCCTCCCCGGCGAGCGCGGTGAGCAGCGAGCCGGTGACCGCGGCGCTGTGCACGAAGGCGGGCACGCCGTGCTCGGCCGCCAGGCGCACTCCCTCGCGGATGCCGGCCAGCGCGGGCGCCAGCGAGGGCAGCACCACGTCGTGGACGAGCGCGACGACGTCGGGTGGGGCGATCGCGCCGGCCAGGCCGCAGGTCCGCAGCGCGACGGCGACCCGGTCGGCGGCGGCACCGAGGTCGGGGTCGTCGACCCACTCGAGGGTGCGGCCGAGCACGGCCTCCTTGAGTGCCCGCGCCTGCTCGGCGACGACGACGAGGCCGTGCCGCTCGGCGAACGCGGCCGGCAGGTAGACGACGTCCTGCCCGCCGCCGGCCAGGGTCTGGCCGCCGCCGAGCTCGCCGATCGCCACGGCGCCCTGGGCGAGCTGCTCGGCGACCGTGGTGGCCGGCACCTCGTCGCTCAGCCCGGCGCCGTCGGCCGCCCGGGCCGCCTGGACGGCCAGCGGCTCGTGGGTGGTCGCGCCGCCGACGCGCACCGGGTGCGCGCGGTCGGCCGTGCGCACCTGGTCCATGGTGGCCAGGCCGCAGAGGTTGAGCACGGCGGTGGTGCCCTGGAGCAGGTGCCGGTCGAGGTTGGCGAGCCAGTGCCAGCGCGGCAGCGCGGCGCCGCCGCTGGGCATCAGCGGCCCGGGGGTGACGCCGTGCACGTGCACGTTGACCAGGCCGGGCAGCACCACGACCCCGCGGCCGTCGACCACCTCAGCCGGAGCGACCCCGGCCGTGGCCGCGATCCCGGGGCCGAGTGCCGCGACCCGGCCGTCGAGGACGAGGAGGTCGACGTCCTCCAGGATCCCGTCACCGGTGACCACCAACGTGTGGGTGACCAGTCGCCGCATCCCGAACCTCCTCGTCATCTTCAACATGACCTAGCGATCTTCACTATACTACGACCAACGCCACCGAGGAGGCCCCATGACGTCGATTCCCCGCTACGACCGCCCACGCGACCTGGCCGGCTATGGCGAGCACCCGCCGGCCGGCACCTGGCCCGGCGGCGCCCGGGTCGCGGTGAGCCTGGTGGTCAACATCGAGGACGGCGCCGAGCGGCACCGCAGCCGCGGCGACGCCGTGGACGACGTCCACGCGCACTGGATCACCGACGTGCCCCACGACAGCGGCAACCCGTCGCTGGAGTCGGGCTTCGACTACGGCGCCCGGGCCGGGATCTGGCGCGTGCTGCGGATCGTCGACGCGGCCGGCGTACCGCTCACCGCGTTCGCGTGCGGCCGGGCCCTGGAGGCCCACCCTGCCCTCGGGCGCGCCCTGGCCGCGCGCGACGTCGAGGTCGTCGACCACGGGCTGTGGTGGGAGCCGCACCGCGACCTGTCCCCCGCCGAGCTGGCCGACCGGATGGACGAGTCCGCCGCGATCATCACCGCCACGACGGGGACGGCGCCGACGTCCTGGTACTCCAAGGACGGGCACTCCCCGGCGAGCTTCCCGCTCATGACCGAGCGCGGCTTCGACCACGACGACAACTGCTTCAGCGACGACCTGCCGTTCCTGCCGGACGGCCCCGAGGGCGCGGTGACGATCCCTTACTCGGCCGACACCAACGACGCGCTGCTGCTGACCACGCTCGCCACCGGCGGCCAGTACGCCGCCCAGCTGGTCGCCGCGCTGGAGATGCTGCTGCACGACGGCCGTCCGGGGGCCAAGGTGCTCAGCGTCGGGCTGCACCCGCGCTGGATCGGCCGCCCGGCGTACGCCGGCGCGCTCGCCCGGTTCATCACGCATGCCACCGCCACCCCCGGCGTGGTGTTCGCCCAGCGCCGCGAGATCGCGGCCTGGTGGCGCTCACGGGCTGCGCAGCAGTGAGCCCCAGCCCGGGACGGCGGTCGCGGAGCCCGCGAGCCGCAGCACGTGCCAGGCCAGGGCCACCGCGCTGTCGATGACGGGCAGCCCGAGGCGCTGCTCGAGCGCGTCCACGAGCGGGCCGGCCCGCAGGTTGGTCCCGACGCAGAGCACCGCATCGGCACCGGAGCGGTCGCCGGCGAGCAGCAGCTCCTCGATCCGGTCGCGGCTCAGCGCGGCGATCTCGGGGTTGGTCAGGTCGGTCGGCAGCGTCGAGCGTCCGGTGACCGCGATGCCGCGGGTGCCCAGCTGGACGGCGATCTGGTCGACGATCTCGTCGGAGCCGGGGAAGACGACGCTGACCGCGCGGGCGTCCAGCGCGGCGAGGGCGGCGAGCATCGCCTGGGTGGCCGTGGTCGCCGCACGGGCGCCCGTGGCGGCCGCGAGATCCGCGGCGAGCGCGGCGTCGCGGTCGATCCCGGTCCACGAGCCGGCCGTGCCGTGGAAGGCGACGACATCAGGCGCCAGCTCGCCGATCAGGTCGACGCTCTCGCCGAGCACGGCCCGGTCGATCGCGGCGTCGAGCGAGGGGGGCAGCCGGAACCGGGTGGCGAAGACCTCGACCTCCGGCACGTCGCGCAGCACGGCCGCGGTGAGCGGCTCGGCGTTGGTGTTGCTGGCCGGGACCAGCATGCCGATGCGACGGGGTCCGGAGGTCGAGGAGGTCAATGCGCGCGTCCTTGGGAGGGTGGGGTGGAGATGGCCAGGATCCGGGCCGGCTTGTCGGTCAGGTTCGACCACCAGTGCGGGACGACCGCGTCGAAGGTGATCGTGTCGCCCTCCTCGAGGGAGTAGCGCTGGTCGCCGACCGTGGCGACCAGGGAGCCCTCGATGACGAGGATGCACTCCTCGCCCTCGTGGGAGCTGCGGATCGAGCTGCCCTCGAGGTTCGGCGGCAGCGTCATGATGAGCACGCCGAGACGGCGGTCGACGTCGGGGACGAGCAGCTCCATGCCGATGCCCTCGCGGGGGACCTCGATCCGGCGCCGCTCCTCCTTGCGGACCACGCGGCCCTCGGGGTCGCCGCCGGGCTCGGCCGAGAACAGCTCGGCCATCGGCAGATCCAGGGCGCTCGAGAGCCGCAGCAGCGTCTCGAACGACGGGTTGCCGATCCCCCGCTCGATCTGGCTGATCAGGCCGGCGCTGACGCCGGCCCGATCGGCCAGCTCCTCGACCGTGAACCGCCCCACCCGGCTCGCCTTGATCGTGGCCCCGATGTGGCTGACCCATGTCTCGCGTTGCGCATCCATCGCCTCTTCAATACCTTCCAGGAAAGTTTGTCTTATTGAAGAGGTTGAGGTTACCAACTCCGACCAGGAGCGCTCGATCGCCATCGGTCCGGCCCGTGCCTACTCGTCGGCGACGAAGTCCCAGGAGCCGACGGCGTTGACGCCGGCCACCAGGTCCACGACGTCGTCGGTGTCGTTGGTGATCCCGTGGGTGGTCCCCGGCGGGATGTAGAACGCCTGCCCCGGACGGGCCCGGATCGCCTCGCTCCCGAGGTGGATGACCGGCGTGCCGGCCACCACCACGTAGAACTCCGCGACCTGCTCGTGGTGGTGGCGTACGTGGTGCTGCCCGGGGAGCATCCGCCCCCAGTTCACGGTGAACTCACGGGCCCCGTTGACCCGGTCCGAGATGAGCTGGCAGATCAGCCCCTCGTCCCGGGTCCCCGACGGCGTCACGTGGTCGAGCTCGACGAAGCCGCGCTCGTCGATGCTCTGCACCAGCGGGTTCGCGCTCACGCGCTCGCCACCTCGACGGCCTCGCCCGCACCGCTCGCGGTCGCCGGCGCGGCGGCCAGCCACCACTCGGCGATCTCGGCGCGGGTCGCGAACCAGACGTCGTCGCGCGCGACGGCGTACTCCAGGAAGGACTGGATGCCGCTGGCCACGCTGGGCCGGCCGCCGATGCGCGAGTGGATGCCCAGCGACATCATCCGCGGGACGCCGTCGGCCTCGGTGGCGAGGAAGTCCAGCGTGTCGCGGCAGACCTCGAAGAGCTCGTTGCCCGTGGCCAGGCTGGCGTTGCCCCAGAACCGGCCGTCGTTCGCGTCGCCGGAGTAGGGCACCACCAGGTGGTCGCCCCGGTCGGTCGGCACGAAGTAGGGCAGGTCGTCACCGTAGGAGTTCGAGTCGTAGACGAAGCCCTCCGCCCGCAGCAGGCCGCGGGTGTTCTCGGTGATCCCGTCGCGCACGTACCAGCCCTGGGGCCGGACACCGGCGGTCCGCTCGATCGCCTCGACGCAGCGCCGGATCTCGGCCAGCTCCTCGTCCGGCTCCATGCCGACGGTGCCGGCCCAGCGGTAGCCGTGGGCGCAGATCTCGTGGCCCTCCCGCACGATCGCGGGACCGACCTCGGGTGACTTCTCCAGCGCCATGCCGCAGGTCATGAACGTCGCCGGCACCTCGTGGCGCCGCAGCAGCGAGAGGATCCGCCAGATCCCGGCCCGGCTGCCGTACTCGAAGTACGACTCCTTCATCAGGCTGCGCCGGGTCGGGTCGGCCTGCCAGCCGCCGAAGATGTGGATGTCCTCGTCCCGCGCGTCGCCGGCCTCGATCGACCGCTCCGCGCCCTCCTCGAAGTTCACCACCACCGACACGGCGACCTTCGCACCGCCCGGCCACTCGACGCGGGGTGGATTCTCCCCGTATCCCACCAGGTCACGCATGGTCACACTCCTTCCGTCAGCGGGGCCATCGCCCCCGAGCTCTCGCCGAAGACCTTGCGGTGGGCGCCGAGCGCCACCCGCAGGCCCTGGGCCACGTCATCGATCACCGCACCGTGCGCCGGGCCGATCAGGCGCACGTCCTTCTCGTCCAGCAGCCGCTCGATCACCGCGAACGCCTCGGTCACGTCGACGAACCGGGTCCAGTAGAGGGACCGGCCCGCGCCGTAGGCCGCCGCGTCGACGGTCACCGCGTCGCCCAGCTCGCGCGAGGTCAGCCGGCACTGGCCCTCGCGGTGGATCGGCTCGTCGTCCTCCAGGTCCTCGGGCGAGAACTCGTGGATGAAGGCGAAGCCGTCGGAGACGAAGAGCATCCGCGAGGCCGTGTCGAACGCCCACAGCGTGTTGTGCAGGTCGCGGATGTGGGCCGCGTGCACCTCGATGCTCCGCCCGCCGAGGTCGAGCACGTCACCGGCCGCCATCGGGACCAGGCGGTCGGCCAGGTGCGGCCAGTACAGGTGGTAGTCGCGGACGTCGCCCGCGATCCGCAGCCCCGGGTACGCCGCCACGAGCGCCGGGATGTTGCCCGCGTGCGGGATCTCCGGGTGCGTCGGGAAGACGTAGTCCAGCGGCCGGTCGCCCAGCACCTCCGCGATCCCCCGCAGCACCGCGGCCTCGTGGGCCGGGTCGCCGGAGTCGAGCAGGAAGGTGTGGGTCTCACCCACGACCAGGTAGGTCGAGACGTGGTAGTGCACGGGGCCGTCGGCGGCGGTGGCCCGCAGGCAGCCGCCCAGCCACCACACGCCGTCGGCGAGCTCGCGCGCGTCCTCATGCGGCACGGCGACCCACCCCCTCCAGGTACGCGACCAGGTCGGCACCCTGGGTGCGGACCGCGTCGCGGCCGACCACCGGGGCGCCGTACGTCGGACCGAGGGCGGCCCAGTCGTCGCCCAGCACGCGTCGTACGTCATCGGCGATCGCGGCGATGTCCTCGGCGACGACGGCGTCGGCGATCCAGCCGAACTTGAGGTCGTGGAAGGCGCGCAGGGTCGCGGCGTCGTACGGCAAGGCGTGGCCCTCGGCGTCGGTGAGCAGGTGGCTGAAGCTGTCGGAGGTGAGCAGGGTCCGCGAGACCGGGTCGCCCACCCACAGCACGGGCAGCAGCCGCAGCAGCGGCGTGTAGAGGCGCAGGGTGATCCCCGGCGCGACCTCGACGTCCTGGGGTGTGCCGGCCTCGACGGTGATCCGCCGGGCGGCCGCGTGGGTCACCGGGACGGTGATCCCGCCGGTGTACCAGACCTGGTCGACGGCGAGCTCGCGCTCGATCGCGGGGAGGTTGAGGCAGCACTCCATCTCGGTCCGGGTGAGCACCACGGAGAGCCGGGTGCCCGGCGCCAGCAGCTCGTGCAGCTGGGCCACCACCTGGTCGGTGTGCAGCCCGACGCCGGTGTCGACCAGGACGGCCGAGGTGCCCCGGCGCACCAGGTAGGCGCTGACCGGCTGCCAGCCGGCGATGCCCGGCGGGCACCAGCTCACGGCCGGCCCGACCGGGGCGACGCCGCCGAGGCGGGCCACCCGGTCCGGGCCGTCGCCGAGCAGCTCGACGGTCATCGGCCCGCTCCGACGGAGGCGCGGGCCCAGCTGTCGATCGCCTGGTCGACGGTGGTGACGTCGTGCCGCGAGCGCATCACGGTCAGCGCGGCCTCGTGGACGGTGACGTCGTAGGCACCGACGGCGTCCTCGAGCAGGACGGCGTAGAAGTCGTTGTGGACGGCGTCGCGGATCGTGGCCTCGACGCAGCCGCCGGTCGAGACGCCGACGAGGGCGACCGACTCGATCTGGTGGCCGCGCAGGACGAGCGCGAGGTCGGTGGAGACGAAGGCGCTCTGGCGGCGCTTGGTGATCACGGTCTCCCCCGCGACCGGCAGGCACTCGGGGGCGAAGTCGGTGCCCGGGTCGCCCTGGGTGCTGAGCCGGTTGAGGTCGACCGGCTTGTCGCCGCTCGCGGTGTGCAGCGCGCGGAGCCAGGCCGGGGTCGAGCTGGCGCCGTCGGGGTAGTTCTCGACGCGGATGTGGAACACCTTGACGCCGTGCTCACGGGCCGCGGCGATCGCCGCTCCGCAGCGCTCGCGCACCCGGGGCATCATCGACAGGTCGAGACCGGCGTCGCCGTGCGCGTGACCGGGGGTGAGCCCGCCGATCTGCATGTCGATGACCACCAGGGCCGTCGTACGCGGGTCGAGGAGCTCGTCGAGGGTGTCGCGGACCTGCTTGCCGCAGAGTTCGATCATGGGAGTTGTGCCTTCCTGGGAGAGGTCGACCCGAGGCCGGGAGCCCGAGCTCCCGGCGCTGCGCGGTCGGAGGGTCAGCGACCGAGGTCGTTGAAGTAGATCTGGCCGTTCGTCTGCGGCGTGCCGCCCGAGAGCTTGTCGCTGATGACGTTGACGTTGCGCACGTTGACCAGGGCGAGGTTCGCCGCGGCGTCGTCGACGATCGCGCTCATCGCGGTCTCGATCCGCTCCCGCTCGGCGGTGTCGTCGGTCGGGGTGGCGGCCAGGTCCTTGCGGAGCTGGTCGTACGCCGGGTCGCCCCAGCCGGTGGCGTTGCTCGGCGCGTCGGAGACGTAGAACGCGTAGGTGTAGAACGCCGGGTCGGCGATGACGATCGGCTCGGCGTACAGCAGGGCCTGGTAGCGGCCCTCCTGGAGCACCGTGGTCAGGTTGGTCGCGCTGGCGATCACCTGGAGGTCGACGTCCACGCCGATCTCGGCGAGCTGCGACTTGATGAGCACCGACGACTTCTCCGCGACCGGGCCGGGCCGGGACGTGCCGTAGGACAGGGTGAGCTTGAAGCCGTCGGGGAAGCCCGCCTCGGCGAGGAGCTTCTTGGCACCCTCGACGTCGTGCTCGTAGGCCGGGGCGCCCGGGCTGAACGGGAAGGTGCCCTTGGCGGGCTCGCCGATGCCGGCGTACGCGCCGTCGACGAGGGCCTGGCGGTCGATCGCCATCGACAGCGCCTGGCGCACGCGCTTGTCCTTGAGCGGACCGGAGCGGGTGTTGAACATCATCGTGTCGCGACCCAGGCCGGCGCACTCGTTGACCCGGACGTCGGACTTGGCGAGCGTCTCGTACTGGTCGTAGTCGAAGCCGTTGGCGACCTGCGCCTCACCGGAGGAGACCAGCTGGGAGCGGGTGGCGGTGTTGGGCACCGCGTTGATCACGATCTTCTTCACCGAGCCGCGCTCGCCGCCCCAGTCGGGGTCGGCCGTCAGCACCAGCGACGAGGCGGGCGTGTAGCTCTCGAGCTTCCAGCCGCTGTAGTCGGCCAGGTGGTTCGACAGCCAGTCGTCGGCGATCGGGTCGTCCTTGGTGACGTGCTTCTGCGCCTCGGTGCTGTCGTAGACGTCGAAGAGGTTCTGCTGCAGGCCGGTGATCGAGAACGAGTACGGCGTCAGCAGGTTGAGCTCGACGGTCTTCTCGTCGACGACCGTGGCGATGTCGGCGGTGTCGAAGCCCGCGCTGCGCAGCGAGCCCTCCATGATCCCGTCGCGCTTCATGCCGGTCTCGAAGCTCCACACGACGTCGTCGCTGCTCAGCTTGTTGCCCCACTGGCTGGTGAGGTCGCGCAGCTTGACCACGATCGCGGTGCCGTCGGCGTTGAGCTCGGCCGACTCGGCCAGGCGGCCCTTGACGTCGTACGACGGGCTGGCGCAGGCCTCCTCGGGCGTCGCGCCGAGGTCGTAGGCCAGCAGCTGGGAGCCGAGGCCGGTGAGGACCACGTGCGAGGCGGAGCCGCCCCACTTGGACGCGGTCAGGCCGTCGGGCAGGCCGTTGACGGCGATCGTCACCGTGTCCTGCCCGCTCTCGGACCCGCTGGACTCCGGGTTCGAGCAGCCGGCGAGCGCGATGACGCCGGCCACCGCGCCTGCGATGAAGGGGCGCTTCCTCATGGTGTGTCCTCTCTGTGTCACGGAAGGGGATGGGATTCGCCCTTTTCGCGGTCGCCGAGGACCGCGCCCGAGCAGCGAACGCCGCGCCGGTGGCAGGGCACCGGCGGTTTCGTCGCGCGTGCGACGAGATGGGGAGGGGGTGAAGGGTGGTGCGGCGGGCCCGGCGGGCCCGCCGCGGAGGGGGTCCGGGCGCTAGCCGCGGTAGGCGGACTGGTGGCCGCTGCGGATGATGGGCAGGACGCCCGCGACGTCGTCGATCACGTTGCCGTGGGTCGGGGCGACGATCTTGGTGCCGAGGGCCTCCATGGCCTCGGAGACGCCGGCGTAGAGCGTGTCGGCGTCGTCGACCCAGCGCGCCCAGTAGAGCGCGCTGCCGGTGAACATGGCGGCGTTCTCGACGGTGGGCGGCGAGTCGAGCTCGGAGGTGAGCAGGCCGCACTCGCCGGGCAGGTGGTAGGGATCCTCGTCGTCCAGCTCGGGACGGTGCATGTAGCAGAAGCCGTCGGCGGTGAAGAGCACGCCGCCGTCGGTCGCGAACGCCCACAGCGTGTTGGGCAGGTCGCGGATCATCGCCTCGACCAGGACCACGCTCTGGCCGCCGCCGAGGTCGATCCGGTCACCGGGCTTGCCGGGGCGCAGGTTGGGCACGACCTGCGGGTAGAAGAGGTGGTAGTCGCGGATGTCGCCGACGGCCACGATGTCGGGGTACTTCTCGACCAGGCGCGGGAGGTTGCCGGTGTGCGGCAGCTCGGGGTGCGTCGGCATCACGTAGGTCAGTGGCTTGTCGCCGAGCAGCTCGTCGAGGGTGTCGGAGATCGCCGACCAGCTGGACGGGTTGCCGGTGTCGACCAGCAGGGAGGACTCGGTGCCCTGCACCAGGTAGGTCGAGGTGTGCCCGTGGATCACCCGGGTCGGGAGGTGGAACTCCAGGCAGGAGCTCATCCAGGTCACGCCGGGTGCGATGGGACGCGGCAGGTCGCTGCTCATCTGCTCGAACAGGGGCTCGTCGCCGAGGACGTCGGTCATGTCGTGTACTCCGGTCTTCAGTCGTCGGTGGGGGCCAGGACGGCGAGCATCAGCTCGACGTGGCGCTTGACCACGTCGCGGCCCTGGATCACGCAGCCGCGGGAGGGGGCGATCACCTCGGGCTGGAGCGTCTCGAACTTGTCGGCGATCCAGTCGCGCAGGTTGCGGGTCGAGGCGCGGGCGATCCACTCGTACTTGGCGAGCAGGTGCGCACGCACCTGCTCCTCGGTGGTGTCGTCGCGGCTCAGGTCGTCGATCACCCGGGAGTCCTCGGGCGTGGCCATCACGCCGTGGGTGAAGGTGTCGGAGGTGAAGATCGTGCCGCTGGCGGCGTCCCAGCCCCAGAAGGTCGGGAGCAGCCGCAGCAGCGGCGACTCGATCTCGAGCACCCGGCCGGGGGCGATCTCGATCTCGGGGGTGCGGGCCATCGAGTCGCCGCCCTCGCCCTTCTGGTCGATCTGCTCGCGGCGGCTGCGCAGCGCCATCCGGTTGATGTCGTCGAAGGCGTCGAACGGGTTCGTCACGCCGCCGGTGTAGAGCCGGCGCAGCGGGAAGGTGGTGGCGATCGACTGGAGGTTGGACACGCAGTCCATCTCGCCGCGGGTGAAGAAGATCGACAGCTCCGCGTCGCCGAGCAGCTCCTTCAGCCCCGCCACGACCTCCGTCTCGTGGATCGCCAGCCCGGAGTCGACCAGGAGGCGGTGGTCGCCGTCCCCCAGCAGGTAGCAGTTGGCGGGCTGGAAGCCGCGGGAGCCGGCAGGCACCCAGCTGACCAGGTCGTCCAGCGGGTAGATGCCGCCCAGGGCGACCACCGAGGGGTCGGGGACCAGTGTCTTCATGACTTCATCGTATTGAAGCGTCTTCATTTCGTCAATCCTTTCGCGAGGGTCCGGGCACTCGGACGACGGCTCCCGGAGACCTGTCCGCGGGTGCGCGGGTCGAGCAGCGTGGTGGCCACGTCGAGGACGATGTAGCCGAGGAGGCTGGCGGTGCCCATGATCACGACGAAGCCCTGGATGACCGGGATGTCGTTGGCGAGCACGCCGTTGAGGGACCAGCCGCCGACGCCGGGCCAGGAGAAGACGCTCTCCACGATGGCCGCGCCGCTGATCGCGCTGGCGAGCATGATCACGAAGTAGGTCATGATCGTGCCGCGGATCTCGGCCATGGCGTAGCGGAAGACCTGGAGCGGGCGCAGCCCGCAGGCCCGGGCGAACTCGATCTGGGGCGAGGCCAGGGCCTGCACCATGCCGGTCCGCACGATCTTGGACACGGGAGCGGCGAAGAAGACGCCCACCGTCACGATCGGCAGCAGCGAGTGCGCCAGGATCGAGCTGAAGGTGCCCCAGTAGCCGCCGAGGATCGCGTCCAGGACCACCGAGCCGGTGCGATCGGGTGGCTGGGCGTCGATCGACGAGGTCATCCCGACCGGCGCCGGCGAGATGCCGAGCAGGCTGAAGCAGAGCACGATCAGCAGCAGCGCGAGGACGAACTCGGGCACCGCGAGCAGCACCGAGGAGCCCACGGTGAAGGCGCGGTCGGCCGGGCGCCGGTAGCGGTAGGCCGCCCCCGAGCCGAAGACCACGCCGAGCACCGTGGCCAGCAGCAGTCCGGGCACCAGGTAGACCAACGTGTTGGGCACCCGTTCGAGCAGGCTGTGCAGCACCGGGTCACCGGTGAAGTAGGACTCCCCGAAGTCGCCCTTCATCGCCCCGCCGATGTAGTCGAGGTAGCGGGTCAGGAACGGCTGGTCGAGACCGAGCTTGGCGTTGAGGGTCGCCACGTCCTCCTCGGTGGCGTACTCGCCGAGGATCGCCTTGGCCGGGCTGCCGGGCAGCATCGAGACCAGGGCGAAGCTGAACGTCAGCAGCCCCAGGAACAGGAACCAGCCGACCACCAGCCGGCGTACGACGAACAGGATCACTCCGCGCATCGCGCAGCCTCCTTCCGGGCCGGCCGGCCGTCCTGCACCATCAGCTCGAGCTCGCGGCGTGCGCGCCCCTCGCCGGGATCGACGAGCAAGCGCGCCGAGAGCAGCTCGCGGGTGTAGGGCGCCTGCGGGTTCGTGAGGACGTCGCAGGCCGCGCCGGTCTCGACCATCTGGCCGCGTCTCATCACCGCGACGTGGCTGCACATGGACTCGACGGTGGTGATGTCGTGGGAGATGAACAGGTAGGTCAGGCCGCGGTCGCGACGCAGCCGGTCGAGCGTGCGCAGCACGCTGGCCCGGATCGTCATGTCCAGCGACGCGGTCGGCTCGTCGAGCACCACCAGCGACGGGTCGGTGACCAGGGCGCGGGCGATGCCCACCCGCTGCTGCTGGCCGCCGCTGAGGTGCGCGGGCCGGCGCTGGAGCAGGTCGCCGGAGAGGCCGACCTCCTCGAGCGTGGCCACGACCAGGTCGCGGCGCTCGCGCGCGGACTGCTGGGGCCGGTGGACGACGAGCGGCTCGGCGACGATGTCCTCGATCCGCATCCGCGGGTTGAGCGAGGCGAACGGCTCCTGGAAGACGATCTGCCAGCCCGCCCGGCGCCGGCGCATCTCGCCGCGGCGCAGGGAGCGGACGTCGACGCCGTCGATCTCGACCTGTCCCTCGTCGGGCTCGATCAGCCGCAGCACCAGCCGGGCCAGGGTCGACTTGCCCGAGCCGGACTCGCCGATCACGCCCAGGCTCTCGCCGCGCTCGATCGAGAAGCTCACCCGGTCGACGGCCAGGAGCTCCTTGCCGTCGGGGCGGACGTAGCGCTTGACCAGGTCCCTGGCTTCAACGAACGCCATGCCGGACCACCTCACCGTCGTTGGGGGTCCGCCCGTGGGCGGACGCGAGCAGATGCTGGGTGTAGCTGTGCCGGGGCTCGGTGAGGACGACGGACACGTCGCCCTCCTCGACGATGCGGCCGTCGAGCATCACGATCACCCGGTCGCAGTAGTTGGCGACGACCCCGAGGTCGTGGGTGACGACCAGGGCCGAGCGGCCGGCGACCATGGTCAGCTCGGCGAAGACGTCGAGCACCTGGCGCTGGACGGTCAGGTCGAGCGCGGTGGTCGGCTCGTCGGCGATCACCAGCGAGGGTTCGAGCACCATCGCCATCGCGATGACCACGCGCTGGGCCATGCCGCCGCTGAGCTCGAAGGCGTAGCCGCCGATCACCCGCTCCGGCTCGCGGATGCCGGTCGCGGCGAGCATCGCCACGCAGCGGTCACGCTCGGCCGCACCGAACTTCTGGCCGTGCGCCTTGAAGATCGCGGCGAACTGCTTCGACAGCCGGATCACCGGGTTGAGCGCACTGAAGGGGTTCTGGGCGACGAAGCCGATCTGCGGCCCGCGGATCTCGCGGAGCCGGCGCGGTCCGCAGCCGAGCAGGTCGACGCCGTCGAGGTGGGCGCTGCCCCCGGTCACCTTGCCGCCGGCGGCGAGCAGGCCCAGGACCGAGCGCACCGCGGTGGACTTGCCCGAGCCGGACTCCCCCACCAGACCGACGATCTCGCGCTTGCGGACGGTGAAGGAGATCCCGTGCAGCGCCTCGGTCCAGCCGTTGCGGACCTCGAAGCCGGCAGTGATCCCGGCGACGTCGAGCAGGACGTCGTTGGCCGAGGTGCTCATGCGCGGCCTCCCGCGGTCTCCATGTGCCGCTCGATGGCGTTGCCGATCGCGTTGAGCGATCCGATGAACACCACGATGGCGAGGGTCGGGAAGATCGCGGCCCACCACTCGCCGCGCAGCAGCATCGCGGAGCCCTGGTCGATCATGCTGCCCCAGGTCGGGTTGGGCGGGCGGACGCCGATGCCGAGGAAGTTGAGCGCCGCGATGGCGCTGATGCCGTTGGACGCCGTGAGCGTCGCCTGGACGAGCACCACACCGTAGGAGTTGCGCAGGATGTGGTTGAACGCCACCCGGCTCGGTGGGCACCCGATCGCGACGGCGGCCTCGACGAAGCGGGCCGAGCGCAGCGTGATCGCGCTGGACCGGGTGACCCGGATGAAGCGCGGGATGCCGATCAGGGCGATCGCGACCACGATGTTGAGGGCCGAGCCACCGAGCACCTGCACGAAGACCACGGCGATCACGATGATCGGCAGGGCCGAGACCGCGTCCACGATCCGCATCAGGAACTCACCGCCTCTCCCCTGCGTGGCGGCCAGGCCCAGCGGGACGCCGATCGCCAGCGCGAGCAGCGTCGCGGCCAGGGCGAGCGGGACGTCGCGGGCAGCGGCGTCGACGGTGCGGGAGTAGACGTCGAAGCCCGACTCGTCCGTCCCGAACCAGTGCTGCCAGCTCGGGGCCAGCCCGATCTTGCCGATGTCCGGCGCGACCGGGTCGTAGGGCAGCGGGAGGAGCAGTCCGGCGAGCGGCAGGCCGACGACGACCGCGCAGGCCAGGACCAGCCCGATCGTCCCGGCCCGGCCGCGAGAACGCCGCTCAGTCCGGGACCGAAGCCCGCCTCGTCGTACCCGCGGCGCGGCGGGGGCGACCGATGATGTCATGACCAAGGACCTCAAACTTCATCAGATTGAATGCGGATGTGAGCATTCTTACGCCGCCTTGGAGCCCTTGGCAAGCGTGCAGCGGGGATTTCTGAGACCCAGAGCACATCTTCATCGACCCTTGCGGATTCTTCATGACATCAAGATAATGAAGACGCGTCCTCATCCCTTCACCCGCAGGAGAGCCTCATGCCCCAGCCGTTCGCCGACCGGATCGACCAGCTCGCCATGGTGGTGCGCGACGAGCAGCTCGGCCGTCCGATGCTGGCGGCGGAACGACGCCTCTTCGAGCGCGCCGGCCGGCGCGAGGGCCTGGTCTCCCTCACCCACGCCGACACCGCCGTCTTCCCGCCGCCCCCCACCGCCGGTCCGCGCTACGCCGACGCGCTGGCCGCCGGCCTCAACCCGTTCGTCGACTTCCTCGGCGACCCCGAGGTGCGCACCGCGCTCGCCCCACGGCTGGCCGCCTTCCTCGGCGCCGAGGTCGACCCGCTGACCGAGCTGGCACTCACCGCCGGCACCCAGAACGCGCTCTTCGCGATCCTCTCGGTGCTCGTCGGCCCCGGCGACAAGGTGCTCATCGCCGACCCCGACTACATGACCCTGGAGAAGACGCTGCGCTTCCTCGGCGCCGACGTGGTCAGCGTCGCGGCCCGCCCGGCCGAGGGCGACGGCGCGCTGGAGATGAGCCTGGCCGACGTCGAGGCGGGCTTCCGCGCCGGCGCCCGGCTGCTGCTCTTCTCCAACCCCTGCAACCCGACCGGCACCGTGTACGGCCCGGCCTTCGTCGCCGAGCTGGCCCGGCTCGCCGTCGAGCACGACGCCTACGTGCTCGTCGACGAGCTCTACTCCCGCCTGGTCTACGACGAGGGCTTCCCGCACCTCGCCGCCCAGCCCGGCATGCGCGAGCGCTGCGTCACCACGCTCGGCACGTCCAAGACCGAGTCGATGTCCGGCTTCCGCGTGGGCTGCGTGGTCGGCCCGGCCGCGGTGATCGCGGTGCTGCCCGAGGTGCTCGAGGTGACGGCGCTGCGCGCGTCGTCGTACGCGCAGCGCACGCTGCTGGACTGGCTCGGCCCCGATGCCGCCTTCATCGACGAGCGGGTCGCGATCCTGAGGGAGCTGCGCGACCTCACCGTGAAGCGGCTGCGCGAGGTGCCGGGCCTCGAGGTCGCCGAGCCCGGCGGTACGGCGTACGTCTTCCCGCGGCTGAGCGGCCACGGCCTCGACGACTTCGCGGTGGCCGAGGCGCTGGTCGAGGACGCGGGCGTGCTCGTCTACCCGGGCCTGTGCTTCGGCCCCAGTGGCGAGGGCGGCTTCCGGCTCTGCTTCGGGCAGGACCCCGAGGCGCTGCCCGGCATCCTCGACCGCACCGTCGCGGCGCTCACCCGGCTGACCTCGGGCGGCGCCCGGTGAGCGTGCTGGGCGCCGAGCGGGTGTCGAGCACCTTCGACGCCGCGCTCGACCCGGTGCTCACGGTCGAGGAGGGCGAGCGGTTCTCGGTGGAGACCCGCAGCATCCTCACCCACGTCGACACCACCGATCCGGCGGTCTTCGCCGCGATCGCGGCCTACGACCACATGGACATCCCCGTCACCGGACCGGTCGCGGTCCGCGGTGCACGGGCCGGCGACGTGCTGCGCGTCGACATCCACGACATCGCGATCGCCGAGCACGGCGCGATGGTGACCCTCGCGGGTCGCGGTGGCTTCAGCACGCCGCTGGCGCCGTCCGGGATGCTGCTGCCGATCGTCGACGAGCAGGTCCTCTTCGACGACGTGCGGCTGCCGGTGCGGCCGATGATCGGCAAGATCGGCCTGGCCACACCGGACGCCCCGCACTGCAGCACGGTCGGGCGGCACGGCGGCAACATGGACTGCACCGTCATCGGCCCCGGTACGACGCTCTACCTCCCCGTCGTCGTGGACGGGGCGCGGCTCTTCGTCGGCGACCTCCACGCCCGGCAGGGCGACGGCGAGGCCGGCCTCACCGGCGTCGAGGTCGAGGGCACCGTCACCGCCACGTGCACCGTGCTGCGCGACTGGGCGCTCCCCCGGCCGCTCGTCGTCACCGGCGACGCCACCGTGGTCGTCGGCGACGGCGCCGACCTCGACGAGGCGGTCCGGGTCGCGCTCGACGACCTGCTCGCCCTCGTGCGGGCGCAGCGCGGCTGGAGCCGCGAGCGCGCCGCCATGTTCCTCAGCGCCGCGGCGGACGTCGCGGTGTGCCAGGTGGTCAATGCGCGGAAGTCGGCCCGGGTCGCGCTGCCCGCGGCCTTCCTCCCCCTCGACCTGCCCCCGACCCCCTTCAAGGAGTGACCATGCTCGACACCGTGGTGCGCGGCGGCCTCGTCGCCATGCAGTCCGGACCCGCCCGTCTCGACATCGGCATCAAGGACGGCGTCATCGTGGCGCTGCGCGCGAGCGACGCCGCCGAGCCGCTGACCGCGGCGCGCGTCGTCGACGCGACCGACCGGGTCGTCGTCCCGGGCGGGGTGGACCCGCACGTGCACACCAGCTCGCCCATGCCGACCCTCGGCGACGGGATCAGCAGCTACGGCCCCGACCGGGTCAGCATCGCCGCCGCCTTCGGCGGTACGACGACCATGCTCGACTTCGCGCACTGGCACCCCGGCGACGACCTGGCCGACTCGTTCGCGCGCAAGGACGCCGACTGGAAGGGCCGCTCGTACGTCGACTACGGCTTCCACGGCACCTTCCGCGAGCCGGAGATCCCCTTCGAGGTGCTCGACCAGGTGGCCGACGCCGTCGCCGACGGGCACGCGACGTGGAAGGTCTGGATGACCAACACCACGCCGGGCCGCAAGTGGCAGAAGACCGACATCGGCCACATCTGGGGCCTGATGGAGCGCACCGCCGCGGCCAACGCGATGCTCTGCGTGCACGCCGAGGACGACGACATCGTCATGTACGCCTACAAGCGGCTCCAGCACGAGGGCCGTACCGACCTCACGCACATGTCCGAGGCGCACAACCAGCTCTCGGAGCAGCTGTCCTTCCAGCGGGTGATCACGCTGGCCCGCCACGTCGGTGCGCCGATCTACATCATGCACGTCAGCGCCGAGGTCGGCGTCGAGGCGATCCGCGCGGCACGCGGCTCCGGCCAGCCGGTCTACGGCGAGTGCCTGCCGCACTACGCGAGCTACTCCGACGAGGTCTACGGCCACCACAACGGCGCGATCTACCACACCTACCCCTCCCTCAAAGCGCCCGAGGACCGCGACGCCATGTGGTCCGCCCTCGCCGACGGCACCCTGTCGACCATCGCGACCGACTCGGTCTGCGTCGACCTCGACGTCAAGACCACCGGCAAGACCATCGTCGACGCGGTGGGCGGGCACGTCGGCGTCGAGGTGCGGATGGCGGTCGCCTACACCGAGGCGGTGGCCCGCCGCGGCCTCCCCCTGGAGCGGTACGTCGACCTCACCTCCCGCAACGCCGCCAAGGTGATGGGCGCCTACCCCCAGAAGGGCGAGATCGCGATCGGCAGCGACGCCGACCTGGTCCTGCTCGACGCCACGCAGCCGCACACCATCACCGGGTCCGAGCTGCACGAGGCCGACTACACCCCCTGGGAGGGGTACGTCGCCGCGGCCTGGCCGACCACCACGCTGCTGCGCGGCGAGGTGCTGGTGGCCGACGGCGAGCTCACCGACGCCCCGGCCGGCGGCCTGCTGCTCAAGCGGTCGCTCGGCGCCGACGTCCTGGCCCGGCCGGCCCTGTGACCCCACCCGCAGCCCGAGAGGAGACCCCCATGTTCATCGTCGGCATCGGCGGCACGCTCAGCCCCGCCTCGTCCAGCGAACGTGCCCTGCACAGCGCCCTCGCCGCCGCGCGCGAGCGCGGTGCGTGGACCGAGGCGTTCACGGGCGAACGGATGCGCGGACTCCCGATGTACGACCCCGCCCGTCCCGACCGCACGCCCGCGGCCGTCGAGCTCGTCGAGGCGCTGCGCGCCGCCGACGGCGTGATCATCTCCAGCGCGGCCTACCACGGCAGCGTCTCCGGGCTGCTCAAGAACGCCCTGGACCACGTCGAGGACCTCGCCCGCGACGAGCGGCCCTATCTCACCGACCGCCCGGTGGGCCTGGTCTCCGTGGCCCGCGGCTGGCAGGGCGCCGTGCACAACCTCGCGGGGCTGCGGACCATCACGCACGCGCTGCGGGGGTGGCCCACGCCGTACGGCTGCGTGATCAACACCGCGCCCGGCGGACGTCCCGGCGACCCGGTCGCCCACCACGCCGCCGACCTCGCCCTGGTCGCCGAGCAGGTCGTCGCCGCCGCCGGCCACGGCTCCCGGCCCCGGCCGCGGCGCCTGGTCCGCGGAGGGCACGCATGAGCACCGCGGTGCTGAGCCGCCGGCGGCTGCTGCCGCGCAGCCCGCTGCTCCTCGGGCCCGCGTTCGTCGCCGGCATCGCGTACGTCGACCCGGGCAATGTCGCCACCAACACCGCCGCCGGCAGCCGCTACGGCTACCTCCTCGTGTGGGTCGTGGTCTGCGCGAACGTGCTGGCGATGCTCGTCCAGTACCTCTCCGCCAAGGTCGGCATCGCGACCGGCAAGTCGCTGCCCCAGCTCTGCCGCGAGCACTACTCCCGGCCGACGGCGTTCCTGCTGTGGCTGCAGGCCGAGGCGGTCGCGCTGGCCACCGACCTGGCCGAGGTGCTCGGCGGAGCGCTGGCGCTGCACCTGCTCTTCGACGTCCCGCTGCTGGTCGGCGGCGTCATCACCGGGCTGGTGAGCATGGCCCTGCTGGTGCTGCAGAAGCCGTCGACCCAGCACCGCTACGAGCGCGCGATCATCGCGCTGCTCGCGGTGATCGTGCTCGGCTTCCTCTGGTCGGCCTTCGCCGCGCAGCCCTCGCCCACCGCGACCGCCGAGGGTCTGGTGCCCCGCTTCGCCGGCCAGGACAGCGTCCTGCTCGCCGCGGGCATGCTCGGTGCCACCGTGATGCCGCACGCGATCTACCTGCACTCCGCGCTCGTCGTGCACCGCTTCGACCCGGCCCGCCAGGACGACGCCACCCGGGTCCGGCTGCTGCGCACCACCCGGACCGACGTCCTCGCCGCGATGACCGTGGCCGGCCTGGTCAACCTGTCGATGGTGCTGGTCGCCGCCGGCGCCCTCACCGGGCTCGGCATCGACACCATCGAGGACACCTACGCCGCCCTCGGCGACCAGATCGGCACCGGCGTCGCCGTCCTGTTCGCGCTCGCGCTGCTGGCCTCGGGCTTCGCGTCGTCCTCGGTCGGCACCTACGCCGGCACGGTGATCCTCGACGGCTTCCTGCGCCGCCGGCTGGCGCTGCCGGTCCGCCGGCTGGTCACCCTGGCTCCGGCGCTCGTCGTCCTCGCCCTCGGCGTCGACCCCACCCGGGCGCTCGTGCTCTCGCAGGTGGTGCTCAGCTTCGGCATCCCGTTCGCGCTGTTCCCCCTGGTCCGGTTCACCCGCGACCGCGCGCTGATGGGCCGGTTCGTCAACACCCGGCGCACCACCGCGGCGGCCCTGCTGACCGCGCTGGTGGTCTCCGCGCTCAACGGCGTCCTGCTCTGGCTGACCTTCGCCTGAGCCCTCGCCGGGGCCCGGTCCCGATCACCAGACGCCCGTCCGGAAAGCGCCTGGACACCTGTACCTACTTTCCAGTAGGTGGTGACGACCCCTCACCAGAAGAGGTAGAACATGTTCTGATTCTGCCCCTTGTGATGGAGGTCACATGTCGCACACCCCCCAGCCCAGCGCCTCTCGGTTCTCCCGACGCGGGTTCCTCGCCGGAGCCGGCGCCGCCGCCGGAGTCGCGTCCGTCGGCCTGCCGACGTTCGCCTCGCCGGCGCGTGCCGCCAACATCGGCAACGGCGCCTCGGTGCCCGCTCTCGTCATCGGCACCGGGTACGGCGGCGCGGTGGCCGCGCTGCGCCTGGCCCAGGCCGGCGTCCAGGTCGAGATGATCGAGATGGGCATGTCGTGGGACACCCCCGGCTCCGACGGCAAGATCTTCCCCAAGGTCACCTCGCCCGACAAGCGCGCCTACTGGCTGCGCACCAAGACCAAGGCGCCGGTGAGCAACTTCTTCGGCTTCCCCATCGACTCCAACATCACCAAGTACACCGGCATCCTCGACGCCGAGGAGTTCGCGGGCATCACCGTCTACCAGGGCCGCGGCGTCGGCGGTGGCTCGCTCGTCAACGGCGGCATGGCGGTCACGCCGAAGCAGTCGCGGTTCAGCTCGATCCTGCCCTCGGTCGACGCCACGGAGATGTACAACACCTACTACCCCCGTGCCAACGCCGGTCTGGGCGTCGGCTCGATCGACCCGGCGTGGTTCGAGACGGCCGAGTGCTACAAGTACGCCCGCGTCGGCCGCAAGCACGCGCAGCGCTCCGGCTTCGCGTGGACCTTCGTGCCGGACGTCTACGACTGGAACTACATGAAGGCCGAGCAGGCCGGCACGGTCACGCGCTCGGCCCTCGACGGCCAGGTCATGTACGGCAACGACCACGGCAAGAAGTCGCTCGTCCAGACGTACCTCGCCCAGGCGATGGCCACCGGGCGGGTCAACGTCTCGACGCTGCACCGGGTGACCTCGGTGGCTCCCGCGACCGGGGGCGGCTACACCGTCACCATCGAGCAGATCGACACCTCCGGCACCGTGGTCGCCACCAAGACGGTCACCGCCGCGAAGGTCTTCTTCGCCGCGGGCAGCGTCGGCACCAGCAAGCTGCTGGTCAAGCTCAAGGCGACCGGCGTCCTGCCCGCGCTCAACAACGAGATCGGCAAGACCTGGGGCGAGAACGGCAACATCATGTGCGGCCGCGCCAACCACATGTGGGACCCGACCGGCTCCCTCCAGTCGACGATCCCGTGCTCGGGCATCGACAACTGGGACGCCGGCGGCGCGTTCGCCGAGGTCGCACCGCTGCCGACCGGCATCGAGACCTACGCCTCGCTCTACCTGTCGATCACCAACACCACGCGGCGCGCGGAGTTCACCTGGAACGCCGCCGCCAACAAGGTCGACCTGTCCTGGCAGACGTCCTGGAAGCAGGACTCGATCAACATGGCCAAGACGATCTTCGACAAGATCAACAGCAAGGAGGGGACGATCTACCGCACCGACCTCTTCGGGGCCTACAAGGTCTGGCAGGACGGCCTGACCTACCACCCGCTCGGCGGCGTCGTGCTCAACAAGGCGACCGACAACTACGGCCGGCTCCACGGGTACGACGGCCTCTACGTCATCGACGGCTCGCTGATCCCCGGCAACACCACGGTCAACCCGTTCGTCACGATCACCGCCCTGGCCGAGCGCAATATCGACAACATCCTGGCCAACGACATCTGATCCGAGGCACGAACCGGCTCAGGCCGGGTGCGACCGGGCCACGGCGACGAGGTCGGCAGCGATGCCGGTCAGCCGCCGGGGCCCGGTCCACACGGCCCGTAGCTCGCGGTCGAGCGTGAGGTCGATCGGCACCTCCAGCACCGCACCGGACGCCAGCGCGTCCGCCACCGAGAGCCGGCTCAGCACGGCCGGACCGGCCCCCGCCTGCACCGCCACCCGTACGGCGGCGTTGCTGCCGAGCTCCTGCAGCGCCGTCGCCGGTGAGCCGGTCAGCGCCCGCAGCTCGTCGTCGAGCCGGACCCGCGTCCCCGAGCCCGGCTCCCGGGTCAGCAGCGGCGTCGCGGCCAGCTCGTCGGCACCGACCCGGCTGCGCCGCCGGGTCCACGGGTGGTCCGGAGCGACGACCAGCACCAGCTCGTCGCGCGCCACCACCGCCGTCCGCACGCCGCGCGGCGCCCGCGGCCCCTCGACGAACCCCAGGTCGCAGGCCCCGGACAGCACACCGGCGACCACCTCGGCCGTGTTGTGCACCTCGAGCAGCACCGACGCCTCGGGGTGCTGCGCGCGCAGCGCGGCCAGCCAGGCCGGCAGGAGGTGCTCGGCGACCGTCTGGCTCGCCGACACCCGCAGCTCTCCCCCGCCCGCGTGGGCGAGCGCCGCGGTGCCGTCGACCAGCGTCCGGGCCGCGTCGAGCACGCCGCGCGCCCAGTCCACGACGATCAGCCCGGCCGGCGTCAGCCGCGCCCCGGCAGTCGAGCGGGTGAGCAGTCCGACGCCGAGGGCCCGCTCCAGGCGCGCCAGCGAGCGGCTCGCGTTGGGCTGCGCCATGTCGATCGCGCGCGCTCCGGCGCTGACGCTGCCGTGGTCGGCGACCGCGACCAGCAGCTCGAGGGCGGTGAGCTCGGGCCAGTCCTGCATATCCGGAGGATATATCCTCATGCGCAATCGACGTCTACTGCGGAGGTCTGCGAGCGACCACGCTGGAAGACGTGACCACGACCCGCCTCCGCGCCCCCGGCGTCGCGTTCTGCGCGGCACCCGCCCTCCTCGCCTTCGGCGTGGGCCGCCTGGTGCCGGCGGCGAGCCCGCTGCTCGTCGCGATCGCGCTGGGCATGGTCGCCGCGGCCGTCGTGCCCCTGGGCGAGGGGACGGCGCCCGGGATCGCCTTCTCCTCGCGGACCCTGCTGCGCGCGGGCGTCGTCCTGCTGGGGCTGCAGCTCTCGCTGCGCCAGGTCGCCGCACTCGGGCCCGGCGTCATCGCGCTGGTGCTCGCGGTCGTCGCGTCGGGCGTCGCGCTCACCATGGCGCTCGGCGCCCGGCTCGGCCTGTCGTGGACCCACCGGCTGCTCATCGGCTGCGGCTTCTCGATCTGCGGCGCGGCCGCGGTCGCCGCCGTGGACGGCGTGGTCGAGGCCGACGAGGACGAGACCGCGTCGGCGGTGGCGCTCGTCGTCGTCTTCGGCACCGCGATGATCGGCCTGGTCCCGCTGGTCGCCTCGCTCCTCGACCTCTCCCCCACCGTTGCGGGGATCTGGGCCGGCGCCTCGGTGCACGAGGTCGCCCAGGTCGTCGCCGCCGGCGGCGTGGTCGGCGGCGGCGCGCTCGCCGTCGCGGTCGTGGTCAAGCTCGGGCGGGTGCTGCTGCTCGCCCCCGTCGTCGCCTGGGTCTCCTGGCAGCGCCGTACGACGGCGGACGCCGCGGGCGGCGTACGCCCCGCGCTCGTGCCCGGCTTCGTGCTCGGCTTCCTCGCCCTGGTGCTGCTCCGCACCTGGATCACCCCGCCCGCCTGGGTCCTCGACGCCGCCGCAGCGACCCAGACCCTGCTGCTCGCCGCCGCGATGTTCGCGCTCGGCTGCGGGGTCCGGCTCGGTCGCCTGCGCGCCGCCGGTGCCGCGCCCTTCCTGCTGGCAGCGTTCGCCACCGGCTGGGTCGGGCTGCTGGGCCTCGGCGGCGCGCTGCTCGTGGGCTAGCAGCGGTCGGCGGTCACGGGTCGGCGCGCTCCAGCCGCCAGGTGTAGTCGACGACCAGGCCGCCGCCCGGCCCGTCGGGCTGGACGCTCCGGCTCCCGGTCAGCGGCGTCTCCAGGTCGGCGGGGTTCCACGCGGCATAGGCGACCCGGTCGGTGGCCCGCGTGCTCATCGCGTACGACGACGTCCCCCACGGGCACGTGATCGTCCCCGGTGCCCGCGTGGCCAGACCGCCCCACTCGAACGTGTAGGTCTCGCTCACCTCGTCCAGCGCCATCGTCACCGACAGGTCGCCGTCGGCCAGCTCGCCGCGGCCCTCGATCGTGCACTCGCCGTTCGCGCCGGTACCCGTCCAGCGCCCGGAGAGCCCCGAGCCCAGGAGGTACCAGGTCTTCCCGTCCTGCCGGAAGTACTGCTCGACGTAGGCGGTCAGCACCCAGGAGATCTCGGTGCGGTAGTTCGAGCCGTTGGTGTAGTCCGAGGTGCCCTCCAGCACCAGCCGCCACCGGGCCGGCACCCCCTCGACGTGGCACGAGAGCTTGACCTCGACGTCGGCGAGGCAGGTGTCCGGGTCGTCCGGGGAGTTCTGCGGACCGCCGGGTGCGCCGCCGTGACAGGTGTCGGTGCCCGGACCGCCGCGGCACACGTCGACGCCGTCGTCGCCGTCCAGCCGGTCGTTGCCGCCACCGCCCTGGAGCCGGTCGTTGCCGGGACCGCCGTGCACCCGCGTGTCGTTGCCGCGCCCGAGCACGATGAGGTCGTCGCCGGGGCCGCCGTCGGCCCGCCCCGGGACGTCCGCGCCGAAGATCTGGTCGTCGCCCGCCTCCCCGACCAGCGCGACGCCGCCGGCCCGCGCGGTGAGCACGTCGTCGCCCGGACCGCCCAGCACCCGGGTCCCGCGCCCCCGCGCGGGCACGGTGACCCGGTCGTCGCCCGGACCCGCGCAGATGACGTCCTTGCCGCCGCGGCCGTCGATCCGGTCGGCGCCGCCCTTGGCGACGATCACGTCGCGGCCGCGGGTCCCGCGGATCACGTCCGCCCGCGCGGTGCCGACGATCGTGGCGCGCTGGCCCGCGCACGAGGGCCGAGCGGCGGCGGCCACCGCCTCCATGGCGCCCGGGACGGCGACGGCGGTGGTGACGGTGATCAGGCTGAGGGCGGCCAGGGCGCCCCAGGTACGGCGGTTCTGCATCGATCGGTCCTCTGCTCGGGGTCCCCAGCCTCCGCGCCGACGCGCCGCGCGACCATCCCTCGGGCGCGGGTGATCCGGACCCCCACCACCCTGGGGGTCCGGCTAGAGCCGCGGGTCGACCGGCTCCGACTCCAGTGCCAGCACGGCGAACACCGCCTGGTGCACCTGCCACAGCGGCGCCCCCGCGACGAACCCGGTGAGCGCGTCGAGCCCCAGCCCGTGCTCGCGCAGGGCCAGCTGGCGCTTCTTGCCGAGGTGCCGCTCGCGCAGCACGTCGAGCGACTCGGTGTAGTCGGGCCCGTAGACGATCCGCAGGTACTCGCGTCCCCGCACCTTGAGCCCCGGCTGCACCGTGCGCCCGCCCGGCTCGATCGCGTCGGCCGGCTTGACCACCATGCCCTCGCCGCCGGCGCCGGCGAGCTCCTCCCACCAGGACGTCGCGGCGGCGCGGTCGGCGGCCGAGCCGAGGTCGACGTACCGGTGGCGGGTGGGGGTGATCAGCGGGTCGTCGAGGCGGCCGAGCTCGGCGAGGTGCCACGCGTGCGGCTCGGTGACCGCGAGTGCGCGCCCCTCGGCGGCGAGCACCTGGAAGGGCGCGACCGTGACGCCGTCGAGCCCCTCGACCGGCCGGCAGTACGCCGCATAGGCGTCCCGGAACGCCCGCGCGTTGCGGTGCCGGACCGCCGTCCGCTCGGCCGTCGCGGTCAGGTCGAGCCCGCGCGCGGCGGCCTGGGCGAGCACCGCCTCGACCGCCGGGAGGGCCGCACCGGCGGCCGCGCCGACGGCGGCGTACTGCTCGCGGATGAGCGCGCCGGCCTTGGCCGACCACGGCAGCAGCTCGCAGTCGAGCGCCAGCCAGTCGGTGTCGAGCGAGGCGAACAGCGGCGCGAGCGCCGTCCGCAGCCGGTCGACGAGCGCGCCCCCGCGGGCGCCGGCGAAGAACGGCCGCCCGGTGCGGGTGTAGATCGCACCGGTCGAGCCGTCGGTGACACCGAAGCGGCGCTCCGCGACGGCGGAATCCCGCGCCAGGACGGCGATCGCGCGCGAACCCATGTGCTTCTCCTCGCACACGACGCGGCCCACGCCCCAGCCGGCGTACTCGTCGAAGGCCTGCTCCGGGTGCTCCAGGTAGCCGTCGAGGTGCGCCGTCGCGGCCGGCGACATCGTCGGCGGCAGGTAGACCAGCCAGCGCGGGTCGACCGCGAACCGGCTCATCACCTCGAGCGCCGCGGCGGCGTTCTCCTCGGGCACCTTGACCTTGCCCGCGTGGGGACTGTCGATCCAGCGCGTGCCGGTGACGTCGTCGAGCCGCAGCACCGAGGGCTCGCGCTCGCCGGACGCCGTGGCGGGGACGAGCGGGCGGACCGGCTCGTACCACTGCTCCTCGGCGTCGACCGCGACGATCTCGCGCTCGGGGTAGCGCAGCGCGGTCAGCTCGCCGCCGAACACGACACCGGTGTCGAGGCAGATGGTGTTGTTGATCCACTCCGCCGACGGGACGGGCGTGTGGCCGTAGACGACCATCGCGCCGCCGCGGTACTCGTCGGCCCACGGGTAGCGCACCGGCAGGCCGAGCTCGTCGGTCTCGCCGGTGGTGTCGCCGTAGAGCGCGAACGCGCGCACCCGCCGGGAGGACCGGCCGTGGTAGGCCTCCTTGAGCCCCGCGTGCGCGACGACGAGCCGGCCCTCGTCGAGGACGTAGTGACTGATCAGGCCGTCCATGAAGCTCAGCGCCTGCGCCCGGAAGTCCTCCGTTTCGGCCTCCAGCTGGGCCAGCGACTCGGCCAGCCCGTGGGTGACCTGGACGTGGGCGCCCTTGAGGGCGCGGACGAGCTTGGCCTCGTGGTTGCCGGAGACGCACAGCGCCGTGCCCGCCGCGACCATGCCCATCACCAGGCGGAGCACGCCGGGGGTGTCCGGGCCGCGGTCGACGAGGTCGCCGACGAAGACGGCCTGGCGGCCCTCGGGGTGGTGCGCGCCGACCGCGGCGCCCGCGTCGTCGTACGCCAGGACCCAGCCGAGCTCGACGAGCAGCGTGCGCAGCTCGGACGCGCACCCGTGGACGTCGCCGACGATGTCGAACGGGCCGGTCACCTCGCGGCGGTCGTTCCAGGACGGCTCGCGGACGACCCGCGCGGCGGCGATCTCGTCCGCGCCGCGCAGCACGTGCACGCGCCGGAAGCCCTCCTTGCGCAGCCGGCCCAGCGAGCGGCGCAGGTCGCGGGCCTGGCGCTTGACCACGTGGTCGCCGAAGTCGCGGTCGGGGCGCTCGCGGTTGCGGTCGAGCGCCACCCGCTCCGGTACGTCGAGCACGATCGCGTCGACAAGCACGTCGTGGCTGCGGGCCAGCCGGACCAGCTCGGCCCGGGCGGACTGCTGGACGTTGGTCGCGTCGACGACCGTCAGCAGGCCGCGCCGCAGGCGGGTTCCGGCGATGTAGTGCAGCACGTCGAAGGCGTCGGGAGTGGCGTCCTGGTCGTTCTCGTCGTCGGCGACGAGGCCGCGGCAGAAGTCGCTGGAGATCACCTCGGTCGCCTTGAAGTGCTCGCGCGCGAACGTCGACTTGCCGCTGCCGGAGACGCCGACGAGCACGACGAGACCGAGCTCGGGGACGGTGAGATCGCTCATCGGCCGGCCTCCTCGGTCGTGGTGGTGTCGGTGCGGGTCAGGATCGCCATCTGGGTGGGTGGGCCGACCTCGAGGTCGTCGTCGCCGACGCCGCGCAGCTCGACGGTGTAGCCGTACGCCGCCGCGACCCGCTCCGCCCAGGCTCGGAATTCGGCGCGGTCCCACTCGAAGCGGTGGTCGGGGTGGCGCATACCGGTCAGCCCCTCGTAGCGCACGTTGTGCTCCCGGTTGGGCGTGGTCACCACGACCGTGCCCGGGCGGGCGGTGCCGAGCACCACGCGCTCCAGTGCCTCCAGGCGCGGCGGGTCGACGTGCTCGACGACCTCCATCAGTACGGCCGCGTCGTAGCCGGCGAGCCGCGGGTCGTCGTACGTCAGGGCGCTCTGGAAGAGGGTGAGCCGCTCCTGCTGGCGCTCGGTCATCCGGTCGACGTGGAGCCGGCGCGCGGCGCTCTGGAGCGAGCGGACCGAGACGTCGCAGCCCGCGACCCGGGCGATCCCCTCGGTCGCGAGCAGCCGGGCGAGCAGCTGCCCCGGACCGCAGCCGAGGTCGATCACCGAGCGCGGCCGGACCTCGGCGAGCGCGGCCAGCACGGCCTCGTGGCGCCGGAGGTTGAGCGGCACCCGCGTGTCCTCGGCGGCGTCCGGCTCGACGGCCTCGGCCACGGCGTCCTCGACGACGTCGTCGAGCTCGGCCAGGCGCGCCAGGGCCGCACGGGTCAGGTGACCGCGGCGACCCAGGTAGCGCCGTACGACGAGCTCACGGTCGGGGTGCTCGGCCAGCCAGCCCGCGCCGGAGCGCAGCAGCTTGTCGACCTCGTCGGGCCCCTGCCAGTAGTGCTTCGACTCGTCGAGCACCGGCAGCAGCACGTGGAGCTGGCTCAGCGCGTCGGCCAGCCGCACGGTCCCGGTCAGGGTGAGCCGGAGGTAGCGCGAGTCGCCCCACTCCGGGAAGTCCGGATCGAGCGGGACCGGCTCGGCCCCGACCGTCCAGCCCAAGGGCTCGAACAGCCGGCGCGCGATCGGTACGCCGCCGCGGCACGGCAGCGCCGGGATCACCAGCTCGAGCGGGATCGCGGTCTCCGCGAGCTCGGGGCGGGCCGCGCAGCGCCCACCGCGCGCGGTGCTGAAGACGTCGGCGAGCGCGACCCCGAACAGCGAGGACGCCGCGTAGGAGCGGTCGTTGACGTACTGCGCGAGGCTGAAGTCCGGCGACCCCTTCGCGCCCTTGCCGCCCTTGCCGCCCTTGCCGGCACGCCGCGCGAGCCGCACCGGGTCGACCTCCAGCAGCAGCGCGGCCGTGCAGCGCTCCTCGCCCACCTCGGGGTAGAACACCGTGGCGGTGCCGAACGACTGGTCGAACGCCTGGACCCGGTCCGGGTGCTTGTGCAGCAGGAAGCCCAGGTCCGTCGCGGGTCGGTGGGTGGTCGAGATCGTCAGCAGCACCGGGCCATCCTGCCCGGTGGCTCCTCAGGGTTCACCCGGTTTGTCGCCGGGGCGCGCCTTCCCCCGGCTGGGCTACCTTCGGGGCCATGGAACCGCTGCGCCTGATCGAGACCACGCCCGGCAACTGGTCCCTCCTGCTCACCGCCGGCACCGCGCCCGCGGCCGAGGAGGCCGTGATGGCGGCCGGCCACGAGCCCAACGGCTACTTCTGGGAGGGCGTCGCCCAGCGCGTCGTCGCCGAGCAGGCCTCCGGCCTGGCCGAGCGGCTGCGCTACGACCCCGAGGGCGACATGTTCGTCGCCTACGGCACCGACCGCGAGGCGCTCGCCGACCTCGGCACCCGGATGGCGGTCGTGGCCGGCGACGCCGCGGCGCTGACCGCGCTGATCGCGCGGGCCGAGGCCGACGGGTTCGAGTTCGACGACTAGCATCTCGTACGTCCGACCGAGAAGGAGCCCGCCGGTGGCCTACGTCGAAGCATCCGTGCGGCGCCGCCAGCTCGTCGCCGCGGCCCGCTCCGCACTCGCCCAGGAGGGCGTCGCCCGCACCTCGCTGCGCGCCGTGGCCGCCGAGGCCGGCGTACCGCTCGGGACGATGCAGTACGTCTTCCCCTCCAAGGAGGCGCTCCTGCGCGCGGTGATCGAGGACGTCGTCGACGAGATCGTCGAGGTGCTCCGCGGCACCGCCGAGGTCGACCGCGGCCTCGAGCACGCGATCCGCCAGGGTCTCGCCGCCTTCTGGGACCAGCTGGTCAGCGGGCACGTCAGCCTGCAGATGATGCAGTACGAGCTGACCATGTACGCCCTGCGCACCGCCGGCCAGGAGGAGCTCGCTCGCTGGCAGTACGAGCGCTACACCGCGATCGTCGCCGAGTGGTTCGAGCGGGCCGCCCACCACGCCGGCGAGACCTGCGCGGTCCCCTTCGACCGGCTCGGGCGGATCACCGTCGCCGCCCTCGACGGCCTGATCCTCCAGCACGTCTGCGACCCCGACCGGGCCCGCTCCCGCACGGACCTCGCCGACGTGGTCGAGATGATCGTCCGGCTCGCCGACGTCCGTCCGGCCGGCTGACCGCACCGGTCGCGGGTCGTTCCCTCCCCGAAGGCGCTCCCCGCGAGGGGTTGCGCCCGGCGTCGTCCCGGCTTACCGTCTGAACTCAGTCATACGACTGACTTTGATCAGAGGAGTGTGTGATGAGCGATGTCGACGTCGTCGTGGTGGGCGCCGGGCTGGCCGGCCTGAGCGCGGCCCGGGCACTGGTCGCCGCCGGCCGGAGCGTGGCCGTGCTGGAGGCCCGCGACCGGGTCGGCGGCCGGACCGAGGGCGGCGTCCTCGAGGGTGCCCCGGTCGAGCTCGGCGGCACCTGGCTCGGCGAGGGGCACAGCGCGATGTACGCCCTCGTCGACGAGCTGGGCCTGGCCACCTTCCCGACCTGGAACGACGCCGGCTCGCTGCTGCTCGACCTCGGCGGCAAGCGGTCGCGGATGTCCTCGGCCAAGGGCGCCACTCCCCGGCTCAACCCGATCGCCCTGGCCGACCTCGCCCAGGGCCTCGCCCGGTTCGCCCGCCTGGCCCGCAGCGTCGACCCCGCCACCCCCTGGACGCACCCCAAGGCCGAGCTCCTCGACGGCCAGACCTACGAGTCGTGGGTCCGCCGCAACCTGCGCACGAGCGCCGGCCGCACCTACTTCCGGGTGCTCGCCGAGGCGCTCTACTCCGCCGACTCCACCGACCTCTCGCTGCTCCACACGCTCTTCTACACGGTCAGCAACGGCGACCTCGAGACCCTCGCCTCGACCGACCGCGGCGCCCAGAAGGACCGGGTCGTGGGCGGTTCGGTCCAGGTCGCGCAGCGCCTGGCCGAGGGCCTCGACGTCCGCCTCGGCACCCCGGTCGCCCGGATCGCCCAGGACGCCGGCGGCGTCACCGTGACCACCCGCGACGGCGCGCAGGTCACCGCGCGGCACGCCGTGGTCGCCGTACCGCCGACGCTGGCGGGCCGCCTCGACTACGAGCCCGTGCTCCCGCCCTGGCGCGACCAGCTGACCCAGCGGGTCCCGGCCGGCACCGTGATCAAGTGCTTCGCGGCGTACCCGACGCCGTTCTGGCGCGACCAGGGCCTCAACGGCCAGGCGATCTCCGAGCGCGGCCCGGTCAAGATCACCTTCGACGTCTCCCCGCCCGGCGCCGAGGTCGGCATCCTGCTCGGCTTCGTCGAGGGCGGCGAGGCACGCCGCTGGCAGCGGCTGCCCGCGGACGAGCGGCGCCGTGCCGTGCTCGACTGCTTCACCGGCTACTTCGGGGCCGCGGCCGCCGAGCCGACGTCCTACCTGGAGAAGGACTGGAGCACCGAGGAGTTCAGCCGCGGCTGCTACGGCGCGCACTTCTCCCCCGGCACCTGGACCAGCTACGGCCCCGCCCTGCGCGAGCCCGTCGGCCGGATCCACTGGGCCGGCGCCGAGTACGCCGTGGAGTGGAGCGGCTACATGGAGGGCGCGGTCCGCTCCGGCCGGGCCACCGCCGACGCGGTCCTCGCGGCCCTGGGCTGAGCCCGGGACCGAGACCGTGGCCGAGGGTCAGCCGGACCGCCGGCCGGTCAGCTCGCCGAGCTCCGCCGCGAGCTCGATGAAGGGCCCTCTGTCGTGGCGGCCCACGAGCACCGGCGGCAGCGCGGCCAGTGCGTCGACCAGCGGCGGGACCGCGGCGTCGCCGGCCCCGGCCACCTCGCGCAGCCCGGTGCTCAGTCGCCGCCCGACGACCAGACCCTCGCCCAGGAGGAGCGCGGCCTGCTCCCCCAGCGCGGCGCCGTCGAGGACGCCGTACCGGGCGAGGTCGAGGACGGCGTCCTGCGCGGCGCCGCGGGCCCGGGCGTCCTGCGCGGCCAGGCCGAGCACGAGGGCCGACGACGCCGCGGCGCCGTTGGCGCTCCGGGACGCACCGAGCGCGCGGTGGACGGGCACGGTGCACGACCGGTCCCAGGTCAGGTCGCGCGCCAGGTACGGATGGGCGAGCGCCGCGAGCCGGTCGGGGTCCTGCGGCAGCAGCGCCGCGCCGAGTGCGACGGCCTGCTCGAAGCGGGGCTCGTGGGTGCCGTACTGCAGCTCCTGCGCGAGCGTCCCCTCCGCCCCGAACCGGACGGCACGCACCTCCGGCGCCCACGGCACCGGCCGGAGCACGACGGTGCGGCGCTCCCCCACGGCCGGGCCGGTGGCGTCGAGGAGTGGCCGCCGCGGCGCCACCCTCGACAGCTCCACGGGGACCTCGACCAGGGCGCGGTCCTCCGGGGGCACCCGGCGCAGCGCCACCTCGAGCTCGTGCCCCGGCAGCCGGCGGCCGGCCGCGGCCACCACGGCCAGCCGGCTGCTCAGCGCCTCGGCAGGGATCAGTCCGTCAGCCGTGGCCGGGAGCGCGACCGCGGGCCACAGGCCGTCGCGCAGGGCCCGCGCGATGCCGGTCAGCCGCTGCCCGGCCGCGCCGATCAGGGTGCCGGGCCGGGCCGCCGCATCGGGCACGAGTGCCCGGCCGAGCTCGACCGTCCAGGTGCCGTCCAGCACGATCCGGCGCCGGGTGAGCCAGGCCCGGGCCAGCACCCGGACCGCCTCGCGCGGGTCGCCGGGGAACGCCGCGCCTGGTCGCACCGGCCGCTTGATCCGCTCCGCGAGCGGCCGCGCCGACGGCGGTCGCTGGTCACCGAACCGGAGCAGTCCGTCGATCGCCCGCTCCAGACCGAGCGGGTCGACCTCGTCGAGCAGCTCCAGGAGCACGGCGACGAGCTCGTCGGCGTCCGCGACCGGGACGACGGCCGCGACGGCCGGCCGAGCAGCCGGAGCGGGCGCGAAGAAGCCCACGGCCCGGGTCCGGGCCGGCACCGGCTCCCCCAGCCGCCCGAGCTCACGCGCCACCAGCGCCCGGACGTCGGAGCGCGGGTGCTCGGCCGCGAGCCGCAGCGCGTCCGCCACCGGCAGCGCCGGATCGGCCCGGGCCAGCGCCGCGAGGAGCCGTACCTGACCGACCACCGTCACCCGGTCGGTCCGCTCGAGCGCCAGCGTGCTGGCCGCGACCACCTCACCGGCGTCGAGCCCCGGGTCCCCGGCGAGCCGGGCGAGCTCGCGCTGCGCCAGCCGCACCGACGGTCCGTGCGCCACGCCGAGCAGCGCGAGGTACGCCGCCTGCCGGGCCAGCACCTCGGCCGACGTCGGCGCCAGCGCGTCGTGGCGTCGTACGTACGGCGCGACCTCGCCGGCAGGGCGCTCCCGCAGCAGTGCGGCCAGCACGTCGTCGAGCTCGTCGCGGGGGTCGCCGTCCTGCACCCCCGCAACCTATCGACCGGCCAGCCCCACCAGCACGAACGCCGCCGTCGCGGTCAGCGTCCGCACCGAGTGCCACACCAACCACGGCGTCTCGTAGGCCTGGCGCGACCCGCCCGCCGCGAGCGCGTCGTTGAGCGGCAGGTTGGCCGCGAACGTGATCGCGAGCGCCGCGACGGCGCACACCGCCGCCGCGATCGCGAGCGGCCCGCGCTCCCAGACCAGCAGCACGCCCGCCAGCAGCGGGGCGCCGAGGAAGAGCAGCAGGAACGCCGGGTTCACGATGACCTCGTTGATCCGGTTCATCACCCGCGCGAACACGTCATCGGGCAGGCCGTGCAGGGCGGGCATCACCGCGACCAGGAAGGCGACGTACACGCCGGCGAGCAGGCCGTTGAGCACCCGGGCCCCGTACAAGATCCATTCGTCCATGGCCCCCATGCTGCTCGCCCCAGCGAGCGCTTGGAATGCTTGTCACGCGCACCGACATGTGTGATCGTCTCACCATGCCCGCTCTCGATGCGCTCCTCGACGGCCCCCGCGCCGAACGGGCCTTCCTGCTCAAGGCGGTCTTCGCCGGTGCCTGGGCGATCGGCATCGAGGACGAGGCACCGCTCAGCGTCGTCGTGCTGGCGCGCGGGAGCGCCACGTTCACCGGCGCCGACGGCATCGGCCACGAGCTGGTGCCCGGCGACGTCGTGCTCGCGCGTGGGCCCTCGCCGTACACGTTCGGGGACCGGGGCGACCGCCCCGTCAGCATCCGGATCCTGCCCGGCCAGGTCTGCGTCGACCCGCACGGCCAGGTGCTGCCCGACGAGATGTTCACCGGCGTGCGGACCTGGGGCAACGCCCGCGACACCGGCGCCGACGACACCACCGTGCTGCTCATCGGCACCTACGAGCGCGCCACCTCGGTCGGCGCCCTCCTGCTCGCCCGCCTCCCCGAGAGCGTCGTCCTCCACGACTCCGACCCGACGCTGACCACCCTCCTCGCCACCGAGCTCGACGGCGAGGACGCCGGCCAGTCCGTCGTACTGGACCGGTTGCTGGACCTCGTCCTCGTCACCGCCGTCCGCACCCTCCTCACCGACACCCCCGCCCGCCCCACCGACCCCACCGTCACCCGCGCCCTCGCCGCCCTCGAGGCCCGCCCTGACCTCCCCTGGACCGTCGCCACCCTCGGCGCCCACGTCGGCCTCTCCCGCGCCGCCCTCGCCCGCCGCTTCACCCACCACGTCGGCGAACCCCCACTGACCTACCTCACCCGCTGGCGCCTCGCCCTCGCCGCCGACCTCCTCGCCGCCACCGACCTGCCGCTGGCCGCCATCGCGGGTCGGGTGGGCTACACGAGCCCGTTCGCGTTGAGCGCGGCGTTCAAGCGGGCGCACGGGGTCGCGCCGGCGACGTACCGGCGGGCGTCGTAGCGACAGCTCGGCGCTGGCGCACGCCTCACGGCAGGAACACGAGGTTGGACAGATGGATCGTCGCCGTGTTGTTCGAGCCAGGGACCAGCGCGTTGACGGCGAGGGACCCGATGCCGAAGACGTCCGGGAGCTGAAGCGGCGCGCAGTTCGCGAAGTTCCCGATCGTGTACCGCCCGCTGATCGGCCCTCCGGTGTTGAGGTCGAACGACGTGCCCTCGGGGGTCTTGAGCGTCATCCGCACCGGATCCGCAGTCTGGCACCGGTTCCCGACGTACAAGGGCGTCCAGACGCCGAGGACCTTGACCTTCACGTCGGAGAGCTGCACGTAGTAGGAGGCTGTTGCCGTGACGGTGTTGACCTCGCCGGAGTCCAGCTGTCCCGTGATCGGCGAGGCACTGTGGAAGCTCACCTTGGCGCGCAGCGGCACCACCCCCAGTGCCTTGAACTCGATACTGGTCGGCGGCAGCGGAAGTGCTCCGTTGCGCAGGCCGCCACGGAGCAGGCCCAGCTCGATCCGCAGCGTGGCGGGGCCCAGCGACGCGTCGGCATCGACGCCGGCGCCCACGTGCGTCGTACCGACCGTGTCGTAGGTGATGGGCCAGTAGATCTCGTCGTCCTCTGCCGCGCTCGCCTGCGGCGCGAGGGAGGCTCCGCCCAGCAGCAGCGCCGCCGTCGTCAGTCCCGTAGCAAGTCTGTTCCTCATGTCCGTTCCTCCTGGTGATCCGTGTGGTGGCGACCGCCGGCCCACGCGCCCTCGCGCAGCGCGGTCTGCTCGTCTGACTGCCCGTTCGCAGGGCTAGTGGGCAGGGATACGCATCTCGCCGAGCTCCGCGATCCTGTTGCTCACGACCACCAACCGCCTCATGGCGCGCATCCGCGCCTGCGGCGTCCGGGCCGTGGCGACGGCCTCTTGCAACCGGACTCCCTCCGCCAGGAGCGGTTGAGCCGTCGCCGGCAGGTCCCAGGGAAAGGCGGATCCCGGGCAGGGCGCCTCGCAGTTGGCGTAGAAGGACCAGGGAAAGTAGCCCCCGTCGATCCAGGCACTGAGCGCGTTCCCGGGAGCGGACACGACCGCCGTCACGATCGGGCTGACGTCCTCTCCGGACGCGCCGACACATCCTGCGAACGACGGGATGTCGATGGTTCCGTCGAGCCACCCCGCGGGAAATCCGAACGGGTCGAATGCGCCCGGCTTTCCTCGGTATTCGTCGATCCAATCTTCATTGGGCCCGTCGGCTTGTCGATAAAAGGGATAATAGCCTGCAGGGGCTCCCATCTCGATGCGTGCTGGGGAAGCGGTGCGGCAATGGTCACCGACGTCCAATCGCTCCTCGTCGATGGTCACGTCCGATATCGTGACTTTGACGCCGCCGGTCACCTCGACGCCCGCATATCCAGCACCTTGATACCTCGGCGGATAGGTCGGGACGGGGCCCGCCTCGGGGACCGGTGCCGGATCTCCTGGGTACAACGGGTTCATGGCCAGGAGGTACTGGATGTCCAAGCCGTCGTAGTACCCGCCCTCGACCGGCTGGGTGATCGTGACGGTCGCCGTGACCGGCACCGAGCCGAAGGCCACCGTGTTGACCCGGATCTGCGGGAACCTCCCGTAGGTCGCCTGCGGGTCCGCCGCCGACGCGGCATAGGCATTGCCGCTGGTAGCGTACCACTGGACCGGATAGTCCGTCACGGGATACCGCCACATCCAGGGCGCATCCCTCGTCTTCGGGCACTGCCGAGAGATGTCTCCGGGATAGCCCGGGTTCCACACACCCGTGCTGCACGGCGCGGCGTCCGATCGCATGACCAAGCCCGGGATCTGGATCTTCAGCTTCGCCTTCTCGACGGTCGAATCGATCTCGCCGATCCGCAGGGCCGAGTCCTCGAACACGTCCACGACAGGGAACCCGAAGGGATTGGCGAGGGGCTCGTCATCATGGCTGGCCTGACTGGCCGCGGCCACCGGGACCAGCAGCAGGGCGCCGACGAGCGGGAACACAATGCGCCGCAGGCGCCGGTTGCCCACGCCCTGCCCGGACCTTCTCACCAACATCGGTTGCCTCACCCTCTCCTCGATCTCCCGCAAGCGCGGCGACCCATCGCACGCAGCGGTAGGTCGCCGCGCCCCTCGGTTTCAGTCGTCAGCCGTTGAGGTTCAGCGGGTCACCGGCCGCCGGCGTCGTGGTGTCGACGTCGTAGGTCCCGGAGTAGACGACCGCATCACCGTTGCGCAGTGCTCCAGCGATACAGCTCCCGGCGGCGGACGCGGTGCCGGTGATGTTGTTGATGTAGAGCTGTCCCGGGCTCGAGGCGATCTTGAGCTGGGGAAGAGCGGACGCGCTGCCGTTGACGTAGGTGCCGGACACCGTCGCCGGGGTGGTCGCGACCGTCGGCGAACCGGAGACGCTGAAGTTGCACGTCGGCCCGGTCGGCGAGCCCACGTTCCCGGAGATGGCGGCCGTCACGTTGGAGACCGTGATCGCCGTGACTCCCGAGGCGGTCGAGCCCGAGGCGTTGAGCAGCGCCGGGTTGGCGACGGTCGGGGACGCGTTCACCGTGAACACCAGGCCGCCAGGGCCGGTGCACGTCGCGTAGGTCAGGCTGGTGATGGCGGCCAGGCCCGCGCCGGAGGCGTGCGAGCCCAGGGTGCCGTCGGCCTGGGCCGCCGAGCTGAGACAGGTCAGGATCGCGCCGGAACGAGTGTTGGTCAGCTGGACGGCCGCCACGGAGGACGCGCTCGCCGTGAACGTACCGGTGGTGGTCCCGTTGGCGTCGATCACGTACGGCGGGCCGGCGTGGGCCACCGGCCATGCGGTGGCCAGGGCAGCGCCAACGGCCACCAGGGTGGCGGTTGCGCGGACGAAATTGCGGGTCATGTCGATATTTCCTCTCACGAGGTCGTGATTCGGTTTTCGTTGATGTCGTTCGTTGTCCGCGGCCCCAAAGGGACCGTTGAGCAGGACGGCATTCCTGATGGAATTCCGCTCCAGCACTCGGCCTTTCTCCGCTCTTCGCGGGCCGGGCAACCTTCTTCGCGTCAACGAGCCCATTCGGGGGCCTTTCGGGGGAACTCCGGGGATTCTCGGCTCGCGCCAGGAAGGTTTCGCCGGATTGCGGCCTCACGCAATGGGTTGGGAGAAGATTCCGCTCATACCCGTATCGTTGTCCGGATTCGAGGCGGTCAGGGTGCGCGCCGAGCCGGCTCGAGCTCGCGTGCCCACGACTCCTCGGCGTGGTGGAGGGCGACGATGATCGCGGCCCGTTGTGCGGGAACGTCGAGAGGCCGGCCGATGGCCCGCTGGGCGGCCAGAAGATTGTCGTAGGCGGTCTGCCGTGGAATATCGAGCCGCTCAGCCAGGTCGCGGGTCGTCGCGTGGCCCTCGAGCCAGTGGAGCAGCAGACGGACCCACAGGAGGCGACGCTTGAGGGAGATATGCCGGAAGCCCGCGAGGTAGTTGTGCATGAGGAAGTCGCGGAGCACGGGATCAGGCCGAAGCACGAGCTGGACGGCCACGTCCGCCAGGGGGATCCAGGAACCCTGCACCTGGATCTGGCCGGAAGCGACGGCGTTCGCGGCCGCCACGGTGAGCGCGAGCTCCGATCGGACCTGAGCCAGTGGCTTGGGTTGGCCGACGACGGCCACGCTCCGGGAGCCCGTCGCCAGGGTCCGGTAGTCGACCTCCGCCGGCACCAGGGCGCACGCACCCCCGCCATCGGTCACCGCGCCGAGGTCGGCGCCCGCAGTCCGCGAGACGCTGCCCTCGACCCAGGCGAGCGGCGCGAAGTCGGCCGTGCTGTCGACCCCGACGTGAGCCCACAAGCCCGGCGCAACCACCCCACCGTCGAACCACCACTCGGCAAGCGCGCGGTAGCCGTCCTCCCGCGGAAGCACGAGGACGGTCGCCGCCTGGTGATGGGCTGCCGAAACGGCCTCACGCAGACCGTCGACGTACTCCGACAGTGCGCAACGCAGGTGTTCCGCCCGGCCTTCACCGACACTGAGCAGCGCAGTCTGCGCGGTCCGTTCGCAGTAGGTCGCCACCACGCCGAAGCTCTCCGCGAGCTGCGCAGGGCTCTGCCCGCGAAGGGCTGCGCGCTGCCCGAGGTCCTCCATGTCGTCGGCCACCAGGTGCAACGCCTCCTGAGGACGCCCCTCCGCGGCGACGAACGCCGCTGCCGCCGCACCCACGCGCTTCGCCACCCCAGGCGGCAGCCGTCGCGCAGCCCAGCGAGAGATCCGCCGGCACTCGACGTGCCCGAGGGCCGCCAGCTGCTGCCGCGCCGACGGCGGAACGGTCACCTTCCTCGCCATGAGCTCCTCCCCCTGCCGCGCGGGCCACGTCGTGCTCGAGCCGCCTCCGGTGGGTCGCGACCCGGTCGGCGCCCCTACGCCTGAGTAGCGAGGCACGGCGGGCGCAGCGAGATCAAGGGAACGAGCGCCGGCACGGCGATGACCGCGCACGGATTGTCATCGACGTCGCAAAGTTGGCGGGCCCGAGGGCCGCGATCGTCGGGAGTACCCGGCGCCAGCGACGGGGCGCCGTCCGCAATCTTGTGACCACGTTGACAAGATTCGGGGCGAAATCGTCGGTTTGCGAACAGTGTTTGAATCCAGCAGCGGGCATCGGTATACGCAGCGCCGGGGACACCGATGGCGCGCGTCACCTCGTCGTCGCCGAGGGCGCCGGGGGCAACAGGTCGCGGAGGTCGATCCCGAAAGCGCCGGCGATGGCCAGCAACACGTACAAGTTGGGATTGACCCGCTGACCGGACGCCGAGCGACCACGCTCGACCTTCAGGTAGGTGTACGTCGCAACACCCGCACGCGCCGCCGCCTCCTCGTGGCTCAGCCCCTGTCTCATCCGCTCCTGCTCGACCCGACGGCCCAGCTCATCGACGTAGGCGACCAGACCCAGCTGGTTCATGTCCTGCCCCCTTCGCGCGAAGCAGCCCCAGCTCTCGGGCTCTCCGGGCTTCGCACAGACAAGGACGCCTCGTGATCGACGTCAGGTCAACCGCGCCCTGAGGCGCAGTTCGCAAAATGGCGACTCCGCGCGATCATCTCGAGAAGACCATCTCGAGATGGGCCAGGTGAGCCGCCCACCCGGGCCTCTACGAAAAACGAAGAAACCTCCCTACTCCCCCCTTGGCCCCGGAGGGCTTCGGTGGGAGTAGGGAGGCATTGGTAGCGGGGGCAGGATTTGAACCTGCGACCTCTGGGTTATGAGCCCAGCGAGCTACCGAGCTGCTCCACCCCGCGTCGGTGAACAGAACATTACGCCACCGCCCCAACCACCACCAAATCGACACCCACCTAGGACGACGGCGGTGACATCTTCGGTGACGGCGCCCGCCACCCGCGCCACCCCGCGAGCAGGCGCCAGCCGATGGTGACCACGGCAGCCGGGGCGGCGATGACGCCGTGCGAGACACCGAGCTCGGCGCCGGTGGCGGCGATGGCGGCGCCGGCGAGGGCGGGGATAGCGTAGAGCTCGCCGTAGCGGAAGATCACCGGGACGCGGCCGACGAGGAGGTCGCGGACGATGCCGCCGCCGACGCCGGTGGCCATGCCGAGGGCGGCGGACGGGACGGGGCCGAGGCCGAACTCCTGGGCCTTGAGGGCGCCGGCGACGCAGAACAGGCCGAGGCCGAAGGCGTCGAAGACGTTGATCACCCGCTCGAGGCGGCCGAAGGCCGGGTGCCAGGCGAAGGTGACCAGGCCGGCCACGACGGGCACCAGGAGGTAGCGCCAGTCCTCGACCGCCGGCGGCGGTACGGCGCCGATCACCACGTCGCGCAGGACACCGCCGCCGAGGCCGGTGGCCATCGCGAGGACGACGACGCCGACGATGTCCAGCTGGTTGCGTACGGCGACCAGCCCGCCCGAGATCGCGAACACGAAGATCCCGACCAGGTCGAGGGTGAGCAGCATGCCGCCATGATCCCGTACGACGACGGGCCCTCCGGCAACCAGTCGCCGGAGGGCCCGTTCGGGGTGTTCGTCGTTACTTCTTGTCGCGCTCGTCGGCCAGCTTGACGGCCTTCTCGACCTCGGTCTGGGCGATGCCGAGCTGCTTGGCCCACTCCTCGGTGTCGTTGGCCTTCTGCGCCTCCTCGGCCGCCGTGAACGCCGCCTCGGCGTTGCGCAGCGCGTCGGCGATCTGATCGTCGAGCGACCCGGTGGGCTCCCCGGTCGGGGGCGTGCCCGGCTCCCCGGTGGGGGGCGTGCCGGGCTCCCCGGTGGGGGGCGTGCCGGGCGTGCCGAGGTCGACACCGAGGGCGTCGGCCAGCGCGCCGGGCAGGTCGCGGTCGATGCCGACCTTGTCGCCGTACTTCACGACCACGTACTGCAGGATCGGGAAGGCCGAGGTGGCCGAGCGGGCGGCGTACACGGGCTGGATGTAGACCAGTCCCCCGGCGACCGGCAGCGTGAGCAGGTTGCCGAACCGCGGCGGGGTCGCGCCCTGCACGCGGTACTGCTGCAGCTTCGAGGCGACCTCGTCCTCCTGCTGCATCTGGTTGGCGACCTGGCCCGGACCGGGCGTGTTCTCGTCGATCATCTCCAGCAGCCGCAGCTTGCCGAAGCCCTCGGAGGTGGCGTCCGAGTTCACCTGCAGGTACGACGCCAGCGTGTTCTGCGCGCCACGCGGCTTGAACACCGAGGTCAGCGACCAGTCGTTGGTGCCGTCGACGCCGGTCGAGAACAGCCGGTACGGCGGCTGGAAGACCTCGCGCGAGACGTTCGGGTCCTCAGGGACCTCCCAGCGGTTGTTGCCCGAGTAGAACTCACCGGCGTCGGTGACGTGGTACTTGGCCAGTTGGAAGCGCTGGACCTTGAACATGTCCTCCGGGTAGCGCAGGTGCGCCATGAGCCCCTTGTCGATGGCCGACTTGGGCTTGACCGCGTCCGGGAAGACCTTCATCCACGTCTTGAGGATCGGGTCCGTCTCGTCCCACTGGTAGAGCGTGACCGTGCCGTCGTAGGCGTCGACCGTGGCCTTGACCGCCGAGCGCATGTAGTTGATCTCGTCGGTGGGGATGGTCTGGAGCCCGGTGTCCTGCTGGAGCGAGTCGTCGATCATCGCGTCGAACGACTCGCGCTGGGAGTTCGGGTAGCGGTCGGTGGTGGTGTAGCCGTCGATGATCCAGACGATCTTGCCGTCGACCACCGCCGGGTAGGGGTCGCCGTCGACGGTGAGCCAGGGCGCGACCTTCTCGACCCGCTCGCTGGGCGTGCGGTTGTAGAGCACCTTGGAGTTGCCGTTGACGCGCCCGGAGAGCAGGAAGTTCGGCTCGCCGAACTTGATGGCGTACATCAGCTGCTTGAACGTGCTGCCGATGGCGACGCCGCCCTTGCCGTCGTACGTCGTGCGCTGGTCGTCGGGGCTGTCGCTGACCGTGTCGGCCAGGCCGAGCTCGACGTTGTTGGCGTCCTTGCTGGCCTTGCCCACGATCGAGTACGACGGGCTCTGCTCGCCGAAGTAGACCCGGGTCTCGAACTTCTCCGCGTCGGTCAGGTCGCGGCTGCCCTCGTCACCCTCGCCGCGGATGCCCTCGGCCCAGACGATCCGGCCGTTGGCCTCGTCGTTGATCGCGATCTTGTTGGCGTAGGCGGCGATCAGGCCCTCGCCGTGGGTGTAGACGGTGTGCAGGTTGGACCAGTTCTGGTCGGAGGACTGGATGCCGCTCTGGTCGAGCTCGCGCACGCCCAGGACGAGCGGGACCTCCTCGCCCTTGATCTGGTAGCGGTCGACGTCGAGCACGGCCGGCACCGAGTAGTAGGCGCGGATCCGCTGGCGCTGCTGGAAGGTCTCACGGACCTGGAGCGGGTCGACGACCGGCGTGGCCATGAGCTGCTCGAGGACCTTGGAGCCGTCGGCCTTGGACGTCTCCTCCGAGGCGATGCCCTGGTAGCTCTTCGTGTCGACGTCACTGAGCCCGTAGGCCTCGCGCGTGGCGTCGATGTTGGCCTTGATGTAGGAGTTCTCCTTGTCGGCCTCGGACGGCTTGACCTGGAAGTTCTGCACGATGGCGGGCCAGATCATGCCGAGCAGCACGGCCGAGAGCGCGAGCAGCGCCAGGCCGACCGAGGGCAGCTGCCAGGTCTTGCGCCAGATGTTGAGGAAGAACAGCACGGCGCAGATGAGCGCGACGCCGACGAGGATGTTGCGTGCCGGGAGCAAGGCGTTCTCGCCGGTGTAGTTCATGCCGGTGAAGAGCCGGTGGTCGTCGGTGACCAGGTCGTAGCGGCCGAAGTAGTAGTCGACGGCCTTGGCCAGCACGAAGACGCCGAGCAGCACCGAGAGCTGCACCTGGGCGGCCGGCGTGAGCCGGTCGTGCTGGGACTGGAGCCGGATGCCGCCGTACAGGTAGTGGACGACGGCGGTCGCGATCAGCGCCACGATGGCCACGGCCATCACGAAGTCGATGACGAAGTTGATCCACGGCAGGTCGAAGACGTAGAAGGAGATGTCCTTCTTGAAGTACGGGTCCTGCTTGCCGAAGGACTCCCCCTCGCGCCACAGCATGAAGGTGCGCCACTGGCCGATCGCCGAGGTGCCGGCGAAGATGCCGACGACGATCGCGACGCCGGCGAGCAGCCAGGTACGGATCGGGGTGACCGCGTCGCGGTAGCGGTCGACGCCGTCGTTGCCAGGCAGCCCGAAGATCGGGCGGCTGCGGTAGGCCAGGTACATGTTGAGCGCGACCACGCCGCCCATCAGGACGCCGAACGCCACGAACAGGCCGACCCGGGTCCACAGCATGGTGCTGAAGACCTGGCCGTAGCCGACCTCGGAGTACCACAGCCGGTCGGTGTAGATGCCCGCGAAGGCGCTGAGGAGGAAGAAGCCGAGCACCAGGATGACGCCGGTGATCACCAGCGCCCGGGTACGGCGGCCGGGTCGCTCGGGCGCGGGGCGCTCGGGCTCCTCGTCGAACAGTTCACTCATTGGGGCTCGCCCTCCGCGTCGTCCAGCAGTGTGTTGCGCAGCAGCTCGATCAGGCCGGGTACCAGGTCGGTCCCGCCCATCACGGCGCTGTCGTGGTCCTCGCTGCGCATCCGCAGTGCGCAGTAGGCGGCGCCGTGCCGGGTCACCCCGGCGACGATGCGCACCTCTTCGGCGTCCGGGTGCTCGCGTGCGAACGCGCGCGCCGCGGTCGGGTCCTCGGGCACCTGGCCGTCAGCGGCCGGGGGCAGCACCAGGCGCTCGACGACGGCTGCACAGCCGCCCACGACGCCGGGCCACACGATGCCCGGGAGCACCTCCTCGAGCTGCTGGCCGAGCGGGAGCTCGTCCTGCTCGATCGGCGTCAACGAGCCCTGCTCGGCCGGGGTGTCGAGACCGAGCTGGGCCGCGAGCACGGGCTCCTGGGCGACCAGGCGGCCGGTGTCGACGAGCGCGTAGAGGCGCGCGGGCTGGTCCCAGCCCACCTGCGCCTGGTGCTTCTCGATCTCGAGGACGGCAGCCGCCAGCGCCGGGTCGACGTCCAGGTCGTAGTCCATGTCGGTGGTCCGCTCGTTCGGGGTCAGCAGTGCGGCAGCGGGGCGTCGTGGTCGCCGACCCAGGTCTCGAGGGCCTTGCGCGCCTCGGTCATGGTGGTCGCCTTGACCAGCCTCAGGTCGGGGTCGAGCCCCTGGACGTCCGAGCAGTTGTCCTTGGGGACGAAGAACAGCTTCGCGCCGGCCGCCTGGGCGCCGGCGATCTTCTGCTGGATCCCGCCGATCGGGCCGACCTGGCCGTCGGGCGCGAGCTCGCCGGTGCCGGCGACGGTCGCACCACCGGTGAGCGAGCCCGGGGTGAGCGTGTCGTAGATGGCCAGCGAGAACATCAGTCCGGCGCTGGGCCCGCCGACCGTCGGGTCGACGCGCAGGTTGATCTGGAACGGGAACTCGTAGCCCACGCCCAGCGAGACGCCGATCTTGGGCTGGCCGTCCTCGATCTTCGGCTTGATCCGCACGGTCAGCTCGCGCTTGTCGCGCACGATCCGCAGCTCGACGAGCGAGCCGTCGTCGTGCTTGCGCACGGCCTTGACGACCTGCTCGCTGCTGGTGACCGGCTCGCCGTCGACCTCCTTGATGATGTCGCGCAGGAGCAGCTTGCCCTCGGCGGCACCCTTGTCGACGACGAGGGCGACCTGGATCGCCTCGGGTACGTCGTACCCGAGCTCGTTGAGGGCGACCGCCTTGGCGACGTCCTGCGAGGTCGTCATCTGGACCGCGCCCTCGGCCTTCTCCTGCGCGGCCGACTGGTCCTTGGGGTGGACGACGTCGTAGGGCACGACCGCCTTGTCGGGGTCGACCCAGCGGCTGAGCGCCTCGCCGAGCGAGAGCTTGTCGCCGTTGGCCGAGGCCACCACGGTGGTGAACCGGATCTGGCCCTTGTCGTAGTACGCCTTGTGCCCGTAGACCTGGATCACCTCGGCGTTGTCGCCGTCCTTGCCGAGGACGTTGAACGTCGGACCCGGGCTGTAGGAGGCGTAGGGCAGCGGCACGGAGGCCGCGATGCCGCCGAGGATCAGCACCAACGGGGCCGCGATGCACACGGCGATCAGGCGCTGGCTCATGGCGCCTACCTTGTCAGACGCCGCCAATGGTGTCCCGCGGTGGTGTCAGGAGGCGCGCCGGTCGGTTCCGGCGGCGTCGTCGCGGCGGGACTGCTCGTCCGGCTGCACGCCCGGCTGCTCGGCCGCCTGGGCCACCGGCGCGGCCGGGGTCTCGCCCTGGATCACGACGGGGCGGCGGCGCGAGGTGCGCAGCGCGATGCCGGTGGCCCGCTCGGCCTCCCGGCGCGGCGCGGCGTAGCCGGGACGGACCCGCTGCTCGCGGGCGAGTGCCTCGCCCATCCGCCGGGCCGCGGTCTCGCGGTCGACCTCGCCCCGGCCCTCACGGCCCCACCACGCCACCCACGCCATCGAGGCGACGGTGAGCACGGCGGCCGGCAGCAGCCAGAACAGGATCTCCACTCCACGAGCCTAGGTCGGTGCTCCACGCCCGGCGGTCAGGACACGCCCGTCAGGGGCTGCCGACCCACTCGTCGCTGCCGTCGGTGAAGCGCTGGTGCTTCCAGATCGGCACCTCGGCCTTGAGGGTGTCGATGAGCGCCCGGCTCGCCTCGAACGAGGAGCCCCGGTGCCCGGCCGTGGTGGCGACGACGACGGCGAGGTCGCCGATGTCGAGGTCCCCGACCCGGTGCACGGCGGCGAGCGCGGTGACGTCGTGCTCGGCGGCGACGCGGTCGCAGACCTCGCGCAGCCGGTCGAGGGCCGAGGGGTGCGCGGAGTACGACAGGCCGGTCACGCCGTGGCCCTGGTCGTGGTCGCGGACCCGTCCGACGAAGAGCACGAGCCCGCCCGCGGCCGGGTCGTCGAGGCTGTCGAGGACCTCGCTCACCGACAGCGGCTGGTCGGAGATCGCGACGAGGCGCACCGCGGGGTTGGTCATGGCTGCACTCTAGGACTCCGGCCGGTCGCGACCGGGGCAGGTCCGGGGTCCGGCCAGGGGTCTCCCCTACACCGCCGGTTGGCGATCCGGCGTAGATTCGGACCATGACCGACAACCCGGGCGACGACCAGCCGAACCCGTTCAAGGGCACGCCGTTCGAGCAGATCTTCGGCGCCCTCGGGGGCGCCTTCCCCGGCGCCGGCGGTGCCGGTGGGGCCGGCGGCATGGCGTTCTTCCAGCAGCTCCAGTCCCTGATGCAGCCGCACGACGGCCCGCTCAACTGGAACGCCGCCAACGACATCGCGCGCCAGACCGCAGCCCAGGAGCCCGACCCGTCCACGACCCAGCGCGACCGCGACCGGGTCTCGGACGCCGTCCAGCTCGCCGACCACTGGCTCGACACCGCGACCGGCTTCCCCTCCGGCGTCACCACGACCGCCGCCTGGAGCCGCGCCGAGTGGCTCGTCGAGACCCAGCCGGTCTGGAAGGTCCTCGTCGAGCCCGTCGCCGCGCGCTCGGTGACCGGGCTGGCCGGGGGGCTGCCCGAGGAGATGAAGGCCGCGGCCGGTCCGCTCGTCGGCATCATCGGCCAGGCCGTCGGCGGGATGATGGCGATGCAGATCGGCCAGGGCCTCGGCGCGCTGGCCGGTGAGGTGCTGTCCGCCTCCGACATCGGGCTGCCCCTGGGCGCGCCCGGCAAGGCCGCCCTGGTGATGGCCAACGTGCGCGCCTTCGCCGAGGGCCTCGACGTCACCGAGGACGACGTCATCCTCTACCTCGCGCTGCGCGAGGCCGCCCACCAGCGGCTCTTCGCCCACGTGCCGTGGCTGCGCGAGCACCTGATCGGTGCGGTCACCGACTACGCCCAGGGTCTCGAGATCAACGCCCAGCAGATCCAGGACCGGGTCCAGGAGCAGCTGCGCGGCATCGACCCCAGCAACCCCGAGGCCATGCAGAGCCTGCTCGAGGGCGGCCTCTTCGACCCGCCGCAGACGCCGGCCCAGACCGCCGCGCTCTCCCGCCTCGAGATCGCGCTCGCGCTGGTCGAGGGCTGGGTCGACGAGGTCGTCGGCATGGCGACCCACGAGCGGATGCCGGCCGCCACCAAGCTGCGCGAGGCGGTCCGCCGCCGCCGCGCCGCCGGCGGCCCCGCCGAGCAGACCTTCGCCGCGCTGGTCGGCCTCGAGCTGCGCCCGCGCCGGCTCCGCGACGCCTCCACGCTGTGGGGCGGGCTGCGCAGCCGCTCGGGCCAGGAGGCCCGCGACGGCGTCTGGATGCACCCCGACCTGCTCCCCACCGCCGCCGACCTCGACGACCCGCTGTCGTTCCGGGCCGAGGCGACGCAGCCCGAGTCGCTGAGCGAGGACGAGTTCGACGCCGAGCTGCGCAAGCTGCTCGACGGCCCCGACTCCCCCGAGGCGCCCGACTCCCCCGAGGCGCCCGGCGCGCCCGACGCCGGGTGACGCTGCACGACGACGCGCTGGCCGTGCTCCGCGGCTGGCGCGCGCCCGATGCCGTCGAGGAGGCCCTGCGCCGGCGGTACGTCACCCACCTGGAGTCGGCTCCCGACGGGATGTGGCGCTCGTCGTACCCGGACCACATCACGGCAGGCACCCTCGTCATCGACGCCACCGGCGACCGGGTGCTGCTCAACCTGCACCGCAAGGCCGGGCGCTGGTTCCACTTCGGCGGGCACTGCGAGGGCGGCGACGCCACCCTCGCCGACGTCGCCTTCCGCGAGGCGCACGAGGAGAGCGGCCTGACCGCGCTCACCTTCCACCCCGAGCCGGTCCAGCTCGACCTGCACACGGTGCCCTTCTGCGGCGATCGCGGGGAGGTACGCCATCTCGACGTGCGCTACGTCGCCGCAGCCCCCGCGGACGCCACGGCCGTGGTCAGCGACGAGTCCCTCGCCGTGCGCTGGTGGCCGGTCGGCGACCTGCCCGAGCTCGAGCCGGCCATGCACGCGCTCATCGCCCGCGCCCGCGCGGTGCTGAGCTAGTCGACGTCCTCGCCGGGCACGACCTGCTCCGAGGGCGGCCGGTCGATCCGGGCGGCGTCGGACCAGCCGGCCAGGTAGCCCTTGGCCTTCTCCGCGGCCGGGTAGTGCGCAACCCAGCCCCAGAACTTCTCGTCGTGGTGCGGCTCGATGAGGTGGGCGAGCTCGTGGACGAGCACGTAGTCGATCACCCACTCCGGCATCCGCTGCAAGCGCTCGGAGAGCCGGATCGAGCGGTCCCGGGGCGTGCACGAGCCCCAGCGCGCGCGCTGGTTGCCGACCCAGCGCACGGACTCCGGCACCGCCAGGCCGCCGAGGTAGGCGTCGCTGAGCTCCTGGGCGCGGGTGGTCAGCGCGTCGTCGCTCCACCGGCGCGGCGCGGCGCTGCGCCGTTCGCGGCGCTCGACCCGGGCGACCATCTTGGAGACCCAGGCACGCTCCTCGGTGCCGGTGAGGTTGTCGGGGACGAGCACGACGATCTTCTCGCCGTCACGGTAGGCGGACACGGTCCGCCGCCGGCGGCCCGACCGCCGTACCTCCACCCGAGGAGTGCCCATGCGGCGACCCTACGGCGCCGGACGCCCCCGCGGTGGGACCTCGGCGCGAACCGGCCCCCGCGAATTGTCTGGACCTGTCAGTCCGCTCCGGGGCGCGCCCAGTCGAGCAGCCGCTCGACCGGCCAGGTGTTGACGATCCGGTCGGCCTCGATGCCGGCCGCCTCGGCCCGCTCGCAGCCCAGGACCGGGTAGTCGAGCTGACCCGGCGCGTGCGCGTCGCTGTCGATCGAGAACACGCAGCCGATGTCCCGGGCCAGCTCCAGGAGCCGGGTCGGCGGGTCGCGCCGCTCGGGCCGGGAGTTGATCTCGACCGCGACCCCTTCCTCGGCACAGGCCTCGAAGACCGCGCGGGCGTCGAAGCGGGACTGGCCCCGGGTGCCGCGGGCCCCGGTCACCAGGCGACCGGTGCAGTGGCCGAGCACGTTGGTGAACGGGTTGCGCACCGCGGCCACCATCCGCTTGGTCATCTGGTCGGCATCCATCTGAAGCTTGGAGTGGACGCTCGCCACCCGCACGTCGAGGCGCCCCAGCATCTGATCGGTCTGGTCCAGTCGCCCGTCGTCGAGGATGTCGACCTCGATCCCCCGCAGCAGCCGGAACCCGGCCCCGTCGAGGTGCTCGTTGACGGCCGCGACCACGTCAAGCTGGCGGGTCAGCCGCTCCGCGGAGAGCCCGCGGGCGACCTTGAGCCGCGGCGAGTGGTCGGTGAGCACGAGGTAGTCGTGGCCGAGCTCCATCGCGGTCATCGCCATCTCCTCGATGGGCGAGCCGCCGTCGGACCAGTCCGAGTGGGAGTGCAGGTCGCCGCGCAGCGCGGCCCGCAGCGTCTCGCCGGCGCCACCGGAGGTCTGGGGACCGCCGTACTGCGCCTCGACCTCGGCCAGCTTGTCCGGCAGCTGCCCCTCGGCCGCCTGGGCGATCACCCGGGCCGTGCTCGCGCCCACGCCGGGCAGCTCGGTGAGCGTGCCGGCCGCCGCCCGCGCGCCGACCTCGTCGGGCGGCAGCGCCAGGATCGCGCCAGCCGCGCCGCGGTAGGCCTTGACCTTGTAGCTGTCCGCGCGCCCGCGCTCCAGCAGGAAGGCGATCCGGCGCAGCGCCGCCACCGGCGTGCCGTCGTACTGCTCCTCGGTCACGGGTCTCCCGTCCTCGCAGAAATGTTTGTCCACAGGCGGTGGAGGAGCCGGTGGGCACCATCCCCGCTGGTCATCCGACCGTACGCCGCCCCCGGCGTCCACCACCGGCGCACCCCGTCCACAGGCCGTGCACCGTTCCGGCCCGCTCCATCCACGGCCCCGGCCGCTCATCCACAGAGTTCTCCACAAGCCTGTCCACAGGCTGTCGGACTCCCGGATTGACCGCGCCGCCGGGGATCCCTAGCGTCATGCCCAGAAGAGGCCCCTGGGGCCGCAGCACCTCGCTCGCAAGGGGAAGGCAAGCGAGGGGCAGATGCGGACCCGGGGGTCTCTCGCTATCTCCCCTCGAAGCGCGCCGGGCGCTTCTCCTGCGCGGCCCGGATCCCCTCCTGCAGGTCCGCCGTGGCCAGCGTCACCGGCTGCGCCAGCGCCTCCCAGGCCAGTGCCGCCTCCAGGTCGGCGTGCCCGCGCTGGAGCGCGCCCTTGGTCAGCCGGGTCGCGATCGGCGCGGCGGCGGCGATGTCCGCCGCGGTCGCCAGCACCTCGTCGAGGAAGGCCGAGGGCTCCAGCACCCGCGAGACCAGGCCCAGGCCCAGCGCCTCGTCGGCATCGACCAGCCGCCCGGTCAGGAACAGGTCGCGCGCCGCGGCCGGGCCCACCACCTCGGGCAGCAGGTAGGTGCCCGCCATGCCCGGGTGGATCCCCAGCCGGGTGAACGGCACCCCCATCTTGGCGCCGCGCGCGGCGTACCGGAGGTCGCAGGCCAGGGCCAGGCACAGCCCCGCACCGATCGCGGCGCCGTTGATCGCGGCGATCGTGGGCACCTCCAGGCGGCGGATCGAGAGCCACGCGCGGTAGAACGGCAGCATCCGGGTGCGCAGGTCGTCCACCGTGGCGTCGGGCTCCGAGGCCAGCCAGCTCAGGTTGCCGCCGGAGCAGAACCCCTTGCCCTCCCCGGTGACCACGACGGCCCGCACGGTGGGGTCCGCGGCCAGGTGGTCCACCGCCGCGACCCAGGAGGCGGTCATCTCGTCGCTCATCGCGTTGCGCATCTCCGGCAGGTCCAGGACCAGCAGCGCGACCCCCGCCGAGGGCCGCTCGAGGCGCAGGTGGGTCAGCACGGGGGGCGTGGGCGATTTCACGGCGGAATCAGACATGCGGGGCACGCTACTGCGACTCCGTGGGGCTGTGCCGTAGGGTCGGGGAGGTTCGGAGTGCGGCTCCGAACCCCGACGGGCTTCCCCCAATGTCCCCCGTCGCGACGACCGAACGAACAAAAAGCAAGGAGGCCGTCATGGCGGAGACCTGGAGCGGCGAGTTCTACTGCGTGAAGTGCAAGGCCAAGCGCGAGGCCGAGGGCGAGGTCAAGGTCAACGAGAAGGGGACCCGGATGGCCAAGGCCGTCTGCCCCGAGTGCGGCACGAACCTCAACCGCATCCTCGGCAAGGCCTGAACCTCAGGCACTCAGCCGATTGTCACGGGCGGCTCCACCTCGGTGGAGCCGCCCGTGGCGCGTTTTTTCCTTCCGGCCCGGCTCCGCAGGGGCCGTCCGGCCCCGGGCCTGTGGACGAGCGCCGCGCGCCTCCGCCCGCCCGTGGCACGCTGCCCGCATGCCGATCGCTGCCGGGACCACCGTGTCCGCGTCCGCGTCGGCGCCCGCCCTGGTGCTGCGCCCCGGTACGCCGGTGCTCCACCGCGCAGCGGGCGTCCTCCAGGTGGGACTCGACCCGCCGCGGGCGTCGGTCCCCGACGATCCCGCCGTCCGGCGGCTGCTGAGCGCGCTCGGCCGGCCCACCGGGCACCCGGCTGACGCGCCGCTGAGCGAGCCGGCCGCGACCGCCCTGGCCCGGCTCCGCGAGGCGGGACTGGTCCATCCCGCTCCCCCGTGGCCGCTCCCGCCCGGGCTGGGCCCGCTGCTCGCCCAGTTCGGCCCCGACGCCGTACGCCGCCACGAGGCGCGCGCCGCCGCCCGGGTCGCCGTCCACGCCGCCCCCGGCCCCCTCACCGACCTGCTCACCGGCCTGCTCGCCGAGGCCGGGCTCGCCACCACCTCCACCGCCGACGACCCCGGCGCCGGCGCCGTGCACCTGGTCCTGCACCCCGGTCCGCTCCCCCGCGAGCGCCTCGACCCGCTCGTGCGCGCCTCGGTCCCCCACCTGGTCGTCGCCGGGGACGCCACCGGGATGCAGGTCGGCCCGTTCGTCGACCCGGGCCGCACCGCCTGCCTGCGCTGCGTCGACGCCCACGCGTCGGTGACCGATCCCCGCCGCGCGCTGCTCCTGGCCCAGGCCGCCGCCCGCGGCGCCGCGCAGCCGGCGCCTCGCGACCCGGTGCTCGACCGGCTCGCCCTCGCCTGGGCCGTGCAGGACCTCCTGCGCTACGCCGACGGCGAGGAGCCCACCACCTGGTCGGCGACCGTCGACCTCGGCCCGCACGGCGTACCGGTGCGGACCCCGTGGGGCCGCCACCCCGGCTGCGGCTGCTCCTGGGACGGCTTCCTCGAGCTGCCCTGAGCGGCGGCTACCACCACTCGCTGTCGAGCTTGGCCTCCATCGAGCGCAGGTTCGCCCGCGAGCACTCGTCGCAGTAGTGCCGGACCCGCCCCCGCTCGACCGACGTGGACCAGGTCAGCGGCGGGACGTCGCCGTCCGCCCGGCGCCCGCAGAAGTCGCAGTGCAGCGTCACGGCGCCAGCCTAGTGGCGCCGGAGCGACCCGCCGGCGCTGCTCAAAAAGCCGGAAGGGCCGGTTCGACGATCGGTCGAACCGGCCCTTCCTGTTCACCCGCGATCAGGTGCCCTTCGAGGGAGGTCCCGAAGAATTCCGGTCTCGCTTGTCCGTGGTGCGGGAGCCCCGCGGTACGGACTCAGAGAGCGCGAGCGAGGGCGAGACGAGCCTGCTGCGCTGCACGCTCGGCCTTGCGGCTCAAGCGACGCGCACGAGCCATCCGACTGGCCGCGCGCAGCTGCTGCGCCTCTCCCAGGCGCATGGACATCTGCGCCCGCGCCATCTCTTCGTTGAGGAGGTTGTTCATGATGATTTCCGTTCTGGAGGTATGAGAAAGCTCTTCGGTGGTACTGCGTTGATGAGTTGCTGCGTCGGCGTGGCCTACGCGGCGGCGTCCTTGCGCGGCCGGCCCCGGGGCCGCTTGCGCGGGATCACCACGCCGGCCAGGAACAGCTCGCCGCCCCAGACGCCCCACGGCTCGCGCCGCTCCAGCGCGCCGGCGAGGCACATCGCCTGGACCGGGCAGTCCACGCACAGCGCCTTGGCGGCCTCGACATCCGACGGGGACTCGGCGAACCACAGCTCGGCATCGTTCAGCCGGCACGGCAGCAGCTCGTCCAGCGTCGGCTCGAGAACACTGGTCGTCATTTCTGCTTTCACCTCCTCTACTCAGACCTGATCGCGTTGGTCGATTCCTTGCGGGATCTGCGCCTTCGCGGTTCTCGGTCGGAGAAGTACGAAGGCCGCGGATCCCGGTGATTCGGGTTCCGCGGCCTGGAGGGTGCCGAGCTGAGTGCTATCTCAGATCGGTGGACTCCAGGCGAGTGAACCCGGGACGTAGGCGGTCGTCGTGCCGCGGCGTCCCATGCCGGCGTGTGCGCGCTCCCGCTTGACGGCATCCAGGGCCACGGCGGCAGCGAGGGTCGCGAACGGCGCAAAAGCGGCATTCGGAGCGATCGCACGCGCGGCAATGCCCTGGACCTCGAAGGTCGGGAGGGCAGAGGTGGCGCAGCCGAGGAACGCGGACGGGGACAGCGGACGCTGCCAAGCGGACGTCATTGCCGGGATCATCACGAAGTTCTCCATGGGTGCCACCTCCTTCGGTGCCAGTTGGGCGCCAGCCGTGCCAGGGCTGTGGTGCGCAGCGGTTGTGTCTGATGACCGTAACGGCCCGTCTTCGGGCCGTGCAAATCATTTATCGGGGTTTTTCAAGGTTTTTCTGAAACAAGTGCGAGGACCGCCTCGCCATAGCGCTCGATCTTGTTCGGACCGACCCCGTTGACCTTGGCGAGCGCCGCCATCGAACCGGGCTTGTGCTCGGCGATCAGCTCGAGCGTGGCGTCGGTGAACACGACGTACGCCGGGAGCGGCTTGCCGTCCTCGCCCGCCTCGCGCGCGGTCTCGAGGCGCCAGGCCTTGAGCCGCTCGAACAGGCCCTCGTCGTAGCGGACCGGGTGGTGGGCGCAGCGGCCGCGCTTCTTCTCCGCGGCCGAGGTGAGCGGCTGGAGGCACTCACGGCAGCGCGCGACCTTGGTCCGTCCGCGGGCCGGCTGGGGCTGCTGGCTGGCCGGCAGCATCGGCACCAGGAAGCGCGAGGGCTGGCGTCGCGGCGCCTGGCCCGGGTTGCGCGCGGCCGACCACGACACCATCAGCTCGCGCCGGGCGCGGGTCATGCCGACGTAGAGCAGCCGGCGCTCCTCCTCGACCGCGTCGGGGCGGGCTCCCCCCTGCTCGGCGTAGACGATGGGGACGGTGCCGTCCTGGACGCCGCAGCAGAAGACGGCGTCCCACTCCAGGCCCTTGGCGGCGTGGAAGGTCGCCAGCGTCACGCCGTCGGCGGTCGGGGCGTGCTGCTCGGTGGCGCGGCGGTCGAGCTCGTCGACGAAGGCCGCCACCGAGGACTCGATGCCGCGCTCCTCGGCGAAGGCACCAGCCTGGTCGGCCAGCGCCTGGAGGGACTCCCAGCGATCGCGGACCTGGCCGCGGTTGGCCGGCGGCTCGGCCGTCCAGCCCATGCCGGACAGGACCGCCTTGACCACCTCGAGCCACGGCAGGTCGTCGGCCTCGCCCGAGCGCGCGGCGCCACGCAGCCGGGTGACCGCCTCGCGGACCTCGCGGCGGTCGAAGAAGCGCGCCGCGCCGCGCACGACGTAGGGGATGCCGCGGTCGGTGAGCGCGTCCTCGAAGGTCTCGGACTGCGCGTTGATCCGGAAGAGCACCGCCATCTCGCCGTAGGGCGTGCCGGCCCGCTGGAGCTTGGCGACCCGGTCGGCCACCCCCCGCGCCTCGGCGACCTCGTCGGGCTCGCCGACGTAGCGCACCGCCGAGCCCGCCGCCTGCTGGGAGCGCAGCTCGACCCCGGCGCTCGGCGTACCGGCCAGGAGGGTGTTGGCGGCCGCGACCACCTGGGGCGAGGAGCGGTAGTTGCGGACCAGCTCGATCGAGGTGGTGCCGGGATAGCGCTGCGGGAAGTCCTTGAGGTAGGTCGCGTCGGCGCCCGCGAAGGAGTAGATCGTCTGGGCCGGGTCGCCCACCACGCACAGCTCGTCGCGCCCGCCCAGCCACAGGTCGAGCAGCGCCGACTGCAGCGGCGAGACGTCTTGGAACTCGTCGACGACGAACCACTTGTACTGGCGGCGCACCTGGGCCGCGACCCGCTCGTCGCTGGCCAGGACGCCCGCGGTGAGGAGGAGCACGTCCTCCATGTCCATCCGCCCCTGGTCGCGCTTGACCTGCTCGTAGGCGGCCATCACCCGCCCGACCGCCTCGGGTGTCTGGTCGCCGACCGAGCGGCCCTTGGCCGGCGCGAGCCGCGGGTAGTCGTCGGCGCCGACATTGCTCACCTTGGCCCACTCGACCTCGGAGGCGAGGTCGCGCAGCAGCGCCTGCTCGGCGCGGATGCCGAGCGTGCGGCAGGCCGCGGCGAGCATCGGGATCTTGGACTCGGTCAGCACCGGCAGCTCGGTGCCGTGCACGTGGGGCCAGAAGTAGCGCAGCTGGCGCAGCGCCGCGCTGTGGAAGGTCCGCGCCTGCACCCCGGGCGCGCCGAGCGCCCGCAGCCGCTGGCGCAGCTCGCCCGCCGCGCGCGTCGTGAAGGTCACCGCCAGCACCTCGGTCGGCGCGTAGACCCCGGACTGGACGCCGTGCGCGATCCGGTGGGTGATCGCCCGCGTCTTGCCCGTGCCCGCGCCCGCCAGCACCCGCACCGGACCGCGCAGGGTCTCGGCGACCTTGCGCTGCTCGGGGTCGAGCGCGGAGAGCAGGCGTTCGATGGACTCGGACATGGCACCGACCCTAGACGGCGGGGCCGACAGAACCGGACCCGCCGTCGGGGCCTGTGGATGAGCGGTCAGCGACGCACGGTCACCGCGCCGGAGAGCGCCGTACGGGTGGCGTAGCCGGTGCGCCGCACGGTCACCCGGACCTGGATCCGCTTGCCCCGGTCAGCCCGCGTGACGGCGTACGTGCCGCCGGTACGGCCGGGCACCACCCGGCCGTTGCGGAGCCAGGCGTAGCTCACCCCGGACGGTGCCGGGGTCCAGCTGCCGCTCGTCGCCCGGAGCCTCTTGCCGGCCTTGGCCTTGCCGCTCACCACCGGCGCCTTGGTCAGCGCGAACGCGTGGGCGGCCGCCGGCGGAGCCGACAGCGGCGCCGGCGACCAGTCGGGCTCGGTGCCGGCGGTGGCGATCCGGGTCACCGTCGTCCCCTCGGCCGAGCACGCGGCCAGCCCGAGCACGACCCACAGCTCACCGCCCTCGCTGTAGACGGCCGAGTCGCTGTCCGGCCCGAACGCCGCGTCCACCGGCGAGGGCCGGCCGGGGTCGGGCGTGACGTAGCACTCCGGGTTCGCGGTCGGCTTGGCCGGCGTCCGGCTCCCGCTGCGCGGGTCGCCCACGGTCGTCTTCATCGCGAAGCCGGCCCCCTCGACCCCGAACAGCACCCGCTTGCCGTCACGGGACACCTCCGGCTCCAGCAGCTCGACGAAGCTGTCGAAGATGTCGGGCGAGCGGAACCAGGGCTGCGCCGTCTGCCCCAGGTCGGCGAGGTGGACGTCACCGTTGCGGTAGAGCGCGACCCGGCTGTTGCTCACCCACCCGGGCTGGTAGCCGAGCACGATCCCGTACTTGTCGGGCCCCGACCACCGGGTCGCGTCGGTGAAGCTCGTCACCGCCTCGGCCTCCAGGTAGCCGCCCGCGCCGCCGTACCGCTCGAGGCGGAGCTGGCTGTAGGCGATCTTGGTGCCGTCCGGCGAGATCTCCGCGCCCTGGATCGGGCTGATCGTGACCGTCCCGGAGTCGGGGACGAACAGGTCCTCCGGCGTGATCCGGTTGAGCACCACGCCGTCCTGGCGCAGCCGGACGATCGTCTCGCCCTTCATCACCGCGATGACGCCGTCGTCGGCCATGGTCGGGTGCTCGTACGGCGACGCCGCGGTGCCATCGCGGGTCACCTGGCGCTGGCCGCTGCCGTCGGGACGGGTCAGCCAGACGTTGGACGCGCGGATGTAGACGATCGAGCCGCCGACCGCCGCCGCATTGGGCGCGGCGGTCTCGGCCGTTGGGGCCGTTGGGGCGGCGGGGGCGGCAGGGGCAGCAGGGGCGGGCGGTGGGACGCACAGCAGCGAGGCGGCGGCGAGGGCGGTGGTCGCGGAGAGCAGCGCGACCTTGCGCGGACGGGACATCGGGAGAGCTCCTCTGGAGACAGGTCGGGACGGGCCGGGACGGGATGGGACGGCGCCGTGGTCGGTGCCGGTACCCGTGACCCTCACGGGCCGCGCGTCCCGGCGGACAGGGCAGGTGTCCCGGATCCGGTCCCGAGCCGCCCCGGCTCCGGACGGGCGAGCAGGCGGGCGGGCCTGCAGCGGGCAGGCGGGAACAACGCGACCGCCACCATGGTTGAGTGGGCGCAGCAACACCGAGCCACCCCCGATCCAGAAGGCGATCCGCGATGACGTTCACGATGTACACCACCCCGTGGTGCGGCTACTGCGTGCGGCTCAAGGGCCAGCTCGACCGCGAGGGCATCACGTACGACATCGTCGACATCGAGCAGCAGCCCGAGGCCGCGGCCATCGTCGAGAAGGCCAACAACGGCAACCAGACGGTGCCGACGCTGGTGTACTCCGACGGCAGCGCGCAGACCAACCCGAGCGTCATCCAGGTCAAGGCCAAGCTGACCGAGCTCGCCGAGCTCAGCGCCTGAGCTCAGGCCGGCCCAGGACCAGCCCGGCCAGGGCCAGCCGGCAGCTGCCGGCTACCAGCTGCCGGGCAGGGCGCCGCCGTACCAGTCCTCGACGAGCGAGCGGCTGATCGAGACGCCGCCGGGGAGGACGAGGGAGCCGTCGTCGGCGCGGCGACGCATGTCCTCGCGGGTGAGCCACTGGGCGTCCTCGACGTCGGCGTCGTCGAGGACGATGCTCTCGCTGGTCGCCCGGCCGTGGAACCCGAGCATGAGGCTCGAGGGCAGCGGCCAGGGCTGGTTGCCGAAGTAGGTCACGTCACCGACGTGGACGCCGGTCTCCTCGCGCACCTCGCGGCGCACGGCGTCCTCGAGGCTCTCCCCCGGCTCGCAGAAGCCCGCGAGCGTGGAGTAGCGGCCGGCCGGCCAGGCCGGGTGCCGGCCGAGGAGGCAGCGCTCGTCGGGGCTGCCCGGCTCGCCGACGGCGATCAGCATGATCACGGCCGGGTCCGAGCGGGGGAACTGGGGCTTGGCGCAGTCGGCGCACACCAGCTCGTGGCCGGCCGCGCGCGGGACCAGGGTGCCGCCACAGCGCGGGCAGAAGCGGTGGACCCAGTGCCACTCGGCCAGGCCGAGCGCGTGGAACACCAACGGGGCCTGGCGGACCGCTTCGCCGGCGAGGAACGGCAGCAGACCGCGCAGGGGCAGCCAGCGCTCCGGCTCCTCCTTGGCGACCTCGCCCGGGACGATCACGCCCCACCAGGTCGCGCCGTCGCGCTCGCCCAGCAGCAGGCGTACGCCCTCGGGCGCCTCGGCCGCCGGTACCCACACGAGTCCGTCCGGTCCCGGCCGGACGCGCGTCCCGGCGATCACCAGCACCCGGCTGGCCGGATCGGCCCACCGCTCCGCGAGCCACGCGTCGTCGGTGCGCAGCAGCCCGAGCCGGTCGTGCGGGTCCTGGACCAGGGTCACGTGCGGGAACGTCACACCACCGAGCCTAGGGCTACCGTGAGTCATGGACGCGACCACCCTCCGCGCCGCCCAGGCGCCGCTCAAGGAGCGCTACCGCAGTGATCCGGGCACCGCTCGGACCACGACGACGGCTACCGGTGACTACCGCGCGCCGGACGTCACCGCGACCATCGACGGCTTCGCCGGACCGGTCCGCGCCGGCCTGCATCCCGCCACCGGCGGTGACGGTACCGACGCCTGCTCGGCCGACCTCCTGCTCCAGGCCGTGCTCGCCTGCGCCGGGGTCACCCTGCGCGCCGTCGCGACCGCGATGAGCGTGGACCTCCGCTCCGCCACGCTCCGCGCCGACGCCTGGTGGGACGCCCGCGGCACCCTCGGCATCGACCGGGAGGCACCGGTCGGCGTCCAGGACATCGTGCTCACCCTGAGCCTCGACACCGATGCCGACGACGCCACCCTGGCCCGGCTGGCGACCGCCACCGAGCGCTACTGCGTCGTGGGCCGCACGCTCGCCGAGCCGCCGCAGATCCGGGTGGTCCGGGCCTGACCGACTGACCAACTCACCGGCGCCCGCCGGCTCGTGCCGGCACGCGTCGGCTCGCCACCTCACTCCAGGAGGGCCAGGACCTCCTCGCGGCCCGCGAGCTCGTCGTGCACGACGAGCTCGCCGCGGCGTACGTAGTAGAAGCCGGCGCGGACCCGCTCGGGCGGCAGCCCCCGGAGCTCGGCCCAGGCGAGCCGGTAGAGCGCGAGCTGGAGGGGGTCGGCCTCCTGGCGGGCGCTCGTCTTCCAGTCGACGACGAGGAAGGAGCCGTCGGGCTCGGCGTAGACGGCGTCGATCCTGCCGCGGATCACCTGGCGGCGTCCCTCGGCGCCCTGGAGGACGAGGGAGAAGGGCGCCTCGACGGCGTAGGGCACCCGGCTGCCGAACGGCCCGTCCTCGAAGGCGGCGACGAGCTCCTTGAGGTCGGCCTCGTCGTCGATCCCGGCGTCGGCCCGGCCGGAGAGCTCGTCGGGGTCGAACAGGCCCTGCTGGCCGAAGCGGGCCTCGACCCAAGCGTGGAAGCGGGTACCGAACCGGGCGGCCGGGGCCGGGGGTCGCGGCATCGGGCGGACCAGCTCGCGGGCGAACGCCTGGGGATCGTCACGCAGGCGGCTCAGGGCGGTGGCCGACAAAGCCCCCGGCATCGGTACGACGACCTCGGCCCCCGCGCCCGAGGCCAGCCGCGCCTCGGTGAGGAGCTGCTCGATCTCGGCGTCCCAGTCGGCGACCTGGGCCGCGGTGACGATGTCGAGCTCGGGGTCGGCGCCGTCGGGGTCGGTCGCGCCGACCAGCGCCGCGGCGGCCAGTCGCAGCCGGGCCTCGTCGCCGGTGCCGTCGACCGGCCAGGGCCGGGCCGGGTCCTCGGCGTCGTAGGGGTTGGCCGCGCCCTTGTCGGGTCGGGTCAGCCACGGCTCGGGGGTGAGGTCCCAGGAGGTGAGCACCTCGCGGACGGCCTCCTGGTAGGCGGAGGGGCCGTAGGGCGTCTTGCGCGGGCCCCACTGGAACGAGCTCACCGCGAGCCGGTGGGCGGCGCGGGTGAAGGCGACGTAGCCCAGGCGCAGCTCCTCGTCGGCCTCGTGGGCCTTGGACCGGCGCCGGTAGTCGTCGAGCGCGGCCTTGTCGTAGCCCTCGAGCTGGGGCAGGTCGGCCGCGTCGCCGCGCAGCGCGGCGGGCAGCACCGCGGGCGAGGACACCCACAGCGTGCGCCCCTGGGCCGACGGGAACCGCGACTCGCAGACGCCCACGCAGAAGACCGTGGCCCACTCGAGGCCCTTGGAGCGGTGCACGGTGAGGAGCTTGACCGAGTCGGCCTCGGTCGGCGTGGCGATGTCGAGGCCGTTGCCCTGGTCGTCCTCGGCGGTCAGGTAGGCCAGCAGCGCGGGCAGCGTCACGTCGCCGTCGACGGCCTGGAAGTCGGCGACCGCCTTGACGAACAGGTCGAGGTTGTCGCGCCGGGCGGCGGCGGCCGGGCTCACCGCCGAGGCGAGCTCGACGTCGACGCCGGTGACGTCGATGATCCGCCGGACCAGGTCGAGCAGCGGCTCGCCGACGGCCACGCGCAGGAGCCGCAGCTCGTCGCGCAGCAGCGAGAACCGCTCGCGCGCCTCGGCGGAGAAGTCGCCCTCGCCAGGGTCGGCCAGGGCGTCGTCGAGGCACGGCACCTCGGCCGGGTCGATGCCGTCGGCGATCGCCACGAGCTGCTCGGAGACGGTGACGACGTCGGCCGAGCGTCCGCGTCGGCCGGCCAGCTCGCCGGCCCGCTGGCCGAGCAGGCGCAGGTCGCGGGGGCCGATCGCCCAGCGCGGTCCGGCGAGCAGGGTCAGCAGGGCGGCGTTGTCGGTGACGTCGTGGAGCAGCCGCAGCACCGCGACGATCTCGGCGATCTCGGGCAGCCGGAGCAGGCCGGAGAGACCGACGATCTCGACCGGTACGCCGGCCGCGGTCAGCGCGTCGAAGACCAGCTCGGCGTGGGCGTTGTCGCGGGTGAGCACGCCGATGCCGGCCCAGTCGCCGGGATCGCCCCCGTGGGCCGCGCGGACCGCGGCCGCCAGCCAAGCCAGCTCGTCACGCTGGGTCTCGAACGTGTGGGCCTCGACGGTGCCGTCGACCGCGCCCTCGGGCGCCCGCAGCCGGGCGACGCCCGCGCCGCGGGTCTCGAGCGCGTCGTAGAGCGGCTCGGCCAGGTGGCTGGCCACGTCGAGGATCCGCCGGTCGGAGCGCCGGTTGACGGTCAGCGCGTAGGTCGTCGGCGTGCCGTCGGCCGCCGGGAAGGTCTCGGCGAAGTTGAGGATGTTGGCCACCGACGCCCCGCGCCAGCCGTAGATCGCCTGGTTGGGGTCGCCGACCGCGGTCACCGCGTGGCCCAGTCCGTGGCCCGGCTCGGGCGCGGAGAACAGCCGGGACAGCATGATCGCCTGGGCGACCGAGGTGTCCTGGTACTCGTCGAGCAGGACCACCTTGAACCGGCCGCGCTCGATCTCGCCGACCTCGGGCCGCTCGGCCGCCAGCCGGGCGCCGAGCTCGATCTGGTCGGAGAAGTCCATCAGGCCCAGGTCCCGCTTGAGCCCCCGGTAGGACGCCACGAGCTGGAGCAGCTCGGCCCGGCGGTCGATCGCGGAGATCGCCTTGTCGATCGCGTCGACGTAGGTCTTGCGGGCCTTGCCGGCGAGCTCCTCGTCGCGGGCACGCTCGAAGCCGCGCCTGGCCGCCGCGTCGTGGCCGAGCACGTCGTCGGGGCCGACCAGGTGCTCGCTCATCGCGGAGTCGAGCGCGAGGAGGTTCTGGATCGCGGTCTCGGGGTGATCGGTCAGCAGCGAGATCTCGCCGGTGAACCGGTCGACCGCCCGGGCGCCGAGCTGGTAGCGGGCGGCGTCGGTGATCACCCGGGTGTCGGGCTCGTGACCGATCCGCAGACCGTGGTCGGTGAGCAGGCCGGAGGCGTAGGCGTTGTAGGTGGCCACCGTCGGCTCGAGGACCTCGTCGGCCTCGTCGTCGCCCGCTCCGGGCGCGGGGGTGAGGTCGAGGGCGCCGGCGTCGCGCAGGGCGGTGCGGATCCGCTGGCGCAGCTCGGCCGCGGCCTTGGTGGTGAAGGTGAGGCCGAGGACCTCCTCGGGCCGCACCTGGCCGGTCAGCACCAGGTAGACCACCCGGGCCGCCATCAGCGTGGTCTTGCCGGACCCGGCGCCGGCGATGACCACCGCCGGGCGCAGCGGCGCGCTGATCGCCGCCCACTGCTCGTCGCTGGGTGGGAACTTCGCCTGCATCGCCCGCTGGAGGTCGGCAGGCGTGGCGATCGTCATGGGGATCGTCGTCGTGCTCACTGGGCCACCACCGCTCCCGCGCTCTTGGCCGGACACAGGGACAGGAAGGAGCAGGTCCGGCACTGCTGGCCGGACACCGCCGGGAAGTGCTCCTCGCGGATCAGGTGGGCCGCGTGGGCCAGCCGGGAGCGCAGCTCGTCGCGCTCGGGACCGTCCTCGGCGTGGACGGCCTGGGGCTGGACCGTGGCGCGCTCACCGCCGTCGAGCAGCCCGAGCTGGACCAGCTCGGCGCCGCCGGCCCGGTAGGGCGCCTCGTCGGGCTCGACGTCGAGCGCGCCGTGGTCGACCGCGTACTGGTAGAGCGCGAGCTGGACGTGGGTGCGCACCGAGGTGTCGGACGGCTTGGTGCGCCCGGTCTTGAGGTCGACCACGACGACCCGGCCGTCGGCGTCGAGCTCGACGCGGTCGGCGTAGCCGGTCACCTGGACCTGCTCGCCGTCGACCTCGACCACCGTTGAGAACCGCTCCTCGCGGCCGACGAGCGCGCGGGGATTGGCCTCGTGCCAGTCGACGAAGCGCTCGAGCGCCGCGCGGACCCGGTCGTGCTCGCGCTGCTTGGACCACGGGGTGCGGAAGTCGAGCCGGTCCCAGACCTCGTCGACGTGGGCCATCAGCGCATCGGGGTCGGGCGGGGCGTCGCCAGAGGCCACCCGCTCAGCGAGCGCGTGGACGAGCTCGCCGAGGTTGGCCGACTGGTGGGCGCGGCCGATGCCGCCGGCCTCGCGGGTGAGGAACCACTGGGTCGGGCAGACGGCCAGGGCGTCGAGCATGCTCGCCGAGACCGGGACCGGGCGGTCTTCGTCGCGGATCGGCGCGGGCGAGCGGCTGGCGGCGCGAGTGCCCCACCAGGTCGCCGGATCGGCGGCCGGGACCGCTGCGCGCCGGCCCACCCGCTCGCGGGCGAGCCGTGCCAGGCGCCGGGCGGCGGCATCGCGCAGGCCGGGGTCGGAGCCGGGGTCGGCGACCGTACGGCGCAGCTCGGCCACGAGCCCGTCGAGGGAGAGCGGTCGCGGGGGGCGGCCGACGACGTGCTCGACGGTGGAGCCGAGCTCGTCGAGGAAGCGCGAGGGCTGCTCGCCCTCGTCGTCGCTGGACCGCACGGCGGTCACCACCAGGCGCTCGCGCGCGCGGGTGCACGCGACGTAGAACAGCCGGCGCTCCTCCATCAGAAGCTCGCGTGCGGTCAGCGGCGGCACCACCGAGCCGACCAGGCCGCCGGCCGAGGACGGGCCGATCCGGTCGGCCTGGAGCAGGGTCGAGCGCCGGCGCAGGTCGGGCCAGCCCTCGGCCTGGACGTGGGCGGCCACGACGAGGCGCCACTCCAGGCCCTTGCTGCGGTGGGCGGTGAGCAGCCGGACGGCCGCGCCCCGCCCGCCGCGGTCGGCGAGGGTGTCGGCCGGGATCTCCTGCTGGACCAGGCCCTCGAGGAAGGGCGCGACGGCGAGGTGCTCGCGCCGCTCCCCCGCCCGGACCGCGACGTCGAAGAGCGCGCAGATCGAGTCGAGGTCGCGGTGCGCGCGGCGCGCGGCGCCGCCACCGGACTCGACCGAGCGGCGCAGCCGGTGGGGCCAGCTGGTGCCGGACCACAGCGTCCAGAGCAGGTCCTCGGCGCTCGCGCCCGCCTCGAGGTCGGCCCGGGCCTGACCGAGCAGCGCGGCCAGCGCCCGCGCCCGCTCGATCTCGGGAGCGTCGATGCCGGCCAGCAGGGCCGGGTCGACGACGGCGAGGCGGACCAGATCGCGCGAGCTGCGCGGCGTCCCGCCGGTCTCTTGGCAGTGGTCCTTCTCGCGGTGGCGCAGCAGCCGGGCCAGCCGCCGGACGTCGCCGGCGTCGAGGCCGCCGAGCGGACCGGTGAGCAGCGCCTCGGCCCGGGCGGCATCGACGTGCTCGACGTGCTCGGGGTCGTCGTTGTCGAGGTTGACCACGGCGCGGAGCGCGTCGAGCAGCGGCATCACCGCGGGGTCGCGGACCAGCGGCACCTCGTCGCGCGCCACCTCGACCGGTACGCCGGCCGCGCCGAGCGCCCGGCGCAGCGGCGCGATGCTCGCCCGCCCCGAGCGCACCAGCACGGCCATCTCGTCCCAGGGGACACCGTCCTCGAGGTGGGCGCGGCGCAGCAGGTCGGCGAGGTGCTCGGCCTCGGCCCGCTCGGTGTCGAAGGTGCGGACCTGGACCTGGCCGCGAACGGCGCTCTCGGCCTGGGGCGCCAGGAACTGCTCGCGGGCCTGGGCCGGCAGCGTGCCGCGCAGGCCGATCCGCCCCGCGACCCGCTGGGCCGGGGCGAGGATGCCCGGGCCGAACCTGCGCACGGTCCGCAGCGCGACCACATCGGCCGGAGAGCCGTCGGCCTGGGGGAACTCGGTGGGGAACTCGAGGATGCCGCGCACCTCGGCCCCGCGGAAGCCGTAGATCGACTGGTGCGGATCGCCCACCGCGACCAGGTCGAGGCCGTCGCCGGCCAGCGCGCGGAGCAGGGCGACCTGACCGGGGTCGGTGTCCTGGTACTCGTCGACGAAGACGTGCCGGAACTCCTCGCGCAGCTCGTCGCGGTGGTCCTCGGCCTCGATGCAGGCCCGCCGGATGAGGTCGGCGTAGTCGGTGGCACCGAGGGAGTCGAGCGAGTCGAGGTACTGCTCGAGGAAGAGACCCGCGGCGACGTACTCGTCGATGCCCTCGGTCTCGCCGAGCTGGCGCAGGGCCTCGCCGTCGAGCCCCTTTTCCCGGGCGCGGCCGAGCACGGCATGGACCTCGCGCGCGAAACCGCGAGTCGCCATCGCCTGCCGGAACCGCTCGGGCCAGCGCACCGACTCGGGGTGGTCAGCGAGCAGCTCGCGGAGCACGACGTCCTGCTCGGGCGCGGACAGCAGGCGCAGCGGCGCCTCGTAGAGACCGGCCGGGGCGTAGCGCCGGACCAGCGCGTAGGCGAAGGAGTGGAAGGTCGAGCTCAGCTGGGTGCCGGTCGTGCGGCCCAGCCGCGCGGTGACCCGGTCGCGCAGCTGGTCGGCGGCCTTGCGCGAGAAGGTCAGCGCCAGCACCTGGTCGGGCCGCGCGCCGCGGCTCTCGATGCGCTCGACGATCGCCTCGACCAGCGTGGTCGTCTTGCCCGTGCCCGGGCCCGCGAGCACCAGCAGCGGGCCACCCGGGTGATCGACCACCTGACGCTGGTAGGCGTCGAGCACCGGCACCGCGGCCGCCGGCGGGGCGGGCGCGAAGCGGTAGGTCGGCTGGGCGGTCGTGGGCTCCACGGACGTCACTCAACCACCCAGGTCCGACGGAACCGCAACGGGTCACCGGCGCCTGTGGACGAACCGCTCACGCGAGCTCGAAGTCGGCGAAGTCGAAGCCCGGCGAGACCAGGCAGCTGACCAGCGCGTCGGCCTCGGCGACCAGCGTGCGCTGCCAGACGCCGGCCGGGACGAGTCCCTGCGCCGTGGTACCCCCGATCGACAGCCGGGTCGCGCCGGCCGCGTCGGGTGCCGCGCCGTCGCCGCCGAGCTCGACGGTCACCGTCCCGGTGTGCGCCAGCCAGATCTCGTCGGAGGAGACCCGGTGCCAGGCCGAGCTCTCCCCCGCCGGCAGCAGGAAGTAGATGAGCGTGGCCGTCGGCCGGACCCGTCCGTCGGGCAGGGTCACGGTGACCGGCGAGGCCCAGGTCCGGCGGTACCACCCACCCTCGGGATGCGGGGACAGGTCGAGCCGGACGGCGAGCGGCGGACGGTCGGGCTGCTCCATGGGGCCAGTGTGCCCGGCGCCCGGACGGTCCGCGGGCGGAGGCGAAAAAGGCGAAGGGCCCTCGTGAGTATGAGTCACAAGGGCCCTTCAAGGTGACCGGTACTGGTGACGCTCCCGGTCGATCATCCGGCTGCACAGATCCCACGAGCCTCGTCACCCGGCTCGCGCGGCCGGCGTCCCCGTGAGGGGCCGCCTCGCCTCGACCCGAAGGTCTCGGCCTGGCCGGCTGGATCGTCGCCTTCCGGCTGATCCCGCTCTCCCGGAGGAGTGCGTGGGAGAAGTTCTACGCCCGTCCACGACCCTGTCGCAAGGGGTTTCCACCAAGTTTTTCGGGGGTTTCTCGTCATCCACCGATCTTCGGCGTGTCGTCCACAGACACGCGGGAGGTCGTCCACAGGAACTCCGACCTCCTCCCCAAAATTGGGGACGGCCTGTGGAGAACCTTCCCGACCTGAGTGCGGGTACTCAGGGGACCTGAGTTCCCGCGCGATGCCGGGGCCCCGCGGCGCGTGAGGAGATGGATCCATGCGCTACGCCGACCCGACGCTCTGTCCCGACTGCCGCGCCGACCTGCCGGTCGGCGTCCGCGTCTGCCCGACCTGCGACCTGTTGGTCCGCCACTCCCTGGCGGTCGACCTCTTCGGCACGCTGGGCCGGGCCGACACCCTGCTGGCCGAGCTGCGCCGCGCGAGCGACACCCACCGCGCGGCCACCACCGGCGCCCGGCCGGTCGCCGTGTCCGCCCTCGGCGGACCGCTGGTGCCGCCGGGACAGCCGGTCGAGCCGAAGCGGTCGACCTCGATCCCGGCGCCTCCCCCGCCGCTCCCGCCGTACCCGGCCGGACCGGGCGCCGCGGCCACGCCCCCGCCGCCTCCGGCGGCAGCGCACAGCGGCGTCGCGTTCGCGTCGGTGCCGAAGATCCTGCTCGGCCTCGGCGCCTTCTGCCTGCTGGTCGCAGCGATCATCTTCCTCGCGGTCTCCTGGTCCACGCTCGGCGTCGGCGGCCGTACGGCGGTCCTGGCCGGCTTCACCCTCGCCGCCGGTACGTCGGCCCTGCTCCTGCACCGGATCGGGCTGCGCATCGCCGGGGAGTCCCTGGTCGTCGTCGCGCTCGGCATGCTGGCCCTCGACGTCGTCGGCGCCGGTGCCGCCGGGTGGTTCGGCGACACCACCGACGGCACCGTCGCGTGCGTGGCCGGTCTGGTGACGCTCGTCGCGGGCGTCGCCCTCGGCCTGATGCGCGTCGGCGCACAGCCGCGACTGGTCGCCCCGCAGGTGATCGCGGGCATCGCCCTCGTCGTCGCCTACGGCGGCGCGATGGCCGCCACCGACCACCACCTCGTCACCGGCCACGTGCTCACCGCGGTCGGCATCGGCGCGGTGATCGTCGGCCGGCTCCAGCGCACGCCCGCCCTGCTGTGGTCGGCGGCCGCCGCGAGCGGCCTGGTCTGGCTGAGCACCGGGACCGGCGGTCTGCTCCTCGCACTCGACGAGCCGACCCTGCGCGAGCTGTGGATCGAGGGCACCGGCTGGTCGCTGCTCATCACCGCCGGGCTGCTGCTCGTCCCCGGTCTGGTCGCCCGCCACCACGAGACGCTCCTCGCCGGAGCCAGCGGCGCCGCGCTGGTCGTGACCGGGATCGTGACGCTCCCCTGGGCCGACGACGGCGCCCGGACCGTCGGGCTGGTCGCCCTCGCGGCGACCACGGGGTGGGTGCTCGCGCTCGCCCTGCTGCCCCGGTCCTTCCGGGTCGTCGCGATCGCTCCGGCGGGCATGGGTGCGCTGATCCTCGCCGGGCTCGCCGCGGGCACCTCGGGCACCGCGCTGGACCGCTGGAGCCGGATCGCGCAGGGCTTCGAGCACCCGGTCGGCGTCCGGCTGGACGGCCCGGAGCCGTTCACCGAGCCGCTCCTGCTCGTCCCCTCGCTGCTCGTCGTCCTCGCCTGCCTCGTGCTGCTCACCCCCGACCGCGGCCGCAACGCGCCGCGGGTGTGGGCCGAGGTCGCCGGTCTCACCGTCGGCCTGGGCGCGGCCACCACCCTCGCGTCGTACGACGTCGCGCTGGCCCTGCCCGCCGGCGTCCTCGCGCTGACCGCGATCGGGGCGGCCGGCCTCGCGCTGAGCGCCAGCGGCCCCCGGGCCGGTGCCCTCGCCGCGGCCGCCGCGACGGTGGCCGGCGGGGCCGCCCTGACCGCCACCCCCAGCGCGACCCTCACGCTCGCCCTCGCCGGCGCGCTCAGCGCCGCGATGCTCGCCCTCGCGGTCCTCGGCCGCGACGCCGGCCGCCGTCTGGTCGGCGGCCTCGCCGCCGTCCCGCTCCTGGCGCTCGCGACCGCGGCCGGCGTCCACGTCGCCGGTGGCGGCACCGCCTGGGTCGCCATCCCGGTCCTGCTCGCGGTCGGCCTGCTGGCGCTCGCGCTCCCCCGGGTCGAGGTCGAGGCGACCGCGATCGGCGCCGCGATCATCACCTTCCCGGTCTCGCTGGTCGCGACCGCGGACCCGGGCGGCTACACCTCGCTGTGGCTGACCGTCGCCGGCTTCATCGTGTGCGCGACCGCGCTGCTCCACGAGTCGCGCCGCTGGTGCGCGATCGGCGGCGTCGTCCTGCTGGTGCTCGCCTCCTGGGTCCGGCTCGCCGACCTCGACGTGCACGCGCCGGAGCCGTACACGCTGCCGCTCGCCGCGGGCCTGGTCGCCCTCGGGCTGTGGCGGATGCAGCGCTCCCCCTCCGTCGGCACCGCCGAGGCGCTGCTCCCCGGGCTGCTGGTCGGCACCGTCCCGTCGCTGCTGTGGGTGCTGGGCGACCCGGTCTCGCTGCGCGCGCTCGTCCTCGGCGCGGCCTGCCTGGCGCTCACCGTGGCCGGTGCCGCCCTGCGCTGGAGCGCCCCGCTGGTCACCGGCGCGACCGTCGGCGCGATCGTCGTCCTGCGCGAGATCGGGCCCTACGCGGGCGACTTCCCCAAGTGGGTCTGGATCGGCCTGGCCGGCGCGCTGCTCACCGTCGTCGGCATCACCTGGGAACGCCGGCTGCTGGAGGTGCGCCAGGCCGTCGGGTTCTTGGGGCGGCTCCGGTGACGGGCGCCCTCGGGCGACCTGCTAGACAAAGAGGCATGGCTACCACTGCACTCGGGGGGAACCCCGTCCAGACCGTCGGCGACCTCCCCGCCGTCGGCACGTCCGCCCCGACCTTCGAGCTGGCCGGCGCCGACTTCAGCGCGATCGCCCTGCCCGAGGGCCAGCGCGCGGTCCTCAACATCTTCCCGAGCATCGACACCGGCGTCTGCGCGGCCAGCGTGCGCAAGTTCAACGAGCTCGCCGCCGGCCTCGACAACACCACCGTCATCAACGTCTCCCAGGACCTGCCGCCCGCGCTGGGCCGGTTCTGCGGCGCCGAGGGCATCGACAACGTCCAGACCGCGTCGGGTTTCCGCTCGTCCTTCGGTGAGGACTACGGCGTCAAGATGGCCGACGGCAAGCTCGCCGGCCTGTTCGCCCGCTCGGTCGTCGTGGTCGACGCCGACGGCACCGTGCTGCACTCCGAGCTGGTCCCCGAGATCGCGACCGAGCCGGACTACGACGCCGCCATCGCGGCGCTGAGCTGATCTGAGCTAGTCCCCCGTCGCCGGGTCCCAGAAGGCCCGGCGCATGTCGAGGGCGCCGCTGCCGTTGCGCAGCGGCGTCCCCTCGGCGAGGTACTCCGCGCGCGCCTGGTCGTCGTGGCTGGGTGGGAGCGTGCCGTCGGCACGCACGACGCGCCACCACGGCACCGGAGCGCCGTAGCGCGCCATCACCGACCCCACCTGACGGGGTCCTCCTCCGGCGACCTCCGCGATCGCGCCGTAGGTCGTCACCCGCCCGGGCGGGATCTGCTCGACCAGGTCGAGCACCCGCTCGACGTACCCCTCGTCCATGGCGCGATCGTGCCAGGCCGGGCCCGGAGACGCCGAGAGCCCCATCCGTGAGGACGGGGCTCTCAGGTGCTCCCTCGGTGCGGTGAACGCATGGTTCCGATCGGTGCGAGCGGCCGAAGCCGCGTTGCCAGGACCAACGACGACGTGGCGTCGCGGTTACGGCAAGGGGTCGCTCCGTCGGCTCAGTACGACGGCTGGCTGGGGTCGATCTGGTTGACCCACGCCACCACGCCGCCGCCCACGTGGACCGCGTCGTCGTAGCCGGCGCCCTTGACGATCGCCAGGCACTCCGCGGACCGCACGCCGCTCTTGCAGTGCAGGACGACCTGCTTGCCGGAGTCGACCGGCGGCAGCTGACCGAGGGCGGTGCCGTTGAGGAAGTCGCCCTTGGGGATGAGGACCGCGCCGGGGATGTGGTTGATCTCGGCCTCGGCGGGCTCGCGCACGTCGACGAGGACGAAGTCGCGGCTGCCCTCCTCCTTCTCCTTGATCATGGAGGCGAGCTGGGTCACCGAGATGGTGGCGTCGACGGCGGCGTCGGCGGCCTCCTCGGAGATCGCGCCGCAGAAGGCGTCGTAGTCGATCAGGCCGGTGACGGTCGGGTTCTCGCCGCACAGCGCGCAGTTGGGGTCCTTGCGGACCTTGAGCTTGCGCCACTCGAGCTCGAGGGCGTCGTAGATGACGAGCTTGCCGATGGCGGGCTCGCCGGCGCCGATGAGCAGCTTGATGGCCTCGTTGACCTGGATCGAGCCGATGGACGCGCACAGGACACCCAGCACGCCGCCCTCGGCGCACGAGGGGACCATGCCCGGCGGCGGGGGCTCGGGGTAGAGGCAGCGGTAGCAGGGGGCGTCGTCGGCCATGGTGGGCGCGAAGACCGACGCCTGGCCGTCGAAGCGGTAGATCGAGCCCCACACGTAGGGGATCCCGAGGAAGTACGCCGCGTCGTTGACCATGTAGCGCGTGGCGAAGTTGTCGGTGCCGTCGACGATGAGGTCGTAGCCCTTGAAGACCTCGAGCACGTTGTCGTTGTCGAGGCGGGTCTCGTGGAGGATCACGTTGACCAGGGGGTTGATCTCGAGGATCGACTCCTTGGCCGAGAGGCCCTTGGACTTGCCGAGGTCGGACATCCCGTGGATGACCTGGCGCTGCAGGTTGGACTCGTCGACCTCGTCGAACTCGGCGATGCCGAGCGTGCCGACGCCCGCGGCGGCCAGGTAGAGCAGCGCCGGGCTGCCGAGACCGCCGGCGCCGATGACGAGGACCTTGGCGTTCTTGAGGCGCTTCTGGCCGTCCATCGCGACGTCGGGGATGATCAGATGACGGCTGTAGCGGCGGACCTCGTCGATGGTCAGCTCAGCGGCCGGCTCGACGAGCGCGGGAAAGCTCACGGCGTACTCCTCGTACTGATGTTCGGGATGCGGGTCGGTCCAGGGCCAACGCTGCGGACGCGGCCGGATGTTCCCTGGTCCCTCCATGGTCCCTGGGCCGTCCAAGGCTCGGTCACCACGTCCCGCCCATTGGACCGGCGCCCGGTGCGTGGCCGACGCCCTACCAGCGAGTAGGCTCACGGACGTGGTGACCGAGCAGTTCGACCTGGACGAGACGCGACCGCGCGGTGTGCGCCTGCCCCGCCGCGAGCGACGTGCGCAGCTGCTGGCCGCCGCGCTCGAGGTCTTCGTCGCACAGGGCTACCACGCGGCGGCGATGGACGACATCGCCGAGCGCGCGGGTGTGTCCAAGCCGGTGCTCTACCAGCACTTCCCCGGCAAGCTCGAGCTCTACCTGGCGATCCTCGACGCCGCGTGCGACTCGATCATCGCCAACTGCCGCGAGGCGCTCGAGTCCACCCAGGACAACAAGCAGCGCGTGGCGGCCGCGATCGACGCCTTCTACGCCTACGTCGGCCACGACACCGGCGCCTTCCGCCTGGTCTTCGAGTCCGACCTCACCAACGAGCCCGCGGTGCGCGGCCACGTCGACCGGGTCACCACCGAGTGCGCCGCGATGATCGCCTCGGTGATCAAGGACGACACCGGGCTGCCCTCGTCGGCCTCGCAGCTGCTCGCCGTCTCGCTGGTGGGAATGGCCCAGGTCAGCGCGCGGTTCTGGCTCACCGAGGCCGAGAGCGGTCTCGCGGACCTGACCCGTGACCAGGCCACGGCACTGGTGGCGGGACTGGCCTGGCGCGGCATCCGCGGCTACCCGCTCAATGACTAGGCTTGGCTTGCGCCGTCCCCACGAACCAGGAGTGTGACCATGACCGTCGAGGTCAAGATCGGTGTCCAGCAGACCGCCCGCGAGCTCGTCATCGAGACCGACGAGTCCAACGAGTCGATCGCCGCGCAGGTCAAGGAGGCCCTCTCCTCCGGTGACGGCGTGCTCACGCTGACCGACACCAAGGGCAAGGTCACCGTCGTCGCCGCCGCCAAGCTCGCCTACGTCGAGATCGGCCGGAGCACCGCGGGGCAGGTCGGCTTCCGCAGCTGAGGGAACTACGACGCCCCTCCCCGGCGTTGAACAAGCAGGACCAGGGAGGTGAGCGTCGTGCTCCAATTCCGCTTCGACGCACGCAGCGACACCGGCCGCGTGCGGACGAACAACGAGGACTCCGGCTTCGCCGGGCCCTACCTGCTCTGCGTGGCCGACGGCGTCGGCGGCGCAGCGGCCGGTGAGATCGCGTCGGCCACGACGACGTACGTCGTGAGCGCGCGGGCGCTCGCCCATCCCGGCCACGAGCCCGGCCGGCTGCTCGCCCTGGCGGCCCGCGAGGCGCACGCCCAGCTCGTCGCGGGGGTCGCCGCCGACCCGCACCGCACGGGCATGGCGACCACCCTGACCGCCGTCCTGACCGACGGGGTACACAGCGCCCTGGCCCAGGTCGGCGACTCGCGGGCCTACCTCCTGCGCGCGGGCGAGCTCACCCAGCTCAGCCACGACCAGACGCTGGTCCAGGAGATGCTCGACGCCGGCCGGATCACCGAGGCGGAGGCGGCCGCGTCGCCGTACCGCCACGTGGTGATGCACGCGATCGACGCCGACGAGGTCCCCGAGCCCGACATCCTGATGCTCGCGCTCCAGCCCGGCGACCGGCTGCTGCTGTGCAGCGACGGCGTCACCGACGTGCTCTCGGCGGCCGCGCTCCAGATGCTGCTCGGGCTCGACGCCCGCAGCACGGCCACCGACCGGATCGTCCGCGCGGCGCTCGACGCCGGCAGCCGCGACAACGTCACGGTGATCGTCGCCGATGTCGTCGACGCGCCCGGGATCGTGGCCAACGGACAGGTCCTGGGCGCCGGGATCGACCTCGACAACGTGGTCGATCCCTCCGCCGTGCGGCCGCTGCGCTCGGCGTAGCGCACCCGAGGTCGGCCCGGAGTCCTACACTGGCTGGGTGAGCGCCGAGCGGAGCTACGAGTACGCGCGCCTGTGGGTGCCGCTGTACGACGCCGCCGCGCTCACGGTCACCCGGCCCGTCTACCTGGTCGAGTCCGGTGAGGGCTTCGAGGGATTCGCGGCCGAGAAGAACACGACGCTGATGGGCCTGTTCAACGAGATGGGCCGGGCGGGCTGGCGGATCGAGGCCACCGGGCAGCGGGTCAGCCACCCCTCCCCGGAGTTCCAGCTGCTCATCGACGCCACGCTCGACGAGGCCGACCACGCGGTCGCGCCCGACGAGGTCGCGCACGCGGTCGGCACCGGCGGCGACCCGGCGGGGGTCGTCACCGAGTTCGACGTCTACGCCATGCGCCGCCGGATCAGCTGAACAGGTCGCCGTACTCCTCGACGCGGGCGAGCACCTGGGCCGGGCTGAACTGGTCGAGCCCGAGCGGGTCCTCGGCGCCGGCGGCGACCTCGTCCCAGTCGATCGGGGTGGCGACCTGGGGGCGCGTCGTGCCCCGCAGCGAGTACGGCGCCACGGTGGTCTTGGAGCCGGCGTTCTGGGACCAGTCGAGGAAGACCTTGCCCCGGCGCCGCGCCTTGGTCATCGTCGCGGTGAGCTGCTGGGGGTGAGCCGCGGCGAGCTCCTCGGCGATCTCCCGGGCGATCTCGCTGGTCTCGGAGGACGCCAGCGGCTCGGTGAGCGGGGCGTAGAGGTGCAGGCCCTTGCTGCCGCTGGTGACCGGCAGGGCGTCGTACCCGCGCTCGGCGAGGGCGTCGCGCACGAGCAGCGCGACCTGGCAGCACTCGTGCAGGCCGGCCGGCTCGCCGGGGTCGAGGTCGATCACGATCCGGTCGGCGCCGACCGGGTCGCCGTCGTCGTCGACGGTCCACTGGTGCACGTGCAGCTCGAGCGCGGCCAGGTTGACCGCCCAGACCAGGGTCGGCAGCTGGTCGATGATCGGGAAGACCAGGGTGTCGCCGTGCCGGCTCGGCCCGCGGCTGCCGGTGGTCGGCACCTCGGCGGTGCGCACCCAGCTCGGGGTGCCGGCGGGCGCGTTCTTCTCGAAGAAGCTCATGTCGCCGACGCCGTGCGGCCAGCGGATCCGGGTCACCGGGCGCCCGGCCAGGTGCGGGAGCAGGACGGGCGCGACCCGGACGTAGTAGTCGAGCACCTCGCCCTTGGTGGTGCCGGTGCTCGGGTAGAGGACCTTCTCGAGGTTGGTCAGCCGCATCGTGCGGCCCTCGACGTCGACGTGGACCTCGCTCTGGGGGTGGTCGCTCTTCTTGGGCATCAGAGGTCCTCGGCGGTGAGGTCGGTGCGCACGCCCTGGTACGACGGCTGCCGGAGCCGCTCGTAGCCGACGCCGTGGGTGTCGACGTCGATCACGACGACCGGCTCGACCCAGGTCGTGCCGGCGGCGTCCTCGCGGGGCACCTCGCCGACAAACGGGTTGGCCGTGCGGGTGAGCGGGGCGAGCAGCTCGGCAAGCGCCCGGGACTGCTTGGGACCGATGCCGCTGCCGACCCGGCCGCGGTAGTGCAGCCCGTCGGCGGTCGGCTCCCCCACGAGGACGGCGGCGAGCCGCTCGCTCGTGCCGACCTGGGGGCGCCAGCCGCCGATCACGTAGGAGCCGCGGTGCCGGTGGGCGAGCTTGAGCCAGTGGTGGCTCCGCTCCCCCGGCCGGTACGCCGAGTCGCGGCGCTTGCTCACGATGCCCTCGAGCCCCTGGGCCCGGGTGGCGTCGTGGAGCATCGGGCCGTCGTCGTACTCGGCGGGGACCTGCCAGCCGGCGACCGCCAGGTCGAGCCCGGCCAGCCGCCGGCGGCGCTCGTGGAGCGGCAGCGGGCAGAGGTCCTCGCCGTCGAGGCGCAGCAGGTCGAAGACCATGTAGGTGGCCGGGATGCTCGCGGCGAGCCGGGCCACGGTGGCGGGCTTGCGGACGTGCATCCGGTCGGCGATCACCCGGAAGTCGGGGACCCCGCGCTCGTTGAGGGCGATGATCTCGCCGTCGACGACCAGGTCGCGCACGCCGGGCGGCGGGGTCTGCAGCTCGGGCCAGGCGGGGGTGATCCGGTTGCCGTTGCGGCTGGTCAGGGTGACGGTGCCGCCCTCGACGAAGCCGAGCGCGCGGACGCCGTCCCACTTGACCTCGTGGCACCACTCCTCGCCGAGCGGCACGTGCGTGCCCGGCGTCGCGAGCATCGGCAGCAGGTCGGGCACGGCACCCATCATGCCGGGATCCGGTCGACGACGTGCTCGGCGATGGCCAGGCTCGACGTCGCCGCGGGCGACGGCGCGTTGCGGACGCTGGTGACGCCGTCGGCGTGCTCGATGCGGAAGTCGTCGACCAGGGTGCCGTCGCGCTCCACGGCCTGGGCGCGGATGCCGAAGCCGCGGCGGTGCACGTCGGCGACGCCGATCGCCGGGACGTAGCGCTGGGCGTCGCGCAGGTAGGCGCGCACCGACAGCGAGCCGCGGACCTCGCGCACGCCGGTGCGCCAGTGCTGGGCCGCGAGGTGCCAGAAGCCTGGCCAGGCGACGGTGTCGGCGAGGTCGCGCGCGCTCACCGACGAGCGGCGGTAGGCGTCGCGGTGCGGGGCGAGGACGGCGTTGGGGCCGACCTCGAGCGAGCCGTCGACGCGGCGGGTGAAGTGGACGCCGAGGAAGGGGTAGCGCGGGTCGGGGACGGGATAGACCATGCCGCGTACGAGCCCCTGCTTCGCCGGTACGACGGCGAGGTACTCCCCGCGGAAGGGCAGGATCCGCGGCTCCGCACCGCCACCGGCGAGCCGGCCGAGGCGGTCGGACTGGAGGCCGCCGCAGAGCACGACGCGGTCGACGTGGTGCGAGCCGGCACCCGCGCGGAGGCGGACTCCCCCGGTGACCCGGTCGATCGCGGTGACCGGGGTGCTGAGCAGCACCCGGCCGCCGGCCGCGGTGATCTCGCGGGCGAGCTGCTCGGCGACCGCGACGTAGTCGGTGATCGCGGTCCGGGGCGAGTGGAGCGCGGCGAGCCCGGCGGCGTACGGCTCGACCTCGCGCAGCGCGGCCGGGTCGAGCCGGCGCAGGCCGGGGACGCCGTTGTCGCGGGCGGTGCGCTCGAGCGCGTCGAAGCGGCCGAGCTCGGCGGCCTCGACGGCGACGACGACCTTGCCGCACTCGTCGTACGGGAGGGCGTGCTCGGCGCAGTAGTCGCGGAGCAAGTCGCGCCCGCGGGTGCACAGCTCGGCCTTGAGGCTCCCGGGGCGGTAGTAGATGCCGGCATGGACCACGCCGGAGTTGTGGCCGGTCTGGTGGGCGCCGACGCGGTCCTCCTTGTCGAGGACCGTCACCTCGGCTCCCGGGCGGCGGCGGAGCAGCTCCCGGGCGACCGCCAGGCCCACGATCCCGCCGCCGACGATGCCGATGCGCTGCTCCACGGGCCCATCGTGTCAGGACGCGCTGTCGGCCGCGCAGCGTAGGCTGAGCCCCATGCGTGCGATCTGGAAGGGTGCCGTCTCGTTCGGCCTCGTCAGCGTTCCGGTCAAGCTCTACAGCGCGACCGAGAGCCACGACGTCTCGTTCCGGCAGGTCCACGCCAAGGACGGCGGCCGGATCAAGTACCAGCGGGTCTGCGCGATCGACGGCGAGGAGGTCCCCTACTCCGACATCGCCAAGGGCTACGAGACCGAGGACGGCGAGATGGTCGTCCTCACCGAGGACGACATGGCGAACCTGCCGATGACGTCCTCGCGCGAGATCGCGGTCGAGAAGTTCGTGCCGAGCGACCAGATCGACCCGCTGCTGTTCGAGAAGTCCTACTACCTGGAGCCGGAGAAGACCGGCGCCAAGCCCTACGCGCTGCTGCGCCAGGCGCTGCTTGAGGCCGACCGGATGGCCGTCGTGACCGTCGCGCTGCGCCAGCGGGTGACCACGGCGGTGCTGCGGGTGCGCGACGACGTGATCGTGCTCCAGACGATGATGTGGCCCGACGAGATCCGCACGCCCGACTTCAGCGTCGAGGCCGGCGAGGTCAAGGACGCCGAGGTCAAGATGGCCCAGATGCTCGTCGAGACGCTGTCGGGTGACTTCGACCCCGACGAGTTCGAGGACGACTACGCCGAGGCCGTGCAGGCGGTGGTCAAGGCCAAGATCGACGGCGGCGAGGTGCAGCGCACCGAGACCTCCACCAAGACTGGGGGCGAGGTGGTCGACCTGCTGGCCGCGCTGCAGCGCTCGGTCGAGGCGGCCAAGACCTCGCGTGGCGAGTCCGACGAGAAGCCGGCCGCCAAGAAGGCCCCCGCGAAGAAGACCGCCGCGAAGAAGGCTCCGGCGAAGAAGGCGGCCGCCAAGAAGACGACGACGAAGAAGGCCGCGGCCAAGAAGACCGCCAAGAAGGCGAGCTAGCGGGTCTCGTCCTCGGCCTTGGCGATCAGGTCCTTGACGACGTCGATCGAGCGGATCCGGCCGCTGGTGACGGTCGAGCCCTGGTCGGCGAAGAGCGAGGTCGGGATGCCGATCAGCTCGCCGTCGCTGTTGATCGCCATGCCGCCGGAGTTGCCGGGCGCGATCCGGGCGTCGGTGTCGAGCTCGGAGCGCGGGCCCAGCTCGGGATCGTTGAGCACGGTCGAGATGACGCCAGTGGTCACGGTGATCGACTCGCCCGAGCCGGCCACGGCCGGGAAGCCGAGCACGGTGACGCTGTCGCCGGCGCGCAGGTCGCCGGAGCTGCCGATCGGGACCGTGGGCAGGTCGAGCTTGCCGGTCAGGTCGTTGCCCTGGGCGTCGGCGTAGATCTGGACGACGGCGACGTCGAGGTTGCCGTCGGCCTCGACCACGCGGGCGCGGTAGGCCGCGGGGGCGTTGGTGTCGGTCATGCCGTCGGTGAGCGAGATGAGCAGGTAGTCGGGGTTCGCGATCCGCTCGGCCGAGCCGTACTTGTCGGTCAGGCCGGGCGCCTCGGGCGCGGCGACGTGGGCGTTGGTCAGGATCAGGCCGTCGGAGCGGATGATCGAGCCGGAGCCGTGGTAGGTGCCGATCCGGCTCGGGTCGTCGAGCAGGTGGCTGTCGGCGGTGATCTTGACCGTGGCGGCCTTGGCCGCGTCGAGCGCCGCGCCGCGGTCGGCGCGGTCGCCGCCGCCGGCCGGGTCGTCGCGACCGAGCAGCCAGGCCGTCGTACCGATGCCGGCGACGAGGACGAGGGCGGCGGCGATCGCGCCGATGATCACCAGGCGCTTGCCCAGGCGGCGCCGGGCGATCCGGCGCTCCTCCTCGGCCGCGGACAGGATCGGCACGAGCGCGAGCTCGGGGCCTGCGACCGGGTGGCCCAGGCGCAGGGCGAGCCGCTCGTCGAAGGCGCGCGTGGCGACCCGGCGGCCGTCGTCGAAGGTGCCCTCGTTGGACAGGTTGGTGTAGGTCCAGCCGCCGGGGACCGGGTCGATCCGGCCGTGCACGCGCGAGCAGGCGGGGTCGCCGATGACGACCGTGCAGTCGCTGCGGCGCCCGACGGTGATCTGCATCGGGTGCCGGAAGCGGTGCTCGCGGCCCTCGGCGACGACGAGCAGGTCGGGGCCGCTGCGCGGGGGCACCGGTCCGGCCGGGCCGGGGGCGCCGGCGGGGCGCTGGGGCATCGCCAGGACCTGGGTGGCGTCGTTGCCCGCGATGGCCGGCGGGAGGCCGGGGGCCGCGGCGGGACGGGCGCCCGGGGGCGGCGGGGGTGCGTTGGGGGGCGGCGGCGGAGGCGGCGCGAAGGCCGGCGGGCGGGTCGGCTCGTCGCGGAGCACGGGCGGCTCGACCGGCACCTCGGCCGGCGTGCGCGGCGTGGCGGCGGCGATGTCGTACTCGGCCGCCGGGACGATCACCAGGCTGGCGCCGGCCGCGGGCGGGCCGCAGCGGACCTCGATCCGGGTCTCGACGGGGTACTCGGTGATCCGCTCGCCCTCGACGTAGGTGCCGAACTGGCTGCCCTGGTCGACGAGCACCCAGCCGAAGTCGGAGGCGTGCAGCTCGGCGTGCTGGCGCGAGACCGAGCCGGCGGTGAGCACGACGTCGGCCTCGATCGCGCGTCCGATGCGGTAGACGGGCTTCCCCTCGAGGCGGAGGACGCGACCCTCGACCTCGACCACCAGACCTGCCATGCGGTTCACCCTAGGCCCGGAGCCGGCGCCGCCGGACGGCGCACCTGCACCGTCGCGTCGCGGATCTGGATCCGGGCGCCCTCGACCAGCTCGATCGTGCGGTCGGGCTCGAGCAGGAAGTTCTGCCCGCCGGGGTAGGCGACCGGCCAGGAGAAGTCGGAGGCGTTGTGCAGGCCCCAGCGGTCGGGCGCCGACGGGTGCCGGCGTACGTCGGCCAGGACCGTGGGGTGGTCGATGCCGGAGGTCAGGTGGTCGGAGCGGATCGTGGTCTGGGGACCGACCGCGAGCGTGCGCCGCCCGATCGAGAGCAGGTACGGCGGCCGCACCTGCGTGCGGTCCTGCCAGCAGGTCACGGCGTCCTCACCGGGGCTCCAGAAGTTGGTCGTGCCGCAGGTCGGGCAGGCGAGCATGCCGTCGCGGAGCCGGTCCATCGCCTTGATCCACTGGCCCTCGGTGACCCGGGCACCGGGGTTGTCGAGGCCGTCGCCGAACGCCTGGACGAACAGGTCGCGCAGGAACTGGGGGTAGATGTTCCAGTACTGCTGGACGATCTGGGCCGGCCGGTTGTCGGCATGGGCCGGGTGCATGCAGAACCGCGGCTCGGTGCCGAAGTGGGTCATCAGCCAGTGGGCGTCGCGCATCCCGGTGTCGGTGCGCGCGCCCTCGAGGGGGTGGCCGAGGAAGAGCGCGTAGAACAGCAGCACCGCCAGCGAGTGCCGGTCGGTGTCGGTGTTGGGCAGCGTGCGGTAGGTCGTGTCGCGCACGACCTCGGGCGCCATGAAGTAGGGCGTGCCGAGCACCCGGCCGGTGCCGTTGTCGATGCCGACGTTGTCGTTGTCGCAGATGAGGACGTCGCCGTTGGCCGGGTCGAAGAAGACGTTGCCGAAGGAGATGTCGCGGTAGCACAGGCCCCGGGCGTGGAGCCGCAGGAAGCTGTAGCTCAGCTGGCGGCACAGCTCGATGATCGAGGCGAACGAGACGTCGAGCGGACGGCCCTCGCGGTCGGCGTTGAGGAGCAGGAAGCTCAGCTCGAGGAAGCGCTGGTGGCGCAGGTGCATGACGTAGCCGAAGCTCGGCTCGGTGCCGACCCGCGCCATGCTCAGCGGCCAGAGGAAGCGCTCGTGCGGCGAGCCGATCTCGACGAGCTGCTGCATCTCGTCGTACTGCTGGGCGGTGGCGCTCTCCGGCTTGTACCACTTCAGTGCCAGCGGCTCGCCGGACTCGCGGCGTACCTCGAAGACGTAGCCCTGCCCGCCCTGCCCCAGGAGCGACGTCACCCGGGCGCGTCCCAACGGTCCGAGGTCCACCTCGACACCCTCTGCCAGCACCATGGGGCTGCCTGACCTCCGTCTTCTGGACTCCGAACCTGCGTGACAGGCTATAACCTCGTCAGAACGGGGATAGTTGAAACCTGACGACTCCCACTGCGACGAGAGAGAGGGCCGTGATGAGCGATCGGCTCGGTGGCGCCCTGGCGCGCAAGCCCCTGCACTTCATCTTCGTGCTCGACGTCTCGGGCTCGATGCTGCGCGGCGGGCGCATCCAGGCGCTCAACAACGCCATCACCGAGGTCCTCCCCCACCTCAAGGACGAGGCGCGCGCCAACCCGCACGCCGAGCTGCTGATCCGCGTGCTGGCCTTCGCCAACGAGCCGCAGTGGATCATCGAGGAGCCGACCCCCGTCGACCAGATCCACTGGAAGCGCCTCGAGGCGGTGCCGCGCGGCTTCACCGAGCTCGGCAGCGCGCTCCAGACGCTCGCCGGTGCGCTCGACCACCTCGACGAGACCAAGAGCGCCTTCCCGCCCGCGATCATCCTGGTCTCCGACGGCCGGCCCACCCAGAGCAGCGGCGTCACCTTCGCCGAGGGCCTCCAGGCCCTGCTCAACAACCGGTGGGGCGCGACCGCGGTCCGGCTGGCGCTCGGCGTCGGCCGCGACGCCGACATGCACTCGATGCGCCGCTTCGTCGGCGACGAGGACGTGCCGCTGCTGCGCGCGGACAACCCCGAGCAGCTCGTCGAGTACATCGTCTGGGCCTCCAAGGCGGCCAGCAAGGTCGCCTCACGCCCCGTGGTCGGCCCGACCACCGGGGTGAGCGCCGCGCCCCCGAGCCCGATCGGTGACCCGATCTGGAGCACCCTCGGATGACCCAGCCCCCGTTCGACGGGCGGCGCCCCGAGATCGACCGGCCGGCCGACGTCGGGCCCACCTGGACCACGCTCGCCGACACCCACATCGGGTCGGTGCACGTGCGCGACCAGCTGCCGATCCAGGACGCGGTGCTGACCTGGAACGACCACGCGCTGGGCCACGCGGTCGTCGCGGTCGCCGACGGGCACGGTCACCGGCTGCACTTCCGCAGCGACACCGGCGCCGCGCTGGCCGTGATCAGCGCGGTCGAGGAGCTGCGCCGGATCCTCCCCGAGCTGCGGGCCGCCGACCACGACGCCGCCCGCGACGCCGTACGACGGGCGGGGGCGGCGCTGGTCGCCACCTGGACCGCGAAGGTCGAGCACCACCTCGCGGCCAACCCCTACTCCCCCGCCGAGGAGGAGCTCGGGGCCGCGGCCGACCCGCTGCGCGCCTACGGCTCGACGATCCTCGCGGCCGCCGCGACGCCCGACCTGGTCGCGTTCGTCCAGATCGGCGACGGCGACTCGGTGCTCGTCTCGGCCGACGGCGTGGCCTCGCGGCCGCTGCCCGAGGACCCCGACCTGGACGGGCTGCACACCACCTCGCTGTGCCAGCCGCGTCCCCTCGACGCGCTGCGGGTCGCGGTGAGCGCGGCCGGCGGCGACGCGGTCGCGCTGGTCTTCCTGTGCACCGACGGCTTCGGCCGCTCCCGCGTCGACGCCGACGGGTGGTGGCGCCAGACGGGCGAGCAGCTCGTCGAGTTCATCCGCGACCGCGGTCTGGGCTGGGTGCGCGAGCAGCTGCCGGTGTGGCTGGCCGAGCCCGCCGAGATCGGCGGGGACGACACGACGATGGCGCTGCTGGTGCGCTCGGACGTCGCCGGGATCAGCCGGCCCGACCTCGCCGACACGATGCCGGTCCCGGACGAGACCGTCGAGCTGCCCCGCGCTCCCGAGGCCTGAGCGGCCCGCGGCGGCTCAGTCGTCGCTGGGCCACCACTTCTCGAGCTTGGCCAGGTCGCCCTGGAAGTGCCAGGCGATGCCGTAGCAGTTGCAGTCGTCCTTGTTCCAGTCCCAGTAGAGCGTCGCGGTGCCGTCCTCGACGTAGGCGTAGTAGGCGCCCTCGGCGTCGCCCTTGCCGAAGCGCCAGGTGCCGCCGTTGCCCTTCTTGGCCGCCTCGTCGTACTTCTTCTTGTAGTACTTGCGGTCCTCGCGCAGGTCCTTGCGGGTCTCGAAGCGCCCGACGTTGACGGCGACGCCGTCGACGCCGGACTCGCACTTGCTCTCCTCGGTCTCGCCGGTGAAGAACGTGCGCTGGCGGGCGCAGGTGGCGACGTCCATGTTGATGGCGATGAACTCGCGCAGCGTCGCGTCGGCGGGGCTCGTCGGCTCCGAGACCCGCGGCACCGTGGCGGTGTAGTGCTTGACGAGGTCGTCGACGCCCGCGCCGGAGGCACCGGTCAGGGTCGCCGACTGCAGGCTGCCCTTGCTGTCCCAGTAGACGACGGCCGGGTCGCTGGTGCCCGCCCGCTCCGGGTCGAGCTCGTAGAGGGCGGTCGCGCCGTTGTCGGCGGTCAGCGTGCCGGCGCTGTAGTCGAGGCGGGTGCTGCGGGCCGCGGTGAGGGCACCGTCGTCGGCATAGGTGACCAGGCGCAGGGTGCCGGTGCTGATCGCGCACTGGACGACCTCGGCCTGACCGGCGCCGGGCTCCTCGGCCTTGCAGCCCGAGGCGCCCTCGGTCATCTTGGCCGAGAGCGCGTTGTAGCGACCGTCGATGGCCGCCGGTGCGACGTCGACCTTGGGGCCGTCGTCGGACGTGCTGCCGGTCGGGTCCTTCTTGGCACTGGGCCCGTCGTCGCCGCCCGCGGCGAGGACGACGGCCGTGACGCCTCCGGCGACCAGGACGACCCCGGCCACGGCGGCCGCGATCCACACGCCGGTCCGGCTCTTGCGCGGGGCGGACGGGGCGCTGAAGGCGGCAGGCGGCTGGTACGACGGCACGGCGTACTGCTGCTGCGGCTGCTGCGGCTGCTGCGGCTGGTGCGGCGGGGGCGCGGCCGGCTGCGGCCAGGCGGTCGGCGGCAGCGGCGGAGCCGCCGGCGAGGCGACCGGGGGCCGGACGGGCGGGGCGGTCGGCGGCGGCAGCTCGGGCGAGGCGGGCCGGCCCGAGCGGTAGCGCTGCACGACGGCCTCGGGCACCTTGCCGACGGCGTAGCCCAGCACGGCCGAGGCCCAGCTCGCGGCGGCCTGGTCGGCGCCCCCGCGGTTGCGGGCCAGCCGGAGACCGGCCTCCTCGACGGCGCGGGCCGCGTCGGCACCGCCGTCGATCATCGCGACCAGCGGGGCGAGGGTGTCGAAGCGGACCGCGTCGACGAGCAGGTTGATGTCGCCGGTGCTGGCCTGGTCCTCGGCGAGCACGTCGTCGAGGACGCCGCGGAAGCCCGAGGCGTCGTCGAAGATCGAGCGGCCGTGGACGGTGACCAGCTCGCGCAGCGCGTCGTGGAGCTCCATCGGCATCGTCAGACGGCCGCGCCGAGCTCGGTGACCAGGCCGGAGGCCCGGTCGGCGACCTCGGCCGCGGTCCGCGGCCGCGCGGCGACGTCGGCATCGAGGCAGGCCGCGATCAGGGCGGTCGCCGAGGCCGGCAGGTCGGTGGACAGGGTCGGCTGGGAGGCCAGGATCGAGCGAACCAGCAGCAGCGGCTCGGTGCCGCGCAGCTCGCCGTAGACGCCCTTGCCGGTGATCGCGAAGTGGAGCGAGGCGCCGAGCGACCAGATGTCGCTGGCCCGCGAGGCCTGGGCGCCCAGCATGATCGCGGGATCGGTGAACTCCAGGCCGATCTGGCCTAGACCTGTGGTCACCATGCCCGGGGAGAGCAGCTGGGACAGACCGAGGTCGGCGAGCCGGCCGCCGTCCTCGGCGAGCAGGATGTTGGCGGGCTTGATGTCGCGGTGCGCGATGCCGCGCTCGTGCAGCGCGTGGGCCGCCAGCGCCGCGTCGCGCACGGCGGCCACCCGGGCACCGGTGCCGAGCTGGACCTGCGGCCGCTCCAGCGATCCCTGGGGCAGGAATTCCATCGCGTAGTAGAACGCTCCGCCGTGGCGCCCGGCGTCGTAGACGGCGACGAGACGGTCGGAATCGGCGACGCTGAAGTGCTTGAGCTCGCGCGTGGCGCGGCGGAAGGCGTCGTCGGAGGTCGGCCCGGCGATCACCTTGACCACGACCTCAGCAGCCGGGATCCCCAACCGGGCAGGGGCCTTGGCAAGGTAGTTGGTGCCGTAGTTCGACTCGCCCAGCGGGCGCACGAACTCGTAGTCAGCGATTCCCTGCACGTGATCCTCCGGGTGGTGTGGCGCGACCTCCAGCATGTCACGGTGCCACCGGGCGGGAACCCCGAAACCAGGCAATTTCACCGGTCTCGACCAGCAGCGATCTCCGGGATTCGGGCAGCGGACCAGGGGGTACGCGGTGTAGCGTCTCGGACGCATTCCACGACTTAGGAGGAACGTTGATCGACCCCTCTGCAGCATCCGTGGTGCCCACCACCGACCCGTCGACGTACCTGCCCGCGCAGGCGATCACGGGTGACCTCACCGACCAGATGCTGCAGACGGACTTCTGGACCGACGAGCTCGTCGCAGCGGCCGGCATCCCGATCGTCGACATCCCGTTCGTCACCGTCGGTGGCGGCATCGGCTCGTTCGTCACGGTCGACTACCTGCGGATCGCTGGCGTGCCCACCTCGCAGATGCGGGTGCTCAGCACGCTCGACTTCCCGTGGCAGACCTACGAGTACCTGACCCGGGTCTCCCAGGTGCCGCGCCCCGAGCGGATCCGCTCCGACTCGGCCTCGCGGCCCGACAACATCTGGGGCTTCCCGTCCTACGGCTTCGCCGAGGGCATGAAGAAGTTCGACCTCAAGGTGCTCTGGGGCCTGTTCACCGAGCCGATCTTCGCCGACTACTACACGCCCAAGGCCGGCAACGTCTTCGAGCAGCTCGAGCGCGAGTCCAAGCGCATCGGGTACGACGAGATGCTGGTCAAGGGCCTGGTGCGCATCGTGCGGCGTCGCTACGGCGGCGGCTACTTCACGATCCTCACCCCGCCAGAGGGCGCCTCGGCCACCAAGCGCGTGGCCTTCCGGTCGCAGTACGTGCACATCGCGGTGGGCTACCCGGGCCTGAAGTTCCTGCCCGAGCTCCAGACCTACCGCACCGAGAACAACGACTACCGCCACATCGTCAACGCCTACGAGGCGCACGAGCACGTCTACGAGCGCCTGGTCCAGACCCCCAGCACCGTGCTGGTGCGCGGCGGCGGCATCGTCGCCTCGCGCATCCTGCAGCGGCTGATGGACGACCGCGAGAAGCACGGCGCGCAGACCAACATCGTCCACCTGTTCCGGACCTACATCAACGGCACCAACGACGGCTACGGCAACGAGGGCGACCCGCGTCCCGGCGGCGGCAAGACCCGGGTGACGATGCGCCGGCGCGGCGGCAACGGCTGGGCCTACCAGGGCTTCAACTACCCGAAGTCGGTGTGGGGCGGCCAGCTCAAGGCCCAGGTCCGCAAGCTCGACGGCGAGCAGCGCGCCGAGCTCTACAAGCGGATGGGCGGCACCAACACCCCGTGGCGCAAGAGCTGGCAGCGCCAGATGAACCAGGGCCGGGCCGAAGGCTGGTACACCTGTGTGGTGGGCACCGTCGACGCCATGCAGCCCAGCGGGGAGCGGATCGTCAACCAGGTCCGCACCGCTCAGGGGGTCGTGCCCGTCGAGGTCGACTTCGTCATCGACTGCACCGGCCTCGAGGCCGACATCGCCGAGCACCGGCTGCTCAAGGACCTCCTCGAGCACGGCGGCGCGAGCCGCAACCCGGTCGGCCGGCTCAACGTCGACCGCAACTTCGAGCTGATCGGCACCCAGTCCGGCGGCGGCGCGGTCTACGCCTCGGGCGCGACCACGCTGGGCGGCTACTTCCCCGGTGTCGACACCTTCCTGGGCCTGCAGGTCGCGGCCCAGGAGATCTACGGCGACCTCCAGAAGCGCGGCTTCTGCAAGCGGATCGGACCGGTGCGCTCGACCCGGCAGTGGTGGAAGTGGCTGGCGGGGAGCACCCCGTGACCCCGGCCGCCCCGATGATCGAAGGAGCGCGGGACTGATGCTGCCCACCCTCAACGGCCGGATCCAGACCCGGGTCTTCATGCTCGTCGTCTTCGGCGGGCTGATCACGCTCGTGCTGACGCCGATCCTGCCCGGCGACCCCGACTACAAGACGACGTACCTGATCCTGGCGACCGTGCTGGTGCTCGGCATCGTGTGGGAGCTGATCTACCACCTGATCCAGCAGCTGCGCTGGGAGAAGGACTGGCCCACCCTGTTCGGGCTCATCACCGCGCTCAACGAGGGCGCGCTGGTGTGGCTGCTCGTCGACCTCGGCGCGGTGCCGGGCATCGACGGGGACACCGTGCCCTTCTGGGCGTTCTTCATCGACTTCTCCGTGATCTGGATCGTCGTCTGGATCTGGACCAACGGCCCGATGCGGGTGCCTTTCATCCGCTGGCGCTTCTTCGGCGGAAGGATCGTGTGACCCCGATGACCCACACCTCAGCAGACGACTGGAGCCGGGCCCGGGTCGTGCCCGGCCCCGGCGCCGGCACCCTGGCCCGGATCGGGCCGGTCGTGCTCCTGGTCGGCTCCGACGACCCCGAGGTCGTCAAGCCCTACCTGGAGCACGCCGAGATGGTCGCCGCCAACGGCGGCCAGGGCCGCCAGCTCGTGCGCGGCTACGCCCTCATGCTCTCGACCACGGTCGAGCAGTCCCCCGGCTTCGCGGCGCTCGCGCCGCACACCACCGGGCTCGCGGTGTTCGTCGACGGCGACGTCACGGTCACCGTCGACGGGCAGGCGATCTCGGGCGCGGAGTCGCTGGCCTGGGTCGAGCGGCTCATCCCGTGGCCCATCGAGGACGTCACGGTGACACTGCCCGGGGCGAGCGCGCCGGCCGACGGGTCGTCGTACCGGCTCGACGGCGGGGTCGTGCCCGCCGGGTCGCTGGCGCTCGGCGCGGGCACCAGCGCCGGCGTCGTCGTCGGGTCGGTCCCGGTGCCGGAGCCCGAGCCGGTGCTGCCGCCGCCGGCCCCGCCCGTACCGCCGCCGCCCCCGGCTCCCCCGGTGCCCGAGCCCGAGCCCGTGCCGGTCCCCGAGCCCGAACCGGTCCCGGAGCCCGAACCGGTCCCGGAGCCCGAGCCGGTCCCCGAGCCGGAGCCGGAGCCGGTGCCGCCGGTCGCGGGCCGTCCACTGCCGCCGGTCCAGGCCGACGAGCAGATCAGCTTCCAGTCGGTGCTCATCAGCGAGGTCGAGGACGACCTCGACGACTTCGAGCCGCTGCCGATCGTCGAGAACGCCGCCCAGGTCCACGAGGAGCACGCCCACGAGCAGGTGCGCGGGGTCTACTGCAAGAACCGGCACTTCAACGACCCGCGGGTGCTGTTCTGCGGGATCTGCGGGATCAACATGGTCCAGCAGACGCCGGTCCTGGTGAACGGCCCGCGGCCGCCGCTGGGCGTGATCGTGCTCGACGACGGATCGGTGTTCCAGCTCGACACGCCCTACCTGCTGGGGCGCGACCCGAGCGGGGACGAGCGGGTCACCGGAGGTACGTTCCGGCCGCTGCCGATCATCGACCAATCCAACCAGGTCTCCCGGGTCCACGCGCGACTCGAGATGCGCGGGTGGGACGTCGTGCTGGTCGACAACAACTCGACCAACGGCACCTACGTCCACGTCCCCAAGACGCCCGACTGGATCCGGATGCCGCAGGGCGCGGAGCAGATCCTCACCCAGGGCACCCGGGTCCGGATCGGGCACCGGACGCTGGCGTTCAACACCCACGCCGGCAGCTCCAGCTGAGCCGGCCCGCGCGGCCTTCCTGATCAGGCCGGGGCGGCGACCTCGCCCAACGAGACGGTCGTGAAGTCGACCGGGGCAGGGTCGAGCTCGGCGCGCACCCGGGCGCCCGCCGCACCCCCCACCCCGTACGACGACAGCTCGATCGGCGCGGCAGCCAGCGGTCCGTCCGAGGCGGCCGCCTCGAGGCGCACCCCGCGCTCCTCCAGCGCCGTGCGGGCGGCGGTGAGCCGGCGCCCGCCCTCCCCGCGCAGGTCGAGCGCGACGCCGCGCTGGAGCGCAAGCCGCGCGCCCAGGACGGTGGCGGCCTCGCTGTCGCTGTCGGCGTTCCAGTGCACGACCACGGGAGCGTCCGCGTCGGGCGCCGGGGTCCCCGCGGTGGCGACGAGCACCACCGACTCGTTGGCGGCCACGACGGTCGCGAGCGACGGGTCGTCGGACCAGGCGAGGAGGCCCTGCGGGCGCAGCACGCCGATCAGCTCGACGAGGTCCTGCTCGACGTCCGCGCTGGGGTGGGCGATCACCCGGATCGGCACGCCGAGCCGCTCGCCGTGGTGGACCAGTCCCTGCTGGCGCTCCATCGCCGCGGCCATCTCGGCCAGGTCGAGCGAGAGCCCGCTGCCGACCTCGAGGGGGCGTCCCTGGGGCGTGAGGTCGGCGATGACGATCTCGGCAGGCCTCGCCCCGCCGAGGGCGCCGACGGCGAGATCGACGAGGAGGCGGTCGTCCTGGCCGGCGTGGGCCAGCACGAGCATCCGGTCGACGGCCTCCTCGCCGAGCGCGGCGCGCTCGGCCTCGGCGATGTCGCGAGCGACCCGGCGCTGGGGGTAGACGAACCCGAGCAGCGGCCCGGTCATCACCGTGGTCACCAGCGCCATGATCACCATGAGGGTGAACAGCTCCTGGCTGAGCAGGCCCTTCTCGAGACCGACGTTGAGGATGATCAGCTCGGTCAGGCCGCGGGTGTTCATCAGCAGCCCGAGCGCGCTGGCCTGCCAGTGCGGGACCTTCTGGAGGCGGGCGCCGACGTAGGCGCCGACGTACTTGCCGATGATGGCGACGGCGAGGATCGCGAGCATCGGCACGATGTGCTCCGTGCCGAGACCCTGGATGTTGACCTTGAGGCCGGAGATGAGGAAGAAGACCGGCAGCAGCAGGAGCACCGAGATCTGCTCCAGCCGCACCAGGATCTCGTGGCGCAGGGCCGCGGCCTGCTCGTGCGGGATGATCGCGCCGAAGAGGAAGGCGCCGAAGATGTAGTGGATGCCGATGACCTCGGTGGTGGCCGCGAACAGCAGCATCCCCACCAGGACGACGGACATGATGGTCGGCGTCAGCTCGCCCGCCTTGTGGTAGGCCCGGGTGAGCCAGGTCAGCGCCGGCCGGATCACGAAGATCGCGACCAGCACGAACGGGATCGCCAGGTAGATCGCCCAGCTCGGCAGGTGCCCGTGCCCGGCGTCGACACCGGCCAGCGCGAGGACGACGGCGAGCAGCGTCCAGGCGATGATGTCGTCGGTCGCGGCGCAGGCGAGAGCCAGTCCGCCCGTCTCGGTGCGGTGCATCCGGCGGTCGGTGAGGATCCGGGCGAGCACCGGGAACGCGGTGATCGACATGGCCGCGCCCATGAACAGCGCGAACGGCCAGAAGTCCGCACCTGCGGGCTTGAGCGCCGCGGTGGCGTCGGTGTCGACGAAGAGCTTGGCCAGCCCGATGCCGAGCGTGAAGGGCAGCACGATCGAGCAGATCGAGACCGCTCCGGCGACCTTCTCGCGGCCCTTGATCAGCTTGATGTCGAGCTCGAGGCCGACCACGAACATGAAGAGCACCAGACCGACGCGCGCGAGCACGTCGAGGAACGCGCGCTGGTCCATCGGGAACAGCTCGCCGCTGAGCTCCATGCCCAGCAGGCTCGGGCCGAGGAGCACGCCGGCGGCGATCTCGCCGACGACCGGCGGGATGCCGATCTTGGCGACGAGGGTGCCGGCGATCCGGGCGACGACGATGATCAGGGCCAGCTGTCCGAGGATGACCGCGAAGTCGAGCATGGCAGAGACCTTAGGTGCTCACGCCCCTCCGCGTCCCCGGCTCGGGAAGCCTCAGGTGGTCTCCCACCGGAAGAGCCGAGCCGCGAGCGCGGTCACCACGACGGCGAACCCGGCCAGGATCAGCAGCGGTACGACGGCCGACCCCGGCCCCTGCCCGCGCACCATCACGTCGAGCATCCCGGTGTTGAGGTGCTTGAGCGGCAACAGGTCGGACAGGCGCTGGATCCAGGTCGGAGCGACGTCGAGCGGGAAGAACGAGCCGCTGAGGAAGGCCATCGGCAGCACCAGGAAGTTGGCCAGGTTGACCGCCCCCTCGGTGGTCTTGGCGAGGGCCCCGGCGAGCAGCCCGATCGCCATGAAGCACAGGGTGCCCACGACGATCAGCGGTATAGACATCCACCACGATCCGGTGAGGGTCAACCCGAACGCCGCCGCTCCCAGGCCGAGGAAGATCGCGAGCTGGGCGAGCGCGACGGTGAGCGTCACCGCGACGCGCGCACCGACGACGGTGCCCGTCTTGACCGGCGCGAGCTGGAGCCGGCGCAGCAGCTTGGACTGGCGCCAGCCCTGGAGGGTCGCAGCGGCGCCGAAGGCCGCGCTCATCGCGACCGCCCAGCCCAGCAGGCCCGGCGTGACGAACTGGATCGTGGTGAGCGAGTCGTCCTCGACCCGCTCCGTCACCAGCTGGTACGCCGGCGGCTGGCCGGTCGCCACGACGTTCATGCCGTCGACGAAGGAGCGCAGCGTGCCCTGGGTGACGGCGGCCTTGACCTGGTCGGTCTGGGTGTAGTGGGCGATCAGCTGGTCGCCGCGCTGCTCGATCGCGACGTCCGCGTCGCCCTTGCGCACCTCGTCCAGGGCGGCGGCGAGGCTCTTCTCCTCGGTGACGTCGAAGGTCTGCTTGAACGCCTCGGCCACGTCGTCGGGCAGGTCGTCGACGAAGGGCACCGCGCCGACCTGGATCATGTCGACCTTGGACTGGTCCTGGCTGCCGAGCAGGCCGCCGAAGAGCACCAGGAACATCAGCGGGAAGATCAGCGCGAAGAACACCGACGCCTTGTCCCGCAGGAAGCCGCGCAGGATCGCGAGCGACAGCGCCCAGAACGGCGATCGGGCCTGGCTGCGGCTGCTCATGCCCGGTACTCCCGTCCGGTCAGGGCGAGGAAGACGTCCTCGAGCGTGCCGGTCTGGACGCTCACCCCGTCGAGGTGGTCGCCCGCGGCGAGGACGCCGAGCACCGGCCCTGGTTCGCGGGTCACCAGCACCAGGCCGTCGATGCCCTCGGAGGCCTCGGCCACCCCGGGGATCTCGGCCGCCTCGGCGGCGCTGAGCGTTCCCGGGGCGACGGTGATCCGGGCGGGGGCGTCGAGTCCCCGCACCAGCGCGGCGGGGCTGTCGACCTGGAGGATCCGGCCGTGGTCCATCACCGCGACCCGGTCGCAGAGCACCTCGGCCTCGTCCATGTAGTGCGTGGTCAGGACGACGGTGCGCCCGGTGTCGTTGAGCGAGGACAGCAGGTCCCACAGGTTGCGGCGGGCCTGCGGGTCGAGCGCGGAGGTCGGCTCGTCGAGGAAGACCACCTCGGGGTCGTGCACCAGCGCGCAGGCGATCGAGAGCCGCTGCGCCTGGCCCCCGGACAGGTCCTCCACGCGGGCGTCGGCCTTGTCGGTGAGCCCCACGCGCTCGAGCCACTCGTCGGCGACGGAGCCGCCCACGCCGTACAGGCTGGCGAAGGTGCGGATCTGCTCGCGTGCGGTGAGCCGCTCGAAGAACGACGACGCCTGGAGCTGCACGCCGACCCGCGGCTGCAGCCGCGGGTTGCGCGGCCACACCGGCTCGCCGAGCACCTCGACCTGGCCGGCGTCGGGACGGCGCAGGCCCTCGACCATCTCCAGGAGCGTCGTCTTGCCCGCTCCGTTGGGGCCGAGGACCCCGACGAACTCGCCCTCCTCGACGGTGAGGGTCACGTCGTCGACGGCCGTCAGCTCGCCGTACCGCTTGGTCAGTCCGCTCACCCGAATGGCGTTCACCGCACCGACCCTAGACAACTCAGGTGAGCAGGCCTCGCACGACCCGCAGGCCCACCGACACCTTCGCGAGGTCGGCCGGCTCGTCGCCGCAGACCGCCGTGAGGGCACCGATCGCCTTGTCGACGACCCCGCCGGCCTCGGCCTCCCAGGCCGCCACCCGGCGGGCCGCGGCGGCGAGCGGGTCGTCGTCCTCGACCGCGCTCGTGGCGGCGAGGACCTCGGCGGTGAGCTGGGCGTGGACGGCGTAGAGGTCGTCGCGCAGGGCGGCCCGCGCCATCGTCTGCCACTGGTCGTCGCGCGGGAGCGCCACGATCCGCTGCTGCAGCACCGACAGGCCCAGCCGCTCCCCCAGCGCGAAGTGGACGCGCGCCACCTCGGCCGGCTCGAGCTCGGCCTGATTGGCGATCTCGACGATGTTGAGCAGCGTGTAGGCGACGTCGAACGACGCCACCCGGGCGGCGAGGTCCTCGGGCACCTGCTGGCTCTCCAGCGACCGGCGCCGGTTCTCGTACGCCGCCAGCTCGGCGCCGGTGAGCAGGCGCGGCAGCTCGAGCATCGCCTCCTGCACGTGGGCGGCGAAGAACTCGACATTGCCCTGGCTGTCGAGCGGGGGCCGCCGGTTGGTCACCAGCCAGCGCGAGGCCCGCTCGACGAGCGTGCGCATCTCGACCCGCATCCGGGTCTGCACGGCCGCGTCGAGCACGTTGTCGTACTGCTCCAGCTCCTGGCGCAGGTCGAGCGAGCCGAAGATCTCGCGGGCGACGAAATTGGCCCGGGTCAGCTCGGCGGCGCTCGCCCCGGTCTCGCCGGCCAGGCGCGGCCAGTAGGTCATGCCGGCTCCGTTGACCAGGTCGTTGACGACCTGGGTCACGATGATCTCGCGCCGCAGCGGGTGCTCGCCGATCTGGTCGAGGAAGCCGTTCTGGACCGGCGCCGGGAAGTACGACTGCAGGTCGAGCGTCAGGTAGGGGTCCTCGGGCAGGTCGGAGGCGAGCAGCTCCTCGGCCAGCACGATCTTGGTGTAGGCCATGAGCACCGCCAGCTCGGGCTGGCTGAGGGTGTCGCCGGCCTCGATGCGCCGCTTCACCTCGCGGGTCGGCGGCAGCGCCTCGAGCTCGCGGTCGAGCAGGCCCTGGGACTCCAGGTCGCGCATCCACTGCTCGTGGACGTGGAGCAGCGAGACGGCGTTCTTGGCCGCATTGGCCAGGGCCAGGTTCTGCTCGTAGTTGTCGCGCAGCACGAGCTCGGCGACCTCGTCGGTCATCGAGGCGAGCAGCTCGTTGCGCTGCTTGCCGGTCAGGTCGCCGTCGGCCACCACCCGGTCGAGGAGCACCTTGAGGTTGACCTCGTGGTCGGAGGTGTCGACGCCGGCGGAGTTGTCGATGAAGTCGGTGTTGATCCGGCCGCCGTCGCGGGCGTACTCGATCCGGCCGCGCTGGGTGAAGCCCAGGTTGCCGCCCTCGCCCACGCAGCGCACCCGCAGCTGACCGCCATCGACGCGGATCGTGTCGTTGGACTTGTCCCCCGCCTCGGCGTGGGTCTCGGTGGAGGCCTTGACGTAGGTGCCGATACCGCCGTTCCAGAGCAGGTCGACCGGCGCCAGCAGGATCGCCCGCATCAGCTCGGCCGGCGTCATGTGCTCGACGTGGCCGGCGATCCCGAGCGCGGCGCGGATCTCGGCGTTGAGCGGGATCGACTTCGCGCGGCGCGAGAAGATGCCGCCGCCCGCCGAGATCAGGCTCTTGTCGTAGTCCTGCCAGCTCGACCGGGGCAGCGCGAAGAGCCGCTGCCGCTCGGCGAAGGACGCCGCGGCGTCGGGCTCGGGGTCGATGAAGATGTCGCGGTGGTCGAAGGCCGCCACCAGCCGGGTGTGCTCGGAGCAGAGCATGCCGTTGCCGAAGACGTCGCCGGACATGTCGCCGATGCCGACGACGGTGAAGTCCTCGTTCTGGCAGTCGACGCCCATCTCGCGGAAGTGCCGTCGTACCGAGACCCAGGCGCCCTTGGCGGTGATGCCCATCGCCTTGTGGTCGTAGCCGACCGAGCCGCCGCTGGCGAACGCGTCGCCCAGCCAGAAGCCGTAGTCCGCCGCGACGCCGTTGGCGATGTCGGAGAACGTCGCGGTGCCCTTGTCGGCGGCGACCACGAGGTAGGAGTCGTCCCCGTCGTGGCGGACGACGTCCGCCGGCGGCACCGTCGCGCCCGCGACCAGGTTGTCGGTGACGTCGAGCAGCCCGCGGATGAACGTCTGGTAGCAGGCCACGCCCTCGGCCAGCCACGCCTCGCGGTCGGAAGAGTCGGGCAGCTGCTTGGCGTAGAAGCCGCCCTTGGCGCCGACCGGGACGATCACGGTGTTCTTGACCATCTGGGCCTTGACCAGGCCGAGCACCTCGGTGCGGAAGTCGTCGCGCCGGTCGGACCAGCGCAGGCCGCCGCGCGCGACGCTGCCGAAGCGCAGGTGCACTCCCTCGACCCGCGGCGAGTAGACGAAGATCTCGTACTTCGGCCGCGGCTCGGGCAGGTCGGGGATCGCCGAGGGCTCCAGCTTGAGCGAGAGGTACGGCTTGGGGGTGGCCGGCTCGCCCGTGTGCTGGAAGTAGTTGGTGCGCAGCGTCGCCTGGATGTGGGTCAGGTAGGAGCGCAGGATCCGGTCGTGATCGAGGCTGACCACGCCGTCGAGCGCCGTACGGACCTGGTCGACGAGGACGCTCTCGCGCCCCTCGCGGTCGGCGCCGACGGCCGGGTCGAAGCGGGTCTCGAAGAGCTCGACGAGCAGCCGGGCCAGGTCGACGTTGTCGACCAGCGCCTGCTCGATGGAGTCGACCGCGAACGGGCTGTTGCCCTGCTTCATGTAGCGCGCGTAGGCGCGCAGCAGCATCGCCTGGCGCCAGGTCAGCCGCGCCGCGAGGACGAGGCGGTTGAAGCCGTCGGTCTCGGTGAAACCGTCCCACATCGCGCGGAGCGTGTCGGCGAACAGCTCGCGGGCGTGGTCGGGCAGCGGGCCGTCGTAGCGCAGGCCGAAGTCGTAGATGTGGGTCAGCCGGCCCAGGCCGTTGAGCGTGTAGGGACGCTCGTCGACGACCTCGACCCCCATCGAGGCCAGCATCGGCAGCACCGCGCTCAGCGAGAGCGGCTCACCGACGCGGAACATCTTGAGCCGGGCCTCGCCGTCGGCCGCGTCGACCTCGGCGTAGAGCGACTGGTCGCGCCCGTCGTCGCCGGGGATGCCTTCGATCCGGGCGAGGTCGACCGCGGCCGTGCGGGCGCTGAAGTCCTCCTTGTAGGCCTCGGGGAAGGCATCGAGGTAGCGCCGGCCGAGCAGGGCGCCGGACTCCTCGCCGTACTCGGCGATGACGGCCTGGACGAAGTCCTCCTGCCAGGAGCGGGAGGCGTCGATCAGGCGCCGCTCGAGGTCGGCGGTGTCGATGTCGTCGGGGATCAGCTCGCCCTTGGGCAGGTGGACGACGAAGTGCACGCGCGCCGTCGTCGACTCGTTGATGCTGACGTTGAACTCGACCGAGTCGGGACCGATCCGGCCCTTGCCGATCTGCTCGGTCAGGATCTGCACGAACTTGTGCCGGATCCCCGTGTTGTAGCGGTCGCGCGGCAGGTAGACGAGCACCGAGAGGTAGCGCGCATAGGTGTCGCGGCGGATGAACAGCCGCACCGCACGGCGCTCGCGGGCCTGCATGGCGGCCTCGACGATCGGGCCGAGCTCGTCGACCGGCGTGTGGAACAGCTCGTCGCGCGGATAGGTCTCGAGGGTGTCGAGCAGCGCGGCACCGTCGTGGCTGCGGGCGTCGTACCCGCTGCGGAGGAGGACCTCGTCGGCCTTCTCGCGCAGCAGCGGGATGCGCAGCAGCGACTCGGTGTAGGCCGCGCTGGAGAGCAGGCCGAGGAAGCGGCGCTCGCCGACCACTTCACCGTCGGGGCCGAACGTCTTGACGCCCACGTAGTCGAGGTACGCCGGGCGGTGCACGGTGGAGCGGGAGTTGGCCTTGGCCAGCACCAGCACGGTCTTCTCGCGCGCCTTGGCCTTGACCGCGTCGGGCAGCCGGCTGAAGGCGATCGAGGTGTCCTTCTCGGCCGGGTGCTCGCGCAGGATGCCCAGGCCGGTGCCCGGGACGGGGCGCAGCACGTCGTCCTCGGGCTCGCCGTCGAGGGCGACCCGGTCGAGGACGTACTCGCGGTAGCCGAGGAAGGTGAAGTGCTCGTCGGCCAGCCAGGCGAGCAGCTCACCGGCCTGGCGGACCTCCTCGGCCGGCAGCGGCGGCGGGTCGGAGGCCAGGGAGGCGACGGTCTCGGCGACCCGCTCCTGCATCTGCGGCCAGTCGACCACCGACGCCCGGACGTCGCCCAGCACCCGGCGGCACGCGTCGGCGACGCGCTCGGGGGCGTCGGCGCCCTCACCGCTGAGCCGCGGGATCTCGATGTGCATCCACGACTCGCGGATCGTGCCCTCGACCGGGGCGGTCGAGCCCGAGGCGACCGGCTCAGCCTCGACGAGGCGGCCGCGCTCGTCGCGTCGTACGTCGAAGGTGGGGTGGATGACCGCGCGCACGTCGTGGAGCTGGCGGGAGAGCTCCATGGTCAGCGAGTCGACCAGGAACGGCATGTCGTCGACGACGACCTCGACCACGGAGTGGCCCGCCGCGGACCAGCCGTGCTCGGCGACCGTCGGCGTGAACACCCGCACCTTGGCGGCACCGGGCTCGCGCTCGAGCGCGAGGTGGTGGTGGGAGGCGAGGGCGCCGTAGACGTCGACGTCCGTACGGCTCTCGAGCTCTTCGGTGGCCACGTGGCGGTAGTACGCCGGGAGCAGCGCGGGCAACGCCTCGCGTGGCGGCCCTCCGCTCCCCTTGGCCGGCGCGGCCGCGGCAGCGGCCTGCTCGAAGATGCGGTCTCGGTCGGAATGGGCAGCAGAGGAAGGCAGCGTCGTCATTGACACACCTCGACAGTAGGACCTCGAAGTTCCGGGCCACAACACGCGGGTAGGACATGATGTCTCGTATGCGATACAGCCGTGAGCTGGCCTACGACGCCGCGCCCGACGAGGTCTTCGCGATGCTCGCCGACCCCGCCTTCCGCGAGAAGGTCGCCGCCGCCCAGCAGGTGGTCTCGGTCGCGGTCACGGCGACCCCCGCAGGAACCGGCGTCCACCTGGTCATCGACCAGGTCCAGAACACCGCCGGCCTGCCCGCCATCGCCAAGAAGATCGCCGGCGACACCACCCAGGCAGTGGTCCGGGAGGAGTGGTCCGGCCCCGCATCTGGGACGATCGAGATCACTGCTCCGGGCAAGCCGACCCGAGCCGCCGGCACGGTCACCCTGGTGGCCGACGGCGCCTCGACGAAGCATGTCGTCGACCTCGAGGTCACCGTCAAGGTGCCCCTGGTCGGCGGCAAGCTGGAGAAGCTGATGACCGACAACATCGACGCCGGCCTGTCCGTGGAGCACTCCGTGGGCGTGGCCTGGTTGAAGGGAGACCGCTGACGATGGCCACGCGCCTGGTCCACAAGATGGTGTACGACGCCCCGGCGAGCGAGGTCGCCGCGATGCTCTCCGACCCCCTCTTCCGGGAGGAGGTGTGCCGCAACCAGCGCGCGACGTCCTTCGCCGTCACGATCGAGGGCGGGATCGACGCCAAGGCCGTGCGGATCGAGATGGAGCAGCCCACCGACAAGGTGCCGTCGTTCGCCAAGAAGTTCGTCGGCGCCACGACCACCATCGTCCAGACCGAGACCTGGGCCGACGCCTACCAGGCGACCATCGTGGTCGGCATCCCCGGCAAGCCGGGCGAGATGCGCGGCACCGCGATCCTGGCCGAGGTCGACGACGTCACCACCGAGACGGTCGAGCTGGAGATCAAGGTCAAGATCCCGCTGGTGGGCGGCAAGATCGAGGAGCTGCTCGCCAAGCTGCTGGGCAGCGCGCTGCGGGCCGAGGAGCGGACCGGGAAGGCCTGGCTGAGCCGCTAGGCCGAGGCTGTTGCGCGGTCAGGTGTTGGCCGCGCGGCGCCCGGCGGCTGCTGGGCCAGCTTCGCCGTGGTCGAGATGTCAGGGTTCAAGCAGCTGCGCGCAGGGCAGCGGGTCCGGTTCGAGTTCGATGCCCTGGATCTCGACGGATACCCGTTCACCGCGCGCCGCGTCGAGCCGCTCCTCGACTGACGACCTCAGCGATCGGGCCCGGACCTCGGGTCGACCTCTTCACGCGCGTCCGCGCGCCGGCGGAAGAAGATGACGATCCCGAGCACCACAAACGGCCCGAACGCCAGCACCATCGTGGCGATCTGCTCGGCCGGGTGCAACGCACCGAGGTGGAGGGGGATCACGAGGTCCATCGTCGCACCGTGGCTCAGGAGCCGCGCTTCGGCGTCCCCTTGGTGGTACGACGCCCGCGGGGCGCGCGCTGCCGGGTCGGTGAGGAGACGTCGATGAGCTCGTCGAGGGCCTCGCGCACGCAGGAGGCGAGGACGTCGGCGTCGGGGATCCAGTCGCGGTCGGCGGTGATGCCGTAGTAGACCCCGCCGTCGTACGACGTCACGCCGATCGCGAGCGGGTGCCCGGGGGTGAGCGGTGGGACCGGGTAGCTCGCGAGCATCCGGGCGCCGGAGGCGTAGAGGGGGGCCTGCGGGCCGGGCACGTTGGTGACCGAGATCTGGTAGCCCTTGCGCAGCTCGGCCGCCGCGACCCGCGAGCCGATCGCGTGGAAGGTCGTGGGGGCGAAGCCGGCGATGCCGGCGAGGCGGTTGGCGGCGACGCTGCGGCCGGTGTCCTTGTGCGCCTGGAAGGAGTACGACACCTGGTGCAGGCGCACGATCGGGCTCGGCTCCCCCACCGGGAGGTCGACGAAGTGGGCGGCGATCTGGCTGCCGAGCGAGGTGGCCTCGAGCTCCTCGTCGATCACCGACACCGGTACGACGGCCCGGACCTGCCGCAGCCCGCCGAGGGACTCCGCGCGGGTCATGAGCCAGGCCCGCAGCGCCCCGGTGATGGTGGCGAGGACGACGTCGTTGATGGTGCCGCCGTGGGCCTCGCGGATCCGGCGGTAGTCGGAGAGGCGGGTCTCGACGGTGACCACGCGGCGCTGCTGGGACAGCGGGCCGTTGATGACCCCGCGCGACTTGGGCCGGCGTCCGGCGGCGGCGGAGAGGAAGGAGCGCGCCCGCTCGCTGCGCTGGTCGGCGGTGCGGGCCAGCGCCCGGGAGCCGGTGCGGACGGTGTCGAGCAGGACGCCCGGGTCGGTGAGGTTCTCGCGGACCGCGCCGCCGAGCAGCGTGGCCGGGTTCGGCGAGCGGCGCGGGGCCCAGTCGTCGGGGTCGAGCTCGCGGGCCTCGGGCTGCAGGTCGAGGAGCAGCTGGCCGAGGTCGACGGTGTGCACGCCGTCGACGAGGGCCTGGTGGGTCTTGGACAGCACCGCCACCCGGCCGTCCTCGAGGCCCTCGACGAAGTAGATCTCCCACAGGGGGCGGGTCCGGTCGAGGGGGCGCGAGACGATCCGGGAGACGAGCTCGAGCAGCTGGGCGGAGGTGCCGGGGCGCGGCAGCGCGGAGCGTCGTACGTGGAAGCCGAGGTCGAACTTCTCGTCGTCGACCCACACCGGGTTGGCCAGGTGGCCGGGCACGGCCTGGAGCCGCTGGCGGTAGCGCGGCACGAACGCGATCCGGTCCCGGATCAGCGCCACCAGGCGGGCGTGGTCGAACGCGTCGGCGCCCTCGCCGGGCTCGAAGATCTCGATGGTCGCGTTGTGCTGGGGGGTCTCGGGGGACTCCTCCTCGAGGAACGTCAGGTCACGCGGTCGCACCCGGTCCACCACGTCGTCCTCCAGCCTCTGGACCGATCCCTCAGGATCGTCGGCGGCCCCATCCCGCCGCCGTTGGGATCACCGTGAGATTCTGACAGAGAACCCGAGCATCCGTGGGTACGTCCAGGGGTGTCCTGACGAGGAGGAATGCATGCAGCGGCTGCGCACCATCGGCGCGGCGCTCGCCACCGTCACTCTGCTGGGGGCCGTCTCCGCGTGCGGCACCGACGACAAGGCGAGCACCGACAAGACAGTCGTGATCGACATCACCGTCAAGGACGGCAAGATCACCCCGAGCGGCGACCGGGTCAAGGTCGGCACCGGCCAGCCGGTCGACCTCGTCGTCACCGCGGACACCGCGGGCTCGCTGCACATGCACTCCGACCCCGAGCAGGAGTTCGCCTACGACAAGGGCACCAAGACGTTCCCGATCTCGATCGACCGGCCCGGAGTGATCGAGGTGGAGTCGCACGACCCGCCCCAGATCATCGTCCAGCTCGAAGTCCGTTGACCGGGGACCTCCAGGCCCACGGCATCGGTGGGCAGGCCGACCTGCCCATCCCGCTGGAGCTCGCGGTCTCCGGCGCCGTGGCGGCCCTCGTCGTGTCGTTCACCGTCCTCATCGTCGCCTGGCGCCAGCCCCGGTACGACGTACCGCGGGCCGGGCGCGCCGCCTGGGCCTTCCTCGACCGGGTCACGGCCGCCCCGGCGTTCCACGTCGTGCTGCGCACGATCGGCATGGTCGTCGCGCTGTTCGCCGTCGCCACCGCGGTCTTCGGCCAGGACTCGCTGACCAACCCGTTCTTCGGGATGGTCTACGTCTGGTGGTGGGTGGGCCTGGTCTTCGCCTCGGCCCTGCTCGGCCCGGTGTGGAAGGCGATCAGCCCGGTCCGCACCATCAACGCCGCACTCGCCAAGATCTCCGGCGGCGACCCCGAGACCGGGCTGCGCGAGTACCCCGAGCGGCTCGGCTACTGGCCGGCCGCGATCGGGCTGTTCGCCTTCGTCTGGCTCGAGCTCGCCTCGACCCACCCGACCGAGCTCGGCACGGTCCGGCTCTGGTGCGCGCTTTACGTCGGCGTGATGCTGGTCGGCGGCGCGATCTTCGGCAACCGCTTCTACGAGAACGCCGACCCGTTCGAGGTCTACTCCTCGCTCATCGGCAAGCTCTCGCCCTGGGCCCGCGTCGACGGCCGGCTGCGCCTGCGCAGCCCGCTGGCGAACCTCGCGACCGTGCCGGCCAAGCCGGGTCTCGTCGCGGTCGTGGCTGTGCTCTTCGGCAGCACCGCCTTCGACTCGTTCGGCGAGTCCTCGTTCTGGGTGAAGTTCTACCAGAACGCCTCGGTCAGCAAGTCGATCATCGACAACATCGCACTGGTCGGGTTCTGCGTGATCGCGGGCGTGCTGCTGGCCGGTGCCTGCGCGCTGACCACGTCGGCCGCGCACTACCCACGCTCCCAGCTGCCCCGCCGCTACGCGCACTCGATCATCCCGATCATCCTGGCCTACATCCTGGCCCACTACCTGACGCTGTTCGTCGACGTCGGCACCCAGACGCTCGCCCGCGCCAGCGACCCGTTCGGCAAGGGCTGGGACATCCTCGGGACCGCGGGGCTCGAGCCGTCGTACTGGTTCTCGTACCACCCGACGCTCCTGGCCACGATCAAGGTGCTCGCGGTCGTCGTGGGTCACGTGGTCGGCGCGGTCGCCGCGCACGACCGGGCGCTGACGCTGCTGCCCAAGCGCGACCAGGTGCTCGGGCAGCTGCCGCTGCTCGTGGTGATGGTCGGGTTCACGGCTGGCGGGCTCTACCTGCTGTTCAGCGCCTAGGGGGCGTCTCCGGCGGCGGCGCCGTCGCGAGCGGGGCTTGCGGTCGACCTGGCAAGGCCGAGTCGCGAAGGCGGGCCGGAGGCCCGTCGAGTCGGCGAGAACGCCGCCGGGTCGGCCGCAAGCCCCGCGCAGCAGGCGCGGGCGCCGGAGAGGCCCCCTATGCGCGGGCTCCGGGCGCCCGCGCCGGTACGCCGGCCAGCGCGTCGACGAGCCGCGCGAGCGCCCGGCGCAGCGCGGAGTCGCCGGACTCGACCAGCATCCGGCCGGCGACCAGGGCACGGTCGACCGCGGCCTGGTCGTCGGGCAGGACGTGGACGCCGTCGTGCGCCCCGAAGCCGGCGAGCAGGGCGCGGACGTCGGGTTCGCGCCAGCCGAGGGTGGGGCGCATCCGGTTGACCACGACGCGGACCCGCGTGGTGGGCACGAGCTCGCGCAGCTCGCCGAGCGCGCGGGCCAGGCGGGCCAGGCCGACCGGGTCCGCCGTACCGACCAGGAGGATGTCGTCGGCCGCCTCCAGCGCCTCGCGGGTGAGCCCGTCGCGCTCGGGCCGGCCGGTGCCGCCGGGGTCCCCGAAGGGATCCGGGGCGATCGCGAAGCCGGTGTCGACGACCACCTGGCCCTCGCTCCGCGCGCGGTCGAGGAGCGCGGTGAGCGCGCCCGGGCGGACCTCGGGCCAGCGGTCGGGGCGGGGCAGCCCGGACAGCAGCCGGAGGTGGGCGGAGAGGCGGCGCTGGGTCGCGGTGAAGCGCTCGTCGAGGACCCCGGAGGCGGCCAGGCGGGTCGCGGCGAGCAGGCCGGAGACCTCGTCGAGGACGCCGAGCTGCTGGGCGAGCGTGCCGCCGTACGGATCGGCGTCGACCAGGAGCGTGCCCAGGCCGCGGCGGGCCAGCTCGCCGGCCAGGCCGGCGGCGAGGGTGGTCCGGCCGGGGGCTCCGGCGGGGCCCCAGACCACGATCACGCGGCCCTGGCGTCCGGGAGCCGCCCGGGGCGCGGCCGTCGCCGGTGCGGGCGGAGGCGGCGGCGGAGACGGTGGCGGCGGGAGGTCCGTGGACGGCAGCGCGACCAGCACCGCGCCGAGCTCGTCGACGCGCTCGGCGGCCAGGACCGTCGCGATCCCGAGCCGCGCCGCCCGCTCCGTGCTGTGACCGGGATCGGTGGCCACGCCGACCATCCGGACCCCCTCGCGGCGCAGGTCGTCGACGACGCCCTGGTCCAGCCCGGGCAGGTCGACGCCGAGGACGGCGGCCTCGGCCTGACCGGTCCGCGCGGCGGCGAGCAGGTCGGCGACGTCGACGCAGCGCTTGAGGAGCACGGTGCCGGGGTGATCGGCGAGCGCGGCGAGCGCGCGCGACTCCCAGGCCGCGCCGGTCGAGACGAGGAGGACGACGATGACGCTCACGACCGCCGCCTCACGAGCGCTGGAGGATCCGGATGACCGGGTCCTGCAGCCCGCCCAGCAGCCGCTCGAACGCCACCGCCCGGTCGTCGTCCACGGCCACGACGAGCTGGCGGGCGCCGGTGACGCCGAACGTATCCTCGTACGACGGCGCGGCCACCACGGTCACCTCGCTGAGTGCCGGTCCCCCGCCGTCCGACCCCGCCCCGGCCCCGGCACTCCGCCCAGGCCCGTCGCTGACCCAGACGTCGACCACGGAGCCCGCACCGACGTCCGGCGGCACCCGGTTCGGGTCGACCTCGAGCGGCACCCGGAGCACCGGCTCCGCGGCGGCCGGGCCGACCGCGGAGCGGGCCAGCAGCTCCCCCGCCCCCACCGCCCGGACCAGCACGAGGTCGGCCGGCACCGGCCGCTCGGCGGTGAAGTAGCGCTCCTGCGCAGCGGCGTCGGTGAACCGGACCCGCTCGACGACGAGGTCGTCGGTGCGCAGCGGCGTACCGGCGCCGCGCTCGGCCCGTACCGCCCACACCGCGACCGTGTCGTCGGCCGCGGCGAGCAGCCGCGCACCCACCACCACCGAGCCCGCCACGAGCAGCACGCCGAGCCACAACCGCGGGTCACGCCATGCCGGACGCACCACCCGCTGGGCGGGTGGTGGAGCAGGCGTGCCCGTCGCGTTCCCGAGATCTCTGGACACGCGCTCATCATGCAGGCCGGCGGCCGTCTCGTCATCCGGCTATCCACAGGCCCCGTCACGCCGGCTGCGGCCGGCGCGCGCGGGTGCGACGATGGGCCCATGGGACTCCCCTCGGACGGCCCTCGGTTCCTCACGCTCGCCGACGTGGCCGAGGTGCTCAACACCTCCAGCGCCCAGGTCTACGCGCTGGTGCGCCGGGGCGAGCTGCCCGCGATCAAGATCGGCGGCCGCGGCCAGTGGCGGGTCGAGGCCAGCCGACTCGAGGACTACATCCAGCAGCAGTACCGCGCCGCGGCACGCTACGTCGCCGACCACCCGTTCAGCGAGTCCGACGCCGAGGTCTGACCCGGCAGGCCGGCCGGCGCCCGGCTAGCCGTTCTTGCCGTCGAGGGTGACCTTGACCTTCTTCTCCGCCGAGCCGCGCAGGATCGTGAACTCGATCGTCTCGCCCGGCTGGTGGGTCCGGATCGCGACGATGAGCGCGATGCCGTCGGTGACCCGGTCGCCGTTGACGTGGGTGATGATGTCGCCCTTGCGCAGGCCGGCCTCGGCAGCGGGCGTGCGCGGCAGGATCTCGTCGAGCTCGGCGCCGTCCCCGCGCGCCTGGCCCCCGGTCGCGACCTGGGCCCCGATCACCGGGTACTGCGCCTTGCCGCTCTTGAGGATCTGGTCGGCGGTCACCCGGACCTGCTCGACGGGGATCGCGAAGCCGACGCCGATGTTGCCGGCCTCGGAGTCGATGGAGCCGCCGCCAGCGGTGGCGATGGCGGAGTTGACGCCGATCACCTCGCCCTTCTGGTTGACCAGCGGGCCGCCGGAGTTGCCGGGGTTGATCGCGGCGTCGGTCTGCACCGCGTCGATGTACGACGACTCGTCGGCCGACGAGCCCGTCGTGACCGGGCGGTGCAGGTAGCTGACGATGCCCGAGGTCACCGTGTCGGGCAGGTTGAGGGGCGAGCCGATCGCGACGACCGGCTCCCCGACCTGGAGCTTGCTGGAGTAGCCGAGCTTGGCCGGGGTGAGCTTGTCCTTGTCGTCGACGTAGAGGATCGCGAGGTCGTAGACCGAGCTGCGCCCGACGACCTTGGCCCGGTACTGGTTGCGCTCGTGGTCGACGACCGTGATCTCGCCGCCGTTGGCGGCGGCGTCGGCGACGACGTGGTTGTTGGTGACGATGTGGCCGTTCTTGTCGAGCACCCAGCCCGAGCCGCTGGCGCCCGCGGACTGGCCCTTGTAGTCGGCGACGATCTGCACGGTGCTCGGCAGCACGGCCTTGGCCACGGCGGCGACCGAGCCGGGCGCGGCGAGCGGGGCGTCCGGCTCGAGGTCGACGCCGCCCAGGCCCTGGTCGGAGTAGGCCGGACCCGACGGCGAGTCGTCGGCGACCCGGTCGTAGACGAGCGCGCCCAGCACGCCGCCGCCGAGGCCGACGACGAGGGCGAGCGCGGCGACGGCGGGCCACACCCAGCCGGCGGGGCGTCCCGAGCCGGTCCGGCCCGTGCGGTGGCTGCCGGGCGCCGGAGGGCCACCGGGCAGCCGGACCGTGAGGTCGGCGGCGGTGGGCGGCACCGGCGGGGGCGGCGGGAGCAGCGAGGGCGCCATCGCCAGCGGCATGGTCGGCTCCGGTACGGCGACCGGCTCCGGCTCGGGCACCGGGTGCGAGGGCGGGGTGAGCGGGGCGCTCGGGGCCGACGGCACGCTCTCGGCCAGCGGTACGTCGCCCGGCCCGGGCGGCGCCCACGGCGAGGGGGCCGGAGCGGGGTCGGCCGCCGCGGCCGGGTCCTCGGCGGGAGCCTCGAGCGGCTCGGTGGGCTCCCGGTCGGACTCGTGCGCGTCGTTCACGGGACCATCATGTCCGATGGGCCCGAATCACCGGTCCCGCAGGTGGACCCGAGGCTCAGGGCAGCATCCGGCGCACCGGCACGGGCAGGTTGCCCGGGAAGCCGTTGGGCGACGGGGTGGTGCCGGTGACCGGCGCGGCCGGGGTGGCCGGCGCGCTCGGCACGGTGGTGTTGATCTGGGTGGCCGGCGGACGGCGGTCGGCCGGCGGCGAGGAGCCGACGCCGAAGCCCAGCGCCAGGACGCCGAGCATGGCGGCGCCGACGGCGCCCCCGCCCAGCATCACCGCGCCGGTGGCCCGGCGGCCCGCGCCGGAGGCGCCCGCGTCGGCGAGGATCGCCTCGCCCGGGGGCATGCTCAGCAGCGAGCCCTTGAGCCCCGACGGCGCGCCGCGCTCGGCGGTGCCGGAGGCGCACAGGCCGGCCAGCCGGGTCTTGACCCAGCCCTCGCGCTCGACGAGGTCACGGCAGGCGTGGCAGTGGTAGACGTGGGCCCAGGCCTCCTCGGTCTCCCGTGCGGTGAGCTGCCCGTCGAGCAGGGCACTCACCCGGTTGCCGAGGTGGCCGATCACGAGGCTGCTCCGCCGACCGGCATCGGGGCCGGGCCGGCGAACCGGGTCCGGCCCGCGGTCGGGGCGCGGTGCGCGAGGGCCGCGCGGAGCAGGGCCCGGCCACGGTGGATGCGCGAGCGGACGGTGCCGAGCTTGGCACCGAGGATCTCGGCGATCTCCTCGTAGCTGAGCCCCTCGATGTCGCACAGCACGACCGCGGCGCGGAAGTCCGGCGGCAGGTCGGCCAGCGCGGCGGCGACGTCGTCGTCGAAGGTCTGGTCGGCGTACGCCGTCTCGGGCGCGAGCTCGGCGCTGGCGAGCCGCGCCGCACGCTCGTCGGAGAGCGCGTCGAAGCGGATCCGCTGCTTGCGGCGGGCCTGGTCGAGGAAGAGGTTGGTCGTGATCCGGTGCAGCCAGCCCTCGAACGTGCCGGGGGTGTAGGTGTGCAGCGAGCGGAAGACCCGGACGAAGACCTCCTGGGTGAGGTCCTCGGCGTCGTGACGGTTGCCCGTCAGGCGCAGCGCCAGGCGGTAGACACGGTCGGAGTGCTGCTCGACGATGGTGCCCCAGTCCAAGTCGGACTGCCCCTGCCCGCTGGGCTGGGGGTGGGGATCGACGGGCTCCTTCATCGTGGCCTTCTTCCGCTGGATCAGTGCCAAGGTCTCCTGGCTCCTCTCACCGTAGGGGCGGGAACTGAGGGTTCCCTGTGAAATACCCCAACGATCGGCAACGATCGGGTGTTCCCCCGGCGTCGGCTCCGACCCGCCGGGCGCGCGAAGCAATAGGGTGAGCCAGTGGCTCCGACACCGATCAACGCGACCAGCTGGACCTTCGCCGACACCTACGTCGACGAGGACGACGTCCTCGTCGCCGCCCGCGCGCGTGCCGAGGAGGTCGGCGTGGTGCCCATCGGCGCCGGCACCGGCGCCACGCTGCGCTTCCTCGCCTCCGTGCTCGAGGCCCGCGCGATCGTCGAGATCGGCACCGGCACGGGCGTCTCCGGCGTCTGGCTGCTGCGCGGCATGCGCCCCGACGGCGTGCTCACGACCGTCGACGTCGAGGCCGAGCACCAGCGCCTGGCCCGCGAGTCGTTCAAGGACGCCGGCATCGCGCCCCAGCGGGTGCGCACCATCGCCGGCTCCGCACTCGACGTCCTCCCCCGGCTGACCGACGGCCACTACGACATCGTCTTCGCCGACGGCGACAAGCACGAGTACGGCGCCTACCTCTCCGAGGCGCTGCGCCTGCTGCGCCCCGGCGGCGTGGTGGCCTTCGACAACGCGCTGTGGCACGACCGGGTCGCCGACCCCGCCCAGCGCGACGAGCAGACGGTCGCCATCCGCGACCTGGTCCAGCAGGTCGCCGCGACCGAGGGTCTGGTGCCCGCGCTGCTGCCCGTGGGCGACGGCCTGCTCGTCGCCAAGAAGGAGTGGGTCCCCGAGTCCGGTGACTGACCGGAGGGGACCCCGACCGCGGTGACCCCGGTCACACGACTTTCGGCGGGTCTCGGCACGACCTAATCACCTGGACACGCTTTCCTCCCTCGTGGAACGCTTTTGGCGTTCCGGTCGCGTCGGGCGACCCTTGGTGGAAGGTGTTCGATGGCCTCGTTCCTCTACAAGATCGGCCGGTTCTCGTACCGGCGATGGTGGGCCGTCCTCGGCATCTGGATCATCGCCGCCGTCGTGATCGCCGGCGTGGGCAGCGCCGTCAAGGAGCCGTTCAAGGACGACTTCAACCTGCCGGGCAGCGAGGCCGTCAAGGCCCAGGAGATCCTCCAGGACGCGTTCCCCAACACCACGGACACCGAGTCGCTGACCGGCACCGTCGTCCTGAAGTCCAAGAACGGCAAGCCGCTCACCGACCCGAGCAACGCCGCGGCGATCGCCACGGTCGTCGACAAGCTCCGGGAGGCCCCGCAGCTGACCGACGAGCAGCGCGCCGCGATCGTCGACCCGACCAAGGGTCCGGGTGCGGCCGAGACGCTGAGCAAGGACGGCGAGGTCGCCGTCATCAACCTGGCGTTCAACGCGAAGTTCACCGACAGCGACGGGCTCAGCAAGGCCACCAAGGACGCCGTCGAGAAGGCCAAGGAGGCCGGCCGCGACGCCGGCCTGACCGTCGAGACCGCCGGTGCGTCCAACACCGAGCCGGCCGAGCCCCCGGCCGAGATGATCGGTATCGCGATCGCGATCGTCGTCATGGTCATCACGTTCGCCGCGCTGCTCTCGGCGCTGATGCCGCTGGTCTCGGCCATGATCGGGATCATGCTGTCGAGCTCGATCATCCTGATCGGCACGAGCTTCCTCACCCTCGGCACCTCGACCACCGGTCTGTCGACGATGATCGGCCTCGCGGTCGGCATCGACTACTCGCTGTTCGTGATCTCCCGCTACCGCTTCGAGCTGCTCAAGACCGACGACCGCTCGCACGCCGCCGGCATCGCCGTCGGTACGGCGGGCTCCGCCGTCGTCTTCGCCGGAGCGACCGTCATCATCGCGCTCGCCGGCCTCTCCCTGACCGGGCTGTCGTTCCTGGCCCAGATGGGTCTGGGCGCGGCCGTCACCGTGCTGCTCGCCGTGCTGGTCGCCCTGACCGTGCTGCCCGCGCTGCTGGGCCTGTTCAAGTCGATCGTCTTCAAGCCGCGCCTGCCCGGCCTGTGGACCCCCGACCAGACCGAGCGCCGCACCACGGGCGACCGGATCATCAGCGCCTTCATCCGCCGGCCGCTCCCCTACCTGGTCGGCGCGGTCGCCGTCCTGGCCCTGGGCGCCATCCCGGTCGCCAACATCGAGCTCGGTCTCGACGCCGCCCAGCCCTCGGACAAGGCCGCCCTGGCGATCCAGTCCGACGCCTTCGGTGCCGGCAAGTCCGCCCCGCTCGTCGCGATCGTCGACGCCCGCGACGGCGGCGACCTCAAGGCGGCCGAGGAGGCGTTCACGGCCAAGGTCAAGGACCTGCCCCACATCGCCAAGGACGGCTTCCTGGGCCCGATCCCGAACCCGGACGGCACGGCGGCGCAGTTCATCATCGTGCCCGACAGCGGACCGTCCACCGCCGAGACCTCCGACCTGCTCGAGAAGGTCCGGGACGCCTCCAGCGCGGTCGGCTCCAGCACCGACACCTACGTCGGGGTCGGCGGCATCGCGGCGATCAACGCGGACTTCTCGCACGCGCTGACCAGCAAGCTCCCTCTCTACCTCGCGGTGGTCATCGGCATGGCGTTCCTGCTGCTCATGATCGTCTTCCGCTCCGTGGTGATCCCGCTGATCGCCTCGCTCGGCTTCCTGCTCTCGATCGCGGCCACGTTCGGCGTCACGGTCGGCTTCTTCCAGGACGGCTGGCTGGGCTGGATCGCACCGGAGGACCGGGGACCGATCCTGGTGTTCATGCCGATCTTCCTCATCGGCATCGTGTTCGGCCTGGCGATGGACTACCAGGTCTTCCTGGTCAGCCGGATGCGCGAGGAGCACCACCACGGCGCCCCGACCACCGAGGCGGTCCACATCGGCTACCGCGCCGGTGCCCGGGTGATCACCGCGGCCGCGCTGATCATGTTCTCGGTCTTCGCCGGCTTCACGCTCTCGCACCTGACCTTCTTGAAGCTGATGGGCTTCGCGATGGCCACAGCGATCGTGTTCGACGCCTTCCTCGTCCGGATGGTCATCATGCCGACGGCGATGCTGGTGCTCGGCGAGAAGTCCTGGTGGATGCCGCAGTGGCTCGACCGGATCCTGCCCAACATCGACGTCGAGGGCGACAACCTCCGCGCCGGTGCGCCGGAGGACCAGATCGACCCGGACTCCGATCCCGACCAGGATCCGCGGCTCGTCCCGGCCTGAGCCCCCGGAGAACGACGAACCGCCCCGGTCAGCAGCTGCTGGCCGGGGCGGTGTCGTCCGTGCGGGGTCCGATCGGGCCGCTGGGTCCGAGCGGTGCTGCTCAGTCCTGGTCGCCGACCCCGGCGAGCGGGTCGACCGAGCCCAGCCACGACAGCAGCAGGCGCGAGCCGAAGCCCGAGGGACCGACGGTCCACTCGTAGGAGTCCTTCTCGACGTCGCCGACCGAGGCGATGTCGAGGTGCGCCCACGGGACGTCGCCGACGAACGGGCGCAGGAAGAGCGCCGCGGTGATCGCGCCGGCCCCGCCGGGGTCGTTGCTCGCGTCGGCGACCTTGGAGGCCAGCTTGTCGTCGTAGCCGCGGTAGAGCGGGAAGCGCCACAGCGGCTCGCCGGCGCGCTCGCCGGCGGCGCTGAGCGCGGCGGCGAGGGCGTCGTCGGTGGCGAAGAGGCCGCCGACCTGCTGGCCGAGCGCGACCTTGACCGCGCCGGTGAGGGTGGCGACGTCGACGACGAGCGCCGGGTCGAGCTCACTGACCGCGTAGGCGAGGGCGTCGGCGAGGACCAGGCGGCCCTCGGCGTCGGTGTTGCCGACCTCGGTGGTGCGCCCGCCCCAGTGGGTGAGGACGTCGCCGGGGCGCAGGGCGCTGCCGGAGATGGCGTTCTCGGCGGCGGCGATCAGCCCGATCACGCGGACCGGGCAGTCGACGTCGGCGAGCGCGGCCATCGTGGCCAGGACGACCGCGCCGCCGGTCATGTCGCGCTTCATCGAGCCCATCGATGCGCTCGGCTTGATCGAGAGACCGCCGGAGTCGAAGGTGATGCCCTTGCCGACGAGCACCACGACCGGCAGCTTCTTGGCGGCCCGCGCCGAGACGCCGCCCGGCGTGTAGTCGAGCCGGATCAGGCGCGGCGGGGTCGCGGAGGCGGCACCGACGGCGAGGATGCCGCCGAAGCCCTCCTTGGCGAGCTGCTGCTCGTCCCAGACCCGGACGTCGAGACCCGCGGCCGCGGCGACCTCCTCGGCCTGCGCGGCCAGCCACGCGGGGTTCTTGAGGTTGGAGGGAACGGTCGCGAGCAGCCGCGAGCGCCAGCCCGCACCGCCCAGGGCGACCGCGCGCTCGAGTGCCGAGCGGTCGGTGGCGGCCGGGGCGCCGGCGAGCACCACCCGTCGTACGGGCGTGTGCTCGGGGCCGGTCGAGCGCCAGTGGAAGACGAACGAGCCGAGCATGGTGCCGGCCACGAACGCCTCGAGGGCGACCGGGTCGTCGGGCGTGGCGTCCTCGGCGACGGCCGGGATCGAGGTGACCACGGCGGCGCGGTCGCGCGCGGCCTTGGCCATCGTGGCACCGGCCCGGCGCAGGTCGATCGGCCGCGCGGCGCCGACACCGACCAGCAGCACCAGGCGCAGCGCGGGATTGCTCGCGGACCCCTCGGGCACCGGAACGGTCGCCACCTCGCCGGTCGCGCCGGTCAGCCCGTGCACCTCGGCGATCCCGACGAGGTCGAGCGCGAGCTCGTCAGCGAGCTCGGCCGCACCGAGCCCGAGCAGGATGCCGCCGTCATCCCCCGGGAGCACCGGCAGCGCGACGACGTCGACGCCGGTGATCGCACCGGGCAGCAGCTCGCTGGCCGCGAACTCGGGGGGTGAGACCTGGCCCGGGAGCACCGGGCCGGACGTGCGGGTGGTGACCGGGGAGGTCACCCGACCACGTTCTTGAGCGCATCGCCGAGCGCGGAAGCCTCCTCGGCATTGAGCTCGACCACCAGTCGGCCGCCGCCCTCGAGCGGGACGCGCATCACGATGCCGCGACCCTCCTTGGTGACCTCGAGCGGACCGTCACCGGTCCGAGGCTTCATCGCCGCCATGCGGCACCCCTCTTCCACTACCTCTGCGAGCTGTCGAGCACCCTGTGCACCCGACTGTGCGCGTGACCATTATCGCCTATGCCCCACAAGGCGCGCAGCCGAGACTCGCCCTTGGGCGTACCTCAACGCTCCGCAGTGCCTTCGGGCGCGGGCATGACGACCTCGGCGGCGAGCACCCGGACGGCGTCCAGGACCAGCCGGCGACCGGCACTCCCCTCGTGGTCCGGGTCGTGCCACAGGCCCGCCCAGGTGAGGGTTCCGCGGCCGACCCGGGCGTGGATCGAGCGGTACTCCAGCGGCGCGTCGGGGGCGCCGGCGATCCGCTCCAGCACCGCCGCGACGCCGGGATCGAGGGGCTCGTCGCGCTCGCGCTCGGCCATCGCGTCGAGGTCCTCGCGGACCCGGTCGAGCGCGGCGCGCAGCGCGTCCTCGGCGGCGCGGGTCTCGAGCGCCGCGAGGCTGGGGTGCTCCGCGGCCCCCTCGCTCGCGTCGTACGCCGCCGGGCCGCTCACACGTAGCCGCCGTCGGACGAGCCGGAGCCCGAGCCGGGATAGGTGCCCTCGAACGGCCCGGGCGCCAGGATCACGGTGTCGTCGTCATCGCCGTCGTCGTCGAAGTCGCCGGACTCCTCGGGATGCTGACCCGCGAGGTCCGCGATCGCCTCGTCGAGCTCGGTCTGGGCGCCGCTGACGGACTCGTCGAAGCTCGGCACATCCTCGAGGTTCTTGGTGATCTGGTCGAGGTTGGCCTGGAGCGCGTCGATGCCGCCGCCGGCGTTGACGCCGGGCAGCTCCTTGACCAGGTCGAGGATCTGCTGGAAGACCTTGAGCCGGTCGGCCGCGACCTGCGCCCAGGCGTCGATCTCGTCGACGAGGTTCTTGCAGTCCTCGATCATCTGGATGAGCTCTTGGATGTCGTTCCAGATGTCGGTGATCGCCGCGAAGCCCTTGTCGATGATGTCCCAGGCGAGCGAGACCCAGCCGATGATCGGCACCGCCTTGGAGCCGATCCGCGAGGCCACCTTGGCCAGCTTGAGGCTCATCTTGACCATGACCTTCTCGACCACGATCGCGATCTCCTCGGAGACCTTCGCGACCCACGCGTAGACGTGCTCGCCCTGTCCGACGCCGGTGCCGACGGCCTTGAGGACGAGGTTGTAGGCGTTGAGCTGGGCGACCAGCCCGAGCGAGGCCTGTCCCTGGAGCGCGAGGGTGGTCTTGCCGGACAGGAGGCTGAAGTTGGTGCCCCAGTCGCGCATCGCCTTGCCCATGATCGTGCAGGCGTTGCCGTTGCGCTGGATGACCTCGTAGTTGCCGGAGAGCGGGTAGACGATCATCTCCCGCAGGCTCTCGCCGGGCAGCTTGGGCACGTCACCGATGTCGACGCCCGCGTCGCGCGCGACGCCGATCGCCCAGTTGATGCCGTCGATGCCGCTGTTGATCGTGTCGCGCAGCCCGTCCCAGGTGTCGCTCGCGACCTCGAACCGGTCGTCGTGCTGGCCCGCGAGCTGCTCGCCGCCCTTGTCGGGCTCGCTGAGGTCGATCGGGACCGGGTCGAGCTTGAGCGCCTCGATCGCGGCCGCGACGTCGGGCGCGCCGCCGTCCTCGGCGATGCCGGCGGCGAGGTTGAGGAAGGCGTGGTTGACCGCGCCGTCGGTGAGGTCGATGTCCTTGGCCGAGAGCACGACCGCGTCGCGCACCCCGGACCAGCGCCCGGCGAAGAAGGTCTGCATGTCGGTGAAGTAGCCCTGGAGCGTGGGCATCACGTCGGCGATCGGCTTGAGCGCGCAGAGGTCGTAGTCGAAGCCCTCCTTGCTGCACACCCAGGTGTTCGCGTAGTCGCGGATCTTCTCCGAGTCCCCGCCCACGTCGTCGAACACCGTGAGCAGCTGCTCGAGGTTGCCCCAGTCGATCTGCAGGTCGATGGTCATCGCTCTCCGTCCCGGTACGGTCGCTGCCGCGGACCGCCTACCCGGGCAGGTCGATCGACAAACCGGGAGCCTTCAGGTACGACGACGCGAGCTCGCGCGCGATCGTGCGCAGCCGCCGCGGCGTACCGGCCTCGACGTGGTCGCGGTGCGCGAACACCTCGACCACGAGCGTGCCGTCGTCGAGGGGCACGAACTCCTGGGCGTAGGTCCACGCGGCGAACTTCCCCGTCGCCTCGGTGATCTCGGTGCCGTCGAGGTCGACCTTCGCGGTCGCCAGGCCCGGCTGCAGCTCGGTACCGAGCACCCGGTCGAACGTCACCGCGCTCGGGTGCAGGTCCCACTCGATGCTGATCGGGTCGCCGAGCTCGGTGTCCACCGCGCAGTGCAGAGCGCCGGAGAGCTCGCTCTGCTCCTTGACCCCGCGCGGGGCTCCGGCCCAGGCCGCGGCCTGCTCGTCGGTGACGACGGCGCAGACGTCGGCCGGCTGCTCGGTCGTCGTGGTGGTGCCCGACGACGGACTGTCGGGACCGGCCTCCGGCTCGTCGTCCCCGCCCGAACAGGCCGTCGCGGCGAGCAGGGTCAGGGCGGCGATGGTCCCGAGTGCGGCGCGCATGGCGCGAACCTACTCGGCGTCGTCGCGAGGTGGCGCGGCGGCGCGGTCCATCTCGCCGGCGAGGCGCTGCAGGAGGGCGTCGACCTCGGACATCCGGTAGCCGCGGAAGGCCAGCGAGAACCGCACGGTGCGCAGGTCCCCGGCCCCGATCGGGCGGTCCGTGGGGACCAGCGCGTCGGGGCGGTCGTCGTACGCGGTGCGCATGGGCTCGCCGTGACCGGCCGCGAGGAGGGCGACGCCGCCCATCGCGAGCACGATGAGCACGGCGAAGACCCACATCATGGGGTGCGACATCCCCGCCTCCTCAGGCGTGCCTGTCGCGCGCGGCGACCATGAGCGCGACGGCCTCGTCGACGTCGTCGGTCAGGGTGAGCATGTCGATGTCGCTCTGCTTGATGCGGGCGTCCTCGAGCATCGAGCCCTGCATCCAGTCGATCAGGCCGCGCCAGTGCTCGACGCCCATGAGGACGATCGGGAACTGCGTGATCTTGAGCGTCTGGGCCAGCGTCATCGCCTCGAACAGCTCGTCGAGCGTGCCGAGCCCACCCGGCAGGACGACGTAGCCCTGGCTGTACTTGACGAACATCATCTTGCGCACGAAGAAGTAGCGGAAGTTGAGCCCGAAGCCGACGTAGTCGTTGAGCTTGGCCTCCCAGGGCAGCTCGATGCCGAGGCCGATGCTCTCGCCGCCGGCCTCCATCGCGCCCCGGTTGGCCGCCTCCATCGCGCCCGGGCCACCGCCGGTGATGACCGCGAAGCCGGCCTTGGCGAGCGCCGCACCGACCCGCACCCCGATGTCGTACGCCGGGTGCGTGTCCGGGATCCGCGCGGAGCCGAACACGGAGATGGCCGGGCCGACCTCGGCGAGGTCGTTGAAGCCCTCGACGAACTCCGCCTGGATCTTGAGCACCCGCCAGGTGTCGGTGTGCACCCACCCGCCGTCGCCGCGGCTGTCGAGCAGCCGCTGGTCGGTGGTGGATCCCTCGGGACGCCCCGCGCTGGGACGGGGGCCGGGGCCGCTGCGCCTGGTCATGCGTTCTCCTGGTTGCCGGGGGTGCTCTGGGGGGTGAGCCATGCGCGCAGCTGCTGCTCGCACCGCTCGATCTGTGCGGTCTCGACGTGCTCGTCCTGCTTGTGGGCCAGCATCGGGTCACCGGGACCGTAGTTGACCGCAGGCACGCCGAGCGCGGTGAAGCGGGCGACGTCGGTCCACCCGAACTTGGGGTTCACCACTCCCCCGACGGCCTCGATGAACGCCCGCGCTGCAGGCCGGTCCAGACCCGGCAGAGCGCCGGGCGCGGTGTCGGTCAGGGTGATCTCGAAGCCGGCGAAGAACTCCTCGACGAAGGCCAATGCCTCCGCCTCGGAGCGGTCGGGCGCGAACCGGTGGTTGACGGTCACCACGCACTCGTCGGGGATCACGTTGCCGGCGACCCCGCCGCTGATGCCGACCGCGTTGAGCCCCTCGTGGTACTCCAGCCCGTCGATGACCGGCCGCCGGGCCTCGTACGCGTTGAGCCGGGCCAGCACCTCGCCGGCCCCGTGGATCGCGTTGACCCCGCGCCAGCTGCGCGCCGAGTGCGCCCGCTCGCCGCGGGTCCGGACCTCGACGCGCAAGGTCCCCTGGCAGCCCGCCTCGACCCCCGCGTTCGACGGCTCCATGAGGATCGCGAAGTCCGCCTCCAGCAGCTCCGGGTCGGACTCACCGAGCAGCCGCAGGCCGTTGTAGGCCGACTCGATCTCCTCGGCCTCGTAGAGGACGTAGGTGACGTCGTGCACCGGCTCGGCGACCGTCGCCGCGAGCTTGAGGATGACCGCGTCGCCCCCCTTCATGTCGCAGGTGCCGAGGCCGTGCAGGATGCCCGCCTCCTCGTCGTACCGGCTGGGGAGGTTGGCGTTGACCGGCACCGTGTCGAGATGACCCGCGATCACCACGCGGGACGGGCGGCCGAGGTCGGTCCGGGCGACCACCGTGTGGCCGCGCCGGGTCACCTCGAGGTGGGGCAGCGCACGCAGGGCGGTCTCGACGGCGTCGGCGATCTCCTGCTCGTCGCGGCTGACGGACTCGATGTCGACCAGCTGGCGGGTCAGGGTGACGACGTCGGTGGACAGGTCGATCGCAGGCACGGGTGACAGTCAACCAGCACGGGGTTCAGACACCGCACATCTAGGGTCGGCACATGCGTGCGTTCTGGAAGCGGCGGCCTCCCGCCGAGCGGCCCGTCGTACCGGCGACGACCGAGGACGAGGTGCGCGAGCACGCCGAGGCGGCGGTGTACGCCGGCTTCCTGGACCTCGCGGACGCCGTCGAGCAGGTCACCGAGTACTTCGACGAGGAGGCCCCGCCGACCGCCCGGATCGAGCAGATCGTCCGCGCCGCCTGGGCCGCGCGGGCCGTCGCGGTCGGCGCCGGCAGCGGCGTCGACGACCACGCCCGCCTGGCGAGCGCGTTCGCGGCGCTGGCCGGCGACGGGATCGTGGGGCGGATGGACTTCACCTGCTGCCAGACCTGCGGGCACGCCGAGATCGACGACGAGCGGGGGCCGGCGCGGGAGGAGCGCGGCTACACGTTCTTCCACCAGCAGGACACCGAGCGGATCGCCGACGGCCGGCTCTACCTGGCGTACGGCGCCTTCGGGCCCGAGGTCGCCGAGGAGGCGATCGCGGGCGCGGTCGTCGAGCGGCTGCGGGCCGAGGGGCTCGCCGTCACCTGGAACGGCGAGACCACCTCGCGCATCGAGGTCGCGATCGGGGACTGGCGCAAGCCCCTCCCGGCCTAGGGCGTGGCCCTAGGCCCGCTCGAGGCTGAGCGTCGCCTTGTCGCCGTCGCCGACGACGACCTCGGTCGCGCCGGGCGCGCCCGCCTCCCCCACCGTGTACGACGTCGCGAGGGTCTCGCCCGCGATGAGCGCCTCGTGCGTACGGGCCGCGGCGAGGACCGGCGCCGCGCCGGCGATCACCAGCTCGATCCGGTCGGTGACGTCCAGGCCGCTGTCGCGGCGCAGCTGCTGCACGGCACGGACGAGGTCGCGGGCCAGGCCCTCCTCGGCGAGCTCGGCGGTGACGAGGGTGTCGAGGACGACGAAGCCGCCGCTGGGGAGCATGCCGGTGGCGGTGCCCTCGGCGGCGTCGCCGACGGCCGTCTCGAGCGAGTACTCGCCCTCGACCAGGGCCAGGCCGCCGGAGGTGACGGTGCCGTCGGCGGCGACGGACCAGTCGCCGGACTTCGAGCCCTTGATGGCGAGCTGGACGTCCTTGCCGAGGCGGGGGCCGGCAGCGCGGGCGTTGACGGTGAGCTTCTGCTCGACCCCGAAGCTCGCCGCCTCGGGCGACTCGGCGGCGAGGAGGCGCACGGCGCGGACGTTGACCTCGTCGGCGACGATCGCCGCGAAGGGCTCCAGCGCGGCCGGGTCCTCGACCACGACGGTCAGGCCCGAGAGCGGCAGGCGGTTGCGCAGCTTGGCGGCCTTGCGCAGCGCGGACGTCGCCGAGCAGACCTCGCGGACCTGGTCCATCGCCGCGACGAGGGCGTCGTCGGCGGGCAGCGCGGAGACGTCGGGCCAGTCGGCCAGGTGCACCGAGCGGCCGCCGGTCAGGCCGCGCCAGATCTCCTCGGTGGTCAGCGGCAGCAGCGGCGCCACGGCGCGGCAGACCACGTCGAGGACGGCGGCGAGGGTCTCGAAGGCCTCCGGCTTGCCCTCCCAGAAGCGCTCCCGCGAGCGGCGGACGTACCAGTTGGTCAGCACGTCGAGGAAGGTCCGCGTGGTCTCGCAGGCGTCGGCGATGGCGTAGGCGTCCATCTCGGCGCTGAGCTTCTCGACGTACTGGCGCGTCTTGGCGAGCAGGTAGCGGTCGAGGGGGTCGGTCGAGTCGGTGCGGCCGGTGGCGTCGTACTGCTCGGCGTTGGCGTAGAGCGCGAAGAAGTACCACGTGTTCCAGAGCGGGATCATCACCTGGCGCACGGCGTCGCGGATGCCCTGCTCGGTGACGACGAGGTTGCCGCCGCGCAGGATCGGCGAGGCCATCAGGAACCAGCGCATCGCGTCGGCGCCGTCGCGGTCGAAGACCTCGGAGACGTCGGGGTAGTTGCGCAGCGACTTCGACATCTTGTTGCCGTCGGAGCCGAGCACGATGCCGTGGCTGATGCACGACGAGAACGCCGGCTTGTCGAAGAGCGCAGTGGCCAGGATGTGCAGCGTGTAGAACCAGCCGCGAGTCTGGCCGATGTACTCGACGATGAAGTCGGCCGGGAAGTGGTTCTCGAACCACTCCTTGTTCTCGAACGGGTAGTGCACCTGGCCGAAGCTCATCGAGCCCGAGTCGAACCACACGTCGAGGACGTCGGTGACGCGGCGCATCGTCGACTTCCCGGTCGGGTCGTCCGGGTTCGGCCGGGTCAGCTCGTCGACCCACGGGCGGTGCAGGTCGCGCTCGCCCTGGGCGTTGCGGGGCAGGCGGCCGAAGTCGCGCTCGATCTCCTCGAAGGAGCCGTAGACGTCGATCCGCGGGTACGCCGGGTCGTCCGACTTCCAGACCGGGACGGGCGATCCCCAGAACCGGTTGCGGGTGATCGACCAGTCGCGGGCGTTGTCGACCCACTTGCCGAACTGGCCGTCCTTGATGTGCTCGGGGACCCAGCGGATCTCCTGGTTGAGCTCGGCCATCCGCGCCTTGAACGCCGTCACCTCGACGAACCAGCTGCTCACGCCCTTGTAGATCAGGGGCTCACGGCAGCGCCAGCAGTGCGGGTAGGAGTGGTCGTAGGTCTCGCGACGCAGCAGCAGCGTGCCGGGCGTGACGGCACCGCCCGTGCTCTTGAGGTCGTCGATGATGTGCGCGTTGGCGTCGAAGACCAGCATGCCGGCGTAGTCGTCGACGGGCACGGTGAACCGGCCGTCCTTGCCGACCGGCATGACCGGCTCGATGCCCTCGCGGTCGGTGACCTCCTTGTCGACCTCACCGAAGGCGCCGGCGCTGTGCACGAGGCCCGTACCGTCGGTGGTCGTCACGGCCTCGTCGGCGGCCACGACGCGGAAGGCGTTCTCGTGGTCGGCGAAGTAGGAGAACGGCGGGGCGTAGACAAGACCGAGCAGGTCCGACCCCTTGCCCCGCCAGGTGATCGTGGGCTCCTCGCCCAGCTCACGGGCGTACGCCGCGAGGCGGGCCTCGGCGAGGACGAGCCGGTCGCCCTCGTGCTCGACCACGACGTAGTCGATGTCGGAGCCGACCATCACCGCGAGGTTGCTGGGCAGCGTCCACGGGGTCGTCGTCCAGACCAGCAGCTTGGCGCCGGCGAGGTCGCCCGGCGTGGTGATGGCGAACCCGACGGTGACCGCGGGGTCCTGGCGCATCTGGTAGACGTCGTCGTCCATCCGCAGCTCGTGGTTCGACAGCGGCGTCTCGTCGTTCCAGCAGTAGGGCAGCACACGGAAGCCCTCGTAGACCAGGCCCTTGTCGAACAGGCTCTTGAAGGCCCACAGCACCGACTCCATGAACTCGGGGTTCATGGTCCGGTAGTCGTTGTCGAAGTCGACCCAACGCGCCTGGCGGGTGACGTAGTCGCGCCACTCACCGGTGTACTTGAGCACCGACGCCCGGCAGGCGTCGTTGAACTTGTCGATGCCCATCTCGACGATCTCGTCGGTGGTCTTGATGCCGTTGAGGCGCATCGCCTCGAGCTCGGCGGGCAGGCCGTGGGTGTCCCAGCCGAACCGGCGCTCCACGCGCTTGCCGCGCATGGTCTGGTAGCGCGGCACGATGTCCTTGACGTAGCCGGTGAGCAGGTGGCCGTAGTGGGGCAGGCCGTTGGCGAACGGCGGACCGTCGTAGAAGACGAACTCGTTCGCGCCGTCGGCGCCGGGGTCGCGCTGCGCGACCGACGCACGGAAGGTGTCGTCCTCGGCCCAGTAGGCGAGGATCCGCTCCTCGATCGCGGGGAACCGCGGCGAGCTCGGGACGGCACCCTGGCCGGCGGTCGGGTCGGTGGTGACCTTGGGATAGGTCATGGTGGCGGTCTCCTGCGGTGCGTCCGGTGGTTGAGCTTGTCGAAACCCACGAGGACGACGTCTGCCGCGGTACCACCTCGCTTGCCGCTCCCGCCGGTGACGGGGACGACCGCTCGTTGCAGGCTGTGACGGGCCTACCCGCCGGGTTCTACTGGGCCGGAGCCGTTCTTCCCGGGGCTCGCCGCTGATGACGGCTCGAACGCCTTGCCCCCAGCGTAGGGCGTGGGGCACCCGATCCGGAAACCGGTTTGTCCCCGGGCCTCCCTAGGGTGGGGCAGGTGAGCGCCTCGGAGCAGAAGCTGTTCGTCGGGATCGACCTCGCTTGGGTCAACGGCCGGACCGGCCTGGCGGCCGTGGACGCCGCCGGCGCCCTCGTCGCCAGCGCGACCGTGTCCACCGACGACGAGATCGCGGCGTGGGTCGAGGCCCTGCCCGGGACCGTGGTCGTGGCCGCGGTCGACGCGCCGCTGCTGGTGCCCAACGAGACGGGCCAGCGGGCCGCGGAGACCGCGATCAGCCGGGCCTACGGGACCTTCAAGATCGGCGCCCACACCGCCAACCAGGGCCGCCCCGGGATGGCCGAGCCGCGGGCCAAGGTGCTCGCCGACCGCTTCGGGTGGAGCGTCGCGCCGACCCATCGCGGCAGCGCGGGGTGGCCGGTGTGCATCGAGGTCTACCCGCACCCGGCGATGGTGGCGCTGTTCGCGCTGCCGGAGCGGCTGACCTACAAGTCCAAGTTCCCGTACGACGTGCGCCGGGCCGCCTTCGCCGAGCTGGTCGGCCACCTGGAGGGCATCGCCGAGCTCGCCCTCGCGGGGCACGCGGGCTGGGCGGCGCTGGCGGGCGCCGTACGGGATGCAGGGACGCAGGGCGACCTCAACGCGGTCGAGGACGAGCTCGACGGCGTCCTCTGCGCGCACCTGGCCTGGCTGTGGCACGAGCGGCCCGGGACGCTCCAGGTCTACCCGAGCCTGCCGGAGTGGGAGGACGGCTACATCGTGGCGCCCGCTCCCCCGGTCCGCCCGCTGCCGGCGCCGCCGAGCGACGAGCTCGCGAACTACCGCGACTATCTCGGCGAGTACCGCAAGACCCTGGCCCGCAAGTGCGCCGGTCTCGCGCCCGCCGACCTGGCCCGCCGCTCGGTGCCGCCGAGCCGGCTCAGCCTGCTCGGGATGGTGCGGCACATGGCGCGGGTCGAGCACTTCTGGTTCCAGATGGCGCTCCAGGGCCGTCCCGGTCCGCGGCTCCACGACGACGACGGCGACGCCGGGTTCGCGCAGGTCGAGGCGACCCAGGCCGCCGTCGACGAGGCCGACGCTGCTTGGCGCGAGCAGGTCGCGCTCGCCGACGCCTGGCTCGACCTCCAGACGGACGCCACGCTCGGCGAGGTCGTCACCTTCCGCGACGGCACCGAGACCGCGAGCGTGCGCGACATCCTCGTGCACATGATCGAGGAGTACGCCCGCCACTGCGGGCACGCCGACCTGCTCCGCGAGTGCATCGACGGCACCACCGGGGAGTGATGGCGGGGCTGTCGGAGTGCTCCGGGAGGATGGGGGCGTGAGCTACCTCCTCGACGACGCCATCGCCTCCGCCCCGCTGGGCGAGGGCCGGCACCGGGTCCGGATCACCGCCGACTGGCACACCGCGAACCAGACGCCCAACGGCGGCTACATCCTGGCGCTGCTGCTCCACGCCGCGCTCCAGGAGTCGAAGCACCCCGACGCGCTGGCGATCGCGATCACCTACTTCCGCCCGGCCACGACCGGCGAGGCCGACATCACCGTGCGCGAGGTCCGCGCGGGACGCCGCGTCTCGACGTACGACGCGGTGCTGGTCCAGGACGACAAGGAGATCGCCCACGCGGTCGTGAGCACGCACGACTGGGACGCCGCCGGCACCTTCGAGCACACCCCGCACTCCGCGCCCGCCGTACCGCGGCCCGAGGAGTGCGCCGACGTCAGCGCCCTCGTGCCCGAGGGCATGGTGCCGATCCTCGACCGCTACACCTACCGCGCCCCGGCCGCGCCCGGCTGGCTCTCCGGACAGCCCTCCGGCGTGACCGAGTCGCTGTGCTGGATCCGCGCCGCCGACGAGCGCCCCGTCGACGCGCTGCTCGCCGGCGCCATGGTCGACGCCTTCCCGCCGGTGACCGCCGAGATCGGGCACCTCGCCTCCGCGACGATCCAGCTGACCGTGCACTTCCGGCGCCGGGTCGCCCCGGGCACCGTGTGGGCGCTCGGGCACGTCACCTCGCGCCACGTCCTCGCCGGCTACCACGACGAGGACGTCGAGCTGTGGGACGACCAGGGCCGGCTGCTCGCCCAGAGCCGGCAGCTGGCGATCCTGGCCGACGGCTGAGCCCGCTCCCCCTCACCGCTCGGCGAGCGTGAGCCTCGTCCCGGCGTCGAGGGTCGGGGTCTCGAGCTCGATGCTGCCCCCGCGCTCGAACGAGAACGACGTCGCGAGGTCGCGCAGGCCGCCGTCCACGGCCAGCCGGGCGCTCGTCTCGACGGCGATCTCGCCGCCGTCGACCTCGACGAGCGTCACCTCGAGGTCGTCCTCGCCCAGGACGTCGACGGTGAACGTGTCGCCCTCCGCCAGGGTCCGGGTGAACCGCTCGGGCTCGGGCTGCTCGCGCTGCCACCCGCTCCAGTCCTGGACGGTCACCTCGAGCTCGACCGGGCCGTCATCCCCGCAGCCGGTCAGCGCGAGCGCGCCCGGGAGCGCCAGGAGGGCGAGGAGGAGCCGGGATCCGAGTGCCATGTCCGTCCGACGACGCGGGGTCCGCGCCGGTTCCCCGGCCCCCTAGACTCTCCTCACGTGACCTCCGCATGGGGCTTCGGCCTGACCACGTACGCCGCCGACGGCTCGACCGTCCTCGACACCTGGTTCCCGGCGCCGGCCCTGGGCACCAAGCCCGCCGACGCGCAGGCGCCCGCCGACCTGCTCGCGCTCGAGGGCGCGGACGAGGCGCGCGGCGTCACCCGCAAGGTCACGCTCGTCGAGATCGCCGACCTGGCCGTCGCGCCGGCCGGCACCGCCGAGGTGTGGCTGCGCCTGCACCTGCTCTCGTCCCGGCTGGTCGCGCCGCACGGGCAGAACCTCGACGGCATCTTCGGCCTGCTCACCAACGTCGTGTGGACCTCCGCCGGCCCCTGCGCGATCGAGGGCTTCGAGCTCACCCGCGCCCGGCTCCAGGCCGCCGGCCAGCACGTCACCGTCCACGGCATCGACAAGTTCCCGCGCCTGGTCGACTACGTCATCCCCTCCGGCGTCCGGATCGCCGACGCCGACCGGGTCCGCCTCGGCGCCCACCTGGCCGAGGGCACCACGGTCATGCACGAGGGCTTCGTGAACTTCAACGCCGGCACGCTCGGCACCTCGATGGTCGAGGGCCGGATCTCGGCCGGCGTCGTGGTCGGCGACGGCTCCGACGTGGGCGGCGGCGCCTCGATCATGGGCACCCTGTCCGGCGGCGGCAAGGAGACCATCGCGATCGGCCGGCGCTGCCTGCTCGGCGCCAACGCCGGCGTCGGCATCTCGCTCGGCGACGACTGCGTCGTGGAGGCCGGCTGCTACGTCACCGCCGGCACCAAGGTCACCGTCCTCGAGCCCGGCCGCGAGGCCCGCGTCGTCAAGGCCCGCGAGCTCTCCGGTGCCAGCAACGTCCTCTTCCGCCGCAACTCGGTCACGGGCGCCATCGAGGCCGTTCCGTGGCAGGGCGAGGGCATCGCGCTCAACGCGGCGCTGCACGCCAACTGAGCCCGCTCGCCGACGCCGCGCCGGGCGTGCGTTTTTCCCACTCCGGACACTGGGAGCCGTGAAGACGAGTGCGGTCGCTGCGGTGGTGACGGGTGTCGTCGCCCTCGCGGCGATCGTCACCGTCGGCGTCGTCGTGCTGCGGGTGACCGACGACCTGGTCGGCGGTCCCGACGGTGACTGCACCGTCACCGTCGCCGACCACACCGTCGACCTGAGCGGCGAGCAGGCCGAGAACGCCTCGCTCATCGCGGCGATCGCGGTCCGCCGCGGGCTGCCCGCGCGGGCGACCTCGATCGCGCTGGCCACGGCCTACCAGGAGTCCAAGCTCCGCAACATCGACTACGGCGACCGCGACTCGATCGGGCTCTTCCAGCAGCGCCCGTCCCAGGGCTGGGGCACGCGCAAGCAGATCCTCGACCCGACCTACTCCGCCAACGCGTTCTTCGACGCGCTGGTCGAGGTCGACGGCTACGAGGGCATGGAGATCACCGTCGCGGCCCAGGCCGTGCAGCGCTCGGCCTACCCCGACGCGTACGCCGACCACGAGGCCGACGGCCGGGCGCTGGCCTCGGCGCTGACCGGCCACTCCCCCGCGAGCTTCAGCTGCGACCTCGACGGCGGGGCGCCCTCGGCCGACACCGCGCTGACCGCGAGCGGGCTGACGCCGCGCGCGGACGCCGTACGGGAGGACCTGTTGCGACACTTCGGCCGGCTCTCGCTCGGCGGCTACGCCCCGGGCGGGGTGCGCACCGGTCACATGGAGGGCTCGGCGCACTACGACGGCCGCGCGATCGACGTCTTCGTCCGCCCGATCACCGAGGCCAACAACGCCAAGGGCTGGGCCCTGGCTCACTGGGCGGTCGCCAACGCGGCCCGCCTCGACATCCGCACGGTCATCTTCGACGCGAAGATCTGGACCGCCGGGCGCCAGGGCTGGCGCGACTACACCCCGTCGTCCTCCGCGGGCGACCGCAAGGTCCTCGAGCACCGCGACCACGTCCACATCGACGTTTTCCGCTGAGGTTCTCCACAGACCCCGCTATCGCCGTTGCGCATACGATTATATGCGCCTACCGTCGAAGCATGGACCGGATCACGATCACCTTGGACGACGAGGTCGGCGCCGCCGTGCGCGAGGCCGCCTCCGAGGCCGGGCTCTCCGTCAGCGCCTGGATGGCGGACGCCGCCGGCGCGCGGCTGCGCAACCACTACCTCGGCCAGTTCCTCGACGAGTTCGAGGCCGAGAACGGCGCCTTCACCGAGGAGGAGCTCGCCGAGGCCAGGGCACTGTTCCGCCGCAAGCCCGCGCGCTGGTCCGAGGGGCCGACGTCATGACCCTGGTCCTGGACACCGGAGCGCTCCTCGCCGTCGAGTGGCGCAACCGAGCGGTGGTCTCGGCGATCCGCGCGGCCCACGACGAGGGCATCCCGGTGCGCACGAGCAGCGGAGCGGTCGCCCAGACCTGGCGCAACGGTGCGCGGCAAGCCCGGCTGGCCCGCGCCCTCCGGGGCATCGATGAGCAGCCCATCGATGCGAGCGCCTCCCGCCGGATCGGGCGGCTCCTCGCCAGCGCCGGGACGAGCGACATCGTGGATGCGCACGTCGCGACGCTTTGCACGCCCGAGGCGGTCGTGCTGACCTCGGACCCGACCGACCTCGACCACCTGCTCGGCGTGCTCGGCCGAACGGCGACCGTCAGCCGCGTGTGAGCCGTTCCACCGCCGCGTCGATCCGCTCGTCGCTCGCGGTGAGCGCGATCCGGACGTGGTGCGAGCCGGCGGCGCCGTAGAACGCGCCCGGCGCGACCAGGATGCCCTGGGCAGCGAGGTCGGCCACGAGCTGCCAGCAGTCCGGGCCGTCGGGGCCGCGGGTGGTCCACAGGTAGAGCGAGGCCTCGGAGTGGTCGATCGTGTAGCCGGCCGCCTCGAGCGCCGCCCGCAGCCGGGTACGACGCCCGCGGTAGCGCTCGTGCTGCTCCGCGACGTGCGCCTCGTCACCGAGGACGGCCGCCATCGCGTGCTGCTGGGGCGCGGGCATCATCATCCCGAGGTTCTTGCGCACCGCGAGGAGCTCGGCGATCACCGACCGGTCGCCGGCGACGAACGCGCAGCGGTAGCCGGCCAGGTTGGAGCGCTTCGAGAGCGAGTGGACCACGAGGATGCCGTCGGCCGAGCCGCCGCAGATGTCGGGGTGCAGGGCCGAGTAGGCCTCGCCCTCCCACACGCAGTCGAGGTAGCACTCGTCGGAGACGAGCAGCACGCCGCGCTCACGGCACCAGTCGACGACCTTCTTGAGGTGCTCCTTGGGCAGCACCCGGCCCGACGGGTTCGACGGCGAGTTGAGCCAGAGCAGCTTCGGCGTCTCGGGCCCGAACGTGGTGAGCGCGTCGGTGGCGATCGCCCGCGCGCCGACGAGGGCCGCGCCGACCTCGTAGGTCGGGTACGCCAGCGCCGGGTAGCCGATCAGGTCGCCCGCGCCGATCCCGAGGTACGTCGGCAGCGAGGCGATGAACTCCTTGGAGCCGATCAGCGGCAGCACCTGGTCGACGCCGAGCCCGGTCACCCCGTGGGTGCCGGAGAGCCAGTCGACGACGGCCTGCCGGACCTCCGGGACACCCACCGTCAGCGGGTAGCCCGGAGCGTCGGCGGCGTCGATCAGGGCCTGGCGGGCGACGGCGGGCGTCGGGTCGACCGGCGTACCGATCGAGAGGTCGACGATCCCGCCGGCGTGCGCGCGCGCCTGCTCGGCGTACCCGGTGAGCTTGTCCCAGGGGAAGTCGGGCAGGCGGCCCGAGACCGCGGTGTTCAGTGGTCCTGGTTCTGCGGGTCGAGCGCAGCGATGAACTCGGCGTCCTTGTCGATCTCGCCCATCTTGGCGGCACCGCCGGGCGAACCGAGGTCGTCGAAGAACTTCACGTTGGCGTCGTAGTAGTCCTTCCACTCCTCCGGGACGTCGTCCTCGTAGAAGATCGCCTCGACCGGGCAGACCGGCTCGCAGGCACCGCAGTCGACGCACTCGTCGGGGTGGATGTAGAGCATCCGCTTGCCCTCGTAGATGCAGTCGACCGGACACTCATCGACGCAAGCACGGTCCTTAACATCGACGCACGGCTGCGAGATGATGTAGGTCATCGGTTCCTCCTGGACCAGGACTAGCGGCAAAAGTCAGACACGAATGTGTTTCGTATCGGGGTCAGCCTAGTATCCCCGGCGTGCCCGATGCGCGCAGACCCCCGGATTCTGGACGTCATCTCCTCGGACCCCACGTCGTGGGGCAGCGGATCGTCGTGCGGCGGGTGCTGCGCGGACAGACCGGACCGAGCGGTGGCCCCGCCTTCACCGACGTGCTCGGCACCTGCCTGGCCTGGGACGAGGAGACCTGCCTGGTCGAGCGGGCCGACGGCGAGAAGGTCCGGATCGTGCTCGCCGACGTCGTCTCCGGCAAGCCGGTCCCGCCGCGTCCGCCGGTGCGGATGCGGGTGAGCTCGCGCGACGCCGAGGCGCACACCGCCGCCTTGTGGCCCACGGTCGCGACCACGCCGCTGGGCGCCTGGACCCTGCGGACCGAGACCGCGCCCACCGGCCGGCTGCTCAAGCGCGCCAGCTCGTGCCTGGCGATGGGCGACCCCGACCGCCCGGTCGACGAGGCGCTCGCCGCCGTCGCCGCCTTCTACGCCGAGCGCGGCCGCGACCCGCTGGTCCAGGTCGAGACCGGCTCCGACGTCGAGGCGGACGTGCGCGCCGCGGGCTGGCTCCCCCTGCCGGTCGGCGACTCCGAGCTGTGGCTCGCCTCCGTCTCCCGGGTACGCCGCGCGCTCCCGCCGTCCGCGACGGCGCCGGCCACACCGGTCGAGCTGTCCGTCACCGGCCCCCGCGCGGTCGTCAGCGCGGGCACCGGCTGCGACCCGGTGGCCGAGGGGCACGCGGCGGTCGACGGCGACTGGGTCGGGCTGCACGGCGTCACCGTGGACCCGTCGTACCGGCGGCGCGGGATGGGCGCGGCCGTGGTCGCGCGCCTGCTGAGCTGGTCGGCCGAGCAGGGCGCACTCACCGCGTGGCTGCACGTCGAGGCCGACAACCCCGGCGGGCAGGCGTTCTGGGAGGCGCTGGGCTTCGCCGCCCACCACGGGTGCCGCTACTACGCGCCGGGCGCCGCCCCGGCCAGCTCGGCGAGCGCCGAGCCGGTCAGCCGGTAGGTCTCCCACTCGGTCAGGGGCGTCGCCCCGAGCGACTCGTAGAAGGCGATCGACGGCGCGTTCCAGTCGAGCACCGCCCAGTCGACGCGACGGTAGCCGCGCTCGACGGCGATCCGGGCGAGCGCGACGAGCAGCGCCCGGCCGTGCCCGCTCCCCCGCTGCCCGGGCTCGACGTAGAGGTCCTCCAGGTAGATCCCGGGCTGACCGGTCCACGTCGAGTAGGTCCGGAACCACAGCGCCATCCCGACCACGCGGCCGCCCGGCACCTCCTCGGCGACGAGCACGCTCGCCACCGGGTCGGCTCCGAACAGCCAGCGCTGCAGGTCGTCCTCGGTCGCCTCGACCGCGTCGGGCTCGCGCTCGTAGGTCGCCAGGTCGCGGATCAGCCGGAGGACGTCGGGGACGTCCTCCGGCCGCGCGGGACGGATCGGACTGGCGGCCTCAGCCACGCGCCAGGAACTGCAGCAGGTCGTGCCGGGTGAGCACCCCGACCGGCTTGCCGTCCTCGTGCACGAGCACCGCGTCGGCCGACTCCAGCAGCGGTACGGCGGCCGTGGCGTCCTCGGTCGAGCCGATCGTCGGCAGCGCCGGCGACATGTGCTGCTCGACCGGGTCGGTCAGCTTGGCCTTGCCGGTGAACACCGCGTCGAGCAGCGCGCGCTCGGAGACCGAGCCGGCCACCTCGGCCGCCACGATCGGCGGCTCGGCGCGCACGACGGGCATCTGCGAGACGGCGTACTCCTGGAGGATCTGGACCGCCTCGGCGATGGTCTCGTTGGGGTGGGTGTGCACCAGCGCCGGCAGGCCGCCGGTCTTGGAGCTGAGGATCTCGCCGACGGTGCGGGCCGGCTGGGGCTGGCCGGTGCTGAAGCCGTACTGCGCGAGCCAGTCGTCGTTGAAGACCTTGCTCAGGTAGCCGCGGCCCGAGTCGGGCAGCAGGACGACGATGACGGCGTCGTTGCGGCCCGCGGCCGCGAGCTCCTGGGCCAGCTGGCGCGCGGCGAACGCGGCCATGCCGGAGGAGCCGCCGACGAGCATCTGCTCCTCGCGGGCCAGGCGGCGGGTGAAGGCGAACGAGTCGGCGTCGGAGACCTCGATGATCCGGTCCGCCACGCCGCGGTCGTAGGTCTCGGGCCAGAAGTCCTCACCGACACCCTCGACCAGGTACGGCCGCCCGGTGCCACCGGAGTAGACCGACCCGGCGGGGTCGGCGCCGATCACCTCGACGGCCGCGTTCTGCTCCTTGAGGTAGCGACCGATGCCGGAGATCGTGCCGCCGGTGCCCACGCCCGCGACGAAGTGGGTGATCCGGCCGTCGGTCTGGCGCCACAGCTCGGGGCCGGTCTCCTCGTAGTGGGAGCGCGGGTTGTGCGGGTTCGAGTACTGGTCGGGCTTCCAGGCGCCGGGCTGGCTCGCGAGCCGGTCGGACACGTTGTAGTAGGAGTCGGGGTGCTCGGGCGCGACGGCGGTCGGGCAGACCACGACCTCGGCGCCGTACGCCTTGAGGACGTTGCGCTTGTCCTCGCTGACCTTGTCGGGGCACACGAAGATGCACTTGTAGCCCTTCTGCTGGGCCACCATCGCCAGCCCGACGCCGGTGTTGCCGGACGTCGGCTCGACGATCGTGCCGCCGGGCTTGAGCGCGCCGGAGGCCTCGGCGGCCTCGATCATGCGCGTGGCGATCCGGTCCTTCACCGAACCGCCGGGGTTGAGGTACTCCACCTTCGCCAGCACCAACGGTCCGTCGGCGGGAAGGTCGAGGGAACGATTGAGCCGGACCAGCGGGGTGTTGCCGATCAGCTGCAGCAGGGACTCGACGTACTCCATGGGATCACCGTATCGGTCCCTCCGTAGCATGGCCCGCGTGAGCAAAGCGTCCGCCGCCCGCAAGCTCGCCGCCGCCGCGCTCTACGGCGGGGGTGGGCTGTCCGCCCTCGGCGCCGGCCTCTACGGCGTCCTGAGCGCCGAGGCCAAGCTGGCCCGCAAGACGATCGGCCCCGCCCGCGAGGAGCCGCCGCCGGACGCGACCGGCTGGTACGGCCGCGGCCGGCCCGGTCCCGCGATCAAGATCGCCGTCCTCGGCGACTCCAGCGCCGCCGGCTACGGCGCCGAGCGGGTCGAGCAGACCCCCGGCGCCCTCATCGCGAGCGCGGTCGCCGAGCACGCCGACCGCCGCGTCTACCTGCGCGAGTTCTGCGTGGTCGGGGCGAAGTCCTCCGACCTCGCCGCCCAGGTCGACCGGGCGCTGCCCATCGAACCTGACGTCACCGTCATCCTCGTCGGCGGCAACGACGTCACCCACACCGTGCGGCCCTCGCACTCGGTGCGCTACCTCGCCGACGGCGTACGCCGCCTCATCGCGCCGGGCGGCAAGGTCGTCGTCGGCACCTGCCCCGACCTGGGCACGGTCCAGCCGATCGCCCCGCCGCTGCGCCAGGTCGCGCGCGCCTGGTCCCGCCGCCTGGCCGCCGCCCAGACCATCGCGGTCATCGAGGAGGGCGGCCGGACCGTCTCGCTCGGCGACATCCTCGGCCCCGAGTTCGCGGCCGCCCCGGCCCTGCTCTTCGGCCCCGACCAGTTCCACCCGTCCGTGGCCGGCTACCGCGCCCTGGCCGGCGTCCTGGTGCCGTCGGTGCTCGCCGCGCTCGAGCAGGTCCCCGACGAGGAGACGATGCTCGAAGCCTTCCGCGGCGAGGGCGTGCTGCCGGTGACCCGAGCGGCCGTCCAGGCCGTCAACGAGCCCGGTACCGAGCTCGACGGCACCGAGATCGGCGGGCGCCGGGCCGGCGTCCGCGGCCTCTGGGTCGAGCTGCGCCACCGCCGCAGCCGCCGGCACGTGCCGGGCGAGGCGCCCGACGAGCACGAGGGCCAGGAGCACCACGAGCGCGCTGCCGACAGCACCCCGGACAGCACGACGGCCCCCGAACCCACCTGAGGGGCACCGGGGGCTCGATGCCGCGCCGCGTCGAGCCGACTGCCCGTCGGTCGGTTCAGGAGCGCCGAGCGACGGAGCGTAGTGAGTGAGGCACGAGCGATCGGAGCGGAGGAATCGGCGTTCCTGCGCGCCGACGACGAAGGCCGCCCGGTGACCATGCACCGAGCGGCCTTCGACCGCGAGGCCGGCAGCGTGTCAAGCGAAGCGCCGACACGCTCGGCCCAGATGAATCAGTCCTGCTGGAGGATCGCGAGGATCCGGAGCAGGTTGGTGTAGATCCAGACCAGGCTGACGAGCAGGCCGAACGAGGCCCGCCACGACTCGCGCTCCGGGATGCCGTTGGCGATGCCCTGCTCGATGAAGTCGAAGTCCAGGATCAGCATGAACACACCGAGCACCAGGCCGACGACCGAGAACACGAGGCCGAGGCCACCGAAGCCGAAGAGGCCGAGCTGGGAGTGGAACAGGCTGAGGACGAGCTCCATCAGGCCGAGCGCGACCATGCCGAACATCGCGGCGACGACGAAGGTGCGGAACTTCTGGCCGACCTTGATGTCGAAGAACTTGTACGCCGCGAGCGTGCCCGCGAAGGCAGCGAACGTACCGACGACGGCCTGCATGACGATGCCGCCGTAGCTGCCCGAGTCGGCGCCGAAGGCGGCGTCGTAGAGCTTGCTGATCGCGCCGAGCGCGACGCCCTCGGCGACCGCGAACGCCATCACCAGCGCCGGGCTGACGACCCGCTTGAACGAGTTGACCAGCGAGAGGACGAACGCCAGGCCGGCACCGACCATCGCCGCGCCGGAGAGCGCCGGAAGGGCGGCCTTCGGGTCGTCGGCGACGCTGGGGGTGACGAACCAGGTGATCGCGGCGGCGATGACGGTGATGCCGAGGGTGATCGCGGTGGACTGGACGACCGAGTCGATGGTCATCCGGCCCTGGCGAGTGGGGGCCTCGGGGGTGATCGTGCCGGGCTGGCCGTAGGCGTCGTAGCCGTTCTGCGGCGCCTGGCCGAAGCCCTGGTAGGCGGCTGCTCCGCTCCGGTTGAACTCCTCGGAACGCCGGAACACCGGGTTGTTGCTCTGCATGGTCTCCTCCGCAGGCTGTCGTGAGTCTGCTTGGGCGGCCACGATGGCTGCCCCTCCGCCTTCAGTCTAGGCGTGTTACCGGGGGAACGCGCGGGCGCGTAAGAAGGTTCCCCAAAGCTCAGCCGATCCGGCGCAGCCGGACGACGGTGTCGCGCACGGCGAGCGGACCGTCCTCGGTGGCCTGCTCACGGGTCGGCGTGGCGGCGACCTCGACCTCCCACGGACCGTCCGGGTCGTCGGCGCCGAGCGTGGCCAGCACCCGGTCCGGCTCGAACATCAGGCCGGGACCGTGGTCGTGCCGGGCGCCGGTGGCGACGTCCTCGGGGTGGTGCGCGGTGACCACCAGGCGTCCGCCGGGCGCGACCGCGTCGGCGATGCCGCGGTAGATCGCGGGGAAGTCCGGGAGCGGGACGTGCAGGAAGCTCACCGTGACCAGGTCGAAGGTGTGCCGTCCGGCCGGGCGCGGGTCGCCCAGGGCGTCGTAGAAGCCGATCTTGATCCGGTCGCCGACACCCTCGTCCTCGGCGTGCGCGGCGACCTTCGCCAGCGCGACCTCGGAGACGTCGACGGCGGTCACCTGCCAGCCCTGCTTGGCCAGCCAGACGGCGTCCCCGCCCTCGCCGCAGGCCACGTCGAGCGCCGTACCGGGCGTGAGGTCGGCGACCTGCTCGACCAGCCGCTGGTTGGGCCGGCCGCTCCAGACCCGGTCCGTGCCGCCGTACCGCTCGTCCCAGAAGGCAGCGCTCAGCGCCTCGCGGAGGGCTTCGGGGGACTCGTCGTGCTGGTGGTCGTGGTGGTGACGGTGCATGGGAATCATGCTCCCGGTTCAGGTGGACCTGAAGTCAAGCCCCCGCCGGTACGACGCGCGCCCCGTCGGCCGCGAGCGGCTGACCGCCCACGTCGACCGGGACCAGTGCGGGCAAGGGTCGCCCCGCGGCGTCTACCAGCGTCGAGTGCGCCTCGCCCACCGCGAAGGCGTGCCGCTCCCCCCACTGGCGCAGCGCGACGACCGCGGCGAACAGGTCGCGGCCGGCCGGCGTGAGCAGGTAGACCGGGCGCTTGCCGGTCGGCCCCGGCCGGCGTTCGAGCACGCCGCGCTCGGTGAGCTTGCGCAGCCGGTCGGACAGGATGTTGCGCGCGATGCCGGTGCGGCGCTGGAAGTCGCCGAACGACTGTGCCCCGTCCATCGCGTCGCGCACCACGAGCAGGCTCCACCGGTCGCCCACCAGGTCGAGCGTCCGCGCGACCGGGCACTCCGGGTCGGTCCAGTCGGTCCCGTCGATCCCGTCGATCTTGCCGGCCACGTCGCCCACCCCTTTCGGTTTCAGATCGCAACCATACCTCGCCTAGCCTGAGCACGAACAGTTGCAATCTGAAACTCAAAGGAGCCTGATGACCACCTCCGCGCGCACCCGCACCCTCCTGCTCGCCGCGGTGGGAGCCGTCGCGGTGGCCACGATCTACGCCGCCCAGCCGGTCCTGGTCGCGATGGGCACGGACCTGGGGATCAGCGGCGGCACCCTCGGCTGGCTGGTCGCCGCCGGCCAGCTCGGCTACCTCGTCGGTCTGGTCGTCCTGGTCCCGCTCGGGGACCTGCTCGACCGGCGCCGGCTCCTGGTCGGCCACCTGCTGCTCACCGGCACGGGCACCGCCGTCGTCGCCCTCGCCGGCTCGACCGGCCTGGTGCTCGCCGGACTGGCGGCGACAGGACTCTTCGCCGTCGTCGTGCAGATCGCCGTGGCGTACGCCGCCGACCTCGCGCCCGCCGCCGAGCGCGGTCACGCGATCGGGCTGGTCACCAGCGGCGTCGTGCTCGGCATCCTCGGGGTACGGCTGCTCGCCGGGCTCCTCGCCGACCTGACCGGCTGGCGCAGCGTGTACGCCGCGCTGGCGCTCGCGACGTTCGCGCTGGCCGGGCTCGCGCGCCTGGTGCTGCCACCGGACCCGCGGGACAGGTCGGCCGGGCGGGTGCGCGGCGGGCTCGGCGGGCTCCTGCGCGACCGGCTGTTCGTCGCGCGCGGACTGGTCGTGTTCTTCCTGTTCGCCTCGTTCGGCACGCTGTGGAGCGGACTGGCGCTGCCGCTCACCGCGGACCCCTGGCACCTGACCTCCGCGCAGGTCGGGCTGTTCGGCCTCGCCGGACTGGCCGGCGCGCTGGGCGCGGCCCGGACCGGCCGAGCCCGGACCACGACCGCGAGCACGACCGCGGTCCGCACCGCGCTCGTCGTCCTGGTCGGGTCCTGGCTCGCGATCGCCCAGGCGCCGTGGTCGTTGTGGGTGCTCGGCGCCGGCGTGGTGCTCCTGGACTACGCCGTGCAGGCGGTCCACGTCGACAACCAGCACCGGCTCACCGAGGCCTACCCGGGGCGGTCCAGCAGCGTCATCGGCGGCTACATGGTGTTCTACTCGCTCGGGTCGGCGCTCGGCGCCGCGACCACGGCCGCCGCCTATGCGGCGGGCGGCTGGGTGGCGTCCAGCCTGCTCGGAGCGGGCTTCGCGCTCGGGGCGCTGGCCGCCGCCACGCTGCTCCGGGAGCGACGGTTCGCCGCCCCGCCGCAGTGAGTCGCGGCCCCGCCGCAGTGAGTCGCCGCCCCGCCGCAGTGAGTCGCCGCCCCGCTGCTGTGAGCAGCGCGCCGCCGCTGTGGGCGGAATCGCCTGGTCCGGGCGGTCGGCTCCGCGGAGGGTGGCGTCATGAGCAACGACAACGGCCCCCGCCTCTTCGACGACCGGGCGCGACGCGAGCTGTACCAGCAACGCGTCCTGGTCCTCGACGGCGCACTCGACGACGACAACGGCATGCTGCTGGCCACCCAGGTGATCGCGCTGGCGGCCGAGAACCCCACCGCGGAGATCGCGCTGTGGATCCACTCCCCCGGCGGATCGGTGCCCGCCATGCTCGCCATCCGCGACGTGATGCGCCTGGTCCCCTGCCCGGTCTCGACCCTGGCGCTGGGGATCGCGTGCAGTGCCGGGCAGTTCCTGCTCTCCGCCGGCGAACCGGGACGACGGCGCGCCCTGCCCCATGCCCGGGTCCTCATGCACCAGGGATCGGCCGGGATCGGCGGTACCGCGGTCGACATCGAGCTCCAGGCCCAGGACCTGCGCCACACCCGCGACACGGTCCTCGCCCTCATCGCCGCCGACACCGGCCAGCCGCTCGACCGGATCTTCGAGGACTCCCTGCACGACCGCTGGTACACCGCCCAGCAGGCCCTCGACTACGGCTTCATCGACGAGGTCGTGACCAGCTTCGACGCCGTCGTACCGCCGCACCGGCGCCCGGTCGGGCTCGGCACCTTCGCGACGGGAGCCGCCCGGTGAACAGCTACCTGGTCCCCAACGTCATCGCCCAGCACCCACGCGGCGAACGGGTGATGGACGTCTACTCCCACCTGCTCACCGAGCGCGTCGTGTACGTCGGCACGGCGATCGACGCCGGCGTCGCGAACACCCTCGTGGCCCAGCTGCTCTACCTCGAGGCCGACAACCCCGAGCGCGACATCCAGCTCTACATCAACTGCGAGGGCGGCGACCCGAGCGCGATGCTCGCCGTCCACGACACGATGCAGTACATCCGCCCCCAGGTCGCGACGACCTGCGTGGGTCAGGCGATCGCGGTCGGTGCGGTGCTCCTCGCGGCCGGCGCCCCGGGCAAGCGGGCCGCACTCCCCCACGCCCGGATCGTGCTGCACCAGCCCGCGGCGCAGGGCCGCGGCGCCATCCCCGACCTCATCCTCCAGGCCGACGAGGTGGTCCGGGTGCGCGCCGACATCGAGCGGATCCTGTCGCGCCACACCGGCCAGGACACCGCCACCCTGCGCGCGGACACCGACCACGACCGGGTGTTCACCGCGACGGCGGCCCGCGACTACGGGCTGCTCGACCACGTCATCGAGGAGCGCGACCCGCTTGCGCTGTCGGGTTAGGCGGCGAGCGCCAGGACCGAGACCGAGGCCGAGGTCCCGGCCGGCACCGAGCGGAGCCCGTCACCGGACCGGACGACGGAGAGGTCCCCCGTGATCGCCGCGGTGAGGTCGAGGAGCGTGAGCCCGAGCGCGCCGGCCACCGCGGCGATCATCTCGCTGCTGGGCTCCTTGATGCCGCGCTCGATCTCGGAGAGGTATTGCGGCGAGATGCCCGCGCGCTGCGCGGTCTCGGTCAGCGTCTCGCCTCGCTCGCGGCGCAGGTCGCGCAGTCGTCGTCCCAGCACGTCACGCCACAGCGGCTCCGCTGCCTTCTGCTCCTCGGCCATGCCTCATCGTAGGTCGGCGGATCGGCCCGTCCGGGGCCCTCGCGGAGTGTTCTGCTCTCAGCAGAAGCGCCGGCCGACGAGGACCGCCGCTCCACCGAGCAGGGTCAGGAGAACGCCGAGCGCGAGCAGCGGCCAGCCCACCGGCGACCCGGTGGCGGGCAGAGCGCCGCCCCCGTCGGTCGGCGTAGCGGCCGGGGCCGGGGCGGGTGCCGGCGGCAGGTCGACGGCCGAGCGTCCGCTGACGGTCGGCGTCCGCGCGCCGTCGGCCGCGGCCTGGGCCGAGGCCACGTTGCGCAGGCCCCCGGCACGGACGTCGGCCGCGGTCACCCGGTAGCCGGCCGTGCAGACGATCCGCTGGCCGGGCGCCAGTCCGGCGCCGAGCGCGGGACAGCGCACCGTGCCGAGCCTGCCGGAGCCGGAGAACCGCTCCTCGCGGACCTCGACCTGGCGCAGCGTCACGTTGCCGGTGTTGGTCACCACGAAGGAGTAGGTGATCCGGTCACCGACGCCGATGGTGCGGGCGTCGGCACGCTTGACCAGGCTCAGGGACGGCGCCGGCGCCACCGGTACGTCGACCCGCGCCGGCGGTGAGCTCACCGCCGGCCCGCGCGGCGGCGTCGCGCCCGCGGTCGCGGTGTTGGTGAGCGCGCCGGCGTCGACGTCGGCCTGGGTGGGCTCGTAGGTCGCCGTGCAGGTCATCGACTCGCCGGGCGCCAGCGCGGTGCCGGGGCAGGCGATCGCGGAGAGCCTGCCGGTCCCGGAGAACGCGGTCTCGGTCACGGCGACCTCGCGCAGTCGTACGGTGCCGGTGTTGGTCACCTCGAAGGAGTAGGTCACCGTCTCGCCGGCCCGCAGCACCGTGCGATCGGCCTTCTTGACCAGCGTGAGGGCGGCGGTCCCGGGGGCCTCGACCGTCGTCGACGAGGGCGGCGAGGCGACCGGGTCGCCGGTCGGCGGGGTGCCGTGGGCCGTGGCGGTGTTGGTGAGCGTGCCGGCGTCGACGTCGTCCTGGGTCACCGTGTAGGTCGCCACGCAGGTGATCTGGGCCTGCGGGGCGAGGGCACCCGGCGGGCAGCTGATCGGCGACAGCTCTCCGGACCCGGAGAACGCGCCCTCGGCGACGCCAACGTCGGTGAGGGTCACGGTGCCGGTGTTGGTGACCGCGAACGCGTAGGTGACCACCTGACCGACGCGCAGGTCCGTCGCGTCGGAGGACTTCACCAGGCTCAGCGCGGGCGCCGGCGGCAGCGGGAGCACCTCGGTGTCGGGCGCCGAGGTGAGCCGGTCGCCCCGCGGCGGCGTCGCAGCGGCGGTCGCGGTGTTGGTCAGCGAGCCGGCGTCGACGTCGGCCTGGGTGACCTCGTAGGTCGCCGTGCAGGTGGTCGCGTCGCCCGGGAGCAGCGGCCCGGCCGGGCAGGTGATCGCGGACAGCGCGCCGGTACCGGAGAAGTCACCCTCGGTGACCGCGACCTCGCGCAGCGTCACGTTGCCGGTGTTGGCGACCCGGAAGGAGTAGGTCAGCCGGGTGCCGGCGACGACGTCGCGGCGCGGTTCGACCGACTTGTCGAGGGTCAGCGCGGGCGCCTGGTCGGCGGGGATCGCGACCTGCGAGGGCGCCGAGACGACGGGCTCGTCGGCGCCCGGTGGGACCGCGGCGGCGGTGGCCCGGTTGTCGAGGGTGCCGGCGTCGACGTCGTCCTGGGTCACCTCGTAGGTCGCCGTGCACGTCGTCCGGGCACCGGGCGCCAGCGTGGTCACCGGGCAGCTGATCGCCGAGAGCGCGCCCGACCCCGAGAACGACGTGTCACGCACGACGACCTCGCGCAGCGTGACGGTGCCCGTGTTGGCCACCACGAAGGAGTAGGTGACGGTCTCGCCCGCGACCAGCTCGGTCTTGTCGGCGGACTTGGTCAGCGCGATCGAGGGGCTCGGCGTCACCGGCACCGAGGCGCTGTCACGGCCCGAGGTGACGCTCGCCCCGTCGGGCGCGGTGCCGCCCGCGACCGCGGTGTTGATCAGCCGGCCGCCGCGGTCGACGTCGGCCTGGGTCGTCACGTAGGTCGCCGTGCACAGCACCGTCTCGCCCGGCGCCAGGCGCGGACCCGGCTCGCTCAACGGGCCTCCGGCCGGACGGCAGGTGAGTGCGCTCATCGTGCCCGAGCCGTCGAAGGCGACCTCGTCGACGTGCCAGTCGGCGATGGTGACGTTGCCGGTGTTGGTGAGCGCGAAGGTGTAGGTGATCGGCTGGCCCGCGGCGGTGATCTCGTCGCGGTCGGCGGACTTGACCAGGTTCAGCCGCGGCTGCGCCGCCTGAGGTACGGCGGCCTCCGCCGGGCCCGAGCCGTACTCGCCGCCCTGGGGGTCACGGCCCCAGGCGTTGGCCGCGTTGTAGACCCGCCCGGCGTCGACGTCGGCCTGCTCCACCACGTAGGTGGCCGCGCAGGTCATCTGCTCCGTGGGCGCCAGCGTGCTCGTGGGACAGGTGATCTCGCTGAGCCGGCCAGCCCCGGTGAACTGGGTCTCGGTGACGTCGGCGTCGTGGAGGGTGGTGTTGCCGGAGTTGGTGACCACGAAGGTGTAGGTCAGCGTCTCGCCGGCCCGCAGCGCGTCGTCGGGGGTGACCGACTTGGTCAGGGTGAGCGCCGGGTCCTGGACCACGTCGACCTCGACCTCGTCGGGAGCAGACGTGATCGGGCCGCCCTGGGGCGGCGTGCCGCCGGCGGTGGCGGTGTTGGTCAGCGGTGTCTGGGCGTCGATGTCGGCCTGGGTGACCGGGTAGGTCGCGGTGCAGGTCGTCGAGGCGCCCGGGATGAGCACGGCCGGCTCGGCCGGGCACACCACGGCCGAGAGGTCGCCGGTGCCGCTGTGCCCGGTGTCGGCGACGGTGATCTCGCGCAGGCTCACGTTGCCGGTGTTGGTGACCACGAAGGAGTAGGCGATGACCTCACCCGCCCGGGTGACCACCTGGCGGTCGGCGCGCTTGTCGATGCTGAGCCGCGGCGCGGGCGCCTCGGTGAGCCGGGCCCGGCTCGGCTCGGAGGTGACGGCCGGTCCGTGCGGCGGCGTACCGCCGGCGGTGGCGGAGTTGTCGAGCGTGCCACGATCGACATCGGCCTGCTGGACGACATAGGTCGCGGTGCAGGTGATCGAGGCGTCCGGGGCCAGTGCCTCGACCGGCGGGCAGCTGATCGCCGACATCGGCCCGGCGCCGGTGAAGGTGCCTTCGGTGACGGCGATCTCGCGCAGGGTCAGGTTGCCGGTGTTGGTGACGACGAAGGAGTAGCGCACGGTCTTGCCGACCGGCGCGAGGGTGCGGGTGTCGGCGGACTTCGCGATGGTGATCGACGGCTCCTCGGCCAGGTCGACGATCGCCTCGCTCGGCGGGGACTGCACCGGGTCGCCGTCGGGGTCGGCCGCGCTCGCCCGGGCGGTGTTGGTCAGGTCCTGGCCGCGGTCGATGTCGGCCTGGGTGAGCGTGTAGCGCACGAAGCAGGTCACCGAGACACCCGGGCGCAGGGACGCTGCGGCGGGCGGGCAGTAGACGTCCGGGCGCGCGCCGAGCCCGGAGAAGGCCTGCTCGTCGACGCCGACGTCGTGGACGGTGACATTGCCGGTGTTGGTGATCTTGAACTGGTAGCTGACCACCTCGCCCGCGCGGGAGGCCGCCACCGGGAGGGCGGTCTTGACCAGCTCGAGCCGCGGCGCGTTCTCGATCGGCTCACCGGTGGTCGACGGCGGCGAGGTGACCGGGGAGTCGCTCGGGTCGGTGCCGGTCGCGACCGCGGTGTTGTCGACCTTGCCGGCGTCGATGTCGGCCTGGGTGAGGGCGTAGGTCGCCGTGCAGCTCAGCTGCTCGCCGGGGGCGAGCGGACCGGTCGAGGGGCAGTCGATCGGCGAGAGCGCGCCGGTGCCGGTGAACTCCTGCTCGTCGATCGCGACCTGGTCGATGGTGACGTTGCCGCGGTTGGTGACCCAGAAGGTGTAGGTGATGACGTCGCCGGCCGTCGGCACCCCGTCGGGACCGAGGTCGATCCGGTCGACCTTCTCGAGGTCGAGCTCGGGGTCCGCGGGCACGCGCACGGTCGCGGAGGACTCCCCCGAGACGGCCCGCTCGCCACCGGGCGTGGTCGCCGCGGCGGTGGCCGTGTTGACCAGCGGGGCGCCGGTGTCGACGTCGGCCTGGGTGACCTCGTAGGTCGCCGTGCAGGTCACGCTCGCGCGCGGGGCCAGCGGGCCCGCCGGACAGGTCACCGCCGACATCGCGCCGCTGCCGTTGAAGGCGGTCTCGTCGATCGTCACCGAGCGCAGGGTGACGTTGCCGGTGTTGGTGACCCGGAAGGAGTAGGTGAGCACCTGACCGGCGCGCTGGGCCTCAGGACGGTCGGCGGTCTTGACCAGGCTCAGCGCGGGGACCGGCTCCTGGGGCACGCTCACCTCGTCGGGCGGTGAGGTGACCGGGGCGCCGCCGGTGGTCGGCGTCCCGGTGGCGGTCGCGGCGTTGGTGATCCGGCCGCGGTCGACGTCGGCCTGCTGGACGACATAGGTCGCCGTGCAGGTCGTGGTCGCGGTCGGGGCGAGGTCGCCGGCCGGGCACGTCACGGTGGAGAGGTCGCCCGCGCCGTCGAAGGAGGTCTCGTCGACGGCGATGTCGCGCAGCGGGGTGTTGCCGGTGTTGGTGACCTCGAAGGAGTAGGTGATCGTCTCGCCGGCGACGAGCTCGGGCCGGTCGGCGCTCTTGTCGATGCTCAGCGCCGGGCGCAGCGCCTCGTTGCTGAAGGTGCACAGCGCGGCCACGCCGTCGGTGCCGCCGTCGGGCATGACGAAGCTGCCCGTGGTGCCCGTCCCGGAGGCGATCACCGCGTCGCCGGCGTTCTGGTCGACGCAGGTCCAGCGGCTGCGGTAGTCCGGCAGTCCCGAGCCGGCCCCCGTCTCGGAGATCGTGTAGCGGGTCCCGGTCAGGGCGAGGACCGGACCGGCCACCTGGGGCTGGACGCCGTCGGCGCTGCCCGCGGTGGTCGCGGTGTTGGCCCGGGTGATGCCGCCGCCGGTGACCGAGAGCGTGACCTGGTCACCCGGGTTCTTGCGCCCACCCGGGAAGTCCTTGGCCACCTCGACGGTGTTGGGCGCCGCGCACGAGGCGAGGTCGCCGAGCCGGTTGGCGTCGGGCATCGGGGCGCTGTGGACCACCGCGCCGGTCGTGGGGTTGATCTGGAAGATCGTGGCCCGGCTCGCCACGTGCAGGTAGCCGGTGCCGGCGAAGGCGAGGCCGACGATCGGCTGCCCGGCCGTGGTCTGGACCCGGGCCAGCTCGGTGGCCTGGAGCGCGAGCGGCGTGCCGACGCGCGCGGTCGGCAGGTCCTGCTTGATCACCGAGACCGCGTTGTTGCCGTTGCCGTCGCCGGTGGAGACGTAGAGGTTGCCCTGGGCGTCGAAGGCCATGTCGCCGTTGTTGCCGATCGGCACCGGGCCACGGGCGACCAGACCCAGGTCTGCGTTGGTCGTCGGGTTGTAGCCGTAGATCCAGATGCCCGTGGAGTCGACCCCGCCGTAGTAGTAGATGCCGGTGGCGGCGTTGAACGCGCCGTGGGTGTAGCGCACCCCGTTGGCGACCCGGAGCAACCGGTAGGAGTCCGTGGCGCGGGTGTAGGTCGCGACGTAGCGCTGGTCGCCGTCGCTGGGGTTGGTGGTGGCGAGCACCGCGTAGACCGCGCCCCCGTCGCCGGAGATGCCCATCGCGTTGAAGGCGTAGGTCTGGTTGGACCAGTTCATCCGGCCCACCGAGGTCTGGGTTCCGGTGATCGTGTCGACCCGCCAGATCGTGTAGGGATAGGGGATCTGGAGCCCGTAGACCTGGCTGCAGTCGAGCGCCGGGGCGGCCGCGGCCCGCGGCGCGCTGGTCACCGTGAGTGCCGCCAGACCCGCCACGAGAAGCGGCAGGCAGGTGAGGAGCACGAGCCAACGCCGTCGTACCAGCCGAGCACCAGACGTCGCCATGGTGTTGCGCCCCCATCCGCCAGTCGCCGAGAACCGCTGCGATGGGACGGATGATTCCGAGCCGGCCGGGGACGACGCCACGAACGCCGGCGACCTGTTCGCAAAACGACGATTCAGGCCGACCAGTCGAACTCGTCGAGGCTGGTGAGCAGCGGCCGGGCCCGACCCGGGGGCAGCAGCGCAGCGCCGGTACGGCCGCGGTCGCGGCGCCACACCCGGGGATTGGCCCCGAACTCGCGACGGAAGGCACGCGCGAAGGTGTTGACGTCGATGAAGCCGACCTCGCGGGCGATGCTCTCGACCTTCATCTGCGGGTACGCCGCGAGCCGGACCGCCGCGCGCCGCAGCCGCTGCCGGCGCAGGTAGGCCGCGGGGGCACCGTCGTCGATCGCGGCGAAGAGCTTCTCCAGGTAGCGCCGCGAGATCATGAACCGGCGCGCGATGTCGTCGACGCTCAGCCCGGGGTCGGCGTAGTTCTGGTCGATGAACCAGCGCACGCTGGCCACCAGCGCTCCCCCGCTCAGCGCCGGCATCGAGCGCTCGGGGTAGACCATCTCGTGGACCAGCGCGTTGGCGAGCTCGACGGCGATCTCCTCGTGCGTGGCGACCTCGTGCGCCGCGACCGGGCGGCGCATCGCGACGAGCCCGGCCAGGTAGCGGCGGAGCACGTTGAGCGTGTCGCACGATCCCGGGACGGCGGTGCTGGTGATCCCCCGCAGCGTCCGGTCGGCGGCGGCGAGCCGGGCACGCGGCAACCGCAGGGCCAGCAGATCGTTGCCCTCCTCGAAGCGCATGCTGTAGGGCCGGTCGCCGTCCATGAGGAACCCGCTGCGCCGGCCGTAGCGGGCGATCCGGCCGGCCTGCACGGTCGTCCCGCCGCCGCCGAGGAACACCGCGAACATGAAGACCTCACGCGGATCACTGCGGACCGACCGCTCAGTGCGGGTCACGGTGGCCGGCGTGGAGCCGATCTGGGTGATCCCCACGGTCCCGAGGACCCGCTCGCGCACCGCGCCGCGCACCTGGGCCCCCGCGGCGGGCTGCGGCCCGCTCGGGCTCGCGATGTCGACCGCCAGCGGCACGTAGGCGCGACTGCACGCGTCAGCCCAGGCCTCGATCCCGGTCACCTCGAGATAGCGCGCGGGCACCGCCTCGTCGAGACGCCCCGCGCGCGCACCACTGTCACTCATCCGTCCCCCCTCGACCATGAGAACGACGGGAGGGTCGGGACGGAAGCACCCTCCGGGCCGGTGTTCGCAAAACGTCGATCCAGCGGCCCGCATCTACGAATTGCGAACACCCCCCGGTCCTGGCTTTCGTTCTCCCCGACCGCCGATGACAGTGGTGGAACCCGGGCCGCGCCGCTGCCCGGGCGGGTGGACCTCAGCGCAGACGGACGACCCGCAGTACCTGTCGCCGACGTCCCCTGGGGGTTTCCTTCGCATGCGCCGTCCTGTTGTCGCACCGCGTTCCCGAGCGCGCCTGCGCGCCTTCGTGCTCGCCCTGCTCACCGGGGCCGGGCTCCTCGCCCTGCCCGGCGCGACGGCGTCGGCCGGAGCGGCGGGAGCGGCGGCAGCGGCGCCCGCACCGACGCCGTACTGCACGCCGGGGCTCTACTACGCCGTCACGGTCGACGGCACCATCGGCCGCGCCCAGATGAGCGGCACCCCGCCGACGCCACCGAGCACCCTGACCCAGGTCGGCACCCTCGGCATCACCCGGCCCTGGGAGAACGGCCCCGCGTCGCCGACCGCGAGCTCCTACGGGCCCGCCAACGCGCTCGGGGTGGCACCCGACGGCACCTTCTACGCGCTGCAGCCGCGCGTGGTCCGCGCCACCAACGCCGCCCAGGACCGCTGGCTGGTCGACATCTACCGGATGGCGCCGGGCGCGACCAGCGGCACCCGGGTCGCAACGGACTACTGGTACGACTCCGGGCGCCGCACGAGCACCGGCGAGCAGAAGACGTTCAAGACCATCGGCGGCGCGGTGCACCCGAGCAACGGCGCCTACTACTTCATGAACGTCCAGGAGCGCCCGCGCGACGCCCGCTTCCCCGCCGGTTGGGCGATCGACGTCTTCGAGTACAAGCCCGCGAGCGGTGTCGCGCTGCGGGCGACGATCGCGATGCCCGCGGGCTCGGTGGTCGCCAACGGCTCGATGAACGGCGACATCGACTTCGACGACCAGGGCAACTTCTACTTCCTCTACTCCGGTGACGGCAGGTCCCAGCTGCTCTCGGTCAGCCGCGAGCGCGTCGAGGCGGCACCGCGCAACGGCGACCCGATCGCACCGTCGGCGGTCTCGGAGACCATCGAGACGCCGACCGGCATGTCCTACAACGGCATCGCCTTCGACTCCACCGGCGCGATCGTGGTCCAGGCGGCCAACGCCAGCACCGCGGTCACCAGCCACCGCACCTTCGACCCCAACACGCTGCGGCCCATCTCGCGCCTGGTGCAGACCAACCTCAACCTCGGCTCGGACCTCGCCTCCTGCCAGTCCCCCGGCACGCTGCGCCTGGAGAAGGAGGTCGTGGGCCGCGACCTGCCCGAGGACCAGTTCCGGCTGAGCATCCACCGGATCACCGACGGCGGCGAGAGCACCACGGCCACCGCCACCACCTCCGGTACGGCGACCGGCCTCCAGCCCGACTCCGCCGGTCCCTCGCCCGCGTTCACCGGCGCCACCTACGAGCTGCGCGAGACCGCGACCCGCAGCGGCGGGCTGGCCGACTACACGACCACCTGGCGCTGCACGAACGCCGACACCGCGGCGACGTACGCCACCGGCACGGGCAGCACGATCCGGATCGCGTCCTTCCCCGCCAGCACCCGGCTGACCTGCCGCTTCGTCAACACCCCGGTGGAACGGCCGATCGTGGTCACCAAGAGCGTCGACCCGGCCAGTGGTACGGCGGTCTCGCCGGGCCAGCTCGTCCGCTACACGCTGGGCTTCGACAACACCGCCGGACGCCGGGCCGCCGCGGTCGACCACACCGACGTGCTCACCGGCGTGCTCGACGACGCGACGCTCGTACCCGGCTCGATCGACGCGCAGGCCCCGCTGCGCGCGGCGCTCGACGGCGACCGGCTCCGCATCGGGGGCTCGGTGCCGGCCGGTGAGACCCGCACCGTGACCTACCAGGTGCGCGTCGACCGGTCCGCCGACCTCGGCGACCGGGTGCTGCGCAACCTGGTCGTGCCCGGCGACCCGACCGATCCGCCGTGCACGCCGGACACGAGCTGCACCGAGAACCCCGTCGAGGACGCCGCCTGGACGGTGGGCAAGCGCGCCGAGCCCACGAGCGGCGCGGAGGTGCGGCCCGGCGAGGTCGTGACCTACCTGGTGGACGCCTCGGTGCGCCGGGGCGTCGTACCGGACGCGGTGCTCGAGGACGACCTGAGCGGCGTGCTCGACAGCGCCGCCTTCGTACCCGGATCCGCGAGCCTCACCATCGACGGCGGTACGCCGACCGCGGTCCCCGACCCGACCGGGACCACCCTGCGCACCGCCCCGTTCCGGCTGGGCGCCGGGCAGTCCGCGCGCCTGCGCTACCAGGTCCGCGTCGACGACGACGCCTGGGCGCGCACCCTGCGCAATGTCGTCACCGGCGACGGCGCGAGCCCGCCGGAGCGGTGCGCGCCCGGCGGCAGCACCGACGGCTGCACGACCGAGCACCCGACGTCCGCACCGACCCTCACCCTGCCCGCCACCGGCGGCAGCGGCTCCGAGCACCTGCGCCTGCTCGGCGGCGCGCTGCTCGTGCTCGGCGCCGCGGCCGGGCTGGCCCGCCGCCGACCCCACCGTGCCTGACCCCCTGATCGACCCGCGTACCCGTCCCACCCAACCCGAGGAGCAATTTCCGTGCCGACCACCTTGCGACGCGTGCTGAGCACCGTCCTGATGATGCTGCTGGGGATCGGCCTCGGCGCCGGCGCCGCCCAGGCGGCCCCGGTCGTCGACATCGACCCCGATGCGACGGCGTCCCTGCACATCCACAAGCTCGAGCAGCCCGACGACTTCGGGCCGCCGGCCGACGGTCTCGAGACCGACACGGCCGGCCAGAAGCCCCTGGCCGGCGTCGAGTTCACCGTCCAGCGGGTCGCCGACATCGACCTGACCACCAACGCCGGCTGGCGCGAGGCTGCGTCGCTGAGCACCGAGCAGGCGGCCGCACGGGCCGAGACGCCCGGGCGCACCGGCGTCACCGACGTCAACGGCGATGTCAGCCTCACCGGGCTGCCGCTCGGGCTCTACCTGGTCACCGAGACCGCCTACCCGGCCGGCGTGACGCCGTCGAAGCCGTTCCTGGTGACGCTCCCGCTGACCCACCCGACCGAGCGCGACACCTGGCTCTACGACGTCCACGTCTATCCCAAGAACGCCGTCACCAGCGCGACCAAGAGCGTCGAGGACAGCGCGAGCGTCAAGCTCGGCGACGACGTGACCTGGACGATCAAGGCCGACATCCCGCGGGTCGAGGAGATCGACCTCTACCGGATCGTCGACAAGCTCGACACCCGCCTCGACCACAAGTCGACCACCGTCCGGCTCACCAACGACGCCGCGCTGAGCGAGGGCACCGACTACACCATCGCCTTCGACGCCGCGACCAACACCGTGACCGTCGAGTTCACCGCCGCCGGCCGGGCGATCCTGGCCGCCAACGCCACCGAGGCCCAGGTCGAGGTCGTCATCACCACGGCGGCCAACGCGGCCGGCACGATCACCAACGAGGCGATCGTCTATCCCAACGAGGCCAGCACCGAGCACCGGCCCGGTGAGCCCGGCGGACCGATCGTCACCCCGCCGGTCGACAGCCGCTGGGGCGTCATCGTGATCGAGAAGGTCGAGGCCACCCCGGGTAGCAGCGGCTCCGCCCTGCGCGCCGCCGGCGACCGGCTGGCCGGCGCCGAGTTCCAGGTCTACGCCAGCGAGGCCGACGCCCGCGCCCAGCGCAACCCGATCGTCATCGACGGCGTCGACACCTGGACCACCGGCGCCGACGGCCGCGCGGTGATCAGCGGCCTGCGCTACTCCGGCTATGCCGACGGCCGCGCGCTCGAGATCGGCGACCCCGACTACCGCTCGTACTGGCTGGTCGAGACCAAGGCCCCCGACGGCTTCGAGCTGCTCGCCGAGCCGGTCCAGGTCGACGTGACCAGCGACGACCCGAGCACGGTCACCATCTCGATCGAGAACGTGCCCCACAACGCCGGCTGGACGCTGCCCCTCACCGGTGGCGGCGGCACCGCACTGGTGACCCTGCTCGGCCTGCTGCTGCTCGGCGGCGGCGTGCTGGTCGCGGTGGTCCGCGGCCGTCGTCGTACCGGCGTGGAGGCCTGAGCGACCGTGTCCCTGCGCACCCCACCGGCCCGCGTGCGCCGTCCGCGCGCGCGGGTCCGGTGGGACCTGCTCGTCGTCGTGGTGATGGTGTGGGCGGGCCTCGGGCTGCTCCTCTATCCCGCCGCCGCCACCTGGTACGCCGACATCGGCCACCGCGACGCCGTCACCGGCTACGCCCGCGAGGTCGAGCAGACCGCACCCGCAGCGCGCTCGCGCCTGCTCGAGGACGCCCGCCGCTACAACGCCTCGCTCCCCCACGGCCGGCTCCAGGACCCGTGGACGAGCCGCGACACCGCGCCGGGTCTCGACCCCGGCAGCTACGAGCAGCAGCTCGCCCTCGCCGACGCCGGTGGCGTGATCGGGCGGATCTCCTACCCCCGCCTGGGCATCCAGCTGCCGATCTACCACGGCACCGCGCCGTCCGTGCTGACCAAGGGCGCCGGCCACCTCTTCGGCTCCAGCCTCCCGGTCGGCGGCGCCGGCAGCCACGCGGTGCTGACCTCGCACTCGGGCTACGTGCACAAGCTCTTCGACGACCTGCACGAGGCCCGGCGCGGCGACCTGTTCGCCGTCAACGTCCTCGACCAGACGCTGTACTACGAGGTCGACGGGGTCGAGACCGTCGAGCCCGACCAGACCGAGTCGCTGCGCATCGAGCCCGGCGCCGACCTGCTCACCCTCGTCACGTGCGCGCCCATCGGCGTCAACAGCCACCGCCTGCTCGTCCGCGGGCACCGGGTCGACGCCCCGGCCACTCCACCCGCGGGGACGGCGATCCTCGGGTCCGGCGCCGACCGCGCGCCGGCGGGGTTCCCGTGGTGGCTGGCGCTCCTGCTCGGCGGGGGCGGGACCGCGACCGGGGCCGTCGTGTGGCTCGCCCGGCGCGGCCGGCAGGGCGAGAGCAACGAGGGCGAGAGCGACGAGGGCGAGAACGGCTGACTTCCGGCGTTTTGCGCACGGTTCCGCGGCGGCCGGGTGCCGGGGCGTCGTACCGGCCGATAGTGGAGCGATGAGCGAATCCCCAGCCCTCACCGACATCAGCGGCGACTACACCCTCGACACCGCCCACAGCCGCCTCGGCTTCGTCGCCCGCCACGCGGTCGTCACCAAGGTCCGCGGCCAGTTCACCGACTGGACCGCCACCGCCCACATCGACACCACCAACCCCGCCGCCTCCTCGGTCACCCTGACCATCAACCCCGCCAGCGTCAGCACCGGCAGC
>NZ_NHTS01000007.1:0-428678 GCF_018831735.1 Pimelobacter sp. 30-1
GGTGACGTTTCCAACGCGGTGACCCACATGCGCACCATCCGCGCCGAGATCCGCCGCCTCGGGGCACTGGCCGAGGACGAGCTGTACGTCGCGGCCAAGGAGCTCCAGGCGCCCTATGACCTGGTGGTCGAGGTCGCCCGCACCGGCAAGCTCCCGGTGGTGCTGTTCACCGCCGGCGGCATCGCGACCCCGGCGGACGCGGCGATGATGATGCAGCTCGGCGCCGAGGGTGTCTTCGTCGGCTCGGGGATCTTCAAGTCGGGCAACCCGGCCCAGCGGGCCGAGGCGATCGTGAAGGCCACGACCTTCCACGACGATCCTGATGTGGTCGCGAAGGTCTCGCGTGGTCTGGGTGAGGCGATGGTCGGGATCAACGTCGACGAGCCCGCCCGCTCGATCCAGTTCGCCGAGCGCGGCTGGTGACCTGCCGCGGCCGGTCCTCACCCGGGCCGGCCGCGGAAAGTAAAACTTCACCCGGATCCTCACCCCTTCCGTAACTGCAGCACCTTTCGGTCATTGGTCGTGTGTACCGCCGGCGGCCTGGAGCCACCGGCTCCTCCGGTCGCTCGGGACCACCGATCCGAAGGTGGCACACATGAAGAAGTCGACGAAGGGTGCGCTCGCGGCCGGTGCCGCAGCCGTGCTCCTCATGGGCGGCGCGGGCACGCTGGCCTACTGGACCGACACCGGCACCGTCGGTGGCACGTCGATCTCGACCGGCAACCTGTCGCTCGAGAACGACAACTGCGGTGGCTGGATCCTCGACAAGGGCGTCTCCGGCAAGGAGGCCGCCTACGGCAGCCAGCTCCTGGTCCCCGGTGACAGCCTGACCCGGGTCTGCTCGTTCCAGATCTCCGCGAGCGGCGCCCACCTCGAGGCGACGCTGACCACGCCGACCTCGCTGGCGCTCACCGGCACGCTCGAGTCGGTCTCGACGACCGAGTCCGTCCCGGTCAGCGCGACGTACGTCGTGGCCGACGACGCCGCCGGCGCGACCAACCCGGTCGCCGTCCCGGGCACCGTGAACACGGGTCAGAACGGGAAGTACCTGGTCGCCACGATCAAGATCGACTTCCCCTACGGCACGACGAGCGTCAACGGCAACGACACGCAGCTCAAGTCCGCCACGCTCGACAACGTCACGGTCACCCTGACCCAGAACAACAACCACTGATCCGGCGCGAGCGTCATGCGTTCCGCGCTCGGGTGGGTCACCCAGGTCCTGGCCTGGTCGGTGATCCTGCTCGTCGCGGGCGTGCTGGCGCTCGCCGTCGTGGTGCCGCGGGTGAGCGGGTCGACGCCGTACACGGTGATGACCGGCTCGATGCGACCGGACTTCCCCCCAGGGACCCTGGTGGTGGTCAAGCCGGTCGCGACCGACGACATCCGCGCCGGTGACGTGATCACCTACCAGCGCGAGTCCGGTCGCTCGACCGTCGTGACCCACCGGGTCACGGCGATCGGCAACCGGCTCGACGGCGAGAAGGTGTTCACCACCCGGGGCGATGCCAACGGCGCCGCGGACCCCGCGCCGGTGCGCGAGGTCCAGGTCCGGGGTCGGCTCTGGTACGCCGTGCCGTACCTCGGCTACGTCAACAACGTGCTCACCGGACGCCAGCGGCAGACCGCCGTGCTGGTCGTCTCGGGGGCCCTGGTGGGCTACGCGGTCTTCATGTTCGTCGGCGCCGTCCGCGATCGCCGCCGCAAGCGGCGTCCCGCGGACGAGGCCGAGGTCCGGCCGCTCGTCCCAGAGGTGCGGGTGCCCGTGTCCGGGGCAGCGACCACCGGGTCCGCCCCGCCACTGCCCGCCGGCGGCGTCCTCGTCGGCCTCCTGCTCCTCATCGTCCTGCTCGACCTCCTCCGCCCCTCGCCTCCAGGAGCCTCCTCGTGATCCGACGCCTCGCCCCGGTCGCCGCCGCCGTCGCGGCGGTGGCGGTGGTGGTGCCCGCCGCGCCGGCGCACGCCGACGACGAGCTCGGGCTCAGCCGCGACGGCGTCTCCTGGAGCGCAGACCTCGGCGCACCGCTGTTCGAGCCCGGCCTCCGACTGGTCCCCGGCGACGTCGAGACCCGCTCCTTCCTGGTCCGCAACGACGGACCCTCCGCCGGCGTGCTGACGGTGAACGTCGTGGCCGGCGACCCCGATGCGCTGCTCGCCTCCGACGCGCTCACCGTCGAGGCCCGGGTGGGCGGCGGTTCCTGGGTACCGGTCGGCATCGGCCGGACCCGCGCGGCGACGGCCCTCGAGGTCGCCCGTGGAGCCCGGACCAAGGTCAGCGTCCGCGCCCGGTTCGCCGCGGAGTCGACGTCACAGCAGCTCTCCGACGTGCCCTTCCGGGTCCGGCTCCGGCTCTCCGAGGACGGCGACGTCGGCGGTGTCGACGAGGGTGCCGGTGGTCCCGGTGACGGGGGAGCGGTCGGTGGCGAGAGCGAGGGCCTGCCCGGCACGGGTGCCGGCGTGACCTCCGGACTGGTCTGGCTCGCGGCCGGTCTGGTCGGCGCCGGCCTGGCGCTGGTCCGCCGTGGCCGCACCAGCGGGGGTGAGGCGCGATGACCGGCTGGTTCGGACGCGGCCGCACCCGTGCCCTGCTCTCCGCGGGCCTGCTCGTCGGGGTCGGGGCCGTGACCACGTCGGCGTACTGGCGGGACCAGGGGAGTGTGCCCGGGGTCAGCTTCAGCACCGGCGCGCTGCACATCGACCTGGCGGCCAACGTCCGGGTGAAGCCCGAGACCTACACCTGGTCCTCGTTCCCGCTCAACGCGATCGTGCCCGGGACGTCCCGCTCGGCGACGCTCCCGGTCACCAACAACAGCGCGGGTGCGGCGTCCTTCTCCTATCGCATCCAGATGGCCGCGACCGACGTCGGTGGCGGCAACCTCGCCGCCGCGCTCCAGGTCACCGTGCGCCGCGGCGGTACCTCCGACGGCACGACCTGCTCCGGCGGCACGCTCGTCGGCGGTGCCAACGCCACGCTCGACGGCTTCGACCAGCCGGCCGGGGCGACCCTGGCTCCCACCCAGGCGCACAGCATGTGCGTCGAGGTGCGGTTGCCGTCGGGGGCCAGCGTGACCTCCGGCGCGCAGGCCAACCTGACCCTCACCTTCCCCGCGACGCAGGTGCCGTGATGACCAAGACCCTGCGGATCGGCCGCGAAGCGCTCCTGTGGACCGGCGGGGTGCTCGGCGCCCTCTGCCTGCTCGCCCTCCTCGCCGGGCGGCTGCTCGACGTGACACCGCTGGTGTTCACGTCCGGCTCGATGAGCCCCACCTACGACGCGGGCGCGCTCGGCATCGCCCACGAGGTCCCGGCCGCCGACATCGCGGTCGGCGACGTCGTCAGCGTCCGCGACGCCCGCGGCGACCGGGTCACCCACCGGGTGCTCGCCGTCGAGCACCGGGGCGAGCGGAGCGTGCTGACCCTGCGGGGCGACGCCAACGACGTCACCGACGCCCAGACCTACACCGTGGCCTCCGCCGACCGTGTCGTCGCCGGCGTGCCCCACGCGGGCTACGTCCTCGACCTCGCGGCCAGCCCGTTCGGCCTGGCCGTCACCGGCCTCGGCGTCCTCGGCCTGCTCTGGCTGGGCTTCGGGCCGCGCCCCGGGGGCGGTGACCGTCCGGCGCGCTCGCGCGGCTCCCGGCTCGTGGCGCCGGCCGGCGTCGCGACCGCACTCGCGCTCGGTGGGGCGCTCGGCGTCTCGGGTCAGGTGCCGTGGGCCTTCACGTCGGCGTACTGGACCGACTCGGCCTCCGCCACCGCGACCGCGAGCCGGGCCACGGTGGCGCCGCCCGCCGCGCCCGTCCTCGTCGCGCCGTGCACCACCAGCAACGGCAGCAGCCCCTACAACCTGAGCTGGACCTGGGGCCCCGGCAACCCGGACTCGTTCGCGGTCGTCTACAGCGTCAACCCCGGCGGCACCCGGGTCACGACGTTCCCCGGCACCGCCCGTTCCGGCGCCACGGTCGCGATCAACAACGAGGCCGGCAACTTCAAGCTCGTCGCCATCGTCAACGGCGTCCAGTCGGCCGTCTCCAACCAGGCGAACTACCAGGGGAACGGCGGTAGCAAGACCTGCACGGTCGTGCCGTAACGTTCTGCGCCGTGCCCGCCATCGGTGTCTTCGCCCTCCAGGGCGACGTCCGTGAACACCTGCAGACCCTGACCGCCCTCGGCGCCGACGCCTTCCCGGTACGACGGCCCGCCGAGCTCGCCCGCTGCGACGGCCTCGTGCTGCCCGGCGGCGAGTCGACGACGATGTCCAAGCTGGCGCGGACCTTCGAGCTCCTCGAGCCGCTGCGCGAGCGGATCTCGGGCGGGATGCCGACCTTCGGCACCTGCGCCGGGATGATCCTGCTCGCCGACCGGATCGAGGGCGGTACCGCCGACCAGGAGACGATCGGCGGCCTCGACGTCACCGTCCGCCGCAACGCCTTCGGCCGCCAGGTCGACTCGTTCGAGGCCGACCTGCCCTTCGAGGGGCTCGACGCGCCGGTGCACGCGGTCTTCATCCGGGCACCGTGGGTGGAGGCGACCGGCCCGTCGGTCGAGGTGCTCGCCCGGGCGCAGGGGCACCCGGTCGCCGTACGGCAGGGGCACTTGATGGCGACGTCCTTCCACCCCGAGGTCGAGGGCGACGGCCGGGTGCACCGGCTGTTCGTGGACATGGTGGCGAGCAGCGGGGTTCGGGCGCAGGGATAGACTGCATCGGCTGTTTCGAGCAGCCGTGGACTGTCGACGTAGAAGAGGGACTGATGTCTGGCCACTCCAAGTGGGCGACCACCAAGCACAAGAAGGCCGCGATCGACGCCAAGCGAGGCAAGCTCTTCGCGAAGCTGATCAAGAACATCGAGATCGCGGCCAAGATGGGCGGCCCCGACCCGACGGGCAACCCGACCCTCTACGACGCCATCCAGAAGGCCAAGAAGCAGTCGGTCCCCAACAAGAACATCGACTCCGCGGTCAAGCGCGGCGGTGGCCTCGAGGGCGGCGGCGTCGACTACGAGACGATCATGTACGAGGTCTACGGCCCCCAGGGCGTCGCACTTCTCGTCGAGTGCCTCACCGACAACCGCAACCGCGCCGCGATGGAGGTCCGCACCGCGGTCACCCGCAACGGCGGCACCATGGCCGACCCCGGCTCGGTCTCGCGCCTGTTCACCCGCAAGGGCGTGGTCATGGTCGCCAAGGCCCAGGACGGCAAGGACGTCTCCGAGGACGACGTCCTCGAGGCCACCCTCGACGCCGGAGCCGAGGAGGTCAACGACCACGGCGACAGCTTCGAGGTCCAGTCCGAGGCCACCGACGTCGTCGCCGTCCGTACCGCCCTCCAGCAGGCCGGCATCGACTACGACTCCGCCGAGGTGCAGTTCGTCGCCTCCATGGACATCCCCGTCGCCGACCCGGTCGCGGCCGGCAAGGTGTTCAAGCTGGTCGACGCGGTCGACGACCTCGACGACGTGCAGAACGTCTTCTCCAACGCCGACATCCCGGACGAGGTGCTCGACCAGATCGAGGACTGAGTGCCCGGTGCGTCGCGTGTCGGCGTCGGCTCTCGCGCGGAGGGGTAGTAGTTTCGTTCCGAACACATGTTCGGACGAAAGGTGCTGACGTGCGCGTGCTCGGGATCGACCCGGGGCTGACCCGCTGCGGCCTCGGCGTGGTCGAGGGCTCGATCGGGCGGCCGCTGAGCCTCGTCGACGTGAGCGTCGTGCGGACGTCGTCCGACCTCGCCGTCCCCGAGCGCCTGGTCACCATCGAGAAGGGCATCGACGCCCGGCTCGACGAGTACCGCCCCGACGCGGTGGCCATCGAGCGGATCTTCGCCCGCTCCGACGTCAGCACGATCATGGGCACCGCCCAGGCCGCCGGCATCGCCATGGTGTGCGCGGCCCGGCGCGGCCTGCCGGTCGCGCTCCACACGCCGAGCGAGGTCAAGGCCGCGGTCTCCGGCAACGGCCGCGCCGACAAGGCCCAGGTCGGCATGATGGTCACCCGGATCCTGCGCCTCGACGCGATGCCCAAGCCGGCCGACGCGGCCGACGCGCTCGCGCTCGCCATCACCCACATCTGGCGCGGTGGCAGCCAGGCGCGCATCGCCGCCGCGCTCGCCGCCGCCCGACCGACCCGCTCTCGCATCCCCGGAGGAGCCCGATGATCGCCTTCGTGCGTGGCCAGGTGGCCGCACTCAGCCTGACCAGCGCCGTCGTCGAGGTCGGCGGTGTCGGCCTCGAGCTCATGTGTACGCCGGGCACGCTCGCCCAGCTGCGCACCGGCGCCCAGGCGACGCTGCCGACGTCCATGATCGTCCGCGAGGACTCCCTGACGCTCTACGGCTTCGCCGACGAGGACGAGAAGGTCCTCTTCGAGCTCGTCCAGACCGCGTCCGGCGTCGGTCCCAAGCTGGCCCAGGCGATCCTCGCCGTGCTCTCGCCCGACGGCGTCCGTACGGCGATCGCCGGCGACGACGTCAAGACCCTCACCAAGGTCCCCGGCATCGGCCAGAAGGGCGCGCAGCGGATCATCCTCGAGCTCAAGGACCGCATCGGCGCGCCCACCGGCGCCCCGGTCGCCGGCGCCCGGCCGTCGGCCGACGCCTGGCGCGACCAGGTGCACCAGGGCCTGGTCGGTCTCGGCTACAACGCCAAGGACGCCGACAAGGCGGTCGACGCCGTCGCGCCCGACGCCGGCGACGCGCCCGACGTGGGCGCCCTGCTGCGTGCCGCGCTGCGCAGCCTCTCCAAGGCCTGAGAGGCTGAGCCATGCCCTTCCACGAGGACGAGCTCGCCGAGGCCGAGGAGGTCCACCTCCGCTCGCTGACCGCCGCCGAGGCGGAGGGTGACGAGCGGGCGGTCGAGGCGGCACTGCGCCCGCGCAGCCTCGACGAGGTCGTCGGCCAGGGCCGGGTGCGCGACCAGCTCGGCCTCGTGCTCGAGGCCGCCCGCCGGCGGGGGAGGGCGCCCGACCACGTGCTGCTCTCCGGTCCGCCGGGTCTGGGCAAGACGACCCTGGCGATGATCATCTCCCACGAGATGAGTGCGCCCCTGCGGGTCACCAGCGGGCCGGCGATCACCCACGCGGGCGACCTCGCCGCGATCCTCTCGGGGCTCAACGAGGGCGAGGTGCTCTTCGTCGACGAGATCCACCGGATGTCGCGCCCGGCCGAGGAGATGCTCTACCTGGCCATGGAGGACTTCCGGGTCGACGTCGTCATCGGCAAGGGGCCCGGCGCCACGGCGATCCCGCTCGACATCCCGCCGTTCACCCTGGTCGGGGCCACCACCCGCGCGGGCCTGCTCCCGGGGCCGCTGCGCGACCGGTTCGGGTTCACCGCGCACCTGGAGTTCTACGAGCCGCACGAGCTCGACCTCATCGTGCACCGCTCCGCCGGCCTGCTGGGCGTCGACCTGACCGACGAGGGCTCTGCCGAGATCGCGAGCCGCTCGCGCGGGACGCCGCGGATCGCCAACCGGCTGCTGCGCCGGGTCCGCGACTACGCCCAGGTGCGCGCCGACGGCGTGGTCACCCGCGGCGTCGCCCAGGCCGCGCTCGACCTCTACGAGGTCGACGCCCTCGGGCTCGACCGGCTCGACCGGGCCGTGCTCGACGCGCTCTGCCGCCGGTTCGGCGGGGGACCGGTGGGCGTCTCCACGCTCGCGGTCGCCGTCGGCGAGGAGCGCGAGACGGTCGAGGAGGTCGCCGAGCCGTTCCTGGTCCGCAACGGCTTCCTCGCCCGGACGCCGCGCGGGCGGATCGCCACCCCCACGGCGTGGACCCACCTGGGCCTGACCCCGCCGCCCCTGCCGTACGACGACGCCGCGGCCACGCTGTTCGACGAGTGAGCCGCGCGCCCTCCCCGCGGGGGTGAGGACCGTGGGCTTGCCACGGTTTGCGACTGTTTGCGACAGATCCGGCCGCCGATCCTCCGGGCTCGGGGGTCCGTGGCTACACTTTGCCGCGGTCCGACCGCTCCCGCGTGGAGCGGAGTGCCACCACGCCCCTCAACCGAAGGTTCCTCGTGAAAGACGCGCTGTCCCTGCTGCCGATCGTGGCGATCGCGGCCATCTTCTGGCTGCTCATCGTCCGCCCGGCCTCCCGTCAGCGCAAGGAGGCCGTCGCCCTCCAGGCGCGCCTGTCCGTCGGTGACGACGTCATGCTGACCTCCGGCATCTTCGGCACGATCGTCGGCCTCGCCGACGACCACTTCGAGGTCGAGATCGCCCCGGGCGTGGTCACCCGCGTGGTCCGCGGCGCCGTCGCGTCCGTGCGCCGTACCGAGGACGAGGGACCGGCCGCCGAGGCCACCGACGGCGACGACGCCGTCGCCCACGACAACAACGACAACAACGAGGAGCGCTGAGCATGGCGTCTCGCCGTCCGCACCCCGGACGTCACCTGGTCGTCTTCTTCATCGGGGTCGCCATCCTCTACGGCCTGACCGCGCTCTCCCAGGCCAGCGTGGACAAGGGGGAGACCGCGTGGAAGCCCGCGCTGGGTCTCGACCTCCAGGGCGGTATCCGGATCACGCTCTCCGCCGACGGCAGCCCGTCGAAGGAGAACCTCGACGAGGCCCGCCGGATCATCGACCAGCGCGTCAACGGCTCCGGTGTCGCCGAGGCCTCCGTCGCCACCCAGGGCGGCCGGAACATCGTCGTCGAGGTGCCCGGCAAGACCGCCGACCGCGACCAGCTCGAGGAGACGGTCCGGCGCCAGGCGCAGCTGCGCTTCCGCCTCGTCGCCTGCTCCGACCAGGCTCCCGGCCCGTGCGCCGCGGCCGACCCGACCGCCGGCATGGCCCAGGGCCTGGGCCGCGCGCCGCTCGACCTGGCCGCCGACGACGACAAGACGCCCGCGCCCTCCGACAGCGCGTCCGGCACGCCGAGCGATGCGCCCAGCGGCACCCCGACCGACGGTGCCAGCGGCACGCCGGGCGCCGAGCAGCCCGCCGAGGACGTCGCCAAGGCGACCAGCGTCAAGTCCGCCCTCGCGTGGATCGACGCCCCGGACCAGGCCGCCATCGCGCAGTACAACAGCTTCACCTGCAACCCCGAGGGCATCCTGGTCGACGCCCAGGGCAAGGCCGCGGACCTGCCGGACGACCCGGCCAAGCCGCTGGTCGCCTGCTCCAAGCCCGAGGACGGCGCCACCTTCAAGTTCCTAATGAGCGCCTCGGTGATCGAGGGCACGGAGCTGACCGACGCGAGCGCCCAGGTGCCCCAGGGTCAGGTCAAGTGGGTCGTGGCGCTCCGGATGGGCAACTCCAAGGACAAGGCGTTCCCCAAGGGCACCAGCGGTGCCGCGACCGACTTCGAGGCAGTGTCGCGCGCGCTGATCAACACGGACAAGCAGTTCGCCGTCGTCCTCGACGGTCAGGTGCTGACCAACCCGAGGATGACCGGCATCATCACCGACGGCCGTTCGCAGATCGAGGGCAACTTCACCGAGGTGACCGCGCTCGACCTGGCCAACAGCCTCAAGTTCGGTGCGCTGCCGATCAAGTTCAGCGACAAGAACACCTCGGTCGAGGAGATCGGGCCCTCCCTCGCGGGCAACCAGCTCAAGGCGGGCATCACCGCCGGCGCGATCGGTCTCGCGCTGGTCATGCTCTACTGCCTCTTCTACTACCGCGGCCTCGGCCTGGTGGTGGTCAGCTCGCTCTTCGTGGCGGCCGGCATCACCTACGCGCTCGTGCTGCTGCTGAGCAAGACGGCCGGCTTCACGCTGACCCTGCCCGGCATCGCGGGACTGATCATCGCGGTGGGTGTCACCGCGGACTCGTTCGTCATCTTCTTCGAACGTATCCGCGACGAGATGCGTGAGGGCAAGTCCATGCGCGTCGCGGTCGAGACCGGCTGGGCCCGGGCGCGCGTCACGCGCGTCGCGGCCAACACGGTCCAGATCCTCTCGGCAGTGGTGCTCTACATCTTCGCCACCGGCGCGGTCAAGGGCTTCGGCTTCGCGCTCGGCCTGACCACGCTGATCGACCTCGCGGTGCTCTTCTGGTTCACCAAGCCGATGGTGTCGTGGCTCGCGCAGTTCAAGGCGTTCAACTCCGGGCACAAGCTGTCCGGCCTCAGCAAGGAGACCCTCGGCATGGACGTTCCCGCGCCGCGACGGACCGCCGCTGCGGGAGGTGACGCCTGATGGGCAAGATGTCCCGTCTCGGCAACGACCTGTACCAGGGTCGCAAGTCGATCGACTTCGTCGGCAAGCCGTGGCTCTGGTACGCCGTCTCCGGTGTCGTGGTCGCGCTCTCCGTGCTCGTCCTGTTCATCAAGCCGCTCAACATGGGCGTCGAGTTCACCGGCGGCTCCTCGCTGTCGATCGAGGTCGGCAGCGGCAACGCGACCCAGAAGAACGCCGACGACCTCCGCGAGGAGATCTCGAACGCTGGCATCGAGCCGGCCAAGAACCCGATCGTCACGACCGAGGGCAACTCCTCGCTCACCGCGCAGGTCGAGAACCTGAACCAGGGCGAGCGCGACGAGATCACCAAGGTGATCCAGGGCGTCTTCCCCGACGTCACGCAGAACGAGATCTCGATCCAGGAGATCGGCCCGAGCTGGGGCCAGGAGGTCGCCAAGCGCGCAGCCACCGGCGTCCTGATCTTCCTGATCCTGGTCGTCATCTTCATCTGGGCCTACTTCCGCGAGTGGCGGATGTCGGTCGCGGCGCTGGTCGCGCTGATCCACGACGTGATGCTGACCGTCGGCGTCTATGCGCTGTCGGGCTTCCAGGTCACGCCGGCCGCGGTCACCGGTCTGCTCGCGATCCTCGGCTTCTCGCTGTACGACACGGTGGTCGTCTTCGACAAGGTCAAGGAGAACACCGGCCACCTGCGCAAGAACACCCAGACCTACGCCGACGCGGCCAACCTCGCGGTCAACCAGACGCTGGTGCGCTCGATCAACACCTCGATCGTCGCGCTCATCCCGATCGGCGCGATCCTCTACGTCAGCGCCGTCCAGCTGGGTGCCAGCTCGCTGCAGGACCTCGCGCTCGCGCAGTTCGTCGGCATGGGTGTCGGTGTCTACTCCTCGGTCATGCTCGCCCCGCGCGTCCTGGTCCAGCTCAAGATGCAGGAGTCCGAGGTCCAGATCCAGGCCCGCCGGGCCAAGGCCAAGCAGCGGGCGCTCGCCGACCGCTACGCCTCGGTCCCGGTCGGCGTCGACGAGGGCCCCGTGGTCAGCCGCCGGGGTGGCGGCGACGACCTGGAGGTTCCCGACGAGCTGCTCGAGGACGACGACGAGCTCGTCGACGAGGAGTCGGCTCCCCAGCGGCGCGGTGGCGGCTCCGGCCCCGTCGCGTCGACCGACCCGCTCGGCAAGGGACGCAACGTCCCCACCGCCGCGCGTCCGGTCACCGACAGCGGCAGCTCGGGACGCAAGCAGCCGGTGCGCCAGGCGCGCTCCAAGCGCGGCAAGAAGTAGCCGCGTGACCGACCACGACAGCCGGGTCCGCGCGGTCGACGCGCTGACCCGGCTGGTCCGGGACGTCCCCGACTTCCCGGAGCCGGGCGTGCTGTTCAAGGACATCGCGCCGCTCCTGGCCGACGGACCGGGCTTCGCGGCCGTCGTCGCGGCGCTCGCCGACCTCGGCCGCGACGACGCGGGCCGGCCGGTGGTCGACAAGGTCGTCGGCATGGAGGCGCGCGGGTTCATCCTGGCCGCGCCGGTCGCGGTGGCGCTCGGCGTCGGCTTCGTCCCGGTCCGCAAGGCCGGCAAGCTGCCCCACGAGACCCACCAGGTCGCCTACGCCCTCGAGTACGGCGAGGCCGTGCTCGAGCTGCACCAGGACGCCTTCGCGCCGGGGGAGCGGGTCCTGGTCATCGACGACGTGCTCGCCACCGGCGGCACCGCCCGGGCGACCTGCGAGCTGGTCCGGCGCTGCGGCGCGGAGCCGGTGGCGTTCGCGGTGCTGATGGAGCTCGGGTTCCTCTCCGGGCGCGAGCAGCTCACCGACGTACCGGTGACGGCGCTGAGCCTGGTCTAGATCTCCTTGACAGGGCCCCGAGGGCGACAGTTGGGTGAGGCTCCCCCCACACTGCTCCCTCTGGAGGTCCTTCGTCATGAAGAGGTTCTCGTTGCTGTGCGCGCTCGTCGTCGCACTCTCGCTGTTCGCCACGCCGCAGGCCCAGGCGGACTCGGTCGGTCTCCCGCTGCAGAAGGAGACCTATCTCGGCACCTGCACCAAGGCCGGGTTCATCAAGCAGGAGAAGACCAACGCGACCCGGACGCCGTCCGAGAGCGACACCAAGAGCTGGTTCTACACCGAGACGACCGGCTCGACGACCGGTGAGCTCCAGACCCGCGTCTACGTGAAGAACTCCTACAACCGCTACGACCAGTACACGCTGTGCAAGAAGACGGCGACGCAGAAGACCGGCAAGAAGTACCGGATCGTCGCGCCCCGCAAGTACGTCCACAAGACGCGCTACGTGAACTACCACTGCGACCCGCACTGCACCCCGCTCTACCAGCACACGACGGGCTGGACGCCCGGCTACTGCATCCGCGGCTCGGACGAGATGATCTGCATGTGGAAGGACTGAGGTCCGCCGCCGGGCGGCCGTCCCACGCGGGCCGGCCGCCCGGTGCACCTCAGGACGCCGTCCCAACTAGACTCTCCTCATGGACGAGGGTGCCGACGGCAGGTTGAGGGTGGCGGGGACCTCGCCCGCGCCGGCCGGCGCCGAGCCGCCGGCGGGTCGCAGCGTCCGCGCCCGCCTGGCCCGGATGGGCAGCCGGGGCCAGGTCTCGAACCCCGTCCTCGAGCCGCTGTTCCGCGCGGTGCGCGCCAACCACCCCAAGGCGGACCTGGCGCTGCTGGAGCGCGCGTACGTCACCGCCGAGCGGCTCCACGCCGAGCAGAAGCGCAAGAGCGGCGATCCCTACATCACCCATCCGCTCGCGGTGACCACGATCCTCGCGGGCATCGGCATGACCGAGCCGACGCTGGTGGCGGCGCTGCTGCACGACACGGTCGAGGACACGCCGTACACGCTGGAGGAGTGTCGTCGCGACTTCGGTGACGAGGTCGCGCTGCTCGTCGACGGCGTGACCAAGCTCGACAAGGTCGTCTACGGCGACTCGGCCAACGCCGAGACGATCCGCAAGATGATCGTGGCGATGTCGCGTGACATCCGGGTCCTGGTCATCAAGCTGGCCGACCGCCTGCACAACATGCGCACGCTGCGCTTCGTCAAGCAGTCCACGCAGGAGCGCAAGGCGCGCGAGACCCTCGACATCTACGCCCCGCTGGCCCACCGGCTGGGCATGAACACCATCAAGTGGGAGCTCGAGGACCTCGCGTTCGCGACGCTGCACCCCAAGATCTACGACGAGATCGTGCGTCTCGTGGCCGAGCGGGCGCCCTCGCGCGACTCGTTCCTGGCCGAGGTGATCAGCCAGGTCGAGAAGGACCTGCGCGAGGCCAAGATCAAGGCGACGGTCACCGGCCGCCCGAAGCACTACTACTCGATCTACCAGAAGATGATCGTCGGGGGCCGCGACTTCTCCGACATCTACGACCTGGTTGGCATCCGCATCCTCGTCGAGGAGGACCGCGACTGCTACGGCGTCCTCGGCGTCCTGCACTCGCGCTGGAACCCGGTCCTGGGCCGGTTCAAGGACTACGTCGCGATGCCGAAGTTCAACATGTACCAGTCGCTGCACACCACCGTGATCGGCCCGCAGGGCAAGCCGGTCGAGATGCAGATCCGGACCTTCGCGATGCACCGCCGCGCCGAGTACGGCGTCGCGGCGCACTGGAAGTACAAGGAGGACGGGCGCGCCGGCAACGACACCGACCGCCCCGGCGACCTCGACGACATGAGCTGGGTGCGCCAGCTCCTCGACTGGCAGAGCGAGGTCGAGGACCCGGGCGAGTTCCTGGAGTCGCTGCGCTTCGAGATCAACCAGGCCGAGACCTACGTCTTCACCCCGCGCGGCGACGTCATCGCGCTGCCGTCGGGCTCCACCCCGGTCGACTTCGCGTACGCCGTCCACACCGAGGTCGGCAACCGCACCATCGGCGCCCGCGTCAACGGCCGCCTCGTCCCGCTCGAGTCGACCCTCGAGAACGGCGACGTGGTCGAGGTCTTCACCTCCAAGGCCGAGGGCGCGGGACCCTCGCGCGACTGGCTGAACTTCGTGAAGTCGCCGCGCGCCCGCTCCAAGATCCGCCAGTGGTTCACCAAGGAGCGCCGCGAGGAGGCCATCGAGCGCGGCAAGGACGAGATCGCCAAGCTGATGCGCAAGGAGGGCCTGCCCCTCAAGCGCCTGCTCTCCCACGACTCGCTCTCGCTGGTCGCCGACGCCTTCCGCCTGGCCGATGTCACCGCGCTCTACGCCTCCGTCGGCGAGAGCAACCTCAGCGCCCAGGCCGTCGTACGCAAGGTCATCGAGATGCACGGCGGCGACCAGGGTGCCCAGGAGGACCTCGCCGAGGCCGTCACCATCACCGGCCGCCGCGGCCGCCCCCACCGGCCCACCGGGGGTGACGCCGGCGTCATCGTCACCGGCTCGCCCGACGTCTGGGTCAAGCTCGCCAAGTGCTGCACCCCGGTCCCGCCCGACGCCATCCTCGGCTTCGTCACCAAGGGCGGGGGAGTCTCGGTGCACCGCAAGGACTGCACCAACGCCGCCAGCCTCCTGGCCCAGCCCGAGAAGCTCGTCGACGTCGAGTGGGCGCCCACCGGCCAGTCGACCTTCCTGGTCAACATCCAGGTCGAGGCGCTCGACCGCTCCCGGCTGCTCTCGGACATCACGATGGCGCTCTCGGACGCCCACGTGAACATCCTGTCGGCCAACCTGACCACCTCGCGCGACCGTACGGCGAAGTCGCGGTTCACGTTCGAGATGGCGGACGCCAAGCACCTCGACACGGTGCTCAAGGCCGTGCGCACGGTCCCCGGCGTCTTCGACGCCTACCGGGTCACCCAGTAACGCGCGAAGTGCGGGGGTTGCCGGCCCGACGTGCGCCGGTTGCCGCAGCAACCCCCGCACCTCGCACCCGCAACCCCCGCACTTCGTGGGGCCGGAAGATCAGCTGAACTCGGCGGAGGCCTTCTTGGCCATCTCCAGGAAGGACCGGCGGCCCTCGAGGTTCTCCTCGAGCTCGCGGACCTTCTTCTCGTCACCGCGCGCCCGTGCGGCGTCGAGCTTGGCCTCGGCCTCGGTGATGGCGGCCTCGAGCTTGGAGACCATGTCGTCGGCGCGGGCCGACTTCTCCGGGTCGCTGCGCTTCCACTGGTCGTCCTCGGCGCGGCGGATGGTGTTCTCGACGGCGCGCATGCGGCCCTCGAGGTCCTTGATCCGGTCGCGGGGGACCTTGCCGGCCTCGTCCCACTTGTCCGCGACGAGGCGGAAGGCGGCCTTCGCGGCGGCGAGGTCGCCGGAGGACTGCAGCTCGGGCAGGATCGCCTCGGCCTCGACGAGGAGGCCCTCCTTGACCTCGGCGTTCGCGGCGAACTCCGAGTCGAGGGCGGCGTTGGCGGCGTCGCGGTTGCCGAAGAAGGTGTCCTGGGCACCGCGGAAGCGGCGCCAGAGCTCGTCGTCGACGGCCTTGGGGGCGGGGCCCGCGGCCTTCCAGTCGCGCATCAGGTCGCGGTAGCGGCCCGAGGTGGGACCCCACTCGGTGGAGTCGGCCAGCGCCTCGGCCTCCTTGACCAGGCGCTCCTTCACGATCCGCGCGCCCTCGCGCTTCTCGTCCTGCTCGGCGAAGTGCGCCTTGCGCGCCTTCGTGTACGACGAGCGCGCCGAGGAGAACCGCTTCCACAGCTCGTCGTCGGCGGCCTTGTCGATGCGGGGGAGCTGCTTCCACTCCTCCAGGAGCTCGCGCAGACGGTTGGCGCCGTTGCGCCAGTCGCGGCCGCCGGCGATCTTCTCCGCCTCGGCGGCGAGTCGCTCCTTCTCCGCGCGGGCGTCGGCGACGCGCTGGGCCTTGGCGGCCTTGCGGGCATCCCGCTGCGTGGCGATCACCGGGCCGAGCTCGTCGAGCTTGCGCCCGAGGGCGGCGAGGTCGCCGACCGCGTGGATGTCGGCGAGCTGCTCGCGGACGACCTTGACCGATGACTGTGCTTCCTCGGGGGAGAGCACTCCGGTCAGCACCCTCTGGTGGAGCAGGTCCACCTCGAGAGCGAGGTTGTCGTACCGCTTGGTGTAGAAGGCCAAAGCCTCCTCGGGCGGTGCGTCGGGCATCTGCCCGACCGCCCTTTCGCCGTCGGTCGTCTTCACGTAGACGGTGCCGTCGTCGCCGACGCGGCCCCAGTCGGAGGTAGTCACAGTGGCCCATGCTAATCAAAGCCGACCCAGTCGATAGGCTGGGCCGGTGCTGATCGCCGCTTTCCCCGCTGGACCATGGGGCACCAATTGCTATGTCGCGGCCACGGCACCGGGCGCTGAGTGCGTCGTGATCGACCCCGGCAAGGACGCCGCCGCAGGTGTCGCCGAGGTGGTCCGCGAGCACCGGCTGAAGCCCGTCGCGGTGCTGCTGACCCATGGGCACATCGACCACATGTGGTCGGTCACCCCCGTCGCGGGCGCGTACGACGCCACCGCGTGGATCCATCCCGGCGACCGGCACCTGCTCACCGACCCGATGGCCGGGATCTCGCCGGAGTCGGCCAGCATGCTGCTCGGCGGCGACTACGAGTTCACCGAGCCCGACGACGTGGCCGAGCTCGCCGACGGCGCGGCGCTCGAGCTGGCCGGGCTGAGCTTCGTGGTCGACCACACGCCGGGGCACACCGCCGGCTCGGTCACCTTCCGCACGCCGTGGGACCAGCCCGACGGCCCGCCGATCTCCGAGGTGATGTTCTCGGGCGACCTGCTCTTCCAGGGCTCGATCGGCCGGACCGACCTGCCCGGCGGCGACCATGCGGCGATGCTCCGCTCGCTCAGCGCCAAGGTGCTGCCGCTCGCCGACGACGTCGTCGTCCTGCCCGGGCACGGCGAGCAGACGTCCATCGGCCGCGAGCGCGCGACCAACCCCTTCCTGCTCGACCTGATCGAGACCGGCGGCGGGACCGCCGGACGAGTCACCCGAGGACTGTGACGACCGCATGGCCAAGCCCACTCCGCTCAGCGGATACCCCGAGTTCCTGCCTGCCCAGCGCTTCGTGGAGCAGGAGGTCGTCGCGACGCTCGCGCGTACCTTCGAGCTGCACGGCTTCGGCAACGTCGAGACCCGCGCCGTCGAGCCGCTCGACCAGCTCCTGCGCAAGGGCGACACCTCCAAGGAGGTCTACGTCCTGCGCCGGTTGCAGGCGGCCGAGGACGGCAGCGCGAGTGATCGCGACAAGGGGATCGGTCTCCACTTCGACCTGACCGTCCCGTTCGCGCGCTACGTGCTCGAGAACGCCGGCAAGCTGGAGTTCCCCTTCCGCCGTTACCAGATCCAGAAGGTCTGGCGCGGCGAGCGGCCCCAGGAGGGCCGGTTCCGCGAGTTCACCCAGGCCGACATCGACATCGTCGGGCGCGACACGCTGGCCTTCCACCACGACGTCGAGGTCGCCCGGGTGATGCTCGAGGCGCTGAGCCGCCTCGCGTTCCTGCCCGGCTTCCGGCTCCAGGTCAACAACCGCAAGCTGATCCAGGGCTTCTACGCCGGCCTGGGGCTCGACGAGCACGGCATCGACGAGGTCATGCGCCTGGTCGACAAGCTCGACAAGCTCGACCCGGCCAAGGTGCGCGAGCTGCTGCTCACCGAGGCCGGTGTCACCGAGGACCAGGCCGACAAGGCGCTCGCCCTCGCGACCATCCGGGCGAGCGACGACTCCTTCGTCGCCCAGGTGCGCGCGCTGGGCGTCACCAGCGAGCTGCTCGACGAGGGCCTCGACGAGCTCGCCACGCTGGTCCGCGCCTGCGCGCCGCTCGTCACCGAGCGCACCCGCATCGTTGCCGACCTGTCGATCGCGCGCGGTCTGGACTACTACACCGGCACGGTCTTCGAGACCCGCCTCGACGGCTTCGAGTCGCTCGGCTCGATCTGCTCCGGCGGCCGGTACGACGCCCTCGCCTCCGACGGCCGTACGACGTACCCCGGCGTGGGCATCTCGCTCGGCCTGAGCCGCCTGCTCGTCCCGCTCGTCCAGCGCGGCGTGCTCACCGCGGACCGCTCGGTGCCGAGCGTCGTGGTCGTCGCGGTCACCGCCGAGGAGACCCGCGCCGAGGCCGACGCCGTCGCCACCGCGCTGCGCGCGCGCGGCATCCCGTGCGAGGTCGCGCCCAGCGCGGCCAAGTTCGGCAAGCAGATCCGGCACGCCGAGCGGCGCGGCATCCCCTACGTCTGGTTCCCGGACCAGGGCGAGGTCAAGGACATCCGCACCGGGAACCAGGTCGCGGCGGACCCCGCGACCTGGCAGCCTCCTACCCAGGACCTGCGACCGCAGGTCGTCACCACCACCACCTCTGAAGGGGAATCCTCGTGATCCGCACCCATGACGCCGGCGCCCTCCGCGCCGAGAACGTCGGCCAGACCGTCACCCTCACCGGGTGGGTGGCCAATCGGCGCGATCACGGCGGTGTGGCCTTCATCGACCTGCGCGAGGCCAGCGGCGTGGTCCAGGTCGTCATCCGCGACGAGGCCGTCGCCCACAGCCTGCGCTCGGAGTACTGCCTCAAGGTGACCGGCGAGGTCATCGCACGCGGTGAGGGCCGGGAGAACCCCAACCTGCCCACCGGCGCGATCGAGGTCGTCGCCAGCGAGGTCGAGGTGCTCAGCGCCGCCGCGCCGCTGCCCTTCCCGATCAGCGACCACGTCGACGTCGGCGAGGAGGTGCGCCTCAAGCACCGCTACCTCGACCTGCGCCGCAGCGGCCCGGCCCAGGCCATCCGGCTGCGCAGCCGGGTCAACAAGGCCGCGCGTGACGTGCTGGCCGGCCACGACTTCGTCGAGGTCGAGACGCCCACGCTGACCCGCAGCACGCCCGAGGGCGCGCGCGACTTCCTGGTCCCCGCGCGCCTGGCGCCCGGCAGCTGGTACGCCCTGCCCCAGAGCCCCCAGCTGTTCAAGCAGCTGCTCATGGTCGGTGGTCTGGAGCGCTACTACCAGATCGCGCGCTGCTACCGCGACGAGGACTTCCGCTCCGACCGGCAGCCCGAGTTCACCCAGCTCGACATCGAGATGAGCTTCGTGACCCAGGACGACGTGATCGCCCTGGGCGAGGAGATCGTCGTCGCGCTCTGGAAGCTCATCGGCGTCGACATCCCGCTGCCGCTGCCGCGGATGACCTACGCCGAGGCGATGGCCCGCTACGGCTCGGACAAGCCCGACCTGCGCATGGGCCTCGAGCTCGTCGAGTGCACCGACTACTTCAAGGACACGCCCTTCCGCGTCTTCCAGGCGCCGTACGTCGGCGCGGTGGTCATGCCCGGCGGTGCCGGCCAGCCCCGCAAGCAGCTCGACGCCTGGCAGGACTGGGCCAAGCAGCGCGGCGCGCGCGGCCTGGCCTACGTGTTGGTCCAGGAGGACGGCGAGCTCGGCGGGCCGGTCGCCAAGAACCTCTCCGACGAGGAGAAGGCCGGTCTGGCCGCCCACGTCGGCGCGAAGCCGGGGGACTGCGTCTTCTTCGCGGCCGGCGCGGTCAAGAGCAGCCGGGCCCTGCTGGGCGCGGCCCGCCTCGAGATCGGCCGTCGTACCGGACTGCTGGACGAGGACGCCTGGAGCTTCCTCTGGGTCGTCGACGCCCCGCTCTTCGAGCCGGCCGACGAGGCCACCGCGGCCGGCGACGTCGCCGTCGGCGGGGGAGCGTGGACCGCGGTCCACCACGCTTTCACCAGCCCCCAGGACCTCGACACGTTCGACACCGACCCCGGCAACGCCCTGGCCTGGGCCTACGACATCGTCTGCAACGGCAACGAGATCGGCGGCGGCTCGGTCCGTATCCACCGCGAGGACATCCAGAAGCGCGTCTTCGAGGTGATGGGCATCGGCCAGGACGAGGCCGAGGAGAAGTTCGGCTTCCTGCTCGAGGCGTTCAAGTACGGCGCGCCCCCGCACGGCGGCATCGCCTTCGGCTGGGACCGGGTCACCGCGCTGCTCGCCGGCACGGACTCGATCCGCGACGTCATCGCCTTCCCCAAGACCGGCGGCGGCTACGACCCGCTGACCGCCGCTCCGGCGCCGATCAGCGCCGAGCAGCGGAAGGAAGCCGGTGTGGACGCCCGTCCGGAGGACGAAACCAAGTCCTGAGGGCATCCTCACCGGATGGTTTGCCGGTGGTCGAGACCAAACCGTTACCGCACAGTGCTCGTTTCGTACGCCTGATGTGACCTAGAGTCGCAGCGGCGCCGGGGACCCCGGCGCCGCTGGGACGGCCCTCCTGCGGCCGGTCCGGCGAGTCGCGCGACGGACATGAGGTGACATGACCACCACGGTGAGCAACCTCGAGGGTGAGCACCTGCCGGATCCCACCGGCCACCCCGACGAGGAGGCGCTTTCCAAGGTCGCCGGCAAGACGCCGACCAAGCTCGCGCTGGAGCGGTTCCGCAAGGACAAGCTGTCGATGGTGTCCTTCGTCGTCGTGGCGCTCTACATCGTGGCGGGCATCGCGGCGCCGTTCCTGGTGAAGTTCGGTGTGCTGAACCCGGGCGCGTTCCACCAGGACCTGCTCAACGAGTTCACGCTGCCCAAGGGCAGCTGGGGCGGCATCAGCTGGGACCACCCGCTGGGTGTCGAGCCCGGCACCGGCCGCGACGTGCTCTCCCGGGTCTGGCTGGGCACCACGCTCTCGCTGGTGATCGCGCTGACCGCGAGCCTGCTCGCGATGATCGTCGGCACGATCCTCGGCATCATCGCCGGCTTCTCCGGCGGCTTCACCGACGGCGTCATCGGCCGGCTGATCGACCTCACGCTGTCGTTCCCCTCGACGCTGATGCTGCTGGCGCTCTCCGCGCCGATGTACATCCTGATCACCAAGTACGGGCACGTCCCCGAGGGCGACCTCGGCTGGGCGACCTACGTGGTGGTCTTCCTGGCGCTCTTCGGCTGGCCGCCGGTGGCGCGACTGATCCGCGGCCAGGTGCTGTCGATCCGGGAGCGGGAGTTCGTGCACGCCGCGACCCTGCTCGGCGCCTCGCGCCGCCGGATCTACTTCAAGGAGATCCTGCCGAACCTGTGGGCGCCGCTGCTGGTCTCGTTCACCCTGCTGCTGCCGGCCTACATCTCGGCCGAGGCCGCGCTGAGCTACCTCGGCGTGAGCATCAAGCCGCCGACGCCGACCCTGGGCAACGTGCTGCGGGACTCGCTGAACTACGCGCAGTTCGACTTCGTGTACTTCTTCTCGCCGGCTTTCGCCATCGCCGTCATCGTCGTCTGCTTCAACCTGCTCGGCGACGGGCTCCGGGACGCCCTGGACCCCAAGTCGAACCGCTGAACCCCCCAAGCTTCGACGGCAGGGCGCCGTCGATCGTGCCGCCGGCAGGCGCACACACCGAAGGAGAAGTAATGGCCAACACTCGAAAGCGGCTGCTCGCGGCGTCCGCTGCGACTGCCTTGGTGGTCACGCTCGCCGCCTGCGGTAGCGGTAACGACGACAACGGCGACGGCCCGTCCGGCGACGGCGCCACCGCCAAGAAGGGCGGTACGCTCACGTACCTGCTCGCCAGCCCGCTCGGTCACACCGACCCGCAGCGCGTCTACGTCGGTCGCGACATCAGCAACCTCTCCCGCACGGTCTACCGCCAGCTGGTGACGTTCGGCACCTCCTCGGACCTCGAGACCGCCAACACCCCGGTCGCCGACCTGGCCACCGACACGGGTACCTCCACCGAGGGCGGCAAGGTCTGGGAGTTCACCGTCCGCGACGACGTGAAGTGGCAGGACGGCAAGCCGATCACGTGTGAGGACTTCAAGTACGGCGCCTCGCGTGCGTTCGCCAACGACGTCATCACCGGTGGCCCGAACTACATCCTGAGCTACCTCGACGTCCCCAGCGACCCCGACGGCTCGCCGAGCTACAAGGGCCCCTACACGGGCAAGGGCCAGGCGGACTTCGACAAGGCCATCACCTGCGACGGCCAGAAGATCACCTACCGCTTCAAGAAGGCGTGGCCGGACTTCCCGCTCGCCGTCGCGGCGCTCCACATGATGGACCCGTACCGCAAGGACATGGACAAGGGCGACGGCTCCAACTTCCAGATCTTCTCCAACGGCCCCTACATGCTGAAGGGCACCTGGGAGGAGAACACGGGCGGCACGTTCGTCCGCAACCCGGAGTACACCGCCGCCTCGGACGAGACCGACAGCCGGGGTGCCTACCCGGAGGAGATCGTCTTCAAGATCGGCAGCACGCCCGAGACGATCAACGACCTGCTGATCCAGGACAGCCCCGAGGCGCAGACCGCCGTCTCCGGCAACCGGATCCTGCCGCAGTACATCGCCCAGGCCTCGGCCCTCGGTGACCGCTACGACAACGTCGAGTCGCCCTACGTCGACTACCTCGTCCCGAACACCAAGCGCCTCTCGCTCGAGGTCCGCAACGCGCTGGCCGTCTCGGCCAACATCGACGGCTGGATCACCGCCGGCGGTGGCGACAAGTTCTACAAGCCGGCCTCGTCGATCGTGAACCCGTCGGTTCCCGGCTACAAGTCGCTCCCGCAGTTCGAGAACGTGGGCGGCGGTGACCCCGACGCCGCGAAGAAGATCCTCACGGACGCCGGCGTCAAGATGCCCTACAAGATCAAGTTCACGTTCGACGGTGCCACCGAGACCGCGAAGAAGCAGGCCGCGGCGCTCAAGGACACCTGGGACAAGTCGGGCTTCGACGTCACGCTCAACCCGCTGACCGACGCCTACTACCCGACCATCCAGGACCCCAACTCCGACTCCGACCTGACCTGGGCCGGCTGGGGTGCTGACTGGCCGTCGGCGCTGACCGTCACCGCTCCGCTGTTCGACAGCCGGATCAACCTGACCCCGTCGTCGAACAACCAGGACTACGGCAACTACAAGAGCGACGAGTTCAACAAGCTCGTCGACGAGGCGCAGGCCGCCGGCACCGTCGAGGAGCAGACCGCTGCTCTGCAGAAGGCCGACGAGGTCCTCGGCAAGGACTACGCCTACATCCCGCTCGAGCAGTCGCTGTTCAACTGGGTGCACGGCTCCAAGGTCGGCACGTTCGCGACCACGCCGGCCTCCAACGGGTTCCCCGACCTGGGTCTGATCAGCGTCAAGTGAACCAACCGGTGAGCGTGGGGCTCGGGCCCCGTCGCTGACCACCGTCCGGACTCGGACATCAACCCCCGGCCGGGTGGCCGCCGACACGGCGTCCACCCGGCCGTCGGGAGCCGGTGCCTCGCACCCCTCCCGTCGCTTCCGACCATCGAGGTGATTCCTGCATGCTGGCCTACATCATCCGCCGCGTCTTCGTCGGCGTCGTGATGCTGCTCGCGATGAGCCTGGTGACGTTCATCCTGTTCTTCTCCTCGCCGGTCGATCCTGCCCAGTTCGCGTGTGGCAAGAACTGCTCGCCCGTGCAGCGGGAGCAGGCGCGCAAGTCGCTCGGCTACCCCGAGCGCAACAAGGGCGTCTGGGAGAGCAACATCAAGGGCCCCGCCAAGATGTGGGCCGACTTCACCAAGGGCCTCGTGGCGGGCCGCCAGTTCCCGGCCGACGAGGAGCTCCGCAAGGCCGCGCCGGCCAATGTCGTCGACTGCGCGGCGCCCTGCCTGGGCTACTCCACCTACAGCGTCCGGACCGTCAACTCGATGGTCACCGAGGCGCTCCCCATCACGTTCTCGATCGCGCTCGCCGCGGTCATCCTGTGGGTCTTCTTCGGGGTGCTGATCGGCGTGCTCGCCGCAGTGACCAAGGGATCCTTCCTCGATCGCGGCATCGTCGGCACGTCGCTGTTCCTGTACGCCTTCCCGGCGTTCTTCATCGGCACGTTCCTGCTGCGCTACATCTCGATCAAGTGGGACCTGTACCCGGTGCCGTCGTACACGTCGATCGCGGACGGGGGCGTCGGGAAGTGGGCCTCCAACCTGATGCTGCCCGCGATCACCCTGGCCCTGCTCTACATGGCCAGCTACGTCCGGATGACGCGAGCCTTCGTGCTCGAGTCGCAGTCGGAGGACTACATCCGCACGGCCCGTGCCAAGGGACTCAAGACACCGAAGATCCTGTTCAAGCACTCGCTGCGATCCGCGCTGACCCCGCTGGTGACGATGGTCGGTCTCGACTTCGCCAGCGTCCTCGGTGGCGCGATCATCACCGAGACGATCTTCAACTTCAACGGTCTCGGCAAGCTGGCGGTCTCGGCCAACACCAACTACGACCTGCCCGTGCTGATCGCGATCGTCCTGATCGCCGGTGCCTTCGTGATCACCGCGAACATCATCGTCGACATCCTCTACGCCTTCATCGACCCGCGTGTGCGGGTCGGCTAGGAGAGGCCACCCGTGAGCACTGAGTCCACCCCGTACCTGTCGGTCCGCGACCTGAAGGTGCACTTCCCGACGAGCGACGGCATCGTCAAGGCCACCGACGGCCTGACGTTCGACCTCGAGCAGGGCAAGACCATCGGCATCGTCGGTGAGTCCGGCTCGGGCAAGTCCGTGTCGAGCTCGGCGATCCTCGGCCTGCACCGCGGCACCAACGCCAAGGTCAGCGGCGAGATCCTCCTGGGCGGCACCAACCTGCTCGACCTCAGCCACGAGGAGATGCGGAAGATGCGCGGCCGCGAGGTCTCGATGATCTTCCAGGACCCGCTGTCGGCGATGCACCCGTACTACACGGTGGGCAACCAGCTGATGGAGGCCTACCGGGTGCACCACAAGGTGTCGAAGAAGGTCGCGCTCGCCCGTGCCGTCGAGATGCTCGACCGGGTCGGCATCCCCAACCCGGACAAGCGCGTCAGCGACTACCCGCACCAGTTCTCGGGCGGCATGCGGCAGCGCGCGATGATCGCGATGGGCCTGATCAACGACCCCGGTCTGCTCATCGCCGACGAGCCGACGACGGCCCTCGACGTCACCGTCCAGGCGCAGATCCTCGACCTGCTCCAGGACCTCCAGCGCGAGTTCAACTCGGCGATCATCATCATCACCCACGACCTGGGTGTCGTCGCCGAGATGGCCGACGACGTCCTGGTGATGTACGCCGGCCGCGCGGTCGAGTACGGCCAGTGCAAGGAGATCCTCACGCACCCGGAGATGCCCTACACCTGGGGCCTCCTGTCCAGCGTGCCGGACGTCGCGGGTGACACCGAGGCGCGCCTCGTGCCGATCCCGGGCAGCCCGCCCAGCCTGCTCAACCCGCCGTCCGGCTGCGCCTTCCACCCGCGCTGCCCGCACCGCGACAAGGTCCCCGGCGACCTGTGCCGGACGGTCCTTCCCGAGCTCGTGCCCGGTGTCCGGGGCGAGCACCACCTCAAGCGCTGCCACCTGCCCGACCCGGACTCGATCTACCAGGTCGAGGTGCTGCCGGAGATCGCGCCGGACCTGGCCAAGGAGCTGTGATGAGCAACGACACCGGCGCCGAGGCCGTGACCGAGGGCCCTGCCGACGAGAGCGTCGTGGTGCAGCCGGTCGGCCACGCGGCCGCCGTCGCCCCGAAGGACGCGAAGCCGATCCTCGAGGTCGACCAGCTGCGCATGCACTTCCCGGTGCGCACGCCGGGCCTGTTCCGCCGTACCGTCGGGCACGTCCAGGCCGTCGACGGCGTCTCGTTCCAGGTCGGCGCCCGCAGCTCGCTGGGCCTCGTGGGCGAGTCCGGCTGCGGCAAGTCGACCACCGGTCGCCTGATCACCCGGCTCTACAACCCGACCTCGGGCGCGATCCGGTTCGAGGGCAAGGACATCGCGAAGACCAAGCCCAACGGGTTGAAGGACCTGCGCCGGGAGATCCAGATGATCTTCCAGGACCCCTACACCTCGCTGAACCCGCGGCACACGGTCGGCTCGATCGTCGGCGCCCCGCTGGCGATCCACAAGATCGTGCCCAAGGACAAGATCCTGCCCCGGGTCCAGGAGCTGCTCGAGATCGTCGGGCTCAACCCAGAGCACTACAACCGCTACCCGCACGAGTTCTCCGGCGGCCAGCGCCAGCGCATCGGCATCGCCCGCGCGCTGACCCTGCAGCCCAAGCTGCTCGTCGCCGACGAGCCGGTCTCCGCGCTCGACGTCTCGATCCAGGCCCAGGTCATCAACCTGCTCCAGGACATCCAGAACGAGTTCGGCGTGGCGTTCCTCTTCATCGCCCACGACCTCGCGATCGTCCGGCACTTCTGCCCCGAGGTCGCGGTGATGTACCTCGGCAAGATCGTCGAGATCGGTGACCGGGAGTCGATCTACAACAACGCGCACCACCCCTACACGCAGGCCCTGCTGTCCGCCGTACCGGACGTGAAGCAGGCGGCGACCGGGGGCCGGCGCGAGCGGATCCGGCTCCAGGGCGACGTACCGAGCCCGATCGACCCGCCCTCGGGCTGCCGGTTCCGCACCCGCTGCCCGATCGCCCAGGAGATCTGCGCCCGGCACGAGCCGCCGCTGCTCCAGATCGGCCGCCAGCACAAGGTCGCCTGCCACTTCCCGGGCCGCCTCGGCGAGGCGCCCCGCGAGCCGTTCACCTCGGGCCTGCTCGGCGTCGACGCCGAGGGCCGCCCCGACCCGGGCGCCAGCCCGAGCACGGACCTGGTCGAGCAGCCCGGGTACGCCGACACGTGGTTCGACCTCGACAACAAGTCGATCGGTCGCGCCTGAGCGACCTGATCTGGGCCGTGCCGCCCACCTCGCCCCCGTCCGGAGGCGTCGGCGGCACGGCCTAGAGTCATTTCCGTGGACGACGACCCCCAGCTCTTCGACACCCCGGGCTCCGGCGCGCCCTCGGGGCGGACCGGAGGCTCGCTGAGCGACTCCACCCACGCCGCGGCGCCGCTGGCGGTCCGGATGCGGCCGCGGGGGCTCGACGAGCTCGTGGGGCAGTCCCAGCTGCGGGCGCCCGGGTCGCCGTTGCGTCAGCTCGTCGACGGTGACAAGTCGCTGTCCTTGCTGCTGTGGGGGCCGCCGGGGACGGGCAAGACGACGATCGCCTCGATCGTGAGCCAGCAGACGGGGCGGCGGTTCGTCGAGGTCTCGGCGGTCTCGGCGGGGGTCAAGGAGGTGCGGGCGGCGATCGACCAGGCGCGCCGCGAGCTGGTCGCGACGGGGGAGGAGACCGTCCTCTTCGTCGACGAGGTGCACCGGTTCAGCAAGGCGCAGCAGGACGCGCTGCTGCCGGGGGTCGAGAACCGGTGGGTGACGCTGGTGGCGGCGACCACCGAGAACCCGTCGTTCAGCGTGATCTCGCCGCTGCTCTCGCGCAGCCTGCTGCTGCGGCTCCAGCCGCTGACCGACGACGACATCGCCGAGGTGCTCGACCGGGCGGTGGCCGACGAGCGGGGGCTCGGGGGCGAGCTGACGCTCGACGAGGAGGCGCGGGCGCACATCGTGCGGCTGGCCGGGGGAGACGCGCGGCGCTCGCTGACCTACCTCGAGGCGGCGGCGGGGGCGGCGACGTCCCAGGGCTCCGACGTCATCGACGTGGCGACGGCCGAGACGGCGGCCGACCAGGCGGCGGTGCGCTACGACCGCGACGGCGACCAGCACTACGACGTGGTGAGCGCGTTCATCAAGTCGATCCGGGGCTCGGACGCCGATGCGGCGCTGCACTACCTGGCGCGGATGCTCGAGGCGGGGGAGGACCCGCGGTTCATCGCGCGGCGGCTGATGATCAGCGCCAGCGAGGACATCGGGCTCGCCGATCCCACGGCGATCCAGACCGCGGCGGCCGCGGCCCAGGTCGTGCAGATGATCGGGCTGCCCGAGGGGCGGCTCACGCTGGCCCACGCGACGATCGCGCTGGCCGTCGCGCCCAAGTCCAACGCCGTGACCACGGCCATCGGCGAGGCGACCTCGGACGTGCGGGCCGGCAAGATCGGCGCGGTGCCGCCCCACCTGCGCGACGCGCACTACTCGGGTGCCCGCGACCTGGGCCACGGGGTCGGCTACATCTACAGCCACGACGCGCCGTTCGGCGTCGCCGAGCAGCAGTACGCGCCGGACGTCGTCCTCGACGCCCGCTACTACCGCCCGACCGAGCTCGGCGCCGAGGCGGCGGTCAAGCAGCGGTGGGAGCGGGTACGCCGGATCATCCGTGGGAAGTAGCCCGGTGGTCGCGTCCACAAGTTCTTCGAGCGCCCCGCGCCCGGGGCACGCACCTGGCGGCGTTGGCGGCGCTCGGCGGACGATCCGGTACGACTCCGCACCGCCGCCTTGCCAGGCACGCACCCCGAGCACGGGTCGCCGACGAACAACTTATGGACGCAACCACTAGGCTTGCACGTCGTGACCAACGAGCTCGCCGTCCCGGCCTGGATGGCCGTCGTGACCCTCGTGGGCCTGCTGGCCCTCGTGGTGGTCGTGGCGACCCTCGTCCGGTCCGTACGACGAGCGCGGAGCCACACCGACGCGCTGCTCGCCGCCGCCGCCCACGACGCCGAGGCGCTGCGCGAGCAGCTCAGCGGCATCGAGGACGAGCTGCGCGCCCAGCAGGCGGCGACCAGCCGCCGCGAGCGCAGCCCCGTGGCGGTCGTCGACGACCGCGAGTACGTCATCACCGACCTCGGCACCGAGCACGGCCCGCGGGTCCCCGCGCGCGTCGTCCCGGCGCCGATGTTCGCCGACATCGTGCTGCGCGAGAGCGTCATCAAGACCGCCGCGCTGGCCGCCGGCCTGCGCCGGGCGCTCTCGCCCGAGGTCCGCAACCGGATCCGGTTCGAGATGAAGCGTGAGGTCAAGCGCTCCCGCAAGGAGCGCCGCACCCTGCTCAAGCAGGCCCGCCGCGACCTCGAGGCCCGCCAGCGCGCGAGCGTGGAGGTGCCCTCGTGAAGTCGGGTCTCTGGTTCACCGTGGGCGCCGCGGCCGGTGTCTACGGCGTGGTCCGCGTGCGGCGGCTCGCCGAGGCGTTCACCCCCGACGGCATGCGCGACCGGATCGGCGCGGCCTTCGTCGGCGCGCGCATGTTCCGCGAGGAGGTCGCCCGCGGCCAGGCCGAGGCCGAGATCCACCTGCGTCAGCGCTTCGACGCCGCGGACGCCGGCCCAGCCCGGCTCTCCGCACCCGAGGACGGCACCCGCCGTCAGCTCGCAACCCGCACCACCACGACGGCCGACCCGGCCGCCCCCGACACGGAAGGCACCCGATGAGCGACCGGTACTTGAGCAGCGCGGAGATCCGCAACCGGTTCCTCGCCCACTTCGAGGGGCGCGGCCACACCGTCGTACCGTCGGCCTCGCTGCTGCTGGACGACCCGAACCTGCTCTTCGTCAACGCCGGCATGGTGCCGTTCAAGCCCTACTTCCTCGGCCAGGAGACCCCGCCCTACCAGCGCGCCACCAGCGTGCAGAAGTGCGTGCGGACCCTCGACATCGAGGAGGTCGGCAAGACCACCCGGCACGGCACGTTCTTCCAGATGAACGGCAACTTCTCCTTCGGCGACTACTTCAAGGAAGGCGCCATCCAGTACGCCTGGGAGCTCATCACGGGCGACCAGGCCTCCGGCGGCCTCGGCTTCGAGCCGGACAAGATCTGGGTGACGGTGCTGCCCGAGGACGACGAGGCGCGCCAGCTCTGGAAGAGCATCGCCGGTCTGCCCGACGAGCGGATCCAGCCCCGCGGGCTCAAGGACAACTACTGGAACATGGGCGTGCCCGGTCCCGGCGGTCCCTGCAGCGAGATCTACATCGACCGCGGCCCCGAGTACGGCCCCGACGGCGGGCCCGACGCCGACGAGGACCGGTTCCTCGAGATCTGGAACCTGGTCTTCATGCAGGAGGAACTCAGCGCCGTCCGGGCCAAGGACGACTTCGACATCGCCGGGCCCCTGCCGAGCAAGAACATCGACACCGGCATGGGCCTCGAGCGCGTCGCCTACCTGCTCCAGGGCAAGCAGAACCTCTACGAGATCGACTCCGTCTTCCCGGTCATCGAGAAGGCCATGGAGCTCTCCGGCAAGAAGTACGGCGCCACCGGCGCCGACGCCCACCTCGACGACGTGCGCTTCCGCGTGGTCGCCGACCACGTGCGCAGCTCGCTCATGCTCATCGGCGACGGCGTCACCCCCGGCAACGAGGGCCGCGGCTACGTCCTGCGCCGGCTGCTGCGCCGCGCGGTGCGCAACATGCGCCTGCTCGGCTACCAGGACCGGGCGCTGCCCGAGCTGCTGCCGATCTCGCGCGACAAGATGGGGGAGAGCTACCCCGAGCTGGTCTCCGGCTGGGACCGGATCGCCCAGGTCGCCTACGCCGAGGAGGACGCGTTCCGCAAGACGCTCCAGGCCGGCACCCAGATCTTCGACCTGGCCGCGGGCGAGGTGAAGAAGGCCGGCGCCACCACGATCTCCGGCGACAAGGCGTTCGCGCTGCACGACACCTACGGCTTCCCGATCGACCTCACGCTCGAGATGGCCTCCGAGGCCGGCCTCAGCGTCGACGAGCCCGGCTTCCGCGAGCTGATGAGCGAGCAGCGGGCGCGGGCCAAGGCCGACGCCAAGTCCAAGAAGGGCCACCACGCCGACACGGGCGTCTACCGCGACATCCTCGACGCCAACGGCCCCACCGAGTGGCTGGCGTACGAGACGCTCGAGACCGAGTCGCGTCCGCTCGCGCTGCTGCGCGAGGGTGCGGCGGTCGGATCGCTGGCGACCGGTGAGATCGGCGAGCTGGTCCTCGACCGGACGCCGTTCTACGCCGAGTCCGGTGGTCAGGTAGCCGACGCCGGCATCATCGAGTTCGCCGGCGGCAAGCTCGAGGTGCTCGACGTCCAGCGCCCGGTGCGCGGCCTCGTCGTCCACCAGGTCCGCGTGGTCGAGGGCGAGCTGCCCGCCGACGCGCGCGAGCTGCACGCCCAGGTCGACCCGCAGTGGCGTACCGGCGCGCGCCAGGCCCACTCGGGCACGCACATCATCCACGCGGCGCTGCGCGAGGTGCTCGGGCCCACGGCGCTGCAGTCGGGCTCCTACAACCGCCCCGGCTACCTGCGCCTCGACTTCGGCTGGCTCAACGCCCTCTCGCCCGAGCAGGTCCACGACATCGAGCAGGTCGCCAACAACGCGCTGCGCGCGGACCTGCCCGTCGGCTGGGAGTACATGACCCTCGGTGAGGCCAAGGACTGGGGTGCGCTCGCCCTCTTCGGCGAGACGTACGACGACCAGAAGGTCCGCGTCGTCGAGATCGGCGGCCCGTGGTCGCGCGAGCTGTGCGGAGGCACGCACGTCGAGCACTCCAGCCAGGTCGGCACGATCGTGGTCACCGGCGAGGCGTCGGTCGGCTCCGGCAACCGCCGCATCGAGGCGCTCACCGGCGTCGAGGGCTTCTCCTACCTCGCCCGCGAGCGCGACGTGGTGGGCCAGCTCTCCACGCTCCTCAAGACCCAGCCCGACGACCTCGTCGGGCGGGTCGGCGACCTGGTCGAGCGGCTCAAGCAGTCGGAGAAGGAGATCGAGAAGATCCGTCTCCAGCAGCTGCTCGCCGGCGGTGCGGGGCTCGCCGGCGGTGCCGTCGACGTCAACGGCATCCGGCTCGTCGCCCAGCGCCTCGACGGGGCGGCCGGCGGCGACGTGCGCACGCTGGCCACCGACGTCCGGGCCCGGCTCGGCGCCGACACGCCCGCGGCCGTCGTCCTGATCGGCGCGGCCGACGGCAAGGCCGCCGTGGTGGCCGCGCTCAACGACGCGGCCCAGGCCCGCGGCCTCGCGGCCGGCGACCTGGTCCGCGCGGCGGCGCCCTTCCTCGACGGCAAGGGCGGCGGCAAGGCCGACCTGGCCCAGGGCGGCGGCACCGACGTGTCCCGCATCGACGAGGCGCTCGCCGCCGTGACCGCGGCGGTCGCATCGGCGTGAGGCACGGCGTCCGCCTCGGCGTGGACCCCGGGGACGCCCGGATCGGTGTCGCGCGCAGCGACCCGTCCGGCGTCCTCGCCACCCCCGTCGAGACGGTGCGGCGCGGCCAGGGCGACCTGCGCCGGATCCACCGGCTCCTCACCGAGGAGAACGCGTTCGAGGTGGTGATGGGACTGCCCCGCTCCCTGTCCGGGGGCGAGGGCCCGGCCGCCGCGAAGACCCGTGACTTCGCCCAGCGGCTGGCGCGCCGGATCGCCCCGGTGCCGGTGCGCCTGGTCGACGAGCGCCTCACCACGGTGACCGCGGAGGCTATGCTGCGCGACCAGCGCAAGGGTGCGAAGCGTCGTGCCGTGGTCGACCAGGTCGCGGCCGTCGTCATCCTGCAGCAGGCGCTGGACGCCGAGCGTGCCACGGGGACACCCCCCGGGGAGCTCGTGACCCCGATGGACGAGGAGACGCATGACTGAGTCGGTCCTGCCGGACATGACCCCCGAGGGCGACGGTCCGGTCTCGACGGCGCCGGGTGGCCGCCGCCGCGCCAAGAAGCGGCGCTCGGGCTGCCTTCCGATGCTCCTGGTCGTGGTGCTCTTCTGCGCGATCATCGCCTGGTTCGCCCGCGGCGCGATCGCCGACGTCAAGAACCTGCTCGCCGGGCCCGACGACTACTCCGGCCCCGGCACCGGCGAGGTCATCCTCGTCATCGACCCCGGTCAGTCGGTGCGCTCGATGGGCGACGAGCTGGAGAAGCTCGACGTGGTCGCCTCGGCCGACGCCTTCGTCGACGCCGCGGCCGACAACGACCGCTCCACCGCCATCCAGGCCGGCACCTACCTGCTCAAGAAGAAGATGAAGGCCTCCGACGTCGTCGAGATCCTCGTCGACCCGTCCAAGATGGCCCGCGAGACGGTGACGATCCCCGAGGGCAAGCGCCTCGACGACATCGTCAAGATCCTCGCCAAGAACACCGAGTTCACCGCGAAGCAGTACCGCAAGGTCCTCGCCGACCCCGCGGCGCTCGGCCTGCCCGAGTCCGCCGGTGGCAACCCCGAGGGCTACCTGTTCCCGGCGACCTACGTCGTGACACCGGTCGACACGCCCCAGACGATCCTGGCGGGCATGGTCGAGAAGTGGAAGACGACCGCCTCCAGCCTCGACCTCGACGCCCAGGCCCAGAAGCTCGGGCTCACCGCGCACGAGGTGCTCACGGTGGCGAGCATCCTGGAGTTCGAGGCCAACCGGACCCAGGACTACCCCAAGGTGGCGCGCGCGATCTACAACCGCCTCGACGACGGCATGCGCCTGCAGTCGGACGCGACGGTCGCCTACGCGAACGGGCTCTCCGGCGAGGTCTGGACCACCTCCCAGCAGCGCGACATCGACTCGCCGTACAACACCTACGCCCACGAGGGCCTGCCCCCGGGACCGATCGGCAACCCGGGCGAGGAGACGATGAACGCGGCGCTGCACCCGGCCGACGGGCCGTGGCTGTTCTGGGTCGTGGTCAACCTCAAGACCGGCGAGACGGTGTTCTCGACGACCCTCGCCGAGCACAACGCGGCGACCGAGCGGCTGCGCGAGTACTGCCGGACCTCCGACGCCTGCTGATGCGCTGCGCCGTCGTCGGTGACCCGATCGCCCACTCCCTGTCCCCGGTCCTGCACCGGGCGGGGTACGCCGCGCTCGGCCTGGACGCGTCCTACGACGCCGTCCAGGTCCCGGCGGGTGGGCTGGCCGGGTTCGTCGCCGGGCTCGGACCGGAGTGGCGCGGCCTGTCGGTGACCGCGCCGCTCAAGCGCGAGGCGCTCGACCTCGCCGACACGGTCAGCGCCCGGGCCGAGCTGGCGGGCGGCGCCAACACGCTGGTGCGCACCGAGGCCGGCTGGGCGGCCGACAACACCGACCTACCGGGCGCGATGGCCGCCATCCGCGAGCGGTACGACGGCCCGGTCGGCGCCGCGACCATCGTCGGCGCCGGCGCGACCGCGGCCTCCACGGGCCTCGCGCTCGCCGAGCTCGGGGCCTGCACGGTCCGGCTCCTGGCCCGCGACCGGGCCCGGGCGGCCGAGACCGTCGCGGCGCTGGAGCGGCACCCGGGCCTCGAGGTGGACGTCGTACCGATCGAGGGGGGCGGGATCATCGGCGAGGTCGTCGTCTCGACCGTGCCCGCCGCCGCCCAGAGCGAGGTCCTGGTGGCCGCCACGGCCGCCGCCGCGGTCGTCTTCGAGGTCGTCTACGACCCGTGGCCCACGCCGCTGGCCGCCGCCGCGGCCCAGCGCGGCCAGCCGCTCGTCACCGGGCTCGACCTGCTCGTGCACCAGGCGGTGCTGCAGTTCGCGATGTACACTGGTCACGACGGACCACTCGACGCCATGCGTTCGGCGGGCGAGCAGGCGCTCGCCGCCCGGTAGGTTCCCCGCATGGAGCTGCTCCCGGCGCTGGTCTGCGCCCTCGTCGGCGCGCTCGGCGGCCTCGTCGTCCCGCGGCTGGTCGCGTGGTGCCCCGAGCCCGAGCACGACCCGGCCGAGAACCCCGAGGACTACCCCGACCACGTGCCGTTCGCCGAGCTCGCGGCCCGGCCCGGGCTCGCGGTCCGCTCGGCGGCGGCCTGTGCCGTCGCCGGAGGCGTCCTGGGGCTCGTCCTCGGCTGGAGCTGGGCCCTGCTCTGGCTGCTACCGCTGGTGCCGGTCTGCTGCGCGCTGACGGTGATCGACTACGTGACCTGGTACCTGCCGACCCGGCTGATCCGGGCGGCCGGGCTGGTCGTCGCGGTGCTCGTCGCCGTGGCCAGCGCTGCGGTGACCGACATCGGCGTGGTGCTGTGGGCGGGCGGCGGCCTGGTCGCGCTCGGCGGCTACTACGGCCTGATGCGGCTGCTCAGCCCGCGGGCGATGGCCGGCGGCGACGTCCGCCTCGGCGCGCTCCTCGGCCTCGCGCTCGGCCCCTTCGGCCCGGGCGTCCTGCTCGTGTCGGTGCTCGCCGCCGCGGTGCTGGGCGTGCTGGGGATGGTGCCGATGCGCCGCAGCGGCACGATGATCCGGCGCCGGGTGCCGTACGGCCCGTTCCTCGTGCTCGGCGCCCTGCTGGCGGTCGTGGTGGGACAGGTCCTGAGTGCCTGAGTGACGCATGGGAGACTTGCTCCCATGTTGCGCTGGCTGACCGCGGGGGAGTCCCACGGCCCCTCCCTGGTCGCGATCCTCGAGGGCCTGCCGGCCCACGTCGAGGTCACGACCGACGACATCTCCGATGCCCTGGCCCGCCGTCGTCTCGGCTACGGCCGCGGCGCGCGGATGAAGTTCGAGGCCGACGAGGTCACCGTCACCGGTGGCATCCGGCACGGGCGCTCGCAGGGCGGTCCGGTCGCGATCCAGGTCGGCAACACCGAGTGGCCCAAGTGGGAGACGGTCATGGCCGCCGACCCGGTCGACGCCGAGGTGCTCGACAAGCAGGCGCGCAACGCGCCGCTGACCCGGCCGCGTCCGGGGCACGCCGACCTGGCCGGCATGCAGAAGTACGACTTCGACGACGCCCGCCCGATCCTCGAGCGCGCTTCCGCGCGCGAGACGGCGGCCCGTGTCGCGCTCGGCCGGGTGGCCAGCAACTTCCTGGAGCAGGCCACCGGTGCGCGCATCGTCAGCCATGTCCTCGAGATCGGCGGCGTCCGCACGCCGTCCCGCGACCTCCCCACCCCGGACGACGTCGCGCGCCTCGACGCCGACCCGGTCCGGTGCCTCGACGCCGACGGCTCGAAGCAGATGGTCGAGCGGATCGACCAGGCCCACAAGGACGGCGACACCCTCGGCGGCGTCGTCGAGGTCGTCGTCCACGGCCTCCCGCCGGGCCTGGGCTCCCACGTGCACTGGGACCGGCGCCTCGACGCGCGCCTGGCCGGTGCGCTCATGGGCATCCAGGCGATCAAGGGCGTCGAGGTCGGCGACGGCTTCGAGCTCGCCGCGACCCCGGGCTCGCTCGCGCACGACGAGATCGTCACGACCGAGGACGGCCTGCGCCGGGTCTCGGGTCGCTCCGGCGGCACCGAGGGTGGCATGACGACCGGTGAGATCCTCCGCGTCCGTGCGGCGATGAAGCCGATCGCGACCGTCCCGCGCGCGCTGCGCACCGTCGACCTCGCCACCGGCGAGGAGGCCGTCGCGCACCACCAGCGCTCCGACGTCTGCGCGGTCCCGGCCGCCGGCATCGTCGCCGAGGCGATGGTGGCGCTCGTGCTGGCCGACGCGGTGCTGGAGAAGTTCGGCGGCGACTCCGTGCAGGAGACCCGCCGCAACGTGCAGTCCTACCTCGACACGCTCCGGTTCAAGTGACCGGTCCCGGCGCGCAGGGTCCGCGGGTGGTCCTGGTCGGCACCATGGGCGCCGGCAAGACCACCGTGGGCCGGATCGTGGCCGAGCGCCTCGGCGTCGGCTTCGCCGACAGCGACGCGATCGTCGAGGAGCGCGCCGGCAAGTGCGTGCAGGACATCTTCGTCGAGGACGGCGAGGCGGCGTTCCGGGCACTGGAGCGCGAGGCCGTGGCCGCGGCCCTGACCGACCACGACGGCGTGCTGTCGCTGGGCGGGGGAGCGGTCCTCGACCCCGGCACCCGGGCGCTGCTGGCCGCGCACCCCGTCGTCTTCCTCCGCGTCGGCCTGAGCGACGCGGTCAAGCGGGTCGGGCTCGGCACCGGGCGCCCGCTGCTGCTCGGCAACGTCCGGGCCCGGGTCAAGCAGCTCCTCGACGAGCGCACGCCCGTCTACGAGGGCGTCGCCCGGTTCACCGTCGAGACCGACGGCCGCGGACCCGCCGAGGTCGCCGCCGAGATCGTCACCGCCATCGCGACCCAGGGAGAGCCCTCGTGACCGCACCCACCGTCCTCCACGTCGCCACCGCGTCGCCGTACGACGTCGTGGTGGGCCACGGCGTGCTCGACCGCCTGCGCGGGCTGCTGCCCGACGGCGTCCAGCGCGTCGCGATCATCTGCCCCGAGTCGCTCGAGGACCTCCTGGAGCCCTTCGCCGAGCTGCTGGAGGGTCTCGACGTCGTCGTCCTCCAGGTCCCCGACGGCGAGGAGGCGAAGAACTGGGAGGTCGCCGCCGCGTGCTGGGAGGCGCTCGGCGAGGACGGGTTCACCCGCTCCGACGCCGTCGTCACGCTCGGCGGCGGGGCCACCACCGACCTCGGCGGCTTCGTCGCGGCCACCTGGCTGCGCGGGGTGGCCGTCGTCCACGTGCCGACGACGCTGCTCGCCATGGTCGACGCCGCCGTCGGCGGCAAGACCGGCATCAACACCCCGGCCGGCAAGAACCTGGTCGGCTCCTTCCACGAGCCGGCCGGCGTCCTGTGCGACCTGGCCCTGCTCGCCACGCTCCCGCGGGCGGAGCTGGTCGCGGGCCTCGGCGAGGTCGTCAAGTGCGGCTTCATCGCCGACCCCCGCATCCTCGAGCTCGTCGAGACCGCCGACCCGGCCGCGCTCACCGCCGACTCCCCGGTGCTGCGCGAGCTCGTCGAGCGCGCGATCCAGGTCAAGGCCGACGTCGTGGCCGGCGACCTGCGCGAGACCGGCGGCGCGGGCGGGCACCCGGGCCGTGAGGCGCTCAACTACGGCCACACCCTGGCCCACGCCATCGAGAAGGCGACCGACTACTCCATCCGGCACGGCGAGGCCGTGGCGATCGGCTGCGTCTACGTCGCCGAGCTCGCCGCCCGCGCCGGCTCGCTGCCCGCCGAGCTCGTCGCGCGCCACCGCGCGGCCTTCGGGCGGGTCGGGCTGCCGACCTCGTGGGACGGCGCCGACTTCGAGACCCTGCTGGCGACCATGCGGGTGGACAAGAAGTCCCGCGGCAACCAGCTGCGCTTCGTGGTCCTGGCCGACCTGGCCGAGCCGGTCGTCCTGGCCGGACCCTCCGAGGACGACCTGCGCGCGGCGTACGCCGCGATCTCGGGCGGTGCGGCGTGAGCGGCGCGCCCCGGGACGTCTTCGTCCTCAACGGCCCCAACCTCAACCGCCTCGGCAAGCGCCAGCCCGAGATCTACGGCACCACCACGCTCGCCGAGCTCGGCCGGCTGTGCGTCGGCTGGGGCCACGAGCGCGGCCTCGCGGTGCGCTTCCAGCAGACCAACCACGAGGGCGAGCTGCTCGACTGGCTCAACGACGCGGCCGACCTCGGCTGGCCGGTCGTGCTCAACGCCGCCGCGTGGACCCACTACTCCTACGCCCTCTACGACGCCTGCGCCCAGCTCACGGCGCCCCTCGTCGAGGTCCACATCAGCGCCCCGTCGAAGCGTCCCGAGGAGTTCCGGCACACCTCCGTGGTCACCCCGCACGCGGCCAAGGTGATCGAGGGCGAGGGCATCGACGGCTACCGGCAGGCGCTGGAATTCATCGCGGCCGCCCCTGCCCAGTAGGATTGTCCGTCGGCCCCGGTGTGGGCCTCACGCTCTTGGACACCTCAACAGAAGGCTGACGCATGGCAACGACGAACGACCTCAAGAACGGCATGGTGCTGAACCTGGAGGGCCAGCTCTGGCAGGTGGTCGAGTTCCAGCACGTGAAGCCCGGCAAGGGTCCCGCGTTCGTCCGCACCAAGCTCAAGCACGTGGAGTCGGGCAAGAACGTCGACAAGACCTTCAACGCCGGCACCAAGGTCGAGACCGCCACGGTCGACCGCCGCTCGTTCCAGTACCTCTACAACGACGGCACCAACTTCGTCTTCATGGACGTCCAGGACTACGACCAGCTCGAGGTCGACCCGGCCATCGTCGGCACCGCCGCGGGCTTCCTCCTGGAGAACCAGGAGGTCATCCTGGCCACCAACGAGGGCCGCGTCCTCTTCATCGAGATGCCCGCCTCGGTCGAGCTGCTCGTCTCCTACACCGAGCCCGGCGTCGTGGGCGACTCGGCCACCGGCCGGACCAAGCCCGCCACCCTCGAGACCGGCGCCGAGATCCAGGTGCCGCTCTTCATCGAGCAGGGCGAGAAGATCAAGGTCGACACCCGCGAGGGTGGCTCCTACCTGAGCCGTGTGAAGGGCTGAAGTGGTCACCTCCGACCGCACGGCGCGTGGCCCGCACCTCGGGCACGCACCTCGCTGCGTTGGCGACGTTCGACGTGCCGTCCGGCACGCCGTCGCGCCGCCGCCTTGCGATGCACGCACCCGAGGCACGGGCCACCCTCACCGTGCGATCGGAGGTGACCACTGATGGGAGCCCGGACCAAGGCCCGCAAGCGCGCCCTCGACGTCCTCTACGCCGCGGACCTGCGCGGCGAGTCGGGCGTCGAGGCGCTCGCGCGCGTCACCGCGGAGGGCGAGGCCCCCGCGAACCCCTACACCGCCGTGCTCGTGCGCGGTGTCTCCGAGCACCAGGCGCGCATCGACGAGGTGCTCGAGGAGTTCTCCACCGACTGGAGCCTGACCCGGATGCCCGCGGTCGACCGCAACGTGCTCCGGATCGGTGTCTGGGAGCTGCTCTGGGCCGATGACGTGCCCGACACGGTCGCGGTCACCGAGGCGATGACGCTCGTGCGCGAGCTGTCGACCGACGAGTCGCCGGCGTTCGTCAACGGCGTGCTCGGCGCGATCCAGCGCAAGAAGTCGTCCCTGGTCTGAGGCGCCCGGGCGTGCCAGGCTGAACGGCATGCCGGACACCACTGAGGTTGAGGTCGACGTCGTCGTCATCGGGCTCGGGCCGGGCGGCGAGCACGTCGCCGCCTCGCTCGCCCGCGCCGGACTCGAGGTGGTCGGCGTCGACCGGCGCCTCGTCGGCGGGGAGTGCCCCTACTTCGGGTGCATCCCGTCGAAGATGATGATCCGGGCGGCCGACGCGCTCGCCGAGGCCCGGCGGGTCCCGGCGCTCGGCGGCGCCACCGAGGTCTCCGCGGACTGGACGACGGTCGCCGACCGGATCCGGGACGAGGCCACCGACGACTGGGACGACCAGGTCGCGGTCGAGCGGCTCGAGAGCGCCGGTGCCCGGTTCGTGCGCGGGCACGGGCGGCTGGCCGGTCCCGGGCGGGTCGTGGTCACCACCGCCGACGGCGAGGTCGCGCTCACCGCGCGGCGCGGCGTCGTGCTCAACACCGGCACCGAGCCGGCGGTGCCGCCGATCCCGGGGCTGGCGGACACGCCGTACTGGACCAACCGGGACGCCGTGCGCGTGCGCGAGCTGCCCGCCAGCCTGGCCGTGCTCGGCGGTGGGGCGATCGGCTGCGAGCTTGCCCAGGCGTTCGCCCGGTTCGGCGTCGAGGTGAGCGTGATCGAGGCGTTCGACCGGATCCTGGGGCCCGAGGAGCCCGAGGCCAGCGCGGTCGTGCGGGCGGCGCTGGAGGCCGAGGGCGTCACCGTCCGCACCGGCGTCGGGGTCACCGCGGTCGCCCACGAGGGCGCCTTCAGCATCGGCCTCGCCGACGGTACGTCGGTCGGTGCCGACGCGCTGCTGGTGGCCGCGGGCCGTCGTACCAACCTCGGCGACGTGGGCCTCGACACCGTCGGCCTCGACCCCGCGGCGCGGGTCCTCGAGGTCACCAAGCGGATGCGGGTCAAGGGCACCCAGGGGCTCTGGGCGATCGGCGACATCACCGGCAAGGGCGCCTTCACGCACATGTCGATGTACCAGGCCGGCATCGTCATCCGCGTGCTCACCGACGACGGCAAGCCACGCGCCGACTACCGCGCCGTCTCGCGCGCGACCTTCACCGACCCCGAGGTCGGCTCGGTCGGCATGACCGAGCAGCAGGCCCGTGACGCGGGGCTCCGGGTCGGGGTGGGGCTCGCGCCGCTGCCCGAGTCGAGCCGCGGCTGGATCCACAAGGTCGGCAACGACGGCATCATCAAGGTCGTCGCCGACCTCGACCGCGAGATCCTCGTCGGTGCCACCGCGGTCGGGCCGTCCGGCGGGGAGGTCATCGGGATGCTCGTCACCGCGATCCACGCGCAGGTGCCGCTGGCGACGCTGCGCGGGATGCACTTCGCCTACCCGACGTTCCACCGCGCGATCGAGACGGCGCTCGGCGACCTCAGCTGACCGAGGTGCGCTTGCGCCGCCGGTCCCACCAGGCCCAGCCGGCCATCACGGCGACGACGAGCAGGGCGCCGGCGATCTCGTCGATGACGTAGTGCTCGGCGTAGTAGACGAGCGAGAACAGCATGAGGACGGGGTAGAGCAGCACCGTCCAGCGCCAGGGGTGGCGGTAGCGCGCGATCACCCAGCAGGCGATGAAGATCGCCAGCGCGGAGTGCAGCGAGGGCATCGCCGCGACCTGGTTGCCGATGCTGGAGACGTTCTGGTGCGCGGTGGTCGTGCTGCCCGCCGACGCGGTCAGGTCGAACCAGCCGCGGCCGGTGATCCGGGCGACGTCGTCGGTGAGGTAGCCGTCGCGGGCAGCCATCCACGGCGGCGCCATCGGGTAGAGGACGTAGCAGACCACCGACAGCGAGATGATCACGAGGTAGCGCCTCATGAAGTAGATCCACTCGTCGCGCTTGCGCTTCCACAGCACCGCGCCGATGGCGAGCGCGGCGAAGAAGTGGGAGTAGTAGACGGTGGTGAGCACGACGTCGTACCAGCGCGGGGGCAGCGACTGGCGGCACGGTACGCCGCACAGGTGCTCCTGGAGGAACTGCGTCGGCAGCGTCCCGCCGAAGAGCCAGCGGTCGGCCTCGATCGGCTCGGTGAAGTGCACGCTGAAGATGCCGAGGTCGTCGGAGACGCCGCGGCTGTAGAGGTAGAACAGCAGCACCACGAACGGCGGCCACCAGTCGCGGAGGAACGCGAGGTGCTCGCGCACCGGGCGCCGTACGTCCCAGGCGACCGTGGCCAGCCACAGGATGACCACCACCTGGTAGCCCTGCCGAGGCAGGCCGTTGACCTGCATGTAGACGACCAGGCCCGCGACGAACGCGAGGGCGCCCAGCACGCGGACGAGGTCGAGGCGCGGCAGGTCCGTGCGAACCGCCTCCGCTTCACCGCCCGTCATCATGACCTCCGGGAGGGAGGTTAGCCGGTGACCTCGCTCACCGATGGCGACGGGCCCGGATCGGGGCGCGGGTGCGGGGTACCTGGGGGAGACGGCCGCGCACGCCGCGGCATCGCCCACCCGATACCGAAGGAGCGGACCACCATGGGTCTCGACGACAAGATCAAGAACCAGGCCGAGGAGACGACCGGCAAGGCCAAGGAGGCGCTCGGCAAGGCCACCGGCGACGAGGACCTCGAGGCCGAGGGCAAGGCCGACAAGCTCAAGGGCAGCCTCAAGCAGGCCGGCGAGAAGGTGAAGGACGCCTTCAAGTGAGCGACGCCTGAGGGCCGGGCTCCGGCGTGGCGCGAGCCACGCCGGTCCCGGTTCCCAGCGGCGGGGCCGGAGTCGGTAGAGTGCTCCGCAGCAACATCCTTTAACGAGCCGTCCTGTGAGGCGGAGAAGGAGGTTCCGTCAGTCTTGCCTGCACAGCAGACTCCGGAGAAGCCCGCGAGCACCGGCCGCGTCGTCCTCGACGCCGGCGACATCCACCGGGCGCTGATCCGCATTTCCCACGAGATCCTCGAGCGCAACAAGGGCGCCGAGGATCTCTTGCTTCTCGGGCTCCACACCCGGGGCGTGCCGCTGGCCCACCGGATCGCGGCGAACATCGCCGAGGTCGAGGGGACGACGGTCGCCACCGGCGAGCTCGACGTCACGATGTACCGCGACGACCTCCGCTCCCACCCCACCCGTACGCCGCACCGCACGCAGGTGCCGGCCGGGGGTGTCGACGGCAAGACCGTCGTGCTGGTCGACGACGTGCTCTACTCGGGCCGCACGATCCGGGCCGCGCTCGACGCGCTCTCGGACCTGGGCCGCCCGGCCGTCGTCCGGCTCGCGGTGCTGGTCGACCGCGGCCACCGCGAGCTGCCGATCCGCGCCGACCACGTGGGCAAGAACCTGCCCACGGCGCGCAGCGAGCGGGTCAGCCTCGGGCTGGTCGAGATCGACGGCGAGGACGAGGTGCGCATCCAGTGAACCGCCACCTCCTCAGCATCGACGACCTCGCCGCGGGCGACATCGAGCAGCTCTTCACCACCGCCGCCGAGATGCACGACGTGCAGCGGCGCGAGGTCAAGAAGCTCCCCGCGCTGCGCGGGCGCACCGTGATCAACCTGTTCTTCGAGGACTCCACCCGCACCCGGTCGAGCTTCGAGATCGCCGGCAAGTGGCTCTCCGCCGACGTCATCAACCTGTCCGCCAAGGGCAGCAGCGCGAGCAAGGGCGAGTCCCTGCGCGACACCGTGCTGACCGTCACCGCGATGGGCATCGACGGTCTCGTCGTGCGCCACGGCGCGAGCGGTGCGGCCGAGCAGATCAGCCGCTGGATCGACGTCCCGGTGATCAACGCCGGCGACGGCACCCACGAGCACCCGACGCAGGCGCTGCTCGACGGCTACACGCTGACCCGCAAGCTCGGCACGCTCGAGGGCAAGCACGTCGCGATCGTGGGCGACCTGACCCACAGCCGGGTCTTCCGCAGCAACATCAAGTGCCTGGCCAAGCTCGGCGCCACCGTCACCGCGGTCGCGCCGCCGACGCTCATGCCGGCCGGCGTGGGCGACTGGTCCAAGGCGGCGGGCTTCGCGACGTCGTACGACCTGGACGAGGTGCTGCCCAACGCCGACGCGGTGATGATGCTGCGCGTCCAGCGCGAGCGGATGAGCGGCGGGTTCTTCCCGACCGCGCGCGAGTACACGGTCGGCTACGGCCTGACCCGCGACCGCCTCGCCGTGCTGAAGCCGGGGACGCCGATCCTGCACCCGGGCCCGATGAACCGTGGCCTGGAGATCTCCGCGGACGCCGCCGACGCGCTCGACTCGGTCGTCCTCGACCAGGTCTCCGCCGGCGTCGCCGTCCGCATGTCCGTGCTCTACCACCTGCTGGCGGGGGAGGAGACCAAGTGACCGCCTCGACCCTGATCAAGGGTGCCACCCTGCCCGACGGCACCACGACCGACGTGCTGGTCCAGGACGGCACCATCGCCGAGCTGGGCTCGGTGACGGCCGCGGCCGACCGCACCATCGACGCCGGCGGACTGCGCCTGCTGCCCGGCCTCGTCGACCTGCACACCCACCTGCGCGAGCCCGGCCGCGAGGACGCCGAGACGGTGCTCACCGGCTCGCGCGCCGCCGCGGTCGGCGGCTACACCGCCGTCCTCGCCATGGCCAACACCCACCCGGTGACCGACACCGCCGAGGCCGCCGAGCGGGTCTACGACCTGGGCCGCGCCGCGGGCCTGGTCGACGTCCAGCCGGTCGGCGCGGTCACCAAGGGCCTCGCGGGCGAGGAGCTCGCCGAGCTCGGCCTGATGGCCCGCAGCCGGGCCAAGGTGCGGGTGTTCTCCGACGACGGCAAGTGCGTCCACGACCCGCGCGTGATGCGCCGGGCGCTGGAGTACGTCAAGGCGTTCGGCGGCGTGGTCAGCCAGCACAGCCAGGACCCGTCGCTGGCCGGCCCCACCGCGTGCTGCCACGAGGGCGAGCTCTCCGGTCAGCTCGGCCTGCCCGGCTGGCCCGGCGTCGCCGAGGAGATCATCGTCGCCCGCGACGTGATGCTGGCCCGCCACACCGGCAGCCGGGTCCACGTCGCGCACGTCTCCACCGCCGGCAGCGTCGAGGTCATCCGCTGGGCCAAGGCCCAGGGGATCGACGTGACCGCCGAGGTCACGCCGCACCACCTGCTGCTCACCACCGACCTGCTCACCGGCTACGACCCGACGTTCAAGGTCAACCCGCCGCTGCGCCCCGACGAGGACGTCCAGGCGCTGCGCGCGGCCCTGGCCGACGGCACGATCGACGCCGTCGCCACCGACCACGCGCCGCACGCGCGCCACGACAAGGAGCACGCCTTCGTCGACGCGGCGTTCGGCATGCTCGGGCTCGAGACGGCGCTGCCCGTCGTCACCACGGTGATGGTCGAGAACGGCCTGCTCGACTGGGCCGGCCTGGCCCGCGTGATGAGCGTCAACCCGGCCCGGATCGCCGGTCTGGACGACGTCCACGGCCGCCCGATCGCCGTCGGCGAGCCCGCCAACCTGACCCTCGTCGACCCGGCCGCCCAGGTCGTCGTCGACCGCGCCGCCAGCGTCTCGCTGAGCCGCAACAACCCCTGGCACGACCGCAAGCTCACCGGAAGGGTGGTCGCCACGCTGCTGCGGGGCGCGCCCACGGTGCTCGAAGGAGCCCTCGCATGACCCTGTCCCAGCCCGCGCTGCTCGTCCTCGAGGACGGCCGCACCTTCCACGGCGAGGCCTACGGCGCCGAGGGGGAGACCTTCGGCGAGGCCGTCTTCAACACCGGCATGACCGGCTACCAGGAGACGCTGACCGACCCGTCGTACCACCGCCAGGTGGTCGTGATGACCGCTCCGCACATCGGCAACACCGGCGTCAACGACGAGGACCCGGAGTCGAAGCGCATCTGGGTCGCCGGGTACGTCGTGCGCGAGCCCGCCCGCATCCCCAGCAACTGGCGCTCGCGCCGCTCGCTCGACGACGAGCTCAAGACGCAGGGCGTGGTCGGCATCTCCGGCATCGACACCCGCGCGCTGACCCGGCACCTGCGCGAGCGCGGCGCCATGCGGGTGGGCATCTCCACGGTCGAGACCGACCCCGAGGTGCTGCTCGCCAAGGTCAAGGCGTCCGCCGAGATGGCCGGCGCGAACCTGTCCGAGGCGGTCTCCACCAGCGAGGCGTACGTCGTGCCGGCCCAGGGGGAGAAGCGGTTCACCGTGGCCGCCCTCGACCTCGGCATCAAGGACATGACCCCGCAGCGGATGAGCGAGCGCGGCATCGAGGTGCACGTCCTGCCCGCCACGGCGAGCATCGACGAGGTGCTCGCGGTGCAGCCGGACGGGCTGTTCTTCTCCAACGGCCCCGGCGACCCGGCTGCCACGACCGGCCAGGTCGCGCTGCTCCAGCAGGCGCTGGAGCGCGGGCTGCCCTACTTCGGCATCTGCTTCGGCAACCAGCTCTTCGGCCGGGCGCTCGGCTTCGGCACCTACAAGCTGAAGTACGGCCACCGCGGCATCAACCAGCCGGTGATGGACCTGACCACCCGCAAGGTCGAGGTCACCGCGCACAACCACGGGTTCGCCGTCGACGCGCCGCGCGACACCCCCACCGAGACGCCCTACGGCACCGCCACGGTCAGCCACGTCTGCCTCAACGACGACGTCGTCGAGGGTCTCGAGCTGCATGCCGACGGCAGGCTCAAGGCGTTCTCCGTCCAGTACCACCCCGAGGCCGCTGCCGGCCCGCACGACGCGGCGTACCTCTTCGACCGCTTCACCACGCTCCTGGAGGAGAACGCCTGATGCCGAAGCGCGAAGACATCAAGTCCGTCCTGGTCATCGGCTCCGGCCCGATCGTCATCGGCCAGGCCTGCGAGTTCGACTACTCCGGCACCCAGGCGTGCCGGGTGCTCAAGGAGGAGGGCCTGCGGGTCATCCTCATCAACTCCAACCCGGCCACGATCATGACCGACCCGGAGTTCGCCGACGCCACCTACGTCGAGCCGATCACCCCCGAGTTCGTCGAGAAGGTCATCGCCAAGGAGCGCCCCGACGCGATCCTGCCGACGCTGGGCGGCCAGACCGCGCTCAACGCCGCGATCGCCGCGCACGAGAGCGGTGTCCTGGCCAAGTACGACGTCGAGATGATCGGCGCCAGCTTCGAGGCGATCCACCGCGGCGAGAACCGCGAGCTGTTCAACGCCATCGTGCACAAGGTCGGCGGCGAGGTCGCCCGCTCGTTCGTGTGCCACTCGATGGACGAGGTCGAGAAGGCCGCCGGCGAGCTCGGCTTCCCGGTCGTGGTCCGCCCGTCGTTCACCATGGGCGGCCTCGGCTCCGGGATCGCCTACGACGCCGCCGACCTCCAGCGCATCGCCGGCGCCGGCCTGTCCGCCAGCCCCACCACCGAGGTGCTGATCGAGGAGTCGATCATCGGCTGGAAGGAGTACGAGCTGGAGGTGATGCGCGACAAGGCCGACAACGTCGTCATCATCTGCTCGATCGAGAACTTCGACCCGATGGGCGTCCACACCGGCGACTCGATCACCGTCGCCCCGGCGATGACGCTGACGGACCGTGAGTACCAGCACCTGCGCGACCTGGCCATCGGCATCATCCGCGAGGTCGGCGTCGACACCGGCGGCTGCAACATCCAGTACGCCGTGAACCCCGCCGACGGCCGGGTCATCGTCATCGAGATGAACCCGCGCGTCTCGCGCTCCTCGGCGCTGGCCTCCAAGGCGACCGGCTTCCCGATCGCCAAGATCGCCGCCAAGGTTGCGGTCGGCTACACCCTCGACGAGATCCCCAACGACATCACCGAGGAGACCCCGGCGTCGTTCGAGCCGAGCCTCGACTACGTCGTCGTCAAGGTCCCGCGGTTCGCGTTCGAGAAGTTCCCGACCGCCGACCCGACGCTGACCACCCACATGAAGTCCGTGGGCGAGGCGATGGCGATCGGCCGCAGCTTCAGCGAGTCGCTCAACAAGGCGCTGCGCTCGCTCGAGAACAAGCACGCACCGTTCGACTGGTCCGCCCCGCTCGGCGACAAGGCCGCGCTCCTCGAGGGCACCCGGGTCCCGCACGACGGCCGGCTCCAGGAGGTCATGCAGGCGATCCGCGCCGGCGCGACCCAGGAGGAGGTCCACGACGCGACCAAGATCGACCCGTGGTTCGTCGACCAGCTGTTCCTGATCGACGAGATCGCCCAGAAGGTCGCCGCCGCCGAGAACCTCGACGCCGGCACGCTGCGCCTGGCCAAGCGGCACGGGCTCTCCGACCTCCAGGTCGCCCAGATCCGCGGCGTCACCGAGGCCGAGGTGCGCGCGGCGCGCCACGCGACCGGTGTCCGGCCGGTCTTCAAGACCGTCGACACCTGTGCGGCCGAGTTCGCGGCGGCCACGCCGTACTACTACTCCTCCTACGACGAGGAGACCGAGGTCCTGCCGCGCGCCGAGGGCAAGGAGGCCGTGATCATCCTGGGCTCCGGGCCCAACCGGATCGGTCAGGGCATCGAGTTCGACTACTCGTGCGTCCACGCCAGCCTCGCGCTGGCCGAGGCCGGCTACGAGACGATCATGGTCAACTGCAACCCCGAGACCGTCTCGACCGACTACGACACCTCCGACCGGCTCTACTTCGAGCCGCTCACGCTGGAGGACGTGCTCGAGATCTACGAGGCCGAGAAGGCCGCCGGCCCGATCGCCGGCGTCATCGCGACCCTCGGCGGCCAGACCCCGCTCGGCCTGGCGCAGGGCCTGCAGGACGCCGGCGTCCCGATCGTCGGCACCAGCCCCGAGGCGATCGACCTGGCCGAGGAGCGCGGTGCCTTCGGGCGGGTGCTCGCCGAGGCCGGTCTGGTCGCGCCCAAGCACGGCACGGCGGTGTCCTACGAGGACGCCCAGGCGATCGCGCACTCGATCGGCTACCCGGTGCTCGTGCGTCCGTCGTACGTGCTGGGTGGGCGGGGCATGCAGATCGTCTACAGCGACCAGGCGCTCGAGGCCTACATCAACGCGGCCACCGAGATCAGCCCGGACCGCCCGGTCCTGGTCGACCGGTTCATCGACGACGCCGTCGAGATCGACGTCGACGCGCTCTACGACGGCACCGACCTCTTCCTCGGCGGCGTCATGGAGCACATCGAGGAGGCCGGCATCCACTCCGGTGACTCCTCCTGCGCGCTGCCGCCGATCACCCTCGGCGACGCCGAGATCGACCGGATCCGTGCGGCCACCGAGGCGATCGCCAAGGGCGTGGGCGTGCGCGGCCTGATCAACATCCAGTTCGCGCTGGGCGCCGACGTGCTCTACGTGATCGAGGCCAACCCCCGCGCCTCGCGCACGGTGCCCTTCGTGTCCAAGGCGACCGGCACCCAGCTCGCCAAGGCCGCGGCCCGGGTGATGCTCGGAGAGTCCATCGCCGAGCTGCGCGCCAACGGCGGGCTCCCGGCCGAGGGCGACGGCGGCTCGCTGCCCGCCGGTGCGCCGATCGCGGTCAAGGAGGCGGTGCTGCCGTTCAACCGGTTCCGCACCAAGGACGGCCAGTTCGTCGACACCGTGCTCGGCCCGGAGATGAAGTCGACCGGTGAGGTGATGGGCTTCGACGCCGACTTCGGTACGGCGTTCAGCAAGTCCCAGGCGGCCGCCTACGGCCCCCTGCCGACCTCGGGCAAGGTCTTCATCTCGATCGCCAACCGCGACAAGCGCACGATGGTCTTCCCGGCCCGGGTGCTGGTCGACTACGGCTTCGAGATCCTCGCGACCCAGGGCACCGCCGAGGTGCTGCGCCGCAACGGCATCCAGGCGACCGTCGTCCGCAAGCACTTCGAGGGCCCCGGCCCCGACGGCGAGCCCACGGTCGTGCAGATGATCCTCGACGGCGAGATCGACCTGATCGTCAACACCCCGCACGGCTCGACCGGCGGGGGCGACTCGCGGGTCGACGGCTACGAGATCCGCTCGTCGGCGGTCCTCACCGGCACCCCGTGCATCACGACGGTCCAGGGCCTGGCCGCCGCCGTCCAGGGCATCGCCGCGATCCGCGCCGGCTCGGTCGGCGTCCGCTCGCTCCAGGAGTGGAACGCCGCCGCCGAGGCCGCCCGGTGACGCTCTACGACAAGGTCTTCGCGCACCTCCTGGTCAAGATGGACGCCGAGAAGGCGCACCACCTGACCTACGACGCGCTGCGGGCCGGGGGACCGGTGCTCTCCCGGGCCCCGATCCCCGGCCGCGCGCCGGTCGAGGCGATGGGGCTGACCTTCCCCAACCGACTCGGTCTCGCGCCCGGCTTCGACAAGAACGCCCGGGTCTACGACCGGATGGGTGCGTTCGGCTTCGGCCACGTCGAGATCGGCACCGTCACCGCGCTCGCCCAGCCCGGCAACCCCAAGCCTCGGCTGTTCCGGCTGCCCGAGGACCGGGCCATCGTCAACCGGATGGGCTTCAACAACGACGGCTCCGCGGTCGTCGCCGCGCGCCTGGCCAAGCGCCGGCGCGGCGACCTGGTCCTCGGCGTCAACATCGGCAAGTCGAAGGTCGTCCCCGACGACGACCAGGCCGCCGTCGAGACCGACTACGAGACCTCGACCCGCCGGCTCGCCCCCCACGCGGACTATCTCGTGGTCAACGTGAGCTCGCCCAACACCCCGGGCCTGCGCAACCTTCAGGCCGTCGAGAAGCTCGCCCCCCTGCTGCGCCACGTGCGCCGTACGGCGGACGAGGTCACGGCCGCGCCCATCCCGCTGCTGGTCAAGATCGCGCCCGACCTCTCCGACGACGACGTCCTCGCGGTGGCCGACATGGCGCTCGACCTCGGCCTGGCCGGGGTGATCGCGACCAACACGACGATCTCGCGCGAGGGCCTGCGCACGCCGGCCGCCAAGGTCGACGAGGTCGGCGCCGGGGGACTGTCCGGTGCGCCCCTCACCGAGCGCTCCACCGAGGTCATGAGGCTGCTGCGCGGCCGGGTCGGCGACCGGCTCACCCTGATCGGCGTCGGCGGGATCAGCACCCCGGAGCAGGCTGCCGAGCGGGTCGCCGCGGGCGCGGACCTGGTGCAGGCCTACAGCGCTCTGATCTACGGTGGCCCGATGTGGCCACGACAGATCCTCAAGGCGCTGTGACATGAGCTTCGGCGACTACCAGCTGGAGCTCTACCTCGGCGCCCTCGGCGGCGTCCTGCCCGCCCACCCGTTCGACTACGCCGACCTCGAGGCGCGGGCGCTGGCGGCACTGCCGCCCGAGCTGCGCACCTACGTCGCGGGCGGCGCGGGTGACGAGTCGACCCAGCGCGCCAACGTCGCGGCGTTCGAGCGCTACGCCGTCGTCCCGCGGATGCTGCGGGCGCCCGCCGAGCGCGACCTCTCGGTCGAGCTGTTCGGGCGCACCCTGACGAGCCCGCTCGTGCTGGCGCCGGTCGGCGTGATCGGCATCTGCACGCCCGACCAGCACGGCGACGTCCACGCGGCCGAGGTGGCCGCGGCGACCGGCATCCCGTTCATCGGCTCCACGCTGATGAGCGACCCGCTCGAGGTGGTCTCGGCGGCGGCCGGCGAGGCGCCGAAGTGGTTCCAGCTCTACACGCCCAAGAACCGCGAGCTGGCCGAGAGCTTCGTACGCCGGGCCGAGGCGGCCGGCTACGAGGCGATCGTGGTCACCCTCGACACCTGGGTGCCCGGCTGGCGCCCGCGCGACCTGGCCTCGGGCAACTTCCCGCAGCTGCGCGGCAAGGCGCTCGCCAACTACACCTCCGATCCCGTCTTCCAGGAGATGACCGGGCCGAACCCCGACCTCGGCACCGTCGTGATGACCTGGGCCGGCACGTTCGGCCACCCGGTCACCTGGGACGACCTGCCCTGGCTGCGCTCGCTGACCGACCTGCCGATCGTGGTCAAGGGCATCTGCCACCCCGACGACGCGCGCCAGGCGCTCGACGCCGGCGTCGACGGGATCTACTGCTCCAACCACGGCGGCCGCCAGGCCAACGGCGGGGGAGCGGCGCTCGACTGGCTGCCCGACGTGGTCGCTGCGGTCGACGGGCGGGCGCCGGTCGTCTTCGACTCCGGGGTCCGCACCGGCGCCGACGTGGTCAAGGCGGTCGCCCTCGGCGCCGACGCGGTCGCGATCGGGCGTCCCTACGCCTACGCCCTCGCCCTCGGCGGTGTGCCCGGCGCGGTCCACCAGGTCCGCTCGATGCTCGCCGAGGCCGACCTGATCATGGCCGTCGACGGCTACCCGACCCTGGCCGACCTCGGCCCCGACGCCCTGCGGAGGACCTCCTGATGACCTTCGGTGCCCGACTCGTCGCCGCCGTCGCCGACCGCGGACCGTTCTGCGTCGGCATCGACCCGCACGCGGCGCTCCTCCACGCCTGGGGGTACGACGACGACGTCGCCGGGCTCGAGCGGTTCGCGCTCGCCGCGGTCGAGGCCGTCGCCCCCCACTGCAGCGTGATCAAGCCCCAGTCGGCGTTCTACGAGCGCTTCGGCAGCCGCGGCGTCGCCGTCCTGGAGCAGGTCATCGCGGCGGGCCGCGCGGCCGGGGCCCTGGTCCTGCTCGACATCAAGCGCGGCGACATCGGCTCCACCTCCCAGGCCTACGCCGACGCCTACCTCGACCCCGCCTCGCCGCTGGCCTGCGACGCGGTCACGGTCAGCCCCTACCTCGGCTTCGGCTCGCTCCAGCCGTTCGTCGACACCGCTGCCCGGTTCGACGCGGGCCTGTTCGTGCTCGCTGCCACCTCCAACAAGGAGGGCCCCGAGGTCCAGGAGGCGCTCACCGACGGCCGGACCGTCTCGGCGACCGTCCTCGACCACCTGCGCCGGCTCAACGAGGGCGCGAGCCCCCTCGGCTCCTACGGCGCCGTCGTCGGCGCCACGCTCGAGGACGACCGCGGCCTGGACCTGGCCTTCAACGGCCCCATCCTCGCCCCCGGGTACGGCGAGCAGGGCGGCACCGTCGCCGACCTGCGCCGGATCTTCGGTGCCGGTGTCGGCAACGTCCTGGCCACCTCCTCCCGCGGCGTGCTGCGCCTCGGCCCGGACCCGGCCGCCCTGTCCGGTGCCGTGCGGCGCGGCAACGACGAGCTGCGCGAGCTGCTCGGGTGAGCCGGCGCGGCCGGTGGCTCGCCGGCGCTGCCGTCGTCGTGGCGGTGGCGCTCGTGGGGGGCTTCCTGTGGCTGCGGGGGAGTGACGACGAGGACCCCTTCGCGTCGTACTGCTCGGAGGTGGAGAGCCGCCGCGAGCAGGTCGGCGCCGCGCTGTCCGCGGGCCCCCAGGTCGGCCTGATCCGCGCGCTGCCGAGCTTCGAGGCGCTCGCGGCCAAGGCCCCCCAGGACATCCGGGCGGACTGGCAGCTCGTCGTCGCCCGGGTCAGCGACCTCGACGACGCGCTCAGCGCGGCCGGCGTCGACGCCGCGACCTACGACCGTGCGGACCCGCCCGCCTCGGTGTCGGCCGAGGACCGCCAGGCGATCGACACCGCCGCCGTCCGGCTGGGCTCGCGGGAGACCGCCGCGGCGCTCTCCCGGGTCCAGCAGCAGGCCCGCGACGTCTGCAAGACACCGCTCAGCCTCTGATCGTCACCTGATCGTCACCCGCGTTGCCGCCGCCGAGCCCTTCTGGCTAGATTGGCCGACGGCGGCGCGACCGCCCCGCGACCACTGACCGAAGGACCCCTCACCCGTGGCTCTGCCTCCCCTGACCCCCGAACAGCGCCAGGCCGCCCTGGAGAAGGCGGCGGCCGCTCGCCGCGAGCGGGCCGAGGTGAAGAACCGGCTCAAGAACTCGGGTGCCTCGATCAGCGACGTGCTCGCGCAGGGTCAGGTCAACGAGGTCATCGGCAAGATGAAGGTCCTCGACCTGCTCCAGTCGGTGCCCGGTCTGGGCAAGGTCCGGGCCCGCCAGGTCATGGAGCGGCTGGGCATCGCCGAGTCCCGGCGCGTGCGCGGTCTCGGCGCCAAGCAGGTCGCCGCGCTGGAGCGCGAGTTCGCCGCCGGTGAGTAGCCGTCTCTTCGTCCTCGCCGGGCCCACCGCGGTCGGCAAGGGCACGGTCGCCGCTGCCGTCCGCGAGGAGCACCCCGAGGTCTACCTGTCGGTCTCCGCGACCACCCGCGCCCCGCGCCCGGGCGAGGTCGACGGCGTGCACTACCACTTCGTCGACGACGCCGAGTTCGACCGGCTCATCGCTGAGGGCCAGATGCTGGAGTGGGCGATCGTCCACGGTGTGCACCGCTACGGCACCCCGCGCGGTCCGGTCGAGGCCGCGGTGGCGGCCGGGCGCCCGGCCCTGCTCGAGATCGATCTCCAGGGTGCGCGCCAGGTCCGCGAGACCGCGCCGGACGCCGTCTTCGTCTTCCTCAAGCCCCCGTCGTGGGACGAGCTGGTCCGCCGGCTGGTCGGCCGGGGGACCGAGACCGAGGAGGAACGCGAGCGCCGACTGGCCACCGCACGCGACGAGCTGGCCGCCGAGGCCGAGTTCGACGTGACCATCGTCAACCGCGAAGTTAACGCTGCCGTCGATGAGTTGATAGCCTTGATGGTTGATTCCGTCCACGATCAGTGAGGACCTCTGTGTCTGCCCCGAACATCGCCGCTGAGGGTGTCACCAACCCTCCCATCGACGACCTGCTGTCCAAGACCGACAGCAAGTACAAGCTGGTCCTCTACAGCGCCAAGCGCGCGCGGCAGATCAACGCCTACTACTCGCAGCTGGGCGAGGGCCTGCTCGAGTACGTCGGCCCGCTGGTCGAGACCCACGTCCAGGAGAAGCCCCTCTCGATCGCGCTGCGCGAGATCAACCAGGACCTCCTGACCTGCGAGGACATCGACCCGTCCGAGCTCGTCGAGCCGGCCGCCGCTGCGGCTGCCGAGGCTCCCGCGGCCGACGCCGAGTGATCTGACGGCGCCCATGTCCCGGCCCCGCGTGGTGCTCGGCGTCTCCGGTGGCATCGCGGCCTACAAGGCCTGCGAGCTGCTGCGTCGCTTCACCGAGTCCGGCCACGACGTGACCGTGGTCCCCACCGCGGCCGCCCTGGAGTTCGTCGGTGCGCCCACCTGGGCCGCACTGTCGGGCAAGCCGGTGTCGGCCGAGGTGTGGGACGGCGTGCACGAGGTGCCGCACGTCCGCCTCGGGCAGGGCGCCGACCTGGTCGTCGTCGCGCCGGCCACGGCCGACCTGATGGCCAAGGCGGCCCATGGGCTCGCCGACGACCTGCTCACCAACACGCTCCTCACGGCGCGCTGCCCGGTGGTCCTAGCCCCGGCCATGCACACCGAGATGTGGGAGCACGCGGCGACCACGGCCAACGTCGCCACGCTGCGCTCGCGCGGCGTGATCGTCATCGAGCCGGCCGAGGGCCGGCTGACCGGCGCCGACACCGGCAAGGGCCGGCTGCCCGACCCCGAGGAGATCTTCGAGGTCGCCCGCGACATCCTGGCCCGCTCCCAGTCCGCCGCGGCCCCGGCGGCCGGGATCCACGACCTGGCCGGGCGCCACGTCGTCGTCTCCGCGGGGGGCACCCGCGAGCGCCTCGACCCGGTCCGCTTCCTGGGCAACCGCTCCTCGGGACGCCAGGGCTACGCCCTGGCCCGGGCCGCGGCCGCCCGGGGCGCCGAGGTCACCCTGATCGCGGCCAACGTCGCGCTGACCGACCCGGCCGGCGTCAAGGTGGTCCGCGTCGAGTCCACCGCCGAGCTGCGCGACGCCGTGCTGTCGGCGGCCGCGGGCGCCGACGCGGTGGTGATGGCCGCCGCGCCGGCCGACTTCCGGCCGGTGAGCACCTCCGAGGTCAAGATCAAGAAGGCCGACGACGGATCGGCCCCGGCGATCACGCTGCAACAGAATCCCGACATCCTCAAGGAGATCTCGACCCACCGGGCCCGCCCGGAGGCCGTGATCGTCGGGTTCGCCGCCGAGACCGGTGACGCGACCGGCAGCGTGCTCGACCTGGCCCGGGCCAAGCTGGCCCGCAAGGGCTGCGACCTGCTGGTCGTCAACGACGTCAGCGGCGGCGCGGTCTTCGGCAGCACCGACAACGAGGCGGTGATCCTGGGCTCCGACGGGTCCGCGGTCGACGTACCGCACGGCTCGAAGTCGGCGCTCGCGCACCTCATCTGGGACCAGGTCGTCGCCCGACTTTCCTGAGACTCTCGGGCATCACCTCGTGCCGTCCGTATCGTTGGACCACCGCCCATCCAGCCCCCAACCAGGAGTTCCCACCACCATGACCGGACGTCTGTTCACGTCGGAGTCGGTGACCGAGGGTCACCCGGACAAGATCGCGGACCAGATCAGCGACACCGTCCTCGACTACCTCCTCGAGCACGACCCCAAGAGCCGGGTCGCCGTCGAGACGCTGCTGACCACCGGTCTCGTCGTGGTTGCCGGTGAGGTGACCACCGAGGCCTACGCGCCCGTGGCCCAGCTGGTGCGCGACAAGATCCTGGAGATCGGCTACGACTCCTCCGCCAAGGGCTTCGACGGCAACTCCTGCGGCGTCCAGGTCGCGATCGGCGCCCAGTCGCCCGACATCGCCCAGGGCGTCGACACCGCCGAGGACGTGCGCCTGGGCGGCTCCGCCGACGAGCTGGACAAGCAGGGCGCGGGCGACCAGGGCCTGATGTTCGGCTACGCCTGCGACGACACCCCCGAGCTGTTCCCGCTGCCGATCAAGATCGCCCAGACGCTGGCCGAGCGCCTCACCGAGGTCCGCAAGAACGGCACGCTCGACTACCTGCGCCCCGACGGCAAGACCCAGGTCACCATCGAGTACGACGAGGACGACCGCGCCGTGCGCGTCGACACCGTCGTGCTGTCCACGCAGCACGCCGAGGACGTCACCCAGGAGCAGATCGCCGCCGACATCACGGCCCACGTGATCGAGCCGGTGCTGGAGCAGTTCAAGACCAGCGTCCCCTTCGACGGCTACAAGCTCCACATCAACCCGACCGGCAAGTTCGTCGTCGGCGGCCCGATGGGTGACGCCGGCCTGACCGGCCGCAAGATCATCGTCGACACCTACGGCGGCATGGCCCGCCACGGTGGCGGCGCGTTCTCCGGCAAGGACCCGTCCAAGGTCGACCGCTCCGCTGCCTACGCGATGCGCTGGGTCGCCAAGAACATCGTCGCCGCGGGCCTGGCCCGTCGCGCCGAGGTCCAGGTCGCCTACGCGATCGGTGTCGCCAAGCCCGTCGGCGTCTTCGTCGAGACCTTCGGCACCGGCATCGTGCCGGACGAGAAGATCCAGGCCGCCGTTCTCGAGGTCTTCGACCTGCGCCCGGCCGCGATCCTGCGCGACCTCGACCTGCGCCGCCCGATCTACGCCAAGACGGCCGCCTACGGTCACTTCGGCCGCGAGCTGCCCGAGTTCACCTGGGAGCGGACCGACCGCGCCGAGGCGCTCAAGGCCGCCGTGGGCGCCTGATCCACCGCACATCCGCGCGTCGCACGCCCGTCGTCCCCCAGGGACGGCGGGCGTGTTCCGTCGTGGGGCACTGGTAGAACTGCCGCCATGACCCCCACCCCCGACGAGCCGGCCCTCGAGCTGCCCGGTCTCGTCCGCGACCGGGTCAAGGAGGGCCGGGCCAAGGCCGCGGCGACCCGGGCCCGCAAGGTCGCGGGGGCCGTCATCGCCGAGCACGAGCCGGTGGCCCGGGTCGTGCTCGACCTGCCGCTGGCCCACCTCGACCGGGTCTTCGACTACGCCGTCCCGGTCGCGATGGCCGACGGCGCCCGCCCCGGCGCCCGGGTCAAGGTCCGGTTCGCGGGCCAGGAGGCCGACGGCTACGTCATCGAGCGCGCGGCGGCCTCCGACCACGACGGGACGCTCGTCCCGCTGCGCCGGCTGGTCAGTCCCGAGCCGGTGCTGAGCCCGGCGGTCGAGGCGCTGTGCCGGCGGGTGGCCGAGCGCTATGCCGGCGTCAGCGCCGACGTACGACGGCTCGCGGTGCCGCCGCGCCACGCCACCGTCGAGCGCGAGCCCACGCCGGCCGAGCCGGTGCTGGTGCACGACCCGGCGACCGCCGACCGCGCCTGGGCGGACTACCCCGCGGCCGCGCCCTTCCTGGCCCACGTGCGCGAGGGGCACGCCCCGCGTGCCGTGTGGGGGGCGGCCCCCGGCGACGACTGGCCGGCGATGCTCGCCCAGCTCGCCGCCTCGGCGCGCGCGGCCGGGCGGGGCGCGCTCCTGTGCCTGCCCGACCACCGCGACGTCGCGCGCCTCGACGCGGCGCTGACCGAGCTGCTCGGCGAGGGCCACCACGTCGCGCTGCACGCCGAGCCCGGTCCGGCCCAGCGCTACCGCGAGTTCCTCGCGGTCAGCCGGGGGGACCGGGGGATCGTGGTCGGCACCCGCTCCGCCGCCTTCGCGCCGGTCCACGACCTGGGCCTCGTCGTCATCTGGGACGACGGCGACGAGCTCCACGCCGAGCCGCGCGCGCCGTACCCCCACACCCGCGAGGTGCTGCTGCTGCGTGCCGAGCACGAGGGCACGGCCGCCCTGATCGGCGGCTTCAGCCGAACGGTCGAGGCCCAGCACCTGCTCCAGACCGGCTGGGCCCGCGAGATCGCGCTGCCGCGCGCCGCGGTGCGCGAGCGCGCGCTGATCGGCGTCAGCGGGGCCAGCGACGTCGCCCTGCTGCGCGATCCCAGCGGGGGTGGGGCCCGGGTGCCGCGCGAGGCCCATGACGCGTTGCGCTGGGGGCTGGAGCGCGGTCCCGTGCTCGTCCAGACCCCACGGGCGGGCTACGTCCTGCGCCTGGCCTGCGAGCGCTGCCGTACGCCGGCCCGCTGCGCCGCCTGCGCCGGCCCGCTCCAGCTCACCGGGCCGACCACGCCGCCGCGCTGTCGCTGGTGCGCGACCGAGGCACCGGCCTGGTCGTGCCCCGAGTGCGGCGCCGCCGGCCTTCGCGCCCCGATCGTCGGCGACGCCCGGACCGCCGACGAGCTCGGCCGCAGCTTCCCCAAGGTGCCGGTGGTCTCCTCCTCGGGCGACCAGATCCGCGCCCGGGTCGGCCCGGAGCCGCGCATCGTCGTGGCCACCCCGGGCGCCGAACCCGTCGCCGAGGACGGCTACGCCGTCGTCGTCCTGCTCGACACGTGGTGGGCGCTGGGCCGCGACAGCATGCGCGCCTCGGAGGAGGCCCTGCGCCGCTGGTGCAATGCCGTCGGCCTGCTCGGCGCGGGCGGGCGCGCGCTGGCGGTCGGCGACCCGGCGGTCCCGGCGCTCCAGGCGCTGGTCCGCTGGGACCCGGCGGGCTTCGCGGCCCGCGAGGCCGAGGAGCGGCGCGAGGCACGGCTGCCGCCGGCGGCCCGGGTCGCCACGATCCGGGGCGCACCCGGCGCGCTCGACGACGTCCTGACCCTGCTCGACCTGCCCGCGCCGGGCGAGGTGCTGGGCCCGGTCCCGACCCGCGACGACGAGGTCGAGCGGGTCGTCGTCCGGGTGCCGCGCAGCCAGGGGGCCGACCTGGCCCGCGCGCTCGCCGAGGCCCAGCGGCTGCGCTCGGCGCGCAAGCTCGATCCGGTCCGGATCCAGGTCGACCCCGCCGAGCTCGACTGAGCCCGGCCGCCCCGCAGCGGTGCAGCGGGTGCTCGCTAGGCTTGGCCGGTGGCTATCCGACCCATCCGCCTCTTCGGCGACCCGATCCTGCGCAAGCCGGCGCTCGAGGTCGTCCACTTCGACGCCGAGCTGCGCCAGCTGGTCACCGACCTGACCGACACGATGCTCGAGGCGCCCGGGGCCGGCCTGGCCGCGCCCCAGATCGGCGTCGGCCTGCGCGTGTTCACCTGGAACGTCGAGGGCGAGGTCGGCCACCTGGTCAACCCCCAGCTGAGCCTGTCCGACGAGACCCAGGACGGTCCCGAGGGCTGCCTGTCCCTGCCCGAGCTCACCTACGACTGCCTGCGGGCCCTCTCGGTGATCGCGACCGGCTTCAACATGCACGGTGACCCCGTCACCATCGACGGCAGCGGCTACCTGGCCCGCGCGATCCAGCACGAGACCGACCACCTCGACGGCATCTTGTTCATCGACCGGCTCGACGACGCCGGCCGCAAGGCCGCGATGCGCGAGATCCGCCAGTCGGAGTGGTTCGGGCTGGAGAAGCCGACCATCCGGGTCTCGCCCCACGCGACGGGAGGCTTCGGCCGATGAGGGTCGTCTTCGCCGGGACCCCCGAGGTCGCCGTCCCCGCACTCGACGCGATCGCCGCGTCCCCGCACGAGCTGGTCGGCGTGGTCACCCGTCCCGACGCGCCCGCCGGCCGCGGCCGCAAGCTCACCCCGAGCCCGGTCGCCCAGCGGGCCGAGGAGCTCGGCGTACCGGTGCTCAAGCCGGACCACCCGCGCGACCCTGAGTTCCAGGAGGCGCTGCGCGCACTGCGTCCCGACTGCTGCCCGGTCGTGGCCTACGGCGCCCTGATCCCGCAGAGCGCGCTCGACATCCCCGAGCACGGCTGGGTCAACCTGCACTTCTCGGTGCTGCCCGCGTGGCGCGGCGCGGCCCCGGTCCAGCACTCGATCTGGGGCGGCGACGAGTACACCGGCGCCACCACCTTCCGGATCGTCAAGGCGCTCGACGCCGGTCCGACGTTCGGCGTGATGACCGAGCGGATCCGGCCCACCGACACCGCCGGCGACCTGCTCGCCCGGCTCGCCGAGGGCGGCTCCGGCCTGCTCGTGGCGACCCTCGACGGCATCGCCGACGGCTCGCTCGAGGCGCGCGAGCAGCCCGCCGAGGGGGTCAGCCTGGCCCCCAAGATCACCGTGGACGACGCCCGCGTCGACTGGTCCGAGCCCGCGGTCGGCGTCGACCGCCGGATCCGTGCCTGCACGCCCGGTCCCGGCGCCTGGACGACGCTCGACGGCGAGCGGGTCAAGCTCGGCCGGGTCGAGATCGTCGCCGAAGGCCCGGACCTCGCGCCGGGCGCGATCCAGGTCGGCAAGAACGAGGTCCTCGTCGGCACCGCCTCCGGCACGGTACGGCTGACCGAGGTCAAGGCCTTCGGCAAGAAGCAGATGGGCGCGGCCGACTGGGCGCGCGGGGTGCGACTGCCCGAGACCGCGAGCTTCGAGTGAGCACCCGCGGCCGGCGGCGGGTGGACCCGGCGCGGGTCGCGGCGCTCGAGGTCCTTCGCGCGGTCCGGGTCGAGGACGGCTACACCAACCTGGTGCTGCCCGCCGTCCTCGCCCAGCACGGGCTGAGCGGGCGCGACGCCGCCTTCGTCACCGAGCTCGCGGCCGGCACCGTACGCCGTCAGGCGACCTACGACGCCGTCCTGGCCGCCTGCATCGACCGTCCGCTGCGCAAGGTCGAGTCCGCCGTCCTCGACGCACTGCGACTCGGCACCCACCAGCTGCTCGCGATGCGGGTCCCGGCCCACGCCGCGATCAGCACCACGGTCGACCTGGTGCGCGCCCAGGTCAGCCACGGCGCGGGCGGCTTCGCCAACGCCGTGCTGCGCAAGGTCTCCGCGCGCGACCTCGACGCCTGGCTGGCCGACGTGGCGCCCGACGCCGCGAGCGACCCGCACGGCCACCTCGCGGTCGCCGAGAGCCACCCCCGCTGGGTGGTCGACGCGCTCGCCGAGGCGGTCGGCGAGGACGAGGTCGCCGCGCTCCTGGCCGCCGACAACGTCCCGCCGCGGGTGACCCTGGTCGCCCGCCCCGGACGCGCCACCCGCGACGAGCTCCCGGGCGCGCCCACGCCGTACTCGCCCTTCGGTGTCACCCTCGACGGCGGCGACCCGGCCGGCGTGCCCGCGGTCGCCCAGGGCCGGGCCGGCGTCCAGGACGAGGGCTCCCAGCTCGTCGCCCTCGCGCTCGCCGCCGCCCCGGTCGAGGGCCGCGACGAGCGCTGGCTCGACCTGTGCGCCGGTCCCGGCGGCAAGGCGGCCCTGCTCGCCGCGCTCGCCGCCGAGCGCGGCGCCGCCCTGACCGGGGTCGAGCTGCACCACCACCGGGCCCGCCTGGTCGCCCGCGCGGCCGCCGCGGGACCCGGTCTGGCCGGTGTCGTCCAGGCCGACGCGACCCGGGCGCCGTTCGCCGACGCGAGCGCCGACCGGATCCTCCTCGACGCGCCCTGCACCGGCCTCGGCGCGCTGCGCCGGCGGCCCGAGGCCCGCTGGCGGCGTACGCCGGACGACCTGGTCGCGCTCGTCGCCCTCCAGCGCGCCGTGCTCGCCGAGGCCGTGCGGGTGCTGCGGCCCGGGGGAGCGCTGCTCTACGCGACCTGCTCGCCGGTGCTGGCCGAGACCGCCGAGGTCGTCTCCGCCGCGCTCGCCGGCACCCCGGGGCTGCGCCTCGACGACGTGGCGGCGCACCTGCCCGCCGTACCGGACGCGGCGGGGCCGCTGCCCGGCACCGTCCAGCTCTGGCCGCACCGGCACGGCACCGACGCGATGTTCCTCGCCCTGCTCCGCCGGGAATGACGAGAGATAGTTGACGGTTCAACCAGCGTGAAGAAGATCGGATTCCTGTCCTTCGGCCACTGGACGCCCAGCCCGCACTCCCAGGTGCAGACGGCCTCCGACGCGCTGCTGCAGTCGATCGACCTCGCCGTCGCGGCGGAGGAGCTCGGCGCCGACGGCGCGTACTTCCGGGTGCACCACTTCGCCCGCCAGCTCGCCAGCCCCTTCCCGCTGCTCGCCGCGATCGGCGCCCGGACCAGCCGGATCGAGATCGGCACCGGCGTCATCGACATGCGCTACGAGAACCCGCTGTACTTCGCCGAGGACGCCGGCGCGGCCGACCTCATCTCCGAGGGCAGGCTCCAGCTCGGCATCTCGCGCGGGTCGCCGGAGCAGGTCGTCGACGGCTGGCGCTACTTCGGCTACGCGCCCGCGGAGGGCGAGACCGAGGCGGACATGGCCCGCAAGCACACCGAGGTGCTGCTCGGCGTCCTCCAGGGTGAGGGCTTCGCCCAGCCGAACCCGCGCCCGATGTTCGCCAACCCGCCCGGCCTGCTGCGTCTCGAGCCCCACTCCGAGGGCCTGCGCGACCGGCTCTGGTGGGGAGCGGCGTCCAACGGCACCGCCCGCTGGGCCGCCGGTCTCGGCATGAACCTGATGAGCTCGACGCTCAAGGAGGACGAGAGCGGCCAGCCGTTCCACGTCCAGCAGGCCGACCAGATCCGGGAGTTCCGGGCTGCCTGGGCCGAGGCGGGCCACGACCGCACGCCGCGGGTCTCGGTGAGCCGCTCGCTCTTCCCGCTCGTCACCGACGAGGACCGGGCCTACTTCGGCACCGGCCGCGAGGAGTCCGACCAGGTCGGCCAGATCGACAACATGCGCGCGATCTTCGGCCGGACGTACGCCGCCGAGCCGGACCAGCTCGTCGAGCAGCTGCGCGAGGACGAGGCGATCGCCGAGGCCGACACCCTGCTCCTGACGGTCCCGAACCAGCTGGGCGTCGACTACAACGCCCACGTGCTGGAGTCGGTGCTCACCCACGTGGCGCCCGCGCTCGGCTGGCGCTGAGGGGCGCCCGGCCGCGCGCTGGCCAGGGTGGTCGCGCCAGGGTGGTCGCGCCGGGCCGGTCAGGCCGGCGCGACCTGGGCCCGGGTCTGGTCGAGGAAGCGGTGGATCGTGTCCCGGCTGCGGCTCAGGCACGCGATCCGCTTCTCCAGCCCGTCGAGCTCGGCCGCCAGCAGCGCGGCCACCTCGGCCGGACAGGTCGGCTCCTCGCGGGCGCAGGCGTCCTCGGCGTCCAGGAGCACCTTGACCAGGCGCGTCGGGATGCCGGCCTGGACCAGGCCGGCCACCCGCTCGACCCGCTCGACGTGGGCCTCGCCGTAGTCCCGGTAGCCGTTGGGCTGCCGGTCGGCACTGAGCAGCTCCTGCTGCTCGTAGTACCGGATCAGCCGGGGCGCGACCCCGGTCCGCGCGGCCAGCTCGCCGATCTTCATGTCTGCTGCCTCACCTTCGCGTGAAGAGACCTTGACATTGACATCAGTGTCAAACTCTAGCGTCGAAGCATGACGCTCACCAGCACCCCGCCACCCGCCCCTGCCGCTCCTCCTGCCGCGGGGCTGCCGTGGCCGGCCCTACTCGTCCTCGGCGGCGCCACGCTGGTGATGGTCACCGGCGAGATGCTGCCGACCGCGGTCCTCGGCCCGATGAGCCGGGGGCTCGGCGTCGCCGAGTCCGCCACCGGGCTCCTGGTCAGCCTGTGGGCGGCCGTCGTGGTCGTGGCGAGCTTCCCGCTGGTCCGGCTGACCCGGCGGTACCCGCGGGCGCTGGTCGTCGCGGGCAGCCTGGTGGCGTTCGCGCTGGCGGCCGGGCTGACCGCCCTCGCGCCGTCGTACGGGGTGGTGCTGGGGGCGCGGACCCTGGGTGCCGCGTCGGTGGGCCTGCTCTGGTCGACGGTCAACGCGCACGTCGCGGACCTGGTCCCGGACCGGCTGCTCGGGCGGGCCACGTCGGTCGTGCTCGGGGGAGCGACGCTCGGCCTCGTGCTCGGTACGCCGGCCGGCCGGATCGTCGCGGACCTCGCCGGCTGGCGCGCGTCCTTCGCCGTGCTCGCTGTGGCGAGCCTGGTGATGGCGCTCCTGGTGCTGCGGGTGGTGCCCGGCGCGCCGCCCGCCGGCCCCACGAGCGCGGCGGGCGGCGCGGGCGGCTCGTCGCTGCGCCCGATGGTCGTGATCACGCTGCTGGTTGCGCTGGTGCTCGTCGGGCACTACGGCGCCTACACGTTCATCACCCGCCTGGCCGGACCGCCCGCGCTGGTGCTGCTGGTCTTCGGCCTGGCCTCCGCCGTCGGCGTGGTGGTCGCCGGCCGCGCGGAGCGGACCGGACCGGCGCTCGTCGTCGCGACCGCGGTCACCGCCGCGGCCATCTTCGCCGTCGCCGGCACCGGCAGCCTCGCCCTCGTGGTCCTGTGGGGCGTGGCCTCCGGAGCCCTTCCGCCGCTCGCCCAGACACTGGTGCTGCGGCTGGCCGGACCGGCCCACCGCGGGCTGGCCGGAGCGTTGATCCCGGTGCTGTTCAACGGCGGCATCGCGGTCGGTGCGGCCCTCGCCTCCGGCATCGTCGCCCGGTACGGCGTCGCCGGGCTCGGGCTCCCCGCCGCGGTCCTGGTCGCGGTGGCGGCGGCCGGCCTGGCGGCAGCGACGCTCAGGGGCGGTCCCAGCGCGGCGCGAGCCGCAGCCCGTCGATGAAGGTCGCGACCGGGGTCGCGCCGAGGTCCGCACGGCTGCCCTGGACCGTCACGAAGTAGTTGCCGTGCACCGGGCTGGTCCACAGGGTCGACGCGTCGGCGCCCTTGTCGGGCTGGCCGGCCCAGTCGGCGTGCTCGGCGGCCGGGCGGGCGACCACGGTGACGCCGTTCTGGCCCGCGGTGGTGCACCAGGCCTTGTCGTCGACGGGGAAGTACTCGCAGGTCCAGCCGGGCAGGTCGAGCGTGAAGGGCAGCACCGGCTCGCCCAGCGCACCGGGTTCGAGGCCGTCCTGCTCGCCCGGCGGGGCGGTGACGGTCGCGGCGGCCGAGGGGGTCGGTGTGGTCGCGACGGCGGCGTTGCGGGCCGTCGTACTGCCTCCGGCGAGGGCGGACGCGCTCAGCGCGATGGCCGTCACCGCGAGGACGCCTCCGGCAGCGGCACCGATCCGGCGCCGGCGCCGGATCCGGACGCCCGCACGGAGCGAGGACTGGGCGAGGTGCTCGAGGTCGGGGCGCTCGTCGCGGAGCCGCTCGCGCAGGGCGGTGGTGAGGTTCGGGTCGAGGTCGTTCACGGGTGGGTCCTCTCGGAGACGGGGTCGATCAGGGGGCGCAGCCGCAGCAGGGCGCGGCGCGCGCGGGTCCGCACGGCGGACTCGCTGATCCTGAGATGGGTCGCGGTGTCGGCGACGCTGCGGTCCTCCCAGTAGCGGAGGACCACGACGGCACGGTCGAGCGGAGGCAGTCCGGCGAGCGCGGCGAGCAGGTCGACGCGCGTCCCCGGGTCGGCGCCCGGCGGTGGGCTGAGGTCGGCGTCGGTGAGGTCGCTGGGCCGCTCGCTGTTGCGCCGCAGCCGCCGGTGGGACAGGAACGTGTTGAGCAGCGTCGTCCGGGCATAGGCCAGCGGGCTGTCCGCGGTCTGCACCCGCCGCCAGTGCACGAACACCTTGGCGTAGGTCGCCTGGGTCAGGTCCTCGGCGAGGTGGTGGTCGCCGGTGAGCAGCATCGCCGCCTGGTGGAGCTGGGTGCCGCTGGAGCGCACGAACGCGGTGAACTCCTCGGCCTGCCGGTCTGCCTTCACACCCATCTGACGCCCCGACCGGGTCGTTGCGTGACAGGCGATCTCATGGACGTTGCTCGCCGGTCTCAGTCGAGGACGTGGCGCAGGTAGCGGTGGGGGTCGTCGAGGTAGCGCCGTCAGTGCTGGACCAGCTCGAGCTCGGCCCACGTCGTACGGTGCAGGCCGGCGTCGCTGACCTCGAGGATCGTCGCCCCCGGCATCGCCGCCAGCACCGGCGAGTGGGTCGCGCACAGCACCTGGCCGCCCTCGCGCACCACCCGGTCGAGCACGGAGATCAACCCGAGCGTCGAGGAGAACGACAGCGCCGCCTCGGGCTCGTCGAGGCAGTAGAAGCCGGGTGAGTCGAACCGGGTCCGCAGCACCTCGAGGAACGACTCGCCGTGGCTCATCTCGTGGTAGGGACTGTCGGGCTGCCTGGCCCACGGGTTCGGGTGGTCCTCGAGGAAGCTGTACCAGCCGTGCATCGTCTCGGCCCGCAGGAAGAACCCCCACCGCGGCGCCCCGATCCCGCGCTGGAGCCGCAGCGCCGTGTGCAACGGCGACTCCGTCTCGCGCGTGCTGTGCCGCCCCTGCGCCGTACCGCCCTCGGGAGACAGGCCGAACGCCACCGCGATCGCCTCGACGAGCGTCGACTTGCCCGAGCCGTTCTCGCCGACCAAGAAGGTGACCCCCTTGGGCAGCACCAGACCCTCGCGCACCACCTGGGCCACCGCCGGCACGGTCATCGGCCACGCGTCGGGGTCGAGGCGCTGCTCGGCGTCGACGCGCACGACGGGCGGTTGGTCGAAGTCCACGCGGTCACGGTAGCCGTGGGGTCCGACGTAGGTCGGCGTCGTCGAGATCCGCACCCGACCGTCTTTCGTCGTCGCGCTCACCGACGGCGAGGACCCGCTCGTCGCCGCGCAGCGCGAGCTCCGCGAGGAAACCGGCCTCGTCGCGGCGTACTGGCAGGAGATCGGACGGATGGGCGCGCTCATCGGCGTCGCCGACGCGCCGGAGACGGTCTACCTCGCGCGCGACCTGACGTACGCCGGCGGTGCGAAGCACGCGGCGGATGCCTCCAGCCGCGCCGCGATCCTCCTGCCGCTCGTGGCGTCGGGCCGTCTGACCTGACCCTTTCGGTACTGTCGCGCCATGGCGTCCCCGGCGGTCGAGATCGAGGTCGAGAGCCGTGTCGTGCGGGTGAGCAACCCGGACCGGATCTACTTCCCGGAGATCGGTGCGACCAAGCTCGACCTCGTCGAGTACTACCTCGCGGTCGGCGACGGTATCGTCAACGCGCTGTGGGAGCGCCCGTGCATGCTGCACCGCTTCCCCAAGGGGCTCGACGGCGACAAGGTGCACCAGAAGCGGCTCCCCGCGGGCGCGCCCGACTGGGTGGAGACGGTGCAGCTGTTCTTCCCGCGGTGGAAGCGGACGGCCGACGAGCTCTGCGTGACCGAGCTGGCGTCGGTGATCTGGGCGGTGCAGATGTCGACCGTCGAGTTCCACCCGTGGAACAGCCGACGCGGGGCGACCGAGCAGCCCGACGAGTGGCGGATCGACCTCGATCCCGGCCCCGAGTCGACGTACGACGACATCCGGCGCGTCGCCCACGTGGCCCACGAGGTGCTCGACGAGCTCGGCGCGGTCGGGTACCCCAAGACCAGCGGCAGCAAGGGCCTCCACATCTACGTGCGGATCAAGCCCGAGCTCGACCACAAGGGTGTACGACGGGCCGCGCTCGCCTTCGCCCGCGAGGTCGAGCGCCGGGCGTCCGGGCTGGTCACCACCACCTGGTGGAAGAAGGACCGTGACCCTGCGACGGTCTTCGTCGACTACAACCAGAACGCCCGCGATCACACGGTCGTTTCAAGTTACTCGGTCCGTGGAGTCCCTGACGCTAGGGTCTCGACACCCATGCGGTGGGACGAAATCTGGGATGCAGACCCGCGTGACTTCACTATCCGTACTGTTCCGGCACGCTTCGCCCAACTCGGCGACCTGCACCACGACATCGATGAGCACGTCTTCGACATCGAGCCGCTTCTCGGGTGGGCGGACCGCGACGGCCTGCCGTCCTGACCGCGAGAAGGGCCGCTTCCTGGGCGCTACTCGTCGCGGAGCGCGCACAACTTGGCATCTATTCTGCACAAGTTCGGCAATACACGTGAGACCGCTTCGAGGGCGTCCTGAGGGTCGAGCGGAGCTTGCGCACCCGGGAGATTCGCTTTATGGGCCATTCGCCCTCTGAGTTCGCCCAGTTCGTCCATATGCTGAAGCCAAGTCGAACCCAAATCGGACTCCTTTATGCCAACGGGAAGCATTAGCCGAAGAACGTCTTTTGCCTTTAGTCCGTTGTTCTTCTCGGTCCAGTGGCGAAGGGATTGGCGACTGTCTTGAAGATGACCCCTGATGCCCCAAGGGCCGCCTGGGAACGCCTCTGGAGGATCAGCAACAGCTGCATATGTCAGTAGGGCCAGGAGGCTAGTTCTGGGTATGAAGTCGCGGGAGAAGGATCGGAGGCATGAATCGACCACCTCGAGGACGATTCCCTCTAGATAGTCCTCCAAGGCCGCGTGGCTCAGGATCACAAATGCCTTTGCGCGGTTATGCTCGGCTCCCGAATACACTGGCGGCTGGCGAACAACGATGAACTGTCGGCGGAGGTCCGCGAGATGTTCAAGCGTGCTCACCAAGCGGTGAGATGTACGTCCGGGCGATGGGCGGTTGGCGATTCGTGCGGCCTTACGCAGTTCTGAGATAGTGAACTGTTGCCCGACGGGCGGTGGCCAGGTGACCTTTCTCATTGAATGCTGGCGTCCGAGCTACGATGCGCGCACGCGACTGGCGTAGTCCGCTGGAACGTCAACGGGAACCATCAGCGCGCCTTCAAGTGCGTCGGCCCACTGAACGAACCGCCGGGCCGTCGCGGTTATGCTCTTCGTAGTGGACGTAATCGCAGTCACGAATTCTGAATCGCCTTCGCACAGTTCTTGCAGGCACTCAACGACGGATGATGGGTTGCTCAAGGCAGCGTCCATCACGCGGGGCTGCGACAGACTGTGGACCATGACGTCGAAGATGGCACGGTTGAAGCGTCGTTCGGGTATCCCGTTGGTGTATCGACTGAAAGCGACGCGTTCGCCGAAGATTGAGATGGCCGCCGCGATTGCGCGCTCCACATTGTCGACCGTTGTCGAGATGATAGCGGCATCTGACTGCCAAGTATTGTTGAAATGCTCGCAGGTGTCGTCGAGGAAGGCCTTGAGATTTCCGGCGTAACTCTCTGGCCGCAATTGGAAGGCTAGCGCGCGGAGCAGGATCTCGGTGTCGCGCATACGGAAATCGGCGCCAGACTGGTTCAACGCGGACTTTAGAACGTCGCTAGCAACCGCACGCTCATCGACGAAGTCAGTGAATCGCCCGGGCTTGAGTGCTTGCCTCAATTCTTGAGGGGACAGCGCAACTGATTCGGTGTTGAGTCTCAGAAACACTAGGAACAGGTAGTCGTCGGTAGGCCAGTTGCGAACGACTACAGTCCTAATTGTACTGTTGTCGAAAGCGTCTCGGTCATCGGCATATCCGGGCTCTTCGCGGAGGTCCTTGTACGACTTTCCATCGAGATCTGAACGGAGTTGAAGCTTTGTCAACGACAACTGTTGAAAGGGTACGTCTTCCTCGTGCTCGCCCGGTTCGGCGCAGAACTGCCGCAGGGTCAGAAGCCTTTGCTTCCCGTCGAGGACGACGTATCTTCCGCGTTCGCCTCGCTTCTCTGCCAAGACGACCTGAGGAATTGGCAAGTTCAGCAGAAGTGACTCAATGAATCGGCTCTTGCGCTGTGGCTGCCATACCTCGCGTCGCTGAAACCGAGGATTGAGGTCAATGTTCCCCCGACGCATCTGATCGACGACCGTGGCGGTGGTCCAATCGCTTCCGGTGACAAACGCATCGCGGAGTGACTCAGGTGAGATCGGCCCCGCATCGGCTTCTGTCTCCGCTCCGACTGACTCGTCGATCGATCCGACCTCATCGGAGGACTCGTCCTCTGGAAACCGTACTGCTGACGTCGACTCAGACTCGGACACGGCGCCAGATTAGCGAGCCCTGGAGGCGAGCGGGCCGACTCGTACGAACAGGTCGAAGTGGCTGCCCCTCCAACCCGCGATCAGAACGCTTGGCGGCACGCGTTCTGATCGCTGAAGTCTCGTCCAGTGCAACGTTTGAGGAACGCAAGGGACCACACGATCGCGGCGGCGTACTCGGTGCGGGGGCTGCCGGACGCCCGGGTCTCGACGCCGGTCCGGTGGGACGAGATCGACGACGCGGATCCGCGGGACTTCACGATCCGCACGGTGCCGGCGCGGTTCGCCGAGCTTGGGGACCTGCACCACGACATCGACGACCACGTCTTCGACATCGCGCCGCTGGTGGCGTGGGCGGACCGTGACGACCTGCCCGACGAGGGCGACGACGAGGAGTAGGTTGCGGAGGGTGACGCTGACCTCGCTCGATGCAGCGGCGCTCGACGCCGCCGACCCGCTCGCCGCCCACCGCGACCTCTTCGTCGGCGCGGCCGGACCTGTGGTCTACCTCGACGGCAACTCCCTGGGCCGGCCGCTGCGGGCGACCGCCACGCGGATGGCCGCGTTCGTCGAGGAGGAGTGGGGTGGCCGCCTCATCCGTGGGTGGGACGAGCGCTGGTTCGACCAGCCGCTGACGCTGGGGGACCGGCTCGCGGAGGTCGCGCTCGGTGCCGCGCCGGGGCAGACCGCGATCGGGGACTCGACGACGGTGCTGCTCTACAAGATGGTGCGCGCCGCGGTCGCCGCGCGGCCGGGGCGGCGCGAGATCGTCATCGACCGCGACAACTTCCCCACCGACCGGTACGTCGTCGAGGGCGTCGCCCAGGAGTGCGGCCTCACCGTCCGCTGGGTCGAGGCCGACCCCGACGGCGGCCTCACCGTCGACGACCTGGCTACCGTCGTGGGCCCCGACACCGCGCTGGTCGTGGTCACCCACGTCGCCTACAAGTCCGGCTACCTCGCCGACGTCGCCGCCCTCACCCGCCTCGCCCACGACGCGGGCGCCTGGGTCCTCGTCGACCTGTGCCACTCGGTCGGCTCGGTGCCCCTCGCCCTCGACGCGTGGGAGATCGACCTCGCGGTCGGCTGCACCTACAAGTACCTCAACGGCGGCCCCGGCGCCCCGGCGTTCGGGTATGTCGCCGCGCGCCACCTCGCCGACGGCTCCTTCGCCCAGCCGGTGCAGGGCTGGATGGGGGCAGCGGACTCGTTCACCATGGGGCCGTCGTACGCCCCGGCGACGGGGATCCGCCGCCTGCTGAGCGGCACCCCGCCGATCGTCGGCATGCTCGGGCTGGCCGACATGGTCGAGCTGGTCGCCGAGGCCGGCATCGAGGCCGTGCGCGCCAAGTCCATCGCCCTCACCGAGTACGCCGTCGCGCTGGTCGACCGCGACCTGCCCGGCGTACGCCTGGCGTCGCCGCGCGACCCCGCTGTCCGCGGCGGGCATGTCACGCTGGCCCACCCGCGGATGCGGGAGGTGACGGCGGTGCTGTGGGAGCGGGACGTGATCCCGGACTTCCGGATGCCCGACGGGCTGCGGCTCGGGCTGTCGCCGCTGTCGACGTCGTTCGCCGAGGTCGAGGCCGGGGTGGCCGCGATCCGGACGGCGCTCGACGACGGCACCCGGTGAGGGTGCGGCGGCGCCTCACTGGCTGATCTGGCTCCAGGTGCGGCCGCCGTCCTCGGACATGCTCATCCCGGCCAGGCTGACCACGTAGAGCCGCTCGCCGAGCACGGCAGAGTCGATGAGCGGCGTGTCGTCACTCTGGGCGAAGTCGGTGGGGATGTCCGTGCTGGCGGTGAGGATGCGCTCGTCCGCGTCGTCGGTGATCGCCAGACGCTCGTCGTCCAGGGCGAGCAGGATCCCACCCTCGCTGAGGACGGTGGTGGCGTACTCCTCGAAACGGTCCTGGCCGGGCGTCCAGCGGTGGACCGTGGCTCGGTCCCCGGTGGCGTCCTGGCACACGGCGAACGCGGCACCGGCGGCCGCGGTGAGCTGGGCCGAGGTGCACGGCGCTGCCAACGGGGTCCACCCGGTGCCTCCGTCGTCACTGACCCGCAGGACGTCAGACGAGGCCAGGTCGGCGCTGGTCGCCTCGGAGGAGCCCGTGACGAGCAGGCTGCCACCGACGGCCTGGACGGACGTGGCGACCGTGATGCCGTCGATGTCGACCCGCTCGGGGCGATCGGTGGCGGCCGGAAGCCGCCACACGTCGCCGTCGGTCGTCCACACGTCGTCCGCGAGCACGCTGACCTCGGTGGCAAGACCATCTTCCGGGTCCTGTGCCTGGCCGGGGAGCGGGACGGCTGACCAGCTCCGTCCTTGGTCATGGCTGACCCAGACCTGATCTCTGTCAGCGACCCAACCGGTGCTGCCGTCGGAGGTGAAGTCGAGGCTGAAGAGGCCCCAGACCGGGATCTCGCCGACGACGGTCCACTGCGTGCCCGTGGTGCGCAGGATGCGGGTGCACTGACATCTGACGTCGGTGTCGAGCACGAAGAGTGCGTCACCGACCACGTCCAAGCTGCGGGGAGACCACGGCGGCGGCGACGGTGTGCCCAGGTGGCGCTCGGTGGGCGCGGGGGGAGCGTCGTCACTCCGGGTCAGGGCGTAGCCGACCATCGCGCCGAGCGCCACGGTCGCGGCGACTCCCGCAGCGATGACCTGCCGCGCGGTACGCCGGCGCCGGGCGCCCTGGCGGATGCCGGGCAACCAGCGCTCGAGGTCGGGGGCGGGGTCGCCGTCCGGGTCGGTGTCGGCGGCCAACGTCGCGCGCAGAGCGTCCTCGAGGCGGGTCATGACGTCTCCTCCAGGTCGGCGAAGGTCGGCAGCTGGTCGCGCAGAACCGCCAGTGCCCGGTGGGCCTGGCTCTTCACGGTGCCGACCGAGCAACCGAGCACGTCGGCGGTCTGGGCCTCGGTGAGGTCCTCGTAGTAGCGCAGCGCGATCACGGCGCGCTGGCGCGGGGGGAGCCGTCGTACTGCGGCGAACAGCTCGTGGTCGTGCGGCCGGTCGCGGTGGGACGCACCCGTGGGGGAGTCGCCGGTCTCGGGCAGGGGCCGTTCGCGGCGGACCTTGCGCCACACCGAGATGCTGCGGTTGACCATCGCCCGGCGGACGAAGCCCTCGGGGTCGTCGAGCTTGCGCCAGCGGGGCAGGACCCGCTCCAGCGCGTCCTGGACGAGGTCGGCGCCGCGCTGCTCGTCGCCGCTCAGGGCGCGGCCGAGCTTGAGCAGGTGCGGCAGCCGGGCCGCGACGAAGGCGTCGAACGCTGCATCGTCGCGATCGCCCGGTAAGGGGTCCATCAGCACAGGCTCCACGCCCCGAGGACGCACCAGCACCGCAGAAGGTTGCCTCGCTGCCCGACGCGGATCCGGTCGGTCCGGGTCAGGCGCTGAGCGGACGCTCCAGCACCGCGCGCAGCTCGCGCGCGTGCGCATGCAGGATCACCGCGGCGAACCCGTTGCCCGAGGCCTCCTCCAGGGCGGCCTCGCGGTCCCACGCATCGGCGAGCCGGTGCACCTCGGCCTGGCCGGCGGCGCGATCGGCGGCGTCGGCGGCCCGCTTGCGGGCCTCGCTGTTCATCATCGGCATGGCGGTTTGCCTCCCCACGAGAGTCGACGGTGACTCGTCCTCCCATGATCGGCCGCCGTATGCCGATTCGGAGGAGAATCGCCGATCTCAGGCGGGATCGTCGGTCCACGCGACGGCGCTGATCCGCCAGCCGGCGCCGGTGCGGACGAGCTGGATCGACTTGGTGCCGGAGCCGGTGTGCTCGGTGCCGTCCTGGCGCCACGCCTTGGCATAGGTGCACCAGTGCTGCGCGATGTCGCCGGCCAGGTCGGTACGGCCGGTGACGACCCACTCGCGGAAGCCGGTCATCGTGCCCGCGGCCAGGAGCGCGACCCGCGGGGCGATGAAACCCTCGACGTCGTACGTCGTGGGGGCGGCGGGATCGGTCGGGTCGGTCCGGACGACGAGGGCCTGGGGGAGCAGCACCGCACGCAGGTCCGCGGCGTGCTCGGCCGCGTCCGGGCCGCTGACGAAAGCGGCGAAGAAGCGGGCGACGACCGCCTCCACAGCGGCGTGGTCGTCGGCGACGGCGTGCGTGGGGACCTCGGGCACGGGACCGATCATGCCCGACCGTGGACGGACCGTCCGTCGGCCGCGACTCCCAGGGCGTCGATCACTGCCTGAATCTTCCACGAGCGAGCGCGGGACGATTGTCCAGAAGGGACAAATCCGAGCATCAACGCGCGTGGACTCTTTGTCTATGGATCCTTGCGCTCTGGCATAAGGGTGGCCATACTCACTGTCCCCTGCAACGGAACTCAGGAGTCCAGATGAAAACTCTCAGGGCAGCGATTCTGTTCGCTGCGATTTCCATCTTGATGCTGCCGCTCTCCTCCGCCTCGGCCAGCACCCAACCGCACCGTTCATCGGCGAGCATGTCCATGGCTGCGGCGAGCGCCCCTGCGTGCAAAGGCTATGCCCGCAGCATCACCAAGCCTGGAAACTACGTCCAGCTGGAGGCGTGGGTGAGCTGCGACCGGGCCGTCGACCAGATCCGTGTCCAGGCGTTCCTCACCCGCGGGGAAGCCGCCCGCTACAGCGACGTTGTCAACTGCAAGAACCGGAGCACGTGCTTTGCGACGGTCACGCACCCCGACAAGAGCGGAACGCAGAAGTACTGGGGTGGCGTCGTCGCGGGCGACGTTCCGGTCACAGCCGTGTGGGACAACGGCAAGTCGTGGTCGTGCTACGTCGGGATCAAGTGCACTTTCGGCACGGCCAACTACTGAGGCAGACACCTGACCTAGTGGCGCGGAGCTGAATGCTGGACAGTTGGCCTTCGCGAGGATCCGTGCATTAGATCCTCGCGAAGGGGCTGACAGCCCGCGCCACTAGCCGGGATCGTTGTCGGCATGGAGGCGGTCGCCGTGCGCTCGTCGTTCGCATCCAGGAGATCCGGGCGTGAGATCCGGGTGCAGGCATCCGAGGTCCTCTCGCCCGATAGCCTGTCCCGGTCATGAGCGCTTCTCCTGGTCCCCGTGGTGGACAGCACATCCAGATCACGCCGTCGATCCTCAACTCCGACTTCGCCAGGCTCGGTGAGGAGGTCGCCCGGATCCCGGGCGCCGACTGGATCCATGTCGACGTCATGGACAACCACTTCGTGCCGAACCTGACGTTCGGGCCGACCATGGTCGAGGCGCTCGCCCGGGTCAGCCCGGTCCCGCTCGACGCCCACCTCATGATCGAGGACGCCGACCGCAACGCCCCGGCGTACGTCGAGGCGGGGTGCGGGTCGGTGACCTTCCACGTCGAGGCGGCCAAGGCGCCCGTCCGGCTCGCGCGCGAGATCCGGGCGGCCGGCGCCCGGGCGTCGATGGCGCTCAAGCCCGCGACGCCGATCGAGCCCTACGAGGACCTGCTGCCCGAGCTCGACATGCTGCTCATCATGACCGTCGAGCCCGGCTTCGGCGGCCAGAAGTTCCTCGACCTGTGCCTGCCCAAGATCCGGCGGGCGCGCGCGATGATGGACAAGCACGGCATCGAGACCTGGCTCCAGGTCGACGGCGGCGTCTCGCTCGAGACGATCGAGCGGTGCGCCGAGGCGGGTGCGGACGTGTTCGTCGCGGGCTCGGCGGTCTACTCCGCCGAGGACCCGGACGCGATGGTCGCCGCGCTGCGGGCGTCCGCCGACGCCGCACGCGCCTGAGCCCGGCGAGGGCTCAGGCCGGCTGCCGATCGAACGGTACGTCCGGCTGCTGCTCAGCCAGCCAGGCGCGCACTTGCTCGACCCGCTCGTGGGTGGCCGCTGCCAGCACCATGGCAAGGGTCCCGGCGGCCGGGCTCAGGTCCAGCACGGCCGCCTTGGCCCGGTCGAACGGCGTCAGCTCGTCGATCCGGACCGCGCTGTCGTCGCGGGCGACGAAGCGCAGGACCGTCGCGTCGAGGTTGTCGCGGTACACGGGCGGGCCGATCCGGCGCTTGCGGACCTCGACGGAGTCGAGGTCGGACCAGGCGAGCCGCGCCCAGGTCACGTCGCGCACCATGCCGCAACGCATCGCCACGCCTTCGGCGTCGAGCCGGAGCACCACGTCACGGTGAAGGAGGCCCCGCGTCGCGATGGAGCGTCGTCCGCCGATGGTCGCGGCCACGACCCCGATGAGCACCAAGGGGATGTGCTTCGTCCCGCTGGTCCCTGACGGGATGATGCCGAGAGCCAGCAGGCTGTCGAGCGCGACGACGAAGATGCCGCACGCGAGCACGAGCCACGCCGCTTCGCTGGCTACGCTCGATCGCGTGCCCGACCAGCCCACCAACCCCGTCGTCCAGGCGATCCATCTCGCCAAGGCGTCCCGTCTGCCCATGCAGGCCAAGGACCAGGTCGAGGTCGAGGCCGGCCGCGGCATCGTCGGCGACCGCTACCACGGCACCCGGCACCGGCACGTGACGGTGCAGAGCCGGGAGACGCTGGACGAGGCGGCGCGGGTCTTCGGGCGCGAGGTGCCGAGCCACCTGACCCGGCGCAACCTGACGATCAGCGCCGGGGTGGTGCCGCGCGAACCGGGGCAGCGGATCCGGGTGGGGGAGGTGCTGCTCGAGGTGGTGCGGGTGGCGGCGCCGTGCAAGCTGCTGGACGACACGATCGGCGCCGGAGCGCAGGAAGCGCTCCGGCGCCGGGCGGGGACCGTGTTCCGGGTCCTGGAGGGCGGGACGATCCGGGTGGGGGACCCGGTCGAGCTCAGCTCTCCAGCGCCGCGTCGAGCGTGATCTCGGTGCCGGTGAGGGCCTTGCTCACCGGGCAGCCGGCCTTGGCCGACTCGGCGGCGGCGAGGAAGCCGGCCTCGTCGAGGCCGTCGACCTCGCCGCGGACGGTGATCTTGATGCCGGTGATCCGGAAGCCGCCGGCCGGGTCCGGGCCGAGGGTGACGTCGGCGGCGACGTCGAGCGCCTGCGGCGTGCCGCCGGCCCTGGCGACTTCGTTGGACAGCGACATCGCGTAGCAGGCCGAGTGGGCCGCGGCGATGAGCTCTTCGGGGCTGGTGGTTCCGTCGGCGTCGTCGGCGGCCCGCTTGGGGAAGGAGACGTCGAAGGTCCCGGCGCCGGAGGAGGTCAGCTCGACCTGGCCGGAGCCGTCCTGGAGGCCGCCGTTCCAGGCGGTGCGGGAAGTGCGCGTGGGCATCGGGGACACCTTTCGTCGGGGACGATCCCCAACGTAGCGCCGCGGCCTACGTGAGCGACAGGACGCAGTCCGCGAGGACGGGGGAGCCGTCCCGGTCGCCGCCCTCGATCGTGGCGGAGCCGATGATCGACGAGCCCTCGCGCCAGCCGGCCACCCGGATGGTCTCGCCCGGGAAGACGACGCCTGCGAAGCGGCCGGCGAAGCCGCCGACCTGGGTGGCGTCGCCGCCGAGCAGGCCGTCGGTGAGCTCGCGCAGGACGATGCCGTAGGAGCACAGGCCGTGCAGGATCGGCGCCGGGAAGCCGGCCGCCTTGGCGAAGCCCGGGTCGGCGTGGAGCGGGTTGCGGTCGCCGCACAGGCGGTAGAGCAGGGCCTGCTGCGGCGTCACTAGGTACGACGACACGTGGTCCGCGTCGCGCTCCGGCACCTCGACCGCGGTGGACGAGCCCCGGTCGCCGCCCCAGCCGCCCTCGCCGCGCACGAAGATCGAGGAGCGGGTTCGCCAGAGCTCCTCGCCGGTGCCGTCGGCACCGGCGGTGGCGACGGCCTCCTGCCAGATGACGGCGGCCTTGCCCTTGTCCCACACGTCGGTGAGCGTGGTGCGCACGGTCGCGGTGCCCGAGGTCGGCAGCGGTCCGGAGACCGAGATCGACTGGGCGCCGTGGACGACCTGGGCGAGGTTGATGTCGCAGCCGGGCAGGTCGAGCGGTGGCGGGTCGGTCTCGTGGAAGGTCGGCACGACGACGCCGAACGACGGCAGCACCTGGAGCGCGGCGTCGTCGAGGGTGTAGCGGAGCGCGTCGGCGGACAGGTTGTCGCCCGCGCGGGAGCCGGCGCCGATGCCGAGGTGGTAGAGCAGGACGTCGGACTCGGTCCACGAGAAGGTGCGGGAGCCGAGGTCGGCCCCGATCGCGACGGACGGGTCGATCGGCATCAGCTGTGCTCCTTGGCGAGGTCTTCCGCGGCGAGATACCCGAAGACGATGGCAGGCCCGATCGTGCCACCCGGACCGGGGTAGGTGTTGCCCATGACGGCAGCCGAGACGTTGCCCGCGGCGTAGAGGCCCGGGATGACCGAGCCGTCCTCGCGCAGCACCCGGGCGCGCTCGTCGGTGACGAGGCCGCCCTTGGTCCCGAGGTCGCCGGGGACGATCTTGACCGCGTAGAACGGGCCCTTCTCGATGGGCGCGAGCGAGCAGTTCGGCTTGACCGTCGGGTCGGAGTAGTACTTGTCGTAGGCCGACTCGCCGCGGTGGAAGTCCTCGTCGGTGCCCGAGCGGGCGAACCCGTTGAAGCGCTCGACGGTCGTGTCGAGCGAGCCCGACGGCAGGCCGACTTTCGTGGCCAGCTCCTCGAGCGAGTCGGCGCGCACGACGACGCCCTCCTTGTACCAGCGGCCGGGGAACGGCTGGCGGCCCGCGACGCCGGCGAACAGGTAGCGGTTGCGGTAGGTCTGGTCGAACACCATGTACGACGGCACGTGGTCCACGCCCGTGGCCTGACCCTTGTAGATCTCGTGGGTCGCCTCGACGTACGGCAGCGCCTCGTTCATGTAGCGCGCGCCCGCGGAGTTGACGATGATCGAGCCGGGCAGGTTGCGCTCGGCCAGGCAGAACCACGCCCGGCCGGGCAGCGGGATGGTCGGGCCCCACCACGCGTCGTCGAGCAGGTCGGTCGCGGCGCCGGCCGCGGTACCGGCGAGCAGACCGCCGCCGGTGTTGGCGGGCGCACCGGTCGACCACGTCGCGGAGGTCGGCTGGGGCAGGAACTTCTCGCGCAGCTCCTGGCTGTGCTCGAAGCCGCCCGAGCCGAGGATCACGCCGCGCCGGGCCCGGATCTCGCGGCGCTCGCCGCCGGACTCGACGACGACGCCGACCACACGGCCGTCCTCGACGAGCAGGTCGAGCAGCGCGGTGTCGTACTCCACCGGGACGCCGGCGTCGGTCAGGCCCTTGCGCAGGCCGATCGCGATGGCGTTGCCCATCGCGAACATCTTCTTGCCGGTGACGATCGCCAGCAGGCGCTTGAGCATCACCTTGATCATGGTCAGCGGGCCGCGGATCGTGCGCAGGCCGAGGCTGATCTTGCGGAAGTCGGCCTGGGTGACGATGAGGTTCGCCGGCGCCTTCGTGTACGGCGGGTGCAGCCGGTCGAGCTCATCGCCCAGGAAGCGCGCGTCCAGCGGCACCGGCTCGACGCTGCGCCCGCGCGGGCGGCCGCCGGGCTGCTCGGGCAGGTAGTCGGCGTACTCGGGGACCCAGGTGAAGCGCAGGGGCGTCTTCTCGCGCAGGAAGTCGAGCACCTCGGGGCCGCGGTCGAGGTAGGTGTCGCGGCGCTCCTTGGGGACCACGTCGCCCACGATCGAGTCGAGGTAGGTCTTGGCGGCCTCGCGGTCGCCCGGGTCGACCTGGCCGGCCGCCTCCAGGGCATAGTTGCCCGGGATCCACACGCCGCCGCCGGAGCGCGCGGTCGAGCCACCGAAGTAGCCGCTCTTCTCGACCAGGACGGTGTCGAGGCCCTGGGCGGAGGCGGCGAGCGCGGCCGACATGCCGGCACCGCCGGCGCCGACCACGACGACGTCGTAGGAGTCCTTCATGCGAAAAACTGTAACAGGTTCTAGTATGTGCGTGTGACCCCTCCAGACGCCGTCGCGGCCGCGGTCGACCGCCTCGCCACGGCCCAGGCGACACGGGTTCCGTGCGCCGCCGTCCGCGACCTCATCGGCACCGACGACCTGCCCGCGGCGTACGCCGTCCAGCAGGGTCTCGTGCGGGCCCGGATCGCCGGCGGCGTGAGCGTCGTGGGCCGCAAGATCGGCGCCACCTCCGAGGCCGTGCAGAACCAGCTCGGCGTGGACCAGCCCGACTTCGGCTACCTCCTGAGCGACATGGACGTGAGCGACGGGGCGGACGGCGCGCCGATCTCGATGCGCACGCTCGTGCAGCCGCGGGTCGAGGCCGAGGTCGCCTTCCGGCTCGGGGCCGACATCGCTCCGGCGAGCGAGGACGAGATCACGCTCGACCTGGTCCGGGCCGCCGTCGACGTCGCGCTCCCGGCGCTGGAGATCGTCGACTCGCGCATCGAGCGCTGGGACATCACCTTCACCGACACGGTCGCCGACAACGCCTCCAGCGGGCTCTTCGTGGTCGGCCGCGACGGACTCTCGCTCAGCGAGATCGAGCCCCGTGACGTCGTCATGTCGCTCACGATCGACGGCGAGGAGCGTTCGGCCGGCACCGGTGCGGCGTGCCTCGGCGACCCGCTCGAGGCGCTGCGCTGGCTCGCGGTGCAGGCCTACCGCTTCGGAGACCCGCTGCGCGCGGGCCACCTGATCCTGTCCGGGGCCCTCGGCCCGTTCGTGCCGTTCGCCGCGGGCGACCGCGTCACGGCGTCCATCAGCGGCTTCGCGCCCCTGACCGTCACCTTCGAGGAGTGAAGATGGGCAAGCTGACCGCTGCCATCGTCGGGCCCGGCAACATCGGCACCGACCTGCTCTACAAGCTCAAGCGCAGCGAGGTCATCGAGCCGCGCTGGATGATCGGCGTGGACCCGTCGAGCGAGGGCCTGCGCATCGCCGCCGACGAGGGGCTCGCGGTGAGCCACGAGGGCGTCGACTGGCTGCTCAAGCAGGACGAGCTGCCCGACCTGCTCTTCGAGGCGACCTCCGCCTACGTGCACCGCGAGTACGCGCCGCGCTACGCCGAGGCGGGCATCCGCGCGATCGACCTGACGCCCGCCGCCGTCGGGCCCGCGGTGATCCCGCCGGTCAACGGCACCGAGCACGTCGGCGCGCTCAACGTCAACATGATCACCTGCGGCGGCCAGGCCACGATCCCCATGGTCAACGCGGTCTCCCGGGTCACCCCGGTGCCGTACGCCGAGATCGTCGCCTCGGTCTCCAGCGTCAGCGCCGGACCGGGCACGCGCGCCAACATCGACGAGTTCACGCGGACCACCGCGGCGGGCGTCGAGACGATCGGCGGCGCCGAGAAGGGCAAGGCGATCATCATCCTCAACCCGGCCGACCCGCCGATGATCATGCGCGACACGATCTTCTGCGCCGTCGACCCGGACGCCGACACCGACGCGATCGCCGAGTCCGTGCACCTCATGGAGCAGGCCGTCCAGCAGTACGTGCCGGGCTACCGGCTGCTCCAGGAGCCCCAGTTCGACGGTCCCTCGGACTTCACCCGCGGGATGCGCCGGGTCTCGATCTTCGTCGAGGTCGAGGGCGCGGGGGACTACCTCCCGCCGTACTCCGGGAACCTCGACATCATGACCGCCGCGGCCGCGCAGGTCGGCGAGAACATCGCCCGGCACCTGATCGAGAAGGGCAACTGACATGACCGGCACCAACACGCTCACCCGCACCTGGTCGGGCACCCACGGCGACGAGCCGTTCGGCCACCTCGACCTGCGCCTGACCGACACCTGCCTGCGCGACGGCTCGCACCACAAGCGGCACCAGTTCACCGGCCAGGAGGTCGAGGACATCGTTCGCGCGCTCGACGAGTCGGGCATCCCGGTCATCGAGGTGACCCACGGCGACGGCCTCGGCGGGAGCAGCTTCAACTACGGCTTCTCGCGCACGCCCGAGCAGGAGCTCATCCGGATCGCGGCGGAGACCGCGAAGCGCGCCAAGATCGCGTTCCTGATGCTCCCGGGCGTCGGCACCAAGGACGACATCCGCGCCGCGCAGGACAACGGCGGCCAGATCTGCCGGATCGCGACGCACTGCACCGAGGCCGACGTCTCGATCCAGCACTTCGGCCTGGCCCGCGAGCTCGGCCTGGAGACCGTCGGCTTCCTGATGATGAGCCACACCCAGCCGCCCGAGGTGCTCGCGCAGCAGGCCCGGATCATGGTCGACGCCGGCTGCCAGTGCGTCTACGTGGTCGACTCGGCCGGAGCGCTCATCATGGAGCAGACCGCCGACCGGGTCGCCGCCGTCGTCGCCGAGATCGGGCACCAGGCCGACGTCGGCTTCCACGGTCACGAGAACCTCGGCCTCGGCGTCGCCAACACGGTCATCGCCGCCCGGGCGGGCGCGACCCAGATCGACGGCTCCGTACGCCGCTTCGGCGCGGGCGCCGGCAACACGCCCCTGGAGGCGTTCATCGGCGTCTGCGACAAGCTGGGCTGGACCACCGGCGTGGACTTCCTCAAGATCGTCGACGCCTCCGAGGACGTCATCAAGCCGGCGATGCCCGAGGAGTGCCGGCTCGACCGGATGACGCTGATGATGGGCTACGCCGGCGTCTACTCGTCCTTCCTCAAGCACGCCGGCAACGCGGCCGAGCGGTACGGCGTCTCCGGCGCCCAGATCCTGCTGGAGGCCGGCCGGCGCAAGCTGATCGGCGGCCAGGAGGACCAGCTGATCGACATCGCGCTGCAGCTCAAGGCCCGCGAGACCGCGGGCGTCTGAGCGCCGGATCCCGCTCAGCGGCGATCCCGACTTGCCAAAACTAGAACGTGTTCTACTATTGGACACACACTCTGTCGCAGACACAGGAGCTCCCATGAACCAGGACTTCACTCCCGAGGTAGACGCCGTCCTCGCGGGCGTGCGCGACCTGCTGCCCACCTTCCGCGAGCGGGCCGAGGAGGGCGACCGCCTCCGGGTCATCCCGGACGCCTCCATCAAGGAGCTCGAGGAGACCGGCTTCTTCCGCCTCCTCCAGCCGAAGCGGTACGGCGGCCTGGAGGCCGACCCCGTCGCCTTCTACACCGCCGTGCGCGACATCGCCTCGGCCGACGGCTCGACCGGCTGGGTCTCCAGCGTGGTCGGCGTCCACCCGTGGCAGGTGGCGCTCTTCGACGACAAGGCCCAGCAGGCCGTGTGGGGCGACGACCAGAGCGTGCGGCTCTCGTCGTCGTACGCCCCGACGGGCAAGGCCGTCGTCACCGAGGGCGGCTTCACGCTCTCGGGCAAGTGGAGCTTCTCCTCCGGGTCCGACCACTGCGCCTGGGTGCTGCTCGGCGGCCTGGTGTTCAACGCCGAGGGCCAGGTCGTGGACTTCCGGACCTTCATGGTCCCGCGCGAGAAGTACCAGGTCGTCGACGTCTGGAATGTCGTCGGTCTGCGCGGCACCGGCTCGAACGACATCGTCGTCGAGGAGACCTTCATCCCCGAGGAGTTCACGCTCTCGATGGGGGAGACCGGCCAGTGCCGGGGTCCGGGCCAGGCGGTCAACACCAGCGACCTCTACAAGCTGCCGTTCCACTCGATCTTCACCAGCACCATCGCCACGCCGATCATCGGCATGGCCAAGGGTGCCTACGCCGAGCACGTCGAGATGCAGCAGAAGCGCGTCCGTGCGGCGTACCTGGGGGAGAAGGCGTCGCTCGACCCGTTCGCAGCCGTCCGCATCGCGCGCTCGTCGTCCGAGATCGACGCGGCCTGGGCGCTCCTGATGAGCAACATCCGCGAGGAGCAGGCGCACGTCGCGCGCGGCGAGCAGATCCCGCTCGAGCTGCGGCTGCGCGTGCGGCGCGACCAGGTGCTCGGCACCGCGCGCTCGATCGACGCCATCGACGCGCTGTTCGAGGCGTCGGGCGGCCGGGCGCTCGCCGAGGGCACCTACCTGCAGCGTGCCTGGCGCGACGCCCACGCGGGCCGGGTGCACGCGGCCAACGACCCCGAGCGCGCCCTGCAGATGTACGGCGCCCAGCAGTTCGGCCACAAGGTCGACCCGGGGATGTACTGATGAGCGACTTCTCCAAGGACGCGACCCGTCGTACCGCCCAGGTCAAGACCGAGGCGGCCGGCGAGATCACGCTCAACTACTACGAGGCGGGCACCGGCGAGGGCCGGCTGCCGCTGGTCATGCTGCACGGCGGCGGGCCGGGCGCGTCGTCGTGGTCGAACTTCGGGCCGGCGCTGGAGGGCTTCGCCCAGGAGTACCGGACGATCCTCGTCGACCAGCCGGGCTTCGGCGGCTCCGACAAGCCGCCGGTGGTGGGCAACTACTACCGGTTCGCGGCCGACGCGGTCGTCGCGCTGCTCGACGAGCTGGGTCTGGACAAGGTCCATGTGCTCGGCAACAGCCTCGGCGGCGGTACGGCGATGCGGCTCGCGCTGACCTACCCGGACCGGGTGGGGCGGCTGGTCCTCATGGGCCCCGGCGGGCTCTCGCTCAACCTCTTCCACGCCGACCCGACCGAGGGCGTGCAGCGGCTGATGGACTTCGGCGCCAACCCCAGTCGTGAGTCGCTGCGCGCCTTCATCTCGACGATGGTCGTCAACCAGGGCCTGGTCACCGACGAGCTCGTCGAGGAGCGCTTCGCCGACGCCACCGCGCCCGGTGCGCAGGCCGCGATGCGCTCGATGGGCATGTCGTTCTGGAACCCCGAGACCGCCGAGGACGGGATGCTCTGGCGCGAGGCGCACCGCCTGCGCAAGCACACCCTGCTGACCTGGGGCCGCGAGGACCGGGTCAACCCGCTCGACGGCGCGTTCGCTGCGCTCAAGCTGATCCCCAAGGCCCAGCTGCACGTCTTCCCGAACTGCGGCCACTGGGCCCAGATCGAGGCCGCCGACGAGTTCCGCGAGATCACCGTCAACTTCCTCAACCGCCACAAGGAGCGCGCCTGATGTCCATCGACATCAAGTCCATGGGCTACATCCGGGTCGCGAGCACCGACCTGGACGCCTGGAAGACCTTCGCCGGCAAGGTCCTCGGCCTCGCCGAGGGGCGCGGGCCGAACCCGGAGCACCAGTACTGGCGCATCGACGAGGTCTCCGCGCGCATCGTCGTCTTCCCCAGTGACGTCGACCAGCTCGACTGCACCGGCTGGGAGCTCGCCGACCACCAGGCGCTCCAGGCCGCGCGCGAGCACCTGCAGAAGGCCGGCGTCGAGTTCGAGGAGGGCACCGCCGAGGAGCTCGCCGAGCGCCGGGTCCAGGAGCTCGTCCGCTTCCGCGACCCGTGGGACAACGTCTTCGAGCTCTTCCACGGCATCACCTACGAGGCGCGGCCCGTCGTCACGCCGTACGCCGCGACGTTCGTGACCGCCGAGCAGGGCATGGGCCACATCGTCGTCCCGGTGCTCGACGACGTCGAGGCGCTGCGCTTCTACACCGAGGTGCTCGGCTTCCGGCTGCGCGACTCGATGAGCATGCCCGGTGAGTTCGTCGGCAAGGAGCCCGGCAGCAAGGTCTGGCTGCGGTTCCTCGGCGTCAACCCGCGCCACCACTCGCTCGCGTTCCTGCCGATGCCGAACGCCAGCAAGTGCGTGCACGTGATGCTCGAGGTCGACAAGCTCGACCACGTCGGCCGCGCGCTGGAGCGGGTCCGCAAGCACAAGGCGCCGCTCTCGGCGACGCTCGGGCGTCACATGAACGACGAGATGATCTCGTTCTACGTGAAGTCGCCCGGTGGCTTCGACATCGAGTTCGGTACCGAGGGCATGACCGTGGACGACGCCCGCTGGGTCGCGCGCGAGTCGACCGCGGTGTCCTACTGGGGCCACGTCTTCGGCGGGCAATGAGCGCGGCTAACGTGAGCGACGTGAGCGAGATCCCCGACGGCATCAGTTCCGACGCGCGGGAGACCTGGCCGCACCCCGAGCTGATCCAGTCGTGGCTCGGTGACGCCGACGTCGACTTCGAGCTGCGCCCGGGCGAGGCGGTCGCCGTCCATGACGACCCCGAGGCCCAGGCCGCGGCGCGGCAGTTCCGCGACGTGCTCGGGTGCTTCGCCTCGGGCATCGCGGTCGTCACCGCGATGAGCGGCGACGAGCCGATCGGGTTGACCTGCCAGTCGTTCTCGAGCGTCTCGCTCGACCCGCCGCTGATCACGTTCATCCCCGCGCGCTCCTCGCGGGCGTGGCCGCTGATGCAGCGGGCCGGCCGGTTCTGCGTCAACATCCTCGCCGCCGACCAGGAGCACGTCTCCGGTCAGATGGCGACCAAGGGCATCGACAAGTTCGCCGGCCTCGACTGGACGCCCGCCGCGGCGACCGGCTCGCCGGTGATCGCCGGGACGCTCGCCCACCTCGACTGCACGATCCACGCGGTCTACGAGGGCGGGGACCACTACATCGTGGTGGGCCGGGTCGAGCACCTCGAGGCGCACGACCCGCAGGCGGCGGTCACCGAGCCGCTGCTCTACTTCAAGGGCCGCTACCGCACCACCGACGGCTAGACCCTCGTAGCCCCTCGTAGCCTCCCGGGCCGCTCGGGCGTTGTTCCCCGAACGACGTGAACCGGCCGGTCTGGGGGGATCGATGGTGACGAAGCGACACGCGGTCGCGGCAGCGGTGCTGGCGTGGCTGCTGCCGGCGGGCCTGCTCACGGCGGCGCCCGGAGCCGGAGCCACCCCCACGGTGGCCCCGCGGCCGAGTGCGACCGGGGACTCCGGCGACGTCCGCTCGTACTGGACGCCGCAGCGCATGCGCGACGCCGAGCCGGTCGACCGCTCGGCCGACGGCGCGACCGGCGCGGGCCCGACAGCCCGCCGGACGACAGCGGGCGCACGGGCCCGGGCCGTGGTGGCGCCGCGCAGCACCGGCAAGCTCTTCTTCTCCGACGGGGCGTCGGACTACGTGTGCTCCGGCGCGGCGGTCAACACCCCTGAGCGCAATGTCGTGCTCACCGCCGGTCACTGCGTCAACAGCGGGGCGACCCGCGGGCTGCTGGGCTGCCGGCCGGGGCGCTACTTCACGCGCTTCCTGTTCGTGCCGGGCTATGCCGGGGGTGCGCGGCCCTACGGCGCCTGGACCGGTGTCACCGCGCTGGCCCAGCCCGACTGGGTCAACCAGTGCGGCAACTACTCCCACGACCAGGCCGTGCTCACGGTCGCCCCGCTGGGCGGACGCCGGCTGGTCGACGTGGTCGGCGGCAATGCGGTCGCCTGGGGCTACCCGCAGCGCGAGGACGGCGTGCGGGTGATCGGCTGGCCCGCCGAGGCGCCGTACGACGGCGAGAGCGCCCAGCAGTGCACCGGCTCGACCTCGGCGTTCCCCGAGACCGGCGACGCCCACCTGGCGTGCCCACTCAACGGCGGAGCCAGCGGCGGGCCGTGGTTCCTCACCATGACGAGCGCGGACGTCGGGTTCATCTGGGCGGTGACCTCGCGGCGTACCACCGAGGGGCCGCCGATCCTGCTCGCCTGGCCGCTCGACCGCACGATCCTGACCCTGCTCGCCGCGGTCCGGTCGCCGGCCGCCCGGGCCGCCCGTCCCGCGCAGCCTGCGGTGAGTGCCCGTGGGCGCGGACCGCTCGCGGTCGCCGCCGTGCCGGCCGTCACCGGCCGCGGCCAGCCCTACCGGCTGCGGCTGCGGGCCCGGCCGGGCACCAAGGTCGTCGTCCAGGTCCGGCGCTCGGCGTCCGCGCGGTGGGCGCGGCTCGGGGCGGTCCGGATCCCGGCCTCCGGCGTGGTCGAGCTGACCCGCCCGGCGACCCCGGTCGGGCCGGCGTGGTTCCGGCTCAAGCAGGGCAAGCGCGTCGGCAAGAAGACCAAGGTCGTCGTCCGCGCCTGCCCGCTGCCGGCCGACCGGAGCGGGGCCGTGGTGGCGGCCACCGGCTGCACCAGCCCCACGGCCTAGGCGCCTGCTCCTAGAGCGCGACGGCCGCCCGGTGCCGGTGCGGCGCGCCGAACAGCTGACCGAGCGCGTGCGCCCGCTTGAAGACCAGGTGCGCGTCGTGCTCCCAGGTGATCGCGATGCCGCCGTGGAGCTGCACGCACTCGCTCGCGGCGAGGCTCGCCGTCTCGAGCGCGTACGACGCCGCGGCGTGCGCCTGGAAGGCCGCCTCGGCCGGGTCGGTCTCGGGGTCGCTCAGCGCGTAGGACGCCGCCCAGGTCGCCGAGCGCGCCATCTCGACCCGCGCGAGGACGTCGGCCATCCGGTGCTTGAGCGCCTGGAAGGAGCCGATGGCGCGCCCGAACTGCACGCGCTCCTTGCTGTAGTCGACCGTCATCCGCAGCGCGCGGTCGGCCAGGCCGACCGCGAGCGCGGCCACCGAGGCCGCACCGACCAGCTCGGCCCGCTCGCGCGCGGCGACGCCCTCGCCGATCACGGTGAGCTCGGCGCCGGACAGGTCGAGCCGGGCGAGCCGGACGCTCTGGTCCATCGCCTCGACCCAGGTGGCCGTGGCGCCGGTGACCTCGACCAGGTCGTCGCCGCGGACCGCCAGCACGACGGCCGCGCGGTCGCCGTCGAGCACGACGGGCGCGGCGGCCTCGTCGAGCGCGATGGTCGCGATCTCGCCCGCTGCGAGGCGCGGCAGGAGCCGGGCCTTGGCCTCGTCGGTGCCGCCGGCGAGCAGCGCCTCGGTCGCCACGGTGGTGGCCAGCAGGGGGCTCGGGGCGATCGTGCGACCGAGCTCCTCGAGCACCACGGAGGTCTCGAAGAAGGTCACGCCGACGCCGTCGTACTGCTCGGGGACGGCGAGCGCGGCCACGCCGATCTGCTCGCACAGGGTCGCCCAGAGCGCCTCGTCGTAGCCGGTCTCGGAGACCGACGCGGCCCGGACCGCGGCCGAGTCGGCGCGCTTGTCGAGCAGTCCGCGCACCGTGGCGGCCAGCTCGGCCTGCTCCTCGCTGAGGTCGAAGTGCATCAGGCGCTCCCGACCAGGGAGTCGAGGATGCGGGCGCGGTGGGCGGCCGGCGTGCCCCAGGCGGTGACCAGGGCGCGGATCTTGGTGATCCACACGCTCAGGTCGAACTCCTGGGTGTAGCCGATCGCGCCGTGCACCTGCAGGCCGGTGCGCGAGGCGAGGTAGGCGGCGTCCGCGCAGGCGACCTTGGCCGCGGACACCGAGCGCGGCGTCGGGTCGAGGGCGGCGCCGTAGACGAGGGGACGCGCGAAGTCGAGCGCGATCCGGATGTCGGCCAGCTTGTGCTTGATCGCCTGGTACGAGCCGATCTCGCGGCCGAACTGCTTGCGCTGCTTGACGTAGGTGACCGCGTCGGCGAGCACCCGCTCACCGGCACCGAGCAGCTGCGCGGCGGTGGCCAGCACCGCCAGGTCGTACGCCGCGGCGAGGTCGCCACCCGCCTCGACCGGGTCGCCGGGGGTGACCTCGACGAGGTGGCGTGCGCGGTCGACGGAGGCCTCGACGGCGCCGGCGGTCGCGGAGCGCAGCGCGGAGCCGTCGGCCGCGTAGACCTCGGCGGCGACGTCGGCGTCGAGCGCGGTCGTCGTACCGGGGGCGGCGACGGTGGCGACGCCCTCGACCTCGCGGCCGAGCGCGACGGGCAGGTAGGCGGCCGCCTCGACCCACGGTCCGGGCACGGCGTGGCGGCCCAGCGCCTCGAAGGCCACGCACAGCTCGACCGGCGTCGCCTCGGTGGCGAGCATGGTCAGGCCCTGCTCGGCGAGGCGCTCCCAGAGCGCGAGGCCCGGGGCGTGGTCGCCCGCGGCCCAGGAGCGGGCGGCGGCGACGGTGTCGGCGGCGGACAGCAGGGCGTCGAGCGACGCGGCGAAGTCCCGCTGGTCGGTGGTGAGCTCGAACCTCACTTCTGGACTCCCTTCGGCTCGCGGGGGAGTCCGAGGATCCGCTCCGCGATGATGTTGCGCTGGATCTCGTTGGTGCCGGCGTAGATCGGTCCGGACAGCGAGAAGGTGTAGCCGTCGAGCCACCGCGACTCGGCCTCGGCGTCGGGGCCGAGCAGGTCGAGGGCGGTCTCGTGCAGTGCCACGTCGAGCTCGCTCCACCAGACCTTGTTGACCGAGCCGGCCGCGCCGACGTCGCCGCCGTTCTTGAGCTGGGTGACGGTGCCCCAGGTGTAGAGGCGGTAGGCCTCGGCCTTGATCCAGGCGTCGACGACGCCCTGGGTGGCCGCGGCCCGGTCGGGGCCCCCCGGCGTCTCGCCGTACAGGGCCAGGAGGCGGTCGGCGGCCGCGGTGAACCGGCCGGGGGAGCGCAGCGAGAGGCCGCGCTCGTTGCCGGCGGTGCTCATCGCCACCCGCCAGCCGTCGCCGGGCGCGCCGAGCACGTCGGCGTCCGGGACGAAGACGTCGTCGAAGAACACCTCGGCGAAGCCCGCCTCGCCGTCGAGCTGGGCGATCGGGCGGACCGTGACGCCGTCGGCGTCGAGCGGGAAGAGGAAGTAGGTCAGCCCCGCGTGCTTCTGGGCCTCCGGGTCGCTGCGGAAGAGACCGAAGCCCCACTGGGCCAGCGCGGCGCGCGAGCACCAGATCTTCTGGCCGTTGAGCACCCAGCCGCCGCGCTCGTCGTCACGACGGGCGGTGGACTTGAGGGAGGCGAGGTCGGAGCCGGCCTCGGGCTCGCTCCAGCACTGCGCCCAGACCCGCTCGCCGGTCGCCATCGAGGGCAGGAACCGGTCCTGCTGCTCGGGCGTGCCGTGCTCGAAGATGATCGGCGCGAGCAGGAAGATGCCGTTCTGCGACACGCGCAGCGGCGCGCCGGCGCGGTAGTACTCCTCCTCGAAGATCACCCACTCCAGGAGGGAGGCCTCGCGGCCGTGGTACTCCGTGGGCCACGACACGACCGACCAGCGGTCGGCCGCGAGCTTGGCCTCCCACTGCTGGTGCAGGACGAAGCCCTCGGCGGTGTCCAGGGACGGCAGCGGCTCGGCGGGCACGTGGGCCGCCAGCCAGGCCCGGGCCTCGGCCTGGAAGGCCAGCTCGGACGCGCTCAGCTCAAGATCCATCAGTTCGTGTTCCTCATCCCGTCGGGACCGTTGTAGGAGAGAATCTAGGCCCGGTCCTTCCTTGAACCAAGCATTTGCTTGGTAGAGTACCAGCCATGAACCTGACCGAGGGCGCTGAGGACCGCGCTTTCCGCGCCGAGATCCGGCAGTGGCTGGGCGACCACCTCACCGGCGAGTGGGCGGCGCTGCGCGGGCTGGGCGGTCCCGGCCGCGAGCACGAGGCCCACGACGAGCGCCTGGCCTGGAACCGGCACCTCGCCGAGCACGGCTGGACCGCCGTCGGCTGGCCCACCGAGCACGGCGGCCGCGGGCTGTCGCTGTGGCAGCAGGTGATCTTCCACGAGGAGTACGCCCGCTCCGCGGCACCCGCCGGCGTCAACCACCTCGGCGAGCAGCTGCTCGGCCCGACGCTCATCGCCTTCGGCACGCCCGAGCAGCAGCAGCGCTTCCTGCCCGAGATCGTCGCCGTGCGCGAGCTGTGGGCCCAGGGCTACTCCGAGCCCGGCGCCGGCTCCGACCTCGCCAACGTCCAGACCCGCGCCCGCCGCGACGAGTCCACCGGCGAGTGGGTCATCGACGGCCAGAAGGTCTGGACCTCGCTGGCGCACCTGTCCGACTGGTGCTTCGTCATCGCGCGCACCGAGGCGGGCTCCTCGCGCCACCAGGGCCTGTCCTTCCTGCTCGTGCCGCTCGACCAGGAGGGCGTCGAGATCCGCCCCATCGAGCAGCTCACCAGCGGCTCGGAGTTCAACGAGGTCTTCTTCACCGGCGCCCGCACCTCCGGCGACCTGGTCGTCGGCGAGCCGGGCCGCGGCTGGGGCGTGGCGATGGGCCTGCTCGGCTTCGAGCGCGGCGTGTCCACGCTGGGCCAGACCGTCGGCTTCGCCCGCGAGCTCGACAGCGTCGTCGCCCGGGCCAAGGACAACGGCTCCATCGACGACCCCGTCGTGCGCGACCGCCTCGCCGAGCTCAAGGTCGAGCTCGCCGTCATCCGCAGCTACGCGCTGCGCGCGCTCGCCCTCGTCGAGGGCGGTCAGGACTCCGCCGCCGGCGGGGGAGCGGGCTCCATCTTCAAGCTCGCCTGGGCGACCTGGCACCGCACCCTCGGTGAGGTGGCGATGGACGTCGCCGGGCGCGACGGGCTGCTCGCGCGGGAGTCGGGGTCGTCGTACGACCTGGACGACCACCAGCGGCTCTTCCTCTTCTCGCGTGCCGACACCATCTACGGCGGCAGCGACGAGATCCAGAAGAACATCCTCGCCGAGCGCGTGCTCGGCCTTCCCCGCGAACCGCGAGGTGGTTCGGGTGGCTGACGCCTGCTGCGCGCCGCGATCCGCGCACCCTGGCGGCGTTGCCGTCGATCACCGGTCACCCGGACCGTCTCACTCCGGCGCCTTGCCAGCGCACGCGCCTCGCGACGCTCGCGACGGCGTCACCCACCCGAACCACCTCAAGGGAGCCTGACCCATGACTGCGATGCGACCCGAGCAGCCCACCCCCGACTACGTCCCGGGCCACGACCTGCTCGCCGGCAAGGTGGTCGTCGTGACCGCGGCGGCCGGCGCGGGCATCGGCGCGGCCGTCGTACGACGGGCGCTCGAGGAGGGCGCCAAGGCGGTCGTGTTCAGCGACACCCACGCCCGTCGGCTGGCCGAGGCCGAGGAGGCGCTGGCCGCCGAGTTCGGCGCCGAGCGCGTGCGCCAGCTGGTGTGCGACGTGACCAAGGAGGAGGACGTCGCCGCCCTGCTCGACGCGGCCGACGACTTCGGCGGCGTCGACATCATGATCAACAACGCGGGCCTGGGCGGTACCGACTCGATCCTCGAGGTCACCGACGAGACCTGGAACCGGGTCATCGACATCACCCTGACCGGCACGATGCGCGCCACCCGCGCGGTCGGGCAGCGCTTCGTGGCGGCCGGCAAGAAGGGCGTCATCGTCAACAACGCCTCCGTCATCGGCTGGCGCGCCCAGGAGGGCCAGGCCCACTACGCCGCCGCCAAGGCCGGGGTGATGGCGCTGACCCGCTGCTCGGCGCTCGACCTCGCGCCGCACGGCATCCGCGTCAACGCGGTCTCGCCCTCGCTGGCGATGCACCCGTTCCTCGAGAAGGTCACCTCGCCCGAGCTGCTCGTCGAGCTCAAGCAGCGCGAGGCCTTCGGCCGCGCGGCCGCCCCCTGGGAGGTCGCCAACGTGATGGTCTTCCTCGCCAGCGACTACTCGTCGTACCTGACGGGCGAGGTCATCTCCGTCAGCAGCCAGCACGCCTGATCGTTCCCACCCCAACGCAAGGAGACCTGCCATGGCTGAGGCCTACATCGTCGACGCCGTCCGCACCGCGGTCGGCAAGCGCGGCGGCGCACTTGCCGGCGTCCACTCCGCCGACCTCGGCGCGCACTCGATCGGTGCGCTCGTCGAGCGCACCGGGGTCGACCCGGGCGCCGTGGACGACGTCATCCTGGGCTGCTGCGACACGCTCGGCTCGCAGGCCGGCGACATCGCCCGTACGGCGTGGCTCGTCGCGGGCCTGCCCGACCACGTCCCCGGTGTCACGATCGACCGCCAGTGCGGCTCGTCGCAGCAGGCCGTGCACTTCGCCGCCCAGGCGGTCATGTCCGGCACCCAGGACCTCGTCGTGGCCGGCGGCGTGCAGAACATGAGCGCCATCCCGATCTCGGCGGCGATGCTGGCCGGTCAGCAGTACGGCTTCTCGACGCCCTTCGCCGAGTCGCCGGGCTGGCTCAAGCGCTACGGCGACCAGGAGGTCAGCCAGTTCCGCTCCGCCGAGATGATCGCGGAGAAGTGGGACGTCAGCCGCGAGGACATGGAGCGCTACGCCCTCGCCTCGCACGAGCGGGCCCGGGCCGCGATCGACGCCGGCCGCTTCCGCAGCGAGATCGCGCCCTACACGCTGGAGGACGGGACGGTCTTCGACACCGACCAGTGCCCCCGCGAGACCTCGCTGGAGAAGATGGCCGGTCTCGACCCGCTCGCCCCCGGCGGCCGGATCACCGCCGCGGTCGCCTCGCAGATCTGCGACGGCTCCGCCGCGCTGCTGATCGCCTCGGAGCAGGCGGTCAAGGACCACGGCCTGACCCCGCGCGCCCGGATCGTGCACCTCTCGGTGCGCGGTGACGACCCGGTCTGGATGCTCACCGGCCCCATCCCGGCGACCAAGCACGCGCTGGCCAAGAGCGGGATGTCGATCGACGACATCGACCTGTTCGAGTGCAACGAGGCCTTCGCCTCGGTCGTGCTGGCCTGGATGAAGGAGACCGGCGTCCCCCACGACAAGCTCAACGTCAACGGCGGCGGCATCGCCCTCGGTCACCCCATCGGCGCCACCGGCGCCCGGCTGATGACCACGCTGCTCAACGAGCTCGAGCGCACCGGCGGCCGCTACGGCCTGCAGACCATGTGCGAGGGCGGCGGCCAGGCCAACGTCACCATCATCGAGCGCCTGGGCTGAGCCTCAGATCCACCCCATCCGGCGCGCCGTCGCGGCGGCGTCGTGCCGGTTGGCGGCGCCCAGCTTGATGACCGCGCTCGACAGGTAGTTGCGCACGGTCCCCGGCGAGAGCGCGGCCCGGTCGGCGATCTCGTCGACCGGGGCGCCGTCCGCGGCGAGCTCGAGGACGTCCGCCTCACGCGGCGTCAGGGGGCTGTCGCCCGCGGCGATCGCCTCGGCGGCGAGCTCGGGGTCGACGTGGCGTCCGCCGGCGTGGACCTTGCGGACGACCTCGGCGAGCGTGACCGCCGAGGTCGTCTTCGGCAGGAAGCCGCGCACGCCCGTCCCCAGGGCCCGTTTGAGGTGTCCGGGACGCCCGTGGCCGGTCACGATCACGACGCCGCAGCCCGGCAGCACCTCGGCGAGCCGTTCGGCGACGGCGATGCCGTCGGGGCCGGGCATCTGCAGGTCGAGCACCGCGACGTCCACGGCGTGCTTGACCGCCATCGCCAGCGCCTCGTCGCCGGTGGCCGCCTCGGCCACCACCTCCAGGTCGGGCTCCAGCCCCAGCAGCTGCACGAGGGCGGTGCGGATCAGGTGCTCGTCATCGGCGAGGAGGACGCGGATCGGCGCAGTCATGCGGGCTCCTGCACGAGGTCGGGGAAGCGGGCGGTGAGACGGAAGTCCGGTACGTCGGCCGCGGTGGTCACCGTCGCGCCCAGCGGAGCGAGCCGCTCACGCAGGCCGTCGAGACCGAGACCCGTGCCCGGCTCGGCGCTCGCGACGCCGTCGTTGGTGACGCAGAGCTCCGGCGCCCGGAAGGTGATGGCGACCTGGGTGGCGGCGGAGTGGCGCAGCACGTTGGTGACCGCCTCGCGCACGATCCAGGCCGCCGGCTCCTGCCAGGGCGCGGGCACCTCCGCGACGTCGAGGCGGACCTCGATCCCGGCCGAGCGCAGCAGCGCACGGGCGCCCTCCAGCTCCTGGTGCAGGTCGGTCGGGCGGTAGCCGCGGGCCAGCTCGCGAGCCTCGCGCAGGGCGTCGTGGGCGACCCCGCGCACGGCGAGCATCTGCGCGGCGGCGCGCGGGTCGGCGCGGTCGGCCAGGGACGCGGCGAGCTCGGCCTGGACCGCGATCGCCGAGAGCCGGCGTCCCATCACGTCGTGGACGTCGCGCGAGAACCGGAGCCGCTCCTCGGCGACCGCCAGCGCGGCCTGGGCGGACCGCGCCTGGTCGAGCTCGGTGACGACACCGAGCAGCCACAGCGAGGCGCGCACGGTGAAGATGCAGAAGGCCGCCATGAACATCCCGCCGGCCAGCAGGGCCAGGCTGCCGGTCGTCGCGCCCATGAAGACGCCCAGCCCGACGACGAGCGTCACGGTGAGCCACTGGTCGCGCAGCCCGCTCAACGACCAGACCACGTTGACGAAGACCGCGACGACCACCACCTCCCACACGGGGTGGGGCAGCGCGACCGCGACTGCGATCGCTGAGAGCACGAGGAGCAGGGCGATCCGGCGCCACGGACGCCGCTGGTCGAGCACCGCGCGGAGCACGCTCGTCGCGACCACCGTGAGCACGAGGATGCCGGCGCCCGCGACCGCGAAGGCCGTGCGGTGGTCGGGCTCCTGCGCGATCGCGGAGATGGTCAGGGTGCCGACGAAGAACCACAGCAGGAGGTAGAGCGACTGCCGGGTGTAGAGGTCGACCCGCTCGACCTGGTCGAGCTCCGTCCAGCGGCGCATGAGGTCGAGCCTAGGCGGTGTCACACCCGGGGCTCCCAGTGCAGCGAGCGGGCCGCGAGCCAGCACGCCACCGCGGTCCACGCGACCAGTACGGCGAGGTGCGGGGCGGCCGCACCCCAGGTCGCGGCGAGGTCGAGGGTGCTGCTCGTCCTGCCGTCGGCCATGCCGAACCAGGTGACCCGGACCAGGCCGGTCAGTGCCGCCCCGGGGGTCAGCTCGGCCCAGCGCTGGGCGGCGTCGGGGAGCGCGAGGCTGATCTGGCCGCCGATCGCGAGGAGGATGACGGGCAGGCTCGTGAGCTGGGCCGCCTCGGCGTTGCGGGTCCAGGCCGCGGTCCAGAAGGCGAAGGCCGCGTAGAGCGCGACGCAGGCGAGCGCGCCGACGGCGTACAGCAGGGGGTTGCGGGGGAGGTCCTGGCCGAACGCGGCCGCCACCGGGACGGCGAGCAGCGCCACCGCCAGCGCGATCACCGCGCCCGGCAGGACGAGGGCGGTGAGCAGCTCGGCATCGCGCGCCTCGCCGGTCCGCAGCCGCTTGAGGACCAGCTCGTCGCGCCGGGTCACGAACTGGGAGAGCACGTTGTAGAACACCGGGAACACGAACGCCATGGTCAGCACCGTCGCGATCGTCGCCGCGCCGAGCGCCTCGTCGCCGCGGTCGCCGCCGAGCAGGAGAGCCAGCGGGAGCAGCGGCAGCACGGTCCCGTAGGTCAGCGCGAGCCGGTTGCGGGTGAGCAGGACGGCGTTCCAGCGGGCGAGGCGGAGGGTGCGGGGCAGGGAGAGGGAGAGCGTGGTCATCGCAGGGCCGCCTCGGGCTCGGGGGTGGGGGTGGTCGCGGAGCCGTCGGCGATCGCGAGGAAGACCGACTCCAGGCTGGCCGGGCGGGCCTCCAGGTCGGCGAGCCGCAGACCCTCGTCCCCGGCCCGGGCCAGGAGCGCGGTGAGCGTCTCCTGCAGGTCGCTGGTCTCCAGGGCGGTCCGGTCGCCGGTGGTGGCGACGGTCCGCACCGCGGGGAGACCGGCGAGCCAGGGCGGGGCGCTCGTCGTACGGATGCGGACGAAGGAGGGATGCCCGGCGACGACCTCGGCCGCCGTACCGGAGCGGACGATGCGGCCGGCGTGCATGATCTCCAGCCGGTCGGCCAGCGCCTCGGCTTCATCGAGGTAGTGGGTGGTCAGCAGCACCGTCGTCCCGGCGTCGCGCAGCGACCGGACCAGGTCCCACACGTCGCGGCGGCTCTCGGGGTCGAGCCCGGTCGTCGGCTCGTCGAGGAGCAGCACCTCTGGACGCCCGGTCAGCGCGCAGGCGAGGTCGAGGCGGCGGTGCTCGCCACCCGACAGCGCCCGGACCGGTACGTCGAGCCGGTGGCTCAGCCGGAGCATCGCGACCACCTCGCCCAGCGGGCGCGGCGCGGTCAGCGTCCCGGCCCACATCCGCAGCGTCTCGCTGACCGTCAGGTCGCCGGAGAAGCCGCTGGTCTGGAGCAGCGTGCCGGTGCGGCGCCGTACCTGGTCACGGGCGGCGACCGGGTCCAGCCCGAGCACCCGGACCTCGCCGGCACCGGGGGAGCAGAGCCCCTCGATCACCTCCATCGTGGAGGTCTTGCCGGCGCCGTTGGTGCCGAGCAGGGCGGTCACCGTGCCCGTCGCCACGTCGAGGTCGACGCCGCGCACCGCCTCGTACGCGCGGGCACCGCTGCCGTAGGACCGGCGCAGTCCGCGGACCTGGATCGCAGGAGAGGTCATGGCTCCACGGTGCCGCCGGTCCGGGGCCGGCGGCAGGCCGCGGTGTCACCGGTTCCCGGTGACATCTGTCATGTAGGCCCGGGGCGGCCGGGAGCGGCCCGGGTCAGGTCCGGCTGCGGCGCCGCCGCTCGACCGCGAACACGACCGCGCGCAGCCGGTCACCGTGCCGGCGCGGCTCGGCGAAGGCGACCGCCACGCCGATGCCACCGCTCGCGAACCGCACGTGGCGCACCACCGTCGCCGGCTGCGCCAGGTCCTCGTCGTCGACGCGGACCGTCGCCTCGAGCCGGGTACCGACCGCGGGTGCCCGGCTCCCGCGGGGGACCGTCGCCAGCAGGCCGCCCTCGCTGAGGTCGACCACGACGCCGGCGAGGTCGATCGGCTCCGGCTGCACGTCGGGGTCCTGCTCCGGCTCCCGCTCGGCGTCGGGGTCGGTCCGGGTCAACAGCACCGGGACCGCGATCCGCGCCCGGAAGTAGGCGCGCTCCTGCAGCCGCGTCGCGGGCGCGCTGGGGCACAGGAGCCACACGTCGCCGTACGCCCGGCGGGCCGGGCGAGTCCGCACCGTGCACTCCATCCGGCCCAGCGGATAGGTCCAGGCCAGCGTCGCGTCGAAGTGGTGCTCGCGCGGGTCCAGACCCGGCGGCGGCGCCACGACCAGTGTCGTCGAGCCGTCGGACTGCGGCTCCAGGTCGAGGACCTTCGTCTCCAGCGCGAGCGCGGACCCGGTCGTCGGCCGGACCGTCAGGGCGACGTTCTGCAGCACGGCAGGGTGGAGCTCGGGCGGTGCCATGACCATGACCTGCTGATCGGCAGCGGTCCAGTCCGGTTGAGGTGGTTCGGGTGGGATTGCCGATGATCGCGGGTGCGCTGTCGGCGCCTGCTGCTTCGATGGGCGTCATGATCGACCACCTCGGAATCAACTGTGCCGACCTCGATGCGGCCAAGGCCTTCTACGACCAGGTCCTCGGCTCGCTCGGCTTCTCCCGCGTGATGGACTTCGGCGTCGCCTGCGGCTACGGCGTCGAGGGCGACCCCGCCTTCTGGCTGAGCAGCTACGACGACCAGCCGGCCGCCCAGCGCGAGGTCCACGTCGCCTTCAAGGCAGCCGACGCCGACGCCGTGCACGCCTTCCACGAGGCCGCCGTCGCGGCCGGTGCCGAGGTGCTCCACGCGCCGCGGCCGTGGCCGGAGTACCACCCCGGCTACTACGGCGTCTTCGTGCGCGACCTCGACGGCAACAACGTCGAGGCCGTCACCCACACCTACGTCGCCGCGGGCTGAGCCTCAGAGCACCGTCCACCACAGGCCGACGGCCAGCGGCACCAGGCCGAGCAGCAGCCAGGGCGACTTCCAGGAGCGGCCGTTGATCACCAGGGTCGCCGCGATCCCGCCGACCATGAACGCGGCCGCGATCACGTTGAGTCCCACCCGGGCGTCGGTCCGAGCGGCGTCGACGTGGTCGGCGGCGATCACGAAGCCCGCCGACAGGTGCAGGATCGTGGTGACGATCAGCACCGAGACCACCCGGCGCTGGACGCGCTGCAGGCGCTCGATGTCGCGCGGGTCGGGCGCCTTGCGGGGCGCGTTGGGGTCCATCAGGTGGCGCCGGCGCGAGGTCCCGGCGCCGCTGGAGCTGCCGGGGCCGGTCGGCGGCGTCTGGGTCACCCGGCCAGGATATCCAGTGGAACCGGCCGGTCCGGCACCGCATGCTGCTCCCATGGAGATCCACCCGTTCGGCCCCGACGACACCGCGGCGCTCGCCGCCTGGACCGACGTGTTCAACGCGACCCTCGACGCCGACGCGCCCTGGGAGCGCCGGATGACGCCCGCCCGGGCCGCGGCCCAGTGGCGCCACGGCTGGGACGGCGAGCCCGGTACGCCGTACCTGGCGCGGGTGGGGGACCAGGTCGTCGGCTGGTCCTCGATCGGCACCAGCGAGTACGACAACCGGCACCTGGCCTGGCTCGAGCTCGGCGTCCACCCCGACCACCGGCGCCGCGGCCACGGCTCGGCGCTCATCGCGGCGCTCGAGGCCGAGGCGCGCCGGCGCGGCCGGACCAGCATCGCCATCAGCGCCTGGGAGTCGCCGGCCGCCGACGCCTTCGCCCGGGCCCACCGCCTGGAGCCCAAGTCCGCCGAGATCAACCGGCGCCAGGTGCTCGCCGAGATCGACTGGGCCGCCCTCGACCAGCGCTACGACGAGGCGCTCCCGCACGCCGCCGACTACGTCCTCGAGCGCCGCCTCGCCCCGACCCCTGACGACGAGCTCGCCGCCCTGGGCGTGATGGCCGAGGCGATCAACGACGCGCCCATCGACGACCTCGACTACGAGGACGAGGTCTACCCGGCCGAGCGGATGCGCGCCTACGAGACCGCAGTCGAGGCCCACGGCGAGGACCTGTACCGGGTCGTCGCCCGGCACGTCCCGACCGGCGCCTTCGCCGCCCAGACGGTCGTCGCGGTCGCCCGCGACGAGCCGGCCTGGGGCGACCAGCACGACACCTCGGTCACCCGCGACCACCGCGGCCACCGGCTCGGCCTGCTGCTCAAGACGGACATGCTGCGCTGGCTGCGCGAGGCCGCCCCCGACCTGGCCACGATCAACACCTGGAACGCCGAGTCCAACGACCGGATGATCGAGGTCAACGAGGTGCTCGCCTACCGCGTCCTGGGCCGGGTCTGGACCTACCAGCGCCCCTGCTAGGAGTAGCGGTGCGTCTTGGCGGCGTGCCCGCGCTCACGGGTGCACGTGCGCCCGCTGATGTTGCGGTGCCCGCACCGCGCCTCGTCCTCGGTCGTCTCGCTGCCCCCTTCGGTGGCCGCGGCACCTCGGCTCGCGCGGGCCGGCTTGGCGGCCGGGGTCGCGGCCGCCGGCGCGACGGGTGGACGGACCCGCGCGCTCGGCTTGCCGGCGCGCTCCTGGTCCTGCTTGAAGCGGGCTTCGCGCATCGCCCGCAGGGCATCGAGCTTGCTCATCGGTTGATCACGCCCCTGACGCTAGGGCAGAGGTCCGACAGAACGTGCCGCGGGTAGGCTCGCGGCTCCGACGACGTCTGGAGGACGACATGGTGGCGAGCCGATCTGCTCGGGAGCGCAAGGCGGCCGCACAGGCCGGCCCGCTGGCCCGGGTGCGGATCGAGGTCGGTGCGCAGGAGCAGTTCGTCTACAAGATCAGCTGCACCGAGTGCGTCGTCAAGAACGACCGCCGCTGGTCGGCCTACCGGCCGGGTGAGGACAACGGCTTCATGGCCGCCATGGACCGCTGGACCTTCCACCTGAAGGAGAAGCACCCGGGGGAGCAGGCGCCGTGCCTGGAGTTCCTCGCGGAGGCGGAGCAGCGGCTGCACGAGCGGCGCCAGCAGCGCCTGCAGGAGTCCTAGGCGGCGGGCGGTACGGGTTCGCCGGGGAGCAGCACCTGCCGGGGCCCGAGGGTGGGCCACAGCCGGGTGCGGAAGCGCAGCGGCGGGGCCAGGTCGGTCAGTCCCAGCGCGCCGATCCCCAGCGCGAGCACGACGAGGGCGACGCGGGCCGGGTCGCTGCTCTCGGGCCAGACGTAGGCCGCGGACAGGGGCACGAGGACGGTGAGGATCCCGGTGTTGCGCAGGGCGTCGGCCCGCCACGCGTCCTGGAAGTAGAGGTGCGCCGCATCGACGGCCCGTTGCGGCCGGCGGACGACGACGCGCCAGGCCAGGGGAGCGGCGAGTGAGAGGCCGAGGATCACCACGCCGCTGACGAGCAGGCCGGCGGCCGCGCCGCTCCAGCCGTCGTCCGCGGCCCAGCGGAGAGCGCCGCCCGCCATGACCACGCCGAGCAGCGCCTGGAGCGCGAGCATCGCCAGGGTGGCCGGACCGACGTAGTCGCGCACCTCGGGCTGCCGGCCCCGGGCGACGCCGGGCCGGCCGGGGGCGACCGGGAACTCACGTCCGGCGCGGGTCACCCGCCACAGTCCCTCGGAGGACGCGGCGAGGGCCAGCGCGCCCGGGCTCAGCGTCAGCGCGAGCGTGGTGGTGTCGACGTCGACGGGCAGCAGGACGAACCAGGCGACCGCGGGGTAGAGCAGGACGATCAGGACCCGGGTCCGGCGCACGGTCTCGTGATCGAAGGCGGCGACGAACTCGGCGTCGATGTGGGCCTGGTGGGTCCGGGCGAACTCCCGTCCCACGTACCCCGCGAAGCGAGGGGCGCAGCCGAAGAGCGCGACGGCCACGACGGTCACCGCGCCCAGGAGGCCCAGCTCGTCCCTGCCTACTTCCATGCCACCGAGATCCATGCCGAGATGCTACAGAACCCGGCTTTGTAGCGCAACGTAATCCGCTACAGAGCCGGGCTCCGTCCACTCACCTCACACGACGTACGACGACGCCCGCTTCAGCTCCGCAGCCGCCTGCACGACGATCCGCTCCACCAGCTCCTCGCACGAGGGCAGGTCGTCGATCACGCCGACCACCTGGCCGCTGGCCAGCACGCCCGCGGAGGTGTCGCCCTCGACCAGGCCGGCGCGCAGCATGGTCGGGGTGTTGGCGGCGAGGGCCATCTGGCCGAGGGTGCGGCCCTGGGCCTTCTTCATGGCGCGGCCGTCCTTGAGCAGGCCGGACCAGGACATGCCGGAGGACTTCTTGAACTCCAGGGTGCGGCGCATCGTCGGGCCGAAGCGGCGTACGGCGGAGGTCTCCTCGAGCGAGTCGACGAGGTCGGTGCGGAGCATCCGGTGGGGCATCCCGTCGACCTTGGTGGTGACCACGGTGTCGGCCAGGCCCTTGGAGAGGTAGAGCTCCTTGACCGCGTCCGGGACCGCGGAGTCGCGGGTCAGCAGGAAGCGGGTGCCCATGCCGACGCCGGCGGCGCCGTAGGACAGGGCGGCGGCGAGGCCGCGTCCGTCGAAGAAGCCGCCCGCGGCGATGACCGGGATGTCGACGGCGTCGAGGACGGTCGGCAGCAGCAGCGTGGTGGGGACGGCGCCGGTGTGGCCGCCGCCCTCGCCGCCCTGGATCATCACGGCGTCGGCGCCCCAGGAGGCGACCTTGACTGCGTGCTTGGCGGCGCCGATCGAGGGCATCACGACGATGCCGTGCTCCTTGAGCTGGGTGATCAGCTCGGGCTTGGGGGCCAGCGCGAACGAGGCCACCTTGACGCCGTGGTCGATGAGCAGCCGGCAGCGGTCGGGGGCGTCGGCGGCGTCGGCGCGCAGGTTGACGCCGAACGGCTTGTCGGTGCGGCTCTTGACCTCGATGATCGCCTGCTCCAGCTCGGCGAAGGTCATCGTCGCCGAGGCGAGGATGCCCAGGCCGCCGGCCTCGGCGGTGCCGGAGACCAGGCGCGGGCCGGAGACCCAGCCCATGCCGGTCTGCACGACCGGGTGGGGGACGCCGACCAGGTCGGTGAAGGGCGTGCGGATCTGCTGGGCGATCATTCGGCGGGCACCTCCTTGAAGCGCAGGCCCTTGGGGTCGAGGACCTCGCGGATGATCACCAGCTCCTCGTACGACGGCGCGCGGGTCTCCGGCACCTCGGCCGGCACCTCCAGCGCGAAGCCGGTCGCGGCGACGACCTCGTCGACGGTGACACCCGGGTGCACCGAGACCAGACGCACGGTCGAGCCGGCGCCGCCGAGGTCGAAGACGCCGAGGTTGCTGACGACGCGATGGATGTCGTTGAAGCGCGAGGCGCCCGGGCCGGCCGCGGCCGCGCGGGCGGGGCCGACGCCGGAGACGATGTCGACCTCCTCGACGAAGACCCGGGTCGAGTGCTTCGGCACCCAGTACGACGTCCGGTTGTTGACCGTGTTGCCCGGGGCGCCGCGCGAGCCGAGGAGCTGGCGCTTGGGCTGGGCGAACGGGCCGATCGCGGAGATGTTCTGGTTGCCGTGCCGGTCGACCTGGGTGGCGCCCATCATCACGTGGCGCTTGCCGTAGGCGACGACGTCGAAGACGCGGCGGAACGGGATCCAGCCCTCGACGACGTCCTTGCCGCCCAGCGGCGGCGTACCGCCGAGGAAGAGCGACTCGCCGTCGCTGATCACCAGGTCGGGGTTCGAGGTCAGCTTGGCGAGCCGGACCCCGAGGGTCGGCAGCAGGCCCATCGGGCTGGCGAAGATCTCGCCGTCCTCGCTGAAGGCGTCCGCGATCGCGGCGGCGCAGACGTCGGCGCGGGTGTAGTCGCTCATCGGGCGTTCTCCTCGGTGAAGGCCTGGACGGCTGCCTGGTAGGCCGCCTCGTCGCCGGCGAGGAAGCGGTCGTGGAAGGCCTGCCACTCCTCGTCGGTGCCGCCGGCCGCGGCGGCGTAGGCACGCTGGAACTTCTCGTCGCGCTCGTAGTCGGGCGTGCAGGTGGTGAAGTGCGCGCCGCGCGGGGTCTCGACGACGCCGCTGACCATCATCCGGTTGAGCAGCAGCCGCTGCACGGGGGTGTCGACGGTCAGGCCGGCGGTGTCGACGACCTGCTCGACGCTGACGTAGGTCTTGTCGGCGGCCATCGCGAAGAGGTCGTCGAAGTACGGGTCCGGCCCCAGGTACGTCGCATTGCCGTGCTGGTCGGCACGGTTGAGGTGGACGAGCGCGGCGTCGAGGCGCAGCGCGGGGACCGCGACGAGCTCCTCGTGGCCGTGGCCCTCGTCGTACGGGCTGGCGACGGTCTTGATCCACGGGTTGTTGACCAGCACGTCGGAGCCGAGCCCGGCGCGCATCGGCAGGAAGGGCAGCCGCTCGGCCGCGGCCTTGAGGCCGGTCTGGAACATGCCCTCGTCGAGCTCGACGACCTCGGGGATCGAGGCGGCCTGGCGGGCGCGCTGGAAGTTCGGCTCCAGCGGGACCGTGTCGAGCGAGACGAACGCGTAGACGAGCCGGCGGATCTTGCCGGCGCGGGCGAGCAGGCCCACGTCGGCGCCGCCCCAGCTGACGATCGTCAGGTCGGTGAGGTCGGAGTTGTAGAGCGCACGGACCAGCGCCATCGGCTTGCGCCGCGGGCCCCAGCCGCCGATGCCGATGGTCATCCCGCTCTCCAGGCTGCCGATCACCTCGTCGATCGACATGCGCTTGTCGCGGGGCTTGCGGTTGGTGCTCATCAGGCCCCCTTGGCCTTGGCCGTGCCGGCGAAGTCGTCGCGCAGCTCGTCGCTGACGCCCATCAGGTTGAGCTCGAAGGTGAAGCCCTGCTCCCAGCGGTAGGACTTGTTGACGTCGATCGGGTCGATGCCGTTGAGCGCCTCCTTGGCCGCGCGGATGACGCGCGTGTCCTTGGCGGCGATCTCGCCGGCGACCTTGAGTGCGGCGGCGTCGAGCTCGTCGCGGGGGACCACCTCGAGCACCGAGCCGAACTGCACGAGCTCGGCGGCCTTGATGGTGCGCGCGGTGAAGTAGAGCGTGCGCATCATGTGCTGGGGGACCAGGCGGGCCATGTGGGTGGCCGCGCCGAGGGCGCCCTGGTTGACCTCGGGGACGCCGAAGTAGGCGTCGTCGCTGGCGACCACGACGTCGGCGTTGCCGACCAGGCCGACGCCGCCGCCGACGCAGAAGCCGTTGACCGCGGCGACGACGGGAACCGAGCACTCGTAGACAGCCTTGAAGGCGGCGAAGCAGCCCCGGTTGGCGCCCAGGAGTGCCTCGAAACCGGTGGTGTTCTGCATCTCCTTGATGTCGACGCCGGCGTTGAAGCCCTTGCCCTCCGCGCGGAGGACGACGACCTTCGTGTCCAGGTCGGCGCTGGCCTCGTCGAGGGCCGCGGCCACGTCGAACCAGCCCTGCACGGTGAGGGCGTTGACCGGGGGAGCGTTCATCGTGACGACGCGGATGCCGTCCGGACGCAACTCGCTGGTGACTGTCATAGATGCATGCTACCAAGCATTTGCTTGGTATTGTGGAGTCATGACACTCAGCGTGGACCTTGGCGGCCGGGTCGCCCTCGTCACCGGCGGAGCGCGCGGCATCGGCCGCGGTATCTCCGAGGTGCTGATCGCCGCCGGCGCGACCGTGGTCACCTGCGGCCGCTCCGAGGCCGAGCCGCCCGCGGGCGCCAGCCACCTGACCTGCGACGTGCGCGACCCCGACTCGGTCGCGGCGCTCGTCGACGCGATCGTCGCCCGGCACGGCCGGCTCGACATCGTGGTCAACAACGCCGGCGGCGGCCCGTTCGTGATGGCCGCCGACGCCTCGCCGCGGCTGAGCGAGAAGGTCGTCGGGCTCAACCTGATGGCCGCGCTCCACGTCAGCCAGGCCGCCAACCGGGTCATGCAGGACCAGGAGAACGGCGGCGCGATCATCAACATCTCGTCCGTCTCCGCGCTGCGGCCCTCGCCCGGCACGGCGGCGTACGGCGCGGCCAAGGCGGGCGTCGACTCGCTGACCACCTCGCTGGCGATGGAGTGGGGCCCGAAGGTGCGGGTCAACTGCATCGACGTCGGCCTGGTGCGCACCGCCGACACCGCCGACCACTACGGCGGCGACGAGACCGTCGCCGCGATCGAGCGGACGATCCCGCTGCGCCGGATGGCGCGCTTCGACGAGATCGGCAATGTCGCCGCCTTCCTCGCCAGCGACCTGGCGGCCTATGTCTCCGGTGCGAGCCTCGCCTGTCACGGCGGCGGCGAGATGCCGGTCTTCCTGCACATCTTCCAGAACTCAGGAGAGAACTCGTGACCCAGCTGCTCGACGGCCGCGTGGCCATCGTCACCGGAGCCGGCCGCGGTATCGGCCGCGCCCACGCCCTCGAACTCGCCCGCCACGGTGCCGCGGTCGTCGTCAACGACTACGGCGTCTCGGCGGCCGGCGAGGGCACCGACGAGTCGCCGGCCCACGAGGTCGTCGCCGAGATCGAGGCGATGGGCGGCCGGGCGGTCGTCAACGGCGCTGACGTCGCGGACTTCGCGGCCGCCGAGGCGATGATCCGCCAGGCGATCGACACCTTCGGCGGGCTCGACATCCTGGTCAACAACGCGGGCTTCCTGCGCGACCGGATGCTGGTCAACACCGCCGAGGACGAGTGGGACGCCGTCATCCGGGTGCACCTCAAGGGTCACTTCGCTCCGCTGCGCCATGCGGGTGCCTACTGGCGGGCCGAGGCCAAGGAGGGCCGTCAGCTCGCCGCCCGGGTCATCAACACCTCCTCGGGCGCCGGCATGCAGGGCTCGATCGGCCAGGCGACGTACTCCGCGGCCAAGGCCGGCATCGCCGGGCTGACGCTGGTCGCCGCCGCCGAGATGGGCCGCTACGGCGTCACCGTCAACGCGATCGCGCCGGTCGCCAAGACCCGGATGACCGAGGGCGCGTTCGACACCTCCGCCATGGCGCTGCCCGAGGACAACTCGCCGATCGTCGCCTGGCTCGCCTCCGAGGAGGCCGGCGACGTGACCGGTCGCGTGATCGAGATCGACGGCTCGGTGATCACGATCGAGAACGGCTGGAGCCACGGCGCCTCGCGCGACGCGGGTGCCCGCTGGGAGGCCGAGAAGGTCGGTGGCGCGCTACGCGACATGCTCGCCGAGGGCCCGGCCCCCGAGCCGGTCTACGGCACGGCCTGACCCGCGGGCCGATCGACCCCGTCACGCACGAGAGGGGCTCACCGGATCACCGGTGAGCCCCTCTCGTCGTACGGAGGGAGAGGTGCGTCAGATCCGCTCGATGATCGTGCCGGTCGCCATCGCGCCGCCGGCGCACATGGAGATCAGCGCGGTGGAGGCGTCGCGGCGCTCCAGCTCGTGCAGCGCGGTCGTGATGAGGCGGACGCCGGTGGCGCCGACCGGGTGGCCCAGCGCGATGGCACCGCCGTTGACGTTGACCTTGTCCATGTCGACGCCGTGCACGCCGGCCCACGACAGCACGACCGAGGCGAACGCCTCGTTGACCTCGAACAGGTCGAAGTCGCTGATCGCCATGCCGGTCTTGTCGAGCAGCCGCTGGGTGGCGTCGATGGGGCCGTCGAGGTGGTAGTACGGGTCGGAGCCGACCAGGCACTGGGCCTTGATCCGGGCCCGCGGGGTGAGGCCGAGGGCGCGCGCCTTGTCCTCGTCCATGATGAGCAGCGCCGCGGCGCCGTCGGAGATCTGCGACGAGGTGCCGGCCGTGTGCAGGCCGCCCTCGAGCACGGTGCGCAGGCCCGAGAGGCCCTCGGCGGTGGTCGCGCGCAGGCCCTGGTCGGCGTCGACCACGCGGGTCTCGCCGGTCGGGTTGCCCTCGTCGTCGAGCACCGGGGCCTCGATCGGCGCGATCTCGCGCTTGAACCGGCCCTCCTCGACGGCGACCTTCGCCTTGGCCTGCGAGGCCAGGCCGAGCGCCTCGAGGTCGGCCCGGGTCAGGCCGCGGTTCTTGGCGATCCGGTCGGCGGCCTCGAACTGGTTGGGCATGTCGATCGACCAGTCGGCCGGACGCGGGTCGCCCATGCCCGGGGGCACGTTCGCGCCCAGGGGGATGCGCGACATCATCTCGACGCCGCAGGCGATGCCGACGTCGATGGTGCCGGCGGCGACCATGTCGTTGACCAGGTGGGTGGCCTGCTGGCCCGAGCCGCACTGGGCGTCGAGGGCCGTGCCGGCGGTGGCCTGGGGGAGTCCGGCGTACAGCCAGGCGCGGCGCACGGCGTCGTTGGACTGCTCGCCCGCCTGGGTCACGCAGCCGCCGATGACCTGCTCGACCAGGGCCGGGTCGACCCCGGCCCGGCGGAGCACCTCGGCCTGGACGAAGCCGAGCGTCTGCGCGGGGTGGAGGCCGGCCAGCCAGCCCTTGCGCTTGCCCAGCGGGGTACGGACGGCGTCAACGATCACAGGGTTGCCCATAGCGCCACGGTAGCAGCAAACTAGAACACGTTCTATGAGTGCTCCCGGCTGGCGGAGAAGAGTTCACGAAACCCTTTCGTAATCCCGCGATGCTTTGTACGGTAGGTCCATAGAACGTGTTCCACCCCCATTGGCCGCAGTGAAAGGCGCAGCGCGTGACCGAGCTCCTCATCCCGACGGATTGGGATCCCACCGATCCGGACATCAACGAAGTGGCCGTGCCGCACGAGCAGTTCCGCGCGCTGCGCGAGAGCGAGCCGATCCGCTGGATCGAGCAGATCCCCGAGGCGCGCGCCGGCTTCCTCGACACCGGCTACTGGGCGCTGACCCGGCACGCCGAGGTCCGCCAGGTCTCCAAGGACAACGAGAACTGGTCCGCGATGGAGAACGGCGTCATCATCCGGTTCGCGCCCGACATGACGCGCGACCAGGTCGAGGTCCAGCGCGCGATGCTGATCCACCACGACCCGCCGGACCACACCCAGATGCGCGGCATCGTGTCCCGCGGCTTCACCCCGCGCGTGATCGCGGCCCTCAAGACGGTCCTCGAGGAGCGGGCGCGCGAGATCGTCGCCGGCGCCGTGGCCAAGGGCTCGGGTGACTTCGTCGAGGACATCGCCGCCGAGCTCCCGCTCCAGGCGATCGCCGACTTCCTCGGCGTCCCGCAGGAGGACCGCAAGAAGCTCTTCGAGTGGTCCAACCAGATGATGGGCTACGACGACCCGGACATCGGCGCCGACCCGGCCGTGGCCTCGATGGAGATCCTGGTCTACTTCGACCAGCTCGCCAACGAGCGCCGGGCCAACCCGCAGGACGACATCGTCACCAAGCTGATCAGCGTCGGTGCCGACGACGACCACGGCGCGCTCACCAACGACGAGTTCGGCTTCTTCGTGATCCTGCTGACCGTCGCGGGCAACGAGACGACCCGCAACGCGACGTCCCACGGCATGCACGCCTTCTTCGAGCACCCCGACCAGTGGGAGCTGTGGAAGAAGGACCGCCCGGAGACCGCCATCGACGAGATCGTCCGCTGGGCGACGCCCGTCACGGTCTTCCAGCGCACCGCCAAGAAGGACACCGAGCTGGCCGGCCAGGCGATCAAGAAGGGCGACCGGGTGGCGATGTTCTACGCCTCCGCGAACTTCGACGAGACCGTCTTCGACGACCCGTTCTCCTTCAACATCCTGCGCGAGAACAACCCGCACGTTGCCTTCGGCGGCCACGGCGCGCACTACTGCCTCGGCGCCAACCTGGCCCGCCTGCAGATCAACCTGATCTTCAACGCGATCGCCGACCTGGCTCCGGACATCGAGCTCGTGGGCGAGCCGCGCCGGCTCCGCTCCGGCTGGCTCAACGCCATCAAGGAGATGCAGGTCCAGTACCACTGACCTTCAGCGCAGGTTCAGGGTGGCTCCGTGAGAATGGGGCCACCCTGAGTCCTTTTGTCTGTCTGTCGCCGGAGGTGCGGAGTGCGGGTGCTGGTGGTCGACGACGAGCGACGGCTGGCGCGCTCGCTGCGCCTGGGGCTCGAGGCCGAGGGCTTCGCGGTCGACGTGGCCCACGACGGCACCGACGGGCTGTGGCTCGCTCGGGAGAACGAGTACGACGCGATCGTGCTCGACCTCATGCTGCCCGGCATCAACGGCTACAAGGTCTGCGAGACCCTGCGCGCGGAGAAGAACTGGACGCCGATCCTGATGCTCACCGCCAAGGACGGCGAGTGGGACCAGGTCGAGGGCCTCGACACCGGGGCCGACGACTACCTCACCAAGCCGTTCTCGTTCCCGGTCCTCGTCGCCCGGCTGCGTGCCGTCGCCCGGCGCGGCGCCCGGGAGCGGCCGACCGCGCTCGAGCTCGGCGACCTCGTCGTCGACCCCGCCGCCCGCCGGGTGCACCGGGGCGGCACCGAGATCAGCCTGACCGCGCGGGAGTTCTCGGTGCTCGCCTTCCTGGCCCGGCACCCGGGCGAGGTCGTCTCGAAGCGCCAGGTGCTCGACGCCGTCTGGGACGGCGACTTCGAGGGCGACCCCAATATCGTCGAGGTCTACGTCCGGCACCTGCGCAACAAGGTCGACCGGCCCTTCGGGCGCGACGCCATCCAGACGGTCCGCGGCGCGGGCTACCGGCTCGCGAGCGACGGAGGCTGACGTGGCCGTGCGCACCCGCACCACGCTCGGCGCCGTCGTCGTGGTGGCCCTGGCCCTGCTGATCGGCGCCGCGGCGCTCGTGCTGGTGGTCCGCGGCTCGCTGCACGACGCGGCCGAGGCCACCGCCGAGCACCGGGCCGCCGACCTCGCGGCGCAGGTCGAGGCCGGGGGACCGCCGGCGTCGCCGGGCGCAGCGGACCCCGAGGACGACGACGAGGACCCCGAGGACCCTGAGGAGGTCGTCTGGCAGGTGCTCGGACCCGGCGGTGCCGTGGTCAGCGCCTCGCAGCCGCTCACCGGCGCGCTGCCGGCCGACGACGAGGACGTCGTCGACCTGGCCGGCGCCGACCATCCCTATGTCGTGGCGAGCGAGGAGGCCGAGCACGCCGGTACGGCGTACGTCGTCGTGGTGGGGGTCTCGCTCGAGGACGTCGACGAGACCACCGCGGCGCTGCTGACACCGCTGCTGGTGGGCCTGCCGGTGCTGCTCCTGGTGGTCGGCGCGACCACCTGGCTGGTCGTCTCGCGCGCGCTCGGTCCGGTCGAGCGGATCCGCCGCGAGGTCGAGCAGATCACCGGCAGCCGGCTCGACCGCCGGGTGCCCGAGCCGCCGGCCCGCGACGAGATCGGCCGGCTGGCCCGGACGATGAACGGCATGCTCGGCCGGCTCCAGGACTCCGCGCGGCGCCAGGAGGAGTTCGTCGGCGACGCCTCCCACGAGCTGCGCTCGCCGCTGGCCAGCCTGCGCCAGGCGGCCGAGGTCGCCCAGGCCCACCCGGGCGCGCTCGACGAGGGCGAGCTCGCCGCGACGGTCCTCGAGGAGTCGGTCCGGATGCAGGTCCTCGTCGACCAGCTCCTGGTGCTGACCCGGGCCGGCGAGGGGCGCGGTCAGGCCACGCGCGTCGACGTCGACGTCGACGACCTGGTGCTCACCGAGGCCCGCCGGGCCGCCCGGAGCGGGATCGCCGCGGACACCACCGCCGTCGGCCCCGGCCGGGTCCAGGGCGACCCGGTCGCCCTCGGGCAGGTCGTGCGCAACCTCGTCGACAACGCCCTGCGCCATGCCCGCACCCGGATCGCGCTCGGCGTCGTCGAGGACGGTGCCGGCGTACGGGTGAGCGTCGAGGACGACGGCCCCGGGATCCCGGAGGCCGACCGGGAGCGCGTCTTCGAGCGGTTCGTGCGCCTCGACGACGCCCGGGCCCGCGACGCCGGCGGCAGCGGGCTCGGCCTGGCGATCGTCCGCGAGCTGGTCCGGGCCCACGGCGGCACGGTGAGCGCCGAGGGCTCGGCCCTGGGCGGCGCCCGGTTCGTCGTCCGGCTGCCTTCCTGAAGAGGCCTTCAGACGGCTTCAGGAAGGGTTCAGCGACCTCCCGGCAGGCTCGGCACCACACCGAGAGCAGAAGCAGCCGAGAGAGGAACTCCCATGAAGACCACCATCCTGCGCCGCAAGCGCATCGTCATCCCCGCCGTCGCCACCGTCGCCGTCCTGGCCGTCGGCGGGACGCTGTGGGCGGCGTCCGCCGACGAGGTCCGCGGCGACGAGCGGGACCGGGTCGAGACCGCCGCCGTGACCGCGGCCGGCGGCGGCAAGGCCGTCGAAGTCGAGAAGAGCGACGACCGGGGTGAGGCCTACGAGGTCGAGGTCCGGCTGGAGGACGGCCGCGAGGTCGACATCACGCTGGACGCCGACCTGCGGGTGGTCGAGCGCGACGCCGACGACGCCGACGACCTCGCGGGCACCGGCAGCACCGGTGGCGCCGTCGAGCGCCCCGACGCCGACGACCGGCTCCTCAGCACCGCCGAGCGCACCGCCGCCGAGAAGGCCGCCCTGGCCGCCGTCGGCGGCGGCACCGTGGTCGACGTCGACCCCAGCGACGACCCCGGGGTGGCCTACGAGGTCGAGGTGCGTGACCGCTCCGGCGCCGAGTGGGACGTCGACCTGGACGCCGCGTTCGCCGTCGTGGCCCGGGTGCAGGACCGCTGACGTCCCCGGCCGGAGTGCAGTAGCGTCTGCCTGTGACGCAGGCTGACGACCACCAGGAGGGTGAGATGAGCGAGCTCAACGCCGACCAGTTCCCCGGATTCGCCGAGAACCACTACCAGCACGGGATGCACAGCCTGGCCTGGATCTCGCTGTGGATCATCGTCGGCCTCGGCGTCGCCGCCGGCATCTTCGGCTTCCTGTGGGGGATCAGCCACTGACCTCCGCGACGGCCGGGCCGTCGGCCGGGACCGGTTGGTCCCCCTGGCGCACGGTCGTCGCCTTCGGCCTCGTCAGCCTGCTGGCCGACATGGTCTACGAGGGGATGCGCTCGGTCGCCGGCCCCTACCTCGGGACGCTGGGTGCGTCGGCCGTCGTGGTCGGTCTGGTCACCGGTGCCGGTGAGGCGATGGCGCTGCTGCTCCGCCTCGGGACCGGTCCGTGGGCCGACCGCAGCGGGCGGCACTGGCGGCTGACGGTCGTCGGGTACGCGCTGACCGCGGTGTGCGTGCCGCTCCTGGCCCTCGCTCCCGCCCTCGGTACGGCGGGCGTCGCGGTCGCCGCGGCGCTCATCCTCGCCGAGCGGGCGGGCAAGGCGATCCGCAGTCCCGCCAAGTCGGCGCTCCTCGCGCGGGTGGCGGCCGGCGGCAGCCTGGGCCGGGCCTTCGGGGTGCACAAGGCGCTCGACCAGGTCGGCGCCTTCGCCGGACCGCTCGTCGTCGCCGGGGTCGCCGCGCTGACCGGTGTGCTGTGGCCGGGCTTCGCGGTGCTGGCGGTGCCGGGGGCGCTCTCGCTCCTCGTCCTCGCCCAGCTCGCCCGCCGGGCCCCGGTGCTCACCGCCGCCGTCGTACCGGACGAGTCGGTGGTCGCCACCGCGTCCGAGCCAACGAATCCCCCCGTGCGACGGGGGCTGGGGGCGGCGCTGGGCGTCGACCTGCCGGCCCGGTTCCACGTCTTCTCGGCCGCGGCGGCGCTGGCCACGGCGGGCCTGATGACGTTCGGGATCATCTCCTTCCGGTTCGTCGAGACCGGGCTGGTGCCGCTCGCGGCGGCGCCGGTGGTCTACGCGCTCGCCATGGCCACGGCGGCGGTGGCGGCGCTCGGGACCGGGGTCGTGTTCGACCGCTGGGGGCCGCGGGTGCTGCTCGTCGTACCGGTGCTGGTGGCGGTGCTGCCGCCGCTCGTGTTCGCCGACCGGCTCGCGCCGGTGCTCGCCGGGGTGGCCCTGTGGGGCGTGGCGACGGGGATCCTCGACTCGACGGTCAAGGCCCAGGTGGCGGCGGTGGTGCCCGGATCCCGCCGCGCGACCGGGTACGGCGTGTTCGCGGCCGTCCAGGGCCTCGGCGCGATCGCCGGTGGCGTGGTCGCCGGGGCGCTGGTCACCGACCACGCGACGGTCCTCGCCGTGGTGGTCGCGCTCGCCCAGGTCGCGGCGCTGGTGCTGCTCGCGGGGGTGCTCAGGACCCGCCGGTGAGCTCTTCGAGCACCCGCTGGAAGTCCGGGCTCACGACGATCGACAGGGCGCCGTCCTCGTCGAGCCGGCTGAGCTGCTGGTAGCCGCCGCCGTCCCACCAGAACAGGTGCGGGCTGAGCGGCCCGGGTGCGTCGCCGAAGCCGAGCGCCGCGAACCGGGCCATCGCCTGGACCACGGGGATGACGGTCGCGTCGCGGACCAGGTGCCAGGCGACCTGGTGCCGGTTGGGGACGCAGAGCAGCCAGCCGTGCCGGCCGCTCTCGTGTCCGGTGAGCTCGGTCGCGAGCCGGGGCAGCAGGAGCGCCCGGCTCGCGGTGTGGACCGACTCGCCGAGCAGGACGTGGAAGGCGCCGCCGCCGTCGGGCAGGTCGAGTCGCTCGAGCTGCTCGACGGGCTGGCGGTCCAGGTTGGTGAGTCCGTGGGCGCGCAGGGCGTCGACGCCGCCGAGGCGCTCGGCGCGGGCGTCGTCGTACACGGCGACGGTGTCGGGGAGGTCGAGCGCCAGCATCTCGACCAGCCCCGGGGCGAACTCGCGGAAGGGGAAGCCGTCGAGGCGGGGGATCGCCTCGCGCTCGTAGAGCCGGACGAACGTCCGGGCGGCCGCCTCGTCGGGGCTGAGCTCGCCGAACGGGTCGGGTGCGTCCATGCTGGCCAGCACCCGCTCGACGTGGGAGCCGACGAGGAAGGGCCAGGCGGCGCGACCGCGGTCGTCCTGGTGGCAGGCGGCCGCGACGTTCCAGAGGCCGAACTGGCGGCCGGCGTCGTCGGCGACGTGGCCGGCGTGGACGCTCACCTCGATGCCGCGCTCGGCGAACGCCGTGCGGACCAGGGCGCGCAGGTGCCGGGCCTCGGCGACGCCGAGGAAGGGCAGGGCCTCGTCGGGCTCGGCGTCCGTGCCGGGCACCGCGGGCCCGGCGGGCTCGGAGGGCACGTCGGGCCCGGCGGGGGTGGGCTCTTCGTCGTCGCGCCGCCGGCGCCGGAAGATGCCCACCGCAGCGCGTCCCTGGCCGGCCGGCTCAGTCGCGGGCGGTGAGGACGATCGGGTCGCCGTCGGTGATCGCGACGGTGTGCTCGGCGTGGGCGCCGCGCGAGCCGTCGGCGCTGCGGATCGTCCAGCCGTCGGGGTCGAAGACGATCTCGTCGGTGGTGTGCAGGAACCACGGCTCGATGGCGATGACCAGCCCCGGGCGCAGCTTGGGACCGCGGCCGGCGCGGCCGTCGTTGGCGACGTGGGGCTCGCCGTGCATGGTCCGGCCGACACCGTGGCCGCCGAACTGGAGGTTGACCTTGAGATCGGCCTCGTGGGCGACGCTGCCGATGGCGAAAGAGATGTCGCCGAGGCGGTTGCCGGCCCGGGCGGCGTCGATGCCGGCGGCGAGGGCGCGCTCGGTGACCTCGATCAGGCGCAGGTCCTCCTCGCGCGGGGTGCCGACGACGACGGAGAGCGCGGAGTCGGAGACCCAGTTGTCGACCGAGGCCGCGAAGTCCACGGAGAGCAGGTCGCCGTCCTGGAGGACGTAGTCGTGGGGGAGCCCGTGCAGCACCGCGTCGTTGACCGAGGTGCAGAGGACCTTGCCGAACGGGCTCGCGCCGAACGACGGGTGGTAGTCGATGTAGCAGGACTCGGCGCCGGCGTCCTTGATCATCCGGTGCGCCAGCTCGTCGAGCTCGAGCAGGTTGACCCCGACGTCGGCCTTCTCGCCGAGCGCCTTGATCACCGAGGCGACGAAACGACCCGCGGGTCGCATCTGCTCGATCTGGGTGGGGGTACGCAGCTCCATCACGAGGTCAAGACTACGGGCCCGGCGCGGCAACCACGACGGCACTGTGGCTGGACGCGTCGTCGGCGTCGAAGGCGAGACCGTCGAGCCGCTCGTCGCGCAGGGTGACGTCGCCGGTCCTGGTGGCCGAGGCGCCCGGTTCGAGCGTGCTGACGCCCTCGAGGCTCGGGTCGCGCCACTGGCCGTCGACGACCGCCTTGACCCGGATGTGGTCGAGGTAGATCGTGCGGTCGCTCTTGTTGGTGACGTCGAACGCGAAGGTGCAGGTCTCGGCGCCCGCGGAGTACTCCGAGGGGCCGCAGGTGATGGAGGTGACCTCGATGGACAGGTCGCCGTCGTCGGTGGTGAAGCGCTCGCCGACCTCGGCGCTGGGCTCGGGCGGGTCGACGAAGTCGAGCAGGTCGCCGAGGTAGCGCAGCACCAGGAAGCCGACCACGACCGAGATGACGAGCGCGACCGCGTTGAGGCCGGTGCCCCAGCCGGCCATCACCCGGCGGCCGAGCCGCCGCGCCCGCAGGAGGGCGACGATGCCGAGGACGAGCCCGATCAGGGCACAGACCGCGCCGAGCAGGTTGACGAGCGGGATCGGCGAGAAGCAGAGCGCGACGATGCCCAGGACGAGCGAGGCGACGGCCGTGCCGTTGCCGGGTGGGCGTGGCGCCAGGGGAGGGGGCCCGCCGCCGTAGGAGGGCGGGGGAGGCGGGTAGGACGCCGGGGGCTCACTCACCCCACGGACCCTAACCGCCGATCCCCGCCCGCAAACCGCGTCGTCAGTTGGTGGGCTTGTCCGCTCCCACGACCCACATCGCGAAGAACTGCGAGCCGCCGCCGTAGGCGTGGCCGAGCGCCTTGCGGGCGCCGTCGACCTGGTGCTCGCCGGCCGCGCCGCGCACCTGCAGGGCCGCCTCGCCGAAGCGGAGCATGCCGGAGGCGCCGATGGGGTTGGAGGAGAGCACGCCGCCGGAGCAGTTGACCGGGATCCGGCCGCCCATCGCGGTCTCGCCGGCCTCGGTGAGCTTCCAGCCGTCGCCCTCGGCCGCGAAGCCGAGGTTCTCGAGCCACATCGGCTCGAACCACGAGAACGGCACGTAGATCTCGGCCGCGTCGATCTCGTCGATCGGGCTGGTGATGCCGGCCTGCTTCCACAGCGCGGCCGCGGCGTCGCGGCCGGCCTGCGGGTTGACCTGGTCGCGCTCGGCGGCCGTGGTCGGCTCCGAGCGCATCACGGTGCCGTGGATCCACGCCGGGTTCGGCGAGGACGCGGCGACGTCCTCGGCCGCGATGACGAGCGCGCAGGCACCGTCGGAGGAGGGGCAGGTCTCCTCGTAGCGGATCGGGTCCCAGAGCATCTGGGAGGCGAGGACCTGGTCGACGGTCTTCTCCTCGCGCAGGTGCGCATAGGGGTTCTTGAGCGCGTTGGTGCGGTCCTTGGCGGCGACGATCGCGCCGATGTGGGTGGGCGCCTCGGAGCGGCGGATGTAGGAGCGCACGTGCGGGGCGAAGTAGCCGCCTGCACCGGCGTGGACCGGCATCACGAACGGGACGGGCACCGAGAGCGCCCACATCGCGTTGGACTCCGACTGCTTCTCGAACGCGACGGTGAGGACCTTCTTGTGCACGCCCGACTGCACGAGCGAGGCGGCCACGATCGCGGTCGACCCGCCGACGGAGCCGGCCGTGTGCACGCGCAGGAGCGGCTTGCCCGCCGCGCCGAGCGCCTCGGCGAGGTAGAGCTCGGGCATCATCACGCCCTCGAACAGGTCGGGCGCCTTGCCGACGACGATCGCGTCGATCTCGTCGAGGGTCATCCCGGCGTCCTCGAGCGCGCGGTCCATCGCCTCGCGGCACAGGCCGGCCATCGAGACGTCCTCGCGCTTGGCCCGGTGGTGGGTCTGGCCGACGCCGACGACGGCGGCAGGAGTCTTGCCCATCAGTTCGTTCCCTCCATGACGCAGACGAGGTTCTGCTGCAGTGCCGGGCCGCTGGTCGCGTGGGCCAGCACCTTGTCGGCGGTGCCGTCCCAGATCCGGCGGGCGGCCTCGCCGATCCGGATGGCGCCGCCGGTGAACATCGGGTTGCCGGCGAGCGGACCGCCCGACGGGTTGATCCGGACGTCGTCGGCCAGGCCGAGCTCGCGGCGCAGGATGAGCTCCTGGTGGCTGAACGGCGCGTGCAGCTCGGCGATCTCGACGCCGGCGGTGCCGCCCACCGCGGCCCCGGCGCGGTACGCCGACTCCGAACGGGTCAGGTCGCGGGTACCGAGCTGGAGGCCGTCGGCGAAGTGCGCGAGACCGGTGATCCAGGCCGGGCGGTCGCGGACCTCGCGGGCCTTGTCGCCGGCGGCGAGGACGATCGCGGCCGCGCCGTCGGTCACCGGGGCGGCGTCGTGCTTGCGCAGCGGGTCGGCGAACATCGGCCGGGCGAGCAGGTCGGCGACGGACGAGCCGCCCGCGCGCACGGCGTACTCGTTCTTCTCGGCGTCGGAGAGGGAGCGGTTGACGACCTCGGCCATCGCGGTCTCGTCCCAGGCGCCGGCGTCGATGCCGAGCCGGGCCTGCAGCGCGGCGATGGAGACGGTGTCGGGCCACAGGGGAGTGAGCGTGTAGGGGTCCAACTGCAGCGCGAGGGTACGGCGCAGGACGCCGGCCGAGGCCTTGCCGAAGCCGAACACCAGCGCGGTGTCGACCTCGCCGGTCTGGATCTTGAGCCACGCCTCGTAGAGCGCCCAGGCGGCGTCCATCTCGACGTGGGACTCGTTGACCGGCGGCAGCACGCCGATCGCGTCGATCGCGCTCACGAACGAGAACGAGCGGCCGGCCAGGTAGTCCGAGGAGCCGGAGCACCAGAAGCCGATGTCCTTCTTGGTCCACCCGGTCTGCTCGTAGCACTCCGCGAACAGCGGCACCAGGAGCTCGGCGCACTGGGGGGATCCGTCGTAGTCCTGCAGCTGTCGCTGCGCGAACCCGACGACGGCAACGTCACGCATGTCTTGTCCTTCCCGCCGCTCAGAGGTGGTGCTTGTAGGTGTCGAAGTCCGCGTCGGGCTCGTCGGCCGGCGCGAAGTGGCTGATGTTCTCGATCGTGGTGCCCCACTCGTCGCGGGGCTTCCAGACCGCCTTGACCCGCAGGCCCATCCGGATCTCCTCGACGGGGATGTCGAGGATCAGGTGCTGCAGCGCGATGTCCGCGCCGTCGAGCAGGATGTACGCCGACACGTACGGCGGCGCGATCTTCTGGCCCAGGAAGGGCACGTTGACGATGCAGAAGGTCGTCACCGTGCCGGTGTGGGAGAGCTCGATCTCCTCGACGGTCGGCACGCCGTCGGTCGGGCAGGCCGGACGCGGCGGGACGTAGACCTTCTCGCACGTGGGGCAGCGCTGGCCGACGATCCGGCCCTCCGAGAGACCGCGGAAGAAGGCGGACTCCTCGGGGGAGGCGGCGTAGGTGTAGTCGAGGCTGACCGGCGTGACGATCCCGGTCACGGCGCCCTCGCCGGCAGCCGGGGCGGCCGCGCTCGCGGTGCCGGTGTCGGGCTCGAAGACGAGGTCGGTGATCGCGCCGGTGCGCTCCGCGGCCCAGCGGGCGCGGACCTTCATGCCGGTACTGATCTGGTCGGGGCTCGCGACGTCGACCGCGTGCAGCAGCGGGGCGTCGGCGCCGTCGATGGTGACCAGGGCGAACGCGAACGGGCGTTCGAACGGCTGGCCGGCGACGGGCTCGCTGACCCAGGTCCAGGACGTGACCGTGCCGGTCTCGGGGAGCTCGACGAAGTCGGCCGTCGCCTGGTGGGTCACCGGGTCGAACTCGGGCGGCGGGACGACGACGCGGCCGTCGCTGAGACGGGCGCCGACGAGCTGGCCGTCGCGGAGACCGGTGAGGAAGCGGCCGATCACCGGGCCGACCGATCGCGTGTAGTCGAAGGACACCGTCACCGGTGCCGAGAGGGTGCGACTCATGAGCCAAAGTGAAACATGTTCTGCCCAAAAGTGAAACATGTTCTAGAAATGGATCGGGCTCATCCGTCATGATGCGGTCCATGAAACTGGGACTGCAGCTGGGGTACTGGTCGGCGCAGCCGCCGCAGGGTGTCGGCGAGCTCGTCGCGGCCGCGGAGGACGCCGGGTTCGACGCGATCTTCACCGCCGAGGCCTGGGGGAGCGACGCGTTCACGCCCCTGGCCTGGTGGGGCCGGGAGACCTCCCGGGTGCGCCTGGGCACCTCGATCGTGCAGATGTCGGGCCGGACGCCGGCCTCGATCGCGATGCACGCGCTCACCCTCGACCACCTCACCGGTGGCCGGGTCATCCTCGGCATGGGCGTCAGCGGTCCCCAGGTCGTCGAGGGCTGGTACGGCGTACCGTTCTCCAAGCCGCTCGCCCGGACCCGCGAGGTGGTCTCGATCATCCGCCAGGTGCTGGCCCGCGAGGCGCCGGTGACCAACGACGGCCCGCACCACCCGCTGCCCTACCACGGCCCCGGCGCGGTCGGCCTCGGCAAGCCGCTCAAGCCGATCGTGCACCCACTGCGCGCCGACCTGCCGATCTGGCTCGGCGCCGAGGGCCCCAAGAACGTCGCGCAGACCGCCGAGATCGCCGACGGCTGGATCCCGATCTTCTACACGCCCAAGAGCGCGGGGATGTACCAGCCGTGGCTCGACGAGGGTTTCGCGCGGCCGGGCGCTCGTCGTACCCGGGCGGACTTCGAGATCGCCGCCACCTGTCACCTCCAGGTGGTCGAGAACGCCGAGCAGAAGCAGCTCGTGATCGACGGCATGAAGCCGTTCGTCTCGCTCTACATGGGCGGCATGGGCGCCAAGGAGCAGAACTTCCACCACCAGGTCTTCACCCGGATGGGCTACGGCGAGCTCGCCGACGAGGTGCAGTCGCTCTACCTGTCGGGCGAGAAGGACAAGGCGACCGCGCTCATCCCCGACGAGCTCGTCGACGACATGCACATCATCGGCACGCCCGGCGAGGTCCAGGAGCGCGTCGCGCAGTGGGAGGAGACCGGTGTGACCACGCTGCTGCTCTCGTGCCGCAGCGCCGACGAGATCCGCCAGGTGGCCGAGCTGCTCGCCTGACGATGTTCACCTGAGGGCCTGGTCGCTGTCGGAGGTCCGGGCTACCGTCTCAGGGCATGAGGCGTGAGCCGCACGAGAACGTCGCCACGGTGCTGGTCGATCCCGCGCTGCTGCGCGACCTCGAGCTGGCACTGATGGAGCTCGACCTGTGGGTCTGGCCGGTCCACACCGCGCCGGTGTGCGCCGACGGTCCGCGCACCGCCTTCCAGGTACGCCGGCGCCTCGTCGAGGCCCAGCGCGGCCGGTGGGACTGCGCGGCCGGCTGGACGCCGGTGTGGATCAGCTTCGGTGAGCGCTGGGTGCGCGGCGACGACCCCCTGCCCTGGGCGGCGCACCGGGCGCTGTGGGACGTCCTGGACGCCCATGCCGACCAGGTGCGCTTCCACCGGCGGCTGGGCGGCGTGCGGCCGCTGATCGCGCCGGTCGAGCGCCGGGCCGGGTGAGCTCCCGCGCGGCTACTCCGACTCGAGCGGGTACTCCCGCGAGGAGAACGCCTGCTTGACCGTGGCGCGCTTGGCCTCGACGGGCTTGTCGAAGAGCCGGCGCCCGTCGGTGCCCTCGATGACGACCTTCTTGCCCTCGAAGTGGATGCCGATGATCGCCTCGCGGGCGAGCCGGCGGCGGTCCTGGTCGTGAACGACGACGATCGCGTCGTCGTGGACCTCCAGGCGCCACTCGTCCACGAGCACCAGGAAGGCGACGACCAGGCCGGCGAGCAGGCCGATCGCGGGGCGCGCGACCCAGGCCCACGGCTGGTCGAAGTCGCCGACCCAGCGCAGGATGTCCTTGAAGGGCACGAACGGCACGTCGGCGAGCCAGCGGGCGAGCAGCGGACCGACCGTGAGCACGAGGACCCCGCCGACGGCGAAGATGATGTAGGTCCAGACCTTGTCCTCGCGCGTGGAGCCGAGCTCGTCGTACTGCATGGTGTCGAGGCTAGGGTCCGGCACTCGCGAGGGGCATCGGTCGGAGGTAGGGAGATCCCCGACCAAGGTAGGGGTCCTTGCCTGCGGAATAGAACACGTTCTAGTCTGCCGGGGTGACCGACACGCTCCGCACCCCTGCCCACAACGGCCACCTCATGGTCGCGGCCCTCAAGCGGCACGCGAACCGCCCGATCGTGCACCTCGGCGACGTGACGCTGACCGGCCGCGAGACGGCGGAGCGGATCTCGCAGTACATCCAGGCCTTCGAATCCCTCGGTGCCGGACGCGGTACGCCGGGCGCGCTGCTCGCCCTCAACCGGCCCGAGGTGCTCTTCATCCTCGGTGCCGGCCAGACGCAGGGCTTCCAGCGGACCTCGCTGCACCCGCTCGGCTCGGCCGACGACCACGCCTACGTCATCAACGACGCGGGGATCACCACGCTCGTCATCGACCCCTACTTCGCCGACCGGGCGGTCGAGCTGCTCGGGAAGTGCCCCGGGCTCAAGCAGGTCCTCACCATCGGCCCCGTCCCGGACGCGCTCGCCGACGTCGGCACCGACCTCACCGCGGTCGCGGCGACCTTCGAGGCCCAGCCGCTGACCGCGGCCGTGCTGGAGCCCGAGCACATCACCTCGATCACCTACACCGGCGGCACGACCGGCAAGCCCAAGGGCGTGATCGGCAACGTGCGCGCGTTCTCGACGATGGCGCAGATCCAGATGGCGGAGTGGGAGTGGCCGGCCGAGCCGCGCTTCCTCATGTGCACGCCGCTCTCGCACGCCGGCGCGGCGTTCTTCGTCCCGGTCGTGCTGCAGGGCGGCACGCTCTTCGTGTCCGCGCGCTTCGACCCGGCCGAGGTGCTCCGCACGATCGAGGAGAAGCGGATCAACTCGCTGATGCTCGTGCCGACCATGCTCTACGCGCTCATGGACCACCCCGACTCGCGCACCCGCGACCTGTCGTCGCTCGAGACCGTCTACTACGGCGCGTCCGCGATCAACCCGGTCCGGCTCAAGGAGGCCATCGAGCGGTTCGGGCCGATCTTCGCGCAGTACTACGGCCAGTCCGAGGCCCCGATGGTGATCAGCTACTTCCCCAAGGGCGACCACGTCGACGCCTCCGGTACGCCGATCGAGGCGCGGCTGACGTCGTGCGGGCGCCCGTCGGCGTACCTGCGCGCGGCGCTGCTGGACGAGGCCGGCAACCCGGTCCCGCAGGGCGAGCCCGGCGAGATCTGCGTGGCGGGACCGCTGCTGTCGGGCGGCTACTGGCGGCTGCCGGAGGCCACGGCCGAGACCTTCCGCGACGGCTGGATGCACACCGGCGACGTGGCGCGCGAGGACGAGGACGGCTTCTGGTACATCGTCGACCGCACCAAGGACATGATCGTCACGGGCGGGTTCAACGTCTTCCCGCGGGAGGTCGAGGACGTCATCGCCGAGCACCCCGCCATCGCCCAGGTCGGCGTGATCGGGACGCCGCACGAGAAGTTCGGCGAGGCGGTCACCGCGGTCGTCGTGCTGCGCGAGGGGCACGAGCTCACCGACGATGTCGTCGCCGAGATCAAGGACGCGGTCAAGGAGCGCAAGGGCTCCGTGCAGACCCCCAAGGACGTCATCGCGGTCGACGCGCTGCCGCTCACCGCGCTGGGCAAGCCGGACAAGAAGGCGCTGCGGGCGCGGTTCTGGACGGGGGAGCGCTCCGTCGGCTGACCTCAGCCGCGCGGCAGCGTGGTGATCACGTCGAAGTCGCACCCGGCCGCGGCGGCCAGGTAGACCGGCTGCTCGGCGTGCGCCGAGCGCAGCGCGAGGCTGCCGCGCGGGCCGTCGTACCGGGTGGGGTGGGCGCAGGACAGCAGGTCCTCGACCACCGAGGAGCCCGCGCCGTTGACGAGCGACTCGAGCAGGAGCAGCCCCTCCATGCACGACTCGCCCATCGCGGACGGCGGGCACGCGCCGGGTCCGAACGCGCCGAAGTAGCGGCTGCCGAAGTCCATCGCCGCGTCGGTCACCAGCGAGCCGAAGAAGCCGGAGGCCGCGAAGAGGTTGGCCGTCGCGTCGGGGCCGGAGGCGAGCAGCATGCTCTCGTCCATCAGTGGCGAGAACCGGACCACGCCGGTGGGCAGCCCGGCCGCGGCGAACTGCCGGTTGAAGTGCACGGCGTCCTGGCCGAGCTGGAGCTGGATCACCCCCGTCGCGCCGGAGGCCTCGATCCGGGTGAGCACGTCGTCGTACTGCTCGGTGCCGACGGGACGGTAGGCCTCGCCGCAGATCTCCAGGTCCAGCCGGCGGGCATAGGCCCGGCACGCCTCGGCGGTCCGGCGCGGCCAGACGTACTCGCTGCCGACGATGAACCAGCGGCGCAGCGCGAGCTCGTCACGCATCCAGCGCAGCGCCGGCAGCACCTGCTGGGGCGGCGTCTCGCCGGTGAGCCACAGCCCGTCGGTGTGCTCACCGCCCTCGTAGAGCGCGGTGTAGACATAGGGGACCCGGCGGTCGAGGCGCTGCGCCACCGCCCGCCGTACGTCGGAGCGGTGCCAGCCGACGACCGCCTGGATGCGGTCGGAGGCGACGAGGCCGGCCACCGAGTCCGCCGCCCCGGGCGCCGCGACCGAGGCGTCGATCGCCTCGATCCGGACCTGGCGCCCGAGGATCCCGCCGCGGGCGTTGACGTCGTCGACCGCGAGCCGGGCCGAGGTCAGGCAGGAGGGGCCGAACAGCCCGGCCGGACCGGACTGCGGGTAGAGCAGGCCGACGACGTAGTCGTCCGTCGTGGCTGGCATCGGCACTCCTGGGGGAACGGGACCTTCGCTGCTCGGGACACTAGCGCCGACGTCCAGGACGCGGAACCGGGCGACGGGGTCGGTTAGCGTGGTCCCATGCCCAGGGGACAGGTGACGACGACCGGACCGGACGCGCGCGTCGCGGCGGCTGCCGTCGTCGCGGCCGACGACCTGGTCGTGGCCCGGCTGCTCCCGGTGCTTGACGAGCACGGGATCGGGCTCGACGTCTACCGGGCGCTGCGCAGGCTCTCCGACGCGCCCGACGGCCTCACCGTCGGCGAGTTCGGCCGGCTGATCTCGTCGACGCCGCCTGCGACCACGCGCGTCGTCGACCGCCTGGTCACCGAGGGCCTGGCCTACCGCCGCGCCGACGCCACCGACCGGCGCCGGGTCCTGGTCGTCGCCTCCGACGCGGGGCGCGACCTGTGGCGTGCGCTCGTCGCCGACCTCGACGCCTGAGCCACCTCCGCGAGGGTCGTTGACGGGTCCGTCTGGGCGCTTTATGGTTCCGATCTGCAATAGTTCCAGATCGGTACGATTATCCGGAGGCGCCCGGTGTCCAATGTGGGACTGCTGTTCGTCGGAGCGGTGCTGTTCGTCAACGGCCTCGGGCTGCTCGGGCTCGTCACCGCCCGTGGCGGCGCGCCGCTCAACCTGTTCGTCGGCACGCTCCAGGTGGTGCTGCCGACCATCGCGCTGATCCAGGCGCCCGACCTCGCCACGGCGGCCGCGTGGGCGCCGATCTACCTGTTCGGCTTCACCTACCTCTACGTCGGCATCAACGCACTGGCCGGGCTGGACGGCTCCGGCCTGGGCTGGTTCTCGCTGTTCGTCGCGGTGATGGCGGTGGTCCAGGCGGTGCTCTCGATCGAGGACGACCTCGCGTTCACCGCGATCTGGCTGACCTGGGCCGTCATGTGGCTGCTCTTCTTCCTGGTCCTGGCGCTCGGTCGTGACGAGCTGACCCGCTTCGCCGGGTGGGTGCTCGTCCTCGGGAGCCACCTGACCTGCACGGTCCCGGCCCTGCTCGGCCTCCACGACAACTGGCCCACGTCGACCGGCTTCGGCGTGCTCGCCCTGGTCCTCGCCGTCGTCGTGGTGGGGCTGGCCGGCGTGCTGGGCCGTACGGCGCCCGCGGCCGCGCCCACCCCCACTCCCGCTGCCTGAGAGGAAGTCATGCCGCTCTACGCCTTCCGGTGCCCCGAGGGCACCGAGTTCGACCGGACCTACCCGATGAGCGAGGTCCCCGCGGCCGTGGACTGCCCGGAGTGCGGTGGTGCGGCTCGGCGCCGGATGAGCGCGCCGCGCCTCTCGGTCGCCGGCAGCACGGCGTACCGGCTGATGGACGCCACGGCGGCCACCGCCCACGAGCCCCCGGTCGTCACCTCGCTGCCCGGCAGCGGCGGTGGTGGCGGTGGCGCCCGCATCACCCGCAACCCGCTGCACCAGAAGCTGCCGCGCCCCTGACCGTTCCGTCCCAGCAGTCCCGAGCAGTCCCGAGCAGTCCCGCCACCCCATCACCCGAGGAGCACGCCCCATGCCTGAAGTGATCTTCCCCCTCGACAGCAGCAAGAAGTTCGAGGACCAGCAGAAGCTCGGCCACAACCGGTGGCACCCCGAGATCCCGCCGGTCGCGACCGTCAAGCCCGGCGACTCGTTCCGGGTCGACTGCCGCGAGTGGTTCGACGGCGCGATCGTCAACGACGACTCGGCCGAGGACATCCTCAACGCCCCGCTGCTGACCGTGCACAAGCTCTCCGGCCCGTTCGCGGTCGAGGGCGCCCGTCCCGGCGACCTGCTCGTGGTCGACATCCTCGACGTCGGGCCGATCCCCCAGGAGGACTCCGGTCCGCTCGCCGGCCAGGGCTGGGGCTACACCGGCATCTTCGCCCGCAACAACGGCGGCGGCTTCCTCACCGACCAGTTCCCCGACGCCTACAAGGCGATCTGGGACTTCAACGGCCAGGTCGCGACCAGCCGGCACGTGCCGCACGTCAGCTTCGAGGGCCTGATCCACCCGGGCCTCATGGGCACCGCCCCGTCCGCCGAGCTCCTCGCCACCTGGAACCGCCGCGAGGGCGCCCTCATCGCCACCGACCCGCACCGGGTCCCGCCGCTGGCCCTCCCGCCCGAGGGTGAGCACGCCGTGCTCGGCGGCCTGGCCCGCGACCAGTGGGGCCGGGTCGGCGCCGAGGCCGCGCGTACGGCGCCCGCCCGCGAGAACGGTGGCAACCAGGACATCAAGAACCTGTCCAAGGGCACCCGGATCTTCTACCCGGTCTTCGTCGACGGCGCGAACCTCTCGGTCGGCGACCTGCACTTCTCGCAGGGCGACGGTGAGATCACGTTCTGCGGCGCCATCGAGATGGGCGGCTTCATCGACCTGCGCGTGGACATCATCAAGGGCGGCATGGAGACCTACGGCGTGAGCGAGAACGCCATCTTCATGCCCGGCCGGGTGGACCCGCGCTTCAGCGAGTGGATCGCGTTCTCCGGCACGTCGGTCACCCTGGACGGCGAGCAGCGCTACCTCGACTCGCACCTGTCGTACCAGCGCGCCTGCCTGCACGCGATCGACTACCTCACCAAGTTCGGCTACGCGCCCGAGCAGGCCTACCTGCTGCTCGGTGCCGCGCCGATCGAGGGCCGGCTCTCGGGCGTCGTCGACATCCCGAACTCGTGCTCGACGGTCTACATCCCCACGTCGATCTTCGACTTCGACGTCCGGCCCTCGGCCTCCGGTCCCTTCCAGGTCGACCCCGGCATCGGGGCGCCGCGGGCCGAGAACCGCTAGCGGGGGGCCTCGCCCCGCAGCCGGTCCCAGACCAGGTCCGGGATCCGGTCGAGCAGGGCGTCCATCACCTGGAGCTTGCCGTCCACCTCGGCGGGCGCGTGCGCGCCCGGGCGGATCACCAGCAGCGAGTCGCCGGTGATCCGCCACGACAGGCCCGGGTGGTGGCGCATCACGTCGCGCACGTCCGAGAGCAGCACGTCGGCCGCGAACTCCGGTGCCGGGGAGTGGATCGTGAACGCCGCGTCGAACGCCGGGTCGCCGATGAGGATGTCGCGCCCGGTCAGCGAGTCGGCCCAGCGGCGCAGGGTCGTCGTCGGGCCGACCGCGAGGTCGGGGGCGCGGACGCCGAGGTTGAGCGCGACCACCGAGTAGGTGTGCCGGCTGGAGTCCTCACCGGTCCCGGTCGTGAACGTGTAGTCGAACGCGGTGAACGGGCGGCCGTCGTACTGGCCGATGAGGACGTTGCCCGCGTGCCGGCCGTGACCCCGGCCGAACGGCGCGCCCTGGAACCGGTCGACCAGCGCGGGGTCGACGGGCCGGTACTCCCACTCGCGGTCGTGCGCGAAGGCGGCGAGCCCCTGGCGCCGCTCGGCCGCGCGCTTCGAGCCGACCACGATCGCCACGATGAGCAACGCGAACACCGCGACGAAGACGAGTCCGATGAGTCCGAAGAGCACGAGGGCGACGGCGTCCATGGCGCCATCCTGCCCCGGTGGCGCCCTGGATAACGTGGGCCCCATGCCGGATCTCGTCGTCGGGTTCGACCTCGACATGACCCTCATCGACACCGCGCCCGGGTTCCGGGACGTGCTGCGCGCGCTCGGCGCCGAGCTCGACGTGGAGTTCCCCGTCGAGGAGATGACCCGCCGGCTCGGCCCGCCGCTCGACCTGCTGCTCGAGCCCTACCTGCCGGCGGAGCGGATCCCGGCTGCGGGGGACCGGTTCCGGGCGCTCTACCCGGAGCACGCGATCGCCAGCGTGCCGGTGCTGCCGGGGGCGCACGAGGCCCTGGCCGCCGTACGGCGTCGGGGCGGGCGGATCGTCGTGGTCACCGGCAAGTACGCCCCCAACGCCCGCCTCCACCTCGACCACACCGGTCTCGACGTCGATGTGCTCGAGGGCTGGGTCTGGGGCGTCGGCAAGGCCGACGTGCTGCGCCGCGAGGCCGCGTCGGTCTACGTCGGCGACCACGTCCACGACGTCGAGGGTGCGCTCGCCGCCGGCGTCACCAGCGTCTCGGTGCTGACCGGCGGCTGCACCGCCGACGAGCTCCGCGACGCCGGGACGCACGTCGTCCTCGACGGCCTGGCGGCGTTCCCCGCCTGGCTCGACGAGCACCTCGACGGCGGCCTCGGCGCAGCGGCCGTCAGCGGCCCTTGAACTGAGGGGCGCGCTTCTCCAGGAACGCCCGCGGGCCCTCCTTGGCGTCGTCGGAGGAGAACACCGCGGCGCCGACCTTGGCGTCGTCGGCCCAGCACTCCTCCTCGTGCTTGCCCTCGGAGTCGCGCATCGTCTTGAGGATCGCCTGCACGGCGAGCGGGCCGTTGGCGGCGATCATGTCGGCGAGCTCGTGCGCCTTGGCGAGCGCCTGGCCGTCGGGGACGACGTGCCCGATCAGGCCGAGCTCCTTGGCCTCGGGGGCCTTGAGCGTGCGCCCGGTCAGCAGCAGCTCGGCGGCCACCGTGTAGGGGATCTGGCGGGGGAGCCGCACCGCGGAGCCGCCCATCGGGTACAGCGACCAGCGTGCCTCGGCGACGCCGAACTTGGCGGACTCTCCGGCGACCCGGATGTCAGTGCCCTGGAGGATCTCGGTGCCGCCAGCGATGGCCGGGCCCTCGACCGCGGCGATGAGCGGCTTGGTCAGCCGGAAGCCCTTGAGCAGGCCCTTGATCACGGTCGGGTCGTACTCGCCGGACTCGAAGCTCTCCGACGGCGGCTTCTCGTCGGCGGCCTTGAGGTCCATGCCGGCGCAGAAGTAGCCGCCCGCGCCGGTCAGGATGCAGACCCGGATCTCCGGGTCCTCGTTGACCCGGTCCCAGGCCTCCTCCATGATCCGGAGCATCGGCCCGGACAGCGCGTTGCGGCGCTCGGGACGGTTCATGGTGACAACCAGCTTGTGGCCGTCCTGCTCGACGAGGCAATCGCTCATGTGAACAACGCTAGCGAAAAAGTGAAACGTGTTCTAGTGTCGGCCTCGTGGCCCTGAACATCGCCGACCTCTTCGAACACGCCGTCGACGCCGTCCCGGACAAGCCTGCCGTCCAGGTGGGGGACCGCGTCATCTCCTTCGCCGAGCTGGAGGCGGAGTCCAACAAGCTCGCCCACTACCTGCAGGCGCAGGGGATCGGCACCGGCGACCACATCGGTCTCTACGCCAAGAACAGCATCGAGCACGTCATCGCGCTCATCGCGATCCTCAAGGTGCGCGCGGTCGCGATCAACGTGAACTACCGCTACGTCGCCGGCGAGCTGGAGTACCTCTTCGACAACGCCGACCTGGCCGGCCTCGTCCACGACCGGGTGTACGCCGACCTGGTGGCCGAGGTGGTGCCGAAGGTCGCGCCGATGAAGGCGATCATCGCCGTCCCGAACTCGCTCGAGCCCGACGACGCCAGCGACCTGTCCGCCTTCGGCGGGATCACGCTGGAGGAGGCGGTCGCCGGCCAGTCCGACGCGCGCGACTTCGGCGAGCGCAGCCCCGACGACATCCACATCATCTACACCGGCGGCACCACCGGCTTCCCCAAGGGCGTCATGTGGCGCCACGAGGACTTCTGGCGGGTGCTCGGCGGCGGCATCGACTTCATGACGTCGGAGCCGCTCGAGGAGTACGACCAGTCCAAGAAGGCCCTCCAGGACAGCCTGGTCACGCTGCCGCTCAGCCCGCTCATGCACGGTGGCGCCCAGGCGTCGCTGCTCATGCACCTGTTCGCCGGCCAGGTCACCATCCTGGAGCCGAAGTTCGACCCGGTCCGCACCTGGGAGCTCGTCGACCAGCACGGCGTCCAGATGCTGTTCATGACCGGCGACGCGATGGCGGTGCCGCTCATCGACGCCTACGAGGCCGGCGGGTACGACGGCCAGACGCTCTTCGCGATCGCCTCCAGCGCCGCGATCTTCTCCAAGTCCGTCAAGGAGCGCTGGATGAAGGCGTTCCCGAACGCCGTCTTCACCGACTCCGTCGGCTCCTCCGAGACCGGCTTCCAGGGCACCGGCCTGCAGGACGCCAGCGCGCTCTCGACCGACGGCCCGGTCATCTCGCTGCCGCCCACCACGGTGATCCTCGGCGACGACGACCGCCCGCTCGACCCGGCCACCGACGTCGGCAAGATCGGCCGCACCGCCCGCTCGGGCAACGTGCCGGTCGGCTACTACAAGGACCCCGAGAAGTCGGCCAAGACCTTCGTCGAGATCGACGGCGTCCGCTACTCGATCCCCGGCGACAACGCCCGGATCGAGGAGGGCAACCGGATCACGCTGCTCGGCCGTGGCTCCAACTGCATCAACACCGGCGGCGAGAAGGTCTACCCCGAGGAGGTCGAGCAGGCGATCAAGGCCCACCCCGGCGTCTACGACGTCCTCGTGGTCGGCCTGCCCGACGAGAAGTACGGCCAGACCGTGGCCGCCGTCGTCGAGCCCCGCCCCGACGCCACCGTCGAGCTCGACGAGCTGCGGACCTTCCTGCGCGCCCACCTGTCCGGCTACAAGCTGCCGCGCGCGCTGACGATCGTCCCCGAGATCCCGCGCAACGCCACCGGCAAGGCGCAGTACCCCCGGGCCAAGGAGCTCGCGCTCGCGTCCCGCACCGACGACAGCACCGACGACCGCACCGACTCCGTGGAGGCGAACGCCTGATGCACACCGCGCTCTGCGATGCCTTCGGCATCGAGTACCCGATCTTCGCCTTCACGCCCTCCGAGCACGTCGCGGCCGCGGTCTCGCGGGCCGGCGGCCTCGGCGTCCTGGGCTGCGTCCGGTTCAACGACACCGACGAGCTCGACCGGGTGCTGACCTGGATGGACGAGAACACCGACGGCAAGCCCTACGGCGTCGACGTCGTGATGCCGATGAAGATCCCCACCGAGGGGACGTCGGCCGACCTGTCGACGTACATCCCGGAGGAGCACCGCAAGTTCGTCGACGAGACCCTCCTCAAGCTCGGCGTCCCGCCGCTGCCCGAGGGCGAGGGCCGCGAGGGCGTCCTCGGCTGGCTGCACTCGGTGGCCCGCTCGCACGTCGACGTCGCCCTCCAGCACCGCCCCGTCCTCATCGCCAACGCGCTCGGCTCGCCGCCGGTCGACGTCATCGAGCAGTGCCACGAGGCCGGCCTCAAGGTCGCCGCGCTCGCCGGCGCCCCCAAGCACGCGCTGAGCCACGTCGCCAACGGCGTCGACATCATCATCGCCCAGGGCTACGAGGCCGGCGGCCACACCGGCGAGATCGCCAGCATGGTGCTCACCCCGGACATCGTCGACGCCGTCGGGCCCGACGTACCGGTGCTCGGTGCGGGGGGCATCGGCTCGGGCCGCCAGATCGCCGCCTCGCTCGCGCTCGGCGCCCAGGGCGTGTGGACCGGCTCGATCTGGCTCGGCACCGAGGAGTACCGGAACCTGGCCGGCAACAAGGGCTGGGAGACCGCCTTCCTGCGCGCCACCTCGTCCGACACCGTCCGCACCCGGATCTACACCGGCAAGCCCGCCCGCCTGCTCAAGACCAAGTGGACCGAGGCCTGGAGCGAGGACGGCGCCCCGGCCCCGCTCCCGATGCCCCTGCAGAACCTCCTCGTCGCCGACGCCCACAACCGGATCAACTCCTCCGGCGACCCGGACGTCATCTCGATGCCGATCGGCCAGATCGTCGGGCGGATGAACGAGGTCCGGCCGGTCGCCGAGGTGGTCGCCGACCTGGTGGCCGAGTTCGAGGCGACGACCAAGAAGCTGGGTGGCATCGCGGGGATCTGAGCGCGCTCGGGCGGCCGAGCACCCCCACGTCCTAGGCTGACGTCATGACGCGCAACGTCCTGATCGCCGGTGCCGGTCCCGGGGTGAGCGGCTCCCTCGCCCGCCTGTACGCCGCCGAGGGCGGCCGGGTGGCCCTGCTCGGTGCCGACGAGCAGGTGCTCGCCGACCTGCGCGCCGATGTCGAGGCGGCCGGCGCCGAGGCGCTGACCGCGGTGGTCGACCTCACCGACGACGCGGCGACGCGTGCTGCGGTGACCCGGCTGGCCGAGCAGGTGGGGCACCTGGACGTCGTCCACTTCAACCCGTCGGCCTACCGCGAGAAGGACCCGCTCAGCCTCACCCCCGACGAGCTCCTGGACGACGTCCGTCTCGGGGTCGGCGCCCTGCTCACCGTCGTCCAGGCGGCGCGGCCCTTCATGGGCCCCGGTGGCCGGGTGAGCGCGACCGGCAGCATGGCCGCGGACACCCCGTGGCACGGGGCGGCGTCGCTGGGGGTGCAGAAGGCGGGGCTGCAGAACCTCGTCCGCAGTCTCGACCGGACGCTCGCCGGCGACGGCATCCGCGCCGTGTCGGTGACGGTGCGCGGGCTGCTGGCCAAGGAGGGGCCGTTCGCGCCGGACAACGTGGCGGCGGCGCTGCGGGCGGCGATCGACCAGGACGAGGACTCGTGGCAGGCCGAGGTGCCCTACTCCGGCTGAGGTCGCTGCGGGTCGAGCGACTCGGCGCTCAGAACGCGGAGACGTTCGCCGGCGCGCGCTGCGGCCGGCTCAGCGTCCGTACGACGGCCGCCTGGCCGTGCCGGCGAAGGGCGATGGCGCCGAGGAGGCCGAGGACGTCGGTGACGAGGTCCTCGGGGAACTCGGGCGTGGCGAGGCCGACGCTGCTGGCGAGGTCGTCGGCGTGGACCACGATCTCCATCGCCCGGGTCACCAGGAAGTCGCCGGTCGTGAGCGACCATCCCTGCCAGGGGATCCGGACCTGGTCCGGGATCCGGGTGTGGTGCTCGTGCAGGACGGCGGGGAGCCGCTCGAGCGCGGCGGCACCATGCGCGACGACGTCGTCAGGACCGGCCGCGGCCGCGGCATCGGCGCCCTCGCGCACGGACACGTTCGCCTCGTCGTCGGGACCTGCCTCGACCCAGGCCGCGCGGGCGTAGTGCTCCAGCAGCGGGATCGGCGGCTCTGCGACCGGCTCCAGCGAGAGCAGGCGCACGGTGTGACCGGCCTGCTGGACGAGGTGGTGGGCGAGGCCGCCGACGGTCATGCCGGCGCACGAGCTCTCTAGCGACCAGGCGTCCTTGACCTCCGTGGTGCGCGCGAGGTCCAGGGCGATCCGGGCGGCGTCGACGAAGGAGGCGTGGTCCATGCCAGCAGGCTAGCCATGGTCTCGTGCCGGGCCGTCGATGGTCGACGCGACCACCGCGACCGTGCCAGGGTGGCCCGACGCGGAATCGACATGGGGGTCGGATGATGGCGGACCGGACGACCGGACGACGGCTGGTGCCGGCGTTCGCGGTGGCAGCGGTACTGGTGATCAGCGCGGTGCTCACCGCAGGAACCTCGCAGGCGGACCTGCCGCTCGCGGGGGTGCCGCGCGCGACGTGCGCGCCGGGTGACCTGCCCGAGACGTCGATCCAGGGCCGGGTGCCGGCCGCGGACTACCGCTCGGGCCGGGCGGCGCAGGGCTACCGGTGCAACACCACGGAGGTGGGTCACCACGGCCGGCGCTCGTTCCTGGGGTCGGGCGGCTTCAAGGTCCAGCGCTACACCGACGTCACCGGCCGGACCTGCGCCTACTACGACTCGGCCCTGATGGTCGGGCTGAACGTGCCCGGCCTGCTCACCGGTCGCGCCGGCCTCGGCGTCGTCGTGCTCGACATGACGGACCCGGCCAAGCCGGTCAAGACGGCCAACCTGATCACGCCCGCGATGCTCCAGCCGCACGAGTCGCTCCTGGTCAACCAGGGGCGGGGGCTGCTCGCGGCGGTGATGGGCACGCTGGGCACCGCGCCCGGTGTCCTCGACGTCTACGACGTCAGCCGGGACTGCCGCCGGCCGCGCCTGATGTCGACGACCCTGTCCGGGGTGATGGGGCACGAGAGCGGGTTCGCTCCCGACGGCAAGACGTTCTGGACCGCGGGGGCCGCGGGGTTCACGCTCACCGCGGTCGACCTGACCGAGCCGCGCCGCCCGCGGATCGTCCACACCAAGACGGGCGTCGTCTACCACGGGCTCCGGCTCTCCGACGACGGTCGCACCATGTACGTCGCCAACATCGGCAGCCCGAGCGGGCGCAACGCCTCGATCATCGACGGCGCCGGGCTCGACATCCTCGACGTGTCGGACGTCCAGGACCGGCGGCCCCGGCCGCAGATCCGCACCCTCTCGCGGCTCACCTGGGACGAGGGATCGATCCCGCAGGTCGCCGAGCCGTTCACCCGCGACGGGCGCCAGTACGTCTTCGAGGTCGACGAGTTCAGCGACCTGTTCGGTGACCTGCGCCGGATCAACTCGCCCCGCAGCCCCGTCGGCGCGGCGCGGATCATCGACGTGACCGACCCGCGGGCGCCGTACGTCGTCTCTAATGTGCGGCTCGAGGTCCACGACCCGGCCGTCCGGAGCAAGATCATGGACGATCCTGGCGGTCGCACGATCGTGCGCAGCTACACCGGCCACTACTGCTCCCTGCCGACCCGCGCCGAGCCGCGCATCGCGGCCTGCTCGATGATCGGCTCCGGTCTGCGGCTGTTCGACATCTCCGACCTCGCCCGGCCCCGCGAGGTCGGCTACTTCAACCGGCCCGGTCCCGACGGCGGCGCCGCGATGTCGCAGCCCGCGTGGGACGTCGCCCGCCGCCAGGTCTGGTACACCGACACCGACGAGGGCTTCTTCACCGTCGGCCTGCGCGGTCCGGCGGCGGCCCTGCTGGACGAGCGCTGAGGAGCGACGTGGACCTGCGGATCACCTCCGAGCAGCACCTCGACGAGGGTCTCCTGGAGCGCCGGTTCACCCTGGGCGACGTGCCCGGGATCCTGTGGACCCCGGCCGGGCCGGGTCCGCTCGTGCTCCTGGGGCACCCGGGCGGCGTCGAGGCGATGTACCCGCGCCTGCTGGGCCGGGCCCAGGCACTCTCCCGGATCGGCGCCGCCGCGGCGACGCTGGAGCTCCCCGGCAGCGGTGAGCGGCCCCGGCTGCCGGTCGTGGACGGCGCCCGTGCCGACCTCCGCACCGCCCTCGCCGCGGGCGAGCCCGTTCCCGCCGACGTCATCGACCGGCTGATCCTGCCGCTCGTCGACCAGGCGGTCCCCGAGCTGCGCGCGGCCATCGACGCGCTCCTCGCGCTGCCCGGGATCACCGGACCGGTCGCCTGCGCCGGTGGCGTGATCTCGATCGGCGTGCGCCTCGCCCGGGTCGAGCCGCGCCTGGCCGCCGCGGGACTCTTCGCCGGCAGCTTCGTGCCTGCGGCGATCCTGGACGAGGCCCGCGAGGTGACGATCCCGCTGCACGTCCTGCTCCAGTGGGACGACCAGGGCAACGACCGGCAGGCGGCACTCGACCTGTTCGACGCCTTCGGCTCCTCGGAGAAGACGCTGCTGGCCAACCTGGGCGGGCACACCGGCGTCCCTGCGCACGCCGGCGAGGACGCGACGCGCTTCTTCGCGCGTCACCTCGGCCTCGCCCGCTAGGGCGAGTCCTAGGCGTACGACGTCCCGCGCTCCTCGCGCACCCACACCCCGTCGCCCGCCATCGGTACGCCGTCGGCCGCCAGTGTCCGCTTGAGCACCTTGTTGGTCGCGGTCCGGGGGAGCGCGTCGACGACCCGCACGTAGCGCGGCCACGCCTTGCCCGACAGGTCGGCCTGCGCGGCCAGGAACTCCTCGAAGGCGCCCGGTGCCAGCGCGGAGCGCAGGATCAGCGCGCACGCGACCTGGTCGCCCACCTTGGCGTCCGGTACGGCGTAGACCGCCGCCTCGCCGATCGCCGGGTGGCGCAGCAGGATCCGCTCGATCGGTGCGGCGGCGAGGTTCTCGCCGTCCACCCGCAGCCACTCGCCGGAGCGGCCGGCGAAGTAGATCCAGCCGTCGGCGTCGCGGTAGGCGAGGTCGCCGGACCAGTACATGCCGCCGCGCATCCGCTCGGCCTCGGCCGCGGCGTCGTTGTAGTAGCCGGCGAAGGCGCCCGAGCCGGTCGTGTTGACCAGCTCGCCGATCGCCTCGTCGGCGTTGACGAGACGTCCCGCATCGTCGAAGCGGGCGTCGGGGACGACCTCGCTGGTCTCGGGGGAGAGGACCGCGACACCGGGCAGCGGCATGCCGAGCGCGCCGGACGGCATCCCGGCGCGGCGCTGGACGATGACGGCGTTCTCGGTCGAGGAGTAGGAGTCGATCACCTCGCAGCCGAAGCGGGCCGCGAAGGCGGCGATGTCCGCCTCGTTGGCCTCGTTGCCGAACACCAGGCGCAACGGGTTGGCGGCGTCGTCGGGGAGCGCGGGTGTGGCCAGGACGTAGGTCAGCGGCTTGCCGACGTAGTTCGCGTACGTCGCCCCGAAGTCGCGCACGTCGGGCAGGAAGCCCCGTGCCGAGAACCCGGCGACCGCGAAGGCCGCGCCGGTGGTCAGCGCCGGCGCCCAGCCCGCCATGACCGCGTTGGAGTGGAACATCGGCATCGACACGTAGTGCACGTCGTCGGCGCTGAGCCCGAGGCGTCCGACGAGGTGGGTGCCGGGCCCGGTGATCTTGTCGTGGGTGACCCGCACGGCCTTGGGCGACCCGCTCGTGCCGCTGGTGAAGATCAGCATGAAGAGCGACGCGGCCGTCGGTGCCGCGTCCGGGAGGGGCACCTCGGCCGGGTCGGCCAGGGCGGCGAGCGCGGGCTCGTCCGCGTCCACGACGACCTGGCAGTCGGCGAGTGCCACGTCGGCGTCGAGCGCGGCTCCGCGCCGGGTCGTGTTGAGGCCCACCAGCACGTGCCCGCCGAGACCCGCCGCGGCCAGGTGCAGCGCGAAGGCGGGTCCGTTGGGCAGCAGGACGCCGACGTGCGGCGGCAGCGCGGGGTCCAGGCGCCGCTCGAGCGCGGCCGCGAGGCGGGCCGCCGTGGCGACGTACTGGCGCCAGGAGAGCTCGCGGACCGAACCTGCTTCCCGCCAGCGCAGCGCCGGACGATCGTCGTCAGCGCGGGCGAGAAGCAGGTCCCGGACGGTCATGCGAAGGAGCGGCCGATCGCCAGCGCCTGCTCGGTCGCGCCCCCGAAGAGGAACTCGAACCGCTTGCCGCTGGTGAAGTAGCGGTGCGCCTCGCCGTCGAGGTCGATGCCGACGCCGCCGTGGACGTGCACGGTGGTGTGGGCGATGCGGTGCCCGGCGTCCGCGGCCCAGAGCTTGGCGGTCGCGACCTCGGTCGCGGCCGGCAGGCCCTCCTGGAGCCGCCAGATCGCCTGCCACAGCGTCAGTCGCTGGCCCAGGACGTCGATGAAGCCGTCGGCCAGGCGCTGCGAGACCGCCTGGAAGGTGCCGATCGGGCGGCCGAACTGCTCGCGGGTCTTGGCGTACTCCGCGGTCAGGCGCAGCGCGCCCTCGGTCACGCCGAGCTGCTCCGCCGCGGCGAGCGCGACGAGCAGCTGGCCCAGCCGCTCGGCCGTGTCGGCGCCGCCGACGAGGGTGGCGGGCGCGCCCGACAGCGTGACGAGCGCGGCGGTGTCGCCGTCGCTGGTCTTCTGCGCGGCCCGCTCGACGCCGGCCCCACCGGCCTCGACCAGGTAGACGCCCACGCCCGACGGTCCGGTCGCGGTGACCAGGAAGGCGTCGGCCGCCATCCCGGCCCGGACCAGGGTCTTGGTGCCGGTCAGGGCGCCCTCGGCGTCCGCGGTCACCGTCGGCGCGGCGGGCAGGTGGGCCCGCTCCTCGGCGACGGCAGCCGTGTAGAGCCGGTCACCGGGCGCGACGCCGGCGCCGGAGAGCAGGGCCGTGCAGGCGCCGTGGACCGCGAGCGGCACCGGGGCGACGCGCTGGCCGGCCTCGACGAGCACGCGGGCGAGCTCGATCAGGCCGAGGCCGGCGCCGCCGTGCTCCTCGGGGAGGTGCAGGGTCAGCAGGCCCGCGTCGTCCAGGTCCTTCCACAGGGCGCGGTCGAAGCGGTCGCCGCCGGCCTCGACCTGCTTGAGGCGCTCGTTGGCGGTCTGGTCGCCGATGATCCGGGCCGCCAGCTCGGCGGCCTCGTCCTGCTCGGGGGTGAAGAGGAAGTCCATGTCGGGGTCCCTATCGCTTCGCGGCCGGGAGGCCGAGGCCGATGTAGCCGATGATGTCGCGCTGGATCTCGTTGGTGCCGCCGCCGAAGGTCATCACCAGCGACGAGCGGTGGAACCGCTCCAGGCGCCCGGCGAGCACGGCACCGGGGGAGTCGACGGTCACGCCGGCGTGGGGGCCGACGACCTCCATCAGCGAGCGGTAGACCTCGGTGGCCAGCTCGGAGCCGTAGATCTTGGTCGCCGACGCCTCGGCGGGCGACAGCGCGACGCCGTGGTCGGCGTCCGCGGCGAGCTTCCAGTTGACCAGCGTGAGCGCCTCGATCCGGGCGTGCGCGCGGCCGAGCGCGATCTGCACCCACTCGGTGTCGATGACACGCGTGCCGTCGGGGTTGCGGGTCTCGGCGGCCCAGTCCTTGACCAGCGTGAGCGAGTGCTGGAGGGGAGCGGCCGAGGTGAGGGCGACGCGCTCGTGGTTGAGCTGGTTGGTCATCAGCGCCCAGCCGCCGCCGCGCTCGCTGATCAGGTTGGACGCCGGCACCCGCACGTCCGAGTAGTACGTCGCCGACGTGCCCACGCCCGCGACGGTGTGCACGGGCGTGTAGGTCACGCCGGGCGCGTCGGCCGGGACGAGGATCATCGACAGGCCCTTGTGGCGCGGGGCGTCGGGCTCGGTGCGGCACGCCATCCAGAGCCAGTCGGCGTACTGGATGAGGGAGGTCCACATCTTCTGGCCGTTGATGACCCACTCGTCGCCCTCGAGCGTCGCCTTGGTCTGCAGCGACGCCAGGTCGGTGCCCGAGCCGGGCTCGGAGTAGCCGATCGAGAAGTGCAGCTCGCCGGCGAGGATCTTCGGGAGGAAGAACTCCTTCTGCTCGTCGCTGCCGAAGCGCATGATCGTCGGGCCGACCGTGTTGAGGGTCAGGTACGGGATCGGGACGCCGGCGATGGCGGCGACGTCGGTGAAGATCAGCTGCTCCACCATGGAGCGCGCCTGGCCGCCGTACTCCTTGGGCCAGCCGATCCCGAGCCAGCCGTCCTTGCCGATCTGGCGGATGACGTCCTTGTAGACGCCGGCCTCGCCGAACTCGCCGGTGGCCGACGCCAGACCGGCGCGGATCTCGGGAGTGACGAGCTGGGCGAAGTACTCGCGGAGCTCCTCGCGCAGGGCTACCTGCTGCGGCTCCAGGTCGATGTGCATCGGGTCTCCTGTGACGGGTGCTCGGGACGGCCGGTTGTTGTCAGCCTAACGGCAAAACTGTAACGTGTTCTATATGACCGACACCCGCATGCTCGATCAGGGGACCACGCCGATCCGCTTCGCGCGCGGATGGCACTGCCTGGGCCTGGCCTCGGACTTCGCCGACGGCAAGCCGCACTCCGTCCACGGGTTCGGGACCAAGCTCGTGGTCTGGCAGGGCGGCAACGGCGAGCTCAACGTGCTCGACGGCTACTGCCGGCACATGGGCGGCGACCTGACCCAGGGTGAGGTCAAGGGCGACCACATCGCCTGCCCGTTCCACGACTGGCGCTGGGGCGGCGACGGCAAGTGCAAGGAGATCCCCTACGCGCGGCGCGTGCCGCTGCGGGCGCGGACCCAGCGCTACGAGACCGTCGTGCGCAACGGCCAGCTGCTCATCTGGCACGACCCGGAGGGCTCGGCGCCCGACCATGCGATCCTGCCGCCCGAGCTGCCGGACGTGATGTCGGACAAGTACACGCCCTGGTCGTGGCACACCAAGGAGATCAACGGCTCGCACTGCCGCGAGCTGATCGACAACGTCGCGGACATGGCGCACTTCTACTACGTGCACTTCGCCTTCCCGACGAGCTTCCGCAACATCTTCGACGGGCACACCGCCACGCAGTTCATGGAGTCGAAGGGCCGGCCCGACACGATGGGCGGCGGCTACGGCGACGAGAACTCCACGCTGAAGTCGGTCGCGACGTACTACGGGCCGTCGTACATGATCAACTGGCTCGAGGTCGACTACAAGGGCTTCATCACCGAGGTCATCCTCATCAACTGCCACATCCCGACCGGCCCGGAGTCGTTCACGCTCCAGTACGGCATCAGCGTGCGCAAGCCCGAGGGCCTCGACGAGAAGACCTGCGCCTACATCGCCGAGCGCTACACCGAGTCGTTCGGCGACGGCTTCCTCCAGGACGTCGCGATCTGGGAGAACAAGGTCGCCGTCCAGAACCCGCTGCTGTGCGAGGAGGACGGCCCCGTCTACCAGCTGCGCCGGTGGTACGAGCAGTTCTACGTCGACGTCGCCGACATCGCGCCCGAGATGACCGACCGCTTCGAGTTCGAGGTCGACACCACCAAGGCCAACGAGTACTGGCACGCCGAGGTCGCCGACAACCTCGCCCGGCGGGCGGCCGCGGAGGCCGCCGCGCCCGCGGACGCCTGAGAGCGGGTCGATCCTCGTGGCCTCCTTCGTCCCGACCCGTGGCGAGACCCTCGACGACCTGCGCCGCTACACCGAGGACCGCCTCGTCGACGTCGCGTGCCTCGACTGCCTGGCCAAGGTCCGGGTCAAGAAGAACAGCGACCACCAGACCTCGGTGCAGTGGAATGCGGAAGCCCGGGCCGATTGTCAAGAGTTCCAGCGACGAGGCCAGGCGCCCGGAGGGCGGGACGTGCACAAGCCCTGTGCTCGGTTGATGGCTAGCATCGACGACGCCGTTCGGGCCGGAGCTGTCCCGATCGGTGCGTACGACGGCTACTGAGCCATCTTTTAGTAGGGGAGTTCCGTGGACATCGAGTCCTTCGTGCTGGACGTCGTCGGAGTGGTCGAGGAGACCGCCGACGCGAAGTCCATCAGCTTCGCCGTGCCCGCGGGCGCGGAGGAGAAGTTCGACTACAAGCCCGGTCAGTTCCTGACCGTGGCCGTGCCGAGCGACCAGACCGGTATCGCCGCGCGCTGCTACTCGCTCTCGAGCAGCCCGCACGACGGAGGCCCGCTCACGGTCACCGTCAAGCGCACCGCCGAGGGCTACGCGTCCAACTGGATCTGCGACAACCTCGCCGTGGGCGACACGCTGCGCGTGCTGCCGCCGTCCGGCATCTTCACGCCGGCCTCGCTCGACGCCGACCTGCTGCTCTTCGCGGGTGGCTCCGGCGTCACGCCGATCATGTCGATCACCCGCACCGCGCTGGCGCACGGCTCCGGCCGGATCGTCGTGTTCTACGCCAACCGTGACGAGACGTCGGTCATCTTCGCCGCCGAGCTCACCCGGCTCGCGGCCGAGCACCCCGACCGGCTCCAGGTCATCCACTGGCTCGAGTCCGTCCAGGGACTGCCGACCGAGGCGCAGATGCGGGCCTTCGCGGCGACGTACGGCGGCTACGACTCGTTCGTGTGCGGCCCGGCGCCGTTCATGAAGATGGTCACCACCGTGCTCAAGGAGCTCGAGGTGCCGCGCAGCCTGCGCCACCAGGAGAAGTTCGTCTCCCTCGGCGGCAACCCGTTCGGCGACCTCGCCGAGCTCCAGGAGGCCGAGGCCGAGATCGCCCTCGCCGAGTCGGACGACGACGGCCCCGGGGCCGACGTCTTCTCCGACGCGCCGGCCGGGCCGGTCAAGGTGGAGGTCGAGCTCGACGGCGAGGAGTTCACCTTCGACGACTGGGACCCGCGCACCAAGCTGCTCGACTTCCTCGAGAGCAAGGGCGTCAAGGCGCCGTACTCTTGCCGCGAGGGGGAGTGCTCGGCCTGCGCGATCCGGCTGCTCGAGGGCGACGTCAAGATGCTCTACAACGACGTGCTCGACAAGGACGACCTCGACGACGGCATCCGGCTGGGTTGCCAGTCGGTGCCGCTGACGGACACGGTCAAGATCACCTACAGCTGACCGCCTGAGGCCCGCCAGGTGGAACCGGCGGGCCTCAGAACGTGCGGTTTGGTCCCAAACCGCAATGCAACACCCGGATCAGGCGGGGTGGGCCGCCAGGCACTTGTCAAGGCGCGCCTGGGCGTGCAGGACCCGCTGGGCCTGCGCCTTCTTGGCCTTCTTGACGGTCGCCTTCTTCTCCTTGGCCAGCGCCAGCGTGGCCTTGGCCGAGCGCTTCTCCTTGGCCGTGTCGGCCGCCTTGACCGCGCCCCTGGCCTCGCGGACCTTGGCCTGCTTGGCCGCGAACCTCGCGGTCAGGGCATCGAGCTTGGCCTCGGCCCGGTCGAGCTGGGTCTGCTGGGTGGCGCAGGGTGCCTTGGCCGGCGCGTCGGCGGCGACCGCCGTGGCGACGGGCGCGGCGCTCAGGCCGAGGGCCAGCGCGGCCACCGTGACGGCGGCGTGCTTCCTGAGGTTCATGCGGGGCTCCTGGGAGATCGGGGACTGCTGTCACCGAGTACATGTCTCCGCGGAGCGCGGTTGTTACCTCCGCCCGCGTCAGTGGCTGCCGGACACGCAGAACAGGTTGCCGTCCGGATCGCTCAGCGTGACCCAGCGGAAGCCCGGCATCTCGTGGTCCCCGACGTGCCCGGCGCCCGCCGCGCGCAGGGCGGCGACGGTCGCGTCGAGGTCCTCGGCGACGAAGTCGACGTGCACCCGGTTCTTGCCCGGGGTGGGGTCCTCGACCTTCTGGAAGCCGAGGCGCAGGCCGCTCGGCAGCGCGACCATGACGAACCAGCCGTCGTTCTCCTCGACGATCTCGCCGCCGGTGTGTTCGGCCCACCAGCGGCCGAGGGTGAGGGCGTCGGTGGTGTCGACGGTGATCATGGCGGGGGAGAGGGTCATGGGGACGAACGTAGCGGCGACCGGGGACAGTGTCGGCGGCCCGTGGGAGGGTCGCCCCATGAACGCCGCCGCCCCCGGCCCCGACGGACTGCCCCGCTGCCCGTGGTCGCTCTCGCCCGACGAGCTGCCCTACCACGACGCCGAGTGGGGCTTCCCCGTCGCCGACGACCAGCGGCTCTTCGAGAAGGTCAGCCTCGAGGCGTTCCAGTCCGGGCTGAGCTGGCGCACGATCCTGGTCAAGCGCCCTGCGTTCCGGACCGCGTTCGCGGGCTTCGACCCCCAGGCGGTCGCGGCCTTCGACGACGGCGACGTCGCCCGCCTGCTTGCGGACGCCGGCATCGTCCGCCATCGCGGCAAGATCGAGGCCACCATCAACAACGCGGCCCGCGCGATCGAGACCGCGGCCGAGCACGGCTCGCTCGCGGCCTACCTCTGGGGGTTCGAGCCGGCCGCCGCCGACCTGGGCGAGCCCCAGACCCTCACCACGTCACCGGCCGCGATCGCGCTGTCCAAGGACCTCAAGAAGCGCGGCTGGAAGTTCGTCGGACCCACCACGATCTTCGCCTTCATGCAGGCGATGGGCCTGGTCAACGACCACGTCACCGGCTGCGTCGTCCGGGCCGAGGTGGCCGCGGCGCGGGCCGCCTTCACCCCGCCGCGCTGAGCCAGTCGGCCAGCAGTGCCACGGTGTCGGGCACGAACTCCTCCTCGCCGAGCATCTCGCGCAGGCGCGCCACGCTCACCCACGCACCCCACGCGACCTCCTCGGGCTGCCAGGTGATCGGGCCGTCGTACACGCAGGTGTAGGCGAACGCGTGGTACGCCGTGTGCTCGTCGGCGTAGTCCGCCTCGCCGAGCGGGGTCAGCTCGACCCCGTGCACGCCGAGCTCCTCGAAGGCCTCGCGCACTGCGGCGTCGTACGGGATCTCGCCGGCCTGGAGCACCCCGCCCGCCGCGAAGTCGTGGCGGCCGGGGAAGACGTCCTTGGTGTCGGTGCGCCGGTGCACGTAGATCTCGCCCCGGCTGTTGCGCACCACGACGAGTGTCGCGGCGTGGCGCAGGTTGCGCGCCCGGACCTCGGCGCGCGGGGCGACCTCGCCGGTCGGCCGGCCGTCGGCGCCGTAGAGGGCGACGGGCTCGTCCGCCGGGGTCACCGGCTCACCAGCCGCGCTCGCGCCACTCCGCGAGGTGCGGGCGCTGCTCGCCGAGCGTCGAGTCGCCGCCGTGGCCCGGGTAGAACCAGGTGTCGTCGGGCAGGGTGCCGAAGATCTTGGTCTCGACGTCGTCGATGAGGCTGCGGAAGGCGTCCGTGTCGCCGAAGGTGCCGCCGACGCCGCCGGGGAACAGCGAGTCGCCGGTGAACAGGTGCGGGTGACCGGCCGGGTCGCGGTAGAGCAGGCAGATCGAGCCGGGCGTGTGGCCGGTGATCCGGATGACCTGGAGGGCGCAGGTGCCGACCATGACCTCGTCGCCGTCGCTGACCCTGCGGTCGACGCTGACGCCGGTCTGCTCGGTGATGGCGTCCGCGTCGGGGTCACCCGCGACGACCCCCGCCCCCGACGCCCGTACGACGTCCGCCAGGGCGCGGTGGTGGTCCCAGTGCTGGTGCGTGGTGATCACGGTGGTCACGCCCTCGTCCCCGATCAGCGGGAGCAGGGTCTCGGGCGCGGCGGCCGCGTCGATGAGCACCTGGGAGCCCGTGTCGTGGCAGCGCAGCAGGTAGCAGTTGTTCGACATCTTCTCGTCGACAGCGACCTTGGTGATGGTCAGGTTCGCCAGCTGCCGGACCGCGGGGGCGCCGCCGACGGTCACTTCTCCGGTGTAGGTCACGTGCCGATCCTAGGTGCAGGCTCAGGCGCCGGTGGGGTCCGGGAGCGCCCCGGTGCTGCTGACCACGGCGTCACCGGCGTCGCGGCCGGTGGCCCACCAGGCGAGCGGGCCGACGGGGCCGGCGACGGTCGCGGCACCGTCGGCGGGGGTGCCGAAGGTCCACCGGGCGGGCTCGTCGGTCGCGACGGCGTGGAAGCCGGTGCCGGCCGGGCCGGCGTACTGGCGGGTGGAGTGGGTCAGGAACGCAAGCGCGGTGGTCGGCGGCCAGTCGGAGGCGGTGTAGCCGGCGCCGAGGTCGGCGTGGTGGATCTCGACCTCGCGCAGGCGCAGGAAGGGCACGTTGTTGGCCGACATCTGCCGCCCGCCGGGGGTCCGCTCGAACATGGTGCCCTCGGGCAGCACCGTGGCCACGTCGTGCACCTGGTCGAGCCCGGCGACCGCGGCGCGCAGGCGCTCGAGGATGGCGGCCGGTCCGGCCACGGCGACGAGGTCGTCGATGTCGCCGTCGCGACGCTCCTCGGAGACGTACATCGTGCGCGGCACGCCGTCGCGGAGCCCGCGCAGGATCCCGCCCAGGCCCTCGGCGTTGAGCGCGAGGTGGGCGAGGACGTGGGCCCGGGTCCAGCCGGCGCACAGGCTGGGTGCGGCCCACTCGGCGTCGGAGAGGGACGCGGCGGTGGCGAGGAGGCGCTCGGACGCGGCGGAGAGAGTGGTCACCGGGCCATCATGCACCGCGGCGGCGGCGCCCGCGGGGAGGCGTTGTCGGTGCCGGGTGAGAGGGTGGTTCCCGGCGCGCTGGCTTGCCTGTGCGACGTACCATGGCGAACACTTGTTCGAAGATCCCCGACCCACCCAGCGACCCTGCAAGAGGACCGGTAGTGACCGATCAGCTGATCATCCGCGGCGCCCGTGAGCACAACCTCAAGGACGTCTCGATCGACCTCCCGCGCGACTCGCTCATCGTCTTCACCGGCCTGTCCGGGTCGGGCAAGTCGAGCCTGGCGTTCGACACGATCTTCGCCGAGGGCCAGCGCCGCTACGTCGAGTCGCTCTCGGCGTACGCCCGGCAGTTCCTCGGTCAGATGGACAAGCCCGACGTCGACTTCATCGAGGGTCTCTCGCCCGCGGTCTCCATCGACCAGAAGTCGACCTCCAAGAACCCGCGCTCGACGGTCGGCACGATCACCGAGGTCTACGACTACCTGCGCCTGCTCTACGCGCGCGCCGGGCGGGCCCACTGCCCGACCTGTGGCGCGCCGATCGAGCAGCAGACGCCCCAGCAGATCGTCGACCGGATGCTCGACCTCGACGAGGGCACCCGCTTCCAGGTGCTCGCGCCCGTCGTGCGCGGCCGCAAGGGGGAGTACGTCGAGCTGTTCAAGCAGCTCCAGGCCCAGGGCTTCTCCCGGGCCCGGGTCGACGGCGAGACCCACAACCTCGACAGCCCGCCGACGCTCGACAAGAAGCTCAAGCACACCATCGAGGTCGTCGTCGACCGGCTCGCGGTCAAGGCCTCGGCCAAGCGCCGGCTGACCGACTCGGTCGAGACCGCGCTCGGGCTGGCCGGTGGACTGGTCGTCTTCGACCTGGTCGACACCGGCCAGGAGCTGAAGTTCTCCGAGAAGATGGCCTGCCCCAACGAGCACCCGATCGAGACCGACGACCTCGAGCCGCGCTCGTTCTCGTTCAACTCCCCGTTCGGCGCCTGCCCGTCCTGCTCGGGTCTGGGCACCCGCATGGAGGTCGACCCCGAGCTCGTCGTCCCCGACCCCACCGCGACGCTCGCCGAGGGCGCGCTCCAGCCGTGGAGCCACGCCCACGTCGCCGACTACTTCGGCCGGCTCCTGGTCGCGCTGGGCGACGAGCTGGGCTTCGACGTCGACACCCCCTGGGAGCAGCTCACCACCCGCGCCCAGCGCGCGATCCTCGACGGCCACGCGACCAAGGTCCACGTCGTCACCCGCAACCGCTACGGCCGCGAGCGCTCCTACTACGCCGACTTCGAGGGTGTGCGCAAGTACGTCGAGCGCCGCCACCGCGAGGCCGAGAGCGACACGAGCCGCGAGCGGTTCGAGGGCTTCATGCGCGAGGTGCCCTGCCCGGTGTGCTCCGGCAGCCGGCTCAAGCCGGTCTCGATGGCGGTCACCCTCGGCGCCAAGGACAAGGGCGGCAAGAACATCGCCGAGGTCTGCGCGCTGCCGATCAACGAGACCGCGGCCTACCTCGCCGACCTCGACCTCTCGGCCCGCGAGCGCCAGATCGGCGAGCGGGTGCTCAAGGAGATCCAGGAGCGGCTCAACTTCCTGCTCGACGTCGGCCTCGACTACCTCTCGCTCGACCGGCCCTCGGGCTCGCTCTCGGGCGGCGAGGCCCAGCGGATCCGGCTCGCCACCCAGATCGGCGCCGGCCTGGTCGGCGTCCTCTACGTGCTCGACGAGCCGTCCATCGGCCTGCACCAGCGTGACAACCAGAAGCTCATCGAGACCCTGGTCCGGCTCAAGGACCTCGGCAACACCCTCATCGTCGTCGAGCACGACGAGGACACCATCCGGGTCGCCGACTGGATCGTCGACATCGGCCCCGGTGCCGGCGAGCACGGCGGCCAGGTGGTCCACTCCGGCACGGTCAAGGAGCTCCTCGAGCACCCCGACTCGATGACCGGGCAGTACCTCTCCGGCCGCCGCGAGATCCCCGTGCCCGCCGTACGCCGTCCGCGCACGGTCGGCCGCGAGCTCAAGGTCCTCGGCGCCCGCGAGCACAACCTCAAGAACGTCGACGTCGCCTTCCCGCTGGGCGTCTTCAGCGCGGTCACCGGTGTCTCCGGCTCGGGCAAGTCGACCCTGGTCAACGACATCCTCTACACCTCGCTGGCCAAGCAGATCTACAACGCCCGCGCCATCCCCGGCCGGCACCAGAAGATCACCGGCCTCGAGCACGTCGACAAGGTCATCCACGTCGACCAGTCGCCGATCGGCCGCACCCCACGCTCCAACCCGGCCACCTACACCGGCGTCTTCGACCATGTCCGCAAGCTGTTCGCGCAGACGCCCGAGGCCAAGATGCGCGGCTACCAGCAGGGCCGTTTCTCGTTCAACGTCAAGGGCGGCCGCTGCGAGGCGTGCGCCGGCGACGGCACGATCAAGATCGAGATGAACTTCCTGCCCGACGTCTACGTCCCGTGCGAGGTCTGCCACGGCGCCCGCTACAACCGCGAGACGCTCGAGGTCCACTACAAGGGCAAGACCATCGCCGAGGTCCTCGACATGCCGATCGAGGAGGCCCAGGACTTCTTCGCCGCGGTGCCGCCCATCGCCCGGCACATGAAGACCCTGACCGAGGTCGGCCTGGGCTACGTCCGCCTCGGCCAGCCCGCGACCACGCTCTCCGGCGGCGAGGCCCAGCGGGTCAAGCTGGCCGCCGAGCTCCAGAAGCGCTCGACCGGCCGCACCGTCTACGTCCTCGACGAGCCGACCACCGGCCTGCACTTCGAGGACATCCGCAAGCTCCTCGGCGTTCTGTCCGGCCTGGTCGACAAGGGCAACACGGTCCTGGTCATCGAGCACAACCTCGACGTGATCAAGACTGCCGACTGGATCATCGACATGGGCCCCGAGGGCGGCTCCCGCGGCGGCACCGTCGTCGCCGAGGGCACGCCCGAGGAGATCGCCGCAGTACCCGAGAGCCACACCGGCCACTTCCTGCGCCCGCTGCTCGACGGCCGCGGGGCCACCCAGCCCGGCGCGCCCCAGCGCGCGCCCAAGGCGGCCGCCGACGCCAAGGGTCCGGCAGCCAAGAAGGCGACCACCGCCAAGAAGACTGCGGCCCGCAAGGCCGCCGCGGTCAAGAAGGCGACGACCGGGACGGCCAAGACCGCAGCGGCGCGCAAGCGCTAGGCCTAGTCCCCGCCGAGGTCCCGGCCGAGGTCCCGGCCGGGGTGCCACTACGGTGACCGCGTGACGAAACGATCCGTGGCCCTGGCGCGCGCCCTGCCGACCGCCCTGCTCGCCCTCGTGCTCCCGGTGCTGCCGGTGCTCGGCTCGGCGGCGGCGGCGCCGGCGCCGGTCGCCGCGGCGACCCCGACCACCGCGGTCGCCGCGAAGCAAGCGCCGCGGTTCCGCTGCGAGATCGACGCCTACGGTCAGGCCCGCAGCGGCAAGGTCACGCTGCGCCACGTCACCGGCAACCGGGTGACCGTCGCCAAGTCCACGAGCCGTCCGGTGTCCTGGCGTCCGGTCGCCTGGGGCCTGGTGATGCTCAACCAGTGGCCCGGGCACGAGGAGACCCACCAGGTGGTGGCCGCGACCGACGGCAAGGTCCGGCTGGTCCGCACGGAGTGGAACGCCCGCGGCAGCCTGAAGCTCCGCGTGCTCAAGGTGCTGGGCTCGGGCTACCCGAGCCGGCTGATCGCGTTCGACGACCGCTCGCTGTACTGGGTGGGCACCGACGGCTTCCTGCACCGGGCGACCTGGAACGGCCGCCGTCTCGTCCGGCCGACGATCCTCCCGGTGCCGATCAGCCAGGCGACCACCCTGACCGCCGCGATGACCGAGCGCGGCACCCGGGTCTACTACACCGACCGGGCCGGCGCGCTCCACGTCGTGCAGGACGAGGGCGCGGAGTCCACGGACACCGTGCTGCGGGCCTCCGGGTACGCCGCGGTGACCGCGCTGCGTTCCGGCACCTGCATCGACGACCGCTACACCGGGGCGACCGCGCCGGTCCCGCTGCTCGTCGTCGACCGCAGCACCGGCGTGGCCCGGGTCCAGCGCGTGCTCCGGCCGGACGCGCGCACGGGCGGCACGCTCGCCGCGCCGACCCGGGTCCGGCCCGGTGGCTGGACCTGGCCGCGGCTCGGCTGAGCCGGCGACACGAGGCGTACGCACAGCCTGTTCTCAGCCACGGCCCGTAGCCTGAGCCCCATGACTTCCTCCCTGAGCAGGAGACGTGCCCTGAGCGGAGCGGCCACGCTGGGGGTGGGCGTCCCGCTGCTCGCCGCCTGCGGCGGTGGCGACGACGGCGCGGCCAAGGACCCCGCGACCACGCCGGCGACCGACCCGCCGAGCACGGCGTCCTCGCCGACGGCCACCGCGACCGCCTCCGGTACGCCGAGCAGCGGTGGTGGCTCGGGCGGCGGCCTCGTGGCGGCGGGCGACGTACCGGTCGGTGGCGGAGTGGTCGTCAAGGACCAGGAGCTCGTCGTCACCCAGCCCGAGGCGGGCCAGTACAAGGCGTTCTCCGCGATCTGCACCCACCAGGGGTGCCTGGTCAGCGGCGTGTCCGACGGCCGGATCCAGTGCCCGTGCCACGGCAGCTCGTTCTCGATCTCCGACGGCTCGCCCCAGGGTGGTCCGGCGCAGAGCCCGCTCTCGGAGGTCGCCGTGACGGTGGCCGGCGACGAGGTCACGCGTGCCTGAGCTGCGCGTCCAGCGGCGGATCGTCTTCTCCGGCCTCGGGGCCCTCGGCGTGGCCGTGGCGCTCGCCGGGTGCGCGGGCGGCGACAGCGGCAGCAGCGGCAAGCCCAAGGTCGCGACCGGCGACGAGCTGACCACCACCGACCAGGTGCCGGTGGGCGGGGGCGTCGTGCTCACCGACCAGAAGGTCGTCGTCACCCAGCCGACCGCCGGGAAGTTCGAGGCGTTCACCGCGGTGTGCACGCACCAGGGGCTGACCGTGACCACGGTGGCCGACGGCCGGATCCAGTGCGCGCACCACGGGTCGTCGTACTCGATCTCGACGGGGGACGTCGAGGGCGGACCGGCACCGTCGGCGCTGGCCAAGGTCGAGATCACGGTCGACGGTCAGAAGATCCTCGCGGCCTGAGCGCTGTGACCAGGGCGGCGCCCGCCGCGGTACGCAGGTCGAACGCGTCGAAGTGGTGCGCGCCGGCCAGCACCTCGACCCGCACGCCGGGCGCCGGGGGATCCGTGAGCGCCGTCGACTGGCTCACCGGTACGGTCGCGTCCCGGTCGCCGTGCAGCACCGTCACGCCGCCGCCCGGCCGGTCCGCGGCGCCCGCGCGCAGCCGGGGCAGCGGGTCGATGCCGGCGTATCGGGCGGGGACCTCGGCCGGGGTCCCGCCCATCCAGTCGACGACCGCGCCGTCGCCGAGGAGGTCCTCCGCGGCCCAGCGCAGGTCGACGACGGGCGCGAGCGCGACCACCGGGACCGGTCCGAGGTCGGCCGCGCAGGCCCGCCAGAGCGCCAGCGTCCCGCCCGCGGAGTGACCCGCCCAGGCGATCACGTCCCCGGCCGCGCCCGCGGCGCGGTCGAGGGCGCGCAGGTCGTCGAGCGTCGCCTCCGGGTCGCCGGGGACGCGGCGGTACTCCGCCAGCCACACCTGGTGCCCGGTCGCGGCCGCGAGGTCTGCAGCCAGGCCGCGGGCGTGGGTCCGGTCGATCGAGGGCCGGAAGTAGCCGCCGTGCAGCAGCACGACCATCGCCGCGCCCGACCCGTGCACCTCAGCGATCTGGTCGGGGTGGTCGCCGTAGCGGACGACCCGGGCCCCGCTGCGCGCCTCGGCAGCAGCGGCGTCGATCGCGGTCCAGGCGGCGTCCTCGGCGGTCACCGCACCAGCATGCCGGTCGGCGCCGTCGCCGTCTCCTTCCAGCGCAGGTCGCGCATCGCGGGACGGCGGTCGAGCCGGGCGTCGAGCACCTCGCGGGCGTCGTCGTACCGTCCGGCGCGGAGCAGGGCTGCGATCCGGGCCTCCTCGACGATCTCGCGCTGGGCGTCGGAGCCGCCGAGGCGCCACACCTGCGGGCTCAGCGCGGCGAGCCGGTCGGCCGCCAGCGAGCTGCTGCCGGCGGCGAGCAGGTCGAGCGCCCGGGCCAGGGGAGCGACGACCTCGCGGTGGGTCGGGCTGGTGTGGCCCGCGCTCCACTCGGCGAGCCGGCGCAGGCCGGTGCGGTCGTCGGTCGCGAGCAGGACGACGGCCGCGTGCAGCGCGAGGAACGCCGTCGCGGGCTGCTCCAGGACCGAGCGGCCGGTGACGGCGGCGACCTCGTCGAGCGACGGCACGTCGTACGCGTCCGGGGTGATCGCCCAGCGGAACAGCAGGGCCCCGGTGTCCACGAGGGCGCGGCAGCCGACCGCGTGCTGGGGCCGGAGCTGGTTCTCGTAGCGCGTCCGGACCGCGCCGAGGTCGCCGATCGAGAGCTCGTGGAGCGCCGCGTGCCACGAGAAGTGCGTGAGGCTGTCGGTGGCGGCGCCGTCGCCGAGGATCCAGCCGTCCATCCAGGCCAGGCCGGCCGCGTGGTCGCCGGTCTCGTAGTGCGCGTGGGCGCGCGCGTGCGCCGCGTGCCCGCCGGCCGGGTCGAGGGAGAGCGAGTGGCACGAGAGGTCCATCGCCTCGTCGAAGCGGCGCTGCTCCTGGCGCACGAACGCGAGGATGCCGGCGATCCACGGGTCGTCGCCGTACGACGGCGCGGCACCCTCGACGATCCGCCAGGCCTGCTCCGGGACGTCGGTGACGCCCGCGAAGGCGATGGTCGGCATCGCGACCGACAGCAGCAGCGCGTCCCGCGGGTACGCCGCCAGGTGGGTGATCAGGGGAGCGGGGTCGCCCTGGAGGTGCCGGTCGATCGCGTGGACGTGGCTGCGCTCGCGCTCGGTCGCGCGGCCGGCGTGGAGCCGGGCGTCGGCCAGGCGGGCGGCGACGTCGACCTCGACGCACATCTCGTGGCCCAGCAGGGCCAGGGCCGCGTGGCCGAGGGCGAACGTCGGGTCGAGGGCGATCGCGGTGGCGATCCGGCCGGCCGCTCCCGAGCGGAGCCGCAACAGGTCGCGCACACCGTCGACATAGGCCTCGGCGGCCAGGGGGCCGGTGGTGAGGTCGTATCCGTAGGCGTCGCGACATCGGGTGCGTGCAGACATAAGTCAAGTAAACCACCAGACAAAGTCTTTTAAAGACATGTCGGTGGATCTCCGTAGGGTTGACGGCGTGTCACCTGCTCTGAGCTACCGGCCGGCGCCCGGCTCGATCCCGACCCAGCCCGGGGTCTACCGGTTCCGCGACCGCACCCAGCGGGTGATCTACGTCGGCAAGGCCAAGAACCTGCGGGCCCGGCTGTCGTCGTACTTCCAGCCGATCGGCAACCTGCACCCGCGCACCGCGACGATGGTGACCACCGCGACGTCGGTCGAGTGGACGGTCGTCGGGACCGAGGTCGAGGCCCTCCAGCTCGAGTACTCCTGGATCAAGGAGTACGACCCGCGGTTCAACGTGAAGTACCGCGACGACAAGTCCTACCCCTGGCTCGCGGTGACCGTCTCCGACGAGTTCCCGCGGGTGATGGTGGGGCGCGGGGCCAAGCGCCGCGGGACGCGCTACTTCGGGCCCTACAGCCACGCCTGGGCGATCCGCGAGACGGTCGACATCCTGCTCCGGGTGTTCCCGATGCGCTCGTGCAGCAACGGCGTCTTCAAGCGGTCCAGCCAGATCGGCCGGCCCTGCCTGCTCGGCTACATCGACAAGTGCGCGGCGCCCTGCGTCGGCAACGTCTCGCCCGAGGACCACCGCGCGATCGTCGACGACTTCTGCGAGTTCATGGCGGGCCGCACGCGGCCGTTCATGAAGCGCATCGAGCAGCAGATGTACGCCGCCTCCGACGACCTCGACTTCGAGAAGGCCGCGCGCCTGCGCGACGACCTCGGCGCGATGAACAAGGCGCTCGAGAAGCAGGCCGTCGTCTTCGGCGACGGCTCCGACGCCGACGTCATCGCCCTGGCCGAGGACCCGCTCGAGGTCGCGGTCCAGGTGTTCTACGTGCGCGGCGGGCGGATCCGCGGTCAGCGCGGCTGGGTCGCCGACCGTACCGACGAGGGCGACACCTCGGCGCTGGTCGAGGACTTCCTGCTCCAGCTCTACGCCGGGGTCGCCCAGGAGGACGCGCGCGACGCCGTACCGCGCGAGATCCTGGTGCCCGAGCTGCCGCCCGAGCACGCGACGTTCGAGCGCCTGCTCTCCGACCTGCGCGGGGCCAAGGTCGAGATCCGGGTGCCCCAGCGAGGGGACAAGAAGACGCTCCAGGAGACCGTCGCCCGCAACGCCGTCGAGTCCCTCGCCCTCCACAAGACCAAGCGGGCCAGCGACCTGACCACCCGCAACCGCGCGCTCGCCGAGATCGCCGAGGCGCTCGAGCTCGACGAGGCGCCGCTGCGCATCGAGTGCTACGACGTCTCCCACATCCAGGGCACCGAGATCGTCGCGTCGATGGTCGTCTTCGAGGACGGCCTGGCGCGCAAGGGCGAGTACCGCCGCTTCGTGATCAAGGACCAGGACGGCTCCGACGACGTCAAGGCGATGCACGAGGTGATCACCCGGCGGTTCCGCCGGCTCCTCGACGAGCAGGCGCGCTCCGAGCTGCGCCCGGGCGACCCCTCGGCCGGCACCGGTCCGATGCTGGTCGACCCGGACACCGGGCGCCCGCGCAAGTTCGCCTACGCGCCCGGACTCGTCGTCGTCGACGGTGGCGCGCCCCAGGTCGCGGCCGCGCAGCGCGCCCTCGACGAGCTCGGCATCGACGACATCCCGATCTGCGGCCTGGCCAAGCGGCTCGAGGAGGTCTGGGTGCCCGGCGAGGAGGACCCGGTCATCCTGCCGCGGACCTCCGAGGGGCTCTACCTGCTCCAGCGCGTGCGCGACGAGGCCCACCGGTTCGCGATCACCCACCACCGCAACCGGCGCTCGAAGTCGATGGTCGAGAGCATGCTCGACGGGGTGCCCGGGCTCGGCGAGGTGCGTCGCAAGACCCTGCTGCGCCACTTCGGCTCGCTGCGCAAGCTGCGCCTGGCGTCGCTCGACGAGATCGCCGCCGTCCCCGGGGTGGGGCCGCGCACCGCCGCCGCGATCAAGGAGGCCATCGCGACCGAGGACGCGACGCGATCCCCGTCGTCCACCGGTCCTGCACCACAATGACCCCATGAGCGAGAGCACCCCCGGCCAGCTCGTGGTCGTGACCGGCATGACCGGCGCCGGCCGCAGCACGGCCGCCAAGGAGCTGGAGGACCTCGGCTTCTACGTCGTCGACAACCTGCCGCCCAGCCTGCTGCCGGACGTCGTCCGGCTGGTCGACGAGAGCCACGGCCCGGCGCAGTCGGTCGCCGTGGTGGTCGACGTCCGGTCCGGATCGTTCTTCCAGGGCCTGCGCAGCGCGCTCGCCCACGGCGTCGCCGGACGCGAGACCAGCCTGGTCTTCCTCGACGCGATCGACGAGGTGCTCGTGCGCCGCCAGGAGGCGGCCCGCCGTCCGCACCCGCTCCAGGCCGGCGGCCGGCTGCTCGACGGACTCGAGCGCGAGCGCGTCGTCCTCGCCGACCTGCGCTCCGAGGCCGACCTCGTCATCGACACCTCGAACCTCAACGTGCACCAGCTCACCGACCGGATCGCCGACGCCTTCGGCACCATCCAGACCACCCGGCTGCGCGTCTCGGTCATCAGCTTCGGGTTCAAGTACGGCATCCCCGTCGACGCCGACTACGTCGCCGACATGCGCTTCCTGCCCAACCCCCACTGGGTGCCCGAGCTGCGTCCCCGCACCGGGCAGGACCCGGAGGTCGCGGCGTACGTCCTGGGCCGGCCGGGCGCCGAGGACTTCGTCGACGCCTACGTGCCGCTGCTGACCGGGGTGGCCGAGGGCTACATCCGCGAGGGCAAGCGGTTCATGCGCGTGGCCATCGGCTGCACCGGCGGCAAGCACCGCAGCGTCGCGATGAGCGAGGAGATCGCCCGCCGGCTCGGCGAGCAGGGCCACGTCGCCCGCGCGATCCACCGCGACCTGGGCCGGGAGTGATCGACCGGATGAGCTCGGACTTCCTCGGGAGCGACCAGCGCGCCCAGGCCGTGGTCGCGCTCGGCGGCGGGCACGGCCTGCACGCCTCGCTGAGCGCGCTGCGCCACCTCGTCGACGACCTGACCGTCGACGAGCTGACCGCCGTCGTCACCGTCGCCGACAACGGCGGCTCCTCGGGCCGGCTGCGCGGCGAGTTCGGCGTCCTGCCGCCCGGCGACCTGCGGATGGCGCTCGCCGCCCTCTGCGGCGACGACGAGTGGGGCGACACCTGGGCCCGCGTGCTGCAGCACCGGTTCGAGGGGGACGGCGAGATGCGCGGCCACGTCGTCGGCAACCTCCTCATCGTGGGGCTCTGGGAGCTCCTCGGCGACCACGTCGACGCGCTCGACTGGGTCGGCCGCCTGCTCGGCGCCAAGGGCCGCGTCCTGCCCATGGCCACCGAGCCCATGGACATCACCGCCTCCGTCCGCGGCCTCGACCCCGCCGACCCCGACGGCCTGACCTCGGTGCACGGTCAGGTCGAGGTCGCCACCACCGACGGCGTCATCGCCGCGATCGCGCTGGACCCCGCCGACCCCGGCGTCAGTCCCGCCGTCATCGACGCCATCGCCGCGGCGGACTGGGCCGTGCTCGGCCCCGGCTCCTGGTTCACCAGCGTCCTCCCGCACCTGATCGTCCCGCGGCTTCGCTCGGCGCTCGTCGCCACAGACGCCCGGCTCATCGTCGTGCTCAACCTCGAGGAGCAGGCCGGCGAGACCCCGGGCTTCGGACCGGCCGACCACCTCGCGGTGCTCTCGGAGCACGCGCCGGACCTCGCGATCCACACCGTCCTCGCGGACCGGCACTCGCTGTCCGACGTACCGGCCGCGGAGCTCGCCGAGCTCGAGGAGACCGTCGCCGCCCTCGGCGCCCGGCTCGTCGTCGACGACATCGCCGCCGAGGACGGAACCCCGCGCCACGACCCGGTCCGGCTCGCCGAGGCCTACGCGCGGATCTTCGCGGCGGGCTGAGCGCGGAGCCTCCTGCACGCCCCGGTGTGGCGCGGGTCGCTCGCCCGCGGGCCGTCGTACCGCCTGGGCGGCGAGGGTGGTTGACCCGCGTGGAAAGATCGCTCCCATGGCGATGACGGCACAGGTCAAGGCGGAGCTGGCCAGCACCCCGGTCACGAAGGTCTGCTGCCGCAAGGCCGAGGTGGCCTCGATGCTGCGCTTCGCCGGCGGGCTCCACATCGTGGGCGGCCGGATCGTCGTCGAGGCCGAGCTCGACACCGGCGCCGCCGCGCGTCGGCTGCGCAAGGACATCTCCGAGATCTACGGCCAGGGCTCCGAGGTCGTCATGGTCCAGGGCAACGGCCTGCGCAAGGGCAGCCGCTACATCGTCCGGGTGGTCAAGGACGGCGAGGCGCTCGCCCGCCAGACCGGACTGCTCGACCAGCGTGGCCGCCCGGTCCGCGGGCTCCCGCCGGCCGTCGTCTCCGGCGGCGCGTGCGACGCGGTCGCCGCCTGGCGGGGCGCCTTCCTCGCCCACGGATCGCTCACCGAGCCGGGCCGCTCGTCATCCCTCGAGGTCACCTGCCCCGGCTCCGAGGCCGCCCTCGCCCTGGTCGGCGTCTCGCGCCGCCTGGGCATCCAGGCCAAGGCCCGCGAGGTCCGCGGCGTCGATCGCGTCGTGATCCGCGACGGCGACGCCATCGGCCAGCTGCTCGCCCGCCTCGGCGCCCACGAGACGCTCATGGCGTGGGAAGAGCGGCGGATGCGGCGCGAGGTCCGCGCCACCGCCAACCGCCTCGCCAACTTCGACGACGCGAACCTGCGCCGCTCCGCGCGCGCCGCCGTCACCGCCGGCGCCCGGGTGCACCGGGCCATGGAGATCCTCGGCGAGGAGGTCCCCGACCACCTCAAGATGGCCGGCGAGCTGCGCCTGGAGCACAAGCAGGCCTCGCTCGAGGAGCTCGGCCAGCTGCACGACCCGGTCCTCACCAAGGACGCCATCGCCGGCCGGATCCGCCGCCTGCTCGCCATGGCCGACAAGCGTGCCGAGGACCTCGGCATCCCGGACACCGAGGCGTCGCTCACCCCGGAGATGCTCGCCGGCGACGCCTGAGCGCCGCGATCGGTCCCCGGCGCTGAACCTGCCGCGGACGCACACCTGGGGGATAGGGTCGGGAACACCGGCAACGTCCCGCTCTCCCAGGAGGATCGCAGTGACTGTTCGTGTAGGAATCAATGGATTCGGCCGGATCGGCCGCAACTTCTTCCGCGCCGTCCGAGCCGGCGGGGCCGACATCGAGATCGTCGGCGTCAACGACCTCACGGACAACGCGACGCTGGCCCACCTGCTGAAGTACGACTCGATCCTCGGCCCCCTCGACGCCACCGTCGAGGCGACGGACGACGCGATCGTCGTCGGCGGCACCGAGATCAAGGCCTTCGCCGAGCGCGACCCCGCTGCCCTGGGCTGGGGCGACCTGGGCGTCGACGTCGTCGTCGAGTCCACCGGCTTCTTCACCGACGCCACCAAGGCCCGCGCCCACGTCGACGGCGGCGGCGCCAAGAAGGTCATCATCTCGGCGCCCGCCTCCAACGAGGACATCACCATCGTGATGGGCGTCAACCACGAGCTCTACGACCCGGCCCGGCACACCGTCATCTCCAACGCCTCGTGCACCACCAACTGCCTGGCGCCGATGGCCAAGGCGCTCAACGACGGCCTCGGGATCGTCTCGGGCCTGATGACCACCGTGCACGCCTACACCGCCGACCAGAACCTGCAGGACAACATCCACAAGGACCTGCGCCGCGCCCGCGCCGCCGCCCTCAACATCGTGCCCACCTCGACCGGTGCCGCCAAGGCGATCGGCCTGGTGCTGCCCGAGCTCAAGGGCAAGCTCGACGGCTACGCCCTGCGCGTCCCGACCCCCACCGGATCGCTCACCGACCTCTCGTTCGCAGCGCCGCGCGAGACGTCGGTCGACGAGGTCAACGAGATCGTCAAGGCCGCCGCCGACGGCCGCTACCTCGTCTACTCGACCGACCCGATCGTCTCCTCCGACATCGTGACCAACCCCGCGTCGTGCATCTTCGACGCGCCGCTGACCAAGGTCATCGGCAACCAGGTCAAGGTGGCCGGCTGGTACGACAACGAGTGGGGATACTCCAACCGGCTCGCGGACCTCATCACGCACGTCGGCGCCTGAGACGCATCGTCTAGGCTCTGACGCTTGTGACAGCAATCAACGGGCTCGACGAGTCGTTCCTCCAGGGTGTCGCGGGCAAGCGCGTGCTCGTCCGGTCGGACCTGAACGTCCCCCTCGACGGGTCGACCATCACCGACGACGGGCGGATCCGGGCCAGCGTCCCGACCATCCAGGCGCTCGCCGGCGCGGGTGCCCGCGTGGTCGTCGCCGCCCACCTCGGCCGCCCGAAGGGCGAGCCGGACCCGGCCTACTCGCTCGCTCCCGTCGCCGCCCGCCTCGGCGAGCTGCTCGGCGGGCGGGTCGCGTTCGCCACCGACACCGTCGGAGCCTCCGCCCAGGAGACCGTCGCCGCGCTCGCCGACGGTGAGGTCGCGCTGCTCGAGAACGTCCGCTTCAACGCCGGCGAGACCAGCAAGGACGACGCCGAGCGCGGCGCCTTCGCCGACCAGCTCGCCGCCCTCGCCGACGTCTTCGTCTCCGACGGCTTCGGCGTCGTGCACCGCAAGCAGGCCAGCGTCTACGACGTCGCCGAGCGCCTGCCGCACGCGATGGGCGGCCTCGTCGCCGCCGAGATCGACGTGCTGCGCCGGCTCACCGTCGACCCGGCCCGGCCCTATGTCGTCGTCCTCGGCGGCTCCAAGGTCTCGGACAAGCTCGGCGTCATCGACAACCTGCTCGGCAAGGCCGACAAGCTGCTCATCGGCGGCGGCATGGTCTTCACCTTCCTCAAGGCCGACGGCCTGGAGGTCGGCAAGAGCCTGCTCGAGGAGGACCAGCTCGACACGGTCCGCGCCTACCAGGCCCGCGCCAAGGAGCTCGGCGTCGAGATCGTGCTGCCCACCGACATCGTCGTGGCCGACAGCTTCGGCGACGAGGCCTCGGCGCGTGTGGTCGCCGCCACCGCGATCCCGGCCGACGCGCTCGGCCTGGACATCGGTCCCGAGTCGGGCGTCGCCTTCGCGGCGGCCCTCGCGGACGCCAGGACCGTCTTCTGGAACGGTCCGATGGGCGTCTTCGAGCAGGCCGCCTTCGCCGAGGGGACCCGCGCGGTCGCCGCGGCGCTCACCGAGGTGGACGGGCTCTCCGTCGTCGGCGGCGGCGACTCCGCGGCCGCCGTACGGACCCTCGGATTCGACGAGGCCGCCTTCGGTCACATCTCGACCGGCGGCGGCGCGAGCCTCGAGTACCTCGAGGGCAAGGAACTCCCCGGCATCACGGTTCTGGAGGACTGAATGGCCAGCACGACGCGCACGCCCCTGATGGCGGGCAACTGGAAGATGAACCTCAACCACGCCGAGGCCGTGGTGCTCGTGCAGAAGCTCGCCTGGACGCTGTCGGACAAGCGCCACGACTACGGCAAGGTCGAGGTCGCGGTCATCCCGCCGTTCACCGACATCCGGTCGGTGCAGACGCTGATCGACGGCGACCGGCTCTCGATCCGCTACGGCGCGCAGGACGTCTCCGCGCACGCGGCGGGTGCCTACACCGGCGAGATCTCGGCGGCGATGCTCGCCAAGCTCGGCTGCTCCTACATCGTGGTCGGCCACTCCGAGCGGCGCCAGTACCACGACGAGACCGACGCGGTCGTCAACGCCAAGGCGAAGGCGGCGCTGGGGGAGAAGATCACGCCGATCGTCTGTGTCGGCGAGGGGCTCGACGTACGCCAGGCGGGCGAGCACGTCGCGTACACGAACGCCCAGGTCGAGGGCTCCCTCGCGGGGCTGTCGAAGAAGCAGGTCGGCGGGCTGGTCATCGCCTACGAGCCGGTCTGGGCGATCGGCACCGGTGAGGTGGCGACCCCGGACGACGCGCAGGAGGTCTGTGCGGCCATCCGGGGCAAGGTGCGCGAGCTGTTCGGCGACGAGGCGGCGGACGCCGTACGGATCCTCTACGGCGGCTCGGTGAAGGCCGCGAACGTCGCCGGCATCATGGCCAAGACCGACGTCGACGGCGCCCTCGTGGGCGGCGCGAGCCTCGAGGCGGACGAGTTCGGGGGAATCTGCCGCTTCTACGACATGCCGGTGCTGTCCTAGTACCGGACCTGACGTAGGATTCCTCGCGTGTCGACGCTTCTGACTGTGCTGCTCGTGATCACGAGCCTGATCCTGATCCTGCTCGTGCTGCTGCACAAGGGTCGGGGCGGCGGCCTCTCGGACATGTTCGGTGGCGGAGTGTCGAGCTCGCTCGGCGGCTCCTCCGTGGCCGAGCGGAACCTCGACCGGTTCACGGTCGGGATCGGCGTGATCTGGTTCGCCTGCGTCATCGCGCTGGGCCTCCTGCTCGCGTACCAGAACTGATCTACTGCATCCGGCCTGCGGGAGAACCGCGGCCGTCCGAGGCTTTGAGGAGATAGTCCGTTGGCTGGTGGTGGTGGAAACGCGATCCGTGGCAGTCGTGTCGGCGCGGGTCCGATGGGAGAGGCCGAGCGCGGCGAGGCGGCTCCCCGGCAGGCGGTGACGTACTTCTGCGCGAATGGTCACCGAGCCGTGATCACCTTCTCCGTCGAGGCGTCGGTCCCGGAGTCGTGGGACTGCCCCAAGTGCGGCCTGCCCGCCGGTCTCGACTCGGAGAACGCGCCGCCGGCTCCGAAGATCGAGCCGTACAAGACGCACCTGGCCTACGTGAAGGAGCGCCGCTCCGACAAGGAGGCCGAGGTCATCCTCGACGAGGCGATCCAGCTGCTGCGCTCGCGGCGCAAGTCCGGCGAGATCATCTTCTGAGCTGAGCCTTCGCCCGTGGGTCACCACGGGACGGCCTCGACGACGAGGTTGCGCCGGTAGTGGAAGCCTCCACCCGGCGTGGCCACGCGGTCCGTGCACGTGATGAGCACGAGGCGGCGGGCGACGTCCTGGGTGAAGACGCTGCGGGGCAGCCGACTGCGGTCGGCTGACCAGGTGCGGATGACGCGCCAACGGCGGACGGTCCCGCCCTCCGCCACCCGTACGACGTCACCTCGGCGCGCCGACCTCAACCCGGCGAACGCGCCGGGCCGGCCACGGTCGTCCGCGACGTGTCCGGTGAGCACTGTGGTGCCGACGAGTGCGTCGAGGGACGCGCCGTGGGTCCACTGCCCGGCATGGCGGGCGCCGCGGGGCGCGGGGAGCACCGACCCCCGGAAGGCGATCCCGCTGAGGGTCGCGGTCAGCCCGAGGCGAGGCAGCGCGACCGTCGCACGCCCCCGTGTCCGGCCGTGCTGCGGGGCGCCCTTGCGGGAACCTCCCGTGTCGACGCGCGGGTGGTGCGGCACGGGGACCGGGCGCGGCCCGACGAGGGAGGTCTCCTCGGCGATGCCTGCGGCCGTCCAGGACACCGGCGCGCTGTGCGGTGAGCCGGCGAGGGCCTCGCGGTAGGTGTAGCAGCCGCCACGGGTGATCCGGGTCCGGCCGACCGCGACGGTCGCGCTGGTGGCACCGGTGAGCGGGACCGCGAAGGTGCCGGCACCGGCCACGGGAGCGCCCGTCCACGACGCGCGGGCGCAGCGGCCGGTCCGGTCCGGCGCGACCGGACCGAGGAGCTGCCACTGGCCGGTCAGGGAGCTGCCGGATGTCTCGGAGGCGTCGCTCGTACCCGGGCCGGTCGGCAGACCGGTGACGACCACCTTGTCGACGAGCGTGTCGCCTTCGGTGGCTCGTTGGTGGTTGACGAGGGTCCGGATGTGGGGAGCGCTGGTGACCAGGGTGGTCTCCTCGACCAGACCGGCCGGCGTCCACGGTGCGGGGGCGGTGGTGGCGGAGCCGGCGAGACGTTCGCGGTAGGTGTAGCAGCCGGTCACGGTGACCTGGGTGGCGCCGACGGAGAAGGTGCCGTCGTGGGGGACCGTGAACCGTCCGTGGCCGGCGAGCGGTGCCCCGGACCAGTCGCGGTCCCGGCAGGCCGCCGGGGACGACGCGGATGCGGGTGCCGGCGCGGGTGCCGGCGCGACCGGGCCGAGGAGCTGCCACTCGCCGAGGAGCGGGCTGGGCAGCCGGCGGGTACCGAGGCCGGAGACGGTGACGGCGTCGACCAGGCGGGCGCCGACCTGAGCGTGCTGGAGGTTGACCTGGGTCCGGATGACGGGGATCCGGAGGGCCGGTGCGCTTGCATGGGTGCGGAGGATCCGGAGGCCGGAGGAGGTCGCGACCCGCTGGACGCGTGGACCCGACCGGTGGAGCCGGAAGCGGTGCTCGGGGACCTGGGCGTAGGTGACCTGGACCCCGACGGCGCGGGCGGGCTCGGGGCCACGACGCCAGGTCACGGGCGCGGGGGCGGTGGTCGTGGTGGTGAAGGCACGGGTGGCGCTGCCGTCGGCGAAGGTCGCCCCACCGGTCAGGCGCAGGTGGACGCGGACGCCGGGCACCGGGAGTCCGCGGGCCGACCGCAGGCCCAGGCCGGTGAGCCCGTCCGGGGCGAGCACGGGCGTCGCCGCGCGGTAGCCGTGGCGCGGGGCGGCGTGGCGGACTGCGTCGCGCACCCACCTGCCACCCGTACGACGCACGCGCGCCGCGAGCCCGGCGTCGACCCGCCCGAGCTCGGCGAGGTAGGCGCGCATGGCGGCGGGCCCGGAGTTCCGGCCGCGCAGCAGCCCGATCGCCCACCACAGCGCCGCAGCGTGCGCGGGGTCGCGTCGGGCGCGGGGGAGGCGGACCGAGAGGAGGTAGCCGACGACGGGGTCGGTGACGGTGGTGGCGCGGCGGTGTCCGGAGGCGTGGGTGGGCCAGGGGCGGGGGCCGGTGTCGAGGCAGAGTCCGGTGGTGCCGTCGGGGAGGCGGGCGACGCCGAGCTCGTGTCCGCTGGGGGTGGTGAGGCCGGCGAAGCCGGGGCTGCGGGCGGCCGCGGGCGCGCCGTGCTCGGCAGCGCTGGGCCTGGCGCCGGTGAGCCGGGCGCTGCTGGGGCTGGGCCGGGCGCTGCTCGACGCGGCGCCGGGGTCGGGATCGGGCGCGGGAGGCGGCGCGGCGGAGCTGAGGCGGCCCGGTCCGAGGGGAGCGGTGACCAGCGCGAGGACCAGCGCGAGGACGAGGACGAGGGGGAGCCGGAGCAGGGAGGATCGCATGCGAGCGATCTTCGGCAGCGGGGTGGCGCGGAGGCATCCGGTGGGCCGGAGCCTGGGGATGACCTCCCGCGATCAGCCGCCTGGGGACAACAGGTGGACGCTCCAGGGACCAGAGCGGCGGGCGAGACGAGCAGACCGGCACCTCACCGCACTCGCCCGCGCACGGCGCCAGCGCACACACCGCACCCGCGAGCGACCGGCGAGCTCAGAGCGCGCTGGCCGCCCCGCTGTCCAGGAACCACACCGTCTCGGCCTTGCCGGACACCCCGCGGGCGGGGGTGTCCTGGACGGAGCCCTCCTCGGCGAGCGCGCGGCGTACCACGTCGGCCTTGGCGTCGCCGCTGACCAGGAACCAGACCGACTGGGCGCGGTTGAGGGCCTCGAAGGTGAGGGTGACGCGGGCCGGTGGGGGCTTGGGGGAGTCCTCGACGGGGGCGGTGATGGCGTCGACGACGTCGAGTCCGGGGTGGTGGGGGAAGAGGGAGGCGACGTGGCCGTCGGGGCCGACGCCGAGCATGAGGACGTCGAAGTCCCCGCCGCCCTCGGAGCGGATCGTGGCGGCGTAGGAGGCGGCCGAGGCGGCGAGGTCGTCGGACTCGTCGGAGGCGGGGGCGGTGTGGACCCGGAAGGCGCCGACCTCGTCGAGGAAGGCCGCGCGGGCCTGGACCAGGTTGCGGTCGGGGGAGTCGGCGGGGACGTAGCGCTCGTCTCCGAACCAGAAGCTCACCGCGCCCCAGTCGACGCCGGAGGCGGGGGCCAGGCGGGCGATCTCGCGGTGGACCGCGTCGGCGATGGTGCCGCCGGTGAGGCCGATGTCGGGGACGTGGCCGGCGGCCTGGGCGTCGGCGATCCGGTTGAGGAGCTCGCCGGCGATGGCGGTGGCCAGGGCGGGCGGGTCCGGGTGGACCTCGACGAGGGGGGCGGGTCGGTCGGGGGTGGGCGTGGTCATCGCTGACGGTGCTCCCGGTAGTAGCGGACGAAGGCCTGGGTCGAGGTGTCCTGGGCGGCCAGCACGTCGGCGTCGCCGGCGAGTGCCGGGGCGATCTGGACGGCGAGCTGCTTGCCGAGCTCGACGCCCCACTGGTCGAAGCTGTCGATGCCCCAGACGACGCCCTGGGTGAACGTGATGTGCTCGTAGAGCGCGATGAGCTGGCCGAGGACGGACGGCGTGAGCGCGGGCGCCATGATCGAGGTCGTGGGCCGGTTGCCGGGGAAGACCCGGGCCGGGACGATCGCCTCGGCGGTGCCTTCGGCGCGGACCTCGTCGGCGGTCTTGCCGAAGGCCAGGGCCCGGGTCTGGGCCAGGAAGTTGGCGAGCAGCAGCTCGTGGACGTCGGTGGCGCCGTCGGCGAGCGGGTAGGTGGGCGTGGCGAAGGCGATGAAGTCGGCCGGGACGAGCCGGGTGCCCTGGTGGATCAGCTGGTAGAAGGCGTGCTGGCCGTTGGTGCCCGGCTCGCCCCAGAAGACCTCGCCGGTGTCGGTGGTGACGGGCGTGCCGTCCCAGCGGACGCGCTTGCCGTTGGACTCCATCGTCAGCTGCTGCAGGTACGCCGGGAAGCGGTGCAGCGACTGGGCGTAGGGCAGCACCGCGTGGGTCTGGGCACCGAGGAAGTTGGTGTACCAGACGTTGAGCAGGCCCATCAGCGCGGGCACGTTGCGCTCCAGCGGGGCGCTCTGGAAGTGCTCGTCGATGGTGCGGAAGCCGGCCAGGAACTCCTCGAAGCGCTCGGGGCCGATGGCGACGGCGAGCGAGGTGCCGATGGCGGAGTCGACGGAGTAGCGCCCGCCGACCCAGTCCCAGAAGCCGAAGGCGTTGGCCGGGTCGATGCCGAACTCGGCGACCTTGTCGAGCGCGGTGGAGACCGCGACGAAGTGGCGGGCGACGATGTCGGCGTCGGCGGGGGCGCCGTCGGCGACCGCGCGGACCCCGTCGACGAGCCAGGCCCGGCACAGGCGCGCGTTGGTGAGGGTCTCGAGGGTCCCGAAGGTCTTGCTCGACACGATGAAGAGGGTGGTCGCCGGGTCGAGCCCGGCGAGGGTCTCGGCCGCGTCGGTCGGGTCGATGTTGCTGACGAACCGGCACTCCAGGCCCGCCTGGGCGTAGGGCTTGAGCGCCTCGTAGGCCATCACCGGGCCGAGGTCGGAGCCGCCGATGCCGATGTTGACGACCGTGCGGATCGCCTCGCCAGTGAAGCCGCGCCAGGTGCCGGAGCGGACGTCGTCGGCGAAGGCGTAGATCCGGCGCAGGACGGTCTGGACCTCCTCGACGACGTCGGCGCCTCCGACCACGAGGTTGGAGTCGGCCGCGCGCCGCAGCGCCGTGTGGAGCACGGCGCGGTTCTCGCTGACGTTGATCTGGTCACCGCGGAACATCGCGTCCCGGCGCGCCGGCAGCCCGACCTCGGCCCCCAGCGCGACGAGCGCGTCGAGGACCTCGGCCGAGAGCAGGTTGCGGGACAGGTCGACGTGGAGGTCGCCCGCGTCGTACGAGAGGCGGTCGGTGCGGTCGGGGTCGTCGGCGAACCAACGACGCAGGTCGGGAGTGAAACCGTCGGCGAGCCGGGTCAGGCTCGCCCAGGCAGCGGTCGACCGGGGGTCGACGGGAGCCGCGCCCACCGGTTTCAGCCTCCGGCCTGGGCCATCTGCGCCTCGACGGTGGCGACGAGCTCCGTCCAGGAGGTCTTGAACTTGTCGACACCCTCGGTCTCGAGCACGGCGAACACGTCGTCGAGGTCGATGCCGGCCGCGGTGAGGCGGTCGAAGACCTGCTGGGCGGCGGCGCCCTGGCCGGTGACCTGGTCACCCTCGACCTCGCCGTGGTCGGCGAAGGCGAGGAGGGTCTTCTCGGGCATCGTGTTGACCGTGTCGGCGACGACGAGGTCGGTGACGTAGAGCGTGTCGGGGTACGCCGGGTTCTTGACGCCCGTGGAGGCCCAGAGCGGGCGCTGCGGGTGGGCGCCGGCGGCCGCGAGCGCCTGCCACCGGTCGGAGGCGAGGACCTCCTCGAAGGCGGCGTAGGCGAGGCGGGCATTGGCCACGGCGGCCTGGCCGCGCAGCGCGAGCGCCTCGTCGGAGCCGATCTTGTCGAGCCGCGCGTCGATCTCGGTGTCGACGCGGGAGACGAAGAAGGACGCCACGGACTGGATGGTGGCCAGGTCGATGCCGGCCGCCTGGGCCTGCTCCAGGCCGGCGAGGTAGGCGTCCATGACGCCGCGGTAGCGCTCGACGGAGAAGATCAGCGTGACGTTGACGCTGATGCCGGCCGCGATCACCGAGGTGATCGCCGGCAGGCCCTCGAGGGTCGCCGGGATCTTGATGAGCGCGTTGGGCCGGTCGACCGCCGCCCACAGCGCCTTGGCCGAGGCGACCGTGGCGTCGGTGTCGTTGGCGAGCGTGGGCTCCACCTCGATCGAGACCCGGCCGTCGGCGTGGTGCGCGGCCGCCACGGGAGCGAGCACGTCGCACGCGTTGCGGACGTCGTCGGTGGTGAGCGCGAAGATCACCTTGTCGGCGTCGGCACCGTCGGCGACGAGCCCGCGCACCTGGGCGTCGTAGCGCTCGCCGTCGGAGATCGCCCCGGCGAAGATCGTCGGGTTGGTGGTCACGCCGACCACCGACTTGTCGGCGACGAGCGCGGCGAGGTTGCCGGTCTCGATCCGCTCGCGGGACAGGTCGTCGAGCCAGATGGACACCCCCGCGTCAGCGAGGGCCTTCAGTCGTTCACTCATGGATCCTCCTCGTGCGGTGGTGGTGCGGGAGTCGTGAGGTCAGTCGCGAGCAGCCGCCGCGATGCTCTCCTTGGCGGCCTGGACGACGGCCTCGGGCGTGAACCCGAACTCGCGGAAGAGCGTGCCGGCGTCGGCACTGGCGCCGTAGTGGTCGATGCTGACGATGCGCCCGGCGTCGCCGACGTAGTCGCGCCAGCCCTGCTTGACGCCGGCCTCGACGGAGACGCGCGCCTTGACGGTGGGCGGGATGACCGCGTCGCGGTAGGCCTGGGTCTGGGCGTCGAACCACTCGAGGCAGGGGAGCGAGACGACGCGGGCGCCGATGCCCTCGGCGGCGAGCTTGTCGCGCGCGGCGACGGCGTGCTGGACCTCGGAGCCGGTCGCCAGCAGGACGACGTCGGGCTGGCCGCCCTCGGCGTCGAGCAGGACGTAGCCGCCCTTGGCGACGTCGTCGGTGGTGGCGTAGCCGTCGGTGCCGCGGGGGAACGTCGGGACGTTCTGGCGGCTGAGGATCAGGCCGGCGGGCCGGTCGTTGTTGCGCAGGACCTGGAGCCAGGCGGCGGCGGTCTCGTTGGCGTCGGCCGGGCGGATGACGTCGAGGCCGGGGATGGCGCGCAGCGCCGCCAGGTGCTCGATCGGCTGGTGGGTGGGGCCGTCCTCGCCGAGGCCGATGGAGTCGTGGGTCCAGACGTAGACGACCGGCGCCTTCATCAGCGCGCCGACGCGGACCGCGCCGCGCATGTAGTCGGAGAACGTGAGGAAGGTGCCGCCGAAGACGCGGGTGCCGCCGTGGACGGCGATGCCGTTCATGATCGCGCCCATGCCGTGCTCGCGGATGCCGAAGTGCAGGACGCGGCCCTGGTAGGGGTCGCCCGTCCACTCCTCGACGGAGCGGTCGACCGGCAGGAACGACGGCGCGTCCTTGATCGTGGTGTTGTTGGAGCCGGCGAGGTCGGCCGAGCCGCCCCACAGCTCGGGCATGACACCGGCGACGGCGTTGATGACCTTGCCGGACGCCGCGCGGGTGGCGACGCCCTTGGCGTCGGCCTCGAAGACCGGCAGGACGGCCTCGATGCCGTCGGGCAGGCGGCGGTCCTTGAGCCGGTGGAGCAGGGCGGCGCCCTCGGGGTTGGCCTCGGCCCAGGCGTCGTACTCCTTGTCCCAGGCGGCGCCCCAGGCCTTGCCGCGCTCGACGAGCGAGCGGGTGTGGGCCAGGACGTCGGCGGGGACCTCGAAGGTCTTGTCCGGGTCGAAGCCGAGGACCTTCTTGGTCGCGGCGACCTCGTCGGCGCCGAGGGCCGAGCCGTGGGCGGCCTCGGTGTTCTGGGCGTTGGGGGCCGGCCAGGCGATGACCGTCTTGAGCACGATCAGCGAGGGCTTGTCGGTGACCTCGTCGGCGGCCTTGATCGCGGCGTGCAGGGCCGGGACGTCCTCCTCGTAGCTCGCGAGGTCGGAGTGGTCGGTGCCGGTCCAGTCGACGGTCTGGACGTGCCACCCGTAGGCCTCGTAGCGCTTCGCGACGTCCTCGTTGAAGGCGATGTGGGTGTCGCCCTCGATCGAGATCCGGTTGGCGTCGTAGATGACGGTGAGGTTGCCGAGCTCCTGGGTGCCCGCGATGGACGACGCCTCGCTGCTGACGCCCTCCTCGAGGTCACCGTCGGAGGCGAGCACGTAGATGTGGTGGTCGAACAGCGACGCGCTCTCGCGGGCCTCGGGGTCGAGCAGGCCCTTCTCGCGGCGGGCCGCCATCGCCATGCCGACCGCGTTGGCCACGCCCTGGCCGAGCGGGCCGGTGGTGACCTCGACGCCGGCGGTGTGGCCGTACTCGGGGTGGCCGGGGGTCTTGCTGCCCCAGGTGCGCAGCGCCTCGAGGTCGCCGAGCTCGAGGCCGAAGCCGCCGAGGAAGAGCTGGGTGTAGAGGGTGATCGAGGAGTGGCCGCAGGACAGGATGAACCGGTCGCGGGCGATCCAGGCCGGGTCGGCCGGGTCGTGGCGCATGACCTTCTGGAACAGCAGGTACGCGGCCGGCGCGAGGCTCATGGCCGTGCCCGGGTGACCGTTGCCCACCTTCTGGACGGCGTCCATGGCGAGGACGCGGGCGGTGTCAACTGCCTTGCGGTCGAGGTCGGTCCACTCGAGCTCCGGGATCATGGCTCCGAGCCTACCGAGCGCCGCGGGGAGAGAGACATTCGCGTGGTGCCCGGCCGGTGTGCTGCCGGCCGGACACCACGACAGGCCCCGGCTAGGACCAGTCGGACGCGATCGCGTCCAGGTCGCCGTCGGCCGGGGTGGGGAAGTGGCGCGCACCCGGGAACCGCACCGCCGGCTCGGTCCAGGCCCCCGACGCGACGAGCCGCGCGATGTTGGCGCGGTAGATCTCGTCGACCTCCGCGTGCCGCCCCGGCTCGCTTTCGAGCCAGAGGTTGGCCGGGTGGATCGGCCGGTCGTACATCCGGCGGAACAGCTCGGTCCGGACGTCCTTGAGCCAGTTGGAGTTGAGGTTCATCATCCGGAACTGGCGCAGCGCCTCGATGTCGACCGGGGCGGTGATGATCGCGTTGGCGCCGGAGGAGGCGCGGGCGACCACGTGCCCGTTGTAGTCGACGATGTGCCCGTTGCCGCCGGCGATGTCGACGGGGTGCTCCGCCGCGGGGGAGGAGTACACCGGACCGGTGTTCGGGCACAGCATGTAGAGGCTGTTGAAGTGCGCGTGCGCCCGGTTCTGCAGGAGCCACGTGCCGCCGTCGTCCGGGCCCGCGGTGGTCATCGGCACCGCCTCGCTGGGCCGGTAGACGACCTCGGCACCGTTGAGGGCGAGCGCCCGCACGGCCTCGGGGTACTCGCCGTCGCTGCAGCAGATCGTGCCGATGTTGCCGATGTCCGGCGTGCGCAGCACCGGGTAGAAGGCGTCGATCCCGTCGCCGAACAGCTCGACCCAGCGGTCGTAGACGTCGTGCGGCGTGCACGAGTGCTCGCGGCACCACACGTGGTTCTTCGCGGCGCGGTGCACGATCTCGCCGCTCGGTGAGATCACCACCATGACGTTGAAGAACCGGTCCTCGATCACCTCGGGCCAGCGCGCCTTGCACTGCACGATGACGTAGGTGTCGTACATGCGCGCCAGCTCGGCGATCCGCTCGGTCTCGGGGCCGGGGATGTCGATGAACAGGTCGCGCGCGCTGCGGACGTGCGGGAGGTCGTAGATCTCGTCGGTGAAGCCGGTGAGCGCGCCCTCGGAGAGCGCCACGAGCTTGACCGGCATGTTGATCCCGACGATCGAGACCGCGGCATGGAAGGCCTCCTCGATCGTGTCGAGGTTGCGGGCGATGTGCTCGCGCGCCCCGATGCCGTGGACGTACGTCGACAGCCCGACCGCGAGGTACGGCGCGACGGGCGCGGCAGGCGTGGCGGGCCCCGTCACACCGCACCGCACCAGCGGATCGCCGCGGCCGCGTAGGCCTTGGCGGCGACGACGATCTCGTCGATGGCGCACCGCTCGTCGACGGCGTGCGCCATCGACAGCGAGCCCGGCCCCAGGCCGACCGCGGGGATGCCCGCGGCGGTGAACCAGGTGAGGTCGGTGGCGCTCGGGAACGGGCGCACGTCGGGCGCCCCGGCGTACGCCGTACCGGCGGCGGCCTGCTCGCGCGCCGCGACGACGGTCTGGCACAGCGGGTCGCTGCGGTCGGTGCGCCCACCGGGGTAGTGCATCGGCCACTCGACCTTGGGCAGGTTGCGCCGCAGCCACGGGTCGGCCTCGGCGGCTCGCGCGACCGTCGCGGTGATCTCGGACTGGATGGTCGCGACGTCGACCGACGGGGGGTAGAAGATCGCGTAGTCCAGCGTGGTCTCGTCCGGGATGAACGCGACGTTGCGCGCCGCGCGGGCGCCGCCGTCGATGACGTCCAGGCCGATGGTGAACTGCCCGGGCTCGAACAGCGGGTCGGTCAACGTCACCTCCCACTCGTCCTCGAGCCGGCGCAGCGCGTCGTGCACCCGCAGCGCGCTGTCGAGGGCGCTGGCGGCGATCGGCTCCTCGTCCGGGCTGCTGCGCAGCTGGGCGCGCATCAGCGAGCGCGCGGAGGCGTGCCCGGTCTTGCCGGTGACGGTGATCCGCATGACGAGCACGCCCGGCGTGGCCGGCATGACGCTCAAGGGGCCGACGGCACCGGTCGGCTCGGCGATGATCGCGCCGTGGGCGACGAAGCCGTTGCCGAGGACGAGCGAGGTGCCCAGGTGGTGCTCGAGGTTCTCCTCGCCGGCGACGCCCTGGAGGATCAGGTCGCCGCGCAGGCGGACGCCGGACTCGTGCAGCGCCCGGGCCGCGAAGGCCTGCGCCACGAGCCCGCTCTTCATGTCGACCGCGCCGCGGCCCCAGATGTGGGTGCCGTCGACGTGCCCGGCGAACGGGTCGTGGGTCCAGGCCCCCGCATCACCCGCCGGTACGACGTCCACGTGGCCGTTGAAGATCAGCGAGCGGCCGCCTCCGGTGCCGCGCACGACACCGACGACGTTGTCGCGCCCGGCCGCGTCGCCGAACAGCTGGGTCTCCGCGCCGGCCTCCCGGTAGTGCCCGGCGAGCAGCTGGGAGACCGCCGTCTCGCCGCCGACCAGGTCGTCGTAGTCCTGGTCGGGGTAGGTCGGGTTGATGCTCTGGATGGCGATCGCCTCCTGGAGCGTGCTGACCATCTCGTCGCGCATCCCGTCGAGACGGGCCAGGGTCTTGTCCGTGGCGGCGGTCATGCCGTCACCTCCTCGGTGTCGTGGACGATCTCGCCGCCCAGGTAGGTGCGCAGCACCCGGGTGCCCCGCAGGTCGTCGATGTCGCAGGCCAGCGGGTCGCGGTCGACGATGATCACGTCGGCGTGCTTGCCGGGTGCGAGGGTGCCGATGTCGTCCCAGCCGAGGACGCTCGCGGCGCCGGAGGTCCACATCCGCAGCGCGTCGAGGCGCGAGAGGCTCTGGTCGGGACCGTCGTTGCGGTGGTCGCTGCCCGCGAACCGGTGGGTCTGGGCCAGCTCGATCTGCTCCCAGGGGTTCTTCGGCCCCCAGTCGGAGCCGCCGGCCAGCTCGAGGCCCTGGTCGGTGAGGCGCTGGAGGGGCTCGAGGTCGCGCCAGGCGTGCTCGCCGATCCGCTCGCCGTACATGGCGCCCTTGCCCCACGCGAAGCCGGCGCTGGTGGTGACCTGGAAGCCCAGGTCCTTGTAGCGGCGGGCCTGCGCGGGGGTGATGGTGATCGCGTGCTGGAGGATCCAGTGCCGGTCGCGGAAGTCGTGCTCCTGCACGACCCGCTCGGCGATGTCGAGGAAGTCGTCGTGCTCGCGGAACGCACCCAGGCACATGTTGGCCCGGATGCCCTCGGTCGCGCAGTACCGGACGAACGCCTCCTCCTTCTCGACCGAGAGGAACCGGGTGCCGCGGGTGGGACGCCCGAACGGGTCCAGGGCCGGCTCGTACGTCGCGAAGTAGCCCGAGAAGCACGGCCCACCGGGGCTCATGGTGAGCCCGTCGAGGCGCAGCAGGTCGTCGGAGAGGTCGCCGACCTGCGCCGCGAGCCGGGGGAGCCGGGCGGCGAACTCCGCCTCTGAGAGCGGGTCGAACGGGTAGAAGATCACCGACTCGACGTCCAGGGTGGCCTGGATCCGCATCGTGAGAGCGCCCGCGGCCCGCAGGTGCTGGTAGAGCCCGACGTGCTCGGGCTCCATGGCGTGGCCCTCGTAGCCCGTGGTGACGCCCTGGGCGGTGAACCGCGCCATCTCGGCGAGCGTCCCGGCGGCCGCCGACTCCATGCTCGGCGGGGGGAGCTTGGTGAGGATCTGCCCCCAGAACGGGTCGTAGGTGTAGTAGTTCGTGACCGGTCCGCGCAGGATGCCGGTCAGGTCGCCCGCGTCGGTCTTCTCGATCTCGACGTCACAGACCTTGTCGGGGATGAACGCGCTGAGCCCGACGGCGCGCAGCCCGGCGCTGTTGAAGGCGACGACGTTGGGCATCCGCGGTGCCCAGGCCTGGATCATCACGGGGTGCTCGGCGGTGGCCGCGTCGAGGGTCCAGCGGTCGGGGAGGTGCCGCTCCAGCAGGTCCTTCTCGTTGCGCCGGATGAAGTAGTGCGGCTCGCCCACCGGCGTGCACATGATCCACTCGCCGGCCGGCGTCGTGGCGGCCTTGGCCCGGATCCGGGCGACGATGTCGGCGTGGTCGACGGCGTCGGTCAGGTCGACCATGCCGCCGGAAAGGATCCCGAAGTGCATGACGTGCGGGTGGGTGTCCACCAGGCCCGGCATGACGACCCCGCCGCCGGCGTCGACGCGCTCGGCGCCCGCTCCGGCGAGGTCCTCCATCGCGCGTCGCTCGCCCACGGCGAGCACCCGCCCTCCGGAGAGGACGACGGCCTCGGCCTCGGGGCGGTCCGGGTCGAGGGTGAGCACCCGCCCACCGGTGATGAGTGTGTTGGTCATAGGAGGCCCTTTCGGCGTGGTCGACAGTGACGTGCGCCACCGTAGCCCTGTTTTCTCCGTTTGGAGAAGACGGATTCCGAAATCGGCGCGGATACGATGCGGCCATGAGCTCGACCCCCTCCGTGCGCGAGCCCCGGATGGCCCGCGGCGTGGCGCGTCGCGAGGCCCTCCTCGACGCCGCGATCCGGCTCGTGGCCCGCGACGGCGTCGGTGCCCTGACCCACCGCTCGGTCGCGACCGAGGCGGGCACCACCCACGGCAATGCGCGCTACTACTTCGGGACGCTCGACCAGCTGCTCGACGAGGCGCTGCGCCGGCTGGCGACCCGCCAGATCGACGAGGTGCGCGCGGTCTTCTCCGAGCTGCCCTCGGCGGGGGTGGGGCAGCGCGTGGACCGGCTGACGTCGTACCTGATGGGGGCGCTGAGCGACGACCGCGACGCCGCGATCGCCCGCTACGAGCTCTTCCTCGCGGTGGCCCGCCGGCCCGCGCTCCGCGCCACGCTCGACGCCTGGGGCACCACCCAGCGCGCCGCGTTCGCCGGCGAGCTGCGCGGTGCGGGCGTCGCCGAGCCCGACGCCGCGGCCGCCGACCTGCTCACCGCGGTCAACGGTCTCGTGCTCGAGCACCTGGCGCTGCCGGTCGACGACTTCGAGGAGACCCGGTTGCGGCCGCTGGTCGCGAGATTCTTCCCACAGCACTGACCCCGTGTCCGCTTTCTCCCCCGAGAAGCGCTCGGGCTACACTCGGAGCGCTTCTACCCCTTGTTTGCGAGGACTTCCGTGACCTACGTCGACCCGACCGGCCCCGAGCTGCTGGCTGACGACGAGGGACCGCACAAGGCGACCTTCCGCGACGTGGTGATGGCGTACGTCGGGCTGACCAAGCCGCGCGTCATCGAGCTGCTGCTGCTGACCACCGTGCCGGTGATGTTCTTCGCCGCGCGCGGCGTGCCCCCGCTGGGGCTGGTCGTGGCCACCGTCGTGGGCGGCACGCTCTCCGCCGGGTCCGCGTCGGTCTTCAACTGCGTCTACGACCGCGACATCGACGAGCAGATGCGGCGTACCCGCCGCCGGGCGCTGCCGCGCCACATCGTCACCCCGAGGGCCGCGCTGGTCTTCGGCGTGGTGCTCGGCGTGCTCTCGACCGTGGTGCTGGCGGTGTGGGTCAACCCGCTGTCCGCGGTGCTCTCGGTCAGCGCCAACGCGTTCTACGTCTTCATCTACACGATGCTGCTCAAGCGGCGCACGACCCAGAACATCGTCTGGGGCGGTATCGCCGGCTGCTTCCCGGCCCTCATCGGCTGGACCGCCGTGACCGGCGAGCTCTCCTGGGTGCCGATCGTGCTGTTCGCGGTGGTGTTCTTCTGGACGCCGCCGCACACCTGGGCGCTGGCGCTGCGCTACCGCGAGGACTACGCGCAGGTCGACGTACCGATGCTGCCGGTGGTCAAGCCGGCCCGCACCGTTGCGCTCCAGATCGTGCTCTACAGCTGGGTCATGGTCGCGACGTCGCTGCTGCTGTGGCCCGTCGCCGAGACCGGTCTGGTCTACCCGATCGTGGCCGCGGTGCTCGGTGCGGTGTTCCTGGTGCAGGCGCACGGTCTGCACCGGCGGGCCAAGACGTCCGACGAGCTGAGCGTGCTCCAGCCGATGCGGCTGTTCCACTCGTCGAACCTGTACCTGTCGCTGCTCTTCGTCGCGGTGGCCATCGACCCGCTACTGCACTGATCGGTGCTTGCGGCGGCTGGTCCGGGCGGCGCGGGGGTGGTGGTGGGACGTGTTGCAATTGGGCACGAACCGCACAGAGTCGCCCCGAATCTTGCGGTTTGGTCCCAAACCGCAGCGCCCACACTCCGCTGAGCGCGCGCGCAGCAACCTGAGCGAAGTCCGCAGCCGACCTTGATCAGCCGCGGGGGCGGGTGGTGACCACGACCCGGGCGAGGCCCGCGGCGATCACCGCGGCGCCGAGCATGTGCAGCCCGACGAGGATCTCGGGCAGGTCGGTGAAGTACTGCACGTAGCCCAGCAGCCCCTGGGCCAGCTCGACCACGAGCAGCACGGCGGCGAACATCGCGAGCCGCTCGTCGCCGCGCCGGCGGGCGACCAGCGCGAGGGCGACGGTGAGGACGACGAGCAGCCACACCGAGTAGCCGTGGATGTGGGAGACGGTCGCCGGGTCGAGCCCGGTACGGCGCGAGTCGAGGTCGCCGGAGTGGGGGCCCGAGCCGGTCACGACGGTGCCGAGCCAGAGCACGACCCAGCCGACGGCGAAGGTCGCCCAGGCCAGGCGCGTGGAGACGACCGAGGCCACCGGGCGGACCGGGCCGGTGAGCTCGTCGAGGATCCAGACGCAGACGCCGACCATCGCCATCGAGACGAGCAGGTGCCCGGCGACCACCCAGGGGTTGAGGTCGGTCAGCACGGTGATGCCGCCGACGATCGCCTGGGCGGGGATGCCGGCGAGGACGACGAGGGCCAGCGTGCGCACCCGGCCGGCGCGCTGCCAGGCGGCGATCACGAAGGCGAGCGCGATGAAGAGCAGCACGTAGGTCAGCAGCCGGTTGCCGAACTCGATCACGCCGTGGATGCCGAGGGCACCGTGGGCGGTGTAGGACTCGTCGGTGCACTTGGGCCAGGTCGGGCAGCCGAGGCCCGACCCGGTCAGGCGGACGGCACCGCCGGTGACGACGATCAGGATGTTGGCGACGAGGTTGGCCCAGGCCAGCGGCACCAGGCGGGCGGCCAGGGTGCGCTGGAGGTCGGCGAGCCGGGACGTGGTGGTCACGTTCACTCCCACTTGAAGGTTCGGGCGGTCAGCGCGGAGCCGGCGACGGCCCAGGCCACGAGAACGACGAGGTCGCGTACGGCGACCACGCCGTCGCACGCGCTGCGCATGGCCTCGCCGAGCGCCCCCGAGGGCAGCCAGCGCACGACGTCGCCGAGGCCGCCGTACTGGTCGGCGGGGAGGACGACGGCACCGCCGGCGAGCAGCAGCAGGTAGACGAGGTTGGCCGCGGCGAGGGTGGCCTCGGCCCGCAGCGAGCCGGCCAGGAGCATGCCGAGGGCGGCGAAGGCGGCGGTCCCGCACAGCGCGGTCAGCAGGACCGCGAGGACGCCGACGACGCCGGAGGGTCCGGACCAGCCGAGCGCGAGCCCGACGCCGCCGATGACGACGAACTGGAACACCTCGACGACGAGGAGGGCGACGACCTTGCCGCCGAGCAGCGTGGAGCGCGACAGGGGAGCGGTGCCGAGCCGCTTGAGCACCCCGTAGCGCCGCTCGAAGCCGGTCGCGATCGCCAGCGAGGTGAACGCGGTCGACATGACGGCCAGGGCGAGGACGCCCGGGGTGAGCACGTCGATGGGCTTGCCGCCGAGGTCGAGACCGACCTTCTCGGAGCCGCGGACCGCGCCGACGAGCACGATCACGGGGATCACCACGGCGAGCAGGAGCTGCTCGCCGTTGCGCAGCATCAGGCGCGCCTCCATGCCCGCCTGCGTGACGAGCTGGCGGACGACGGGCGCGGCGCCGGGGGCGGGCGCGAACGTGCTCATGACAGGGTCTCCCGGCCGGTCAGCTCGAGGAAGACGTCCTCGAGGTTGCGCTGCCCCAGCGAGAGCGACTCGGGGAGCACGTCGTGGGCGGCGCACCAGGCCGCGACGGTGGCGAGCGTGGTGCTGTCGGCCGGTCCGGAGAGCTGGATGCTCAGCGGGTCGAGCTCGACGAGCTCGGTGGCCGGGCCGAGCTGGGTCGCGAGGGCGGCGGGCGCACCCGGCGGGAACGGCTGGGTGACGACGATGCGCAGGGTCGCGACAGTGCCACCGCGGGTGAGCTCGAGGGGCGTGCCGCTGGCCACGAGCCGGCCGCGGTCGACGATGTGCACCTTGTCGGCGAGGCGCTCGGCCTCCTCGAGGTAGTGCGTGGTGAGCACCACCGTGACGCCGTCGGTGCGCAGCTCGTCGAGAAGCTCCCAGACCGCCCGGCGGATCTGGGGGTCCATGCCGGCGGTCGGCTCGTCGACGAAGACCAGCTCCGGGCGCCCGATCAGCGCGAGCGCCAGGCCGAGCCGCTGCTGCTGGCCCCCCGACAGCCGCCGGTACGGCGTCCGCCCGCACTCGTGGAGCGCGAGCCGCTCCATGAGCACGCCCGTGTCGAGCGGGTGGGCGTGGAGCCGGGCGAAGTGCCGGAGCATCTCGTCGGCGCGCGCACCGCTCCACGCGCCGCCGGACTGGAGCATGACGCCGATCCGGGGGAGCAGCTCGCGCCGCTCACGCACCGGGTCGAGACCGAGCACCCGCACGGTGCCGGCCTGGGGGCGGCGGTAGCCCTCGCAGGTCTCGAGCGTGGTGGTCTTGCCGGCGCCGTTGGGCCCGAGCACGGCGGTGATCGTGCCCCGCTCGACGGTCAACGAGAGGCCGTCGACGGCGACGGTGTCGCCGTACCGCATCACCAGTCCGTCGACCTCGACAGCATGGTCAGCAGCGAGAGACACGGCGACAGTCTAGGAACGCCGTCTCAGACGCCGTCGGGCAGGGCCAGGGGTGCGAGCTCGTCGAACCGGTCGCCCGGGCCCGGGTTCCCCGGAGCGCTCGCACCACCGAAGTGATGCACGACACCCCACACCGCGTTGAGCGCCGTGGTGACCGCTCCCTCGGCCCATCCGGCGGTCCACGAGATGTCGTCGCCGGCGAGGAAGATCCCGCGCTGGTGGGCCGGGAGCGCGTCCTGCACGAAGTGGGTGAAGAGCCGCCGCTGGTAGCGGTAGTGACCCGGCAGGTTGGCCTTGAAGGCTCCCATGAAGTTGGGGTCGGACTCCCACGAGACGGTGATCGGGTCACCCACGATGTGCGAGGCGACGTCGACGTCCGGGTAGATCTTGCGCAGCGAGTGGAGCTGGAGGCGCACCCGCTCCTCGACCGGCAGCGCGAGCCACTTCAGGGCGTCGTCGTTCCAGGTGTAGGACAGGCAGATCGATGCGGCGCCGTCGTCCTCCAGGAGGTACGTCGCCCGGTTGAGCCGGTCGGTGAGCGTCATGCTCATCAGGTCCCGGCCGGTCGTGGGGTCGGTGTCCTTCCAGAACGGCCGGTCCACGCGCACGAACGTCTTGGACGACTGCATGTAGTGCGTCCGCTCCATCGCCATCCACAGCGCCGGCGAGAACAGCGACTCGTCGACGTCGATGCGCGCCGAGAGCAGCCAGACCTGGCAGGTGACCACGACGGCGTCGTACTGGCGGGCGGTGCCCCAGCGGTCGGTCAGCTCGAACTGCCGGTCCGTGCCGGGCGCGATCCGGGCCACGCCGGGCAGCGGGGCGCCGCCGTGCAGGCTCGCCAGGGTGGTGCCGGCGGGCCAGTGCACGCAGTCCGGGGCCTCGTTCCAGAGCCCGACCGGCAGCTGCTGGGCGCCGCCGTGGATCATCTGGTGCTCCTCGTCGGCGTTGGTGAAGATCACGCGGAGGATCTCGAGCATCGAGTTCGGGAAGTCGGTGTCCCAGCCGCCGGTGCCGAAGCCGACCTGGCCGAAGGCCTCGCGGTGGCGGTGGCTGCGCGCCTGGAACGCCTTGCTGTTGGCGAGGAAGCCCGAGAACGGCTCCTCGTCCAGCTCGAGCACCAGGCGCTCCCACAGCTCGCGGATGCGGGGGACGTCGCGGTCGGTGAGCGCCTGCTGCATCTCGGCGAAGCCGACCTCGCCGAGCGCCTCGTGCCAGGCGTCGGCGACGTCCTTGAGGAACGGCGGCAGGTCGTCGTAGGTGCGCGCGTAGTGGGACTCGGCGCCGAGCTCGATGACCGTGCTCGGGGTCGCCTCGGAGAGCGGGTTCGGGAACGGCGAGGTGCGCAGCCCGACCTTGTCGATGTAGTGGAAGAGCGCCCGCGAGGACAGCGGGAAGCGCATGCCGCCGAGCTCGGCGATCGGGCCGTCGGCGCCGCCGAACGGCTGGGACCGCAGCCGGCCGCCGATCTGGTCGGCCTCGTAGATCACCGGGCGCAGGCCCAGACGCATCAGCTCGTAGGCCGTCACGATGCCGGACAGGCCGCCGCCGACGACCGCGACCTCGCGTCCGTGGTGCTCGGCCGGGACGGCGCCGAGGCCGGCGGGGTGGGCCAGCTGCTCGTCGTACGAGAAGGGGAAGTCGGGGCCGAGCATGGTGACGCCGCCGGGCTGCCCGCCGGCGGGGACGGCGTCCGGGGTGGTCTGCGCGGTGGTCATCGGTTCAGGCCTCCGTAGACGTCGGGCCGGCGGTCGGCCAGGTGGGTGTTGGCGCGGCGCGCGTCGGCGAGCGCGGCGGGCGTGACGGTGCCGACGACGAGCGCCGCCTGGTCACCGGCCCGGGCCAGGTCGGTGCCGTCGGCGCCGACGATGCAGCTGCTGCCGCAGTAGGTCAGGTCGTTCTCGGTGCCCGCCCGGTTGGCGTAGACGACGGCCATCTGGTTCTCGTAGGCACGGGCGCGCACGAGCAGGCTGCTGACCGTCTCGTAGGGCTCCATCAGCGCGGTGGGGCAGGCGAGCACGTCGGCGCCCTCGAGCGCGACGAGCCGGACCTGCTCGGGGAACTCGATGTCGTAGCAGACCAGCAGTCCCACCCGGTACCCGTCGAGGGTGGCGACGACGGGGTGCCCGTCGCCCGGCACGTACGCCGCGGCCTCGTCGGGCCCGTAGAGGTGCGCCTTGCGGTGCCGGGCGAGCACGGCGCCGTCGCGGTCGACGAGCTCGGCGGAGATGTGCACGACCTCGCCGTCGCGCTCCGGCCAGCTCCAGGCGATCGCGAGACCGTGGTCGCGGGCGATGCCGGCGACGGCCTGGGCCATCGGGCCGCCCGGGGGCTCGGCGAGCTCGGCGGCGTAGGGGCCGATGTCGTAGCCGGTGAGCGTGAGCTCGGGGCACACGAGCAGGCGGACGCCGCGCGCCGCGGCATCGGCGGCTGCGGCGTCGAGCGCGCGGAGCGCGGCGGGGACGTCGCGCAGCGGGCCGTCGGCCTGCCAGGCGGCGACGACCAGGCCGGGCGCATCGGTAGGTGCGGTCACGGGCTCACGCTATTGCCGCGGCGGCGCAGGATCGAGAGGTGCGCGTTGCCGGTCGGCGTCGATCCGTTGCGTCAGGACCCGCTGCGACAGCGATCCATTGCGCCAGGCGCGTTCAGGACGGCAGGCTGCCCTGCTCGCGGCGGAGCAGGGGAGACATCACGAGCTCGCTCTTCGTGCGCACCATGAAGTCCTCGCGCGCGATCCGCTCGACGACCTGCTCGAAGTGGCGCACGTCGGCGGCCAGGATGTGCAGGATGGCGTCCGCCTCGCCGGTGACCGTCGAGGCCGAGACCACCTCGGGCAGCTTCTCGACCGCGGCGAGGATCTGGTCGGGCGACGTCGAGCCGCGGCAGTAGATCTCGACGTACCCCTCGGTGGACCAGCCGACGACCGCCGGGTCGACCCGCACGGTGAAGCCGGTGATCGCGCCCGCGGCGACCAGCCGGTCGACGCGGCGCTTGACCGCCGGCGCCGACAGCCCGACCCGGTCGCCGATCTGGGCGTAGGTCGCCCGGCCGTCCTCCAGGAGGACGCCGATGATCTGGCGGTCGAGCTGGTCGGGCTGCATGGGGCTCATTATGTTCGAGCGGAGCCTCCGCCCTACGCTGGCCGCCGTGACTCCCTGGCTCTACGGCGTGCTGCTCGTGCTCGCGGGCGCCACCGCCGTGCTGCTCGTGGTCGACCTCGTCCGCGACCGCGCCGCGCAGGACTCCCACTTCATCGCCCTCGCGGTGCTGGAGGTCGCGCTGCTGGTCCAGCTCGTGATCGGCGTCGTGGCGCTGGCCCGCACCGAGCGCGACATCGAGGGCGCGGTCTTCGTCAGCTACCTGGTCACCAACGCGCTGGTCCTCGTGGTCGGCGCCTTCTTCTCGCTCGCCGAGCGCTCCCGGGTCGGTACGACGATCCTGCTGCTCGCCGTCGCGACCGTCGCCGGGCTCGAGGTCCGGCTCTGGGACATCTGGGGTGGTCGTGGTGCCTGAGGCCGGCGTGGGCGACGTCAACGTGCTGTCCCAGGGCTGGGGCCGCGCCCTGGTCTTCGTCTACGGACTCTTCGCGGTGGCCGCGACCGGGCGCTCCGCCGTCCAGCTCGGCATGGAGCCGGACCGCGCGCCGCTGGCGTACTCGCTGTCCCTGGTCGCCGCGGTGCTCTACCTCGTCGCCACCACCTGCCTGCTGCTCGGCGGGCGCACCGGCTGGCGCATCGCGGGTGCCGCGGTGACGATCGAGCTGCTCGGCGTGCTCTCGGTGGGCACCCTCAGCTACCTCGCGACCGACCTGTTCCCGGACAAGACGGTGTGGTCGCACTTCGGCCAGGGCTACGGCTTCCTGCCGCTCGTGCTGCCCTTCGCGGGACTGGCCTGGCTGCGCCACACCCGCCCCGTGCGCACGTGACCCAGGTAACTAAGGCTGACCTTGCTTGAAGGACGGTCCGCAATATCGGCACACTGATGTTGTGGAAATGGTGACCGAGACCGACGAGCCGACGCGTCAGCGCGTCGCGCGGTCGATCCTGGTCAACGGTCCCTCCACCGCGGCGGCACTCGCCGAGCGCCTCGACCTGACGCCCGCGGCCGTCCGGCGCCACCTCGACCAGCTCCTCGCTGACGGGGCCGTCGACGCTCGTGACCCGCGTCCGGCCGGCACCCGCGGCCGGGGTCGCCCGGCCAAGGTGTTCGCCCTGACCGAGCACGGCCGCGACGCCTTCGACCAGCAGTACGACGACCTCGCCACCGAGGCGCTGCGCTTCCTCGCCGAGACGGCGGGGGAGGACGCGGTCCGCGCGTTCGCCGAGCGGCGCGCGGCGTTCATCGAGAAGAGGTTCCCCGCGGTCGCGGCCGCCAACCCGGGCGCCTCGCCGGCCGAGGTGCTGGCCCTGGTGTTCTCCGACGAGGGCTACGCGGCGTCCGTCCGCGAGCTGCCGGTCGTGGGGGAGCAGCTGTGCCAGCAGCACTGCCCGGTCTCCCACGTCGCTCACGAGTTCCCCCAGCTGTGCGAGGCCGAGACCGAGGCCATCGGTCGCGTCCTCGGTACCCACGTCCAGCGCCTGGCCACCATCGCCCACGGCGACGGGGTGTGCACCACGTGCATCCCCTCAACACAGAAGGAGCAGGTCACGTCATGACCTCGATCGAAGAGCTGAACCCCGAGCTCAAGGGGATCGGTCGCTACGACTTCGGCTGGTCCGACAAGAACGACGTCGGTGCCAACGCCAAGCGCGGCCTCAACGAGGACGTCGTCCGCGACATCTCCGGCAAGAAGAGCGAGCCCGACTGGATGCTCGACCTGCGGCTCAAGGGCCTCAAGCTCTTCGACCGCAAGCCGATGCCGACCTGGGGCTCCGACCTCAGCGCGATCGACTTCGACAACATCAAGTACTTCGTGCGCTCCTCCGAGAAGCAGGCCGCCAGCTGGGAGGACCTGCCCGAGGACATCAAGAACACCTACGACAAGCTCGGCATCCCGGAGGCGGAGAAGCAGCGCCTCGTCGCCGGTGTCGCCGCGCAGTACGAGTCCGAGGTCGTCTACCACTCGATCCGCGAGGACCTCGAGGCCCAGGGCGTGCTCTTCCTCGACACCGACACCGCGCTCAAGGAGCAGCCGGAGCTCTTCAAGGAGTACTTCGGCACCGTCATCCCCGTCGGTGACAACAAGTTCTCCGCGCTCAACACCGCCGTGTGGTCGGGTGGCTCGTTCATCTACGTCCCCAAGGGTGTCCACGTCGACATCCCGCTCCAGGCCTACTTCCGGATCAACACCGAGAACATGGGCCAGTTCGAGCGGACGCTGATCATCGTCGACGAGGACGCCTACGTGCACTACGTCGAGGGCTGCACCGCGCCGATCTACTCGTCGGACTCGCTGCACTCCGCGGTCGTCGAGATCATCGTCAAGAAGGGCGGCCGCTGCCGCTACACGACCATCCAGAACTGGTCGAACAACGTCTACAACCTCGTCACCAAGCGCGCGGTCTGCGAGGCCGGCGCGACGATGGAGTGGGTCGACGGCAACATCGGCTCCAAGGTGACGATGAAGTACCCGGCCGTCTACCTGATGGGCGAGCACGCCAAGGGCGAGACGCTGTCGATCGCCTTCGCGGGCGAGGGCCAGCACCAGGACGCCGGCGCCAAGATGGTCCACGCGGCCCCGCACACCTCGTCCTCGATCCTGTCGAAGTCGGTAGCGCGCGGCGGCGGGCGTACGTCCTACCGCGGGCTGATCCAGGTCAACGAGGGCGCGCACGGCTCCAAGTCCAACGTGCTGTGCGACGCGCTGCTGGTCGACCAGATCAGCCGCTCCGACACCTACCCCTACGTCGACATCCGCGAGGACGACGTGTCGATGGGTCACGAGGCGTCGGTCTCGAAGGTCTCCGACGACCAGCTCTTCTACCTCATGTCGCGCGGCATGGAGCAGGACGAGGCGATGGCGATGATCGTGCGCGGCTTCGTCGAGCCGATCGCCAAGGAGCTGCCCATGGAGTACGCGCTCGAGCTCAACCGACTGATCGAACTGCAGATGGAAGGAGCCGTCGGCTGATGACGGCCTTGCAAGATGTCATGGCTGAGGCTGTCGAGATGGGCCATGAGAAGCGCATCGAGAGCCACCTGAACCCGCCCGCGTCGTACGACCTGGCCGACCACCCCGTGCCCACCGGGCGCGAGGAGGTCTGGCGGTTCACGCCGATCAAGCGGCTGCGCGGGATCCTCGACGGCGAGGCCTCCGCGGCCACGCTGACCCGCGAGACCACGCTGCCCGAGGGCGTCACGCTCACCGAGATCTCCGCCGACGAGGCGGTCGCGCTCGGTGAGCTCGGCCCCAACGAGCGCCCGGCCGCGCTGGCCGCGGCCAACGCCGGCGCCACGGTGCTGCTCGACGTCCCGGCCGAGGCCGTCATCGCCGAGCCGGTCGTCATCCGGCTCACCGGCGAGTCGGTCGACGACCTGGTCTGGAGCCGGCTGGTCTACCGGATCGGCGCGCACGCCGAGGTCACCATCGTGCTCGTGCACGGCGGCTCGGCGCGCTACTCGGCGATCTCGACCTTCTTGGTCGGCGACGGCGCCAAGGTCAACGTGCTGAGCCTGCAGGACTGGGCCGACGACGCCGTCCACCTCGGTCGCGACGCGATCCGGGTCGGCCGCGACGCGTTCGTCAAGCACACCTCGATCTCCTTCGGCGGCGACCTGGTCCGGATGCACGCCAACGTCGAGTACGCCGGCCCCGGCGGCGAGGCCGAGCTGCTCGGCCTCTACTTCGCCGACGAGGGCCAGCACCTCGAGCACCGGCTCTTCGCCGACCACAACGCGCCCAAGACCAAGAGCCACGTCGTCTACAAGGGCGCGCTCCAGGGCAAGGGCGCCCACACGGTCTGGATCGGCAACGTCTTGATCCGCAAGGTCGCCGAGGGCATCGAGACCTACGAGGAGAACCGCAACCTCGTCCTCACCGACGGCTGCCAGGCCGACTCGGTCCCCAACCTGGAGATCGAGACCGGCGAGATCGAGGGCGCCGGGCACGCCTCGGCGACCGCCCGCTTCGACGACGAGCAGCTGTTCTACCTGCGCTCGCGCGGAGTCTCGGAGAAGGAGGCGCAGCGCCTGGTGGTGCACGGCTTCTTCAACGACCTCATCCGCAAGGTCGGCATCCCCTCGATCGAGGAGCAGCTGCTCAAGACCGTCGAGGCCGAGCTGGCCAAGAACGTGCTCAAGGAGCTCGGATGAGCTTCGAGCGGGCCTGCGCGCTGGCCGACGTACCGACCGACGAGGCGCTCGCCGTCACCGTCGACCGGTACGAGGTCGCCGTGGCCCGCGACGGAGACGAGGTCTTCGCCCTGCAGGATCTCTGCTCCCACGCCGCGGTCGCGCTGAGCGAGGGCGAGGTGGAGGACTGCACCGTCGAGTGCTGGCTCCACGGCTCGCGCTTCGACCTGCGCACCGGCAAGCCCACCGGGCTCCCGGCGACCGAGCCGGTCGCCACCTTCCCTGTCGAGCTGCGCCCCACTGATTCGGGCGCTGTCGACGTCTACATCGACGTCACCACCACGCTGAACGGAGTCACCCCATCATGAGCACCCTCGAGATCAAGGACCTGCAGGTCCAGGTGCAGACCGAGGACGGCCCCAAGGAGATCCTCAAGGGCGTCACGCTGACCATCAAGGACGGCGAGACCCACGCGATCATGGGCCCCAACGGCTCGGGCAAGTCCACGCTGGCCTACTCGATCGCGGGCCACCCGCGCTACGAGATCACCGGCGGCACGGTGACCCTCGACGGCGAGGACGTCCTCGCGATGTCGGTCGACGAGCGCGCCCGCGCCGGCCTCTTCCTCGCCATGCAGTACCCGGTCGAGGTCCCCGGCGTCTCGGTGTCGAACTTCCTGCGCACCGCCAAGACCGCCATCGACGGCGAGGCGCCCAAGCTGCGTACCTGGGTCAAGGACGTCAACGGCGCCCTGGACCGGATGAACCTCGACAACACCTTCTCCCAGCGCTCGGTCAACGAGGGCTTCTCCGGTGGCGAGAAGAAGCGCCACGAGATCGCCCAGCTCGACCTGCTCGACCCCAAGGTCGCGATCCTCGACGAGACCGACTCCGGCCTCGACATCGACGCGCTCAAGGTCGTCTCCGAGGGCGTCAACCGGTTCCGCGAGCGCGAGGGCAAGGGCGTCCTGCTCATCACGCACTACACGCGGATCCTGCGCTACATCAAGCCCGACCACGTCCACGTCTTCGTGGCCGGCAAGGTCGCCGAGTCCGGCGGTGCCGAGCTGGCCGAGGAGCTCGAGGCCAACGGTTACGAGCGCTTCCTCACCGCGGCGGTCTGATCATGGCCCTGGAGGGGCTCCTCCCGGAGCTGGCGGTCATCCGCAAGGACTTCCCGATCCTCGAGCGCACGCTCGCGGGCGGGCTGCCGCTGGTCTACCTCGACAGCGCCAACACCTCGCAGAAGCCGCAGGTGGTGATCGACACGATGGTCGACCACCTCGAGCGGCACAACGCCAACATCGCCCGCGCCATGCACCAGCTCGGCGCGGAGTCGACGGAGGCCTTCGAGGCGGCGCGCGACAAGGTGGCGGCCTTCATCGGCGCGCCCGAGCGCGACGAGGTGATCTTCACCAAGAACGCCTCCGAGGCGCTCAACCTGGTCGCCAACACCCTCGCCTGGGCGGGGGAGCGCCAGGTGGGCCCCGGTGACGAGGTCGTCATCACCGAGATGGAGCACCACTCCAACATCGTGCCGTGGCAGCTGCTCACCCAGCGCACCGGCGCGACGCTGCGCTGGTTCGGGATCACCGACGACGGTCAGCTCGACCTGTCGGCGATCGACGACCTGATCACCGAGCGCACCAAGGTCGTCTCGCTGACCTGGGTGTCCAACATGCTCGGCACGATCAACCCCGTCGCCGCCATCACCAAGCGCGCGCACGCCGTGGGCGCGCTGGTCGTCATCGACGCCTCCCAGGCCGCGCCCCAGCTGCCGATCGACCTCGCCGCCATGCCGGCCGAGGAGCGCCCCGACCTCGTCGCCTTCACCGGCCACAAGGTCGTCGGCCCGACCGGCATCGGTGTCCTGTGGGGCGCCCGCGCCGTGCTCGACCAGCTGCCGCCGTTCCTCGGTGGCGGCGAGATGATCGAGACCGTGCGCATGGAGTCCTCGACCTACGCCGGGATCCCGCACAAGTTCGAGGCCGGCACGCCCCCGATCGTCGAGGCCGTCGGTCTCGGCGCCGCGGTGGAGTACCTCGGCCACGTGGGCCTCGACGCGATCCACGCCCACGAGCAGGCCATCACGGCCTACGCGCTCGAGGGGCTGCAGACGGTCCGCGGCCTCACCGTGCTCGGCCCGCTCGACGCGGCCCTGCGCGGTGGCGCGATCTCGTTCGAGCTCGACGGCGTCCACCCGCACGACATCGCCCAGGTGCTCGACAGCCGTGGCATCGCCGTGCGCGCGGGGCACCACTGCGCCAAGCCGGCCCACGCGCGGTTCGGCGTGCAGAGCTCGACGCGCATGTCGTCGTACCTCTACACGGAGCCGCGCGAGATCGACGCCCTGGTCGAGGCGCTGGAATACACCCGTTCCTACTTCAAGTTGGACTGAGGATGACTGCCCAGGATCTGGATGCCCTCTATCAGGAGATCATCCTCGACCACTACAAGAACCCCCACGGCAAGGGGCTGCGCGAGCACGCCGACCACACCGCCGAGGTGCACCACGTCAACCCCACCTGCGGCGACGAGGTGACCCTCCGGGTCCACCTGGCCGACGGCGTGGTCGACGACGTGTCCTACGACGCGCTCGGCTGCTCGATCTCGCAGGCCTCCGCCTCGGTGCTCTACGACCTCCTGGTCGGCAAGAGCGTCGACGAGGCGATGGCCATCCACCAGGAGTTCCTGACCCTCATGCAGGGCAAGGGCACGGTCGAGCCCGACGAGGACGTGCTCGAGGACGGCATCGCCTTCGCCGGCGTCGCCAAGTTCCCGGCCCGCGTCAAGTGCGCCCTGCTGTCCTGGATGGCCTGGAAGGACGCGACCTCCCAGGTCGTCGCCACGAACGAAGCAGTCGGAGACGGAGACAAGCGATGACCGAGTCCATCGACCACAGCGACCTGCCCGAGGTGCCCGAAGCGGCCCTGGCCGGCACCAACGCGTCGTCCAACGTCGCCCTCGCCGACATCGAGGAGGCCATGCGCGACGTCGTCGACCCCGAGCTCGGCATCAACGTCGTCGACCTGGGCCTCGTCTACGGCATCCACGTCGACGAGAGCACCAACGTCGTCCTCGACATGACGCTCACCTCCGCGGCCTGCCCGCTGACCGACGTCATCACCGACCAGACCGAGTCCGCCCTCGAAGGCCTGGTCAACGACGTCGCGATCAACTGGGTCTGGATGCCGCCGTGGGGCCCCGACAAGATCACGCCCGACGGTCGCGAGCAGCTGCGCGCGCTCGGCTTCAACGTCTGAGCCTCTCGCCCCGCCCGGTCGCCGTCGGATGTCCGTCCGAGTTGTCGACCGTTTCCTCCTGAGCCCCGCTACCGCTGGCCGGTCAGACCTAGGGTGCCCTTTACCGTCGACGCGGTGGGTGCCGGCGGTCATGACATCTCAGGAGGCAGGGCATGAATCACTGGCGATCCAAGGTCGGCGCGCTCAGCGCGGCGGCCCTGGTGATGGGCACCGCGTCCGCGCTCGCGGCACCGGCTCAGGCTGAGCCGGGCGACGCCCCCACGACGGGACACGTGATCGGCTGGGCCGACGGGGCGGAGACGGTCAGCTATCCGTCCGGCGGAGGACCGGCGGGGCCATGGGCCCAGCTGGGCGACAACGGCATGGGCCTCAACGGCGTCGGTGCCATTCGCTCGGACGGCACCGTGGACATGCTGGCCGCTGGTCAGACGAGCGCCCTGTCGGTACCGGCCAACGTGAGCGGACAGCGGACGCTGTCACTGAGCGTCGGCGGTCCGCGGTCCATCTGGGCCGCTTCCGCTGACGGCACCGTCACCAAGTGGGGCGGCTCCCGGGGTTCGTTCGCGGACCAGGGCTGGACGACGCAACAGCTCGGCGGCAAGGCCATCGCGGTCAGCGGAGGTGTCTACCGCGCCTACGCCATCGTCGAGACCGACGGCGGCGAGCGTCGCGTGGTGGTCATCGCCTACGGGCCCGACCGGGTCGGCACCGAGGAGGGTGTGTCCACGGTGATGTCCGGTGGTCAGCCGGTCACCGGAGTGGTGGCGCTCAGCGCCCTTCACCGGAGCGTCCTGGGCTCGTTCGACACCAATGTCATCGCGCTGCGCTCCGACGGTTCGCTCGTCGTCCTCTCCGACGGCCAAGGCCTGTACGAGGTGCGACCGGCCGGTGCAGACCCCGTGGTGGCGTTCAGCAGCCAGCTCGGGACGCCGACCGAGGAGGTCGTGACGGCCGCGACAGGTACCTTCCTGACCCAGAGCGGCAAGAGCTACGGATTCCGTCTGGTGAAGCAGAACGGGCTCGTCCTGTGGGACCTCCAGACCTGGCAGGACGACAACTTCCCGGGCGTCCCTGCGGGTCAGACCGTCAAGGAGATCAACAGCACCGGTGACACCGCCGCGGGCAGCCCCCAGTTCCTGCTGACCCAGCAGGGCAATGTCGTGGCGTGGTCCTCCGAGCCCCAGACCGGCGGCGGCTCCGCTCCCGCAGTGCCCCTGCCTGCCTCCATGGCCGGCGGTGGTGTGCTCGACATCGCGGACGGCGCCTACGCCGTGGTGACCGCCGAGGCGACCGCGCCGCTGGAGGTCACGACCGCCCCGAGCATCACCGGTACGCCGCAGGTGGGCAAGACGCTGACCGGGACCCCGGCGGTGTTCAACGACGGCTCGGCCACGGTGGCCAACCAGTGGAAGGCCAACGGTACGGCGATCGACGGTGCCACGGGCACCACGCTCGCGCTGACCGCTGCTCAGCAGGGCCAGACCATCACGTTCGAGTCCACCGCGACGCGGGGCTCGGACACCCTGGCGTCGGCCTCGGCGGCGGTGGGGCCGGTGACGGCGGAGCAGGCGCCGCTGGCGGTCACGACCGCGCCCAGCATCAGCGGCACGGCTCAGGTGGGCAAGACGCTGACCGGGACGCCCGCGGCGTTCAACGACGGCTCGGCCACGGTGACGAACCAGTGGAAGGCCAACGGCGTCGCGATCAGCGGGGCCACGGGCACCACGCTCGCGCTCACCTCGGCGCAGCTGTCGAAGTCGATCACCTTCGAGTCCACTGCCACCCGTGGCGCGGACACGCTGACCTCGGCCTCCGCGGCGCGGGGACCGGTGACGGCGGCGCCGATCGTCAAGGTCAACCCCAAGCGGCCGACGATCAAGGTCACCAAGGCGCCGACCTCGAAGAAGGCCGGCAAGGCGACGGTCGTCGTGGCGCGGGCGAGCGCGGCGACGCCGGTGCCGACGGGGACCGTGCGGGTCACCCTGACCAAGGGCAAGACCAAGCGGATCGTGACGGTCACGCTCAGCGCGGGACAGCGGGCGATCAAGCTGCCCAAGCTGGCCAAGGGCAAGTGGCGGGTGCAGGTCTCCTACCTGGGCGACCGCAGCTACAACCCGCTCGCGTCGGCGGTCACGACCCTGAAGATCAAGAAGTAGCCGCAGGAGATGTGCACGATGGCCCCCGAACCCTGCTCGGGGGCCATCGTGTCGTCACGTACGTCAGACGGCGATGTCCCAGCTCGGGAGGACCGAGCGCAGCGCCACGATGAGCTCGAGGCGCGTGGGCGGGTCCTCCAGCTTGGCGCCGAACATCTCGCGCAGCTTGGACAGCCGGCTGTGCAGGGTCTGGGGCGGCAGGCCCATGTCGCGGGCCAGCTGGTTCGTGGGGACGGCCGTCTCGAGCCAGCGCAGGAGCGTGAGCGCGAGGTCGTTGCGGCGCAGGGTCCGGATCCCGTCGAAGACGGCGAGGTGCTTGCTGACCAGCATCCCGGTCAGGAGCGGGTTGCCCGCCACGAGCAGCGGGCCGAGCATCTCGGTGCACGGCACCAGGAGCCGGTCGTCGGCGGCCAGGCCGTCGCTGAGGAGCCGGGTCGCGCGCCACACGAGCTGGAGGCTGTCGCCCAGGTCGGCCCACGGCGTGGGCGGACCGACGACGACCTGCCCGGTCAGCGCGGGGACCAGGGTGTGCAGCGCGACGTCCTCCGGCACCAGCAGCTCGTACGCCGACGGGCGGGCGATGAGGCGCGGGTCCGTGCGCAGCGCCAGGGGCAGCTCGTCGTGGACCGACACCAGCGCCCGGATCTGACCGAGGCGGCCTGCGTGGTGCGGAGGCTCGTCGACGCCGCCGACCTCGGCGCGCCAGTGGGCGTGCCGGTGCGCGCGGCGTGCGCTCTCGCGGCGGAGCTCGACGGTCATCGTCGCGCAGACCAGGTGGAGGTAGCGCTGGGCCGCGCGGCGCAGCGCCAGCATCGCGTCGCCGCGCACCGTGTCGCCGACGACCTGGCCGAGCGCGCTCACCACGACGGGGTGCACCGCCCGGAAGAGGCGGTGGACGTCGACGGCCACCAGGCCGGCGTGGCTGAGGTCGACCGCCAGGGTGCGGACCAGGCGCTCGGCGTCGTGCGCGGCGTCCTCGGCGCGGCCGCCGGCGGAGATGAAGCACTGGACGACGCCGGTGATCGCTCCGCGGACCTGCGGATCGTCGGGCGGCGTCCCGAGCGAGGAGCTGACCGCTCGCACCATCCGCTGGCACAGGAGCGCCAGCCGGTCGGGCTGCAGCCGCACGGTGGACGTGCGGCCCGCCGACTCGATCGACAGGAACGGGACCGGCAGGGTCGACATGCTCGGCATGGTCGTCGCGGTCATCGGGTCCTCCCTTCGTCTCCAACAGAACGCACCGTCGGGTCGTAGGGGGCGACCACCTCGATTCAGCCACAGCGACCGCACCCGGCCAAGGCTCCCGGCTGGGTGAGGCCGTCGACGGCCGGGATGTTGTGACGTACGTGACAAGAAAGTCCGTGCTGACGCCGTCCGCGCCGAGGCCCCGAGCCGGCCGCGCACGCCGCCGGCCGAGCGCCGGCGCGCGCCTGCTCACTCCGGTGACAACAAAGGGGCCGAAGTACGTCCCGGTGCGCCGGGGGACCACCCCAGGTGCTCGGGCGCGGCTAGGCTCCCGGTCAGCACCGGCGATCGTCAGGGGGCGCCAGCCGGGTGCCGTGGAGCAGCACGATCAGGACGACGGTGAGCCGAAGCGCTCGTCGGTGTAGCGCCGCAGGTTCCGCAGGAACCAGCGGAAGCCCGCGTTCAGGAGCGGCTTGCTCGGCGCCAGTGTGTAGCGGGCCGCGCCGGAGACCTCCATGGCCATCGTCCAGGTGAGCCGGCAGCCGGTCGCGGTCGCGACCACGTCGTAGCGCTCGCCGAACGCCTTGATGCGCTTCTCCGAGGCCTCGTTGAAGCGGAAGGCGAGGAGCGCGTGCTCCTCCCAGGCGATGAACTCCTCGGCGCCGACCAGGCCGCCGTGCATGGTCACGGTGCGCATCGTGCCGACGCCGCGGGGCTCCGGGGTGGTCCAGGTGACGTTCGTGATGGCCTTGGCCCAGCGCGGCCAGGCGGTGGCGTCGGCGAGGACCTCGAAGAGCTGGGCCGGGGTGATCGCGAGGTCGACGCTGTTGGCGAAGCGGTGGGGTGCGGTGTCGATCCAGGCCAGATCGACGAGGTCGCACGGGTGCAGGGTCGCGGTCGAGGCCATGGTTGCAGACTAGAACACGTTCTCGTCAGTAGGGTCGTCCTGTGCCCGAGGTCCTCGTCCCCCCGTCGCGCTGGGCGCGCTGGATCGCCAACTTCGCCGTCTCGCACGGCGCTCCCGACCTCGCGGTGAGCGCCGGCGCCCTCGCCGGTACGGCGGCCGACGGCTCCTGGTTCGCCGCGCGGCTCCCCTTCTCCCTCCCGTACGACGGCCCGCCCGAGGCCGCCGCCCTCGCCGAGGCCGCGGTGGCGCCCGAGGTGTGGGGGCTGCTGCTGGTGCGCAAGGGCGGCTTCGCCGTGGCGCGCCTGGAGGGGGAGCGGATGACCGAGAGCAAGGTCGGGCAGCGCCACGTGCAGGGGCGGACCAAGGCGGGCGGGCAGTCCCAGCAGCGGTTCGCGCGGCGCCGGGCGAACCAGGCCCGCGATGCCTATGCGGCCGCGGCCGACCACGCGGTGCGGGTGCTGGGTGGGGCGACGACGGTGGTGGCGGGTGGGGACCGGTCGGCGGTGGCCGAGGTGCTCGCCGACCCGCGACTGGCCGGGGTGGGGGCGGTGGGTCCGTGGCTCGCCGTACCGGATCCGCGGCGGACGATCCTCGACCAGGCGGTGCGCGATGCGCAGGCGCTCGTGGTCGAGGTGGTCAACGCGCCGACAGGTCCAGGGTGAGGAAGGTGCTGTTCGGGTCGGGGGAGTAGCCCTCGAACGGGCCGCAGACGGTGAACCCGCGGGTGACGTAGAGCGCGCGGGCCGGGGCGAAGTAGTCCTCGGTGCCGGTCTCCAGGCTGACCCGGTGGTGGCCGGTGGCCCGGGCCGCGGCGAGCACGTGGTCGAGCAGGCGTCCGGCGACGCCGCGGCGGCGGGCGACCGTGGCGGTCCGCATCGACTTGAGCTCGGCGTGGCCGGCATCGATCCGCTTGAGCGCGGCGCAGCCGAGCAGCAGGTCGCCGGCCTCGGGGTCACGGGCGGTCCAGAAGGTGATCTCCGGCGCGGCCAGCGCGTCGGGGTCGAGGGCGTGGACGCTCTCCGCGGGCGAGGTGGCGTACATGTCGGCCAGGTGCTCATCGAGCAGGGCCAGCACGTCGGGCCGGCGGGGGTCGTCGGTCGCGATCTGCATGGACCGATCCTGCCCGAGTCAGTCGTCGAGGCCGAGCTCGGCCCGGCGCAGCGCCCACCGGCGGTCGAGGTCGGACATCTCCTCGAGGACGAACGAGAGGAACGCCTGGGCCAGCACCAGCCGGCGCCGGGCCGGGTCGTCGTCCGCGAGGTCGCCGACGCCGCGCTCGAGCGCGGCGATCATCGGGCCGTAGAGCTGGTCGATGCGGGTCATCGTGCCGTGCCAGGCGTCGTCCTCGACGACGAAGACGTCGCGCCGGGAGCCGCGCTCCCGCTCGCGGCGGATCATGCCGACGCCGTCGAGGTAGCGCACCGCCCCCGACACCGAGGCCGGGCTGACGTCGAGGACCGCCCCGAGCTCGGCGGCGGTCATCCGTCCGTCGTCGTCGACGAGCAGGGCGGCGAAGGCGCGGGAGGGCAGCCGGGCCAGTCCGGCGCTCGTCAGGGCGCCGCCCAGCCGCTCGATGAACGCGGCCCGCTGCTCGTCGGTCGCCATGGCGTGATTCTACAAGATTCAGAAATTGCTGAAACAGGTGCATGATGGAGTCATGACGAGTCCCCTCATCGAGGTTCGTGGGCTGGTGAAGACGTTCGGGTCGTTCCGGGCGCTCGACGGGCTCGACCTGGTGGTCCAGCCGGGCGAGGTGCACGGCTTCCTCGGCCCCAACGGGGCCGGCAAGTCGACCACCATCCGGGTGCTGCTCGGTCTGCTGCGCAAGGACGCGGGGGAGGTCCGGCTGCTCGGGGGTGACCCGTGGTCCGACGCCGCGGCGCTGCACCGGCGCCTGGCGTACGTCCCGGGCGACGTGAGCCTGTGGCCGAACCTCAGCGGCGGGGAGATCGTCGACCTGCTGATCCGGATGCGCGGCGCCGAGCCCGCGGGGTCGCGGCGCGAGGAGCTCATCGAGCGGTTCTCGCTCGACCCCACCAAGCGGGGGCGCGCGTACTCCAAGGGCAACCGGCAGAAGGTCGCGCTCGTCGCTGCCTTCGCGACCGACCCCGACCTGCTCATCCTCGACGAGCCCACGTCGGGACTCGACCCGCTCATGGAGCAGGTCTTCAACGAGTGCGTCGCCGAGCAGACCGCGCGGGGCGCGACGGTGCTGCTGTCGAGCCACATCCTCAGCGAGGTGGAGCGGCTGGTCGACCGGGTCACGATCATCCGCGAGGGCCGGGTCGTCGAGTCCGGCAGCCTCGGCTCGCTGCGCCACCTGCACCGGACCAAGGTCGTCGCCACCGTGTCCGGTACGCCGCCCGACCTGTCCACGCTCGGCGGCGTCCACGACGTCAGCGTCGCGGGGGACCAGGTGACGTGCTCGGTCGAGCCGGACGTGCTGCCCCAGGTCCTGCGTGCGCTGACCGATGCCGGCGTGACCGCGCTGACGAGCACCCCGCCGAGCCTGGAGGAACTCTTCCTCGACGCCTACCGCGACCGGGCGGGCGCCCGGCGATGAGCACCACCGGCTGGCCCCTCCTGCTGCGCCTCGGGCTGCGGCGCGACCGGGTGCTCGCTCCCGTCGGGATCGGCGTGCTCGTGCTGATGAGCATCGCCTCAGCGGCGGCGACACCGAGCCTCTACCACGGCCTCGCCGAGCGGGTGCACGCCGCGGAGGCGATCAACGCCAGCCCCGCGATCGTCGCGCTCTACGGTCCGATCCTCGACGTCACCAGCGAGGGCGAGCTGGCGATGACCAAGATGACGGTCCTGTACGCCGTGTTCGCCGCGGTGCTCTTCGTCGCCGTGGTCCGCCGGCACACCCGGGTCGAGGAGGAGAGCGGCCGGACCGAGCTGATCGGCGGCACCGCCGTCGGCCGGGACGCGCCGCTCGTGGCGGCGAGCGTCGAGGCGGTCCTGCTCGCCGTCGTCCTGGGTCTGCTCACCGCGCTCGGCAACATCCTCGGCGGCCTCGACGCCCGGGGCTCGCTCGCGTTCGGCCTGCTCTGGGCCGGCAGCGCCCTCGTCGCGGCCGGCATCGGCGTGCTCACCGCCCAGCTCTCGGCGAGCGCCCGAACCTGCGCCGGCTTCGCGGCCGGGATCATCGGCCTGCTCTTCGTGCTCCGGGCCGTCGGGGACACCGGGCCCGGCTGGCTCAGCTGGGTCTCGCCGCTGGGCTGGAACACCCAGGTCCGCGCCTACGGAGAGACCCGTTGGTGGCTCCTGCCGGCCTATCCCGCGCTCGCGCTGGTCCTCGTCGCCGCCGCGGTGGTGCTGCGCTCGCGGCGCGACCTCGGCGCCGGCCTGGTCGCCGCCCGCCCCGGTCCGGCCACGGGCTCGCCCCGCCTCGCCGACGCGTTTTCGCTCGCGGTCAAGGTGCACGCGACGACGCTCCTGCTGTGGAGTGCCGCCGCCGGCGCGCTGGGCGTGGTGTTCGGGATGATCGCGCCCGGCATCGGGGACCTCCTCGACAACGCGACCGCGCAGTCGATCATCGACGAGCTCGGCGGCGCGCTCGTCTCGGCGATCCTCTCGATCGTCGCGGTGGTGCTCACCTACTTCGCCGCGACCGTGGTCAGCCACTCCGCGCACGACGAGACCGACGGGCGGGTCGAGATCGTGCTGGCCACCGGGGTCAGCCGAGCCCGCTGGTTCGGCGCGACGGCCGTGCTGGCCCTCGCCGGCACCGCGTGGCTGCTCGTCGTGACCGGCGTCGGCCTCTGGATCGGGTACGCCGCCGCCGACGGCCCCGGCATCGGCAACCTCGTCACCGCGGCCCTCGCCTGGGTGCCCGCCGCGTGGGTCGTCGGCGCCCTCGCCGCCCTCTCGCTGGCCCTCGGCGCGCGCTGGGCCGCGCTGGTCTGGGTGTGGCCCGCCGCCTTCCTGACGCTCTCGCTCCTCGGCGACCTCCTCGACCTGCCGGGCTGGCTGACCGGCCTCTCGCCGTACGCGCACGTGCCGTCGCTGCCCGCCGCGAGCTGGGACTGGGGGAGTGCGGGCGGCCTCAGCGCCGTGGCCGCGCTCCTGCTGGGTGTGGCGTGGTGGCGGTTCCGCGAGCGCGACATCGGCTAGTTTCAGCCGCATGTGGCAGCCGGAGCCCGACTGGGTGGCGCTCCCGGGAGGTACCGGGACGTCCACCGTCGGCGTGTGGCGGACCGCACTCGGAGGGCGGCCGGTCGTGATCAAGCGGATCGGCGCGCCCGGTCCCGGAGACCCGGCGGTCCTCTCGGACCGTGCACACGTCGGGTACTGGCGGCGCGAGGCCGACGTCCTGCTCACCGGGCTGTGCAGCGGTACGCCGGGGCTCCGCTCGGCCCCCGCCTCCGTCGAGGAGGACGAGGCCGGCGTCACGATCGTCCGCGACTGGGTCGAGGACGCCGCGTCGAGCGGGCTGTTCCTGGCCCTCGCCCTGGGCCGGTACGCCGGCGCCGAGATCGGGCACCCGAAGTTCCTGGCCCGCGACCTGATGCGCGACCGGCTGGCCCGGGTGGCCCGCCGGGGCGGCTGGCCCACCCTCGCCCGGACGACGGTCGCCGACGTCGCCGAGCACCTGTGGACCCGCCGCGAGACGATGCTCGCCCTGCTCGACGGCGTCCCGCAGGTGCCCCAGCACGGCGACGCGACGCCCCGCAACCTGCCCGGCCGCGAGGGCGACGAGGTGCTCGCCATCGACTGGGGAACCGTCGGGCACGGTCCCGTGGGCGGCGACCTCGGTTACCTCTCGCTCTCGGCGCGCGAGGAGTTCGAGCCCCTGCTCGACGCCTACCTGCTCGGGCTGCCGGACGGTGTCGCCGACCGGGACGCCGTCGTCCTCGGCGCCCGGATCGTCGCCGTCTACACCGCCCTCAGCCGGGCGGAGTGGGCGCTGTCGCGGGTGGCCGGTGGCGAGGGTGCGCTGGCCGGGAAGTACCGGCATCCCGCGGTCGCGCCGTACCTGCGGGCGCTGCAGCGGACCTTCGGGCACATGGAGGCCCTGCTCGACCTGTGAGCGGCGTCTACCTCACCTGGACGGTGCGCGCTGCGAACGTGTCACAGCCGCCGTCCTTGTAACCGCGAGTGAACCAGTACTGGCGCTGTGCGGCAGATCCGTGGGTCCAGGACTCGGGGTTCGTACGGCCTTGGGTCGTCTGCTGGATCCGGTCGTCGCCGACCGCCGCCGCGGCAGCGAGGGCCTCGTCAAGATCCTGCTTGCTGAGCTCCTCGATCAAGAGGTTGCCGTCGGCATCCCGGGTCTGGGAGGCGTGGGCAGCCCACATCCCTGCGAAGCAGTCGGCCTGCAGCTCCAAGCGCACCCCGGGGCTGTCCGGTCCCGTCTCCTGCGTGCGCACGAGGCCCATGGAGCCGATCAGGTTCGAGATGTGGTGGCCGTACTCGTGCGCAAGGACGTAGAACTCGACGAAGACGCCGTCGGGACCCCCGAGCTGACGTTCGAGCACGTCATCGAAGAAGGTCGTGTCGAGGTAGATGGACTCGTCCGACGGGCAGTAGAAGGGCCCGACGTCCGAGCTTGCGGGCCCGCAGCCGGTGTTGACCGAGCCCGTGAAGGTGTAGAGCGCGTCGATGGCGCGGAACTGACGGGCACCGCCGCCGTCATAGTCGCGAAGCTCCGGGAGAGCGTCGGCCCAGTAGGCGGTGATGGAGTTCTCGATCGCCAACCGAGCGCAGTCCTGGTTCGTGTTGGCGTCCGCACCTGACCGGCAGTCCTCGTAGCGAAGCTGCACGAGGCCGGACGTCGGCTTCTGTGCAGCCGGGCTGTCCCCGCTCGTGCCTCCACCGAGTCCGAGGTCGAGTCCAAGGAACCGGGCAAGGAGGAACAGGATGACGAGGACGACGATGCCTCCGATACCGCCCTTGCCTCCGGGGAGGGGGATCCGCATGCCTGATCCGGCCGGTCCTCGGCCACCGCTCGCCCCCGCGTCACGCACTCGTGACTGGTCGAGGCGCGCCTTGGGATTGAATCGAACCACCGCGTCAGACTAGAGGATCGGCGCCGTGATTCGAATGGCCGTCGACGGTGCAGTCAGGTGGAGACAGACCGCCTGTTACGTTGTGAACAGTGCGTGCTCCGTTCTCGCGCAGACAATCTCGGAAGTTGGTTCACATGACTGTGGTCGCAAGGTCCCTTTTGGTCGTGGCGCTGGGCATTGCGTGCGCGGTGGGCGGGGTCTCGCCCACGCACGCCTCGGACTACCCAAAGCAAGCGAGACACTCGACCGAGCTGACCCTCGCGCAGAAGGCGAGGGTCACGGACGCCTTGCGCCGTCAGGGTGCGACCGGGCGTCAGGTCCGTGCGATTCTCGATGATCGAGCGGCAGCAGAGCAGGTCGCCGTCGAGTCGGTGCGGATGACGTCACGGCGCGTCGATCGACCCGGGTACTACCGCGTCAACGGCAAGCGGGCCTTCTGCGTGACCCACAAGTCACTGGTGACAAAGGTCGTCCAGAAGAGCGTCGTCGGCATCACCTTGTTCTCCGTGACGCTCACGACGTCCGTCTGCCAGCAGGGCTACACCTCGAACGGGACCCGGCTCATCAAGAAGCGCACCTACGCGCGGTGGTTCTCGAACACCCCACTGCGCGGGTGGGAGCTTGAGTCCTGGTACGGCAAGGTCGACAAGCTCGCCGACTGCCAGATGCGGTCAGGTGAGCGCTGGTGCCGGACCTACGACGCCCAGACCGGAGCAAAGGTCGTGAGCCCCGGGATCAAGGGTGTGCGGCAGATCTTCTACGTCGTGGTGAAGAATCACTACAACTCGCGGGGCGAGAAGGGGACCTGGTCGTCCTGACGAGACGGCCCGGCTGCCGGTCTCCGGCGGATCGGTCGATTACCGTGCAGCGCGTGTCGACCGATAGCGTTCAGTAGGTCATGATCACTGTGCACCAGCTCGAGGTTCGCGTCGGTGCGCGGCTCCTCATGGACAATGTCAGCTTCCGTGTCGGCGCCGGCGACAAGATCGGCCTCGTGGGCCGCAACGGAGCCGGCAAGACCACGCTCACCAAGGTCCTCGCGGGCGACGTGCTGCCCGCCAGCGGCACGGTCAGCAACAGCGGCGAGCTCGGCTACCTGCCGCAGGACCCGCGGGTGGGCGATCCCGAGGTGCTGGTACGCGACCGGATCCTGTCCGCGCGCGGCCTCGACGACGCCGTACGGCGGATGCGGGCCGCCGAGGTCGCCATGGCCTCCGACGACCCGAACGAGCGGGACAAGGCGTTCCGCAAGTTCCAGCGGGCCCAGGACGAGCTCGACGCCGGCGGCGGCTACGCCGCCGAGACCGAGGCGCTCCAGATCGCGCAGAGCCTCGGCATCCCCGACCGCCTGATGGAGCAGCCGCTCGGCACGCTCTCGGGTGGTCAGCGACGCCGGGTCGAGCTGGCCCGGATCCTGTTCTCCAGCGCCGAGGTGCTGATCCTCGACGAGCCGACGAACCACCTCGACGCGGACTCGATCCTCTGGCTGCGCGACTGGATGAAGACCTACAAGGGTGGCTTCATCGTCATCTCCCACGACAACGACCTGCTCGAGCAGACGGTCAACAAGGTCTTCCACCTCGACGCCAACCGCGAGGTCATCGACGTCTACAACATGGGCTGGAAGAACTACCTCACCCAGCGCGAGACCGACGAGGCCCGCCGCAAGCGCGAGCTGATGAACGCGCAGAACAAGGCCAAGACGCTCACCGACCAGGCCAACAAGATGCGCGCCAAGGCGACCAAGGCCAGCGCCGCGCAGCAGATGCTCAAGCGCGCCGAGCGGCTGCTCGAAGGGGTCGAGGGTGAGCGCCAGTCCGACAAGGTCGCGGCGATCAAGTTCCCGACGCCGGCCGCCTGCGGCAAGACGCCGCTCTCGGCGCACGACCTGTCGAAGTCCTACGGGGCGCTGGAGATCTTCACCGCCGTGGACCTGGCCATCGACAAGGGCTCGCGCGTGGTCATCCTCGGCCTCAACGGCGCCGGCAAGACCACGATGCTGCGGATCCTGGCCGGCGTCGACAAGGCCGACACCGGCGAGGTCGTCGCCGGGCACGGCCTCAAGGTCGGCTACTACGCCCAGGAGCACGAGACGCTCGACGTGAGCCGCTCGGTGCTGGAGAACATGCAGTCCGCGGCGCCCGAGCTGACCGACACCGAGGCGCGCTCGGTGCTCGGCTCGTTCCTCTTCACCGGCGACGACGTGCACAAGCCGGCCGGCGTCCTGTCCGGTGGCGAGAAGACCCGGCTCGCACTGGCCTCGCTCGTCGTCTCGGCGGCCAACGTGCTGCTGCTCGACGAGCCGACCAACAACCTCGACCCCGCCTCCCGCGAGGAGGTGCTCAGCGCGATCCGCCGCTACGAGGGCGCGATCGTCCTGGTCACCCACGACGAGGGCGCGGTCCACGCGCTCGAGCCGGACCGGGTGCTCATCCTCCCCGACGGCGTCGAGGACCTCTGGAGCCCCGACTACGCCGACCTGATCGCGCTCGCCTGAGCGAGGGCCCGCGGCTGCGGCCGCGGGCTACTCGCTGGCGATGGCGTCGAGCACGTCGAGCCGCGCGGCCCGGATCGCCGGGACGACGGCCGCGAGCACGCCGACCACGACGGCGACGACCAGGAAGGTCACCAGGTTGCCGATGGGCAGCCCGAGGCTGGTCAGGTCCTTGGACAGCGCCTGCTGGAGCAGGACGCCGATGAGGACGCCGAGGGCCATGCCCAGGACGGCGCCGAGCACGGCGATCGTCACCGACTCGAGGGTGATCATCCGTCTGAGCTTGGCCCGGCTCATGCCGACGGCGCGCAGGAGGCCGACCTCGCGGGTGCGCTCGATGACGCTGAGACCGAGCGTGTTGACGATGCCGATGACCGCGATGACGATCGCGAGCGCCAGCAGGCCGTAGATCATGAACAGCAGCTGGTTGACCTGGCCGCGGAACTCGTCGGCGAACTCGGCCTTGTCGAAGACCCCGACGATGGGCGCGGGCTTGGCGGCGGCGTCCACCCGGTCGCGCACGGCGGTGGCGTCGGCGCCGGGGGAGAGCAGGATGCTGATCGAGGTGTCCTGGCGCAGCACCCCGGCCCGGGCGAGCTGGTCGAGCGGCAGGGTCACCTCGGAGGTGACGTCGGAGCTCTTCGTGATGCCGGTGATCGTCGGGGTGAGCGTCTTGCCGCCCTGGAACCGGAGGTCGAGCCGGTCGCCGACGGCCAGGTCGTGCTTGTCGGCGAAGTCCTCGTTGACGAAGGCCTCGGCGCCGCTGACGTCGGTGGTGCCCTTGACGGTGTCGAGGTGGTAGATCTCGCGCCACGCGGGGTCGACGCCGGTGATCGACACGCCCTTGTCGTCGTAGCGGGCCGAGGTGTACTGCTGGCGGCTGAGCACGCCGACACCGTCGATGCCGGCGATCCGGTCGCCGATCTCGGTCGAGAACGGCAGGTAGGTCGAGCTCTGCACCAGCAGGTCCGCGGTGAACTGCTGGTCGACCTCGTCGTCGATCGACTTGTTGAGCGAGGAGGCCAGCACGCCGATCGTCGAGACCAGGGCGAGCCCGATCATGAGTGCCGACGCCGTCGCGCCCGTACGACGGGGGTCGCGCAGCGCGTTCTCGCCGGCCAGGCGCCCGGTGGCGCCGAAGAGCAGGGCGAACAGCCCCCGGCACACCACGAGCACCGGGCGGCCGAGCACGGGGGAGAGCGCGGCGGCGGTGAGGATCCACAGCACCGCTCCAATGCCGACCCACAGGGCGTTGGGCCGCTGGAGCCCGGCGACCGCGAAGGCGGCGCCGATGGCGATGACCACGGCCCCGATGAGCGTGCGTCGCCGCAGCGACGTGCGCTCGGGGGCGGCGTCGGCTCGCATCGCCGCGACGGGCGCGATCCGCCCGGCCCGCCGGGCCGGGAGGTAGGCGGCGATCATCGTGACGCCCACCCCGACCAGGTAGCTGGTGACGACCGCGCCCGAGGTGAGCTGGAGCGCGTCGCCGGCGATGTCGAGCCCGACCACCCGGAAGAGCGCCGCGAGCCCGCGCGCGAGCAGCAGGCCCAGCCCGATCGCCAGCGTCGAGGTGACGATCGAGAGCACGAACGCCTCGACCAGCACCGATCGGGTGACCTGGCCGCGGCCGGCGCCGAGGGCGCGCAGCAGGGCCAGCTCGCGGGTGCGCTGGGCGACGAGGATCGAGAAGGTGTTGACGATGATGAACCCGCCGACGAGCACCGCGATGATCGCGAACACCGTGAGGAAGGTCTGGATCACGTCGAGGAAGGTGCCGATGGCGTCCTGGGACTCCTTGGCCACCTGGTCGCCGGTGACCGCCTCGAAGCCCTCGGGCAGCACCTTGTCGGCGGCCGCGGCGAGCTGCTTCTGGGTGACGCCGTCGGCGGCGGTGAGGCTGATCCGGTTGAAGACGTCCTTGCCGCCGAAGAAGAGGTCCTGGGCGCCGGCGGTCGAGAAGATCAGCAGGGTCGCGCCCGCCGTACCGCCGCCGTTGAACTCGGCGGTGCCGACGAGCGTGGCGGTGCGCTCGAGCGTCCCGAACGGGGCGAGCAGCTTGACCTCGTCGCCGAGCCGGTAGTCACCGGCCTCGGCGGCGCGCTGGTCGAGCACGATCTCGTCGGTGCCCTCGGGCCAGCGGCCGTCGTCGAGCAGGAGCGTGGGCTTGCCCTCCATGTTGGGGCTGCCGGTGTGGTTGAAGGACAGGGTCGGCGCGCCCGTACCGCCGACGAGCGTGCCGTCGGAGGCGAGCAGGCTCAGCCCGGCGCTGCTGACCTCGCCGTCGGCGCGGTCGACCTCGGGGAGCGCGGCGAGCGCCTGGACGACGTCGGGGGTGAGGGCGAGCGCGGACTGGCCGGACTCGCCGCCGCCGAACTCCTCGGTGTCGGCCGCCCGGACCACGCCGTCGGGCGTCGAGCCGTGCACGATGCCGTCGAACGTGGTGGACAGGCCGTTGCTGAAGACCAGCACGCCGGACAGGAACGCGACCCCGAGCACGATGGCCAGGCCGCTCATGAGCAGCCGCACCTTGCGGGCGAAGAGGTTGCGCAGCGTCATGCGGAGCACGGGCTCACGCCTCCCGGCGCGCAGCGGCCGCGGCGGCAGCCGCGGCCTGGAGCGAGGTCATGTGGGCCAGGATCGCGTCGCGGTCGGGGTCGCGGATCTCGTCGACCAGGCGCCCGTCGGCCAGGAAGACCACGCGGTCGCAGTAGGACGCGGCGACGGCGTCGTGGGTGACCATCACGATCGTCTGGCCGAACTCGTCGACGCTGCGGCGCAGGAACGAGAGCACCTCGGCGCCCGAGGTGCTGTCGAGGTTGCCGGTCGGCTCGTCGGCGAACACGATGGACGGCTTGCTGACCAGGGCGCGGGCACAGGCGACGCGCTGCTGCTGGCCGCCGGACATCTCGGCGGGGCGGTGCCCGAGGCGGTCGCGCAGGCCGACGGTGTCGACGACGGTGTCGAACCAGGCCTGGTCGGGCTTGCGGCCGGCCAGGCTGAGCGGGAGCAGGATGTTCTCGCGGGCGCTGAGGGTGGGGATCAGGTTGAACGCCTGGAAGACGAACCCGATCTCCTCGCGGCGCAGCGCGGTCAGCGCCTTGTCGCGCAGCCGGGACAGCGCCGTGTCGCCGACCCAGACCTCGCCGCCGGTCGGGCTGTCGAGCGCCGCGAGGCAGTGCATGAGCGTGGACTTGCCGGAGCCGGACGGGCCCATGATCGCGGTGAACTCACCCGCGGCGAGGTCGATCGTCACGCCGTCGAGGGCGCGGACCTCGGAGTCGCCGGACCCGTAGACCTTGCGCAGGTCGACCGCCCGCGCGGCGACGGCGGTGGGGGACGGGGCGGTCGGGGCCGAGGCGCTGCCGGAGGTCATGGGCCCACCCTGCCAGGAGGGTCCGACGACCCGCATCCGGAATGTCCCCGAGCCTGCCCCCGGAGATCCGTAGGCTTCGGGTCATGGCTGCTGACGCACGCTTCGTGGGGGCGATCGACCAGGGCACCACGAGCACCCGGTTCATGGTCTTCGACCACGCGGGCACCGAGGTCGCCCGGCACCAGCTGGAGCACCAGCAGATCCTGCCGCGGGCGGGCTGGGTCGAGCACAACCCGGTCGAGATCTGGGAGCGGACGTCGGCCGTCGTCCAGACCGCGCTCGGCAAGGCCCGGCTCGGGGCCGAGGACCTCGCCGCCGTCGGCATCACCAACCAGCGCGAGACCACCATCGTGTGGGACCGGCGTACCGGGCGCCCGCTCTACAACGCCATCGTCTGGCAGGACACCCGCACCGACGCGATCGCCGCCGCCCTCGACCGCGACGGTTCGGGCGGTCGTGGCGACGTGATCCGGCACCGGGCGGGGCTGCCCCCGGCGACGTACTTCTCCGGCGGCAAGCTGCAGTGGATCCTCGACAACGTGCCCGGTGTGCGCGAGGCGGCCGAGCGCGGCGACGCTCTCTTCGGGACGCCGGACACCTGGATCCTGTGGAACCTCACCGGTGGTACCGACGGCGGCGTCCACGTCACCGACGTGACCAACGCCAGCCGGACCATGCTCATGGACCTGGAGACCCTCGACTGGGACGACGAGCTGCTCGGCTTCTTCGGCGTCCCGCGGCGGATGCTCCCCGAGATCCGGGAGTCCTCGGCGGTCACGCCCTACGGGACCACCCGCGCCTGGGGGCCGTTCGGCGGCGAGGTGCCGATCACCGGCATCCTCGGCGACCAGCAGGCCGCGACCGTCGGCCAGGTCTGCTTCGCGCCCGGCGAGGCCAAGAACACCTACGGCACCGGCAACTTCATGCTGCTCAACACCGGGACCGAGATCGTCCGCTCCCAGGCGGGTCTGCTCACCACGCCGGCCTACCAGCTCGGCGACCAGCCGTGCGTCTACGCGCTGGAGGGCTCGATCGCGGTCACCGGCTCGGCCGTCCAGTGGCTGCGCGACCAGCTCGGCATCATCAGCGGCGCGGGGGAGTCCGAGTCGCTCGCCCGCCAGGTCGAGGACAACGGCGGGGTCTACTTCGTGCCGGCCTTCTCGGGGCTGTTCGCCCCCTACTGGCGCTCCGACGCCCGCGGCGCGATCGTCGGGCTGTCCCGGTTCAACACCAACGCCCACGTCGCGCGCGCCACGCTCGAGGCGATCTGCTACCAGTCGCGCGACGTCGTCGAGGCGATGTGCGCCGACTCCGGGGTCGCGGTCGAGGTGCTCAAGGTCGACGGCGGGGTCACGCTCAACAGCCTGTGCATGCAGATCCAGGCCGACGTGCTCGGCGTCCCGGTGAGCCGGCCGGTGGTGCCCGAGACGACCGCGCTCGGAGCGGCGTACGCGGCCGGGCTGTCGGTGGGCTACTGGCGCGACACCGACGAGCTGCGCCAGAACTGGCGCGAGGACACCCGCTGGGAGCCCCAGTGGGACGACGACCGCCGCGCGAGCGGGTACGCGCAGTGGAAGAAGGCCGTGCAACGTACGCTCGACTGGGTGGAGGTGCCCGGATGAGTCCCGCCGCCCTGTCCCCCCGAGCCCGCAGCGCCGCGCTCAAGCGCCTGGCCGAGCAGCCCCTCGACGTCCTCGTCATCGGCGGCGGCGTGGTCGGCTCCGGCGCCGCGCTCGACGCCGCCACCCGCGGCCTGTCCGTGGGCCTCGTCGAGGCCCGCGACTTCGCCTCCGGTACGTCGAGCCGCAGCTCCAAGCTCATCCACGGCGGCCTGCGCTACCTGGAGATGATGGACTTCCGCCTCGTCGCCGAGGCGCTCAAGGAACGCGGTCTCCTGATGGAGCGGCTCGCCCCGCACCTGGTCCGGGCGGTGCCCTTCCTCTACCCGCTCAACGGGCGCGGCTGGGAGCGCTGGTACGCCGGTACCGGCGTCGCGATGTACGACGCGATGTCCAAGGCGAGCGGCTACGGCAGCAGCCTGCCGCTGCACAAGCACCTCACCCGCCATGGCGCCCGCAAGGCGTTCCCGTCGCTGCGCAAGGACGCCCTCGTCGGGGCGATCCGCTACTACGACGCCCAGGTCGACGACGCCCGGCACACGATGTTCCTGGCGCGCACCGCGGCGACGTACGGCGCGGCGGTCGCCTCGCGCACCCGCGTCGTCGGCCTGATCAAGGAGAGCGAGCGCGTCGTCGGCGCCGAGGTGATCGACCTCGAGACCGGCCACCGCTTCGACATCCGCGCCTCCCAGGTCATCAACGCCACCGGCGTGTGGACCGATGAGACCCAGTCGATGGCGCGCGAGCGCGGTCAGTTCAAGGTGCGCGCGAGCAAGGGCATCCACCTCGTCGTCCCGCGCGACCGGATCCGCGGCGAGACCGGGCTGATCCTGCGCACCGAGAAGTCCGTGCTCTTCGTGATCCCCTGGAAGCGGCACTGGATCATCGGCACCACCGACACCGACTGGTCGCTCTCCAAGGACCACCCGGCGGCGAGCAGCAGCGACATCGACTACCTGCTCGAGCACGTCAACCGGGTGCTGGAGGTGCCGCTCACCCGCGACGACGTCGAGGGCGTCTACGCCGGCCTGCGCCCGCTGCTGGCCGGCGAGTCCGACGCGACCTCCCAGCTCTCCCGCGAGCACGCCGTGGCCCACAGCGTCCCGGGCCTGGTGGTCGTCGCGGGCGGCAAGTACACGACCTACCGGGTGATGGCGGCCGACGCCGTCGACGAGGCCGTGCACGGGCTCGCCTCGGTCCAGGGCCGCACCGCCGGCGCGTGCGTGACCGAGAGCGTGCCGCTGGTGGGCGCCGACGGCTACCAGGCCCTCTGGAACCAGCGGCGCGCGCTCGCCACCCAGTCCGGGCTCGCGATCAACCGCGTCGAGCACCTGCTGGAGCGCTACGGCTCGCTGGTGCTCGAGGTCCTCGACCTGGTCGCCGCCGAGCCCGAGCTGGGCGAGCCGCTGCCGGGGGCCGAGGACTACCTCAAGGTCGAGGCCGTCTACGCCGTCACCCACGAGGGCGCCCGGCACCTCGACGACATCCTGACCCGCCGGATGCGGATCTCGTTCGAGACCTTCGACCGCGGGGTCGCCGCCGCGCCCCACGTCGCCGAGCTCGTCCGCGGGCACCTGCGCTGGGACGCCGACCAGCGCGAGCGCGAGGTCGAGCACTACCTCAAGCGCGTCGAGGCCGAGCGCGAGTCGCAGCGCCAGCCCGACGACCACACGGCCGACGCGGCGCGCAAGGGCGCGGCGGACGTCGTACCGGTCTCCCGGATCGCCGAGGAGATCGAGGAGATCGAGATGGAGACGGAGACTTCCTGATGGACCTGCAGCTCACCGACCGGGTGTACGTGCTCACGGGCGCGACCCGCGGCCTCGGCCGCGCCACCGCCGAGGCGCTCGTCGCCGACGGTGCCCGGGTGGTGCTCTCCGGACGGACCGCGGCGTCGGTCGACAGCGCGGTCGCCGCGCTCACCGCGATCGGGGGAGCGGGCTGCGCCGTGGGCGTGGTCGCCGACAACGCCGACCCGGCGGCGCCCGCCCGCCTCATCGACGCCGCGCGCGCCACCTGGGGCCGCCTCGACGGCGCCCTGATCAGCGTCGGCGGTCCGCCGTCCGGGCCCGTCACCGCGATGACCGACGAGCAGTGGACCACCGCGTTCGGCTCGGTCTTCCTCGGCGCCGTACGCCTGGCGCGCGAGGTCGCCGCCGAGCTCGGCGAGGGCGGATCGCTGGCGTTCGTGCTCTCGACTAGCGTGATCCAGCCGATCGCGGATCTCGCGATCTCCAACGGGCTGCGTCCCGGTCTGGCGATGACCGCCAAGACGCTCGCCGACGAGCTCGGGCCCCAGGGCATCCGGGTCAACGGACTGCTCCCGGGCCGGGTCGGCACCGAGCGCGTCGCCGAGCTCGACGCGGCCACCGGCGACCCGGAGGCCTCCGCCGCGGCCGCCCGCGCCCAGATCCCGCTGCGCCGCTACGGCCGGCCCGAGGAGTTCGGCCGGGTCGCCGCGTTCGTGCTCTCGCCCGCCGCGTCCTTCTTGACCGGCGTGATGCTGCCCGTCGACGGCGGGATGTCGCGCCCGCTCTGAACCCGGGCGTCCTCACGGCGCGAGAACGGGCCGCCCTGGCGCCGCTTGGTGCCCTTGCGCTCGCCCCGCGGCCCGTTGCGGCGCTCGTCCCACGCGAGGTAGCCGAACCCGCCGACCCCGAGGACGCCGAAGAACCACCACTGCAGCCCGTAGAAGAAGTGCGGTCCCTCGCCCAGCTCGGGCAGCTCGACCGGCTCCAGCGCCTCGGCCGGCTCGGGGTCCTCGGCCTTGAGCGCGACGAACCCGGTGAACACGTCGAGCCCGGTCGCCTTGCCGATCGGTCCGCTCGCGATCGCCCGCGTCGAGCGGCCGCTGACCTGGGTGCTGCCCCCGGTGCCGTCCGCGCGGACCCAGCCGGTGATCGTCACCTCGCCCTCGGGCGGGGCCGGGAGCTCGTCGGGACCGATCTCGGGGTTGTCGGTGGCGAACCACCCCCGGTCGACCAGCACCGCGGTGCCGTCGGCGGTCACCAGCGGGACGACCACCTCGACCCCCGGGGCGCTCTTGCGGGTGCGGTAACGGACCACGACGGTGTTCTCGGCGTCGTACTCGCCGGTGGCGGTGATCAGCCGCCACTCGTCGGTCTCGGCGACCGGGCGGCCGGGCGCGAGCACCTCGTCGACCGGGACCGGATCCCGGTCCTCGTTGGCGACGACGACGGCGTTGCGCTCCTTGCGGTCCTCCAGCCGGCCGAACTGCCACTCGCCGAGCCACCAGGTGCCGTAGCCGAGCAGGATGATGGCCAGGAAGAAGAGGACCCAGCGACGGCTCAGCAGGAACCGCCAGGAGCTCAGCAGGGAACGCACACCCCCAACGGTAGGACCAACCGGAAGCCAACTGGACCCCGGCCTATGCTGGGTGTGTGCAGCCTCTCCTCGACCAGCACGGCCGTGTCGCGACCGACCTCCGCGTCTCGCTGACCGATCGCTGCAACCTGCGCTGCACCTACTGCATGCCGGCCGAGGGCCTGGACTGGATGCCGCTCGACGACCAGCTCTCCGACGACGAGGTCGTCCGGCTCATCGGGGTGGCGGTGCGCGAGCTCGGCGTCACCGAGGTCCGCTTCACCGGCGGCGAGCCGCTCGTGCGCCGGGGACTGGTCGACATCGTGCGCCAGGTGCGCGCCCTCGACGCGGGCGTCGAGATGTCGATCACCACCAACGCGCTCGGCCTCGCCCGTACCGCGTCGGCCCTCGCCGAGGCCGGGCTCAACCGGGTCAACGTCAGCATGGACACCGTCCGCTCCGACACCTTCCACGAGATCACCCGCCGCGACCGGTTCGCCGACGTCGTCGAGGGGCTGGCGGCCGCCGAGGCCGCCGGGCTCGGGCCGGTCAAGGTCAACGCCGTGCTGCTGCGCGGCGTCAACGACGACCAGGCGCCCGAGCTGCTCGCCTGGTGCATCGAGCGCGGCTACCACCTGCGCTTCATCGAGCAGATGCCGCTCGACGCCCAGCACGGCTGGGACCGCGACGCGATGGTCACCGCCGACGAGATCTTCGCCTCGCTGGCCTCGCGCTTCACGTTGGCTCCCGCGCACGAGCCGCGGGGGAGCGCCCCCGCCGAGCTCTTCCTCGTCGACGGCGGTCCCGCCACCGTCGGCGTCATCGCCTCGGTGACCCGCCCGTTCTGCGGCGACTGCGACCGGGTCCGGCTCACCGCCGACGGCCAGGTCCGCAACTGCCTCTTCGCCCGCTCCGAGTCGGATCTGCGTACCGCTCTGCGGGCCGGCGCGTCCGACGCCGAGCTCGCCGAGCGCTGGCGCACCGCCATGTGGGGCAAGGCCGCCGGGCACGGCATCGACGACCCGGCCTTCCTGCAGCCCGACCGGCCGATGTCGGCCATCGGCGGCTGAGCAGGACTCAGCCGGTCTGCTCGTCGACGATCTCGGCGTCGACCGCGTCGTCGGAGCCGAGGGCCTCGAAGTCGAACGTCAGCTCGTCGCGCTCGAGGTCGGCGAGCGCGGAGAACTCCGACGAGGTCAGCGCGCGCGGGACCTCCTCGACCTCCTTGGGCGCCTCGATGGTCGCGACCGGGTCGGCGGCGTTGAGCTTGCGTGCCGCGGGGAGCACCGAGCGCTCCAGGGAGCCGGTGAAGGCGTTGTAGTCCTTGACGCTGCGCTGGAGCGAGCGGCCGAGCTTGTCGACGTGCTCGGAGAGCTTGAGGATGCGGCGGTAGAGCACCTGGCCGAGCTCGAAGAGGACCTGGGCGTCCTCGGTGAGCGCCTCCTGCTTCCAGGTGAAGGCGACCGTCTTGAGCATGCTCCACAGGTTGGTGGGCGTGGCCAGCACGATGCCGCTGGCGAAGGCGTGCTCCATCAGCGAGGGGTCGACGTCGATCGCGGCGTTGAGCAGCTGCTCGTTGGGGATGAACGCGACGGTGAACTCGGGGCTCACGTTGAGGCCGGTCCAGTAGCCCTTGCGGGCCAGGGTGTCGACGTGGCCGCGGACCTTGCGGGCGTGGTCCTCGAGGAGCCGCTGACGGGTCTCGGGCTCGATGCCCTCGCGCTGGGCGTCCATGAACGCGTTGTAGGGGACCTTGGCGTCGATCGCCATCTGCTTGCCGCCGGGCAGGTTGATGACCATGTCGGGACGGCGGTGGCCGGAGTCGGCCTCGACGGAGTGCTGGAGCTCGAAGTCGACCCGGTTGAGCAGACCCGCGGTCTCGACCAGCGTGCGCAGCTGGGTCTCGCCCCAGGCACCGCGGACGGCGTTGTTCTTGAGCACCGAGGCCAGGGTGTCGGCGGCCTTGCGGGAGTCCTCGACGGAGCGCTGGGTGTGCTTGATCTGGGTGGCGAGCTCGGTGTGCTGCTGGACGCGCGCCTTCTCGAGGTCGTCGACCTTCTGCTGCATCGAGCGCAGGTGCTCGACGACCGGCGTCAGCGTCTTGAGGACCTGGGTCTGGCCGGCCTCGTTGGCCTCGCGCTCGCGCTGGGCCTGGCGCTGCTGGTCGAGGAGCGCGCGGTACTGGCCGCGCGCCTCGTCGACCGCGACCCGCAGCTCGTCGACCGTGGCCAGCGCCCCGGTCAGCTCGGACTGGACGGCGGCCCGGGCCGCGGACTCCTCGGCCCGGGCCCGCGCGACCTGGGCCTCGCCCTGGATCTCGGCGCGCTCGACCTCGTGGCGCAGCGCCGCGAGCGCGGACTCGTGGGTCGCCCGCACCTGGGCCAGCGCCGCCTCGTGCCGCTCGGCGACCACCTCGGGCGCCTCGCCGGGCGCGACGTCGGGGGCGGCCGGCGCGGTGGCCTGGCGCACCAGCCAGCCGACCCCTGCACCGAGCAGGAGTCCGACGAGGAGGGCGAGGAGAACGGCCATGGGAGCAGTCAAACAGCAGGGCCCGACAGAACCCCGAGGGGCTCGCCGGTGAGCGGCCGATCAGGCGTAGCGGACGGTCCGCTCGGCGCGGGTCCAGCCGTAGAGCGCGAGTCCGCCGGCCTCGGCCATCCGCACCGAGAGCCCGGTGGGGGCCCCGACCGCGACGAGGGCGCCGATCCCGCTCGCGACGGCCTTCTGGACCAGCTCGAACCCGGCCCGGCCGCTGATCACGAGGACCGCCTCGGCCGACGGTGCGCCGGTGAGCAGGCGCGCGCCGACGACCTTGTCGACGGCGTTGTGCCGCCCCACGTCCTCCCGTACGACGACCAGCTCGCCCGCCGCGCTGAACAGCCCGGCCGCATGCGCACTGCCGGTCTTGGCGAAGAGCTCCTGCCGGGGCCGCATCAGGTCGGGCAACGTCCGCACCAGGTCGTCCGCGGGCAGCGGCCCCGACCAGGGGAGCGAGGGCCGGCGGGCCAGCACCTCGTCGACCTCGTCGGTCCCGCACACCCCGCAGGCGGCCGACCCGGCGCTGAGCGCGTCGAGCTGGCTCGGCACCCGCGCCGGGACGGCGTCGAGGGTCACCGTGACGACGTTGAACTCCTGCTCGGGGCGCAGCTCGACGTCGGTGCAGTAGGCCACGCCCGAGGCCCGGCCCAGGCCCTCGTGGTGGACCCAGCCGGCGGCCAGCTCGAAGTCGTGACCGGGGGTGCGCAGCGTCGTCCACACCCGGCGGGCCGCGGCGCCCGGCCACGCGAGACGGATCTCGAGCGGCTCCTCGGTCAGGACCCGGTCCTCGTGGCGGCGTACGCCGGTGGCGAGGTGCTCGGCGACGCGCAGGCGCCCGGTCGGTCCGGGGCGCCGGGCCTTCATCACGCCAGCACCGCCCGGCGTCGCCGCAGCTCGTCGAGGCGGTCGGTCAGGCGCCGGCGCACGGCGCCCGGCAGGTCGCCGTCGAGCGCGGCCAGCGCGGCCGCCTCGGTCGCGTCGTCGAGGTGGGTGATGGGGAAGAACGCTTCGATCACGTCGCCCTGGACCCAGCCCTGGTGCGCCTCGATGAGGGTCCCGAGCTGGGTGAAGTAGGCGCGCGCGTAGTGCTCGGTCAGCGCGCGCTGGTCGGCGCGCCACAGACCCGCCCCCGCGGCCTTGACCTCGTAGTTGGGCACCTCGATCTCGCCGGTCGCGCGGGCCCAGGCGAACTCCTTGGCCTCGGTGGCGGGCAGCGAGGCCACGGCCCGCGCGTGGTGGACCTTGGCCGCGCCCGTCGGCTCGGTGGCCAGGGCGGCGTCGAGGGCGCCCTGGTCGGTGGCGCCGATCTCGGCGAGGCGGCGGCGGGCCTTCCAGCGCAGGTCGACGTCGGCGGCGATGCCGGGGAGCACGTCCTCGCCGGCCGCCCAGCGCTCGAGCTCGGCCGCGTCACCCGCGGAGAGCACGGTCGCCCGGAACGCCGAGAGCTGCAGCTCAGAGCCCTCGGGCGCGGCCTCGGCCGCGGCCCGGACGGCGGCGTGGAAGCGCTCGGTGGTGCCGTCGGGCGCCAGGGGGAGCACGGTCTCGAGCACCCACGGGAGCAGGTTGCGGGCGCCGTCGGAGGTGTCCTCCACCGGCGGCGCGGCCGCCAGCAGGTCGGCGACCTGGGGGAGCGTCAGCGCGCCCTCGAAGAGGCCGAGCCGGACGCTGTTCCACATCGTCGCGCGCAGCTGGGGGTCGGTGATCCCGGGCGCGAGCGCCGGCAGGGCGGCCATGGTCAGGGCGTCGGGCGGGCAGACCGCCCAGGTGGTCTCGGCCGCGTCGAGCAGGACCGGGGCCTCGCCCACCGCGAGCGGGGTCTCGGCACCGTCGACGACGAACGCCTGCTGGGTCCACCCGTCGGGACCGTGGACGGCGACCTGGAGCTGGTGCCGGCGCTCGGCCGGGTGGGCCGCCGGCGAGGTCCGCCGGACGACGCCCGCGCTGCGGTCGAGGTCGAGCCGGTCGGCTCCGGGCGTCAGCAGCCAGTCCTTGACGAAGCCGTCGAGGGTCGCGCCACCGGCGGCCCGCTCCCAGCTCGCGAACAGATCGTGCATGGTGGCGTTGCCGAAGCGGTGCAGCTCGAAGTGCTCGCGCACGCCGCCGAGGAAGGCGTCGTCGCCGAGCCGGATCGCGAGCTGGCGCAGGACGTTGGCGCCGCGGGCGTAGGAGATGCCGTCGAAGTTCTGGAGCGCCGAGAGCGCGTCGGGGGCGGCGTTGCCGGCGACCGGGTGGGTGGTGGGGCGCTGGTCGGCGGTGATGCCCCACGTGCGGCGGGCGTAGGAGTCGTGGACCGGCGCGTCGGCGTACTCGGTGGCGTCGGTGATGACGCGACGGCCCATGTACTCGGCGAACGATTCGTTGAGCCACAGGTCGTCCCACCACGCCGGGGTGACGATATTGCCGAACCACTGGTGGGCCATCTCGTGGGCGATGAGGTTGGCGCGGAAGCTGCGGTCGGCCCGGGTCGAGCTGGACTCGAACAGCAGGGGGTCGCGGATGGTGATGCAGCCGGGATTCTCCATCGCGCCCGCGTTGAACTCCGGCACGAACGCCTGGTGGTAGTCGCCGAACGGGTAGCGGATGCCGAACAGCCGGTGCAGCTCGTCGAACGACTGCCGGGTCAGCGTGAACAGCTCGCCGGCCTCGCGGTCGAGCGTCGCGGCGAGGCTCTGGCGGGCGCTGAGGCCGAGCGGGATGCCGTCGTGCTCGTCGCGCAGCACGTGGTACGGCCCGGCCACGACGGTCACGAAGTAGGTCGCCAGGGGCGGCGTGGGGCCGAGCTCCCAGCGCTTCGTCGTCCCCTCGCTGCCGATCTCGCGGGCGGGCGCGTTTCCGACGACGAGCCAGTCGGCCGGCGCGGTGACCCGCATCGTGTACGGCGCCTTGAGGTCGGGCTGGTCGAAGCAGGCGAACACCGACGGCGCGGCGTCCATGAACGACATGCCGTAGACGTAGGCGCGCCCGTCGGCCGGGTCGACCGAGCGGTGCAGCCCCTCGCCGTCGTGGCGGTAGGACATGGTCGCCTCGACCACGAGCTCGTGCTCGCCCGCGGACAGGTCGAGCGGCACCCGGCCGTCGGCGAGGAGACCGGTGTCGAGCGGCGCCCCGTCGAGCCGTACGGCGTGCAGCGCCGTGGGCTTCACGTCGACGAACGTCGTGGTGCTCGTCTCGCTGCGGAACCGGATGGTGGTGCGGGAGACGAAGACGTCGTCGGCTCCGCTGAGGTCGAGGTCGACGTCGTAGGAGGCGACGTCGAGGACGCTCGCGCGGTGCTCGGCTTCGGCGCGGGTGAGGCTCATCCCGCCAGCCTAGAACCCGCCCGCGGGCCTGGTGGTTGTGGGAGGGTTCGGGCCATGCGTCCGTGGACCCAGGTGCCGCCCCAGCCGGGCCGGCGGTTCGTCATCACCGGCTCGAACGGCGGTCTCGGCCTCGAGACCGCCCGGATCCTGGGCTCGCGCGGCGCCGAGATCGTGATGGCCTGCCGCAGCGTCGACAAGGGCGAGGCGGCGGCCCGGACGGTGCCCGGCCACGACAAGGGGCGGGTCGAGGTGCGCCAGGTCGACGTCAGCGACCTGGCGTCGGTCCGGGCGTTCGCGGCGGGGCTGCGCGAGGACGGGCGTCCTGTCGACGTGCTCGTCAACAACGCCGGGGTGCTCGGCGTACCGCTGGGGCGCTCGGCGGAGGGCGTCGAGATGCACCTGGCGACCAACTACCTCGGGCACTTCCTGCTCACCCAGGAGCTCCTTCCGCTGCTCACCGACCGGGTCGTGATGGTCAGCTCGCGCGAGCACCGCTCGGGCGCGCTCGACCTCGACGACCTCGGCTGGGAGCGGCGGCCGTACCGGCCGTTCCAGGCTTACGGCGACTCCAAGCTCGCCGACCTGCTCTTCATGCGCGAGCTCGACCGCCGCTTCGCCGCGGAGGGCTCGGCGTTGCGTGCCGTCGCCGCGCACCCGGGAGCGTCCGCCACCAAGATCACCGGCGGCTCGGGCAACCCCGTGGTCACCGCCATCGGCTACTACGGCCAGAAGCTCGTCGGCATGCCCGCCTGGCGCGGCGCCCTGTGCACGGTCTACGCCGCGACGATGGACGTCCCGAGCGGGACCTACATCGGCCCCCACGGGGTCACCGAGCTGTGGGGCTGGCCCGCGCCCGCGCGGATGTCGCCGAAGGCCGACGACCCCGCGCTGGCGCAGGCGCTGTGGGAGCGCTCGGTCGAGCTCAGCCGACCTTGATGCTCTCGAAGGTCACCGGGGTCTTCGGGCGGCCGCCGCCGCTCTGGGCCCAGAAGCCGTCGTTGCCCGACGCGGTGGCCTTCTTGAGCGTCTCGAGGGACGCCGCGTCGAGGTGGCCCCACACCGTGTACGACGGCGGGAACTGCGAGTCGCCGAAGACGATGAAGAACTGCCCGCCACCCGAGTCCGGCTGCCCGGTGTTGGCCATCGCGAGCGTGCCTGCCGGGTAGGTCTCGGTGCCGTCGACCTCGTCGGGGATCGTGTAGCCGGGACCGCCCATGCCGGTCTTCTCGTCGGGCTGCGCGGCCTTCGGGTCGAAGTACGGGTCACCGCACTGGAGGAACTCGAAGCCCGGGTCGTTGCCCTGGCGGTGGCACGAGGTGTTGTCGTAGTAGCCCTGCTCGGCCAGCGACGCGAACGACGCGACGGTGCACGGCGCCTTGTCGGCGTCCAGGGTCACCTTGAGCTCGCCGACCGACGTCTGGAGGACGGCCGGGACCTCGCCGGTGAGGTCGGTGGTCGCCGGCGGCGGGGTGACGTCGCGCGCGGGGTCGCCGGACTCGACGTACTTGCAGGACGTGCCCTTCTCGGGGTCCTTCGCGGCCTTGGGCGAGTCGTCCTCCCCGCAGGCGGAGAGCGTGGCGAGCAGCAACAGGGCCGGGACTCCGGCGAGCAGGCGAGAACGCATGGGGCGCATCGTACGCAGCGGACCTGAGTGCTCCGGGGCTACGTTGGCTCCATGGACCTCGGCATCCACTACGCCACCTTCACCCACCCGCAGTGGCAGACCACGCTCGCCGACCGGATCGCCGCCACCGCGAAGGTCGCCGACGAGGGCGGCATCGCCCTGTTCACCGTGATGGACCACTACTTCCAGATGGAGATGGCCGGCGGTCCCGCCGAGCCGATGCTGGAGGGCTACACCACCCTCGGGTACGTCGCCGCGCTGACCGAGCGCATCGACCTGGGCCTGTTCGTCACCGGCGTCACCTACCGGCACCCGGGCCTGCTGGCCAAGGTCGTCACCACCCTCGACGTCCTCTCGCACGGGCGGGCCTGGCTCGGCATCGGCGCGGCCTGGTACGACCGGGAGCACGCCGGGCTCGGCGTACCGTTCCCGCCGATGGCCGAGCGCTTCGAGCGCCTGGAGGAGACGCTGCGCATCTGCCGGCAGATGTGGAGCGACGACGACGGCCCGTTCGAGGGCGAGCACTACCGCCTGGCCGAGACGATCTGCGTGCCGCCCGCCGTACGGGGGCGGGTGCCGGTGGTCATCGGCGGCTCCGGGGAGCGCAAGACGCTGCGCCTGGTCGCCCACTACGGCGACGCCTGCAACCTCTTCACCGGCGAGGGCCCCGACGGCGTCGCCCACAAGCTCGACGTCCTGCGCCGCCACTGCGACGACGCCGGGCGCGACTACGACGAGATCCGCAAGACCATCCTGTGGTTCGGCGACCCGGTCGCCGAGCCGGACCGGTTCGCGCGCGAGATGGAGCAGTACGCCGCGCTCGGCGTCACGCTCACCTCGATGATGCCGCCGACCGACGACCCGGAGGGATGGGCGGTCGACCTGGTCGAGCAGGCCCTGCCGCGCGTCAGGGAGCTGTGACCCGGCGGCCGCCGGCCACCGCGGTCACGGCCGCGCCGAGGGCGAGCGCCGCGAGCACCAGCCAGCGGACGGACGCCACGGTCACGTCGGACCGACCCGCGCCGAAGAGACCGAGACCGGCGACCAGGCACCACCAGGCGCCGAAACCGGCGGCCAGCGCCGCGGCCACGGCCACCGCGCGGCGGCGACGTTCGGGCCGGTAGGTCAGCAGCGACCAGGCCGCTGCGAGCACGGACAGCGCGGCCCCGCGAGCCCGCGGCGACCAGCTCGGCCGCTCGTACCCGACCCGCGCTCACCGGTGCCCGCCCGCGATCCGCGCGTTGATCCGGCGCAGCACCCAGGCCGGCGCCAGCCCCGACGACGCCATGAGCACCTTGGCCTGCGTCCCGACCGCGCGGTGCACGGGCTGCGGGAGCCGGTGGGCGCCGACGACGTCGAGGACCTCGCGGGCGACGTCGTCCGCGGTGAGCCGGACGCCGAGGGCGCGGGTGGAGGCGATGTCCATGTCGCTGGTCATCTCGGTGCTGACGAAGAGCGGCCAGACCGCGCGGACGGTGATGTCGTCGGCGGCCCACTCCAGGTCGAGCGCCTCGGTCAGGCCGCGGACCGCGAACTTCGTCGCCGAGTACGTCGCCAGCTCGGGCTGGCCGTAGATCGCGCTGGCCGAGGCCAGGTTGACCACGTGGGCGCCGGGGGTGGCGCGCAGGTAGGGATGGGCGACGTGGCAGCCGTTGAGGACGCCCTTGACGTTGACGTCGACGATCCGCTGCTGGGCGTCGAGGGGGATCTCGGCGAACGGGCCGCTGCGCAGGATCCCCGCGTTGTTGACGAGGACGTCGAGGGTGCCGCCGGTGCGCTCGGTCAGCTCGGCGAGGCGCTGCTCCCAGGCCGTGGCGTCGCGGACGTCGAGCTCGCCGGTGACGATGCCGTCGAGCTCGCCGGCAAGGGTGGCGAGCCCGGCGGCGTCCACGTCGTACGCGCCGACGAGGTAGCCGGCGGCGTGGAAGCGTTCGGCGACGGCCCGGCCGATGCCGGCCGCGGCTCCGGTGACGACGACACTGCGCTGGCTCATGCAGCGCAGTATCGCCGACCGGGGGTCAGGCGCCGACCAGCGCGGCGAAGTCGGCGGGCAGCTCGTGGTCCTCGAGGACGCGCATCTCGATCGGGCCGCCGCTGTAGGAGTCCTCGCCGATGATCATGAGCTCCTCGTCGAAGGACCAGAAGATCACGTTGCGCATCCGGATCAGGTAGTTCTTGTCGGCCTCGGCGAAGTCGCCCGCCATCGGGTGCTGCACCATGAGCGCGCCCGGCTGGATCATCGTCAGGTTGCCCTCGATGACGATGCAGTGGTCGTCGACGACCATCCGCTCGCAGAAGAACTCCAGGACGTGGCCGTTGTGCTCGACCAGGTTGCGGTAGTACGCCGCGACGCCCTCGCGGGTCTTGGGCCCGACATCGCCCGAGAGCTCCCAGAAGTGGTAGTTCGTGGCCTCGCCGAGCGTCCCGACCAGCGTCTCCAGGTCGCCGTCGCGCTCGGCGGCCGCGTGGACCCGCATCCGCTCCAGCATCGTGCGCTGGCGCGGGGACTCGGTGGCCGCGAGCCGCTCGGTGATGAGGTCGACGAGGTGGTTGCGGTTGAGCTCGATCATGGGTGCTGCCTTTCGGTGGGGTGGAGCGCGAGCCGGCCGTGGGCGGCGAAGGACGCCTCCCGGGCGGTGCGGTCGGCCGCGGTGAAGGGGCGGTAGCCGTCGGGGGTGGCGTGCAGGACCTGGTCGTCGGTGAGCCAGGCCTCGCCGCGCAGCACCTGCTTGTCGAGCTTGCCGGTGCCGGTCAGGGGCAGGTCCTCGACCACGCGCACCAGGCGCGGACGCCACTTGGTGCCGAGGTCGGGCTGCTCGTCGAGGAAGCGGTCGAGCGCGGCGGCCTCCAGGCTCTCGCCGGGCACGAGCAGGAGGGACGCCATCACCTCGTCGCCCGTGCGCGGGTCCGGTACGCCGTACACGACCGCGGTGGCGACAGCCGGGTGCCGAGCGAGGATCCGCTCGATCGGCGCGGTCGCGAAGTTCTCGCTGTCGACCCGGATCCAGTCCGAGCTGCGCCCGGCGAACCAGAAGTGCCCCTCGGCATCGGCGTAGGCGAGGTCGCCGGTCCAGAAGTCGCCGTCGCGCACCTTGGCGGCCATGGCCGCGGGGTTGTTGTAGTAGCCCTCGAAGCGGGCCGCGCCGCCGCGCACCACGATCTCGCCGATCGCCTCGGCGGCGTTGAGGAGCCGGCCGTCCGGGCCGAAGGCGGCGGGCGGGCACACCGTCCCGGACGCGCCGACGATCTCCAGGCCCATCTGGGGATCGGGCCGGCCGAGCGCACCCGGGGGAGTGTCGGGGCTGCGCAGGATCGCGCAGACGCCCTCGGACGAGCCGTAGGACTCGACGACGCGGCAGCCGAAGCGCCGGACGAACTCCTCGCGGTCCCGCGTCGACGCCTCGGTCCCGAAGCCGTAGCGGAGCCGGGTGCGGCCCTCGCGCGGGTCCTCGGGCTGGGCGAGGACGTAGGACAGCGCCCGGCCGACGTAGTTGAAGAACGTCGCCCCGAAGCGCTCGACGTCGGGCAGGAAGCCCGAGGCGGAGAACCGATCGCGCATGGCCAGCGTGCCGCCGACGACGAGGATCGGCGCCCATGCGGCCATGAGGGCGTTGCCGTGGAAGAGCGGCATCGCGTTGTACGCGACGTCCTCGCGGGTCAGCCCGTGCCGGTTGAGCTGACCGATCACCGCGAGCCGGAACGACGAGCAGACGACCGCCTTGGGCGCGCCCGTCGAGCCGGACGTGAAGAGCAGGAGCAGCACGTGCTCGGTGCCCGGGGGAGCGGTGGTGGCGACGGGGTGCTCCTCCGCTGCGGCGATCGCGTCCCGGTAGCGCTCGCCGTGCAGGTCGAGGACGTCGACCCCGGCGGTGTCCACACCGTCGAGGAGGGCGCGGTGCTCGGGCCCGACGAGGAGGGTCTGGCAGTCGGTGGCGCGGATGTCCGCGGCGAGCTCGGCCCCGCGCCGGGTCGGGTTGACCCCGACGACGGTGGCGCCGCACAGCGCGGCGCCGGCGATGAGCAGGAGGTACTCCGGGTCGTTGTCCATGAGCACGCCGACGTGCCAGGGACCGGGGCGCCGCAGCGCGGTGAGGGCTCCGGCCCGGACCTGTGCCGCGGCGACGAAATCCCGCCACGTCAGGGTGTCGTCGCCGAACAGGAGGGCAGGATGGTCGTCCTCGGCGCGCGCGAGCAGCAGCTCCGCGACCGAGCCGTGGGGGAACGAAGGTGTCACGCGTGCTCCTGGGTGATCCGCTTCACATTGCGTTGCGGAACGAAACATAAATAGACTCCGCCCTACCGTCAAGGGTCTGGTGATCTGAGGAGGTACCCATGAGCGAGGCAGCAGCCGCCGCCGGCCGTCCGCGCGACAGCCGGATCGACGAGGCCGTGCTCGTCGCCACGCGCGAACTCGTCGCCGAGCTCGGGTACGCCGACCTGACCTTCCGCGCGATCGCCCAGCGTGCCGGGACGTCGGTGCCCGCCATCCGCCGGCGCTGGGCCTCCAAGGCCCACCTCGTGCACGAGGCGGTCTACCCCACCGACGCCGTCGGCGCCCCGACCGGGGCCGCCGACCTGCGCGCGGAGGTCCGCGCGGTCGTCGAGCGCTGCCTGGCGATCGTCGGCTCGCCCGCGGGCCGGCGCGCGACCCCGGCGCTGATGAGCGAGATGATGGCCGACCACGCGCTCGAGCAGGAGCTCAGCGCCCGGCTGCTGGCCTCCGGCTGGGAGTCCCTGGCCGGCCGGCTGGCCGAGGCGTCGGAGCGCGGCGAGGCGCGACCCGACATCGACCTGGGTGTGTTCGTCGAGATGGTCTTCGGGGCCACGCTGGTCGCGATGGTCCTACGCGGGCACGACGCCGTGGACGACGCCTGGGTCGAGGGGCTCGTCACCGCGGTCGTCGACGGCCTGCGGGTGCGCTGAGCCGACCGCCGGATCGCGCCCGCCTGTCGGCGGCGCGCTCTAGGGTCGGGTCATGGCGATCATCCACCGCGCGACGCTGACCCCGAGCAAGGCCGAGCTGCTGTCCGGCTGGCTCGCCGTGGACGTCGAGGTCCTCGGCGCCTTCCGGTACGACGACCCGGCCGGCGAGGTCGGCGTCGAGGCGTTCCTGCTCCGCGTCGGCGACCAGGTGCGCCACGTGCCGCTGACCTACCGCGGCGCGCCCCACGAGAGCGCGACGCTCGTCGGCACACTGGAGCACTCGGTGCTCGGCACCCGCTGGGTCTACGACGGCACGACCGACCCGGTCGCGCTCGGCTGCTACGAGCGCGCGCTGGCCGGCGAGCAGGAGCAGGCCGTGCTCGAGCTCTGGGACGCCGGCGAGCTGGTCGACCGGCTGCCCGGCTCGGTCGTCGTACGGCGTGAGGGGGAGGGGGCCGGCGCCCGCCTGGTCGCGACCTGGGACGGCGGCTCGCTGGTGGTCGCCGGTGACTGACCTGGCCGACCAGGCCGATCTGGCGCACCTCGACGCCGCCACCGCGCTGCTCCGCGCCCGCCTCGCGGACGTCGCCCCGGACCAGTGGGATGCGCCGTCACCGTGCGAGGGCTGGACCGCGCGCGACGTCGCCGAGCACGTCATCGGCGACGCCGTCCGCTACCGGCTCTGGGTGATCGGGGCGCCGGCCGAGGAGGTGACCGCCTCCCGGGCGCTGACCTTCCTGGGCGACGACCCGGTCGCCGCGCTCGACGAGATCCAGGGTGCGCTGCGCGCCGCGTTCGCCGAGCCGGGTGCGCTCGACCGCACGGCGCGCCACTCCGCGGGCGACATCACCGGCCGCGACCTGCTCGAGCTGCGCCTCCTGGAGCAGACCCTGCACGCCTGGGACATCGCGGTCGCAACCGGGTCCGACCCGGCCCTGGGCGACGACCTCTGCGCCCGGCTGATCGGGTCCGCGGCGACGATCGAGCGGCTGCGCGGGCACGGCTACTACGGGCCGGCGACGGCGCTGGCCGGTCCCGGCGACAGCCTCCAGGACCGGCTGCTGCGGCTGGCCGGACGGCGCTGAGCGCTCAGAGCATCACGATCGCGACGACCACGCCGGCCGCCACGACGGCCGCCCGGAAGACCCCCGACGGCAGCCGCCGCCCGATCCGCGCGCCGAGGTAGCCACCGCCGATCGAGCCGGCCGCGAGCAGCCCGACGGCCGCCCAGTCGAGGTCGGCGACAACGACGAAGATCAGCCCCGCCACGACATTGCCGGCCAGGAGCGAGAGGGTCTTGAGCGCGTTGACCACGCGCAGCTCGACGTCCGTTCCGATGCCCAGGACCGCCACCATCATCACGCCCGCTCCGGCGCCGAAGTAGCCGCCGTAGATGCCGGTCAGGCCGGCGAAAACCGTGGTCAGCGGCGACAGGTGGTGGCGGGGTCCGTCCTCGGCGTCGCGGTAGCGGGCGAGCCCGCGCGCGATCCACGGCTGCGCGCCGACGAGGCCGCACGCGAGCAGGATCAGCCACGGCACCGCGGTCTCGAAGGCCGCGGCCGGCAGGGCCAGGAGCAGGATCGCGCCCACGACGGCGCCCAGCGCGCAGCAGGCCAGGACGACGCGGGTGACCCGGGGGTGCTCGCGCAGCTCGGCGCGGTAGCCGAAGGAGCCACTCAGCCCGGCCGGGATTAGCCCGACCGTGTTGGAGGCGTTGGCGACGACCGGCGGCAGCCCGAGCGCCACCAGGACGGGGAAGCTCAGCAGCGAGGCGACGCCGACGGTCGAGCTGAGGATGCCCGCGCCGAAGCCGGCCGCCAGGACGGCGAGCTGCTCGAGGCCGCTCACCCGTCGGTACGGATCAGGGCGACGTCGCTGACCAGACCGATGTGGGCGTGCATCGCGGCCGCGGCCGCCGCGGGATCGCCGGCCGCGATCGCGTCGGCGATGCGCCGGTGACCGGCGAGCGAGGCGTGCGGGCGCTCGGGCTGGGAGAGCGACTCGAGCCGGGTCTCGCGCACCAGCGGGCCGATCTCGAGCATGAGCCGGGCCAGGAGCGCGGAGTGGCTGGCCGCGGTGACGGCGGCGTGGAAGCGCTCGTCGCCCTCGACCCCGCGCCCGCCCGCGGCGACGTCGGTCTCCATGGCGGCGATCGCGGCCTCGATCTCGGCCAGGTCCGTGTCCGTACGGCGCTCGGCCGCCAGCGCCGCGATCTTGGTCTCCAGCGCGTCGCGAGTCTCGATGATCTCGGGCAGCCGGTCGGCGTGGGCGCGGATCGCCTGGGCGATCGTGCCCTCGGTGGGCCGGGTGAGCACGGTCCCGTCGCCGTGCCGGACGGTGACGACGCCGACGACCTCGAGCGCGACGAGCGCCTGGCTGAGGGTGGCCCGGCTGACGCCGAGCTGCTGGGCGAGCTCGCGCTCGGGCGGGAGCCGGTCGCCGACGGCGAGCCCGGTGGCGGTGATCCACTCGGTGATCTGCTCGGCGACCTGCTCGTACAGGCGGGTCCGGGTCACCTTCGGGGGGAGCGGTCGTCCGTCGGCCATGTCCGCATCCTATTGACAGCCGGCGACATTGTCCTATTGGCTAGGCCACTGATCCAACCTCCCAGCCGGTTGGGTCGGTGCCGGGCTCGCCGGCGTGCACGGGAGAGGTGGACCACCATGGGAGCTGACCAGGCCGCACGGCCGGACGTCGAGGGCTTTCCGTCGTCGCTGTCAGGACCGCTGTCCGACGTCCTGGTGGTCGACCTCTCCCGCGCGCTGGCGGGCCCGCACGCCACGATGATGCTGGGCGACCTCGGCGCCCGGGTCGTCAAGGTCGAGGCGCCCGGCCACGGCGACGACACGCGCGGGTGGGGGCCGCCGTTCGTCACGCCCGACGGGGGAGGGGAGCGGGAGTCGACGTACTTCCTCTCCGCCAACCGCAACAAGGAGTCGATCGCGCTCGACCTCAAGGACCCCGCCGACCGTGCGGTCCTGCTCGACCTGGTCGACCGTGCCGACGTCATCGTCGAGAACTTCCGGACCGGCGTGCTCGAGCGCCTCGGGCTCGGCCTGGACCGGCTCCAGGAGCGCAACCCGCGCCTGGTCGCCCTCTCCATCACCGGCTTCGGCCACGACGGCCCCGAGGGCGGTCGGGCCGGCTACGACCAGATCGCCCAGGGCGAGGCGGGTCTGATGTCGCTGACCGGCTCCGGTCCCGAGGACCCGCAGCGGGTCGGGACGCCGATCGCCGACGTCCTCGCCGGCATGTACGGCGCTTACGGCGTCCTCGCCGCGCTCCACGAGCGCGAGCGGACCGGCCGCGGGACCGTCGTACGGACCTCGCTGCTGGCGGCGGTCGTCGGAGTCCACGCCTTCCAGGGCACCCGCTGGACCGTCGGCGGCGAGCTCGGCCAGGCCCAGGGCAACCACCACCCGTCGATCGCGCCCTACGGGCTGTTCCGCTGCTCCGGCGGCGCCGTGCAGATCGCGGTCGGCTCCGAGGCGCTGTGGGCCCGCTTCTGCGCGGCCTTCGACCTCGACCCGGCCCAGGAGGGCTTCACGACCAACCCCGAGCGGGTGAGCCGGCGGGCCGAGACGATCGCGCTCGTCGAGGGCGTCTTCGCCGACTGGGACGCCGAGCAGCTGCTCGCCAAGCTCGCCGACGCGGGCATCCCGGCGGGCAAGGTGCGCACCCTCGACGAGGTCTACGACTGGGACCAGACCGCCAGCCAGGGACTGCTGCTCGACGTCGAGCACGCCACCCTCGGCACGGTCACCCTGCCGGGTCCGCCGCTGCGCTTCTTCGGCGCCGACGGCGCCGAGCAGACGCCCACCGGGCACCGGGCGCCGCCGACGCTCGACCAGCACGGCACCGCCGTCCGCGACTGGGTGCGGGGCGAGGCGTGAGCGCCCGGCTCGGCGCCCGGGACCTGCTCGACCTCGTCCTCGAGCCCGGGACCTTCACCTCCTGGGACGCGCCCGTCGACATCAGCGCTCACCCCGAGGCCTACCAGGCCGAGCTGCGCGCGGCCGCCGAGAAGGCGGGCACCGACGAGTCCGTGCTCACCGGCCGCGGCCTGGTGCACGGGCGTCCCGTCGCGGTCGTCGTCAACGAGTTCCGCTTCCTGGCCGGCTCGATCGGGCGGGCCGCGGCGCAGCGCATCGTGGCCGCCGTACGCCGGGCGACCGCCGAGGGCCTGCCCCTCCTGGCGGCCACCGCCTCGGGCGGCACCCGGATGCAGGAGGGCACCCCCGCCTTCCTGCAGATGGTCGAGATCTCCCGCGCGCTGATGGACCACCGTGCCGCGGGCCTGCCCTACCTGGCGTACCTGCGCCACCCGACGACCGGCGGGGTGTTCGCGTCCTGGGGCTCGCTGGCCCACGTCACGGTCGCGGAGCCCGGCGCGCTCGTCGGCTTCCTCGGTCCCAAGGTCTACGAGGCGCTCAACGGCAAGCCGTTCCCGCCCGGCGTCCAGGTCGCGGAGAACCTCGTCGCCAAGGGCATCATCGACGCGGTCGTCCCGACCGAGCACCTGCCCGCGCTCGTCGACCGGACGCTCCACGTCCTCGTCGACGCCCCCACCGCACCGGCCCTGCCGCGACGCGAGGGCGACCTGGTCGAGCGCGACGCCTGGGACAGCATCGTGGCCACGCGCGCGTCCGGCCGGGCCGGCGTCCGCGACCTCCTGCGCCACGGCGCGACCGAGCGGGTGCGGCTCTACGGCACCGACGAGGGCGAGCGGGACTCCTCCGTCCTCGTCGCGCTCGCCCGGATCGACGGCCAGCCCTGCGTCGTCGTCGGCCAGGACCGCGCCCGCCAGAGCGAGACCCAGCCCCTCGGACCGGCCGCCCTGCGGGCCGCCCGCCGCGGGATGCGGCTCGCCGAGGAGCTCCGGCTGCCCCTGGTCACCGTCATCGACACCCCCGGCGCCGAGCTCTCGCAGCGCGCCGAGGAGGGCGCGATGGCCGGCGAGATCGCCCGCTGCATCGCCACCCTGACCACCCTGAGCGTGCCGACGGTGTCGGTCCTGCTCGGCCAGGGCTGCGGTGGCGGCGCCCTCGCGCTGCTGCCGGCCCAGACGATCGTCGCGGCCGAGCGGGCCTGGCTCACCCCGCTGCCGCCCGAGGGCGCCAGCGTGATCATGCACGGGGACGTCGACCACGCGCCCGCGATGGCGCGCGCGCAGCACGTCCGGGCGAGTGACCTGCTCGCGGCAGGGAGCATCCAGGTCGTCGTACCGGAGCGGGACGGGGACTCCGCCACGGACCTCGCGGTCGCCGTCGCGGCGGAGGTCGGCCGGGTGCTGGCAGGCTTGGGCGCATGCCCGACGTCCCGCTGACCGACGACCCCCTCATCCTCGACCGCTCGCCGCTCCCCGAGGGGGTCGGCGAGCGGCTGGCCGCCCAGCTGCGGTTCGTCGCGGAGGCCGACAAGCTCAAGACGATCCTGCGTGCCTCGCCGCTGGCCGCCGCGGAGCGCCGCGAGAACGACGCCGAGCACTCCTGGCACCTCGCGCTCATGGTCGTCCTCCTCGCCGAGTACGCCGACGAGCCGATCGACGTCGGTCACGCGGTCAAGCTCGTGGTCATCCACGACCTCGTCGAGATCTACGCCGGTGACAGCCCGGTGTTCGTGCCCGGTGCCGCCGACGACCAGGCCGAGCGCGAGGAGGCCGCCGCCGAGCGGCTCTTCGGGCTGCTGCCCGCCGACCAGGCCGGCGAGATCCGCGCGCTGTGGGACGAGTTCGAGGCCGGGCGGTCGCCCGAGGCGCGCTTCGGCAAGGCGATGGACCGGCTCCAGCCGATGCTCCTCAACTGGCTCGCGCGCGGCGGCACCTGGCAGCTGCCGGGCGCCACCGAGAGCACCGTCCGGGCGCGCGAGGCCGGTGTCGTCGCGGGCTCGACCTCGCTCGGCTCCTTCACCGGGCAGCTGGTCGACGAGGGCCTGCGCCGCGGCTGGATCCGGCCGGACGAGGCGTGAGCGCCGTGCCGACCGCCGCCGAGCGCCCGGTCGCCCTGGTCACCGGATCCACCTCCGGGATCGGCGCCGCCGTCGCCCGCCGCCTCGTCGCCGACGGGTACACCGTCGTCCTGCACTCGCGCAGCTCGGTCGCCGCCGGCGAGGCGATGGCCGCCGAGCTGGGTGACGCCGTCTACGTGCAGGCCGACCTCGCCGACGAGGACGACCGCGTCCGGCTGGTCCGGGAGGCCGCCGCCCACGCCGGGCGTCTCGACGTCCTCGTCAACAACGCGGGCATCAGCCGCGTCGTCCCGCACGCCGACCTCGCCGCGGCGACTCCCGCGCTCTGGCGCGAGCTGCACGAGGTCAACGTGATCGCCCCGTTCCACCTGGTGGCCGAGGCCGAGCCGCACCTCCGCGGGGCCGCTCGCGACGGCCGCGGCCGCGCCGGGTGCGTCGTCAACATCAGCTCGCACGCGGGCGTCCGGCCCAAGGGCGCCTCGATCCCGTACGCCGCGACCAAGGCGGCGCTCAACCACACGACCCGGCTGCTCGCCGTCGCGCTCGCCCCGGAGATCCGGGTCAACGCCGTCGCCCCGGGCCTGGTCGACACCCCGCTCACCGCCGACTGGACCGCGGCCCAGGAGCTGTGGCGCGAGCGCGCGCCGATGCGCCGGGCCGCCCGTCCCGAGGACATCGCCCAGGCGGTCGCGATGCTGGTCGCGTCGGACTACCTCACCGGCGAGGTGCTCCTCTCGGACGGCGGGCTCAACCTCACCTGAGCGTCCGGTCGGGGCGCACGGCCGCGTAGACGTACATGTCGCGGCGCTCCGCGCCGACCCGCTCCCACGAGCGCAGCAGCCCCTCGCGCTCGTAGCCGCAGGCCTCGGCGGTGCGCCACGACGCCTCGTTGACCGGCTCGACGTGCAGCTGGACGCGGGCGACCTCGTCGTGGGCCAGCGCCCACGAGGTCACCGCGGCGAGCGCGGCGCGGGCGTAGCCGCGGCGGCGGTGCTGGGGCGCGATCCAGTACCCGGTCGTCGTACGGCCGGCGGGGAGGTCGGCCGTCCACAGCCCGATCTGGCCCACCCCTTCGCCGGTGACCGCGTCGGCCACCGCGAAGGAGTAGCCGACGCCCTGCGCGAGACGGTCGTGCTGCCGGCGCAGGTACGCCGCGATCGCCGCAGGGTCTGCGGTCGTGGGGACCGTCGTGATCAGCGGGATCACCGGGTCGTCGACGACCGAGGCGACCAGCGCCGCGTCGTGCTCCGCGAAGGGGCGGAGCACGACGGGCGGGTGGTCGATCCGCGGGACCGAGGTGGGGAGCAAGCGTCGTCCTGCCTGCTCAGCGGAGCGCGCCGGGCGGGCGCAGGTAGTCCGGCCTCCGGTCGAGCGCGGCGTTGCGCGCGGGCCGGACCGTGCTGTCGTCCAGACCGGCCCACTCCCGGATCTGCGCCGTCGCCGCGGCCCGCTCGGCCTCGGGCAGCTGCGCGATCCGGGCCCCGTGGGTGCCGCCCGCGACGACGTGGACCGAGCACTCGCGACGCTTGCCCGGCTTGCCGTGGTGCCCCGGCTTGGCGGGCTTGCCGCACGAGAACTGCTCGGCGCCCCAGGGGTCGTTGCCGCCGTACACGTAGAGCATCTGGGTCGACCTGGTCCGCACCCAGCGGTCGATGTCGGCCATCGCGCGCTTGTCGAAGCGGATCGGGCGCAGCTCGCGCGGCACGAAGTTCGCGCCGCCCCAGCCGCCCGGGTAGCGGAGCACGCCGGCGAGCGGCTTCTCGTACGCCTCGTACCAGCCGAGCTGGTAGGCCGCCTGGTAGTAGTACGCCAAGGTGCCGCGCAGCCCCTGGTCGAGGTAGCCGGTCAGCGGCACGACGCCCTGGGTCCAGTCCCACACCTGCTCGTTGGTCGCGTCGGGACCGGGCACGTCCGCGCACGCCGACTGCGGGGAGTACTGCCAGAACGTGAAGTAGAGATCGACGACCGCCGTCTCCATGCCCCGGTCGAGGCTGCCGAGGATCTCCCAGCCGTCACCGGTCGCCTCGGCGTCCTGCCGGGTGCGCTCGAGGAACCACGCGCGGTCGGGGCCGAGGATCCGCCGCTGGACGGCGGTCAGCGCGGCCCGGCACTGGGGATCGGTGCCGACGTTCGCGAGGAAGGTGTTGTAGGCGTCCTTGTCGTTGTCGACGTCGTTGGGCGCGACGTACGGGACGGTGCCGTCGACGTCGTCGGGGAAGAACCGGCGGTGGTAGGTCGCCGTCATCCCGCCCTTGGAGCCACCGGTGGTGATCCAGTTCTCGCGGTAGAGCCGCTGGAACGAGCGGATGATCGCGTGCTGGTCGGCCGCCGCCTGCCAGATCGTGAGCTGCTTCGGCCAGTCGGTGCGCGCCGGGATCGACGGCTCGAAGTAGCGGTACTCCATGCTGAGCTGGTTGCCGTCGACGATCTGCGTCGGCTCGCTGCGGCTGGGGTTCAGGGAGACGTTGTAGCCGCTGGTGTACATCACCATCGGGCGGCTCGTGTCCTTGTGGAGCAGCGTCAGGCGCTGCTCGAACGTGCCGGCGCGCGGGTTGCGGTGGTCGGCGGGCTGGCGGAACGTGAGCCGGAAGAACCGGTAGCCGGCCGGTGCCGTCGCCTCCGTGACCGACGTGACGCCGGGCAGCGCCGCGATCCGATCGGCGATGTCGGCGCTCGTCGCGGCGCCTGCGCTTGTGGGGGCGCTGGTGCTCGTGGGGGCGCTGGTCGCCGGGGGAGTGGCGGCACCGACCGTGAGCGTGGCCGCCAGGGCGGCGGCGAGGGCCGCGGCGAGCGCGGACCGGGTGCGGGACATGGGGGACCTCCCGAGATCGTCGGCCGCACCACCGAGTCGGTGCGGCCGGGAACGTCGATTCTGACCCGCCCGGCCGCGGACCGCCAGGGGTCGCGGGCCTCAGCCGAGGTCGTACGGCGCGCCCCGGTGCCAGCTGTCGTCCGGAGCGGTGGCAGGCGCGGGCCCGGACCAGAGCTCGACGCCGTCGAACGCGCCGCCGCAGGGCGGGTGCTCCGGTAAGGCCTCCGCGACCGCCGTGGTCAGGGCGACCAACGGCGCGCGTGCGGAGGCACGCCCAGGCGGCGCCCACGGACCGTGGGCACCGCCGCCGGGCACGCGACGAGGAGCGCGCTCTCGTCCGCCATGCTCATCAGTGTTCCTCAGGTGGTCGGCAGGACCAGGACGCCCCACGCGACCAGCGGCGCGATGAGCACGATCGACATGCCCCACTGCATCAGCCGCTTGAAGACCAGCTCGCGGTCCTCGGGCTCGGCGTTGGCCACCACGAGCGCGCCGTTGGTCGAGAACGGGCTGCAGTCGACCACCGAGCTCGAGATCGCGAGCGCGGCGATGAGGGCGACGGCGTTGACCTGGTCGGTGAGCAGGAACGGTACGGCGAGCGGGATGAGCGCGCCGATGATGCCCGTGGTCGAGGCGAATGCCGAGACGACCGAGCCGATGAGGCAGATGAGGAGCGCGGCGATCACGGCGGCGCCGACGCCGGCGACCTCCTCGCCGAGCCACTGCACGACGCCCTGGTTCTCGAGCAGGGTCACGTAGGTGACGATGCCGCCGATGAGCAGGACCGTGCCCCAGCTGATCTTCTCGACCGCGCCCTTGGCCGACTGCGGGAACGCGAGGGTCAGGGCGACGGCGATGGTGAGCGCGGTGAAGCCGACGTCGAGGTCGAAGCCGAGGGCGCCCACGATGAGGGCGAGCAGGCCGAGCAGGGTGACGGAGCGCTGGGCGTCGAGGCGGTGCGGGTCGTCCTGGGCCGGTACGGCGGCGTTGGCCTTGACCTCGGCCGCCGAGTGGGGCTCGCCGGAGCCCGTGGTCCGCGTGGCGGCGTACGACGCGGTCTCGGCGGTGGCTGCCATCGCGGCGACGTGCGCGTCCTCGCGGCCGCGGGCGATGAGCTGGCGTCCGCCGAAGGCGAGGTAGGTGATGACCGCGATCAGGGTGGCCGCGAGGAAGGTGCTGACGAACAGCAGCCCCGGGTTGCCCGGCAGGTCGCGGTCGTCGACGACGCCGTTGGTGATGCTGCCGAAGATGCCGATGGGGGAGAAGCTGCCCGCCGTCGCGCCCTGCACGATCATCATGCCCATCATCACGGGGTGGATCTGGTAGCGCACCGCGAAGCCCATGCCGACCGGCGCGACGATCGCGACCGCCGCCGGACTCACTGCGCCGACCGACGTCACGACGGCGCAGACCAGGAACATCGCCCACGGCACGAGCGCGACGCGCCCACCGACCGCGCGGACCGCCGCATGGACGATCCAGTCGACGGTGCCGTTGTTCTTGGCCAGGGCGAAGAGGTACGTGACGCCGACGAGGATCACGAACAGGTCGCTCGGGAACCCGGCGAGGACGTCGTCCACCGTCGCGTCGTACACGGAGAGGCCGACGATGAACGACGCGACCAGGGCGAGGGCGCCCATGTTCACGCCGCGCACGGTGGCGACGAGGAAGACGATCACGAGGACCGCCAGGGAGATCAGTTCATGTGACACAGGGAGTCCGTTCCGAGGGCCGGGGTACGTGTGACCGGGGTCATGTGACGGCGGTCATGTCGACGGATCATGTCAGTGGATGAGCCACCTGGCAACCCGGACACTTCTCCACTAGGCTCCCGGCATGGATGCGGGATCAGGACGCGCGCTGCCGCCCCTGCGGCGCGAGCGGCTGTACGAGAGCCTCGTGGCGCACATCTCCGACTTCATCGAGGCCCAGGGCCTGGTCAGCGGTGACCGGCTGCCCCCGGAGCGACAGCTCGCGGCCGAGCTCGGCGTCAGCCGGGCGACGCTCTCGCGGGCCCTCGCCGCCCTCGAGACCCGCGGCCGGATCGAGGTACGCCACGGCATCGGCGCCCTCGTCCGCGAGCCCGACATCGACCCGCCGAACCGGGGGAGCGGCATCGAGCGCCAGGTCGCCGAGCGCGCCGAGAGCGCCCCGGCCGAGGTCCTCACCGCCCGCGAGGCCGTCCTCGCCGGCCTCGCCCGGGCCGCCGCCGCCCACCACCAAGGCTCCCTGCGCATCGCGATGCTCGCCGACGATGGCCGGGCCCGCACCTTCGACCACACCTGGCGCTGCATCCGCCGCCTCGCCGGCGTCTCGCTGCTGGCCGACCTCGACGACATGCTCGCCGCGAGCGCGCCGGCACCGGCCGACAGCCGCGAGGTCAGCGCGCGGCTCGACGTACTGGCGGACGCGATCGTGGCGGGTGACCCGTCGGCGGCGGCGACGGCGTGCGACGGGCTGCTGGGCTGAGTCCGCCGCTAGCGTGACCTTCATGGCCTCCCGACTCGCGATCGTCACCGGAGGCAGCCGCGGCGTCGGCGCCGCCACCGCCCGCCGCCTCGCCCGCGAGGGCTGGAACGTCCTGCTGACCTACCACTCCGACGAGGACGCCGCCCGCGAGGTCGTCGCCGACTGCGTGGCCGCCGGCGCCTGGGCGAGCGCGGTCCGGGCCGACGTCGCCGACGAGGCCCAGGTCGACGCCCTGTACGACGGACTCCCGGCCGAGGCCGAGGCAGGCCCGCTCCGGGCGCTGGTCAACAACGCGGGCATCGTCGCGCCGGCCTCCGACGTGGCCGACATGGGTGCCGAGCGGATCCGGCGCACGCTCGACGTCAACGTGGTCGGGACGCTGCTCTGCGCGCGCAATGCCGTCCGCGTCATGGCGACCGGGCGTGGGGGAGCGGGTGGGGCGATCGTCAACGTGTCGTCGCGGGCGGCCGTGCTCGGCTCCCCCCACGAGTACGTCGACTACGCCGCCGCCAAGGCCGCCGTCGATGCCGTGACCACGGGTCTCGCGGTCGAGGTCGCCGGCGACGGGATCCGGGTCAACAGCGTCCGGTTGGGGTTGATGGCGACCGAGATCCATGCCCGCAACGGCGCACCCGACCGGCTCGACCGCCTCGCGCCGTCGGTCCCGCTCGGGCGGGCGGGGACGGTGGAGGAGGCGGCGGCCGCGATCTGCTGGCTGGTGGGCGAGGAGGCGTCGTACACGACCGGGGCCCACCTGGACGTGGCCGGCGGCCGCTGAGTCCCGGCTAGACCTTCGCGAGGATCCCCGCGTCGACGGGCAGGGCCACCCCGGTGATGTAGCGGGCCTCGTCCGAGGCCAGGAACAGCACGGCGTTGGCCACGTCGCTCGCCTCGACCCACGGCACGGGCAGGGCGTTGGTGGAGATCGAGACGTCGACGATGTCGTCGCGGCCCGGGGCGTCCAGGTCGGGGCGGAACATGCGGAAGATCTCGTCGTTCATGATCATCGGCGTGTCCACCTGGGTCGGGTTCACGCTGTTGACGCGGATCCAGTGCGGCGCCAGCTCGTTGGCGAACGTCCGCATCAGACCGGTGACACCGTGCTTCGCGGCGACGTAGTGGGCCAGGTTCGGCGTTCCCTGTAGTCCGGCCGCCGAGCTGGTCAGCACGATCGAGCCGCCGCGGCCGCCCGCCACGAGGTGCGGTACGGCGGCCTTGATCGTGTGCCACGTCCCGGTGAGGTTGATGTCGATCATCTCCTGCCACGCGGCCTCGGAGATCTCGTGCCCGGCCGCATAGCTGGCGATGCCGGCGTTGGCGACGACGATGTCGAGCCCACCCAGCGCCGCGATCCCGGCCGCGAGCTCGCGCTCCAGGACGTCGAGGTCGCGGACGTCGACCTGGGCCGAGTACACCTGCCCGCCGGCCGCCCGGACCAGGGCGCAGGTCTCCTCGAGGTCCGCGGAGGTCGCCATGTCGTAGCTCACCGACGCGACCGGGGCGCAGATGTCGAACGCGATGACCGAGGCACCCTCCTCCGCCAGTCGTACGGCGTGCGCGCGCCCCTGGCCCCGTCCGGCACCGGTGATGAGTGCGACCTTCTGGTCGACACGTCCCATGCTCGTTCCTCCTTCGTTCAGGTCGTGAGGTCGTTCAGCCCGGTCAGCGCACGCCGACGATCGACTCGGCGATCGACAGGTAGCGGTCGAGCAGCGGGTCGAAGCTCAGCGGCGCCTCGGGCCGGTACCAGGTCGCGACGCCCGCGCACATCGACGCGATCGCCCGCCCGGCGTCCCCGGGGTAGGGGGTGTGGAAGACCCCGTCGGTGACGCCGCGCTCGATGATCTGGTCCAGCAGCGCCTGCAGCTCGTCGCGGCGGTCGACGTACTTGCGCCGGTTGCCGGGCTCCAGGCTGCGCAGCTCGCTGGTGGACACGATCGCGCCCTTGCGGCGGTAGACGTGGAACAGCAGCATGCTCGACACCAGGGCGTCGAACTGCGAGCGCGGGTCGGACTCGGCCTGGGCGACCGCGAACCGGCTGCGCTCGACGAGCTCGTCGACGATCACCATCATGAGGTCGAAGAGGATGTCCTGCTTCGACTTGTAGTGGTGGTAGATCCCGGGCACCGAGAGGCCCGAGCGATCGGCGAGCTGCCGGGTCGTCGTGCCGTGGTAGCCCTTCTCGGTGAACACGTCGAGCGCGGCGGCGAGCACCCGCGGCAGGTCCTGCTCGTGGTAGATCCGCCAGTCCTCGTAGGTGTCCGTCGGCAGCACCGTCGTCGCCGCGGCCGAGTCGCCGTTGCGTTTGCGCGCGAAGTCGATGAGCCACTGCAGCGCGTCGACGTCGTCGACCGCGCCCGTGCTGGTGACCCGGCGCGGGGAGGTCCCCTGGAGGATGCGCTTGACCGGCACCTCCAGCCGCTTGCCGGTGCGCGTCCGGGGGAGTGCGGGGGCGACGATGATCTCGTCGGGGACGTGCCGGCGCGAGGTACGCCCGGCGATCGTCTCGACGATGCGCGAGCGCAGCCCGGAGTCGTCGGCGACGCCCTCGGCGACCACGAACAACGGCATCCAGTAGCCGCCCTCGGCGAGCTCGACGCCCACCACGAGGCTGTCGCTGATCTCGGGCAGCGAGTCCAGCGCCTCGTAGATCTCGGCGCTGCCGAGGCGGACGCCGTTGCGGTTGAGGGTGGAGTCGGTACGCCCGTGGATCATGATCGTGCCGCGCTCGGAGATCGTGATCGAGTCACCGTGGCGCCACACGCCGGGGAAGACGTCGAAGTACGCGTCGCGGTAGCGCTCGCCCTCGGGGTCGTCCCAGAACGCGATCGGCATCGACGGCATCGGCTGGGTGATCACCATCTCGCCGGTCTCGCCGTCGGGGAGCCGGTTGCCCTTCTCGTCCCACACCTCCAGCGCGACGCCGAGAGCGGTCCCGCTGATCTCGCCGTCGTACACGGGGAGGTTGGGGGCGCTGGCCACGAAGATGCCGACGATGTCGGTGCCACCGCTCATCGAGCCGACCTGGAGGTCGGCCCGCACATGGTCGCGCACCCAGTGGTTGCTGCTGGCCGGAAGGACCGAGCCGGTGACGCCGATCAGCTCGAGCGCGGACAGGTCGAGGTCGCGGCCGGGCTCCAGCCCGTCGCGCGCGCTGGCCTGGAGGTAGCCGGGGCTGGTGCCGAACACCGTGACCCCGAGGTCCTGCACTACCCGCCAGAGCAGACCGGTGTCGGGGTGGGTCGGGCTGCCGTCGAACAGCACGATGGTCGCGCCGTGCAGGAGCCCGCAGATCTGGGCGTTCCACATCATCCAGTTGGGGGTGGTGAACCAGAAGAAGACGTCGGCCTCGTCGACCCCCATGTGGAAGCCGGGGGAGACGAGCTGCTCCAGCAACGCGCCGCCGTGCCCGTGCACGATGCCCTTGGGGCGTCCGGTGGTGCCGGACGTGAAGAGCACCCACAGCGGGTGGTCGAACGGTACGTCGACCGGCGTCGCCACCGGCTTGCTGAACCGCTGGAGCTGCTCCCAGGTGACGTCGCACGGCGTCGTGTCGTCACGGTAGACGCCGCCGGTCTCGATCGAGACGACCAGCGCGTCGACGGGCAGCAGCACGCGGAGCTCGGCCACGGCCTCGCGCCGGTCCTGCTTCTCGCCCTTGAACAGGTAGCCCGTGCCGGCGATGAAGACGGTCGGGTCGAGCTGGCCGAGGCGGTCCATCGCCGCAGCGGGGGCGTAGTCCATGCCGGTCTGGGACCAGACCGCGCCCAGCGTCGCGGAGGCGAGGAAGGCGACCACGCCCTCGATGCAGTTGGGCAGGTAGGCCACGATCCGGTCGCCCTGGCCGACGCCGCGATCGGCGAGGGCCCCGGCGACGGCGGCGACCTGGTCCCGCAGCTGGCCGAAGGTGATCGACTCGCGGTGCCCGTCGTCGCGGACGAGGACGATCGCCTCGCGCTCCGCGGCGCCGTGCTTGAGCATCTCCCGGGCGAAGTTCAGCGTCGCGCCGTGGAACCAGCGTGCCCCCGGCATCTCGTGGGACGAGAGCACCTCCGTCGCCTCGGTCGCGAAGTCGACGCCGAAGTAGCGGGCGACCGACTCCCAGAACCGCGCGGGTTCGGCGGCGGACCAGGCCTGCAGCTCACGGAAGTCCCGCGGGTCGGCGAGCGTGACGACGCCCTCCTTGCCGAGCCAGCGAGCGAAGTCCACCACCCGAGAGCTGTCGATCTGGTCGTCTGTGGGCAGCCACGCTGCCTCGACAGTCACGTCCGCACATCCCCTTTCGATTGCCACATCTGCTCGTTCGCTGCTCATCGGCGGTTCGGCAGCAGTGACCCACGGGTGATCACGACGTCGATCGCAACAGCAAGGATAAGGACACCGCCGGTCGCGAAGCTCTGGACTTCGGTGGACATGCCGAGCAGCTGGACGCCGTTGTTGATCGACCCGATGACGAGCGCGCCCAGGAGCGCGGCCCACACGGTCCCGCGGCCGCCGAACAGGCTGACCCCGCCGACCACCGCCGCGGCGATCGCGTTGAGCATCAGGGGGCCGCCGCCGGAGGAGTTGGACACGGCGAGCAGGCGCGAGGCCTCCACCATGCCGGCCACCGCGGCGCACACGCCGAGGACGAGGAAGGAGTAGACGACCATCCGGGAGACCGGGATGCCGGCGCGCTGCGCGGCCTCGCGGTTGCCGCCGACGGCGTACAGGTGCGTCCCGTAGCGGGTCCGGCCCGTGGCGTACGCCGCCAGGAGCAGCATGCCGACCAGGATCAGCACCGGCAGGGGGAGTCCGGGGCCGCCGCCGAGCACGGCGATCGCGCCGAAGATCACGACGCCGCTGACCACGGCGGGCACGCCGACCGCGACGAGCAGGGAGGACGTCGCCTCGGCGCCGCGCTCGCGCTGGGCGCGGTAGCGGGTGGCGCAGAAGAGCAGCCAGCCCACGGCTCCGAGCGCGATGCTCCAGCCGGACGGGATGTAGGTGGAGGAGATCTTGGCGTAGTCGGTGCCGGCCACGTTGATCGTGAACTCGGGCGGCAGCACGACGAGCAGGAGGCCCTGGAGGATGACCATGCCGCCGAGGGTGACGATCAGGGACGGCACCCCGAAGATCACGGCGAGCACCTCGGCCAGGACGAACAGCAGCCCGACGGCCACCCCGCCGAGGATCGCCAGCCACAGCGGCCACTCGCTCTTGATCGCGAGCTGCGCGGTCACCGTCGCGCAGACGCCGGACAGCATGGCCGACGACAGGTCGATCTCGCCGACGAGGAGGACGAACACCACGCCGAGCGCGAGGATGGCGGTCGTGACGATCTGCAGCGTCAGCGTGGTGATGTTGCCGGACGTCAGGAACGCCGAGTTCTGCGAGTAGAAGTAGGTCCAGATCAGACCGAGCACCAGCAGCACGGGGATGCTGCGGTACTTGCCGCTGAGTCCCTCGACCAGGCGCGAGAGCAGGGGAGTGTCCACCTCGCCGGGCGCGGCCGTGGTCGGCGGGAGCGGGATCTGCTGCGTGGTCATCGGCTGCCCTCACGGGTTCGAGGAGCCTCGTGGGCCCCGGTGATTGCGGCGATCAGGTCGCTGGAGGTGTAGTCGCCGCGGCCGAACTCGGCGACCTTGCTGCCCAGGCGCATGACGACGACGCGGTCGGCGACCTCCTGGACGTCCTTGAGGTCGTGGGAGATCACGAGCACGCCGCGGTTCTGGGACTTCAGGCGCAGGATCAGGTCGAGCACCTCGGCGCGCTGGGTCACGCCCAGGGCCGCGGTCGGCTCGTCCAGCAGCACCAGGCTGGGGTCGGAGATGAGGGCGCGGCAGATGGCGATGCCCTGGCGCTGGCCGCCGGAGAGCCCGCCGACGGGCGCGGTGAGCGAGCGGAGGCGTACGGCGAGGCTGTCGAGCACCTTGCGGGCCTCGACCTCCATGCGGTGCCGGCTCAGCGGCCGGCCGCGCAGGAGTCCTCCGGTGAGCTCCTGGCCGAGGAAGAGGTTGCGGACCGCGTCGAGGTTGTCGCACAGGGCCAGGTCCTGGTGGACCGTGTGGATCCCGGCGCTCTGCGCGGCGCGCGGGGTGTCGAGGCGCACGGACTCGCCGCGCACCCGGATCGCACCCGCGTCGGGGTGCTCGACGCCCGAGATGACCTTGATGAGCGTGGACTTTCCGGCTCCGTTGTCGCCCACGAGGGCGACGACCTCACCGCGGTGGAGCTCGAGGTCGACCTCGTGGAGCGCACGCACGCCACCGAAGTACTTCGAGACCTGGCTCAGCTGCAGCAGCAGCTCACCGGCGTCAGGCATGGGGGATTTCCTCCCTGAGTAGGGGTGGTTCGGGTGGGGTGCGGCCGCCGGTCCGCCGGATGGGTGGATCGGCGGCCGCACTCCTGACGTGGACGGTCGGTCAGCCGACCTTCGCCTTGCAGGTGGGCGTGCTCGCGGCGGGACCGCCGTCGCAGATCTGCTCCCACGTGAAGATGCCGAGGTCGACGGCCTGCTGGACGATCTCGCCCGGGTCCTTGCCGTCCTCGAGGTGGATCAGCGTGGTGTCGAGCTTGGCGGTCGGGATGTCGTCGGTCCCGTTGTTGACCTCGTCCTTGACCAGGTCGGACGGCGGGTCCTCGCCCTTCATCGCGGCCAGCGCGATCTTCGCCGCGGCCTCGGCCTCGACCGAGAACGCCTTGAGGACGGTGTCCTGCTGGTCACCGGTCAGCAGGTACTGCAGACCGGTCAGCTCGGGGTTCTGCCCGCCGTAGACGGGGATGTCGGCGTTCTTGCCCTTGAGCGCGGCGATGATGCCGGACGCGTTGCCGTCGTAGAACCCGAGGAAGGCGTCGATCTTGCCCTGGGTCTTGGTCAGGCACTGCTCGGCCGCCTTCTGGGCGTTGTCGGGCGCCCAGTCCTTGATGTAGTCCTCGCAGACCACGTTGAGCGTGCCGTCGTCGATGAGGGGCTTGAGCACCTCGTCCTGACCCTTGAGCATCTCGGTCGTGTAGACGTCGCCCTTGTTGCCGTACTGGCGGGCGAGGTCGACCGAGCCGCTGCCGAACGCGCCGGCCTCGACCTGGCTCTTGAAGTACTCCGCCTGCTGGATGCCGACCTTGTAGGGGTCGAAGATCACCTGGGCGTAGAGCGGGCCGTTGAGCGGCGGGTTCTCGTAGCCGATCACCGGGACCTTCGCCGTCGCGGCGGCCTGGAGCAGACCCGCGCTGGTGTTGGGGTCGGCCGCGACGACGACGAGCGCCTTGGCGCCGGCCGCGATGGCGGCGTTCGCCTGCGACAGCTGGGTCGCGGAGTCGCCGCCACCGTTGACGAACTTCACCTCGACGTCGGGGTCGAGGGCCTTGATGGCCTTCTCGAAGTCCGGTCCGTCCTGCTGGATGTAGCGGGTCGGCGTCGTGTTGGGCGCCATGAAGTAGACGAGCTTCTTGCCGGAGGACGAGTCGCCCCCGGAGCCGCCGTCGTCGGCGCAGGCCGCCGTCACCAGGCTGAGCCCCGCCACGATCGCGACCAGACCGATCTTGGCCCGGGCCTTTCTACTGCCTTGCATCTGTTTTCTCCTTCGAGGGTGTCGCCCAGAGCGCCCGAGCCGACTCGTGGGGTGCGGTGACCGGGAGTGGTCAGGGGCGTACGTCGTGCAGGTCGGCCGTGATCTGGAGCGCGAGGTGCTTGGAGTAGACGCGGACCCACGCCAGCGGGCCGCCCATGAACCAGAACCCCGGCTGGCCGGTACGGCGGTAGAGCCCGCCGATCTCTCCGTCCTCACCGATGCCCAGCACGGTGGGGAGCTTGTCGGCGACGACGTCGCCGAAGAGACGACGCGCGGTCTCGCGCATGTTGGAGTAGCCCGTCGCCAGGACGACCAGGTCGGCGTCGAGCTCGCGCCCGTCGTCGAGCCGGATCCCGTGCGACGTGAACTCCGCGAGGCCGGCGCCCTGGGCGAGCCCGATCTTGCCCTCGGCGATGAGGCCGGACGCACCGACGTCGATGTAGTAGCCGCCGCCCTTCGCCAGCGCGAAGCCCATGAGGCCGGTGCCGTCGGGGCCGTCGTTGAGCTGGAAACCGACCGCCTCGAGCGAGGCGAGCAGGTCCTTGTCGAGCTCGGCGGTGCGCTTGACGCCCTCCTTGGCGTCCTGGAGCACGAGCGGCCAGGGGTAGGCGCTCGCCAGCAGGTCGGCGTACTCGGTGGGCGGACCGGACTCGGTGAAATTGGCCCCGAAGATCGCCGGGATGCCGTTCTTCTGGCTGATGATGTGGGTCGACGAGCGCTGCACCAGCGTCACGTCCGCACCGGCCTCGTGCAGGTCCTGGGCGATGTCGTGACCGCTGTTGCAGGCACCGACGACGATCGCCTTCTTGCCGGCCCAGCTGCCGCCGGCGCCGTGCTTGCTGGAGTGGTAGACCGTGCCCGCGAAGCCGTCGCGCCCCGGGAAGTCGGGGATGTTGGGCTCGCCGGCCGCACCGGTCGCCAGCACCACGTTGCGCGGACGCAGGGTGCGCTCGCCGTCCTTGGTCCGGACCGACAGGGTCCAGGCGCCGGCCTGGTCGTCGTACACGGCGTCGGTCATCTCGGCCGAGCACCACACGTTGAGCTCCATCGCCTGGGCGTAGAACTCGAACCAGTCGGCGATCTTGTCCTTGGGGGAGTAGATCGGCCACGACTGCGGGAACGGCAGGTAGGGCAGGTGGTCGGCCCAGACCGGGTCGTGCAGCACCAGTGAGTGGTAGCGCCGGCGCCAGCCGTCGCCGATCCGCTCGCTCTTCTCCAGGATCAGGGCGTCGACGCCCATCAGCCGCAGGTTGGCCGCCAGCGCGAGCCCACCCTGGCCCGCACCCAGGATCACCACGTCGGGCTCTCGGTCGGCGTAGGCCAGCGCGTCCTCGCGCTTGTCCTTCCAGTTGCGCTGCGTCGTCGCGCCGACCTCGTGCCGCGGCCCGGTCGGACGCCGTCCGCCCAGCGCCCGCTCGTGGCCCTTGACGTCCTCGGCACCCGTCATCACGGTCCAGGCGCGCCACCCGCCGTCCTCCTGCCGGATGCGCGCCACCCCACGGCACCAGGCACCCGCCGTCTCGAACGCGAAGAAGCCCTCGATCGAGCCCCCGCCGCCCTCCTCGGCGACGAAGCGCGGACCGAAGTCGCTCACCAGCCGCACCCCGGTCACCTTCGCCGCCGCGAGGTGCTCGTCGAGCAGCCCGGCGATCTTGTCGGTGCCGTGGTAGGTCCCGAGGTCCCAGCTGAGCGCGAGGAGGTCGCGCCACCAGCAGCCCGCGTCGAGCAGTGCCGTGGCCGCGGCGGTGTCCGCCGTCTCCATCGCCTCCGCGAAGTCCGTGAGCCAAGCCTGGAAGGCCGCCTTCACCTCGTCAGGTGACGAGTCGGTGTCAACCCTCACGTGAGTCCCTCCTTGTGGACCTCGACGGCCCTGATCGGGCCGACCGAGCGATCGCTCGGTGGACGGGAGTGTTGCACACGTCACAGGGAGAGCGGAAGGGACTCGGCGGGAATTCGGGTGCGATCGGGACCCTCGGGCGGCCTAGGGTGGGCCCGTGCAGGACCCTGACGTGGCCCCGGTCGAGGCGACCCTCAGCCGGGCAGCCGCACGTTCGCCCGCGCCGGAGCTGCCCACCGACGGCCGCCGGCTCCCGGTGGAGCACGCGCTGTGGATCTGCGCCTGCGTGACGATGGACGATGCGCCGACCTGGCTCGTCTACGTCACGGCCGACGGGGGACTGGGGTGGTCACGAATGCCCGACGGCGAGGAGCCGCTCGACCTGGTCGAGGCGCAGTGGGAGGCCGGCTGGCACTGTGCGCCGGCGCAGGTGCTGGAGTGGCTCCGGACCGGGGAGCCGGACGGCTTGCTGCAGGGCCACGAGGCCGCGGAACGGGTCGTGGTCGACGCGATCGCCGCTCATGTCCGGGCCTAGACCGCCATGGCGTGGGTGCGGATGCCGTGCGTGGTCGTGGGTGGCCGCGTCGGCTGCCCGCTTCACTGAGACGCCCGCTCCGGGAACCTCGCCGTCCACGGGCGTGATGTCGACGCGGCACATGCCGTAGGACGGCGCTGTCAGAACGAACGACGGGGCGCCGTCCTCGGGGCTCAGTGCGATGCCGAGAGACTTGACGTGGCCGTCCCAGCGGGTCGGCGTACCTCAGGGAGAGGCAGCGAGCGGAACCTGGCCAGGGGACCCGGGGGCAAATCTCAGGAGTGCTCAACCTTCACTACATGACATAATGTCACTTATCGGCGACGAGGGAACGAGGGTAAGAGTAGGTGCCCGCTGCTGAAGTTGCGGGGCATCAAACTCTCCGAGAGCCAGGATTCCCGTCGACACCTGAGAGACTCGTAGCCGTGCGTGAAGCCCCACCAACCGCAAGCGAGTCGGAGTTCTTCGACCGTCTCAGCGCGCTCGTTCGGGACGCTCAGGACTGGTATCACGTCGACCACGACGGGACACTCTGGATGACTGCCTCGTACGACGACATGATCGACGGCGTCCTGGCTGCCACGTGGCGCATCGACTTTGACGGGCTGGAACTGGTCGGCGGGAAGAGCCCCGCGTACCTGAACTGGGACGACGGCGTTCGAGGCCGCGCAACAGGGATGAGCCTCGAGCCGCCAGACGGCTTGGTCGCGAGCGTTTCCTCAGCCGAGCAAGCCGCGCAGGTAGCTGCGCACTGGTTCAACCAGGTCACGCACGGACGCGCCTCAGCGTAGCGCCCGCTGATCACCGCACAGCTTGCCGCACAGCTTGCCGCACAGAGGGCGGCCCACGGTCGCCCGACTCTGCCGCGATCCGGGTGAGTCCGGCACCGCTACTCCCTGCCTATCAGCTCCCGTTCATGCCAGTTTGGTCAGGGACTCCTCGACGGGCTGCTCAGACTCCGGTCCGCCCGTCGATCCCCTCCCGCAGCAGGTCCGCATGACCGCAGTGCTGCGCGTACTCGGTGATCATGCGGAGCACAAGCCAGCGCAGGTCGACGTCCTCGTACCAATCGAGCGGGCGCGCGGTGTCGTCGAGCTCGTGAGCCGCCATGATCTCGCGGGAGGTCGCGCACTCGGCGCGCCAGGTCTCCAGGTCGGCGTCGAGATCGGCGTCCGCGGGCAGGTCGAAGTCGAGGTTCGGGTTGTCCTCGGTGAAGAACAGGAACGGGACGTCGCGTCGCTCGAAGTTCTGTTGGAACCACCAGCGCTCGCACGCGGCGAGATGGCGGACCAGGCCGTGCAGCGACATGGTGGACGGCGGCATGGACCTGGTGCGCGCCTGCTCTGAGGTCAAGCCGCGGCACTTGAGCTCCACGGTCGCCCTGTAGTGGTCCAGGTACGCCGACAGCGCCTCGCGCTCACCGGCCACGCGCGGGATGCGCGGGCGGTCGTCGTCCGTCCATTTCGGAGAGTAGGCGTCGTCCGCCAGACCGGACTCCGAGCCGACGGTGCCTTCTCCCGAGTTGCCGCTCACCCACGACAGCCTGCCATGACCTGGCCTTCCTCGGGCGCCTCGCGGTGCGGGGCGGCGTCGCTAGTCTTCAGCGGGATCCGACGGGATCCGCTACCGAGAGGAGCACGAGATGCCGTACCGAGTTGTCGATCTGGAGAACGTGCCCGGCGTGGGCACCTTCGAGAGTCGCGTCCAGGAACTGCTCAACGGTGCGGAGAACGAGGGCTGGACGCTCGTGCAGACCTTGGTCACGTCCGGCAGGTCGGGCGCGGCCGACGGCCCCTACCTCATCCTGCACAAGGACAAGCCGCCCCGGAAGGAATGGCGGCCGTGACCTAGCGCGGACGCAGCGCCAGGAACGTTCGCACCCGATCGAGCAGCAACGCGGCCGCCTCCGGGTCGTAGGCGTCGAGCGAGGAGTCGGCGAAGAGGTGCTGCTCCCCCGGGTACACGAACAGCTCGGCGTCAGGTGTCGAGGCGGCGAGCTCGCGGGCGGCCGGGAGGTCCTCGTCGAAGAACTCGTCGCCCTCCTTGCCGTGCACCTGCACCGGTACGCCGTCCGGCCACGCGCTGCCGAACTCCCCCACAGGCAGGCAGGAGTACATGAGGAGCGCGCCGCGGGCGCCGGGGCGGGTCTGGGCGAGGCGTTGGGCGATGGTGACGCCGAAGGAGAAGCCCGCGTAGACGAGGTCCGGGCCGAGTGGGTCGGCGGCGGCGAGTCCGCGGGCGCGGAGCGCGTCGAAGCCGGCGTCGCGGGCGTGGGCGAAGCCGTCGTCGATGCTGGCGAAGGTGCGCCCGTCGAACAGGTCGGGCGTGTGCACGGTGTGGCCGGACTCGCGCAGGTCGTCCGCGAACGACCGTACGCCGTCGGTCAGGCCCTGGATGTGGTGGAACAGCAGTACCTCGGCCATGTCAGCACCCTAGGCGCCGCGCGACCACATCCGCAGCACCCGCACCTGGACCACGCCCGCGACGACCCACCACGCGAACGCCCCCGCGACACCCGCGTCGACGAGCCCGAGGACGACGGCGAGCAGCCAGACCACGACGGCCAGCGCGAGCGTCAGGAGCGTGCGGCCCACCGCCCGCCCCGGCGTACGACGCCACGCCTCCCCCGCGCGCCGGACCGGGTGTCCGGCGGCGACGGTCATCAGGGGTCCCGGCAGCACGGCCAGCAGGAGGAGCGCCGCGGGTGGGAGCACGACGAGCAGGGCGCTGACCGCGACGACGGACCCGGCGGACCACGCCAGGAGCCGCAGGTCGGGTCCGGTCCAGGCGGCGGCCGAGGGCGCGGCGGTCCAGGATGCGGTGACCGCCAGGGACAGCACGATCGCGAGGCCGGCGACGAGCGCCGGGACCAGGAGGCCGCCGGGGCCCCGCCCCAGCGCCGGGACGACGCTCGCGGCCTGCACCAGCGCGGTCAGGGTCAGCGTGACGCCGGCGATCGGCAGCCGGGCGGTGGTGGCGGCGGTGGCGGCGGTGTCGGCGTTCATCGGCCCTCCGCCGCGTCCGCGAGCACGTCCGCGATCGAGCCCGCGTAGACGACCTTCTCCCCCACCCGGATCTCCACGACGTCCGGGTCGTCGGCCGGCGAGCGCGAGCTGAGGACCTCGCCGTCGACGGTCGTCCCGGTGCAGGTGACCTCGCCGGCGGCCGACGCGATGCAGTCCGGGACGACCAGGAACGAGGTCTCCGCGGCGAGCAGGAAGTCGATGGTCGCGACCCGGACGTTCGAGGCCCGGTCGCCGCTGACGGGCGCGAGACCCTCGTACACCGAGTCGACCGAGCTCGCGGCCACGGCGACCGCACCGACGGTCGCCAGTCCGGCGACGGCGAGGATCGCGCGCCGGGCGCGCGGGGTGTGCGGCACGCGCTCGGCGACGGCGACGAGGGCGCGGACCGGCCAGGGTGCGGTGCTCATCGGCCGGCCGCCTGCTCGTGCGCGGTGATCCGGGCCAGGTGGGTCATCCGCTCCGCCTCGAGCGTGGCGTCGGTGACGCCGTCGAGGGGGAACGGCGCGGGCAGGAGCAGCTCGGTGTTGCGGTCGAGCGGCGAGCCGCGGCGCATCAGGGGTGACTCGACCCAGTCGTTGAGGGCGAGCTCGCGGCTGCGCGAGGCGAGGTCCACGGCCAACCCGTCCCCCGTCGGTACGGCGGGAGACGCGTGGTCGATGACGGTGGTGAAGAGCGACAGCGTCCCGTCGCGGTTGTCGACGATCTCGACGGTCTGCTGCTGCTGGGGGAAGTCGATGCACGAGGCGGTCGTGATCTCCCAGAACCCGCTCTCCCCCGATCGGTGGGCGAGGATCTGGTTGACGTGGGTGTGCCCGTTGAGCCAGGCGATCGCGACCGGGTGCCGCAGCAGCAGCTCGACCACGTCGGACGAGTGGTGCAGGCGCTCGGTCGCGCCGGGCCGGTGCGACGGGTTGTCGAGGGTGCGGCTGTTGTGGTGCGAGGCGACGAGCACGAGCCGGTGGTCGCGCTCGGCCTGCTGGAGCTCGCGCTCGAGCCACTGGAGCTGGCTCTCGACGACGGCGCCGTCCGGGCCGGCGACGGCGTTGCAGGTGTCGAGCCCGAGCAGCCGGACGGTGCTGCTGAGGTCGGCACGCCACCAGGTCTCGCCGGTGCGCAGGTTGCGCTCGGTGAAGCCGTGGCCGACCGGGCCGGGGCGCGAGGCCGTGCGGAAGTGCTCGGCCATGAAGGCCTTCTGGTCGAAGAGCCGGCGCTCCGGGTTCGCCGGCACCGACTTCGTGCCGGGCGCGCCGAGCAGCTCGCGGGCGACGCTACCGGCCTGCGTCCAGGCGCTGTTCTGGGCGGCGTAGTCGGTCAGCATCGTCGAGAGCGTCGTCGGCATCGAGTAGGACTTGCGGCTCCCGACGGCCATCCGCTCCATCTGCTCGGTCACGCCGAAGGCGCCGAACAGCAGGACGTCGTGGTTGCCGAAGACGGCGTACCAGGGCGCGGCGAGGCCGATCGAGCGGACCTTGCGGCCCACGGCCTGGTCGAGCAGGCCGGGCAGGCGCGGGTAGCCGTAGCGGGCGTACGCGCTGCCCTTCGGGTCGTCGGGACGGTAGGCCCAGTCGGCGTCCGCCCACGCCTGGACGCCGTGGTAGCGGTCGCCGCCGGAGCCGGGGTCGACGGTGCCGCCGTCGAGCAGGTCGATGTACCAGCGCAGCTCGAGGTTCGACAGCATGTCGGCGCTGTCGCCGGTGACCACCGCGGCGCCCATCGGCGCCCGGGTGAGCGGGCTGAACCGAGCCTGGTGGAAGCCGTCGACCATCGCCGCGACGGTCGCCACGGTGAGCTGTTCGTGCGGCCGGAAGGCGCCGGCCCAGGTCGACTCGCTCTGCACGATCATCGGCTCCATGCGGCACGGCGACTGGGCATCGATGAGGTGCAGGTCCGAGAGGTGCGCGAGGTAGAGCAGCGACCGGCGATCCTTCACCCGGCCCGCGTCCGGCGTACGGCGGAGCAGGTCGAGGCGCGGCAGGTAGGGCTCGCCGGCGCCGGTCGTGAGCCGGCGGTACTCCCCCTGCACGACCGAGCCGCGCAGCAACGTCTGCTGGAGCGTCGACGGGATGTCGTCGAGGCGCGCCGCCGGACCGACCGCGGCCAGTCGCCGGGCGACCTGGGCTCCGAAGGCGTCCGCCTGGAGACCGCCGGCGGCCGCGAGCGCCCCGACCCCGTGCACGAACGCGCGCCTGCTCAGCCCCGCCACACCCGAGTCCTCATGTCGCTCCCCTGCCCTCCGCGAATTGGATACACAATGTATCGAGCAGGCGCGGCGACGGGAAGAGGCACGCCCGATCGACCTAGACTGCTCGCCATGCGCAGCCGTGCCGACACCCAGCAGCGCCTGGTCGCGGCGGCCCGCGAGGTGTTCGCCGAGCACGGCATCCGGGGCGCCAGCGTCAGCGCCATCTGCGCTCGCGCCGGGTTCACCCGCGGGGCGTTCTACTCCAACCACGCGAGCAAGGAGGAGCTCTTCCTCGAGCTCTACCGGATCGAGTCCGACGAGCAGGTACGCCGGCTGCGCGAGGCCGTCGCCGGCGTCCTCGGCGCGCCGGAGCGCGCACCCGACCCGGTCGTGCTCACCCAGCACCTCGCCCGTGCGGTCGCGGCGACCTTCCGGCTCGATCCCGCGTGGTTCCGGCTCACCACCGAGTTCGAGGTGCACAGCCTCGACCAGCCCCACGTGCGCGCGGCCATCGCCGACCTCGACCGCGCGATGCGCGCCGCCGTCGAGGAGGTCGCGACCGAGGTGCTGGCCGCGGCCGGCGCGTCCGCGTCGCTGCCGGTCGCCGAGCTGGCCGACACGATCATCGGCATCTACAACGACGCCGTACGACGAGCGCTGCTGACCGGAGACACCGACGGCACCGTGCGCCACGCGATCGACACCGTCATCCCCCACGTGGTGGCCGCCCTCCTCAGCGAGGAGGCCCGGTGAGGCTCGGGCTCGCCCACCTGGTCGACCCCCGGTTGCTCCCGCTCGCGGAGCAGTCCCGCGCCTTCTACGACGGCCGGGTGCCGGGCCGCGGTCCGTCCGGCCCGGCCGAGCTCGACGCCCTCCGCGCCGCGGTGCCCGTGCCCGTCCCGGCGGACCCGCCTCCGCTCACCGAGCTCGTCGGTGCCGACGGCCACACCGTGCCCGTGCGGATCCACCTGCCGGCCGGCGTACCGCCCGCGGGTGTGGTGCTCGAGCTGCACGGCGGCGGCTTCTACCTGGGCTCGGCCGCGGCGAGCGACGTCCGCAACCGACGGCTCGCCGACGCACTCGGTGTCGTGGTGGCGAGCGTGGACTACCGCCTCGCCCCCGAGCACCCCTGGCCGGCCGCTCCGGACGACTGCGCGAGCGTCGCGCTCTGGCTCGCCGAGCACGCCGCGGACCGCTTCGGGACCACCGAGCTGGCACTGCTCGGCTTCTCCGCGGGCTCGACGCTGGCCGCGGCCACCCTGCTCCGGATGCGCGAGCGCGGGCTCGCACCCTTTCGTACGGCGGTGCTGCAGTTCGGCACCTTCGACCTCAGCGGGCAGACCCCGGCCGGACGCCGGATCGCGGACGAGTACTTCCTCGACGCCTATGCCGGCGCGGCCGCCGACCGGACCCACCCCGACCTCTCCCCCGTCTATGCCGACCTGACCGGGCTGCCTCCGGTGCTGCTCGTCGTCGGCGCGGAGGACGTCCTGCTCGAGGACAACCTGGCGATGGCCGGACGGCTCGCCGCGGCCGGGGTCGACGTCGCGCTGAGCATCTATCCCGAGGCGCCCCACGGGTTCACCGTGCACCCGACGCCCCTGGCCGCGGCGGCGACGGCCGAGATCGACGCCTGGCTCGCCGCGCACCTGACGTCCGGCGGCTAGGGCCGGGCCGGCTCAGACGTCGAACACCGACCAGCACAGGTCGTTGCGCAGCCGCTGGTCGTCGAGGACCAGGTACCGGATCGCCTCCGGCAACCGCGAGCGCTGCCAGGCGCACTCGCGCCGCCGTGCCTCCTCGCCCGGCACGCCCTTCTCGTCCGGTACGGCGGCCCGCGCGGCCTTGATCGCGTAGGCGGCCGCACCGAGCTCGTGCGCGGCGACGTGGGCGACGACCGCCGCCTGCCCGGCGGCGTAGGCGGCGTGCCGGGGCGCCCCGCGCAGGTCCCGGGCCGCGCCCATCGCGTGACCTCCGGCGGTGCGGGAGGCGGTCATCGTGATCTCGCCGCGGGTCCAGGCGCGGACCGCCGCGATCGCCGCGCGTGGCCGGGGGTCGTCGGGCTGCGCCGCCTCGAAGAGCGGCAGGACGTGCTCGGCGCACTCCGCGGCCCACTGCGCGAGCAGGTGGTGGTCGGTGTCGGTCAGCGACCCGCCCCGGCGCAGGGTCGTGAACCGGGGGTCCCGGACCGGCGGCAGGATCATGGCCGCCACGCTAGTGGCCGCGCGGTGCGGTCTAGGCTTCCGCGGATGAGCCTCCTCGTCGCGACCGACCTCGACGGGACCCTGCTCCCCTACGACAGCGACTCCGTGCCGCCGTACACCGCCGAGGTGCTGCGCCGCGCCGACGCCGCCGGGGTGCCGATCGTCTTCGTGACGGCCCGGCCGCTGCGCTGGATGGAGCCGTTGTGGCGCTACGTCGGCGAGCACGGCCGGGCCATCGTGTCCAACGGCGCCATCACGTACGACGTCCACCGGCGCACGCCCGTGGCCGTCAGCGGGATCGACCCCGGCCCCGGCCTGGAGCTCGTCGCGGCCATCGCCGAGAGCGTGCCCGGTGCGTCCTTCGCGGTGGAGTGCCTCGACGGGATCCGGCAGGACCCGCACTGGGAGGAGCCCTACCACCTGCCGGCGGACGCGGTCCGCGGTCCGCTGGCCGAGGTGTGGGACGCGACCGCCGTCAAGCTCCTGGTGCGCGCGCCGGGCAGCAGCGCCGACGTACTGCGCGACGGGGTCGTCGCGGCGGTCGGCGACCTGGCCACGCCGACCTGGTCGGTGCCGGGCCTCATGGAGATCAGCGCCACGGGCGTGACCAAGGCCAGCGCGCTGGTCGCGCTGTGCGCGGGGCTGGGGGTGGAGGCTGCCGACGTGGTGGCGTTCGGGGACATGCCGAACGACATCCCGATGCTGGCGTGGGCGGGGACGTCGTACGCGATGGCGGACGCGCACGAGAGCGTCCGGGAGGTGGCCGACCACGTCGCGCCGCCGTGCGCGGACGAGGGTGTCGCGCAGGTCCTCGCGACGCTGCTGTGAGCTGGCCGGGCTAGCCGGGCTGGCCCGAGAAGCGCTGCTCCTCGCGGTCGAGGAATCCCTCGACCTGCTTGAACGTCTCGGTGCTGAAGGCGCCGATGGAGCGCTCCTTGAGCAGGGCCTCGCGCATCGCGTCGAGGTAGCGGCGCTGCACGATGAACGCCTGCTCGCGCTGGCCCGGCTTGCTCTCGGCGGCGCGGTGGACGCCGGCGAGGAGCATCGGCAGGAAGCGCTCCTTGAGGGACTCGACGACGGCGGGGTCGAGCGGCTCGCCGTCGACGCGCTGCTCGTCGAGCGGGCCGAGGGTGTCGGTGGCGTCCTCGGCGATCTGGCGCATCAGGGTGAGCAGGTCGTCGCGGCGCTCGGCGGGATCGGCCGAGGGGAAGTCCATCCGCCGGATCAGCGCGGGCAGGGTGAGCCCGAACAGGGCGAGCGAGACCATGGCCACCAGGCACGCCACGAGGACGACGGTGTCGCGGTGCGGCGTCCCGCTCGGGATGGTCTGGGCGGCCGCGAGCGTGACCACACCGCGCATCCCGGCCCAGGCGAGGACGACGTAGCCGCGGGCCGTGATGGGCTCGCGCTCCTCGAAGGCGATGTCGGCGCTGGCCCGCGCGATCCGGCGGCGGGCCCAGCGCAGGCGGGTCTCCTCGCGGTCGTCCTTGGGCTCCCAGGTGTCGACGCGCTGCTCGATCTGGTCGAGCCGCTCGCGGACCCGCTCGCTGCGGTCGGAGGGTCCGTAGCGACCGACCAGGGCGGGCCAGGCGAGACCGGCGAAGCGCAGCGCGACCAGTGCGGCCAGGACGAGCGCGACCATGCCGACGACCTCGCCGGTGCTGGTCTCGGCCTTCGCGTCGTCGATGAGCATGGGCAGCTGGTAGCCGAGCGCCAGGAAGACGCCGTTCTCGAGGATGAAGTTGATCGTCGCCCAGGTCGTCGTCTGGGTCTGCCGGTCGCGGGCGCTGAACCGCTTGGCCCCCATCGCGCCGGTGACCAGGCCGGCCACCACGACCGCCAGGACGCCGGAGGCGTGCATCTCCTCGGCCGGCACGTAGGCAAGGAAGGGCGTCACGAACGAGATCGTCGTGTTGAGCACCGGGTCGTCGAGCCGCTCGCGCACCAGCACCGTCACCCAGGCCACGAACCAGCCGGCCAGCCCGGCGCCCACGACCGCCCACACGAAGTCGACCGAGGTCTCGCCGAGGCTGAACGCACCGGTCACGCCGACCGCGACGATCGCCGAGCGCAGGACGACGAGCGCGGACGCGTCGTTGACCAGGCTCTCGCCCTCGAGCACCGTCACCAGGCGGGGTGGCAGGCCCACCCGGCGCCCGACGGCGGTCGCGGCGACCGCGTCGGTCGGGCTCACCACCGCGCCGAGCGCGATGCCGAGCGCGAGCGGGATCGCCGGGAAGACCAGGTGCACCAGCAGTCCGACCACGACCGCCGACACGATCACCATGACCACCGAGAGCCACGTGATGAGCGAGAGGTTGCGGCGCAGGTCGATCACCGGCAGCTGCACGGCCGAGGCGTAGAGCAGCGGTGGCAGGACGCCGGCCAGGATGAGCTCGGGCTCCAGCTCGAGGTGCGGGGTCGCGGGGATGAAGCTCGTGCCGATGCCGAGCGCGACGAGCAGCAGCGGCGCCGCGACGCCCGTACGCCGGGAGAACACCGACGCGACGATGCTGATCGCCAGGCCGGCGGCCGCGATGAGGACGAACTCGTGACTCACCCGGGTGAGTCTAGGAAGAGCCTCCGCCGGAAAGGCTCACACGACCCACGTGCCGTCGCGGAGCAGGGTCCGCCCGGCCGTCTCGTTGGCCTCGCGCCACGCCTGGAGCCGCTCCGGTCGCAGCACGAGGAAGACGTAGCCGGCGAGGCCGCGCGGGTCCCAGTCGGCCTGGGCGGCGTAGGCCTCGCCGAGCGCCGCGTCGGCGTCCACCCCGGCGGTGCGCTCCAGGACCGCGTCGATCATGACGACGTCGCGCGTCGGGCCGACGCCGAGGCGGGCCCGGCCGGAGGCCTGCAGGTTGCGCGCGGTGAGCGAGGCGCCGTCGACCGCGAGCACGACCCGCTCCCCCGCCCAGGCCAGCGACACCGGCACCAGGTGCGGCAGGCCGTCCGCGGACGCCGTCGCCACCCACACGTCGATCGCGGGGGTGCTCAGCAGCGCCAGGCTGTCGGTACGACGGGTGGCGCCGTCGCGGGCGGGAGGCAGGTCGGCCACGTGCGCTCAGACGGCCTGGTTGATACGGACGTGGTTGCCGGCCGGGTCGCGGAACGCGCAGTCGCGCACGCCGTAGGGCTGGTCGATGGGCTCCTGGATGACCTCGGCGCCGGTCGCCTGGATCTGCTCGAAGGTCGCGTCGAGGTCGGGCGTGCTGAGGACCAGCGTGGCGTAGGTGCCCTTGGCCATCATCTCGGCGATGACGCGCTTCTCGTCGTCGGTGATGCCGGGGTCGGCGGCCGGCGGCGCGAGGACCACCGACGGGCCGGACTGCCCCTGGGGCGCGACGGTGATCCACCGCATGTCGCCGTAGCCGACGTCGTTGAGGACCTCGAAGCCGAGCACGTCGCGGTAGAACGCCAGCGATGCCTCGGGGTCGGTCTGTGGAAGGAAGCTGTGCTGAATGCTGATCTCCATGTCCGTCACGCTAGTCGCGTGGGGAACGGGTCCGCTTCTTGATTCCTGATCGGTCGGGTGACCTTCTTGGTGACGCACGAGGGCGGCTCGGCGACCACGCCCTCGTGGGCCGCGTCACGGCTGGCGACCTCGTCGCGGTAGGCGCTGGGCGCCATGCCGACGAGCTCGGTGAACCGGGTGCTGAACGTGCCGAGCGAGGAGAAGCCGACCTCGAAGCAGACGTCGGTGACGCTGAGGTCGCCGCGGCGCAGCAGCGCCATCGCCCGCTCGATGCGCCGCGTCATCAGGTAGGAGTACGGCGGCTCGCCGTAGGCCCGCTTGAACTCCCGGCTCAGGTGTCCCGAGGACAGGTGCACGTCGCGGGCCAGCGCGTCGACGTCGAGCGGCTGGGCGTACTCGCGGTCGATCCGGTCGCGCACCTTGCGCAGCAGCGCGAGCGTGCGCAGCCGCTCGGGGTCGATGCCCGGGGTCTCGCTGGCCACGCGGACATTGTCGCAAACCCGCGTGCCGACGGGGATAGCGTGGCGCCATGACTCGGGAGCCCGTCACCGTCCGCACCGCCCAGGCCGACGACGTCGACGCGGTGCGCGAGGTCGGGCACCGGACCTGGCCGCCGACGTACACGCCGATCGCGGGGGCCGACTACGTCCGGACCGGGCTGGAGCAGTGGTGGAGCCGCGAGCGCACGGCGCAGTCGATCGCCGCGGGGCGGGTGCTCGTCGCGGAGCGGGACGGCGCGGTGGTCGGCATGGCGGCGTACACGGTCGAGGGCGACGCGCTCGACCTGTGGCGGCTCTACGTCGTGCCGGAGGCGCACGGGACCGGCGCCGGGCACGCGCTGCTCGAGGCCGTGACGACCGGCCCCGCCGCGGGTCTGCGGGTGGTGCGCCTGGCGCACATGGACGGCAACACGGCGGCGCGGGCGTTCTACGAGCGCCAGGGCTTCACCGAGACGCACCGGTCCGCCGACGAGATCGGCGGACCGGACAACGTCTGGATGGAGCGACCGGTCCCTCGCTCCGGGGGTCACTGACCGGCGATGTACTCCACCGACGGACCGGCGGTCCAGCCGCCGTCGACGGCCAGCTCGGCGCCGGTCGTGTACGACGCGGCGTCGCTGAGCAGGTAGACGACGGCACCGACGAGCTCCTCGGGCCGGCCCACACGCTGGTAGGGGTTGTTGGGGAAGGCGCCCTCGTCGGCGACGATCCCGGTCGGCGCGGTCATCGGCGTCAGCACCATGCCGGGGTGCACCGAGTTGACCCGGATACGGTCCCGGCCGAGCTCGACCGCGGCGATCTTGCTGAGCCCGCGCACGCCCCACTTCGCGGCGCCGTAGCCGCTCGTCATCGCCATGCCCATCAGGCCCGCGGCCGAGGAGATGTTGACGATCGAGCCGCCGCCGGCGGTGCGCATCGCGGGGACGACCGCGCGCAGTCCGGTGTGCACGGCGATCAGGTTGATCTCGATGATCCGGCGGAAGACGTCCGTCGGCTCGTCGGCGGTCAGCTGACCGGTGGCGGAGATGCCGGCGTTGTTGACCAGCCCGTCGAGGCGGCCGAAGGCGTCGGTGCTCGCGGCGACAGCGGCGGCCCAGGACTCCTCACTGGTGACGTCGAGGTGCACGTAGCGGGCGGCCTCGCCGAGCTCGGCGGCAACAGCAGCGCCCTCGTCGTCGAGCAGGTCCCCGATCACGACCCGGCCGCCGGCGGCGACGATGCCGCGGGCGAACGCGGCGCCGAGACCCCGGGCGCCTCCGGTGACGAGGACGACCTTGTCCTGCAGATCCATGGTGCTTCCTTTCCCTGCGGCGCGATGGCGCCGCTTACTCGTGGCGTACGCCGGCGAAGAGTGCCGCGCCGGCCGCGGCCGCCGCCTCGTGGGCGGTGAGACCGTCCTCGACCATGTGGGCGAGGGCGGAGATGGCGAGCACGATCGCCTGACCGCACGCGACGGTCGTGGCGACGGCGTGCTCGGGGGCGCCGATCCGGGCGGCGACGGCGGGCCGCAGCACCGCGGCGGTCGCATAGCTCGCTTCGAGCCAGACCCGGCGCAGCGCGAGGTCACCGAAGACCGTGCGCATGAACGCGCGGGAGTCGGCGTCGCTCATGGTGTGGTTCGCGGCGACGAACGCGCGGGTCACCGCCTCCCCCAGCGGCAGGTCCGCGGGCTGTGCGGCGAGCGCGGCGGCATAGGCCGCGTTGCCGTCGTCGAACAGCGGGCGCAGGCAGTCCGGCTTGGTCGGGAAGTAGCGGTGGAAGCTGCGCTCGGAGACCCCGGACGCGGCGACGAGGGTGGCCACGGTCGGGCTGGAGTCGCCAGCCGCGACGAACACGTCGGCGCACGCCCGGGCGATCCCCAGCAGGGTCGCGGTGCCGGGAGGGCGTCGGGCCATGGCTCCAGCGTACTCCTTTAGTGGCAGATCCTGCCACTAAAGAGGTGCGTAGGGTCGGTGACGTGCACCGCACCGAGCTGAGCGACCCGGCCGGCGTCCGCTGGACCCCCGGCACCCACCACGGCGTGGGCGCGCTCGTCCTCGGCGGCTCCAGCGGCCGCGTCGACGAGCAGCGCGCCCGCCTGCTGGCCGAGCAGGGCGTGCTCGCCGAGTCGATCCAGTGGTTCGGCGGGCCCGGGCAGCACGAGGGCCCGTGGGAGATCCCGCTCGAGACCTTCGCGGCCCGGGTCACGGCGCTCGCCGCCGCGTGCGACCGGGTCGTCGTCGCGGGCGTCTCGTACGGCGCCGAGGCGGCGCTGGCGACCGCGTGCCTGACCGACGCGCCCGTCGCCGCAGTCGCGGCGTTCGCCCCGACCGACGTGATGTGGGCGGGTCTCGACGCCGATGGGCGGCAGACCGCGCACTGGACCCTGGACGGCGTGCCGCTCCCCCACGTTCGCTACGACGAGCGCTGGACGCCGGACGCCGACCCGCCGTCGTACGTAGGGCTCTACCGGGCCTCACGCGCCCTCGATCCCGACGGCGTGGCCGCCGCGGCCCTCCCCGTCGAGCGGATCCCCGAGCTCCTGGTGGTCGCGGGCGACGACGACCAGGTCTGGCCGGCTCGCGAGCAGGCCGAGGAGATCGTGCTGCGGCGGGCGTCGTACGGGCTGGCGACGACGCTCGTCGCCGACCCCGAGGCCGGGCACCGCGCGATCCTGCCCGGCGAGGACGTCGTGGCCGCCGGCCAGCGGATGGCCCGCGGCGGCACCGAGGAGGCCGATCGCCGGCTCGGCGCAGCCGCCTGGGACGCCCTGCTCGCCCTGGTCGCACCCACCCGCTAGCGGCCGCCGCGCTCGATCCCCGCGAGCACCCCGGCGCCGAGCACGCCCACGAGGGGCCGGTAGCAGCGCCGGTCCAGGCCGAGGAACCTCTCCGACGGCTCCGCCATCCCGAGCACCTGGGTCGCGCGGCGTCCGCCGAGGACCGCCCGGGCGAGCAGGCCGGCGCCGACCACCCCGCGCAGCACGTTGCGCGCGCGAGCGTCCCCGCCGGCCGAGGTCGTCGCCGACGCGACGCCGGCGCCGATGAGCCCCGCGCCGACGGCGACCGTGAGCGGCGCCGGCGGCAGGCCCGCACGCGACCCGGTTACGGCGTCGGCCAATACCTCGCGCGAGCCGGCCGGCCACGGGCTCCCGCTCGCCCAGAGGAGGTGGAGCGCTCCGGCGGCGGCGAGCCCCCACCCCGCGGTACGGCAGGCGGCAGTGCGGCAGGTAGTGGTCATGTCGGCTCCTCGGAGGCGGTGGTCACGATGGCGTCGATCGCGCGGCCGAGGGCGGCCGCGGAGGTCGGGTGGCCGTAGGCGACGGCGCCGGCGATCGCGCCGTCGACGAGGTCGACCAGGACGCCGGCCGTCGCGCGGGGATCGGCGAGCCCGAGCCCGGCCAGCGCGCTCGTGGCAGCCTCGAGCAACCGGCTCCGGCCGGCCGCGAGCTCGCCCGCGTCGGGATCGGCGAGCAGTGCCAGCCGGGCCAGCGCCGCGGTCCGCCGCCGAGTGCGGCTCAGCTCGACGTAGCCGACCAGGAAGGGCGCGACGTCCCGCTCCGCCGGCAGCGGACCGAGGCCGGCCAGCAGGGCCAGGTCCTCGTCGAGGAGCTGCTGGACCACGCCGGCGACGAGGCTCGCCCGGGTCCGGAAGTAGTTCGACGTCGAGCCCGGCGCCAGTCCTGCCCGCTCGTCCACCGCCCGGTGGGTCAGTGCGCGCGCTCCCCCGCCGGCCAGCAGGTCGATCGCCGCCACCAGCGCGGTCGCCCTCCGGTCCTGCAGACGCCCCTGCGCACCAGCCACACTACAACTGTAGTGCGCCCGCCTCCCCGGCCCGCGCGCCGGGTTTCCTAGGGTGAGTCCATGAGCCAGATGCCGCCGCCCCCTCCGCCGCCGCCCGGGTACCTGCGCCTGACCGTCCAGGGCAACCGGATGCTGGCGATGATCACGCCGAGCATCCAGATCGACGGCTACCCGGTCGCGGCGCAGTACGGCCAGAACGTCTACCCGATCGCCCCCGGACCGCACCGGGTCTCGGGCCACGCGCAGTGGATGTGGCGCTACGGCCACGCCGAGCAGCAGTTCCAGGTGGCGCCGGGGCAGACCGCCGACGTCTTCTACGCGGCGCCGGCGCTGACGTTCATCAGCGGCCGGATCGGGTTCGAGAAGCAGCGCACGCCGGGCCTGGTCCCGCTGATCGCCGGCCTGGTGGTGCTGTTCGCCCTGCTCTTCGGGCTGATCGCGGTCGCGGCGCTGGCGTCCTGAGCCTGGGGGTTGACGTTCGTTGACCGATCGGTAAATTACCGATCGGTCAACCACGGAGGTCCGCCATGCCCGGCAGCAAGCGCGTCCCGCGCGCCCAGCGCGAGGAGCTCATCCTCGACGCCGCGACGGCCGAGTTCGGCCGCTACGGCCATGCGGGCGCCTCGCTGTCTGCGATCGCGGCGGGCGCCGGCGTCTCCAAGCAGCTCGTCCTCGGCTACTTCGGCTCCAAGGACGCCCTCTTCGCCGCCTGCGCCGACCGGGCCGGCGCCTCGATCGCCGACCGGATCGACGCCGTCCTCGCCGCGGGCGGGCCGCCGCTCACGCTGGCCGAGGGCACGCTCGCGGCCATCTTCACCGCGCTCGCGCCCCGGCCCCACGACTGGAACGTCCTCAACGACCGGACCACGCCGGCCGGCTCCGCCGCGCACCGGGCGGCGCGGACCGCGCGGGTCCGGATCGCCGAGCAGGCCCGCTCGGGCGTCGGGACCCTCGCCGCGCTCGACGCGGTCGCCGACGCCGACGACCTCGAGATCCTCACCGACATCTGGATGGGCAGCGTCTCGGCGCTCGTCGGCTGGTGGCTGCGCCACCCCGACCGCTCCGCCGCCGAGATGACCGAGCGCGGACGCCGCGCGCTCCTCGCCCTGTCCCGCACCCCGGCGCTCGACGAGCAGGAGACCCACCGATGACCGTTCCCGACCGACGCTCCTGGTGGGGCTGGGGCACCGAGGGCCGACAGCTCACGGCCGCCGAGGCCGACACCCTCGCCGGGCGCGTGGCGGCGCTGCTGCCCGGCCACGACCTCACCGACCACGCCCCGCCGGACCCGGCCGCGTTCGCCGTACCGGCGCCCCGGGTCGCGCCGCCCGCGGCACTCGCCGCGCTCTGCTCGGCCGATCCCGTCGACCGGCTCGCGCACGCCCGCGGCAAGGCCTTCCGCGACGTGGTCCGCAACCTCACCGGCGTCCGCGGCCCGATGCCCGACCTCGTCGTCCGCCCGCGCACCGAGCAGGACGTCGTCGACGTGCTCGACTGGTGCACCTCGACGGCCACCCCCGTCGTCCCCTACGGCGGCGGCAGCTCGGTCGTCGGCGGCGTCGAGCCCCGCTTCGAGGGCCCGGCCGTCAGCCTCGACCTGGAGCACCTCGACCAGGTCGTCGAGATCGACGCCACCAGCCGCGCGGCACGGATCCAGGCCGGCACCTACGGCCCCGCGCTCGAGGCCCAGCTGCGCCCGCACGGGCTGACCCTGCGCCACTTCCCCCAGTCCTTCGAGTTCTCCACGCTCGGGGGCTGGCTCGCGACCCGGGCCGGCGGCCACTTCGCCACGCTCGCCACCCACATCGACGACCTCACCGCGTCGCTGCGCGTGGTCACCCCCGCGGGCACCAGCGAGTCGCGCCGCCTGCCCGGCTCCGGCGCGGGCCCCTCGCCGGACCGGATGTTCCTCGGCTCCGAGGGGGCGCTCGGCGTGATCACCGAGGCGTGGATGCGCCTCCAGCTGCGCCCCACCTGGCAGCGCACCGCCACCGTCGCGTTCACCTCGTATGCCGCCGCGGTCGCCGCCACCCGCGCGATCGCCCAGTCCGGCCTGCACCCGGCCAACTGCCGCCTCCTCGACCCGGCCGAGGCCCTCATCAACGCCGGGACCGCGGTCGACGGCGGCCTGCTCATCCTCGCCTTCGAGTCCGCGGACCACCCGGTCGACGCCTGGCTCGGCCGGGCCCTCGAGCTGGTCGCCGACCACGGCGGCACCGTCCTCGCCACCCGGGACCGGGCCACGGACGCCGGCGACCACGGCGCGACCACCGAGGCCGGCGATGCCTCCCAGGCGTGGCGCTCGGCGTTCATCCGGATGCCCTACCAGCGCGACGCCCTCGCCCGCCGCGCGATGGTCGTGGAGACCTTCGAGACCGCGTGCACCTGGGCGGCGTTCCCGGACCTCCACGCGGCCGTCACTGCCGCGGCCACCGACGCGATCGCCCGGGTCTGCGGCGGCCAGGGCGTCGTCACGTGCCGGTTCACCCACGTCTACCCCGACGGACCGGCGCCCTACTACGGCGTCTACGCGGGCGGCCGCTGGGGCAGCACCCTGGCCCAGTGGGACGAGATCAAGGCCGCCGTCTCCGACGCGATCATCGCCCACGGCGGCACCATCACCCACCACCACGCGGTCGGCCGCGACCACCGCCCCTGGTACGACGCCCAGCGCCCCGAGCCCTTCGCCCAGGCGGTGCGCGCGGCCAAGACCGCGCTCGACCCGGCCGGCGTCCTCAACCCCGGGGTGCTGGTGTGAACCTCCTGCGCCACGCGGCGCCGCTCCTCGTGCCCGCGCTCCTGCGCACCGACCGCCGTCTGCAGGCCTCGACCGAGCCGTTCCGCCGGACCGACCTCTTCCGCCCGCACCTCCGCTCGCGCACCTGGGCCTGGACCCACGTCGGCGTCTTCCTGCCCGACCTGCCGGCGCCCTACCGCTTCCTCAACACGATGACGTTCATCGGCGCGACCGGCACCACCTGCTTCGACGACGACCGGATCGCCGCGCCCGACGCCCGCGACACCGCGATGGTGCTCTCCGCGACCGCGCACGGCGAGCAGCACCACCACGCCGGCTACGACGCGGCCACGGAGTGCTCGTTCGCCGAGGCCGGGCCGCTGCGCTGGGGCGAGGACCTCACCGTCGAGGTCGACCTCCCCCGCGTGCGCGTCGCCGGTCGCTACGCGGCCTTCGAGGCCGACGTCGAGCTGGACGTCACCGACCTCGCGTCCTGGTTCGTCCGCAGCCCGGCGTACGACCACGTCAGCCTGCTCGCGCCCTACCGCGCCACCGTGCGTCACGACGCGACCGAGCACACCTTCGCGGGACTCGGCACCGTCGAGTACGCCCGCAGCCTCTCCCCGCAGTCGCTCCTGCGGCGCCCGCTGCCCGGCTGGGCCAAGCTGCCGATCGACTTCTTCACCTACCAGATCGTCAACCTCGACGCCGACACCCAGCTGCTGCTGACCGACGTCAGCGCCCACGGCGTCACCGCCTGCCGGCTGCTCCACGTGCGCACCCGCGGTGGCGCCGCCGAGGTCTACGACGACGTCCGGTTCGAGGTCACCGCCTGGGATCCCGAGCCGCGCCGCGACCCCGCCGGGCGCCCGATGCGGGTGCCGCTCCGGATGCGCTGGACCGTCCGCGACGGCGCCGCCGAGGTGCTCCGGATGGACGCCGAGGTCGACGCGCCGTACCGCTACGGCCACGGCACCGGCTACGTCTCGGCCTTCCGGCACGAGACGACCTGGCGCGGTGCGCAGTGCACCGGCAGCGGGTACGTCGAGTGGGTCGACCGCCGTCAGGACGCCGCGGGCTCCGCCACCCACGCCTCGCTGCGCGACCAGAGCTCGGCCGCCAGCTCGTCGGTCACCACCCGCGACGGCTCCTTGACCCGCTCGTCGTCGTAGTAGCGCCCGCTCTCGCCCGCCACGTCCGGCGACGTGGCGCAGTAGAGCGAGGTCCGGGCCCCGTCGGCGGTCGACTTCATGAAGAGCTTCATCACGTGGCGCACGCCGAACGGCACCTCGCGCCACACGTCCGAGGCGATCGCCCCCGGGTGCAGCGAGTACGTCGTGACCCCGGTGCCCTCCATCCGGCGGGCGAGCTCACGCGCGTGGAGCACGTTGGCGAGCTTGGAGACGCAGTACTCGTCGAACGCCGTGCGCGTCACGCTCGGGCGCCGCACGGCGTCCCAGTCGATGCCCTTGGCGCGGTAGTGCCCGGTGCTCGCGACGTTGACGATCCGCCCCGGCCCGGTCGCCGCGACGTGGTCGCGGAGCAGCTCGGTGAGCAGGAACGTCCCGACGTGGTTGGTGCCGAAGGCCAGCTCGAAGCCGCTCGCGGTCATCCCCCGCTTGCCGGCCAGCCCGGCGTTGTTGAGCAGGACGTCGAGCCGCTCGCCCGAGGCGAGGAAGGTCGCGGCCGCCGCCCGGACCGACGCGAGGTCGCCCAGGTCCAGCGGCAGGTAGTCCAGGTCGGTGTTGCCGGTCTCGTCGGCGATCTCGCGGATCGCCGCCCGGGTCTTGTCCTCGGAGCGCCCGGCGAGCACCACCCGCGCACCACGCCCGGCCAGCACCCGCACCGTCTCCTTGCCGATCCCGGTGTTGGCGCCGGACACCAGGAAGGTCTTGCCGCGCAGCTCGCTCATGCCCGCATCCTCGCCGTCGTGACGACGGGCTGTCTTCCTCCCACGGTCGGGGATCGCCGGTGCCTCAGGTCGGCCCTCGCCCGACCGATCGAAGAAGGAAGAGCACCGGGAGACACACCATGCGGGAATCCAACGTCATCGACCAGGGCCACCTGTCCCACGACCGGCCCTGCCCCTACTGCGGGCACGCCGGGCACTACTACCTGCCGTGCGACCACGACTGCGGCTGCGAGGTCCGGACCCGGTCCTGAGCCGGCCCCGATCACCCGGCGTGTGACGCACGTCATAGACCGGGTGTGACGCAGGTCATGCCAGAGTGAGGCCATGAGCCTCGCGCTGATCCTCACCTTGGTCGCCGTCCTGGTCGTCGCCGCGCTCGCCGTCGGCGCGCTCTTCGGGGTCGTCTACTGGGCCGGGCGGTCCAGCAGCCGCGCCCAGGTGCGCGGGGCGGGCCACGGCCCGACCCACCCCGCCTGAGACCTCAGTCGATCGACTGGCCCAGCAGCCCGGTCACCAGCGCCCGGACGGCGTCGTCCCCGCTGATCGCGACCCGCGCGTCGTCGCCGCGGTGCCACAACCACGCGTCGAGGTCGGAGGCCGTCGCGGCGACCACGAGCGCAGGCGCGGTGCCCGGGTCGGCCACGACGTGCTGGTCGGGCTCGTCGGCGTAGACCTTGCCCTCGGGCGAGGTGCCCGCGAACGTGCCGAGGCGGGTCCAGATCGAGGTCGCGGTGTCGGTCATCCGGTACTCGACGACGTGCTCGCCGGGGGTGAACCGGCCCCAGTCGGGCAGGCCGCCGTACATCACGTCGAGGGCCTCGTGGACCCCGTCGGTGGCCAGCGCCGCGGGCAGCGGGGTCACCTGTCCGGCGGCCAGCTCGGCGTCGAGGCGGTGGATCAGCGCCTCGTGGGCCTGGCGGCGGTAGGTGAAGGCGACCTTCTGGTCGTCCGGACCCGACCATGACCAGGCCGGCTCGGCCGGGTCGGCTGCCGCCAGCGTGGCGACGAAGGTGTCGTGGGTGCTCCGGAAGCGCGCCAGCTCGTCGTCGTACGACGCGAGGGGGGCGCGCCCCTCGGCGTCCTCGTCGACGGGCGCCACCGGCCGGCCGGCGATGATGCCGGTCCAGAAGTGCTGGACCCCGCTCAGGTGGGCCACCAGGTCCGCGGCGGTCCAGTCGGGGCACGAGGGCACCCGTGCGTCGGGCGGGCAGGTCGCGAGGACGTCGGCGAACCGGGCGGACTCGGTGCGGATGTGGTCGAGGTAGGCGTCAGGGCCGAGAAGGGTCATGGACGAAGCATGACCTTGATCGCGCGCCGCTCGTCCATCGCCCGGTACCCCTCGGGCGATTCCTCCATCGGCAGGGTCAGGTCGAAGACCCGGCCCGGGTCGATGGCCCGGTCCTGGACCAGCCGCAGCAGGTCGGGCAGGTAGCGGCGCACGGGGGCGATGCCGCCGCGCAGGCCGATGTTGGTCTCGAAGAGCTTGCGCACGGGCAGCTCGACCCCGTGCGGTACGCCGACGTACCCGACGCCGCCGCCGGGCCGGGTGACCCCGATCGCGGTCGTCATCGCGTCACCGGTGCCCACGCACTCGAGCGCCGCGTCGGCGCCCACGCCGTCGGTGAGCTCGAGCACCTCGGCGATCGCCTCCTTGCCGCGGGCGGCGACCACGTGGGTCGCCCCGAACGCCCGGGCCAGCTCCTGGCGCGGGGCGTGCCGCGACATCGCGACGATCCGCTCGGCGCCCATCGCCTTGGCCGCGATCACGGCGCACAGACCGACCGCGCCGTCGCCGACCACCACCGCGGTGTCGCCCGGCTTGACGCCCGCGCAGACCGCGGCGTGCCACCCGGTCGGCATCACGTCGGTGAGCGCGAGCACCGAGGCGAGCAGGTCCTCAGGCGGCGTACCGCCGGTGGTGACGAGGCTGCCGTCGGCCTGGCCGACCCGGGCGTACTCGGCCTGGCCGCTGGAGGTCATCGACAGGTTGACGCACGCCGACTGCGCGCCGTTGCGGCAGTGGGCGCAGGTGTTGTCGCAGTGGCAGAACGGCACGATCACGTAGTCGCCGGCCCGGAAGTCGCGCACCTCGGTACCGACCTCCTCGACCACGCCGATGCACTCGTGGCCGATGGTGGCGCCGGGACGGATCGGGTTCTCCCCGCGGTAGGGCCACAGGTCCGAGCCGCAGATGCAGCCGGCGGTGACCTTGACGATGGCGTCGGTGGGACGCTTGAGCTGAGGGTCCGGGACCTCGTCGACCCGGATGTCACGGGTCCCGTGGATCGTCGTCGCGCGCATGTCCCGCAGTCTTCCACCTGGGCCGGAACCGCCGCGCCGGGGCGCCGCGTGCTTGCCTTATCTCATATATGAGTTACCGTCGAGGCATGACTTCCGACGAGCCGACCGACGACTACAAGGGCCGGATCGGGAACCTCATCCGGGACGCTCGCAAGCACCGTGAGCTGACCCAGGCGCAGCTGGCCGAGCGCCTCGGCACCAGCCAGAGCGCGATCAACCGGATCGAGAAGGGCCACCAGAACCTCTCGCTCGAGATGCTCGCCCGGATCGGCAGCGCGCTCGACTCCGAGATCGTCGCGCTCGGCGCGGGCCCGACCCACCTGCGGGTCAAGGGACCCACGACGCTGACCGGCAGCATCGACGTCAAGACCTCCAAGAACGCCGGCGTCGCGCTCCTGTGCGCCTCGCTGCTCAACCGGGGCCGCACCACGCTGCGCAAGGTCGCGCGCATCGAGGAGGTCAACCGGCTCCTCGAGGTGCTCGACAGCATCGGCGTGCAGACCCGCTGGATCAACGGCGAGAACGACCTCGAGATCATCCCGCCCAAGGACATCGACCTGACCCGCATCGACGAGGAGGCCGCGCGGCGTACCCGCTCGGTGATCATGTTCCTCGGCCCGCTGCTGCACCGCGCCGACACCTTCGAGCTGCCCTACGCCGGCGGCTGCAACCTCGGCACCCGCACGGTCGAGCCGCACATGTCCGCGCTGCGCCCGTTCGGCCTCGAGGTCAAGGCGACCGACGGCTGGTACCACGCCCAGCTCAACCGGGCGATCGTCCCCGGCCGCCCGATCGTGCTCACCGAGCGCGGCGACACGGTCACCGAGAACGCGCTCATGGCCGCCGCGCTGCACCCCGGCACGACCGTGATCCGCAACGCCTCGTCCAACTACATGGTCCAGGACCTCTGCTTCTACCTCCAGGCGCTCGGCGTCGAGGTCGAGGGCATCGGCACCACCACCCTGACCGTCACCGGCCGCGAGAGCATCGACGTCGACGTCGACTACTCCCCCAGCGAGGACCCGATCGAGGCGATGTCGCTGCTCGCCGCCGCGATCGTGACCCGCTCCGAGATCACCATCCGGCGCGCGCCGATCGAGTTCCTCGAGATCGAGCTCGCGGTGCTCGAGGAGATGGGCTTCCGCTACGACCGCACCGAGGAGTACCTCGCGGCCAACGGCCGGACCCGCCTGGTCGACATCACCACGCACCCCTCCGACCTCGTCGCCCCCCGCGACAAGATCCACCCGATGCCGTTCCCCGGTCTCAACATCGACAACCTGCCGTTCTTCGCCATCATCGGCGCGGTCGCCGAGGGCCAGACCTACCTGCACGACTGGGTCTACGACAACCGGGCGATCTACCTCACCGAGCTCAACAAGCTCGGCGGCCGGGTCACCCTGCTCGACCCGCACCGGATCCAGATCGAGGGCCCGACCTCCTGGACCGGCACCGAGCTGGTGTGCCCGCCGGCGCTGCGGCCCGCGGTCGTCGTCCTGCTGGCGATGCTGGCGAGCAAGGGCACCTCGGTGCTGCGGAGCACCTACGTGATCCACCGCGGCTACGAGGACCTCGCCGAGAGGCTCAGCTCGCTGGGCGCCGAGATCGAGACCTTCCGCGACATCTGAGCTCGATGGGCCGAGCGCGTCTCCGCCGCCAGGGAGGCAGCGAGCTGCCGGGAGGCGTCTCCCGCCGCGCTGCCGGCCGAGCGGCCCAGCACCCTCTGAGAGGCCACCCCATGTACCTGGAGCCCGGCAGGGTCCTCGCTTTCGCGCACCGCGGCGGTGCCTACCACCCCGAGATCGAGGGCCTGGAGAACACGCTGGCCGCGTTCCGGCACGCCGCGGCGCTCGGCTACGACTACCTCGAGACCGACGTCCACCTGACCGCCGACGGCGTGCTGCTGGCGTTCCACGACGAGGTCCTCGACCGGGTCACCGACCAGCAGGGCGCGATCCGCGAGCTCACCCTCGCCGAGGTACGCCGCGCCCGGATCGGCGGGCGCGAGGAGGTACCGACCCTGGTCGACCTCCTCGACGCCTTCCCCGAGGCGCGGTTCAACATCGACCTCAAGTCCGAGGGCGCGGCCGAGGCGCTCGCCGCGCTCGTCCGCGAGCGCGACCTGTGGGACCGGCTGCTCGTCGCCTCGTTCTCGCGCCGCCGGATCGGCCGCTTCCGCGAGCTCACCGGCGGCCGGGTGCCGACCGCGGCCGACCCCTGGCAGATCGTCGCCTTTCGGCTCTCCCCCAGCGTCCGGCTGGCCCGGCTCCTCGCCGGAGGGCGCTTCGCCGCCTTCCAGGTGCCCCACCGGCGCGGCCGGTTCGTGGTGACCACGCCCAGTTTCGTGCGCCGCGCCCACGCGGCCGGCCTCCAGGTCCACGTCTGGACCATCGACGAGCCCGCCGAGATGCACACGCTCCTCGACCGCGGTGTCGACGGGCTCTTCACGGACCGCACCGACGTGCTCAAGGATGTGCTGCAGCGACGTGGCCAGTGGTGGTCCGCGCGGGGAGGCACGACATGACGATCGCGGACCTGGGCCCGCTCAACCGGGCCCGCGAGCAGCGCGCCTGGTATTTCACCGACTGGGCCGCCTCGGCGTTCCAGACGACCGTCGCCGGCGTGCTCTTCGCGCCCTACCTGATCTCGGTGGCCGAGAACGCCGTCGGCGAGCACGGGCGGATCCACGTGCTCGGGCTGGCGATCGCGCCGGGCTCGCTGCCGTCGTACGTGATCACGGTGTCGACGCTCCTGAGCGCCCTGATCTTCCCCCTCGTCGGCGCGATCGCCGATCGCACCGCCCGCAAGCCCGACCTGCTGGTCGGCCTGTCCTGGATCGGCGCGGTCGCCGCGGGCCTGCTGTTCTTCATGAGCGGCGAGAACTGGCTCTTCGGCAGCATCGCGTTCATGGTCGCCAACCTCGCCGGTGGCGCCGCGATCGTGGTCAGCGACTCGATCCTGCCCCTCATCTCCGACGAGAAGGAGCGCGACCGCGTCTCGTCGGTCGGCTGGGCCTACGGGTACGCCGGCGGCGGCCTCCTGCTCGCCGTCAACTTCGCCGTCGTCACCTTCCACGACGCCCTCGGCCTCGACAAGGAGATGGCCGTGCGCCTCTCCCTGCTCTCGGCCGCGATCTGGTGGGCGGCGTTCATGGTCATCCCCTGGCGCCGGATCAAGCAGCACCCCCCGGTCGACGTCGAGGACGTCGCCGGCGGCCTGATGTCCCGCTCCTTCGGCCAGCTCGCCGCGACCCTGCGCGACCTGCGCAACTACCCGGTCGCGCTGACCTTCCTGGTCGCCTACCTGTTCTTCAACGACGGCATCCAGACCGTCATCGCCTCCGCCTCGACCTTCGGCATCGAGGAGCTCGGCTTCGGCGAGGGCACCGTGCTCGGCACCTACCTGCTCGTGCAGTTCGTGGCGATGTTCGGCGCGATCGGCTTCGGCCGGGCCGCCGCGCGCCACGGCGCCAAGAAGGTCATCCTGGCCGGGCTCGTCGGCTGGATGGCCATCGTGAGCGTCGCGCTCGTCGTACCGGACGGGCAGCTGGTGCCCTTCCTGGTCCTCGGCGTCGCCATCGGTGTCGTCCTCGGGGGCACCCAGGCGCTGGCCCGCTCGTACTTCTCGCTGTTCATCCCGCGCGGCAAGGAGGCCGAGTACTTCAGCCTCTACCACGCCATGGACCGCGGGACCTCGTGGTTCGGCACGCTGACCTTCGGCATCGTCTACCAGATCACCGACTCCTACCGGCCGGCGATCTTCGCCCTCATCGCGTTCTTCGTCCTGGGCGGGCTGCTGCTCCTGCGGGTCGACACGGAGCGTGGGATCCGGGACGCTGGCAACGAGCGGCCGGCGGTCATCTGACCGGTGCGCTCCGGTGACGCACTGGTACAGACAGATGGTGTCAGGCGCCTCATCGAGGCTTGGAACCTTTTACCGGTGGGTAGCGTTGAAAGGACCAGAGGCGAAACACGGGAGGTGAGGTTCTCATGGCGGAGCGCACACTGCGCGGTGCCCGACTGGGCGGCCAGTCGTTCGAGGACGAGCGGGGGATCGAGTTCGCTGCTCGCCAGCAGGTCGGCTACCGCTGTCCCCAGGGGCACGATTTCGAGATCACGATGTCGATCGAGGCGGAGGTGCCCGCCATCTGGGAGTGCCCCCGATGCGGGCTCGAGGCCGAGTCCACGGCCGGCATCCAGCGTGAGGTCAAGGCGGAGAAGCCCCAGCGGACCCACTGGGACATGCTGCTGGAGCGTCGCTCGGAGAAGGAGCTCGAGGAGATCCTCACCGAGCGCCTGGAGCTCCTGCGCGGCGGCGAGATCGGACCGGCGCACCTGCACCGGGCCAACGCCCGCAAGCGCAAGGCTGCCAAGGCCTGACGCTCGGCCCACGAACCGAGGATCAGTCCTCGGACTCGTCGATCACCTCGCCCCGGACCACCACTGGTCCGGGGCGAGTGGCGTCTCCGGGGCCGGCCGGGCCGAAGGGGCCGCTGAACGTCCCGACCCGCCGTACGGCGAGCCCGGCGACCAGCCCGCGGAACAGCGGCCGGGTGAACGGGACGATGAGCAGCAGCGCGAGCAGGTCGCTGACGAACCCCGGGACGGCGAGCAGCACGCCCGCGACCACGACCAGCCCCCGGTCGCCGACCTCGCGGTCGGGCAGCTGACCGGTCTCGAGCCGGGTGCGCAGGGCGTCGACTGCGCGGCGTCCGGCGCGCCGGATCACCGCGATGCCGAGGACGACGTCGAGGAACAGCAGGAGCACGGTCCAGCCCACGCCGATGCTCCGGCCCACGGCGGCCAGCACGACCACCTCGAGGGCCACCACGAGGCCGAAGCCCAGCAGCACCAGGGCCAGTGTCCGGCGTCCGCGCCTGCTCATCGGCGTCTCTCCCTCATCGTCGTTGCAGCTCCCGCTCCGCCACTGCCGGGCCGCGCTCGCTGCGCAGCCGCGCCCACCGCTCGCGCAGACCCCACTCGGTGATCCGCTTGAGCGACTCCACGGCCACCTGGCCGCTCATCTTGGACTCGCCGCGCACCCGCTCGACGAACTCGATGGGCACCTCGCGCACGGTCAGGCCGGCGCGCAGGGTCCGCGAGACGAGGTCGGTCTGGAAGACGTAGCCCGTGGAGCGCACCTCGTCGAGGCGCAGCTTCGCCAGGGTCGTGCGCCGGAAGAGCCGGAAGCCGGCGGTCGCGTCGCGCACGTCGATGCCGAGCAGCACCCGGACGTAGAGGTTGCCGCCGCGCGAGAGCGCCTCGCGCTGCCAGGGCCAGTTGACGACCGAGCCGCCGGGGACCCAGCGCGAGCCGATCACCAGGTCGGCGTCGCGCAGGGCGGTGAGCAGGCGGTGGAGCTGCTCGGGCTGGTGGGAGCCGTCGGCGTCCATCTCGCCGATGACGTCGTAGCCCTGCTCCAGGGCCCAACCGAACCCGGCGAGGTACGCCGCCCCGAGCCCGCCCTTGGCGGTGCGGTGCAGCACGTGGACCTGGGGGTCGGCCGCGGCGAGCCGGTCGGCGATGGCGCCGGTGCCGTCGGGCGAGCCGTCGTCGACCACGAGGACGTCGACGGTGGGCTGGGCGGTGCGCAGCCGGTCGACGATCCAGGCGAGGTTGTCCGCCTCGTTGTACGTGGGGATCACCATCACCGTGCGGCCCAGGGTGAGATCGGTGTCAGCCAACGGATGCCTCGCTCGTGTTCGTGGTGGGGGTCGGCGCGGGGTCGCCCTCGGTGGAGCTCACCCGCGCAGGGCCATCGAACTCTCGCCGTCGACGGTACGCGAGGGCACCTGACACGAGAGCGCCGAGCGTCAGGAGGGTGAACATCCGGGCCGGCCAGGGGCCCAGGCGCATCGCCGGGGTCAGCGCCGTGGCCAGGCCGACCTCCTCGTCGAGCACCCCGGTGGTCCGCGGCGTCAGCGAGGCGACCACGGTGCCGTCGGAGGCGATCACGCCGGTGCGGCCGTTGGTCGAGGCCACCGTCAGCCAGCGGCCCGCCTCGATGGCGCGCAGCCGGGTGATCGCGAACTGCTGCTCGATCTGGTGGGTGAAGATGAAGCTGGCGTTGCTGGTCTGGACCGTGAGCAGCTGGGCGCCCGAGCGGACCTGCGGGGGCAGCACGCCGTCGTACGCGACGTCGAAGCAGATCGCGTCGGCCACCTCGATCCCGGCCACCCGCAGCGGCGTGGTGCGGGTGCCGGCCCGCATGTCGCGCGAGATGAGCGCGAGCTTGCCGAACTTGGGGTTCCAGATGTCGCGGAACGGGATGTACTCGCCGTAGGGCACCGGGTGGTGCTTGGTGTAGCGGTCCCCCGGCCCGGTCTCCGGGTCCCAGACGATGCCCTGGTTGAGGACGTGCTTCGGGCCGTCGTCGACGATCCCGCCGACCACCACCGGTACGCCGATCGCGGCGACCGCCTCGGTGATCCCGGTGTTGACCTCGCCGGGCTCGAACGGGTCGACCGCCGTGGAGTTCTCGGGCCAGAGCACGAAGTCGGGCCGCGGCCGCTCCCCCGCCGAGACCTGGGCGGCGAGCTCGACCGTGGCGTCGACGTGGTTGCGGGTGACGCCGAGGTAGTCCCAGAGGATGTCGTTGCCCGGCCCGGGCACGTTGCCCTGGACGACGGCCACGGTCGCGGTCCCGGTCTGGGGGATGTCGTAGGGCACGACGGCGGGCGTCACCAGCAGCGCCAGGACGCCGACCGCGCCGAGCGCGGGCAGCCGCCACGGCACCGTGGTGTCGCGGCGCCGCGCGAGCAGGGCCTCGACCAGGTGGGCCAGGGCGAACCCGGTCAGGGCCAGCAGGAACGAGAGCCCGGTCATCCCGACGTAGGCGACCATGTTGGCCGCCGGGGTGTCGACCGCGGCGAACGCCAGCCGTCCCCAGGGCATCCCGCTGAACGGCCAGCCGCTGCGGATCGTCTCCATGCTGGTCCACGCCGCGGCCAGCCACAGCGGCCAGGCCGGCAGCCGGCGCAGCAGGGGCACGGCGAGGCCCAGCAGGCCGTAGAACAGCGCCTCGGCGGCCGAGAGCGCCAGCCAGGCGTCGGTGCCGATCGAGGCGCGCATCCAGGCGATGTGGCTGTAGTAGAAGACGACGCCGAAGACGAGCCCGACGAGGAAGGAGCGGCGCACGCTGAGGTCGCGCAGTGCGAGCGCGTAGAGCGCGACGCCGAGGGGCAGCAGCCACCCCATCGCGACCGGCTCGAACGACGCGGTCAGCAGGGCGCCGCCGAGAGCCGCGAGGAACAAGCGTTGCACCACGCGCAGAGCCTAGTCGGCCGGGCCTCCCCTGCAGGACGGAAGGGTCGGGGGCGCCTTCGGACCATCGCGACGCCGGCTGGCTGCAGAAGCAGCGACGTTGTCTAGGGAGCCCCGGACCCTTCCGGTCCGCCCTCGAGGAGCGAACCGACCTCCGCGAACCGTGGTCGGGTGGAGCTGGTGCTACTCCCCCGAACGTACGGCCACTCGGACGTCGGTCCGCCGGCCACGACCTGCACGAGCGAACGTCTCCGTACTCTGGTGAGCCTTACCCGCACTGTCAACCGTCCGCTGACCTGCGGCGATCCGCGTTCTCGCAGGTCAGAAGGGGCCGCCGGGCCCTCGAAAAAGTCCGAAAAAAGTCGGCGCCCACGGCGTGTCGCCGGGCGACGCGCCGGGCTCAGGTGCTGACGGGCCGGTTCTCGTAGTAGGTCGAGAGCACGATCGTGGTCCGGGTCGACACGTTGGCGACCGAGCGGATCCGGCTCAGCAGGCCCTCGAGCTCGAAGGGCGTGGTGATCCGGACCTTGAGGAGGTAGGACTCCTCACCGGCCACCGACCAGCACGACTCGATCTCGGGCAGGTCGACGAGCCGGTCGGGGCAGTCGTCGGGCTGCGAGGGGTCGATCGGGCGGATCGCGATGAACGCGGTCAGCGGCAGACCGATCTCGGCGTAGTTGACGGTGGCGCCGTAGCCGAGGATGAGGCCGCGCTGCTCGAGGCGCTTGACCCGCTGGTGCACGGCCGAGGTCGAGAGCCCCGTGGCCCGCCCGAGATCGGTGTACGACATGCGCCCGTCCTTGGCCAGAAGCTCCAGGATCTGCCGGTCGGTCGCCTCGACCGCGGGATTGGTGCTCTGACTCACAACGTGCAGCCTAATAGGCTCTGCCCTGATGACTCAGCGCCTTCTACTCCTCGATACGGCCAGCCTCTACTTCCGGGCCTACTTCGGCTCGCCGGAGATCCTCGCGCCCGACGGCACCAACGTGAACGCCGTGCGCGGTCTGCTCGGCTACATCTCCCAGCTCGTCGAGCAGTATGAGCCCACCCACCTGGCCTGCTGCTGGGACGACGACTGGCGTCCCCAGTGGCGGGTCGACCTGATCCCGACCTACAAGGCGCACCGGGTCGTGACCGAGGTCGCCGGCGCACCGGACGTCGAGGAGGTGCCCGACCCGCTCGAGCTCCAGGTGCCGATCATCCGCGACGTGCTCGCGGCGTTCGGCATCGCGGTGGTCGGTGCGCCCGGCTACGAGGCCGACGACGTGATCGGCACGCTCGCGACCGGGGCCGGCATGCCGGTCGACGTCGTCACCGGCGACCGCGACCTGTTCCAGCTCGTCGACGACGAGGCCGCCGTCCGGGTCCTGTACGTCGGGCGCGGCGTCGGCCGCCACGAGCGCGTCGACGAGACCTGGGTGCTCGACAAGTACGGCGTCCGCGCCGACCAGTACGCCGACTTCGCCACCCTGCGCGGCGACGCCTCCGACGGCCTGCCGGGCGTCAAGGGCGTCGGCGAGAAGACCGCGGCCTCGATGCTCCAGAAGTACGGCGACCTGGCCGGCATCCGCGCCGCTGCCGAGGACCCGGCCAGCGACCTCGGCCCGGGCCCGCGGCTCAAGCTCAAGGACGCGGCGCCCTACCTGGACGTGGCCCCGACCGTCGTGGCGGTCGCGCGTGACATCGACCTGCCGCGCGAGCATCTGGCCCTCCCGGTGACGCCGGCCGACCCGGACGCCCTCGCCGACCTGGTGGAGCGCTGGTCGCTGTCCTCGGCGGTCGAGCGGCTGACCGGCATCCTGGCGCGCGCCGAGGGCTAGGACGCGCCCGGGACGCCCTCAGGGCCGAGCAGGCCCGCGTCGACGAGCGCCGGGATCACGTGGTCCCGGATCGCCGGCCCGAGGCCGGGCTTGGCCGCGTCCGCGACCCAGTCGAGCGCGGCGAGCTCGGCGTGGAGGGCCGGCTCGCCGTCGATGCTCACCACGAAGACGGTGAGCCGCATCGGGACCCGCTCGATCGCGGCGGGTGCCTCGACGTCCAGGAAGTGCTCGGCCTCGCGCACGACGACACCGAGCTCCTCGTGGACCTCGCGGCGCATGGCGTCCTCGAACGACTCCCCCGGCTCGAGCTTGCCGCCGGGCAGGTAGAACACGTCGGGCGCCGCGTGCTTGCTGACCACGAGCAGGCGCCGCTCGCGCAGCACGGCGGCCGCGGCGACGACGAGGCCGGCGCTCACTCGCTCGCCACGATCCCGCGGCGCAGGAGCTTGACCAGCTGGCGCGCGGTGTCGCGCACCGGCGTCCCCGCCGCCGCGTCGGCGATCTGGCCGGCGAAGTCGATGAGCTGCTTCATCTGGCGCACGAAGTCACCGGCGGTCTGGTCGTTGCGGGTGATCACCTCGTCGAGGTCCTGACCCTCGGCCCAGCGGTACGCCGTCCAGGCGAAGCCCGGGTCGGGCTTGCGGAGGAAGTCGAGGCGGTGGTCGCGCTCCAGGCGCTCCAGCTCGCCCCACAGCCGCGTCATCGCGTCGATGGTCACCTGGATCGCGCCGCCCGGGACGTTCGGCGGGCCCTCCTCGGGCCGGCGGGCCTCGTAGACGAGGGCGGAGAGCACCGCGCCGAGCTGGGCCGGTGAGAGGTCGTCCCACAGGCCCGTGCGCAGCGACTCGGCCGCGACCAGGTCGAGGTCGGAGTAGATCCGCATCAGGCCGCGGCCACGCTCGGTGACGTCGTCCCCGACGAGGTAGTCGAGCGCCTCGAGCACCTCGAGCACCCGGTCGAAGGTGCGCGCCACGGTGTTGGTCCGCCGCTCGATGCGGGCCGCGAGCAGGTCGGTGTCCTTCTGCAGCTTGGCGTGGCGCTCGGCCCACCGGGAGTGGTCCTCGCGCTCGGAGCAGCCGTGGCACGGGTGCTCGCGGATCTGGGCGCGCAGCGCCTGGATCTGGCGCGCGGCGGCCTCGTCGACGGGCCCGCGCTCGGCCTTGGGCCGGGTCACCGACAGCGGCAGCGCCCGGACCGCCTCGCGGACCTGCTGGGCGATGTCCTTGCGCTGGTGCGGGTTGCGCGCGTCGACCCGCTTGGGGAGCCGGATGTGGGCGACCGGCTCGACCGGTGTCGGGAAGTCCATCATCGCCAGCCGGCGCCCCTGGCGCTCGGCGGTGATCACCAGCGGGCGGTGGCCGTGCTCGGACAGACCGGGCTCGACGATCACCGCCGGGCCCGCGAACTTGCCGACCGGGACGATGATCACGTCGCCCGTCGTCAGCCGCTCCAGCGAGGCGGCGGCCTCGTCGCGGCGGTCGTGGCGGCGGGCCTTGCTGGACTCCTTCTCCAGCTCGCTGACCCGGCGGCGCAGGGCGGCGTACTCCAGGAAGTCGCCGAGGTGGCACTGCGCGGCCTCGGCATAGCCCTCGAGCGCGTCCTCGGCCTTGCGCTGCTGGCGGGCCAGGCCGACCACCGCGCGGTCGGCCTGGAACTGCGCGAACGACTGCTCCAGCAGCTCGCGGGCCTGGTGCCGCCCGTAGGAGTGCACCAGGTTGACCGCCATGTTGTACGACGGCCGGAACGACGAGCGCAGCGGATAGGTCCGGGTCGAGGCGAGACCCGCCAGCTCGCGCGGGTTCATCCCCGGCTGCCAGAGCACGACCGCATGGCCCTCGATGTCGAGACCGCGGCGCCCGGCCCGGCCGGTGAGCTGGGTGTACTCCCCCGGCGTGATGTCGGCGTGCGTCTCGCCGTTCCACTTCGAGAGCTTCTCCAGGACGACGGTGCGCGCGGGCATGTTGATGCCGAGCGCGAGCGTCTCGGTGGCGAAGACCATCTTGACCAGCCCGCGCAGGTAGAGCTCCTCGACGCACTCCTTGAACGCCGGCAGCATGCCGGCGTGGTGGGCAGCGACGCCGCGCGAGGCGGCGTCGAGGAAGTCGTGGTAGCCGAGCACGTGCAGGTCGTCGGAGGGCAGGCCGCCGAGGGTCCGCTCGACGTACTCGATCGCCTCGTCGCGCTCCTCGGGCGTGGTGAGCCGCAGGTTGGCCTCGAGGCACTGCCTGACGGCGGCGTCGCAGCCGGCGCGGCTGAAGATGAAGTCGATCGCGGGCAGCAGGTTGTGCCGCTCGAGCTGGTCGATCACGTCGAGCCGCCCCGGGATCCAGATCCGGCGTCCGCTGCCGACGTTGCGGCTGCCGGGGCCGCCCTGGCGCCCGCGCGCGCCCTTGGGCGTGCGGCGGTCCTTGAGGCGGGTCGAGGCCCAGTCGTCGCGGGCGAGCTTCATCAGCTCGTCGTTGACCGGGGCGCCCTCGCGGACGAAGCCGGCCGCCGCGTCGACGTCGGAGGAGGCGAACAGGTCGAGCAGCCGGCGTCCCACCATGACGTGCTGGAACAGCGGCACCGGACGTCGCTCGGCCACGATCGTGCGGGTCGAGCCGCGCACCGTCTCGAGCCACTCGCCGAACTCCTCGGCGTTGGAGACCGTCGCCGACAGCGAGATCACCGAGACCGACTCGGGGAGGTGGATGATGACCTCCTCCCAGACCGCGCCGCGGGCCCGGTCGGCGAGGTAGTGCACCTCGTCCATCACCACGAAGCCCAGCCCGACCAGCGTCCGGGAACGCGCGTAGAGCATGTTGCGCAGCACCTCGGTGGTCATCACCACGACCGGCGCCTCACCGTTGATCGAGGTGTCGCCGGTGAGCAGACCGACCTGGTCGGCGCCGTAGCGCTCGGCGAGGTCGTGGTACTTCTGGTTCGACAGCGCCTTGATCGGCGTCGTGTAGAAGCACTTGCGCCCGGTCTCGAGCGCCAGGTGCACGGCGAACTCGCCGACCACCGTCTTGCCGGCACCCGTCGGCGCGGCGACGAGCACGCCGTCGCCCTCCTCGACCGCGCGGCAGCCCTCGACCTGGAAGTCGTCGAGCTCGAAGGAGAAGCCCGCCGCGAAGTCGCGGAACACCGGGTGCCCCTTGTCCTTGCGGTACGACGCGTAGCGCTCGGCCGGGCTCTGGCCGGCCGGCTCCCGCTCGTCGGCGCTCATGCCATCACCCGCACCGCGCCGGGCACGCACTCGACGGTCATCGGGAGCGGTCCGAACCGCTCGCCGTCGGCGTACCCGACGATGCCGGCGCTGGCCACCGTGACCCGCTTGACGCGGTGGCGCTCGTACTGGGGGTGGCTCACGTGTCTCCCGTCGAAGAGCTTGGGGAAGGTCCTGATCAGCTCCATCCTGCCCACCGGCTTGATGAGGACCACGTCGAGGAGGCCGTCGTCGAGCTGGGCACCGTGGGTGATCCGCAACCCGCCACCGAAGGACGGGCCGTTGCCGACCGCGACCAGCATCGCCTCCAGGCGCCGCTCGACGCCGTCGAGCTCGAGGACGTACTGCAGCGGCTCGAAGACCCGCAGCTCGGCGAGCGTGGCCAGGTTGTAGCGCATCTGCCCGCGCGGCCAGCGCATCCGGTTGGCCCGCTCGTTGACGACCGCGTCGAAGCCGGCGGCGAGCACGCCGCCGAAGTAGCGATCGCCGATCCGGCCCAGGTCGATCGTGCGCGGCGAGGCCTGCAGGATCCGCTGGGCCGCCGCGGCACCGTGGCCGAGCGGCAGGTCGAAGTAGCGCGCGAAGTCGTTGCCCGTGCCCGCCGGCAGGATCCCCACCGGCACCGTGGTGCCCGCGGCCGCCTGGAGGCCGATGTTGACCATGCCGTCACCGCCGCACAGGACGAGCACGTCCGGCTCCTCGGCGACCGCCAGCCGGGCCAGGTCGAGCGCCTCGCCGGCGTCGCGACCGGTCAGGGCCGTCGTGCGCCAGCCGGCGCCGTGGAAGCGCGGCAGCGCCTCGTCGCGCATCCGCGCACCACGCCCCTTGCCCGAGGTCGGGTTGGTCAGGACGATCGCGCGGGGCACGGGTGAAGGCTAGCGGGGCCTAGAGGTCGAGCGGGCTGGCCTCGTCGGGCGAGAGCCCGGCGTTGATCCGGTTCTTGTCGCGACGCCGGTCGTTGAGCCGGGCGATCACCTCGGAGACGAAGAACAGCACGACCATCGGGACGGCCATGAACGTCATCGTGAACGGGTCGGTCGAGGGCGTGGCGGCCGCGGCGAACACGAAGCAGCCGATCACGATCCACGGGCGGACCGCGCCCAGCGCCTTGCCGCGCAGGATGCCCGCCATGTTGAGCAGCACCACGAAGACCGGGATCTCGAAGGCGACCCCGAAGACCAGCATGGTCCGGGTGAAGAAGCTCAGGTAGTCGTTGAACTCGACCAGGTTGGTCAGGTCGGCCTGGGTGAACCCGATCAGGATCTCCAGACCCTTGGGCAGGGTCACGTAGGCGAGCACGATGCCGCCGATGAAGAGCGGACCCGCGATCACCGCGAAGAGTGCCGTCCAGCGCTTCTCGGTCCGGTGCAGGCCGGGCAGGATGAACGCCCAGATCTGGTAGAGCCAGATCGGGCTCGTCCCGATGACCGCGGCCAGCCCGCACAGCTTGAGGTACAGGATGAAGCCGCCGGCCACGCCGCTGGTGGTCGCCATCGTGCGCTCGGCGCCGAGGGACTCGCGCGCCTTCTGGTAGGGCTCGTTGATGATCGCGAAGATCGGGTCGAAGAAGAAGAGCGCGACGATGAAGCCCACGAGGAGCACGAGCGCCGCCTTGAGGATGCGGGCGCGCAGCTCTCGCAGGTGATCGGACAGGGCCATCCGCCCGTCGCTACCGACGGGGTGGACCGGCCTGCCGACGAAGAGCTTGAGGATGCCGGACAGGGCCAAGGGTCAGGCGTTGTTCTCGCGACGCTCGTCGACGATCTCGCCCTCGGCGATCTCGTCGTCGGCGGCGTTGAGCTCACTGGTCGGCGCGGTGGGCTTCTTCTTGTCGTCCTCGTCGTCGCGCAGGCCCTTGGTCTCGGCCTTGAAGATCCGCAGCGCCTGTCCGGTGCCCCGAGCCAGGTCGGGGAGCTTCGCGGCTCCGAAGACGAGAACCACGATCGCCAGGATGATGAGCCACTCGGCTCCCTGGGGCATTCCGATCAGGGGGATCATCGGTGCAACCAACTCTCGTTGTCTCGGGTACTGCGGACGTGGCCCATGCTACGCCCATTGTCACAGGTAGAGGCTGAGTGTCTCCTGTGCACGTTCGGTGAACGTGTCGGTGAAGGCGCCCGGGCTGACCACCTCGGCGTGCGGCGCGAGGCGCAGGAGCAGCCGGGTGAGCCAGCGGCGGTCGACCACGAGGAGGTCGACCTCGGCCGATCCGTCCGCGAGGGGGCGCACCGCGCGGACCGGGTAGTAGTCGGTGGCCCACCGGGCCGGCGGGGCCAGCCGGAGGGTCACCGGGACGGCGTCGGGCGCGGCGTCGTCGGTGAACAGGCCGTCGCTGAGGTCGCGCGGGGCGCGCGGGGCGGTCGTCGTACGGCCGGGGAGGAGCTCGGCCTTGCTGATCCGGTCGAGGCGGAACAGCCGGTCGCCGCCGGCGCGGTGGCACCAGGCGTCGAGGTAGGCGAAGACGCCGTGGGTGACCACGCCGTAGGGATCGACGACGCGCTCGGACTCCTCGTCGCGGGAGGGCACGAAGTAGGACAGCCGCAGCTGCTGGGAGCCGGCCAGGGCCTGCTCGACGAGCGCGGTGAGCTCGGCGACGACGACCTGCTGGGCGTCGCGCGGGGACGGCGCCACCTCGACGTGGGCGGCACCGGCGGTGGCCGCGGCCCGCTCGAGCTTGGCCAGGACCCGGTCCACCAGCTCGGGCGTGGCGCCCGCGGCGCGGGTCTCGCGCAGCATCCGCAGCGCGACGATGACCGCGGAGGCCTCGGTGGCGCTCAGCCGCAGGGGGCGGGCCAGGTAGTCGGCGTTCTCGACCCGGATCACGCCCTCGGTGACTGGGCTGCCCTCGTCGGTGACGATCGCGTCGAGGTCGACGTCGATGAGGTCGTCGGGGAGCCCGCCGGGCAGGCCGCACATGAACAGCACCCGCAGGTCGCGCACCACCTGGGCCGGCGTGGTGCCCAGCACCTTGGCGGCCTCCTCGAGGCGGACACCGTCGCGGTGGTGCAGGAAGGGCACCAGCGTCAGCAGCCGGGCGACCTGGTCACGGGCACCGGGAGCGGGGGCGGACGCGCGGCTCACCGGGCCACCTGCTGGAGCCGGGCGACCACGTCGGCACGGATCGCGGCGGGCTCGACGAGCACGACGTCGGGACCGTGCGAGAGCACCTCGTCGGCCAGGCCCTGGGTCGGGCGGACCACCTCGACCCGGTCCCAGCCGGTGCGCTCGTCGGGTCCGGCGACGCCGGTCGTCACCCGGGCCGCCGCGCGGCGCAGACCGTGACCGGCGCCCTCGCGCACGAGGAGCACCGCGGTCGCGGTGGGGATCGGCGGCGCCATCCGCCGCGCGATCGAGCGCACGTCGGTGTCGGGCGGGACGTCGTACGCGCCGGGCTGGCCGACCAGCCGCACCTCGCCGACAACCCGGGAGAGCCGGAAGACCCGCTCGGCCCCGCGATCGGCGTCGTGGCCGACGAGGTACCAGCGGCCGCCGTACCGGACGACGCCCCAGGGCTCGACGTGGCGGCGCATCGGGTCCTCGTCACCGGGGCGCTGGTAGTCGAACTCGATCGCCTGGCGCTCGCACACCGCGATCCAGCAGGTCTCGAAGGCCGGCTCCTCCGCGGTCAGCAGCGGGCGGGCGATCTCGAGCGCGTCGAGGTCGACGTCGATGCCGGCCGCGGTCAGCTTGCGCACCGCGTCGGTGGTCGCCTGGGCCATGGTCGCGTGCTGCCAGACCCGGGAGGCGATGCCGACCACCTGGGCCTCCTCGGCGGTGAGCTCGACCTCGGGCAGGGCGAACGCCTCGGGCGGGATCCGGTAGCCGACCTCGTCGTCGAAGAAGGGGTCGATCGGCGCCACCTCGACGGGGACGCCGAGGCTGCGCAGCTCGTCCTTGTCGCGCTCGAACATCTTCTCGAAGGCGTCCGGGCGCGAGTCGGGGTAGAGCAGCTCCCGGATCCGCTCCTTGGCGATCGGGCGCCGCTGGACCAGGAGCATGATGAGCAGGTTGAGCAGGCGCTCGCTCTTCGGCGCGGGCATGGGGACTATTGTGCCCCGTCGAACATCAGTTCGACGAACCCTCGCTTGCGCTGCCCGACGGCGTCGCCGTGCTGCTGGGCGAGCCGCTCGGCGGACCGCTCGGGGAGGCGGTGTCGGTCGGCTCCGGCTTCGGCTCGGGGTCGGCGACGTCGAGGATGTCGATGACGAAGTAGAGCGTGGAGTTGGCCGGGATGTCCTCGCCCTGGGCCTTGTCGCCGTAGCCCAGCTTGGGCGGGATCTCGAGGATCACCCGGCTGCCGACCGTCTGGCCGACCAGGGCCTTGGACCAGCCCTTGACCACGGTGGCCTCCTTGCCACCGAGGGTGGCGGTGAAGCCGCTCTTGCTGAAGCTCTCGTCGAAGGGCTTGGTGCCCTTGGCGAGCTGGCCGAGGTAGTTGACCAGCGCCTGCTGGCCGTCCTTGATCGCCGGGCCGGTGCCCTTGGTGAGCACGGCGACGCGCAGCTCGCCGTTGGCGGCGGGCACGCCCTTGAAGTCGAGACCGGTCGGGACGCCGTCCTTCTCGACGACCTTGGGGGCCCAGGCCGGCGCGGTCTGCGCGGCACCCTCGGGCCCGGCGAGGCCGACGATGTCGGCGACGTAGAGCATGCCGTCCTCGTTGCCGATGTTGAGGTTGGCGAGCAGGGTCGCGGCCTGGCTGCCGAAGTAGTCACCGAAGGCGACGTCGCTGCCGACGGCGACCGCGAGCCGGGTGCCGACGGTCTGACCGGCCTTGATCTGGCCGTCGAGGCCGATCGCGAGCAGGTCGGTCAGCGACTGCGGCTCCTTCTTGGTGCCGATGCGGACCAGGGTGCTGAGCTTGGTGTCGTCATAGCTGTCGTAGGCGACCTTGTGGGTCCAGCCGTCGGCCAGCGTGAACTCGACCCGGACCAGGTCGCCGTTCTTGAGCGCGTCGCCGTCGCCCTTGGAGACCACCTTGGACTCGGCCTTCTCGGCCGTCATGGTGTCCTTCCAGTCCAGCTGGGGCGCCTCCCCCACCGCACCGCTGATGCTGACGGCGTCGAACCCCTTGACGCCGTCGGAGGAGTCGCTGCCGCACGCGGCCAGCGCGAGGCTGGCCGGGAGCAGGGCGGTGAGGACAAGGGTCGTCGGACGTCGCAGACGCATCAGCACGCGCAAACCCTACCGAGTCACCCTGAGGAATCCGGCAGGAGTCGCTCACATGCCGTCGATGAGTCGCTGCACGCGCTCGTCGTACGCCCGGAACGGGTCCTTGCAGAGCACCGTGCGCTGCGCCTGGTCGTTGAGCTTGAGGTGCACCCAGTCGACGGTGAAGTCGCGGCGCCGCTCCTGGGCGCGACGGATGAACTCGCCGCGCAGCCGGGCCCGGGTGTTCTGGGGCGGGACCGACTTGGCCTCGAAGATCTTGAGGTCGGTGGAGACCCGGGCGACCGCCCCGCGCTTCTCGAGCAGGTAGTAGAGCCCGCGGTTGCGGTGGATGTCGTGGTAGGCCAGGTCGAGCTGGGCCACGCGCGGGTGGCTCATCGGCAGCCCGTGCTTGGCGCGGTAGCGATCGATGAGCTTCCACTTGATCACCCAGTCGATCTCGCGGTCGACCAGGCTGAGGTCGTCGGACTCGACCGCCTTGAGGCCCCGCTCCCACAGGTCGAGCGAGCGCTCGATGACCGGCGTGCTGATCCCACGGCGGTCGACGAAGTCCCGGGCCTTGGCGAGGTACTCGCCCTGGATCTCCAGCGCGCTCGCCTCGCGCCCGTTGGCCAGGCGCACCTTGCGCCGCCCGGTGACGTCGTGCGCGATCTCGCGGATGGCCCGGATGGGGTTCTCCATCGTGAGGTCGCGCATCACCACGCCCTCCTCGATCATCCGCAGCACCAGGTCGCAGGAGGCGACCTTGAGCATGGTGGTCGTCTCGCTCATGTTGGAGTCGCCGACGATGACGTGGAGCCGGCGGTACTTCTCGGCGTCCGCGTGGGGCTCGTCGCGGGTGTTGATGATCGGCCGGCTCCGGGTGGTCGCGCTGGAGACGCCCTCCCAGATGTGCTCGGCGCGCTGGCTGACCGAGTAGCTGGTCCCCCGCGGCGTCTGGGTCACCTTGCCGGCGCCCACGATGATCTGGCGGGTCACCAGGAACGGGATGAGCACGTCGGCGAGCCGGCTGAACTCACCGGCCCGGCTGACCAGGTAGTTCTCGTGGCAGCCGTAGGAGTTGCCCGCGGAGTCGGTGTTGTTCTTGAACAGGTAGATCTCGCCCGCGATGCCCTCGTCGTGCAACCGCTGCTCGGCGTCGAGCAGCAGCCCCTCGAGCACCCGCTCCCCCGCCTTGTCGTGCGTGACGAGCTCGGTGACGTCGTCGCACTCGGGGGTGGCGTACTCCGGGTGGCTGCCGACGTCGAGGTAGAGCCGGGCGCCGTTGCGCAGGAAGACGTTGCTGGAACGACCCCAGCTCACGACCTTGCGGAACAGGTAGCGCGCGACCTCGTCGGGACTGAGCCGGCGCTGGCCGCGGAACGTGCAGGTGACCCCGTATTCGTTCTCGATCCCGAAGATCCGCCGGTCCATGTACGCACACTACTGCCGTCGTGGGAGCCGTGCGGGAGATGCGGGCCGAGGGATGCGGTTTGGTCCCAAACCGCATCAATTCAGGGGATCAACCTGCAGTTCGTGCCCAATCGACCGGGCTGGTTGAGCGGTACCAGCGGTTCATCACCCGTGCGCTCCCTACGTCCGAGTAGAACGAATCGTCCACCAGCGCGCGCCACTTCCGGAGCCGCTCAGCTTGATGCGGCCGCCCCAGCGCCCGGTCGATCTCGTGCATCAAGATCGCGGCGTGGTTCAACAGGTCGTCAAGCGTGTAGCCGCGGCGAACGTACGACGAGCTCGCCAGCGCACGCTCCCGACGCAGATCGCGCTTGTGCGTCGCCGCCTCGCGGTGAACTGCTCCGTCGTACTCGTGGACGTTCAAGGTGCCGACCACGAGCAGATCCGCACGGCCGAGGAATCGTCCATGTTCGTCATGAACGTCGACCTGTGACTCGGTCGCGACATCCATGACGTCGTGGAACTTCCGAAGGAGAGTCTCGCCAGCAGACTCCGCCAGCGGATCGCGACCCTCCCACACCCAGCGCAGGCGCTTCGTGCCTGGGCGTCGCGATACAAGAACGTCCTGCATCGCCGCCTCGTCGACGTGACCGAGCCGTACCGCCGAGTCGACCATGAGCGCCAAGTCGAGATCGCCGAGGTCGCGCGCCGCCCGAAGCAGGATCTCCGATGGGTGGTCGACGGGCAGGCCGTCCACAACGCCCGCGGCCGACTCCCGTGTCAGCCGGGAGCAGATGACGGCGGGCCGCCGAGGACGACGGTCACCGCGGACGGCCGCGAAGTGAGGCACCTCCCGCGGCAGGGCCGGCAACTGCCATCCGAGGAGACGCGCAGCGGTGACGTGGGTGAAGACGGCGCCCTCAGGCAGAACCAGAAGCAGTGCGCTCAGATCGCGCAGGAAGTTGGCCCGCGTACCGAGCTCTGGCGTCTCCGGACGGTAGAGACCGTGAGATACGCGCTGATGCCCCGCGGTGCGCACCTCGCCGCGGATAGCACCATCGGGCCCGACCTCCATCCGGACAGGGTTGGCGTACGACGTTCGGAGATCAAGTTCGATCGGTGAGGCTGTGGACAGCAGTCGTACAACACGACGATCTGCGCGCTGATTGGGCAGAGACTGCAGGCCCCAGAGGCCGAAATGCTGCGGTTTGGTCCCAAACCGCAACAACCCCGCACCCCGTCCGCGACTAGAGCGGCGGCGCCACCGGAGGCTCACCGGACGACGGCTCGCCGGTGCCCGGGTCCTCGAGCGGGGCGACGTGGCCGGAGACCTGGTCGGTCGGGTCGGCCGGGTCGTCGGGGCCGCCACCGGCGGGCACGGAGCCGCCGACGCCGTCGTCGGGCAGCGGGGCGGCGTGCTCGGCCGGGCCGCGGTCGCCGAGAAGCTCCTCGAGGCGGGCCGGGAGGACCCGGCGGAACTTGCGCGGCTGGGTGCGGGTGCGGTCGAGGACGGCGACCTCGAGGTCGCCGACCGGGATCACCCGGTCCTCGACGTTGCCGCCGACGGCGGTGTGGCCGAGCGCGGCGACCGCGACCCGCAGGGCGGCGTCGAGGGTGGCGCCGTCGGTGTAGTGCGCCTCCAGGTACGACGTCACGGTCTCGGCGTCGCCGCCCATCACCGCGTAGCCGTGCTCGTCGGCGACCCGGCCCTCGTAGGTCAGCCGGTAGATCTGGTCGTCGGCGGCGGTGGCGCCGACCTCGGCGACGAAGATCTCGACCTCGTAGGGCTTCTCGCCGCCCGAGGAGAAGATCGTGCCGAGGGTCTGGGCGTAGGCGTTGGCCAGGCCGCGGCCGGTGACGTCGCGCCGGTCGTAGGCGTAGCCGCGCATGTCGGCGAGGCGGACCCCGGCGATGCGCAGGTTCTCGAACTCGTTGTAGCGGCCGACCGCGGCGAACGCTAGGCGGTCGTAGAGCTCGGAGACCTTGTGCAGGGCCTGCGAGGGGTTCTCGGTGACCAGGAGGACGCCGTCGGCGTACTGGACGGCGACGAGGGAGCGGCCGCGGGCGATGCCCTTGCGGGCGAAGTCGGCCCGGTCCTTCATCAGCTGCTCGGGCGAGACGTAGAACGGGGTGCTCATGCCTGAGCCTCCTCTCCCCCGCCGGGCAGCGGGGCGACGGGTCCGTCGGGGCGCTGCAGGCGGGCGCCGACGACCTGGTCGGCGAGGGCGCCGACGCGGTCCTCGGGGATGCGGACGCCGCCGTCGGCGGTGACCACCCACACGACCGGGAAGATCCGGCGGGTCAGGTCGGGGCCGCCGGTGGCGGAGTCGTCGTCGGCGGCGTCGTAGAGGGCCTGGAGGCAGACCCGGACGGCGTCGTCGGCGGTGAGGTCGTCGCGGTAGAGCTTCTTGAGGGCGCCGCGGGCGAACATCGAGCCCGAGCCGACGGTGAAGAACGCCGCCTCCTCGTGCCGGCCGCCGGTCACGTCGTAGCCGAAGATCCGGCCGGTGCCGCTGTCGAGGTCGTAGCCGGCGAACATCGGGACGACGGCCAGGCCCTGCATCGCCATGGCGAGGTTGGCCCGGATCAGCGCGGAGAGCCGGTTGGCCTTGCCGTCGAGGGAGAGGATCGAGCCCTCGATCTTCTCGTAGTGCTCGAGCTCGACCTGGAACAGCCGGACCATCTCGACCGCGAGACCGGCGGTGCCGGCGATGCCGACCACGGAGTACTCGTCGGCCGGGAAGACCTTCTCGATGTCGCGCTGGGCGATGACGTTGCCCATCGTCGCGCGCCGGTCACCGGCCATCACCACGCCACCGGGGAAGGTCAGCGCGACGATCGTCGTCCCGTGGGGGGCGAGGTCGGCGGCCGCACCAGGACTGCCGGCGGGCAGCGAGCGGCGGGCGGGGAGCAGGTCCGGGGCGTTCTCGGCGAGGAAGTCGCTGAACGAGGAGGTGCCCGGGCGCAGGAAGGCGCCCGGGATGCGCGCGTCGCTCATCGGGGGCTACTCGCCGCCCTTCTGGATGAACGACTTCACGAAGTCCTCGGCGTTGGTCTCGAGGACGTCGTCGATCTCGTCGAGGATCGCGTCGACGTCGTCGTCGAGCGACTCCTTGCGCTCGGCGACGTCGCTCTCGGGGGCGACCTCGGTGGTCTCCTCGGTCTCGTCGGACTTGCGCGGCTGCTTCTGCTCCTGAGCCATGTCCCAACCCTATCCACTCAACGGGTGAGCGCGCGGACCAACTCGTCAGCCGTCGCGCACTTGTCGATCAGCGCGCCCACGTGGGCCTTGCTGCCGCGCAGCGGGTCGATGGTGGGCACGCGCTGCAGGGACTCGCGTCCGGGCAGGTCGAAGATGACCGAGTCCCACGACGCCGCGGCGATGTCGGGCGCGTACTTCTCCAGGCAGCGGCCGCGGAAGTACGCACGGGTCTCGGCCGGCGGGTTGGTCATCGCGGCGTCGACCTCGTCGTCGGTGAGCAGCCGCTGGATCCGGCCGGCCCCGACGAGGCGGTGGTAGAGGCCCTTCTCGGGGCGGATGTCGGAGTACTGGTAGTCGATGAGCTGGAGCTTGGCGTCCTTCCAGCCCAGCCCGTCGCGCGAGCGGTACTGCTCGATCAGCTTGAGCTTGGCGACCCAGTCGAGCTGGTCGGCCAGCGACATCGGGTCGGACTCGAGCCGGGCCAGGACGTCCTCCCAGCGGGCCAGTACGTCGACCGTCTGGGCGTCCGCGTCGGCGCCGTAGCGGTCCTCGACGTACTTCTTGGCCAGGTCGAGGTACTCCAGCTGGAGCTGGATGCCGGTCAGCTTGCGGCCGTCGGCCAGCGTGACCAGCTCACGCAGCCCGGGGTCGTGGGAGACCGCCCGCAGCGCCGCCACCGGGCCGTCGACGCTCAGGTCGCGGCTGATGAAGCGGTCCTCGATCATCGCCAGCACCAGCGAGGTGGTGCCGACCTTGAGGTAGGTGGCGATCTCGGAGAGGTTGGCGTCGCCGATGATGACGTGGAGCCGGCGGTACTTCTCGGGATCGGCGTGCGGCTCGTCGCGGGTGTTGATGATGGGCCGCTTGAGCGTGGTCTCGAGACCGACCTCGACCTCGAAGAAGTCGGCGCGCTGGCTGATCTGGAAGCCCTCGCCCCGCCCGTCCTGGCCCTTGCCGACCCGGCCGGCGCCGCAGAACACCTGGCGGCTGACGAAGAACGGCGTCAGGTGCCGCACGATGTCGCCGAACGGCGTCGAGCGCCGCATCAGGTAGTTCTCGTGGGCGCCGTAGGAGGCGCCCTTGTTGTCGGTGTTGTTCTTGTAGAGCACGATCTGCGGGTTGCCCGGCAGCTGCTGCGCGCGGCGGGCGGCGTCGAGCATGACCTGCTCCCCCGCCTTGTCCCACCGGACGATGTCGAGGGGGGTCACCACCTCGGGGGTGGAGTACTCCGGGTGGGCGTGGTCGACGTACAGCCGGGCGCCGTTGGTGAGGATGACGTTGGCCAGCCCCAGGTCCTCGTCGGTGAGCTGGGTCGGGTCGGCGATCTGGCGCGACATGTCGAAGCCGCGCGCGTCGCGCAGCGGCGACTCCTCCTCGAAGTCCCACCGCGCCCGCCGCGCCCGCACGGTCGCCGTGGCGTAGGCGTTGACGACCTGGGACGACGCCACCATCGGGTTGGCGGTCGGCTGGCCCTGGACCGAGATGCCGTACTCGACCTCGGTGCCCATCACGCGGCGCACGCTCATGGCACCAGCCTACGCAAAGGCCCCGACACGGGAATCCGTGTCAGGGCCTTTCGCGATGAATCGGGTTCAGCGACCCTTGGCGACCTTGACGGCGGCGGTGATGCCGAGCGCGACCAGGGCGACGATGACGAGCTTCTTGACCACGGGGAACTCCTCGGGGTGTTGTCGGGGGTGGACGGTGCCCACCCTAGGCGAGCCATGCAAGCCAGCGTCAGAGGTACTGGCCCGTGTCGCTGACCGTGTCGATGGAGCGGCCGGGCTCGGTGCCCTGCTTGCCGGTGATGAGCGTGCGGATGAAGACGATCCGCTCGCCCTTCTTGCCCGAGATCCGCGCCCAGTCGTCGGGGTTGGTCGTGTTGGGCAGGTCCTCGTTCTCCTTGAACTCGTCGACGCAGGCCTGGAGGAGGTGCGAGATCCGCAGCCCCTTCTGGTTGTGGTCGAGGAAGTCCTTGATCGCGGTCTTCTTGGCCCGGTCGACGATGTTCTGGATCATCGCGCCGGAGTTGAAGTCCTTGAAGTAGAGGACCTCCTTGTCACCGTTGGCGTAGGTGACCTCGAGGAAGCGGTTCTCCTCGGTCTCGGAGTACATCCGCTCGACCGCCGCGCGGATCATGCCGCTGACGGTCGCCTGGCGGTCGCCGCCGAACTCGGCGAGGTCCTCGGTGTGCAGCGGCAGGTTGGCGGTGAGGTACTTGCTGAAGATGTCGCGTGCCGACTCGGCGTCGGGGCGCTCGATCTTGATCTTCACGTCGAGGCGACCGGGGCGCAGGATCGCCGGGTCGATCATGTCCTCGCGGTTGGAGGCGCCGATGACCAGGACGTTCTCGAGCAGCTCGACGCCGTCGATCTCGCTGAGCAGCTGCGGGACGATCGTGTTCTCGACGTCGGAGGAGACGCCCGAGCCGCGGGTGCGGAACAGGGAGTCCATCTCGTCGAAGAACACGATGACCGGCGTGCCGGTGCTGGCCTTCTCGCGAGCCCGCTGGAAGACGAGGCGGATGTGGCGCTCGGTCTCGCCGACGTACTTGTTGAGGAGCTCGGGGCCCTTGATGTTGAGGAAGTAGGACTTGCCCTCCTGGCCCGTCTTGGCCGCGACCTTCTTGGCCAGCGAGTTGGCGACCGCCTTGGCGATGAGCGTCTTGCCGCAGCCCGGAGGGCCGTAGAGCAGGATGCCCTTGGGCGGCTTGAGCTCGTGCTCGGCGAACAGCTCGGGGTAGAGGTACGGCAGCTCGACGGCGTCCTGGATCATCTCGATCTGGTTGCCCAGGCCGCCGATGGTCTCGTAGGTGATGTCGGGGACCTCTTCGAGGACGAGCTCCTCGACCTCGGACTTCGGGACCTTCTCGTACGCGTACCCGGCGCGGGCGTCGAGCAGCAGCGAGTCGCCGGCGCGCAGCGTCTCGGTGAGCAGCGGCTCGGCCAGCCGTACGACGCGCTCCTCGTCGGCGTTGGCGATCACCAGGACCCGCTCGCCGTCGGCGAGGAGCTCCTTGAACATGACCACGTCACCGACGTTCTCGAACTCGAACGCGGCGACCACGTTGAGCGCCTCGTTGAGCATGACCTCCTGGCCGCGCTGCAGCGTGTCGAGGTCGACCGCCGGGCTCACGGTGACCCGCAGCTTGCGACCGCCGGTGAACACGTCGACCGAGTCGTCCTCGTTGCGCTGGAGGAAGGTGCCGAAGCCCGCCGGCGGCTGCGCCAGCCGGTCGACCTCCTCCTTCAGCTTCATGATCTGGTCCCGCGCGTCGCGCAGGGTCGTGGCCAGGCGCTCGTTCTGCGCGGTGACCGCCGCGAGCGACCGCTGGGCGTCCGCGAGCCGCATGTCCAGCGATCTCGACGGAGCTCCGGGCGTGTCGACCAGGCGGCGGCGCAGGTCGTGGACCTCGTCCTCGAGGTAGCGGACCTGCTCCTCGAGCTCCTCGCGGCTCCGAGAGCGGTGGCTCCCCGAAGTGCCTTCTCCCATGCTCGTCATGGCACACCTCCTGGAAACGACCCTACTCGGCGGCAGGGCGCAACGCGGCGGTGATTGATGCGGTTTGGTCCCAAACCGCATGTCCAGAGCCCGAAACGCTGCGGTTTGGGACCAAACCGCAAAGCATCCGCGCTAGTCGTCGGCAGGCGTCGCGGGGACGCCGGGCGGGCGCGGGCCGGTGTAGTCGGGGCCGTAGGCGCCCGGCGCGGGGCGGCGCTTCTTGAGCGGGGCGCGCTCGCCCGGGGCCATCCGGCGAGCGGTCACCAAGAACGCCGTGTGGCCGATCATCTTGTGCCCGGGCCGTACGGCGAGCCCCTCGACGTGCCAGTCGCGCACCAGCGACTCCCAGGGCGCGGGCTCGGTGAAACCGCCGTGGCCCCGCACCGCCTCGACGAACTTGGAGAGCTGGGTGGTCGTGGCGACGTACGCGCAGACGATGCCGCCGGGGCGCAGCGCGTCGGCGGCGGCGTCGAGGCAGTCCCAAGGGGCGAGCATGTCGAGAATGATCCGGTCGCAGCGCTCGCCCGAGGCGGGCAGCTCCTCGGCGAGGTCGCCGAGGGTGAGGTGCCAGGCCGGGTGGTCGCCGCCGAAGAACTGGGTGACATTGCGCCGGGCGATGTCGGCGAACTCCTCGCGCCGCTCGTACGACGACACGCGCCCGTGCGGCCCGACCGCGCGCAGCAGCGAGCAGGTCAGCGCACCGGAGCCGACGCCGGCCTCGACCACGTGGGCGCCGGGGAAGATGTCGGCCATCGCCACGATCTGGGCGGAGTCCTTGGGGTAGACGACGGCCGCGCCGCGCGGCATCGAGACCACGAACTCCGAGAGCAGCGGGCGGAAGACGAGGTACTCCCCGCCCACCGACGAGGTGACCGCGAAGCCCTCCTCACGGCCGATCAGCTCGTCGTGGTCGAGGTGGCCCTTGTTGGAGAAGAACCGCTTGCCCTCGACCAGCTCGAAGTTGTGCTTGCGGCCCTTGCCGTCGACCAGGCGCACCCACTCGCCGGCACGCAGGGGGCCGCGGTGCACACCGGACCAGGCGTCGTTCGGGACGTCGGGAGTCGCTTCGGTCACCGGCGCAATCTACCGGGAGGCCCGCGCGGGCGCTCAGCCGGACCGGCGGACGAGCCGGAGCACGTCGGAGGTGACAAGTACGCCGTAGACCGAACCGTCGGGGTTGAGCAGCAGGTACTCCGTCGCCGGGTTGTGGCGCAGCGTCTCGAGGAGCGCGGCGCCGGAGACGTCGGCGGGCAGGGTCCGCTCCGGCCCGATGGCGTGGGCGACGCTGGAGACCGGCACCCACGGCCGCCGTTCCTCCGGTACGGCGCGCGCGGCGTCCTCGTTGACCAGCCCGCTCGGGCGGCCGTCGGAGGTGACCGTGACGATGCCGCCGGCCTCGGCCTCCCGAGCCCGGCGGACCGCCTCGGCGAGCGGGAGGTCGGGGGCCACGGCCAGGCCGCGGCGGGCCAGCCGGACCGGGTCGAGCCGGCCGAACTGCCGGCTGATCTGGGACACGGCGAGCGCCTGGGAGGCGCCGGTCCACAGGAAGATCGCGACGATGCCCAGGATCAGCGGGCTCGTGATGCTCCCGAACTGGGTGCTCCACAGCGCCCAGGCACCGACGAGCAGGGCCAGGACGCGCCCGCCCCACGCCGCGACGGTGGTCCCGGTCTCGACCCGGCCGGTGACCGCCCAGACGCCGGCCTTGAGCACCCGGCCGCCGTCGAGCGGCAGCCCGGGCACCAGGTTGAGCACGCCGATGAGCAGGTTCGCGCCGGCCAGGCCCTCGACGACCAGCCGCAGCAGGCCCTCGGGGATGACGAACCACAGGCCGAGCGCGCCGGCACCGACCAGGATCGAGGTCAGCGGTCCGACAACCGCGATCCAGAACTCCTGGCGCGGGCGCTGCGCCTCGCCCTCGATCGCCGTCGCGCCGCCGAGGAAGTGCAGGGTGATCGAGTGGACCCGGAAGCCGAACCGGCGGGCCACCACGGCGTGCGAGGCCTCGTGGAGCAGGACGGCGAGGTAGAGCGCGATCGCGAAGGCGAGCCCGACGACGTACTTCCAGACGCCGAGGCCGCTCTGGACCTGGTCCACCCGCGGCGCCATGATCAGCGCGATCAGGCCCGCGATGAGGAACCACGAGCCCGACACGAGGACGTCGCTGCCGGCGATCTGGCCGATCCGGAACATCCCCCGGGGCACGGGCGCACGCTCGGGGCGGGAAGGGGAGGAACCGGACACACTCCGAGGCTATCCGGCCCGCTGTCGGAGCCCTGCCCTAGTGTCGAACGCATGACCACCGAGACCACCACGGCCGGCGTCGAGCCGGCCGATCCGTCCGAGCGCGGCGGTACGCCCGTCGACGGGGTTGAGGTGGTCGGCGCGCTGTCCCCCTCGCGGGTCGGCGACTTCCTGTCGTGCCCGCTGCTGTTCCGGTTCCGCACCATCGACCGGCTCCCCGAGCCGCCCTCCCCCGCCGCGGTGCGCGGCACCGTCGTCCACCGGGTCCTCGAGCAGCTCTTCGACCTCCCGGCCGCCGACCGCACGCCCGAGACGGCCGACACGATGATCGCCCCGGCCTGGGCCGAGCTCCAGGAGATCGAGCCCGCGGTCGCCACGATGTTCCCCGTCGACGGTCCCGAGATCGCCGCCTGGCTGGTCTCGTGCCGCGAGACGCTGCGCCGCTACTTCGACCTCGAGGACCCGCGCCGGCTCGAGCCCGCCGAGCGCGAGCTCTACGTCGAGACGCTCACCGACACCAAGCTGCTGCTGCGCGGGGTCGTCGACCGCGTCGACGTCGCCCCCGACGGCGCGATCCGGGTGGTCGACTACAAGACCGGTGCCTCCCCCAGCGAGATGTTCGAGGGCAAGGTCCTCTTCCAGCTCAAGTTCTACGCCCTGGTCATCTGGCGCACCCGCGGCGTCGTGCCCAAGCTGCTCCAGCTGATCTACCTCGGCGACGGCCAGGTGCTGCGCTACGAGCCCGACGAGCACGAGCTGCTCTCCGTCGAGCGCAAGGTCCAGGCGGTCTGGCAGGCCATCGGCCAGGCGACCGAGCGCGGCGAGTTCCAGTCCCGGCCGGGCGCGCTGTGCCAGTGGTGCGCGCACCAGGCCCTCTGCCCGTCCTACGGCGGGAGTCCCCCGCCGTTCCCCTTCGACAAGGTCAGGGGCGCAGCGAGCCCAGCTCCTGCGGAGTGAGCTCCTCGAGCGTCTCGCGGAAGACCAGCCCGGGCGCGGCCGGCACCGGCACGTGGTTCGGTACGACGAGCACCCGGCACCCTGCGGCCGCCGCGGACGTGGCCCCGGTCGGCGAGTCCTCGACCGCGACGCAGTCACCGGGCTCGACGCCGAGGGCGGCCGCCGCCGTCAGGTAGGGCTCCGGGTGCGGCTTGCCCCGGTCGACCATGTCGCCGGTGACGATCACCCGGAAGGTCTCCGGCGGCAGGTGCTCCAGGATCGGCGCGACCAGCCGCTGGTAGGACATCGTCACCAGCGCGCACGGCACCCCGGCGTCGCGCAGTGCCAGCAGCAGCTCCCGCGCGCCGGCCTGCCACGGCACCGCGTGGTGCACCTGGGCGACGACGCTGTCGAGGAGCATCTCGACGATCTCCTCCGGCGTCTGCGCCAGCCCGAGACGGTCCTTGATGTAGGCGCCCGAGACGAGCAGGTCGCTGCCGACCAGCGCCATTGCGTCCTCGTGGGTCCAGGTCCCGCCGTGCTCCTCGGCGATGGCCTGCTCGGCCGCCATCCAGTAGGGCTCGGTGTCCACGATGGTGCCGTCCATGTCCCACAGGACCGCGGCCGGCAGGCCGGGGGGTGCGCTCGTCACCCACCCAGCCTAGGAGCCCCCCGCCGGCTCAGTCGTCCGGGTCGTAGCCGAGGTTCGGGGAGAGCCACTTCTCGGTCTCCTTGACGCTCCAGCCCTTGCGCGCGGCGTAGTCCTCGATCTGGTCGCGGCCGAGCCGGCCGACCACGAAGTACTGCGCCTCGGGGTGGCTGTAGTAGAGACCGGAGACCGACGCCCCGGGCCACATCGCCATCGACTCGGTGAGCTCCATGCCGGTGTTGGCCTGGACGTCGAGCAGCTCCCAGATGGTGCGCTTCTCGGTGTGGTCCGGGCAGGCGGGGTAGCCGGGCGCGGGCCGGATGCCGGTGTACTTCTCGGCGATCAGGTCCTCGTTGGTCAGCTGCTCCTCGGGCACGTGCGCCCAGAACTCGGTGCGCACCCGCTGGTGGAGCCGCTCGGCGAACGCCTCGGCGAGCCGGTCGGCGAGCGCCTCGAGCAGGATCGCGGAGTAGTCGTCGAGGTCCTCCTTGAACGCCATGATCCGCTCGGTGGTGCCGATGCCGGCGGTCACCGCGAAGGCGCCGATCCAGTCGCCGCCGCCCGGCGCGAGGTCCGCACCGATGGGCGCGACGTAGTCGGCCATCGAGCGGTTCGGGATGCCGGAGCGGTGCTGCCCCTGCTGGCGCAGCTGGTGCAGCGTCGTGCGGACGGCGCCGCGCGCGTCGTCGTCGTAGACCACGACGTCCTCACCGGTGCTCGCGGCCGGGAACAGGCCGTAGACGCCGTTGGCGGTGAGCCACTTCTCCTCGACCAGGCGGTCGAGCATGACCTGCGCGTCGTCGTACAGCTTGCGGGCGGCCTCGCCCAGCGTCGGGCTGTTGAGGATGTCGGGGAACTTGCCCTTCATCTCCCAGGCGTTGAAGAACGGCTGCCAGTCGATGAAGTCGCGCAGCTCGGTCAGGTCGTAGTCCGCGAGGACGTGGACGCCGGGCGTGCGCGGCTGCGGCGGGGCGTAGCCGTCCCAGACCAGCGGCGACTTGTTGTCCTGGGCGTCGGCGAAGGACAGCTGGGGTCGGTCGGACTTCTGGGAGTGCCGGGCGCGCAGCGAGTCGTAGTCGGCCTTGGTCGCCTCGAGCAGCGCCGGCCGCTGCCGGTCGTCGAGCAGGGCGGCCGCGGTCGGCACCGAGCGGGAGGCGTCCTTGACCCAGACGACGGGGCCCGAGTACTTCGGGTCGACCTTGACCGCCGTGTGGGCGCGCGAGGTCGTCGCCCCGCCGATGAGCAGCGGGATCTGCAGGCCGAGGCGCTGCATCTCGGTGGCGAAGCCGACCATCTCGTCCAGGCTCGGCGTGATCAGGCCGGACAGGCCGATGATGTCGGCGCCGACCTCCTTGGCCGTGTCGAGGATCTTCTGGGCCGGCACCATGACGCCGAGGTCGATGACCTCGTAGTTGTTGCACGAGAGCACGACGCCGACGATGTTCTTGCCGATGTCGTGGACGTCGCCCTTGACCGTGGCCAGGACGATCGTGCCGTTGGTGTCCTTGGTGTTGGCCAGCTCGGGGTTGGCGGCCTTCTCCTGCTCGATGAACGGGATGAGGTAGGCGACGGCCTTCTTCATCACGCGCGCCGACTTCACCACCTGGGGCAGGAACATCTTGCCGGCGCCGAAGAGGTCGCCGACGACGTTCATGCCGTCCATGAGCGGGCCCTCGATGACCTCGATGGGGCGGCCGCCGCGGGCCGCGATCTCCTGGCGCAGCTCCTCGGTGTCGCCCTCGACGAAACCGTCGAGACCCTTGACCAGCGCGTAGGTGATCCGCTCGCCGACGGGCAGCGCGCGCCACTCCTCCTCGGCGGCCTCGACCTTCTCGCCGGTGCCGCGGTGGGCCTCGGCGAGCTCGAGCAGCCGCTCGGTGGCGGCCAGGGTGTCGTCGGTGCGGTTGAGGACGACGTCCTCGATCGCGTCGCGCAGCGCCGGGTCGATGGTGTCGTAGGGCACCAGGGCGCCGGCGTTGACGATGCCCATGTCGAGCCCCGCCTCGATGGCGTGGAACAGGAACACCGCGTGGATCGCCTCGCGCACCGGGTTGTTGCCGCGGAAGCTGAACGACACGTTGGAGATGCCGCCGGAGACCTTGGCGCCGGGCAGGTTCTGCTTGATCCAGCGGGTCGCCTCGATGAAGTCCACGCCGTAGGTGGCGTGCTCCTCGATACCGGTCGCGACCGCGAAGACGTTGGGGTCGAAGATGATGTCCTCGGCCGGGAAGCCCACCTGGTCGACGAGCACCCGGTAGGCGCGCTCGCAGATCGCCTTGCGGCGCTCCAGGTTGTCGGCCTGGCCGTCCTCGTCGAACGCCATCACGACCGCGGCGGCGCCGTACTTCTTGCAGAGGTTGGCCTGGGCGATGAACTTCTCCTCGCCCTCCTTGAGCGAGATCGAGTTCACGATCGGCTTGCCCTGGACGCAGCGCAGGCCGGCCTCGATGACCTCCCACTTCGAGGAGTCGATCATCAGCGGCACCCGGCTGATGTCGGGCTCGCTCGCGATCAGCTTGACGAAGCGGTCCATCGCGGCGACGCCGTCGATCATGCCCTCGTCCATGTTGATGTCGATGACCTGCGCGCCGGCCTCGACCTGCTGGGCCGCGACCGTGAGGGCGGTGTCGTAGTCGCCGTCCTTGATCAGGTTGCGGAACCGGGCCGAGCCGGTGATGTTGGTCCGCTCGCCGACGTTGACGAAGAGGCTGGCGTCGGTGACGGTGAACGGCTCGAGGCCCGAGAGCCGCATGGCGGGCTCGATGGCGGCCGGCTGGCGGACCGCGCGGCCCTCCATCACCCGGGCGATCTCGGCGATGTGGTCGGGCGTGGTGCCGCAGCAGCCGCCGACGATGTTGAGGAAGCCGGCCTCGGCGAACTCGACCAGGACGCCGGCGGTGTCGCCCGGCGCCTCGTCGTACTCACCGAAGGCGTTGGGCAGGCCCGCGTTGGGGTAGACCGAGACGAACGAGTCGGCGAGCCGGGACAGCTCGGCGACGTACGGGCGCATCTCGGCGGCGCCGAGCGCGCAGTTGAGCCCGACCGCGAGCGGCTGGGCGTGGCGCACCGAGTCCCAGAAGGCCTCGGTGACCTGGCCGGACAGCGTGCGCCCGGACGCGTCGGTGATCGTGCCGGAGATGACCACCGGCCAGCGGCGGCCGGTCTCCTCGAAGAGCGTCTCGACGGCGAAGATCGCCGCCTTGGCGTTGAGGGTGTCGAAGATCGTCTCGATGAACAGCAGGTCGGAGCCGCCGTCGACCAGGCCGCGGGCGGCGACCAGGTAGGCCTCGACGAGCTGCTCGTAGGAGACGTTGCGCGCGCCCGGGTCGTTGACGTCGGGGCTGATCGAGGCGGTCCGGGTGGTGGGCCCGAGCGCCCCCGCGACGTACCGCTTGCGGCCGGTGGCGGCGGCGACCTCGTCGGCCACGCCCCGGGCCAGCCGGGTGGCCTCGAGGTTGAGCTCGTAGGACAGCTCGGCCATGCCGTAGTCGCTGAGCGAGACCGCGTTGCAGTTGAACGTGTTGGTCTCGACGATGTCGGCACCCGCGTCGAGGTACTCGCGGTGGATGCCGGCGATGATCTCGGGCTGGGTGACCGAGAGCAGGTCGTTGTTGCCGATCAGGTCGCTCGGCCACTCCTCACGGTTCGCGAACCGCTCGCCGCGGTAGCCGGCCTCGTCGGGCCGGTCCCGCTGGATGGCGGTGCCCATGGCGCCGTCGAGGATGACGATCCGCTCCCGCAGCAACGCGGTGAGCTCGTCGGTCGCATCCGGCTGCCAGCCGGCGGACGCGTCGTCGCGCGCGATGTCAGACATGCACCAATCCTTCCGTGTGGAAGGCGCCCTTGGTTCATCGGCCGAGCGTGGCGGACCGACCCCTCGGTGGGCCGTCCGTTGCAACGCCTCTCGACTGCTGCCGATCCTACTTCGTCCGAGCCGACTAGGCTCGCAGAGTGATGGAGATCGAGACGGTCACCGGGCTGGTGCGGCCGGTGGTCATCGCCGCGTTCGAAGGCTGGAACGACGCCGCGGAGTCGGCCACCGGCGTGGTGGACCACCTGATGCGGGTCTGGAACGCCAAGGTCGTGGCCGCGATAGACCCCGAGGACTACTACGACTTCCAGGTCAACCGGCCCACCGTCGGCATCGACGAGCACGGTTTCCGCAAGCTCACCTGGCCCAGCACCCACGTGGCGGTCGCCTCACCGCCCGACCTCCACCGCGACGTCATCCTGATCCGCGGCATCGAGCCCAACATGCGGTGGCGCCAGTTCACCGAGGAGCTCCTCGGCACCGTCGACGAGCTCGGCGGCGAGCTCCTGGTCACCCTCGGCGCCCTGCTCTCCGACAGCCCCCACACCCGCCCGATCCCGGTCTCGGGCTCGGCCACCGAGGCCGACCTGCTCGACCGGCTCTCGCTGGAGCAGTCGACGTACGAGGGGCCGACGGGGATCGTCGGCGTCCTCCAGGAGGCCTGCGTCCGCGTCGACATGCCGGCCGTGTCCTACTGGGCCGCGGTCCCCCACTACGTCGCCCAGCCGCCCTGCCCCAAGGCCACCCTCGCCCTGATCGGCCGCCTCGAGGACCTGCTCGAGGTCCCGATCCCCCTCGGCGACCTGCCCGACGAGGCCCGCGCCTGGGAGCGCGGCGTCGACGAGCTCGCCGAGGAGGACGAGGACATCGCCGAGTACGTCCGCTCGCTCGAGGAGTCGCGCGACACCGCCGACCTCCCCGAGGCGACGGGTGAGGCGATCGCCCGGGAGTTCGAGCGCTACCTCAAGCGCCGCGGCGAAGAGGACTGAGCGGGTTTCTCACCTGCCCGGCTCTGCGGTTTGGTCCCAAACCGCAGGGATTCGGGCCCGTAGGGTGCGGTTCGTGCCCAATTGCAACGCGTTCCGGCGCTAAGGGGCTCACACCTGCGGCCGTCCGTCACCGTGGTCAACCGCCGGGGCCGAGCCAGAGCGTCGGCCTCGAGCTCTGGAACGGCGGCCGCTCCGGCTCGATCGAGGCCTCGGCCGCCGACCCGGTCGTCGCCGAGGTAACCGCGGGCTCCGAGCTGCGCGCCCTCACCACCGCTCGGCTGCCGCAGCGGCTGGCGTCCCGGGCGGGGCGGGTCGACCTGGTCATCGGAGTCGAGAGCACCGGCCGGGCGCCGTACGGGACGGCGTTGGAGCGGGTCCGGGCCCGGCTGGGCGCGCACTCCGTGACCGAGCCGGGCGAGCTGGCCCGGCTCGTCAACGGCCTCGCGGCCGCGGCGCGCTAGAGCGCCAGGCCGAGCGCGGCGTCCAGCACCGGCAGCAGCGTCACGGCCGCCTCGGCATCGCTGGTGTCGGCCAGGCCGTCGGTGCCGAGGGTCGCCTTGACCCAGGCGTCGATCGCGGCGGTCGCGCGCGGGGCGTCGAGGTCGTCGGCGAGCGCCGCCAGGACCTCGGTGACCACGGGGGCCGCGGCCGCGCCCGCACCGAGGGCGAGTGCGCGGCGCCAGGAGGCGATGTCGTCGACGGCCTGCCAGAGCTGGGCGTCGGTCCACTCCCAGTCGGTGCGGTAGTGGTGGCGCAGGAGCGCGAGGCGGATCGCCATCGGGTCGATGTCGCTGTTGCGCAGGGCGGAGACGAAGACGAGGTTGCCGAGCGACTTCGACATCTTCTGACCGTCGTAGGCCACCATGCCGGCGTGGCTGTAGATCTCGGCGAAGCGCTCGCCGGTCGCCACCTGCACGTGGCCGGCGCACATCTCGTGGTGCGGGAAGACGAGGTCGCTGCCGCCGGCCTGGACGTCGAACGCCCCGCCGAGGTGCTCCAGCGCGATCGCCGCGCACTCGATGTGCCAGCCGGGACGGCCGCGGCCGAACGGGCTGTCCCAGGCGGGCTCGCCGTCGCGCTCGCCGCGCCACACGACGCAGTCGAGCGGGTCCTTCTTGCCGGCGCGGTCGGGGTCGCCCCCGCGCTCACCGAAGAAGCGGAGCATCGTCTCGCGGTCGTAGCCGGACTCGCCGCCGAAGGCGGGGTCGGCGGTCACGGAGAAGTAGAGGTCCTGCTCGACGCGGTAGACCGACCCGGCCGCGTCGAGGCGCTGGATCAGGTCGATGACGAGCGGGATCGACTCGACCGCGCCGATGTAGGCGACCGGCGGGAGCACCCGCAGCGCCTCCATGTCCTTGCGGAACAGCTCGGTCTCGCGCTCGGCGAGCTCGACCCAGTCGACGCCGACCTTGTCGGCCCGCTCGAGCAGCGGGTCGTCGACGTCGGTGACGTTCTGGACGTACTGCACGTCGTGCCCGGCGGTGCGCCAGGCGCGGTTGAGCAGGTCGAAGGCGACGTAGGTGTTGGCGTGGCCGATGTGCGTGGCGTCGTAGGGCGTGATGCCGCAGACGTAGAGGCGCGCGGCGCCGTCGGGGCGTGCGGCGACCTTGGTGCCGGTAGCGGTGTCGTGGAGGACGACCGGGGGGCCGGAGACCGGGAGCGCCGGGAGACCCGGCGCGTTCCATGCGCGCATGCCTTGATGTTAGGGGTTCGGCCTAGAACGGCGGCCAGGGGATGGCGGGCCAGTCCCCCGAGGGCCCCGGGAGGACACCGGCCGCCAGCAGCCGCTCGGTACGCCGCTCCAGCGCCCGCAGCTCGTGCTCGGCCAGGTGGGTGCCGAGCCGCTCCCCCAGGTCACCGCGCACCGCGGCGAGCACGGAGGTGACCACCGCGAGCTCGTCGTCGGCGAGCGGCATACCGGCCCAGCCCCACAGGACGGTGCGCAGCTTGGGCTCGTGGTGGAAGGCGACGCCGTGGTCGACGCCGTAGCGGTGGCCGCCGGTCATGGCGAGCACGTGCCCACCCTTGCGGTCGGCGTTGTTGACGAGCACGTCGTACACGGCGAGGCGGCGCAGGACGGCGGTGTCCTCGTGGACCAGGGTGACCGGCCGGTCGCGGTCGTCGAGCCCCTCGACCACCTCGAGCCAGCCGTCGGGCGTCGCCCCGGAGCGGACCAGCGTGACGGCGTCCTGGTCGGGGTCGACCTCCTGCCACTCCTGGACCATGCCGGGACCGTGCGGGCCCTCGCCCCACCAGGTGCGCGGCACCAGGTCCCAGCCGGTGGCCTGGGCGACGAGGTACGCCGCCACCTCGCGGCCCGCGAGCGTCCCGTCGGGGAAGTCCCACAGCGGGCGCTCCCCCGCGACCGGCTTGTAGACGACCTCGCGGCCGTCGAGCTCGCCGAGGAAGGTGGCGTTGGAGGCCGGCATGATCCGGCCCTTGATGGTGAGCGTCACGACGGGTCGCGGCGCTTGAACCCGTTGGCTCGCACGCACAGGTGGCCCTCGGGATCGATCGGCTGGCCGCAGAACGGGCAGGAGGGCCGTCCGGCGCCCACGACGTGCTCCGAGCGGCGTACGAACGCGCGGGCCTGGCCGGGCTCGAGCCGGACCAGCAGCACCTCGGCCGGGTCCTCGCCGTCGGTGAGCTCGACCGGCTCCTCGCCGACCGGGAAGACCTCGACCACCACCCGCTCGTCGTCGGGGTCCCAGGAGAGGGTCATGGTGCCCGCCCGGAACTCCTCGACGATCGGCAGCTCCAGCGGCTCGTCGTCGGCGAGCCCGAACGGCGCCATCGCAGGCACCACCCCGCGGGCCCGGCCGTCGGCGATCACCTCGTCCAGCAGCTCGTCGATCCGCTCGGCGAGCGCCGCGACCTGCTGCTTCTCCAGCGAGACCGAGACCATGCGCGGTCCGATCCGGGCCTGGAGGAAGAAGGTACGGCTGCCGGGCTCGCCGACGGTGCCGGCGACGAAGCGCTCCGGCGGGTCGAATCCGTGGACGATGGGCATGGTCCCGAGCCTATCCAGCCCGGTTCAGGCCGGACCGGCGCCACCGCCGACGACGGCACCGTCGTCGGTCGCGCCACGTCGCCGGCGCTTGCTCGCGCCCTTCGGAGCCGGCTTCGGCGCAAGCCAGGACAGGTCGCCGTCGTGGGTGTTGCTGGCCAGCACGTAGGGCCGGTCGGCCGCGTAGCGGACCACCGACACCGAGGCCGGGTCGACGTTGATCCGCTGGAACAGGTCGAGGTGCATGCCCAGTGCATCGGCCAGCACCGACTTGATGATGTCGCCGTGGCTGACCGCCACCCAGACCGCGTCGGGGCCGTGCTCGGCGGTGATCGCCGCATCGATCCGTCGTACGGCGGACACGGCGCGGTGCTGCATGACGACCATCGACTCACCGCCCGGGAACACCGCCGCGGACGGCTGGCGCTGGACGGTCTGCCACAGCGGCTCCTTGAGCAGCTCCTTGATCGGCCGGCCCTGCCAGTCGCCGTAGTCGCACTCGGCCAGGCCGCGCTCGGTGACCGCCTTGGTGACCGGGTGCCCGGCCCCGCGCTGCCCCTCGGCGACCGCCTTCGCGGTCTGCCGGCAGCGCTCCTGGGGGCTGGTGAGGAGCGCCGCGAGGGGGACGGCGGCGATCCGCGCCCCGGCCCGCGCGACCTGCTCGGTGCCGGTGTCGTCGAGGCGCACCCCCGGCGTACGTCCGGCGAGGATGCCCGAGGCGTTCGCGGTGGTCCGCCCGTGGCGGACCAGCAGCAGGGTGGCCATGACGGCGAGCCTAGTGGCCGCCCCGAGCGCCGGTACTAGCGTGGGCCCGTGATCGTCGACAGCGCCGTCTACCGCCACGGCGTCCGGGTCCCGGTGGACTGCCACCTGCACGACTACCCGGCGCTGCGCGCCGCCGCCGACGGCGAGGGCGACTTCGTCTGGGTCGGCCTCTACGAGCCGAGCCACATCGAGCTCTCCGAGATCGCGGAGGCCTTCGGCCTGCACCCCCTCGCCGTCGAGGACGCGGTCGTCGCCCACCAGCGCCCCAAGCTGGAGCGCTACGAGAACAGCCTCTTCCTCGTCCTCAAGACCCTCTGGTACGTCGACGAGGACGACGCCGTCGAGACCGGCGAGATCAACATGTTCGTCGGCCCCGACTTCGTCATCACCGTCCGCCACGGCCGCGGCTCCTCGCTGCGCGACGCCCGCCACGAGCTCGAGCAGCAGCAGGCCGTCCTCGGCCACGGCCCGTCCGCCGTCGTGTACGCCGTGTGCGACGCCGTCGTCGACGGCTACACCTCCGTCGTCGCCGAGCTCCAGACCGACGTCGACGAGGTCGAGGTCTCCGTCTTCTCCGACCGCCGCACCAACGACGCCGGCCGCATCTACATCCTCAAGCGCGAGCTCTCCGAGGTCCGCCGCGCCGTCCTCCCCCTCCGCGAGCCCATGCGCCGCTTCGCCACCGGCGCCGTCGACCTCGTCGCCGCCGAGTCCGCGCCCTTCTTCCGCGACGTCAACGACCACCTCCAGCTCGCCACCGACGGCCTGGAGACCCTCGACGACCTGCTCTCGAGCGCCTTCGACGCACACCTGTCCAGAGTGGCGGTGCAGCAGAACGACGACATGCGCAAGATCTCGGCGGGCGCGGCGCTGGTCGTCGTACCGACGTTGATCGCGGGGGTCTACGGCATGAACTTCACGCACATGCCCGAGCTCAGCTGGACCTTCGGGTACCCCTTCGCGATCCTGCTGATGCTGGCGTCGGTGACGGGGTTGTGGATCTTCTTCAAGAAGTCGGGATGGTTCTGACGCGTCAGGTCGGCTCGAACCGCCCGGCCCGCACCTCGTCGGCCAACGCCGCGATCCTGGCGTCCGGCGACGCACCGGCGCGCTCCCTGTGGACCGTGCGCACGATCCCTCCGCCGTCGGCACGCAGGCGGACCACGCCGACCTTCCACGGCTGCCGCTCATGCCACGCCAGCAGCCGTCGCCCGGCTACCAGGGCGATCAGCGCGACCGCCATTCCGCCCTCGGGTGTGAGACCGCCGCCGACGAACCGCTCGCCACGCCGAACGCCCCGCACGTAATAGATCCAGCCGTTGCGCACGATCCGGACGTCGTGCGGCTCGGGCGTGAAGTTGATGTGGTCGGTACCCGTCGTCGGCACTGGCGGCGTCCCTCGGTCGTGGTGGCAGGCGAACTCTACGAGCAGCGGCGCCTTTCCGTGTCCGCCCCTATCGTTGGCCCATGCTCAGTCGCCACGGGAGCGCGCCGCGCACGGCCGCCGTCCTCGGTGCCGCCGCCGTCGCTCTCGTCTCGATGACGGCGGTCGGCGCCGTCCTCGCGTACGACGGTGGGGCGGGGATCTACGGCTGCGCCCGCGCCGACGTCGACTTCGGCCGCCGCCTCGCCCAGGACCCCGCCGTGGCACGGCTGGCAGCGCACCTCGACCGCACGGCCGAGCCCGGCCGCTCGTGCGATGACGACGACTCGTCCGTCGCGGTCGACCTCGAGCTCTCGACCGGCCTGGAGCGTGCCGACGCCCTGCGCACGGCGGCGGGCATCGTCGAGCAGGCCGGGTGGGCGCGCCGCGACCGCACCGACGACGGGCGCTGGTGCTTCGAGAAGCAGGTCGCCGGCCGCGCGGTCAGCGCGACGCTGACCTACGAGAGCGAGCTCCGCGCCGAACCGGGCAGCGACCTGGGCCTCACGCTACGGCGCCACGGCCGGTGCTTGAGCCCTCAGGCCGCCAGCACACCCGTCCCCAGCAGCACCAGCACGGCCGCACCGAGCACCACCCGGTAGAGCACGAACGGCGTGTAGGACTTGGTGCTGACCCAGCGCAGCAGCCAGGCGATGGCGGCGTACCCGACGACGAACGAGACGACGGTCGCGGTGATGGTCGGGACCCAGCCGTAGTTGGCCTCGCCCGCGTGGGCGGTGCCGACGTTGGCGATCTCCTTGAGCTCGAACAGCCCGGCGCCCACGACGGCCGGGATGGCGAGCAGGAAGGCGAAGCGGGTCGCCGCCTCGCGCTCGTACCCGAGGAAGCGGCCCATCGACAGGGTGGCACCGGAGCGGGACACGCCAGGGACGAGCGCGAGCGCCTGGGCACCGCCCATGAGGGCGGCGTCGCGCAGGGTCATCTGCTTGATGGCGCGCTCGTTGCGGCCGATCCGGTCGGCGAGACCGAGGACCAGGCCCATCACGATGAGGGTGCAGCCGATGATCCAGAGGTTGCGGAAGTCCTTCTCGATGACGTCCTTGAGCAGGACGCCGAGGATCACGATCGGCATCGAGCCGACGATGATGTACCAGCCCATCCGGGCGTCCAGGGAGCCGCGGTACTCCGGCTTGACCAGCGAGAGCACCCAGGCTCGGGCGATGCGCCAGATGTCCTTGCGGAAGTAGACGAGGACGGCGAGCTCGGTGCCGATCTGGATCACCGCGGTGAACGCGGCGCCGGGGTCGCCCCAGCCGAACAGCTCGGGGAAGATCCGCAGGTGCGCGCTGCTGGAGATCGGGAGGAACTCGGTCAGCCCCTGGAGCACGCCGAGGAACACTGCCTGGAAGAAGTCGGCCACGAGGGCTCATCGTAGGGAGTGGGTGGTCGGCGGTGTGGCGGCGCACCGCTCGCGGGGCGGGCCGGATACCTTGTGCCCCATGCAGCAGCGGTACGTCGGCGCCAGCGGCCTCCAGGTGTCGCGGCTCGCCCTGGGCACGATGACGTGGGGCAAGGACACCGACGAGCACGAGGCGCGCGACCAGCTCACGGCCTTCGTCGAGGCCGGCGGTACGACGATCGACACCGCCGCCGGCTACACCGACGGACGCTCCGAGGAGCTGATCGGCACCCTCCTGGGCGACGTCGTACGCCGTGACGAGGTGGTCCTCGCGACCAAGGCCGGCATCTGGCGGCGCGGCTCCGAGCGGGTCACCGACACCTCCCGGGGCGCACTGCTCCGCGGGCTCGACACGTCCCTGAAGCGGCTCGGCACCGACCACGTCGACCTGTGGCAGGTGCACATCTGGACCGACGAGGTCCCGCTCGAGGAGACGCTGGCCGCGCTCGACCACGCGGTGGCGTCCGGGCGGGCGACGTACGTCGGGATCTCGAACTACAACGGCTGGCAGACCGCCCGCGCGGTGACCCTCCAGGACTCCGTCCCCGGCCGGGCCCGGATCGTGTCCACCCAGGTGGAGTACTCCCTGGTCAACCGGCGCATCGAGCGCGAGGTGCTGCCGGCCGCCGAGGCGCTCGGCATCGGCGTCCTGCCGTGGTCGCCGCTGGGACGCGGCGTGCTGACCGGCAAGTACCGCACCGGCACGCCCTCGGACTCCCGCGCCGCCTCGCCCGTCTTCTCCGGTTTCGTCGAGGCCTACCTCGACGACCACAGCCGCGGCATCGTCGAGGCGGTCGCCCGCGCGGCCGACGGCCTCGGCTGGACCCCGCTCGAGGTGGCCCTGGTCTGGGTGCGTGACTCCCCCGGCGTCACCGCACCCGTCGTCGGCGCCCGCACCGCCGCCCAGCTCAGTGCGGCCCTCGGCTCCGAGGACAAGGTGCTGCCCCCCGAGATCAGAGCAGCACTGGACGACGTCTCGGGCGGCGCGGCATGACCACCAGCCGCACCCTGCTGCGCCCCGGGCTGATGCGCGGGCTGGGCCGCGGGGTCGAGTGGGAGTTCGAGCGGGTCACCTTCGACCGGGACTTCTCGCGCAACGTGGTCACCAAGCTGCTCGTCGAGCGCGCCGAGCACGGCGGCTGGGAGCTGGACCGGGTGCAGATCGGCCCGGACGGCAAGCGGCGGGTCGTGCTGCGCCGCAAGATCATCCGGGCCGTGCGTACCGCCTGATGCGTGCGGTTTGGTCCCAAACCGCAACGACACGCCGTGCAGACATGCGGTTTGGGACCAAACCTCAACCTCAGATCTCGTCGAGGAACCGGTCCATCACCCGCGCACCGAACTCCAGCGCGTCGACCGGCACCCGCTCATCCACCCCGTGGAAGAGCGCGGTGAAGTCGAGGTCCTCGGGCAGCCGCAGCGGCGCGAAGCCGTAGGCGCGCATGCCGAGCTGGGTGAAGTGCTTGGCGTCGGTCCCCCCGCTCATCAGGTACGGCGCGACCAGCGCGCCCGGGTCCTCCGCGAGGAGGCTGCGGGTCATGGCGTCGACCAGCGCGCCGTCGTACGGCGTCTCCCAGGGGGGCTGCCGGGAGACGAAGTCGATGTCGATGCCCTCGCCGGTCAGCTCGGCGAGCGTGCTGAAGAACTCGTCCTCGAAGCCGGGCAGGAAGCGGCCGTCGACGTGGGCGGTGGCGTCGGTCGGGATGACGTTGACCTTGTAGCCGGCCTCGAGCATGGTCGGGTTGGTCGAGTTGCGCAGGACCGCGCCGAGCATCCGGGCGGCGCCGCCGAACTCCTCGACCAGGGCGGGGGCGTTCTCGGGGGTGGCCTCGACGCCGGCGAGCTCGCCGACGGTGGCGAGCAGGGTGCGCATGGTCGGGGTGAGGCGGACGGGCCAGTCGTGGGCACCGATGCGGGCGACGGCGGCGGCGAGGCGGGTGACGGCGTTGTCGTCGTTGAGCATCGAGCCGTGGCCGGCGCGGCCGCGGGCGCTCAGGCGCATCCAGGCCATGCCCTTCTCGGCGGCCTCGATCAGGTAGAGGCGCTGGCCGCGGACGGTGGTGCTGAAGCCGCCGACCTCGCCGACGGCCTCGGTGCAGCCCTCGAACCACTCGGCGTGCTCCTCGACGAGCACCTGGGCGCCGTCGTGGCCACCGGCCTCCTCGTCGGCGGTGAAGCAGAGCACGACCTCGCGCTCGGGCGCCCGGCCGGCGCGCTGGCGGGCCCGGACCACCGAGAGCAGCATCGCGTCGAAGTCCTTCATGTCGACCGCGCCGCGGCCCCACACGTAGCCGTCCTTGACCTCGCCGCTGAACGGGTCGACCTGCCAGTCCTCCGCCGCCGCCGGTACGACGTCCAGGTGGCCGTGCAGCAGCAGCGCACCCCGCTCGGCGGTCGCTGCGGACCCGGAGCCGCCCCAGCGCGCCACCACGTTGGCCCGACCCGGCTTGGACTCGATCACGTCGGCGGTGATGCCGACCTCGTCGAGCAGGCCGGCGACGTACTCGGCCGCCTTGCGCTCGCCGGGGCCCTCGTCGGAGCCGTAGTTGGAGGTGTCGATGCGGATCAGGTCACGGCAGATGTCGACGACCTCGCCGGTGACGTCGTGGGGGGTGGGGTCGGCCATGGCGCCATCGTCGCACCTGGTCCCCGACGGGTGCACCCGGGCCACTACCGTGGCGCCGTGGCACCCCCGAAGTGGCAGCAGTACCTCCCCGGCTCGCGCCGGCGTGGCGAGACGGGGCCGGAGGACGCCGACGCGGCCGCCGTCCGGCCGTCGGTGACCCCCTACGAGCCGCCGGCGGACCTCCCCTACGTGCGCACCGTCGAGGAGCGCACGGTGCGGCGCGGACCGACCACCCCGGCGACCGGGGTGCTCGTGCTGGTGGCGATGGTCGCGATGATCGTGGTCGGCGTGGTGATCAGCCGGTCCGGCGACGAGCAGGTCGCCCGGGACGAGGCCGCGGCCCCCGTGCCCGGGCCGCAGAGCGCGGTCGGCTTCGACACCATGCTCACCGCCATGCGCGAGGAGGGCATCGGCACGACCGCCTACGAGGTCGCCCTGTACGACGACTACGCGGTGCTCACGGTCCCCGCCCCGGTCGGCGGCGAGGCCGCGGACGTCTACCAGTGGGACGGCACCGGGTTCGCCGAGTGGAACAAGACCACCAGCCGCGAGACGCCGTACGACCTGGCGAGCCTGGACGGCACCCGGCTGGCGGAGATGTGCGACTACGCGGAGGGGCTGCTCGCCCGACCGGAGCAGTGCTACCTGCTCGTCACCCGGCCGAAGCCCGACGACAGCACCCAGGACTGGCTCACCGCCTACGCGAGCGACGAGTACGGCCAGTCCGCGGTGGTCCGCTACGACCTCGCGGGTGCGGTGCTCGACGAGCTGCGGCCGTCGGCCGGGCCGAGCTGATCAGCCGGCCGGCGCGGTGACGTCGGCGACGGTGGCCCCGAGCGCCGCGACCAGGGCGTCGCCGTCGACGGTGAGCGCGACGCCGTACCCGCCGCCGCCGATGGAGACCGGACCGGTGACCCGCTCGTCGGCGATCACCGGCAGCGCGGTGGTGGCGCCGAGCGGCGTGATGGTGCCGCGGACGTAGCCGGTGACCTCGCGGGCCGCGTCGGCCGAGGGCATCGAGATCCGGTTGACGCCGAGCAGCGTCCGGAGCAGGGGCCAGGAGATCTCGCGGTCGCCGGGCACGAGCACGAAGCGGTGGTCGCCGTCGGTCACCCGGACCACCATGGTCTTGACGATCTGGCACGGCTCGACGCCGCGGGCGGCGGCGGCCTCCTCGAGCGAGCCGACCGGGCCGTGCCGGGTCACCTCGTAGGAGAGGCCGAGCTCGTCGGCGGCGGCGAGGGCGCGCGCGGACCGGTCGGTGGGGTCGGGCTGCTCAGGCACGCCACCAATCTAGGACGCGGTACCCAGCCGGAGCGCCGGCCGGGACGGCGGGCGCGCGCGGCACGACCGGCGCCACCCGCACGTACGGCGAGCCGGGCGCGGGCCGGGCGTCGGCCTCACCCCGGTTCGGCCACATCGCGACCGCCCGCTCGGCCATCGCGGTGATGGTCAGCGACGGGTTCACGCCCAGGTTGGCGGCCACCGTGGAGCCGTCGATCACGTGCAGGCCGTCGTACCCGTGGAGGCGGTGGTAGGGGTCGACGACCCCATCCGCGGCGCTCTCGCCGATCGGGCAGCCCCCGATCAGGTGCCCGGTGGCCGGGACGTTGACGAGGTCGGCCCAGGTGCCGCCCGGGATGCCGTCGATCTCGGCGGCCACGCGGCGGGCGACGTCGTGGCCCTGGGGGATCCACACCGGGTTGGCGGCGCCGGTGCCCTGCCGGGTGCTCATCGTGCGACCCCACGGCCGCCGGCGCAGGTACGTCGTCAGCGAGTTGTCGAGGCTCTGCATCACCAGCAGCACGATGGTCTGCTCCGACCAGCCGCGCGGGTCGTGCAGCCGCGGCAGGTCGCGGCGCTGCCGCCACATCTCGCGCAGGCCGGCCAGCGCCCGGGAGCGGCCGTCGCCGGGCGCGTCGGTGAGTGCGGCCATGAGCAGGCCGAGCAGGTTGCTGCCGCGGCCGTAGCGGACCGGCTCGACGTGGGTGTGCTCGTCGACGTGGAGCGAGGAGGTGATCGCGACGCCGCGCGAGTAGTCGACGTCGTCGCCGCGCGCCCGCACGCCGAGGATGGCCTCGGAGTTGGTCCGGGTCAGCTCGCCGAGGCGCGGCGAGATCCGGGGCAGGCTGCCGCGCTCGCGCAGCCGGTGGAGCAGCCGCTGGGTGCCGAGCGAGGCGGCGGCGAAGACGACCTGGTCGGCGGTGAAGGTGCTCCGGCCGCGGCGCAGCTTGCCCTCGGTGCGGCGCGTGGTGACGGCGTACCCGCCGCCGGGACGGGGGCGCACGTCGGTGACGGTGGTCAGCGGGTGCACGACGGCACCGGCGGCCTCGGCGAGGTGCAGGTAGTTCTTGACCGTCGTGTTCTTCGCGCCCACCCGGCAGCCGGTCATGCAGGCTCCGCAGTCGGTGCAGGTGGTGCGGTCGGGGCCGGCACCGCCGAAGAACGGGTCGGGCACGCGCTGCCCCGGCCGCTCGCCGAAGAGCACCCCGACGTCGGTCGGCCGGAAGGTCTTCCCCACGCCGAGCCCGTCGGCGACCGCGCGCATCACCCGGTCCGAGGGCGACGTGTGCGGGTACGCCGTCACGCCGAGCATCCGCCGCGCCTGGTCGTAGTAGGGGGCGAGCTCGTCGGCCCAGTCGGTGATCGCGGCCCAGTGCGGGTCGTCGTAGAAGGCTGCGGGCGGCTCGTAGAGCGTGTTGGCGTAGACGAGCGAGCCGCCGCCCACGCCCGCACCGGTGAGCACCAGCACGTCCTTGAGCAGGGTCATCCGGAGCAGGCCGTAACACCCGAGCGCCGGGTTGAAGACGTAGTCGCGGACCTTCCACGAGCTCGTCGGCAGCTCGTCGTCGGCGAACCGCCGGCCCGCCTCCAGGACGCCGACGCGGTAGCCCTTCTCGGCCAGCCGGAGCGCGGTGACGCTGCCGCCGAAGCCGGAGCCGATCACCAGGACGTCGTAGTGGGTCACCGGACCTCCGCCTCCTCGTCGTGCCCCTCGTCGAGCCGCCGGAAGTCACCGGGGTCGAACCGGGCCGTGCGGCGGCGGTACTCGGTCACCGTGCCGGGCCAGTTGGTGGTGATCCGGCCGCCGGGCTCGCGGTACCAGCTCGCGCACGCGCTCCACACGCTGCCGGCCAGCCGGTCCTGCATCTCCGTGTCGTAGGCCGCGGCGCGGTCGGCGCGCACCTCCAGCGGTCCGTGCGCGGCGATCTCGCGGACGGCCTGCACGACGTAGCGGGCCTGGGCCTCGAGCATCCCGATGATCGAGCTGCCCCCGAGGTTGGTGTTCGGTCCGTAGAGCACGAACAGGCTCGGGAACTCCGGCACCGTGATGCCCAGGTGGGCGCGGGCGCCACCGGCCCAGGCGTCGGCGAGGCGGCGTCCGCCCCGGCCGGTGATCTCCATCGGCGCCAGGAGGTCGGTGGCGGCGAACCCGGTGCCGAGGACGAGCACGTCGAGCTCGTGCAGACGACCGTCGCCGGTCCGCACCCCGGTCCGCTCGACCGCCGCGATGGCGTCGCCCACCACCTCGACGTGGGGGCGGGTGAGCGCGGGGTACCAGTCGTTGGAGAACAGCAGCCGCTTGCAGCCCAGCGGGTAGTCGGGCACGAGCTTCGCCCGCAGCTGCGGATCGGCGACCTGCCGGCGCAGGTGGAGTCGCCAGGCGCGGTGCAGCACACCGGCCAGCCGTCCGTCGGAGTCGAGCGTGCGGTTGAGCTGCTCGGAGAGGTGGAAGACCCCCTGCCGGGTGGCGCGGTGCAGGCGGGGGTGCCGGGCGAACCGGTGCTGCTGGCGGCGGGAGTAGGCGCCGTCGGGCTTCGGGACGACATAGGGCGCCGAGCGCTGGAAGACGGTGAGCGCACCGAGCCGGTCGACGATGGCGGGGACGAGCTGGATGGCGCTCGCGCCGGTGCCGATCACGCCGACCCGGCGTCCGGAGAGCGGCACGTCGTGGTCCCAGTCCGCCGAGTGGAAGACCGGGCCGGCGAACGTGTCGAGCCCCGGGATCCGCGGCACGGCCGGCCGCGAGAGCTGGCCGACGGCCGAGACGAGCACGTCGGCGTCGAGGGTCTCGCCGCCGGTGAGGGTGACGGTCCAGCGGCGGGTCGCCTCGTCGTACCGGGCGGCGGCCACCTCGGCCCCGGTGCGGACCCGGTCGCGCAGCCCGCTGCGCCGGGCCTGGTCGCGGATGTAGTCGAGGATCTCCGGCTGGCGCGCGTAGCGGTGCGACCAGTCGGTCTTGGGCGCGAACGACCAGGAGTAGAGCACCGACGGGACGTCGCACGCCGCGCCCGGGTAGGTGTTGTCGCGCCAGACCCCGCCGACGTCGTCGGCGCGTTCGAGGAGGGTGATGTCGTCGAAGCCCGCCGCCCGCAGGTGGTGGGCGACGGCGAGACCGCCGAACCCGGCGCCGACGACGATCACGGAGGGACGGGAGCTCATGGTCCCCACGCTAGGAACCACGGCGGGTCGGTGCCAGCGACCTCCGGCCAGCCGATCCATAATTCCGGCCATGATGTCCGCGACCTTCGAGCCGGCCGCCACCCGCGACTGGGACTTCCCCCGGTACGTCGCCGGCACGGCGCTGCTCGTCGCTCTCGGCAGCGCGCGCGGCCTCGACCCGGCCCTGCTGCTGCGCGGCACCGGGCTCGGTGCCCGCGACGTCGCCGACCACCGTCGCGAGGTCACGGCCGCGCAGGAGCTGCGCGTGGTGCGCAACCTGCTCGCCGCGGATCCCCGGGTCACCGGCGCGGAGGCGGGCGCCGCCTACCACGCCTCGACGTTCGGCCCGCTCGGCTTCGCCCTGCTGAGCAGCCCCACGCTCGGCGACGCCGCCAACCTGGCGCTGCGCTTCATCGACCTGAGCTTCTCGTTCACTCCCCTCTCCGCCGTCGTCGAGGACGGCGCGGTCGTGGTCACCGGCGACGAGCACGCCGTGCCCCAGGACGTGCGCGCGTTCGTGGTCGAGCGCGACCTGGCCGCGATCTGGACGGTGCTGCGCGAGATCTGCGGCGGCGCGCCGCGGCTGAGCGCGGTCGGGCTGCCGTTCCCGGCGCCCGACGACGACGCGGCCGCCGGGCGACGGGCGGCGTTCGGCGTCGCTCCCCGGTGGGCGAGCCGTTCGGCGACGCTGCGGTTCGACGCGTCGTGGCTCGACCTGCGCCTCCCCCAGGCCAACGCCCACGCGTTCGCGCTGGCCGAGTCGCTGTGCCACGACCTGGTCTCGCCGCGGCGCGACCGGCGCCGGCACGGCATCGCCGAGGAGGTGCGGATCCTCGTCGCGCAGCGGCTCGAGGACGGCGCGCCAATGGCCGCGGTCGCGGCGGCGCTCGGGCTCAGCGAGCGCTCGCTGCGGCGCCGGCTGCAGGACGCCGGGATGTCGTACCGGACGCTCCTCGACGAGGTGCGCGCCCTCGCCGCCGAGCGGCTGCTCGCCGACCCGGGGCTGACCCTCGATGACATCGCCGAGCGCCTCGGCTACGCGGAGGCCACCAGCCTGGTCGTGGCCTACCGGCGCTGGACGGGGCGGACCCCGCGCGGGCTCAGGCCTCCACGGCCAGGGCCGTCGCGAAGCCCAGCATGACCACCCCGGTCGCTCCGTCGACGCCGCGCCGCAGCCGGGGCCGGGCCAGCGCGGTGGTGGCCTTGCCGGCGATCCAGACGACGGTGACCAGGACGACGGCGCCGATCACGACGAGCGTCAGCGCGTAGACGAGCAGCGCGGGCAGTCCCTGGCCGTCACCGACGAACTGGGGCAGCACCGCGAGGTTGAACGCGAGCACCTTGGGGTTGGTGATGTTGCACAGGAAGCCCTGGCGGAAGGCGACCCACGGGCGCGTCGTCCCACCGCCGGTGCCGACCGCCCAGCCGCGGCCGTCGTTGCGCAGCGCGTCGCGCAGGGCGCTCACCCCGAGCCAGGTCAGGTAGGCGACGCCGGCCCAGCGCACGGCCAGGAAGACCGGCTCCGCGTGGGCCAGGACGGCGCCGAGGCCGGTCGCGGCGAGCACCCCCTGGAGGGTGCCCGCCACGGTGATCCCGGCGGCGGTCAGCAGGCCGCGGCGACGGCCGCCGACCACGCTCGCGCGCAGGGTCAGGAAGGTGTCCGGCCCCGGTGCCGTCGCGAGCAGCGCGGCGAAGAGGACGAAGGAGAGGTACCCGCTCACCCTCCGATGGTGTCAGCCGACCACCACGACCAGGTCACCGCCCTCGACGGGGTGCGGACCGGTGAGCGCGACGCGCTGGACGGTCCCGTCGACGGGCGCGGTGATCGCGGCCTCCATCTTCATCGCCTCGATGGTGGCGACGGTGTCGCCGGCCGCGACCTGGTCGCCCTCGGCGACGGTCACGGTGACGACGCCCTGGAAGGGCGCCGCGACGTGGCCGCGCTGGGCGGGGCCGGCCTTCTCGGCGGCGGCGACCTCGGCGGCGACCGAGCGGTCCCGCACCGAGATCGGGCGGATCTGCCCGTTGAGCAGGCACATCACGGTCCGGAAGCCGCGCTCGTCGGGCTCGCTGATCGCCTGGACGCCGAGGATGAGGCGCTTGCCCTCGGCCAGCTCGACGACGTGCTCCTCACCGGACTGCAGGCCGTAGAGGTACTCCCGCGTCGGTACGACGGACAGGTCGCCCCACTTCGAGCGCGCCTCGTCGTACTCCCGGGTGGGCCCGGGGAACAGCAGCCGGTTGAGCGTCGCGCGGCGCTGGGCCGATTCGCCCGCGAGCCCCTCCGCCTGCTCGGCGGTGAGCGTCTCGTCGGGCGGCGTCCACGGCCGGCCGGCGATCGCCTTGGACCGGAACGGCTCGGGCCAGCCGCCCGGCGGGTCGCCGAGCTCGCCGTGCAGGAAGCCGATCACCGACGCCGGGATGTCGTACGACGACGGGTCGGCCGCGAACGCCTCGGGGTCGGCGCCCGCGGCGACGAGCGCCAGGGCGAGGTCGCCGATGACCTTGGACGACGGCGTCACCTTGGGGACCCGGCCGAGGATGTCGTTGGCCGCGGCGTACATGTCCTCGACCGCCTCGAACCGCTCCCCCAGACCCAGCGCGATCGCCTGCTGGCGCAGGTTCGAGAGCTGGCCGCCGGGGATCTCGTGGCGGTAGACCCGCCCGGTCGGCGCCGGCAGCCCGGACTCGAACGGGGCGTAGAGCCGGCGGACGGCCTCCCAGTAGGGCTCGAGCGCGTTGACCGCGCCCAGGTCGAGCCCGGTCTCGCGGGGGCCGTGGTCGGTGGCGGCGACCAGCGACGACAGCGGCGGCTGGGAGGTCGTGCCGGCCATCGCGGCGCACGCGGCGTCGACCGCGTCGACACCGGCGTCGATCGCCGCCGCGAGGGTGGCGAGCTGGCCGCCCGCGGTGTCGTGGGTGTGCAGGTGGACGGGCACGTCGAAGCGCTCGCGCAGCGCCGTCACCAGCGTGTGCGCCGCCGGGGCGCGCAGCAGGCCGGCCATGTCCTTGATCGCGAGCACGTGGGCGCCGGCGTCGACGATGCGCTCGGCCAGGCGCAGGTAGTAGTCGAGCGTGTAGAGGTCCTCGTCGGGCGAGGAGAGGTCGCCGGTGTAGCAGAGCGCCACCTCGGCGACGCTGGTGCCGGTCGCCCGGACCGCGGCGATCGCGGGACGCATCTGCTCGACGTCGTTGAGCGCGTCGAAGATCCGGAACACGTCGATGCCGGTGGCGGCGGCCTCCTCGACGAACGCGTCGGTCACCGCGGTCGGGTACGGCGTGTAGCCGACCGTGTTGCGCCCGCGCAGCAGCATCTGCAGGCAGATGTTGGGCACCGCGGCGCGCAGCTTGGCCAGCCGGTCCCACGGGTCCTCGGCCAGGAAGCGCAGCGCGACGTCGTAGGTCGCGCCGCCCCAGCACTCCAGCGACCACAGCTCCGGCGTGGTGCGGGCGACGTGACCGGCCACCCCGAGCAGGTCGTGGGTGCGGACCCGCGTCGCCAGCAGCGACTGGTGGGCGTCACGGAAGGTGGTGTCGGTGACCGCGACCGCCGACTGCGCCCGCAGCTCGGCCGCGAACGCCTCGGGTCCGACGGCCAGCAGCCGCTGCCGCGTGCCGTCCGGTACGGCGTGCGCGGGGTCCAGCGTCGCGAGCTTGGCGACCGGGGCCACCGAGACCGGCGAGCGCCCGTGGGGCTGGTTGAGCGTGACGTCGGCGAGGTAGGTCAGCAGCCGGGTGCCGCGGTCGCCGGACGCCCGTGCCGTCAGCAGCCCGGGGTGGGTCTCGATGAACGACGTGGTGACCCGGCCGGCCTCGAAGTCAGGGTCGTCGAGCAGCGCCTGCAGGAACGGGATGTTCGTGGCGACGCCACGGATCCGGAACTCCGCGACCGCCCGCCGGGCGCGGGCCACGGCGTCGTCGAAGGTGCGGCCGCGGCAGGTCAGCTTGGCCAGCATGGAGTCGAAGTGGGGGCTGACCTCGGCGCCGGTGAACGTCGTACCGCCGTCGATGCGCACGCCCGCCCCGCCCGGGGACCGGTAGGCGGTGATGGTGCCGGTGTCGGGACGGAAGCCGTTGGCCGGGTCCTCGGTCGTGATCCGGCACTGCAGCGCGGCGCCCCGCAGCCGGATGCTGTCCTGGGTCAGCCCCAGGTCGGCCAGGGTCTCCCCCGCCGCGATCCGCATCTGCGACTGGACCAGGTCGACGTCGGTGACCTCCTCGGTCACCGTGTGCTCGACCTGGATCCGCGGGTTCATCTCGATGAAGACGTAGTTGCCCTCGGGGTCGAGCAGGAACTCGACCGTGCCTGCGCACGAGTAGCCGATCTCGCGGGCGAAGCGCACCGCGTCGGCGCACATCCGGTCGCGCAGGGCGGGGTCGAGGTCGGGCGCCGGGGCGATCTCGACGACCTTCTGGTGGCGGCGCTGCACCGAGCAGTCCCGCTCGAACAGGTGGATGACCTCGCCCGAGCCGTCGGCGAGGATCTGGACCTCGATGTGCCGCGGGTCCACCACCGCCTGCTCGATGAACACCGTCGGGTCGCCGAACGCGCCCTCGGCCTCGCGCATGCAGGTCTCGACCGCCTCGCGCAGCCCGGCGCGCTCGTCCACGCGGCGCATGCCGCGGCCACCGCCACCGGCGACGGCCTTGACGAACAGGGGCGTCGGGATCGCCTCGGCCGCGGCGACCAGCGCGTCGACGTCGGTCGACGGGTCCACGCTGCGCAGGGTCGGGACGCCCGCGGCCTTGGCCGCGGCGATCGCGCGGGCCTTGTTGCCCGTCAGCGTCAGCACCTCGGCCGAGGGGCCGATGAACGTGATGCCGGCCGCCGTGCAGGCCTCGGCCAGCGCCGGGTTCTCCGACAGGAAGCCGTAGCCCGGGTAGATCGCGTCCGCGCCGCACGCCACCGCGGCGGCCACGATCGCCTCCGGGTCGAGGTAGCTGCGCACCGGGTGCCCGCGCTCGCCGATCTCGTAGGCCTCGTCGGCCTTGAGCCGGTGCTCGGAGCCGCGGTCCTCGTAGGGGAAGACGGCCACGGTCGTGGCCTCGAGCTCGTACGCCGCCCGGAACGCGCGGATGGCGATCTCGCCGCGGTTGGCGACCAGGACCTTCGAGAACATCGTCAGCACCCCGACCCGGTGCCGGGCACGACGCGCCGCTCCTGCGTCCTGGCGGTGTCGGTGTGGTGCATGGCGGCTCCCTGGGTCGAAGGTGGTGAAGCAGCACCATCCTCAAGACCCGCGGACTATGCGTCCAATGACCACTTGCGAGGTAACCTATGCCTGAGAGACATGAATCAGAGGTCCCGCGCAGCCCGCCGGGACCGGTCCGGAAGCGCTAGCATCGGCAGTACCCCGGTCCCGCCTCGCGGATCCCCCTACCGTGACGGACGCCCGGCCGACGCGACGGAGCAGCGTGCCCACGATCGACCCCCGACGCCTGATGGTCCTGCGCGCCTTCGTGCACTCCGACTCGGTCACCGCGACGGCCGCAGCCCTGCACCTGACGCCGTCGGCGGTCTCCCAACAGCTCAGCGCGCTCGAGCGCGAGGTGGGCCACGCGCTCGTCGTACGGACGGGGCGCAAGCTGGCGCTGACCCCGGCCGGTCGCATCCTGGCCGACCACGCCGAGGAGATCAGCTCCCGGCTCAAGATGGCCGAGGCCGACCTTGCTGCGCACGCGGGCGGCGTCCTGGGCCAGCTCCGGATCGGCGCCTTCCCGACGGCGATCAACTGGGTCGTCGCGCCCGCGATCGTCGAGCTGCGCCGCCAGGCACCCGGGGTCGACGTGACGGTCGTCGACGCCGAGGCGCACATGAGCCACCGGATGCTCATGCGCGGCGACATCGACGTGACCGTGAGCCTGGAGTACGAGTCCGACCCCGAGCGCGACTCCCCCGACATCGCCAAGTTCCCGCTCTACATCGAGCGGTTCAAGGCCGTGCTGCCCCTCGGTCACCCGCTGGCGGGCGAGGAGGGCATCGAGCTCACCCAGCTCACCGACGAGGGCTGGATCATGCCCTCACCGGGAAACCCGTGCCGGACGATGGTGCTCCAGGCGTGCGCCGAGGTCGGCTTCCACCCGCCGATCGCCCACGTCTCGGACGACTACCGCGCCGCGCTGGCCCTGGTCGCCGCCGAGGCGGGCATCTGCCTGGTGCCCGAGTCCGCGCTGTCGGCGCGCGACGCGGACTGGGTGACGGTCCTGCCCACGCGCGGCATCGCGCCGCTGCGCAAGGTCATCATGACCACCCGGCGCGACAACCAGGGACATCCCGTCGTCCGCGCCGGGCTGGAGGCGATGCGGGCCGCGCTCGCCGAGCCGGACTCGGAGATCTACGGCCCGCTCGCGCGCTCCGACACGTTCAGCGTGGAGTGACCGCGCCCACCGACGGCGCGCTCTCGCGCAGGAACGCGTCGACGTGCGCGTGGTACTCGTCGGGGCGGTCGCGGCGCACGCAGTGACCCGCGCCCTCGATCACCACAACGTCGAAGCCGGGCGCGACGGCGGTGAGCCGCTCGCGGGAGTGCTTGTCGACGATGACGTCGCCGGTGCCGGTGACCAGCAGGGCCGGTACGCCGGCCGGGCCGACCGTGATCTGGCGGGCGGTCGGCGTCCAGATCCGGCGCTTCTCGTGGAGCCGCTGGTCCATGTACCCGGTGTCGACGGCCCGCATCGCCTCGGCCAGCGGGCGCAGCTCCTGCTCGGGCCAGTGCGGCTTGAGCTCGCGCTGCAGGTCGACCATCTCGTCGACGGAGAGGACGTCGACCTCGTCGAACGGGTCGCGCTCGCGCTGGTCGACCGGCACGCTCAGCCACGGGTTCGGCCCGGCCTCGGGCACCCACCACGGCGGGTCCTCCAGCACCACGCCCGCGACGAGGTGCGGCGCGTCGGCGGCGACGAACGCCGCGATCCGGGCGCCCATCGAGTGCCCCACGACCAGCGTCTTGCGGCCGGTCGCCTCGAGCATGTCGCCCAGGATGTCGATCGCGTCCTGCACCATCACGTCGGTCGACGGCACGCCCTCGTGCTCGGGCCGGCGGCCCGGCGACTTCCCGTGCCCGCGGGCGTCGGGCGCCGCGATGTGGAAGTCACCGCCCCAGCGGTCGACGGCGTCGCCGTAGCACTCACCGGACTCGATGGCGCCGTGCAGGATGAGGATGGCGGGCGCATCGGCTGCGTCCCGCCCGTACGTCCGGACGAACAGGTCGGTTCCCACGTCTCTTCTTTCTCTTTCAGTGCGTCATGGTGCTGATCGTGGCACGGCCGGTCGGCGTCATGCAGCGGTCGCGCGAAGGTCGGGCAGGGTCAGGTCGGCAGCTCGGCCTCGGGCGTGGCCGCCACGAGCGCCTGGGTGCAGGGGTGCTGGGGCGAGCGGAAGATCTCGTCGGACGGCCCCGTCTCGACCACGCGCCCGCGCTGCATGACCGCGACCCGGTCGCTGTAGAGCCGGATCACCGCCAGGTCGTGGCTGACGTGGAGGAACGAGATCCCCTGGTCGCGCTGGAGGTCCGCGAGCAGGTTGAGGATCTGGGCGCGCACCGACACGTCGAGCGCGGATGTCGGCTCGTCGGCGATGATCAGGTCCGGCTTGAGCGCGAGCGCCCGGGCGACCGCGACCCGCTGGAGCTGACCGCCGGACGCCTCGTGCGGGTAGCGCCCGAGGTAGTCGGGGCCGAGGCCGACCGACTCCAGCAGGGCCACCAGCTCGGCCGTCGAGGTGGTCTCGCCGTGCGCGCGGTAGACGTTCTCCAGCGTCTGGCGCACGGTCTGGCGCGGGTTGAGCGAGGCCAGCGGGTCCTGGAAGACCATCGCCACGTTGCGCCGCAGCCGGCGCAGTCCGCCCCGGCTGAGCGCGGCGACGTCGTGGCCGTCGGTGCGGACCGTGCCGGACGTCGGCGTGACCAGGCCGTTGGCCATCCGGGCCAGCGTGGACTTGCCCGAGCCGGACTCACCGACGAGGCCCAGGGCCTCGCCGCGGCCGACCTGCAGCGAGACACCGTCGACGGCGAGGAAGCCACCACCGCGACGGCCGAAGCCGCCCGGGGTGCGGAACCTCTTGCTGACGTCGGTCATCTCCAGGATCGGGGCATCGGCGCTCATCGGGCGACCTCCTCGAGGGACGGGAGCTGGTCGAGGTGGCAGGCCGCGCGATGCGCGTCGCCCGGCCGCAGGGTCGGCAGCGGCACCTCGACGACGCACCGCTCGCCGACCCGATCGGCCAGCCCGCAGCGCGGCGCGAAGGCGCAGCCGGGGCCGGCGTCACGAAGGGACGTCGGCGCGCCCGGGATGGAGCGCAGCCGGGTGCGCTCTCCCCCGCTGTCGAGCCGGGCGTCGAGCCGCGGCGTCGCCGCCCGCAGGCCCGCCGTGTAGGGGTGGGCCGGTGCCTCGAAGATGTCGCGCAGGCTGCCGTACTCGGCCTCGCGGCCGGCGTACAGCACCAGGACGTCGTCGGCCGCGCTCGCCACGACCCCGAAGTCGTGACTGATGAGCAGCATCGCCATGCCGTACTCGTCCTGGAGCTCGCGCAGCAGCGCCAGGATCTGGGCCTGCACGGTCACGTCGAGCGCGGTCGTGGGCTCGTCGGCGATGAGCAGGGCCGGCCGGTTGACCAGCGCCATCGCGATCACCGCACGCTGGCGCATGCCGCCGGAGAACTCGTGCGGGAACCGCCGTACGGCGGCCGCGGGCTCCGGGATGCCGACCCGCTCCAGCATCTCCACCGCCCGCATCCGCGCGGCGCGACGAGAGACCGACCGGTCGTGCAGCCGCACCGCCTGGGCGATGTGCGCGCCGATGTCGAGATAGGGGCTCAGGGCCGACATCGAGTCCTGGAACACCATCGCCACGTCGGCACCGCGCGCGCGGCGCAGCTCGCGCTCGTCGGCGGAGAGCATCTCCCGGCCGGCGACGACGATCCGCCCACGGGCGGAGGCCGCCCGCGGCAGCAGCTGCATGATGGCGCGCCCGGTGATCGTCTTGCCCGACCCGGACTCGCCGACCAGGGCCAGCGTGCGGCCGCCGTCCAGCGTCACCGAGAGGTCGCGCACGACGTCGGCGGTGACCCCGCCGCTGGTGAACGAGACGGACAGGTCCTCGACCTGCAGCACGGGGTCAGGCACGGCGGATCCTCGGGTCGAGAAGCGGCATCAGCAGGTCGGCGATCAGGTTGCCGACGATGATGAGGAAGGCGGAGAACAGGGTCACCCCGACGACGATGCTGAGGTCGGACTCGTTGACGCCGGAGAGCAGCAGGTCGCCGAGCCCGTGCAGGCTGAAGACCTTCTCCGCGATCACCGAGCCGCCCAGCAGCGCGGTCACGTCGAGCGCGAACATCGCCACCACCGGCACCATCACGCCGCGCACGGCGTGCCGGTTGACCTGCCGGGGCGAGGCCCCGCGCGCGGTCATCGCGACGAGGTGCTCGGCCGAGAGCTCGTTGAGGAGCTGGGTCCGAGTCACCCGGATGTAGCCCGCGGCGAGGATGAACGACAGCACCATCCACGGGCCGATCAGGTGCCAGGCCCAGTCGGCCGGTGACTCCGAGAACGAGACGAAGCCGGAGTACGGCAGGGCGTTGAGCATGAAGCCGAACACCTGCACGACGAGCAGGCCCACCAGGAAGGTCGGCACCGACAGCCCGAACATCGCGAAGCCGGTCGAGAACCTGTCGACCAGCCCGCCTCTTCGGATCGCCGAGAGCGCGCCGAGCCCGATCCCGACGACCAGGCAGAGCACCGCGGCGCCCGCGGCCAGCGACAGCGTGACGGGCAGCCGCTCGCCGATGAGCGTCGTGACGTCGCTGCGGTTGGGGAACGAGTAGCCGAAGCACGGCGCCGCGCACTCCACCTGCTGCGACCCCTCGCCGTAGGTGCGGCCGGCGACCAGTCCCTTGACGAACTGGCCGTACTGCCACACGACGCTCTCGTCGGTCTGCATGTAGGCGCTGACCTTGGCCTTGGTCTCCTCCGGGCACGGCTTGCCGCACATGGCGCGGGCCGGGTCCTTGGAGGCACCGAAGAACAGGGCGATCGTCACGAAGGCGATCGCGAGGAGCATGAACACCGCGGTGACCATGCGTCGGACGATGTAGGCGATCACGAGGCATCCTCCGTACGGACGTCGAGCACGTCGCGGAGCGCGTCACCGGCGAGCGTGGCGCCGAAGACGATCAGGAACACCACGGCGCCGGGGAAGAGCATGTACCAGACGTCCGCGCCGGAGTAGATCCACGGCAGGGAGTCGGAGAGCAGCTTGCCGAGGTCGGGCACGTCGCCACGCATGCCGACGCCGAGGAAGGACAGGCCCGCGACGACGCTGACGTTGCCGGGCAGCGACATCGCGAACAGGACGACGACCAGGCCGAAGAGGTGCGGGAGCATCTCGCGCCGGATGATCTGCCAGGGCGGGGCCCCGGTGGCGCGGGCGGCCTCGACGAAGGCGCGGGCGTTGATCGCACCGGCCTGGGCGCCGATGATCCGGGCGGGCACGGTCCAGCCGAAGAACGCCAGGACCAGCACGAGCACCAGCCCACGGGGCATCTCCGCCGGCACGATCGCCATGATCGCGATGACGAACATCAGGCCCGGGAAGCCGAACATGAAGTCGATCAGCCGGCCGGCGACGGCGTTGAGCCAGCCGCCGAAGTACCCCATCGCCGTGCCCAGGACCGCCGCGAAGACGATCGCCAGGATGCTCGCGCCGAACGCGATGAACAGCGAGGAGCGGATGCCGTAGACGATCTGCGCGAACAGGTCGACGCCGGTGACCGGGACGACACCCAGCCAGTGGTCGGCGCTGACGCCGCCGAGGGCGCCGAGCGGGCGCCCGCCGTCCGGGTCGAGCAGGTCGGTGTGGAACGTGTGCGGGTCCTGGCCCTCGAGCCGGACCAGCAGCGGGGCGCAGAGCCCCGCGACCAGCGGCACGACGAGCATCACCAGCCCGGCGACGCCGGACTTCTTGCGGAGGAAGCGGCGGAGGACCGACGTGCGCCGGCCCTCCGCCTGCTCGATCTCAGTGATCGACACCGACGACCAGCTCGTTCGCGAACGGCGGGTAGGCGGGCATGAAGTAGTTCAGGATGTTCGATCCGGCCAGTGCCTGCGTGCGCTGCACGAGGAACGGGACGATCGGGGCGTCCTCCATGATCTGCTTGTCGATCGCGGCCCACATCTCGGCGGCCTTGTCGAGGTCGGGCTCGGAGATCGCGGCGTCGATCGCCGCGTCCACCTCGGGGTTGGAGTACTGCGAGGCGTTGCCGCCGCCGTTGCCGATCTCGCTCGAGGCGAAGAGCGGCTGGATGGTGCTCATGCCGCTCGGGAAGTCGGCGCCCCAGCCGTTCGTGGTGAGGTCGTAGTCACCGTCGGCGGACGAGACCAGCTCGTACCAGGTGCTGCCGTCGAGACCCTTGAGCTCGACGTCGATGCCGACCCGCTTGAGCGAGTTCTTGACGCTCTGGGCCTCCTTCTCCTCGATCGCGCTGACGTCGGTCGGGTAGGTCAGCGTGAGCTTGAGGTTCTTCACGCCGGCCTCGTCGAGCAGCTCCTTGGCCTTCTCGACGTCACCGGTGTCGCCGCCCGGGTACAGGTCGTAGTCGGTGGCGCCGGGGATGCCCTCGGTCATGATCGACGAGGTGATCTGACCACCGAACTTCGGGCCGCCGTACACGCTCTGGATCTCGGACTTGTTGATCGCGTAGTTGATCGCCTGGCGCACCCGGAGGTCGGAGAGACCCGGCCGCTTCACGTTCATCGCGAGGTAGCGGAAGTAGCCCGAGGGGCCGTTGGCCAGCCGGTCCGAGATCGACGCGTCGGACTCGATGCGCTGGAACTGCGAGGGCGAGATGAGCGCGTTGCTGATCGCGTTCTTGTCGTCGCCCTTGTCGTCGATGAGGCGCTGCACGATCGTGTCGTTGTTCAGGCCCATGTCGAGGATGATCTTGTCCGGGCCGGCCAGGCGGGCCTGGTCGGTGTCCGCCTTCCAGTTCGGGTTGCGCTCCAGCACGGCCTGGGTGCCCTTGCTGAAGCTCGTCACCATGTACGGGCCGCTCGCGACCGGCTTCTCGCCGTACGTCTCGGGCTGGGTGTCGGCCGCCTTCGGCACGGGCGCGAACGCCGGCATGCTCACGATCCACGGCCAGTTGCCGAACGGGCGGGTCAGGTGGAAAACGATCTTGTGCTCGTCGACGACCTCGATGGAGTCGAGCTCCTTGCCGTCGTACGGGCCGTCGTAGTCGGCACCGCCCTCGAGCAGGGTCTTGTGGTAGCCGAGGCCGCCCTGGAACATCGGCGCGAACGACCGCTCGATGCCGTACTTGACGTCCTGGGCCGTGATCGGGCTGCCGTCGGAGAACTTCAGGCCCTCCTGCAGCTCGAAGGTCCAGGTCTTGCCGCCGTCGTCGGTCGTACCGGTGTCCTTGGCGAGGTCCGGGACCAGGATCGTGTCCTTGTCCGGGAACGTCTGCCACGACGTCAGCCCGCGGTGCACCCACCGCAGCCGGCTGGTCGGCACCATCTGCGCGTTGGCGGTCTCGAAGGACTCCGTCGCCTTGCGGGAGAGGTAGTGGAGCGTCCCGCCCTGGGGCACGGACTCCATCGCCGACGTGTTCTTGTCCTTGGTCGAGTCGCTCGACGAGGAGTTGGCATTGCAGCCGGCCACCGCGAGGGCCAGGACGAGGGCGAGCCCGACGGGCACCACTCTCCGGGATCGTTTCGCCATAGATCGCGCTTCCTGTGAGGCGGTCCCGATCGATCGGGACCGCGGCTTGGATCTCAGGAAGGGAGTCTGTGGTCGCGGCCACAGGTGCGTCCATCGAGGAGTTCTGCAGGGCACCTTTCAGAAAAACTGAAAGATCGGAGGCCTCTGCGTGTGCGGCGTCCACGATAGCCGCCGATCCCGCTGGCCGGAAGACGGCGGCGTGCACCTGTGCTACATGTCTAGCGTTCGCACCATGACGTCGCTCTCCCCCGCCGACCACCTCGCGCTCGCCGACCTCGTCCACCGCTACGCCGCCGGCGTCGACGACCGCGACCTCGACGCCGTGGTCGCTCTCTTCGCCCCCGACGCCACCATGACCGCCCCGGTCGACCCCGGCCGCGCGCCCGGCACCGCCACCCACGACGGCCTCGACGCCATCACCACCGCCCTCGGCGCGGTCCACCGCCTGCCCGTCACCGTGCACGCCGTGGTCGGGACCGTCTTCGACGCCGTCTCCGCCGACGAGGCGACCGGCCGGGTCGCGTGCGTCGCGCACCACGCGTTCGAGCGCGACGGCGGGGCCCGGGACGACACCTGGCACGTCGTCTACCGGGACCGCTACCGGCGTACGGACGCGGGGTGGCGGTTCGCGAGCCGGGTGCTGGAGGTGCGGCTGCGGACCGCGGGCGACGTACGGATCGTCGGGACCGGCGTACCGCAGAGATGACGGCACCCCCTGCGCACCGCGCCACGACGCCGATCCCCTCCGCCGCCGGCTGGTCGCCGCGCCGGAGGAGTACGCGGCCACCAACGCAGAACGGCGGCCCGAGGGCCGCCGTTCTGGCTTTTCTGTGTCCGAGGGGGGACTTGAACCCCCACGCCCTAATACGGGCACTAGCACCTCAAGCTAGCGCGTCTGCCAATTCCGCCACCCGGACGAGTGCGGGTGAAACCGTAGCAAAGGCTGGCCCGAGATGCCGCATCGGCACCCCTCCTGGGCATCCGCACGCCTTGATCGAGCCTGGTCCGCGTGCCACGGTGGGTGAGGTCTCTGACCTCAACCGAGAAGGCAAGCCATGCTCACCCTGACTGAGAACGCATGCACGATCGTCAAGCAGATGACCGACATCCCCGACGCTCCGGACACCGCGGGCCTGCGGATCACGCAGGTCGACACCGGCTTCGCCGTCACCGCGACGGCCCAGCCCGAGGCGGGCGACGAGGTGGTGGTGCAGAACGGCGCGACCGTCTACCTCGATGCGGGAGCCGCCGACCAGCTCGGCGAGATGACCCTCGACGCCGGGGTCGACGACCAGGGGGCGTTGCAGTTCGGCCTGCTCGCGCAGGCCTAGCGACGCCGAAGCCACGCTCGGGCGTCGCTTCTGGGATCGTGGGGGCATGCAAGAGCTGCGTGTCGCCTTCGTCCCCGGAGTGACGCCCGACAAGTGGGCCCGGGTCTGGCGCGAGCGTCACCCGCGCCTGCCGCTGCGGCTGCTGCCGATCGAGGAGGACGCCGCCCGCGCCGTGCTCGACGACGGCACCGCCGACCTCGTCCTGGCCCGGCTGCCGGTCGACCTCGAGGCGCCGACGCCCCTCCACTGCGTCCGCCTGTACGAGGAGCAGCCCGTCGTCGTCGCCGGGCGCGAGCACTTCGTGGCCGCCGCCGCCGAGTCCGACGCGCCGCTCGACCTCGCCGAGCTCGCCGACGAGCAGCTCGTGCTCCCCCACCCGTCCGGGTGGACGCCGGCTGCCGAGCAGCTGCCGTTCCCGCCGATGACGGTCAAGGACGCGATCGAGGTCGCCTCTTCGGGCACCGGGGTGGTGATCGTGCCGATGTCGCTGGCGCGCCTGCACCACCGCAAGGACGTGGTCACCCGTCCGGTCGACCTGCCCCCGACGACGGTGGCGCTGCTGTGGCCGCGAGAGGCCGACAGTCCCGTCCACCAGGACTTCGTGGGCGTGGTGCGCGGCCGGCGGGCCTCCAGCAGCCGCTGACGGCGGTCAGCCCAGGTGGGTCGCCGCCCACTCCCCCAGGACCCGGGCGCTGCGGTCGACCAGCACGGCCCACTCCATCGCGCCCTCGTCGGCGTTGTCGGAGACGTGCTTGACCATCCGCAGCGGGACGCCGAACTCCTGGGCGACGTACGCCACGGCGTAGCCCTCCATGTCGACGAGCTGCGCCCGCTCGGCGAGCCGGGCCCGGACGACCGGGTCGGTGACGAAGACGTCGCCGGTGGCCAGGACGGTCGGGCTCTCCCCGATCACGAGCCGGTCGCGCGGGTCGTAGCCGAGCGCCCGGATCGCGTCGCCGTTGATGTCGTGGTTGAGCACGGTCCCGATCTCGTGGAGGCCGTGCTCGCCGTCGAGCCCGTCGAGCCCGTCGTGCAGGGCGCCCGCGGTGCCGAGGTTGACGACGACCAGGTCGTCGAGGTCGGAACGGCCGGCGAGGTGCCGGGTCAGCGCGGTCGCGGCGGCGGTCTTGCCGATGCCGGTGACGACGACGTCGAGCCCGGCCGGGACGTGGGCGACCTCGGAACGGGCCGCGGCGACGATGAGGGGACGAGGCACGGCGTCACGCTAGCGGCCGGTGGGCGAGGATGGACGGGTGACCTCAGCGACCGCCACGGCCCCGGGCCGGGTGAACCTGATCGGCGAGCACACCGACTACAACGGCGGGCGCTGCCTGCCGTTCGCGATCCCGCTCGCCACCACCGCGACCGTCACGGTCCGTGACGACGCCGCACTGGTGGTGGAGGGCAGCGGGGACGCCGACGCCACCGGGTACGTCGCGGGCGTCGTCTGGGCGCTGCGGGAGGCCGGGTGGGACGTCCCCGGCCTCGACGTCGCCGTCACGACCGACCTGCCGATCGGCGGCGGGCTGTCCAGCTCGGCCGCACTCGAGTGCTCGGTCGCCGTGGCGATCGCCGGGCTGCTCGGCCAGCCGCTGGACCGGCCGGGCCGGCGCCGGATCGCCGAGGCGTGCCGCCGCGCCGAGACCGAGCACGTCGGAGCGCCGACCGGCGGCATGGACCAGCTCGCCAGCATGCTCGGCAGCGCGGGCGGCGCGCTGCTGCTCGACTTCGCGGATCCCGCGGCCCCCCGGGTGAGCGACGTACCGCTGCCGCTGGCCGCGGCCGGGCTGAGGATCCTGGTCACCGACAGCGGGGTCCGGCACGTGCTCGCCGACGGGGACGGCGGCTATGCGCAGCGCCGGCGCGAGTGCGCGGCGGGCGACGTACGCCGGCTGCGGCACGTGGCGACCGAGGACGCCCGGGTCGGCTCGGCCGTGGCGGCGATCGCGGCCGGGGACTGGCCCGGCCTCGGCCTGCTGATGACCGCCTCGCACGTGTCGCTGCGCGAGGACTTCGAGGTCTCGCTCCCCCAGCTCGACGCCGCCGTCGACGCCGCGATCGGCTCGGGCGCACTCGGCGCCCGGCTCACCGGCGGTGGGTTCGGCGGGTGCACCATCGCGCTGGTCCCGGAGACCGGGGTCGCCGCGGTGCGCGCGGCGATCGACGACGCCTACGGCGCCGCCGGGTGGGAAGCGCCCGCCCACCGCGTCGTCCTGCCCGCGGTGGGCGCGCGCCTCATCGCGGCGCCGGCCTGAACTTGCGGTTTGGTCCCAAACCGCAAGTCCCACCGGCGTGTCGCTGCAGTCTCTGACCAATCGCAACACGTTCCACCCCGCCCACGGACGTCGAGGGCCCGCCCCCACGACCGCGGAGACGGGCCCTCGACCCAAGACCCTGCTAGCTCACTTGAGCTCGGCGCTCGAGAGCCCGAGGATCCGGCGGGCCACGATGAGCTGCTGGATCTGCTGGGTGCCCTCGAAGATGTCGAGGATCTTGGAGTCGCGGGCCCACTTCTCGAGCAGCTCCTCCTCGCTGTAGCCGATCGACGCGCACAGCTCGACGCACGACAGCGTCACGTCGGAGCCGACCCGGCCGGCCTTCGCCTTGGCCATCGAGGCCTCCAGCGAGTTGGGCTTGCGGTTGTCCGCCATCCACGCGGCCTGGAGGGTGAGCAGGCGCCCGGCCTCCCAGTCGGCCTCGAGCTGGAGGAACTTCGCGGCAGCGGCGTGCTGGAGCAGCGCGGGACGGTCGTAGTCGACCTCGATCCCCGCCTCCTTGAGCAGGTCGCGGGTCAGGTCGAGCGAGGCCCGGGCGCAGCCGACCGCCATCGCGGCGACCAGCGGACGGGTGTTGTCGAACGTCGCCATCGCGCCGGCGAAGCCCTGCTCGACGTTGATCTCGGGCGAGCCGAGGAGGTTCTCCTTGGCCACTCGCGCGTCGGTGAAGGTGATCACCGCGGTGTCGGAGGCGCGGATGCCGAGCTTCTCCTCGAGCCGCTCGACCTTGACGCCGGGCGTGCCCTTCTCGACCACGAACGACTTGATCGCCGCGCGGCCCAGGGACTTGTCGAGCGTCGCCCACACCACGATGCAGTCGGAGCGCTCGCCGGAGGTGACGAAGATCTTCTCGCCGTTGATGACGTACTCGTCGCCGTCGAGCACGGCGGTCGTCGAGATCGCAGCCGAGTCGGAGCCGAACGACGGCTCGGTGATCGCCATCGAGGCCCAGCGGCCCTTGAAGCGCTCGAGCTGCTCGTCGTTGGCGACCGAGGCGATCGCGGAGTTGCCGAGGCCCTGGCGGGGCATCGAGAGCAGCAGGCCGGTGTCGCCCCAGCACATCTCGGCGACCGAGGTCACCGAGGCGAGGTTGGCGCCGTTCTTGACCGAGCCCTTCTTGTCGCTGTCGTCGGCGTCGCGGCGTACGCCGGTCGCGCCGGCGCCCTCGCTCGCGCCGGACTCGGAGAGCCCGTCGATCATCGCCGCGAGCATGTCGAGCTCCTTGGGATACTCGTGCTCGGCGATGTCGTACTTGCGCGAGATGGGTCGCAGCATGTTCATCGCGACCTGGTGGGCCTGGTCGACCAGCGCCCGGTGCTTCTTCGGGACTTCGAGGTTGATGGCCATCAGACCAGCACCGTTCCTTCCATGATGCCGATGGCACGCAGGTCGCGATACCACCGCTCGACCGGGTGCTCCTTGACGAATCCGTGGCCACCGAGCAGCTGGACGCCGTCGAGGCCGATCTGCATGCCCTTGTCGGTGCACGCCTTGCGGGCCAGTGCGACCTCGCGGGAGAAGTCCTTGCCGGCCGCGGCACGTGAAGCCGCGCGGTAGGTCAGCAGGCGCATGCCCTGGAGCTCGATCGCGATGTTGGCGACCATGAAGGCGACCGACTGGCGGTTGGCGATCGGCTCGCCGAACGCCTCGCGCTCCTTGACGTAGGGCGTCACGTAGTCGAGCACGGCCTGGGCCGTGCCGACCGCGAGCGCGCACCAGGCCAGGCGCGAGAGCCGGACGCACTCGGTGTAGGTCGAGCCGTCGGTAGCGCCGAGGACGGCGTCCGCGGGGACCTTGACGTTCTCGAGCACGAGCTTGGTCAGCGACGCGGCGCGCACGCCCATCGCCGGGTCGCCCTCGATGCTGAGGCCCTCGGTCGAGGACTCGACCAGGAACAGCACGGGCTTGCCGTCGAGCTGGGCGCCGACGACGAAGAGCTCGGCGTGGTCGCCGCGGGCGACCAGGCTCTTGGTGCCGCTGAGCACGTAGCCGTCGCCGGACTTCTTGGCGGTGGTCGACGGGCTGAGCACGTCGAAGAGGACGGTCGGCTCGCTCAGCGCGAGCGCGGCCGCGGGGACCTCGTCGCCGGTGAACGCCGGGAGGTAGGTCTGCTGCTGCGCATCGGTGCCCCACAGACCGATGGCAGTCGCGACCGAACCGGGCGCCAGGGTGGCGACGGCCAGGCCCATGTCGCCCTTGGCGAGCGCCTCGGCGACGAGCGTGCCGGCCATCGCGGAGCGCTCCTCGGAGACCCCGCCCAGGGACTCCGGGACACCCAGGATCGGCAGCCCGATCTCGAGGCTGGACTTGAGCAGGGCGTCGGGCGCCGCGCACTCCTTGTCGGCCTCGAAGGCCGCGGGCCGGACGACCTCGTCGGCGAACTCGGTGACCACGTCGACGAGCATCTGCTCGTCCTCACCCGGGGTGAGGTCGAAGACGCCGCTGGCGGCCGCGGGGGTCGGGCGGGTGCCCGGCTGACCCTTCTGTCCGGCCTTGGCGAAGGTCCGGCTGGCGTTGGTCATCGTCTTGAACCCGGTCCGGGTGACGGAGAAGACCGCCTGCTCGGCCGGCTTGCGGAGGCGGACCTTGTCGAGGAGGTCGGTCTGGGCGAGCCGGTTGAGGCCGGCGACGAGGTAGCCGATGGGATCACGGCTCTCGTTGCTGGGAACCCCGTGCTTCCCGCCCGGCTTGAGGTTGCTGATCAAGGACATGCGACTAACTGTAACCGCGAGTTACACACCGCGCTACAGGTAGCCCGAATCGGCGCGGTGTGATCCTCGCCAATACGATGCGCGCCATGGACGACCAGACCCCGCTCGCGCCGTACGGACCCCTGCCCCGGGGCGGGAGCGTGCGCCCGATGACGCGCTGGGGCACCGCCGTCATGCACCGGCCGCAGGCCGAGGTCACCGTGTTCGACGAGGCGCTGCGGGCGCTGGCCGCCGACATGGTCGCGACGATGTACGCCGCCGAGGGGGTCGGCCTGGCCGCCTGCCAGGTCGGCGAGGACGTCGCGATGTTCGTCTTCGACTGCCCCGACGCCGAGGACCAGCGCGTGGTCGGCGTCGTGTGCAACCCCCGCCTGGTGCTGCCCGAGGGCCGCGACCGGCGCCTCGACGACAGCCCCGAGGGCTGCCTGTCGTTCCCGGGCGCGTTCGTCGACTGCGCCCGGCCCGACTACGCCACCGTCGAGGGCGTCGGCCTCGACGGACGGCCGGTCCGCTTCGAGGGCGACGGCCTGCTCGCCAAGTGCCTCCAGCACGAGACCGACCACACCGTCGGCACCGTCTTCGGCGACCGGCTCTCGGCCAAGGCGATGAAGAAGCTGCGCAAGCAGCACGACGCGGCGGTCGCCGACTATCCCGCGGAGTGGCCCACCTGAGGGTGGGCGTGGGCTAGCGTCGGCCCATGCCTGTCGACCCGTCCCTGGCCGGCCTCCTCGAGGCCATCGAAGCCGGCACCCCCATGTCCGAGCTCTCCCCCGCCGACGCGCGTACCGTCTTCCGCGCCCTGACGGTCGACGGCCGCCCGCCCGAGACCCTCGCGCCGGTGGGCTCGGTCGCCGACGACCAGGTCGCCGGCGGCGCCGGCCCGCTGGCCGCCCGGGTCTACCGCCCCGAGGGCACCGGCCCGTTCCCGACCGTCGTCCTGCTCCACGGCGGCGGCTGGGTGATCGGCGACCTCGACACCCACGCCGCGATGGCCCGCGCGATCTGCGCCGGAGCCGGGGCCGTCGTCGTCGCGGTCGACTACCGGCTCGGACCCGAGGCCCGCTTCCCGGCCGCCGCCGAGGACGCGATCGCCGCGGTGCGCGACGTCCAGGCCCGCCTCGCCGAGTACGGCGGCAGCGAGGTCCTCGCCGTGGCCGGCGACTCCGCCGGCGGCAACCTGTCCGCGGTCGCGGCCCAGCACGTGCCCGGCGTCGCGGCCCAGCTGCTCGTCTACCCGGCCACCGACGTGCTCGGCGACTACGCCTCGCGCAAGGAGAACGCCTCGGGCTACTTCCTCGACGAGGCGACGATGGTCTGGTTCGTCGGCAACTACGCCGACGCCGACACCGACCTGACCGACCCGCGGATCTCGCCGCTGCACGGCACGCTGGCCGGGCAGCCGCCGGCCGTCGTGGTCACCGCCGAGTTCGACCCGCTGCGCGACGAGGGCGTGGCCTATGCCGACGCCCTCGCCGCGGCCGGCGTACCGGTCCAGCACGAGACCTACCCGGGGCTCATCCACGGCTTCTTCGACATGGGGCCGTGGTCCCCCGCCTGCCAGCGCGCCGTCGACGAGACGGTCGCCCGGTTCGCGGCGCTGCTGCGCTCGGTCTGAGCCCTCAGGCCTTCGCCGCGTGGCTCGGCAGGACGCACGCCGCGTCCAGGCCGAGCACGCGGTTGAGCCGCCCGAACGCGATCCACGAGCCCAGGCACATCGACAGCTCGGCGATCTCGCGGTCGCTGTAGTGCGTGCGCATGCGCTGCCAGAAGCCGTCGTCGATGCCGTGGTGGTCCAGCGCGTAGCGCTCGGCGTACTCGGCGGCCAGGCGGGTGCGCTCGTCGAAGTCGGGCGTCGTGCGCCACTCCTGGACCGCGGCGTCGAAGGTGTCCTCGACCTTCTGCCCGTCGCGCTCGGTGCGCCAGTCCTGGCAGAAGATGCAGCCGTTGATCTGCGCGATCCGCAGCCGTGCCGCCTCGAACTCGCGCAGCCCCAGCGTGCTGTGCTCGTAGACGCTCATCGCGAACGCCGACGCCGCCGGGCCGATGCCGGGGACCATCTCGCCCCAGACGTAGAGGATCGGGTCCTTGCCCTCGGGGATCTCGATGAACATGCTCAGGCCTCCCCGGTGGTCCGCAGGTAGGTGGTCGGCTGGAGCGGGACGTCCAGGCCGTCGTACAGGCCGGGGGTGGCGGTGCGCAGCCACGGGATCGCGTTGACGAGGCGGTTGGCCGCGGTGGCGTTGCCGCCGGCCGCGCGGTTGCCGCCCTCGTCGGTGGCCTCGACGTTGATCTCGATGCGCGGGCGCCCCTCGATGATCACCCGGTGCGCGCCGTCGCCGCCGTCGGCCGGCATCGGCCAGTCGGTCGCGCACTCCGCGCTGATCCGGGTGACGTGCTCGATGACGATCTTGGGCTCACCGCCCACGATGCCCTGCACCTCGAACCGGAGCGCACCCTGCGTCCCCGCCTCGAACTCCCCCAGCGCCGTCGAGACCGTCGCGTCCAGCTCACGCCGCTCCAGCGTCTCGCGCAGCTCGTCGAGCTCGACGCCGAGCGCCCGCGCGATCATCCGCACCTGGCCGCCCCACACCATCGACGGGATGCCCGCGGCCACCATCGGCGGCTCGTAGTCCATCGGCTGGCCCATGCCGACGATGTAGCGGACCGAGTCCTCGGCGTCGTACGTCGAGTAGTCGAAGATCTCCTGGCACCGGACCTGCTCCACCTCGGAGGCCAGCCCGCTGACCAGCACCGGCAGCAGGTCGTTGCCCCAGCCCGGGTCGATACCGCTGACGAACAGCGCGCTGCCGCCCTCGGCGCACGCCTTGGTGAGCGGGTCGGTCATCTCGGCCGGCGCGCTGCGGTGGTCGTAGAGCGCGTACACCGACGGCGTCACCACCACCGCACCCCCGCCCAGCGCCCGCGCGATGTCGACCACCGCGTCGTCGGGCCGCAGCTCGCCCGAGGCGGCGTACGCCACGGCGCCACCGCCGTCCAGCGTCGCCAGCGCCACCGCCACGTCGGTCGTCGCCTGCACCCCGGTGGTACGACCCAGGTCGGCGAGGTCCCCCGCGTCCTTGCCGGCCTTGGCCTCGTCGCTGACGATGACCGCACTCAGGGTCAGACCCGGATGAGCAGCGACCGCGCGGATCGACGCGCGGCCCATGTTGCCGGTGCCCCAGACCACGACGGGGACGGGCTCGGATGAGTAGAACGTGTTCTCGTTCGCCATGCACGGGAGCGTAGGCGGGTCGCGCGGGGTGCGGTAGTGCGACAGCGTGTCTTTTTTGGTGATCGCTCGTCAGTGGGTGTCGCCGAGCGTGCGGTGCTCCGCGAACCTCCGGGCCCGGCCGGGCGTGAGACCAGGGACCTCACGACCGTGCAGGGCGCCGACAGCCGCCGCCACGGCCGCGCTCGGCGCCGTACGGAGCCGGATGGCGCGGCCGGCCCCGTCGACGCCGACGTAGCCATGCTCGAAGAGGGCGTCGCACCCGAGCACGCACGCCGGGAACACGGCCTCCCGAGCCGCCGCTGCTCGCGGCGGACCGGGGTCATCCTGAGGAGGTCCGTCGGGTCGGGTTCCCGGTCAGCGACCGCAACCAGCCCAGCGACACTGATCTGCTGGTTCGGGTCGGCGAGCCCGTCCCGGAATCGGATGCCGTCGTGTGCGAGCACCTCCGGCTGGGTCCGCAGGTCGGTCGGGTGGCCCAGCGGCCCACCGGGACGGCCTCAGCGCCGCGCCGTCACGTAGCACGCGACCGCCGTCGCGGCCGCCACGTTGAGCGAGTCGATGCCCGCGGCCATCGGGATGATCGCGCGCCGGTCGGACGTCTGCTCCCAGCGCTGGGACAGGCCGTGGCCCTCGGAGCCGAGGACCAGGGCGACCTTGTCGAGGCCGGCCACCGCCTCCTCCACCGGTACCGCGTCCGGCGCCAGCGTGAGCGCCACCGTGGTGAACCCGCGGCCGCTGAGCTCGGGCAGGGCGTCGTACCAGTCGGGCAGGCGGGTCCAGGGCATCGAGAACACCGCTCCCATGGCGACCTTGATCGCCCGGCGGTAGAGCGGGTCGGCGCAGCGCGGGGCGAGCAGGACGGCGTCGAAGCCGAGGGCCGCGCCCGAGCGCAGGATGGCGCCGACGTTGGTGTGGTCGACGATGTCCTCGAGCACGAGCACCGAGCGGGCGCCGTCGAGCACCTCGTCGAGGCTGGGCAGCGGCCGCCGCTCCAGCGAGGCGAGGGCGCCGCGGTGGACGTGGAAGCCGGTGACCTCCTCGGCCAGCGCCTCCGAGAGCACGTAGCAGGGTGCATCCGACCGATCGAGTACGTCGGCGAGCCCGTCGAGCCAGCGCGGCGCCATCAGGAACGAGCGCGGGGTGTAGCCGCCGAGGACCGCGCGGCGCACGACCTTCTCGCCCTCGGCGAGGAACAGGCCGTGCTCGGCCTCCAGGTGCTTGCGCAGCTCGACGTCGCGCAGGTCGCGGTAGTCCGCGAGGCGCGGGTCGTCCGCGTCGGCGATCTCGACGAGTTCGGCCATCAGCGCCTCAGAAGGCGTCGGGGTGCGCGACCCGGACGACCTCGCCGATGACGATGATCGCCGGCGGCTTCACCGACTCCTCGGCGAGCCGGTCGGCCAGGGTGCCGAGGCTGGCGAGCACGGTGCGCTCGGTGGGCATGGTGCCGTCGCAGACCACGGCGACGGGCAGCGACGCCGGGCGACCGCCGGCCACCAGAGCCTCGGCGATGGCGGGGGCGTTCTCGACGCCCATCATCACGACGATGGTGCCGTTGAGGCGCGCGAGCGCGGCGTAGTCGGTGAGCGCCTCGGGGTGCCCGGGCGGCAGGTGGCCCGAGACGACGGCGAACTCGTGGGCGACGCCGCGGTGGGTGACCGGGATGCCGGCCACGCCCGGCACGGTGACCGGCGAGGTCAGGCCCGGGATCACCGTGACCGGTACGCCGGCCGCGCGGCACGCGATGACCTCCTCGTAGCCCCGGCCGAAGACGAAGTTGTCGCCGCCCTTGAACCGCACCACGCGCTTGCCCTCGAGCGCGCGCTCGACGATGACCCGGTTGATCTCCTCCTGCTGCGCCGAGCGCCCGCGCGGGAGCTTGGCGACGTCGACCAGCTCGACGTCGGCGGGCAGGTCGCCCAGCAGCTCGCGCGGGGCGAGCCGGTCGGCGACGACGACGTCGGCGGCCATGAGCGCCTTGCGCCCGGCGATCGAGATGAGCTCGGGGTTGCCCGGGCCGCCGCCGACGAGCGTGACGCCCGGGGTGCGGTCGCGGTGGTGCGGGGCGGCGATCGTGCCGTCGCGCAGGCCGGCGACGATCTCGTCGCGCACCGATGCCGAGCGGCGCGGGTCGCGGTTGCCGACCACGGCCACGGTGATGCCGGCCTCGCGGCCGATCGCGGGCGTCCACGCCGTACCGAGGGTGGCGTCGTCGGAGCGGACGCAGAAGATCCGCTGCTCCTCGCACAGCGAGGAGACGTGGTCGTTGACCGCGCGGTCGTCGGTGACGGCGATGACGTACCAGGTGCCGTCGAGGTCGGCGTCGGCGAAGGCCCGCTCGTGCCAGGTGATCTCGCCCGAGCCGACCAGGCCCTCGATGGCCGGCGTGACCACCGGCGAGACGACGTGGACGTCGGCTCCGACGGCGATCAGCTGCGGGACGCGCCGTTGCGCGACGTGTCCCCCGCCCACGACGAGGACGCGGCGTCCGGCCAGGCGCAGGCCGGAGGGGTACGGCGGGAAGTCGCTCACCGGGACATTCTCTCGACAGTTCGCGAACAGCCGTTGGTCCGGGCCAACCACCGGACTACCTTCGGGTGACATGAGTCTCGATCGCCCGGTGACCCCGGACCCGTACCCGCTGCTCCCCGCCGCTGCCGCCTTCGCCGTCACCAGCGCCGACGTCACCGACGGCCGGCCGCTCGACGACGCGCAGGTCTACGCCCTCGGCAACACCTCGCCCCAGCTCACCTGGGAGCCCGGCCCCGAGGGCACCCAGAGCTATGTCGTGACCTGCTTCGACCCCGACGCGCCCATCCCGAGCGGGTTCTGGCACTGGGTCGCCGTCGACATCCCGGCCGACGTGACCAGCCTCGACACCGGCGCGGGCGCCTCCGACGCCACCCTCCCGGCCGGCGCCTTCCACGTCCGCAACGACTTCGGTACGCCGGACTTCGCCGGCGCCGCTCCCCCCGAGGGCGACCAGGTGCACCGCTACTTCTTCGTGGTCCACGCGGTCGGCGAGCCCCAGCTCGGCGTCGACGGCTCCGCGACGCCTGCGGTGGTCGGCTTCAACCTGGCGTTCAAGACGCTGGGCCGGGCCATCCTCACCGGCACCTACGCGCACTGAGCCTCAGCCCTCCACGAAGTGCGGGGGTTGCTGGTCCGAGATACCGATCTCGGTGCAGCAACCCCCGCACTTCGGCGGGCTAGAGGCCCATCGACTTGGCGATGATCAGCTTCATGACCTCCGACGTACCGCCGTAGATTCGGGTGACCCGGGTGTCGGCGTACAGGCGGGCGATCGGGTACTCGTTCATGTAGCCGTAGCCGCCGTGCAGCTGCAGGCAGCGGTCGATGACCCGGCCGGCGACCTCGGTGCAGAACAGCTTGGCCGAGGCCGCGTCGACCGCGGTGAGCTCGCCGAGGTCGTGCGCCTCGAGCGCGCGGTCGCACACGGCCTGGGCGGCGTCGACCTCGGACTGGCAGGCGGCGAGCTCGAACTTGGTGTTCTGGAAGGACGCGACCGAGGTGCCGAAGACCTTGCGCTCCTCGACGTACGCCTGGGTGAACCGGATCGCCGCGGCGGCCTGGGCGTAGGCGCCGTAGGCGATGCCGAGGCGCTCCTGCGGGAGGTTCTGGCCGAGGTAGGTGAAGCCCTCGTTCTCCTCGCCGAGCAGGTCACTCGCCGGAACCATGACGTCGGTGAACGACAGCTCGGCCGTGTCGGAGGTGCGCAGGCCGAGCTTGTCGAGCTTGCGCCCGACCGCCCAGCCCTCGGACTTGGTGTCGACGGCGAAGAGCGAGATGCCGAAGCGGCGGTTGCTCTCGAGCGGCGGGGAGGTCCGGGCGCAGACGATGACGCGGTCGGCGAGGACGCCGCCGGTGATGAACGTCTTGGCGCCGTTGAGCACGTAGTGGTCACCGTCGCGCTTGGCGGTGGTCTGCATACCGGCCAGGTCCGAGCCGGTGCCCGGCTCGGTCATCGCGATGGCCCACATCTCCTCGCCGGAGATGAAGCCGGGCATCCAGCGGTGCAGCTGCTCGGGGGTGCCGAGCTTGAGCAGGTACGGCAGGCAGAGCTCGACGTGGACGCCGGAGCCGCCGAGGTGGATCCCGGCGCGGGCGCACTCCTCGGTCAGGACCGCGGAGAACTTGAACGACTCGATGCCGGCGCCGCCGTACTCCTCGGGCACCTCGATGCCGAAGACACCGAGGTCCCCGACCTTCTTGTAGAGGTCGCGCGAGACCTGGCCCGCGTCGTACCACTCCTGGTAGTTGGGCACGACCTCCGACTCCAGGAAGGAGCGGATGGTGCGGCGGAAGTCCTCGTGGTCCTCGTTGAACACTGTTCGGCGCATGGGCTCATGCTGCCACCGAGGTCAACGGACCGAGCTGCCGCCCGCCTCACGGAGGAGCTGCTCGAACGGGGTCGGCGCGGAGAACCCGTCCGCGACCGAGCGCCGGGGCGCGGTCGCGGGCACCTCGCCGGCGGTGCCGCCGAGCAGCACGGCCAGCTCGCCGGCCGCCCGCTCGACCCGCTTGTCCAGCGAGCCGTCGTCGGTGGCTCCGAAGTCCTCGCTCGCCGCGAACACCCCCGTCGGTACGACGACCGCGCGCAGGTAGGCGAACAGCGGCCGCAGCGCGTGGTCGAGCACGAGGCTGTGCCGCGCGGTCCCGGCGGTGGCCGCCACGACGACCGGCTTGGCGTCGAGCAGACCAGGCTCCAAGACGTCGAAGAACGTCTTGAACAGCCCCGAGTACGACGCCGAGAACACCGGCGTCACCACGACCAGGCCGTCCGCGTGACGGACCGCCTCGATCGCCTCGGCCAGGTCGCCCGAGGGGAACCCGGTCAGCAGGTGGTCGGCCAGCGCGTGCGCCAGCGGCCGCAGCTCGACGTGCTCGACCTCGACCTCGTGCCCCCGGGCGCCCACGGCCCGCTCGACGGCCGCGCCGAGCTTGTCGGCGAGCAGCCTGGTCGAGGACGGGACCGAGAGTCCCGCCGAGACGACGACGATCCGGGTGGTGCGCGTGGTCATGCGTCGACCTCCTCGCGGTCGGTGGTACCGGTCATGGTGTCCTCGGCGTGCACGGTGGTGTCGTGGGCGCCGCCCGCCGCCGCGACGAGCGAGGCGTGGGTCGGGGCGTCCGGCACGTCGGCGCCGCGGCCCTCGGCGAAGCCCTTGCGCATCTCGGGCAGGATCTCGCCCAGCAGGTCGAGCTGCTCCAGGACCGTCTTGAGCGGCAGCCCCGCGTGGTCGACGAGGAACAGCTGGCGCTGGTAGTCGCCGGCGTACTCGCGGAACGACAGGGTCCGCTCCAGGACCTCCTGGGGCGAACCGACAGTGAGCGGCGTCTGGCGGGTGAAGTCCTCCAGCGACGGGCCGTGGCCGTAGACCGGCGCGTTGTCGAAGTACGGACGGAACTCGCGTACGGCGTCCTGGCTGTTCTTGCGCATGAAGAACTGCCCACCGAGGCCGACGATCGCCTGCTCGGCGGTGCCGTGCCCGTAGTGCGCGAACCGCTCGCGGTAGAGGCGCACCATCTGCTCGGTGTGCGAGGCCGGCCAGAAGATGTGGTTGTGGAAGAAGCCGTCGCCGTAGTACGCCGCCTGCTCGGCGATCTCGGGGCTGCGGATCGAGCCGTGCCACACGAACGGCGCGACGCCGTCGAGCGGGCGCGGGGTCGAGGTGTAGCCCTGGAGCGGGGTGCGGAAGCGCCCCTCCCAGTCGACGTCGGACTCGGTCCACAGCCGGCGCAGCAGCGCGTAGTTCTCGACCGCGAGGTTGATGCCCTGGCGGATGTCCTTGCCGAACCACGGGTAGACCGGGCCGGTGTTGCCGCGGCCCATCATGAGGTCGACGCGGCCGTCGGTGAGGTGCTGGATCTTGGCGTAGTCCTCGGCGATGAGCACCGGGTCGGTCGTGGTGATCAGCGTGGTCGCGGTCGAGAGGATGATGTTCTCGGTCTGGGCGCCGATGTAGGCGAGCGTCGCCGTCGGGTTGGACGCGATGAACGGCGGGTTGTGGTGCTCACCGGTCGCGAAGACGTCGAGGCCGACCTCCTCGGCCTTCTTGGCGATCGCGACGGTCGCCTTGATCCGCTCGTGCTCCGTCGGGGTCCGCCCGGTGGTGGGGTCGGTGGTGACGTCGCCGACGGTGAAGATGCCGATCTGCATGCCCATGGTTCCCGCTCCTTTGTTCACCGGCAATCTAGTTGCCATGTCATCTATCGTCAACTCTCCCCCGCTCGCCCCTATTCCCGGGCGCCGGACGCGGACCGCGACCAGCCTTCCACTGCACCGCGGCCGGGCGGTCATCGACGATCTGCGCACCACCTCCGGTTGACCACTTGCGTATGGTCATCTGAAGCGCTGTGCTGACGGCTTGCTCGGCAACCACGTCGGCCGCCAGGTCGGCTACCAGGCCGGCAACCAGGAGGAGTCTCGGATGGCACGCACAGCACTCATCAGCGCAGCCGCGGCGGTCGCCGCCGCGGCCACGATCCAGGCCCGGGTCGGCGCTCCCCCGGCCGCCACGGCCGCCCCCGGCGGCCCGGCGCCCCCGACCTCGCCGACGCGCTGGTGGTCGGCCAGGTCACCCAGGCGACGACCGGCGCCGCCGCACCCGTCGCGGTCGCGGGCGCCACGGTCACCGTCTGGTGGATCCCCGGCATCGAGAGCGCCCAGCCCGGCGACGAGCTGCCGATCGAGGCGCTGGCCACCGACCGCACCGCGGCCGACGGCTCCTACGCCATCGACATCGTGCCGACCCCGGCCATGAAGAGCGCCGCAGAGCGCAACGGCGGCTGGCTCAACTTCGACGTGGGCGTCGCCGACACCACCAGCGGCAAGCTCGCCACCGCCGGCGTGCCCCGGCGCCTGACCAGCACCGGTTGGCAGGACACGGCCCCGCAGGACCAGCCCGCGCTCCTGGCCCGGACCACCGGCGAGCGGGTCCCGGTCGCGACCGGCCCGGTCGACCTGGCGCTGACGCCGAGCTCGCCCGACATCTCCCCCGCGAACGCCGCCACGGCCGCGCGCGGCACCGCTGCTGCGCGCGGTACCTCGGCCGCGACGCTCGCAGAGGCGCCGGCCCCCGGGTCGGCGTACTGCAGCTTCATCGTCGACGGCCGTCCGCAGCGCTGGGTCAACGTGGTCGAGTTCCACAACGCGTCCAAGAGCGAGGCCTCGTGGAGCTACGGCCGCACGGCCGACTCCAACATCGAGCGCGGTATCGACTACTCCGGTGACGGCGGCTGGAAGGTCGGAGTGATCCGGCACATCAGCAACCAGACCAGCGCCAAGGTGTTCCGCTCGTACCCGGCGGGCAAGGCGATCAACCACTTCGCCTCGACCAAGTTCGAGTTCGTCGACGGGCACTACCAGCCCTACGGTGCGGGCTCGTCGTGTCGCGACACGACCATCCCGGTCCACACCAAGGTCAAGAACCCCGTGACCTGGTACGGCGGGGTCTCGGCCAACACCGGCGCCGGCTCGGAGTTCATCGGCTGCGCCAACGCACCCCAGTCGAACCACCGGGCCGGCTACGGCATCGGGTCGGGCTTCACCCGCGACGAGAACAAGGCGGCCAAGATCGGCGCGGCCGTCGACCTCGGCCCGATCAAGGTGGGTACCCAGAGCGGCTTCTCCTCCAACGTGTCCGTCAAGTGGACCGCCAAGGAGCGGCGCGGCATCTGGCTGTGCGGCACCTACAGCGCTCCGCCGACCGCGGGCGTCATCCACGCCCAGAACCGGCCGATGACGTGATCCGACGGGCTCTCCACCTCGGCGCCGCCCTCCGCCTCGTGCGGAGCGGCGGCGTCGCCGTCGCCGCCCTGGCCGTGGCCCTGGCGGCGACCCTTACGGCGTGCTCGTCCGACCACCCTGACGGCACCCGCGTCGAGGGACCGGTCTCCTTCCTCGCCGACCCCGAGGCACGCCAGGCGGCCTTCACCCAGGTCAACGGCGGCAAGACCGTCGTCTACGGCGCTCTCGCCGCCGAGAACAAGGGCCACGAGCCGGCGACCCTGATCAGTGCGACGCTCACCGGCACCCAGGGCCGCTACACCGACGAGGGCGTCCGGATCGTCGAGGTCCGCGCACGCGACGTCACCGGAGGCCGCGAGATGGTCGGCGCCGACCACTGGCCCTACGAGGACTACGCCGACGACTCGGTCCCCCTCGCGGGCTACCGCCTGGACCCCGGCGACAGCGTCGAGCTGCTCTTCGTCGTCGAGGTCCTCGAGACCGGCTACTGGGGCTGGCCGCAGACCCAGCTCGACTACGAGGCCGACGGCGACGAGCACACCATCCGGGTCAGCACGGGCTACTTCGTCTGCCCCCGCGCGGCCGACGACTGCGACCCGCTCCCGTGATCGCCCGCGGCGTCGGGTGCCTCGTGGGCGTCGCGGCGCTGGCGGTGGCCCTCACGGCCTGCACCCCGAACCGGCCTCCCGGCACGCGGATCGAGGGCCCCGTCGCCCTGCTCGCCGACCCCGAGGCGCGCCAGGCGGCCGGCATGCACGTCGAGGGCGGCGCGACCGTCGTCTACGGCGCCCTGGCCGCCGAGAACCAGGGCGACGAGCTCGCCGTCCTGACCAGCGCCACCCTCACCGGCACCCGCGGCCGCTTCACCGACGAGGGCGTCCGGATCGTCGAGGTCCGCGCTCGCGACGTCACCGGCGGCCGCGAGCTCGTCGGAGCGGCGCGGTGGCCCTACGAGGACTACGCCGACGACTCGGTCCCCCTCGCGGGCTACCGCGTCGAACCGGGTGACAGCGTCGAGCTGCTCTTCGTCGTCGAGGTCCTCGAGACCGGCTACTGGGGCTGGCCGCAGACCCAGCTCGACTACGAGGCCGACGGAGGGGACTACACCGTCCGGGTCAGCACCGGCTTCTTCGTCTGCCCGCGCGCCGATGACCAGTGCGACCCGTTGCGCTGAGGCGCCCGGCTCACCCCTCGCGCTGGAGCAGCAGCACCGCGCGGTCGTCGTCCCCGCGGGCGACCTGGTCGATGATTCGGTCGGCGGCGCCGTCCCAGCCGGCGCGCAGCGCCGCGCGCGCCGTACGACGGAGCCACGCGATGCCCTCGTCGATGTCGCTGCCCCGTGACTCGACCATGCCGTCGGTGTAGAACAGCAGTGCGTCGCCGGGGGCGAGCTGGCCCTTGCTGTCGGTGATGTCGACGGGGTCGGTGACGCCGAGGGCGGTGCCGCGGGCGTTGTCGACGTGCCACTCGGCGGCGTCCTCGCGCCAGTGCAGGGCGGGTGGGTGGCCGGCGCTGCGGATCCGGTACTGGCCGTCGGCCAGGTCGACCTCGACGTGGACGGCGGTGGCCATGCTCTCGTCGGAGGGCTGGCGCAGCAGGTAGGCGTTGGCGGCGGGCAGCAGGTCGTCCGGAGGTACGACGGCGATCAGGCTCTCCAGCGCGCCCGCGAACCCGAGGGCGGCCGGGACGGCGGCCGCGCCGCCGCCGCAGACGTCGACGAGGACCATCTGGAGCAGGCCGCGGGCCGGCCGCAGGTCGGCGACGATGAAGTCACCGCCGTAGGCCACCCCGAAGGCGGGCAGCATGGCCGACTGCCGGCGCCACCCCGAGGGCAGCTCGGGGACCCGGCCCCGAGCCTGGAGCCGGGCGTGGAGATCGGCCAGCACGCGTTCCTGGTCGGGTGGTTCCACCCCGCCAGCGTACGGACGCTAGCCTGTGTGCGGGCTCGGTCCGGCAAACCCCCCTTTGCCGGACCGGGTCCGCCTTTCTTTCGGCGCATCCTCCACCGGGCTGGCAGACTCGGGTGACGTGAGCGAGCAGAGCGCGGTCGACGTCCTCGGGGAACCGTGGCGCAGCGAGACGATCCCCCTCACCGACGACTTCGAGGGCGAGGTCGTGGCGACGCTGGTCAGCCGGCGCCGCGACACCCCGACCGACCGGGCCACGCTGCACGTGCACGGGTTCTCGGACTACTTCTTCCACACCGAGTACGGCGCCTGGTGGCTCGAGCGCGACCGGGACATGTACGGCCTGGACCTGCGCAAGTACGGCCGCTCGCTGCGCCCCCACCAGTCGGCGACCTATGTCGGCGACCTCGAGGAGTACTTCGCCGAGCTCGACGCCGCCTGGGAGCGGATCACCGTGCGCGACGGCCACCGCGACGTCGTGCTGTCCGGGCACTCCACCGGCGGGCTGATCGTCGCGCTGTGGGCCGACGCGCGCCAGCCGGCCGAGCTCAGCGGGCTGCTGCTCAACTCGCCCTGGCTCGACCTGCAGGGCAAGCCCGCGCTGCGCTCCCCCGTGGCGAACCTCGTCGTGGACCAGGTCGGCCGGCGCCAGCCGATGCGCGAGCTGGGTCGCGACGTCAGCGGCTACTACGCGCGCAGCCTGCACCGCGACCACGAGGGCGAGTGGGAGTTCGACCTCGACTGGAAGCCGGTCAACTCGTTCCCGGTCCGGTTCGGCTGGCTGCGCGCGATCCGGCGCGGTCACGCCCGGCTCCAGGCCGGGCTGTCGGTGGCGGCGCCCGTGCTGGTGCTGTCCTCGGACCGCTCCGGGCGGCCCCAGGCGATGGACGAGGAGGTCTTCTCGACCGACATCGTCCTCGACGTGCGCCAGATCCGGCGCTGGTCGACCTCGGTCGGAGCGCACGTCACCTACGCCGCCGTACCAGGGGCGGTGCACGACGTCGTGCTCTCGCGCAGCGAGCCGCGGGCCCGGGCCTACGACGAGATCGAGCGCTGGCTCGGGGCCTACGTCGACGGCGTCACTCGCAGCTGAAGGTCCCCGACGAGTCGGTCGTGCAGTCGACGCTGTTCTCGACGAAGACGCCGATCGCGATGAAGAAGACCACCAGGCCGACGAACAGCGCGAAGCCGAGCCAGCCGACGATCACGCCGGCGATCGCGAGCCCACCGCCCTCCTGCTGCTCACGCCGGATCTGACCGCGCGCCACGTGGCCGAGGATCGCGCCGATGAAGCCGGGCGCGCCCGCGCAGACCACGAGCGAGAGGATGCTGACGACCAGCGAGGCGATCGCCAGGCCGTTGGTCGGGCGCGGCGCGGGATAGCCGTACGGCGACGGCCCGCCGTAGGGCAGCTGTCCACCGTAGGGCGGCTGTCCGCCGTAGGGCGGCTGCTCGCCGTAGGGCTGGTACGGCGGCGGACCCGGCGGCGTCGTCATGGGCCGCATCGTCCCACGCCGGGAGCGATCCGCGGACCTCGCCCCGCGCCCGCCGCGGCTCCTCTAGGGTCTGGCCATGGATCCCGTGACTGGACTCTCCCTCGGCCGCATCGCCCTCGGCGTCGGTGCGCTCGCCGCTCCCACGACGACCGCCAAGGTGTTCGGGCTCGACCCGGTCGGCAACCCGCAGCTGTCGTGCTTCGGCCGGATGTTCGGCGCCCGCGAGATCGCGCTCGGCGCGGTCACCCTGGTCTCCAAGGGCCGGCTGCGCCGCAACCTGACGCTGGTCGGGATCGCGGTCGACGGTGCGGACGCCGTCACCGGCGTCCTCGAGCTCCAGGACGACGCCGTCCCGAAGCCGTCGGCCGGCATGCTCGCCGGCGTGGCGCTCGGCGCGGTCGGGTCCGGGCTGGTGGCGCTGGTGCTCAACCGCGGGGCCGCCAAGGCCGCGGCGGCCACCGCGGCTCAGTAGCTCGGTAGCTCAGTAGGTCGTGTAGTCCCAGCTGTCGCCGGACGCCACGATCACCACGACGTAGAAGATCCCGATCGCCAGGGCGAGGCCGAACGCGATCCAGCCGACGATGATGCCGGACAGCGCCAGCGGGCCGCCCTGCTCACCACGCGTGCGGATCTGGCGTCGCGCCACGTGGCCGAGGATCGCGCCGACCGCGCCCAGCAGACCCGGGAGCAGGCACAGGCAGATGCCGACCGCGCTCAGGATGCTGACCACGAGCGAGGCGATCGCCAGACCGTTGGTCGGCGCGGGGGCGCCGTAGCCGTAGGCGTAGTAGCCGTACGGCTGCTGCGCGGGCCCCTGCCCGTAGGGGTCGTAGCCGGGCTGCTGCGGCTGCATCGGCTGCTGGGGCTGCTGCGGTGGGGGCGGGTAGCCGGGCTGCTGGCCGTAGGCCGGCGGCGGCTGCTGCTGGCCGTAGCCCGGGTAGGGCTGGGTCGGCTCGGCGCCGGGCTGCTGCGGGCCCTCGGGCTCGCTGCCCCACGGCGGCGTCGGTGTCGACATCGGGTTCCTTCCGGAGTTCAGGACACGAAGAGTACGGCGACCGCGACCAGGCCGACCACGACGATCACCGTGCGCAGGACGATCGGGGGCAGCCGGCGGCCGACGGCGGCGCCGAGGAAGCCGCCGGCGATGGCGCCGGTGCCGATGAGGAGGACCAGGAGCCAGTCCACCTCGGCCTCGGTACCGAAGAGGCCGAGCTGGGCCACGACGACGAAGATCAGGCCGGCGACGCCGTTGACGACGGCGACGAGGACGTTCTTGACGCCGTTGAGGCGCTGGAGGGTCTCGGCGACGCCGATGCCGAGCACGCCCATGAGGAGCACGCCCTGGGCGGCGCCGAAGTAGCCGCCGTAGAGGCCGGTCGCGAAGACCGCCGGGGGCACCCACCACGCCCGCTCCACCGGTACGACGCCCGCGGCCGCGCGGCGTTCGGCACGCTCGGCCACCAGCCGGGACAGGCGGGGCTGGACGATCACGAGCACGATGCCCAGCAGGATGAGGACCGGCACGATCGTCTCGAAGGCGCCGGGCGGCAGCACGAGCAGCAGGATCGCGCCGAGCGCGCCACCGGCGGTGGAGAACACCAGGAGCCGCAGCACCCGGCTGCGCTGGCCGGTGAGCTCGCGGCGGTAGCCGATCGCGCCCGCGACCCCGCCCGGCACGAGGCCGAGGCTGTTGGACATGTTCGCCGTCACCGGGGGCACGCCGAGGGCGAGCAGGGTCGGGAACGTGATGAGCGTTCCCGACCCGACGACGGTGTTGATGGTGCCGGCGCCGACGCCGGCGGTCAGGATCGCGGCTGCTTCGAGCGGACTCACTCCGCCGGAGGGGCCGGCGGCGCGGGGGGCGCCGGCGGCGGCTCCGCAGCAGGAGCGGCCGGGGCGTCGTCGTCGCTGCTCAGCGAGCGGCCCGGGCGGGCGGCGCTCTCGGCCTCGGCGATCGCCTCCTGCACGGCGGCGGCCGCCTCGCTGACGCTGCTGTCGACGGCCAGCGTGGGCTCGGTCGGGCCCATGTCGACGCGGGTGAGCGGGCCGGAGGTCTGCTTCGGGATGCCGGCGATCTCGTGGATCGAGGAGCCGAGGCCCTCGAGGGCCTTGGTGATCTCGGACGGGATGACCCACAGCTTGTTGGCGTCGCCCTCGGCGATCTTGGGCATCATCTGGAGGTACTGGTAGGCCAGCAGCGACTGGTCCGGGCGCCCGTCGTGGATCGCCTGGAAGACCGTCTGGATGGCCTGGCCCTCACCCTGGGCGCGCAGGATCTGGGCCTCGCGGTCGGCCTGGGCGCTGAGGATCTGGGCCTCGCGCTGACCCTCGGCGTTGAGGATCGCCGACTGCTTGTTGCCCTCGGCGGTGAGGATCGCGGACTGGCGCTGACCCTCGGCGGTGAGGACGAGGGCACGCTTGTCGCGCTCGGCGCGCATCTGCTTCTCCATCGCGTCCTTGATCGAGGGCGGCGGGTCGATGCCCTTGATCTCGACGCGCTTGACCTTGATCCCCCACCGGCCGGTGGTCTCGTCGAGCACCGCGGACAGGCCGCTGTTGATCGACTCGCGGCTGGTCAGGGTCTGCTCGAGGTCCATGCCACCGACCACGTTGCGCAGCGTGGTCATGGTCAGCTGCTCGATCGCCTGGATGTAGTTGGAGATCTCGTAGGTCGCCGCGATCGGGTCGGTCACCTGGAAGTAGATGACCGTGTCGACGTCGACGGTCAGGTTGTCCTCGGTGATCGCCGCCTGCGGCGGGAAGCTGACGACCTGCTCGCGCAGGTCGATCATGTAGCGGACCTTGTCGACGAAGGGCACGACGAAGTTGAGGCCGGCCGGCAGCGTCTCCTTGTACTTGCCGAAGCGCTCGACGATGCCGTTGTAGGCCTGTGGGACCACCCGGATGGACTTCGCCACCACGGTGATCGCCAGCAGCATCAGCAGGATCAGCAGGACCAGGACGATCATCGGGGCTCCTCGATCTGGGGTGCGGACACGGGACGGACGTGGGCGGTGGCGCCGGCGATCGAGACGACCTCGACGCTGGTGCCGACCGGGATGGCCGCGACGGGCGGCTCACCGACCGCGAGCCAGGACTCGCCGCCGATCTTGACCCGGCCAGGGCGGTGCTCGGCGACCGGCTCGGTGACGATGCCGCGGCTGCCGACCAGGCTGGCCGGGCCGAGGACGAGGTCGGGGCCGCCGTGCAGGCGGCGCACGAGCGTGGGGCGGACCAGGCCGAGCAGCAGGACGGCGGTCGCCGAGGCGACGAGCACCTGGACCACCGCGCTGTCGGTGACCAGCGCCGTGCCGACGCCCGCGAGCGCGCCACCGGCGAGCATCAGCAGGAAGAGGTCGAGGCTGAGCAGCTCGGCGAGCGCGAGCAGGATGGAGGCCCCGAGCCAGGTCTCCCAGAGGTGGTCGCGCAACCAGTCCATGACTAGAGCCTAGGCGGTGGGCCCGACGGAAGGGGTCAGCGGTCCTCAGCCGCGTCGCAGCCGGCGGCGCGCGGCGTACCTGCCGTCGTCGTGGCGCTCGAGCACGAGGGGCATCCCGAACGTCGCCGAGAGCGTCTCGGCGCTGAGGGTGTCGTCGATCGGTCCCTCGGCCACGACCCGCCCGTCGCGCAGCATGATCACGTGGGTGAAGCCGGGCGGGATCTCCTCGACGTGGTGCGAGACGAGCACCGTCGCCGGGGACGACGGGTCGTAGGCGAGGACCGACAGCGTCGAGACCAGGTCCTCGCGGCCGCCGAGGTCGAGGCCCGCGGCCGGCTCGTCGAGGAGCAGCAGCTCGGGGTCGGTCATCAGGGCCCGGGCGATCTGGACCCGCTTGCGCTCGCCCTCGCTGAGGGTGCCGAAGGTGCGGTCGGCCAGCTTCATCACGCCGACCTCGCGCAGCAGCGCGTCGGCGCGGGCGTGGTCGACGTCGTCGTACTCCTCGCGCCAGCGCCCGAGCACGGCGTACGACGCGGAGAGCACCAGGTCGCGGACCGTCTCGTTGCGCGGGATCCGCTCGGCGACGGCCGCGCTGGACACCCCGATCCGCGGGCGCAGCTCGAAGACGTCGACGGTGCCGAGCAGCTCACCCAGCAGCCCGACCGCGCCGGACGTCGGGTGCAGCTGGGCCGCGGCGATCTGGAGCAGCGTGGTCTTGCCGGCCCCGTTGGCGCCGAGCAGGATCCAGCGTTCGCCCTCGCGGACCACCCAGCTGACCCGGTCGAGCAGGGTGGCCTGCCCACGACGCACGGTGACCTCGGCGAGCTCCAGCACGGCGGACATGCGAGCCACCTTAACGAGTACTCTCCGGGCCGTGACCGCACTCCCCGCCTCCGCCCGCCTCGCCTGGTGGGGTACGGCGTGGCTGCGTGGCCGGGTGGGGCCCGACGACTTCCTCGACGCGGTGCTCGGCGAGGACGTCGCCCACGTCGTGACCGGTGCGGACGAGCCCGCTCCCCTGCTCCTCGAGCTCGCCGCGGCCCGCAACGACGGCGCCACCGCGGTCGCCGCGGTGTTCCCGGCACCGGGTGACCCCACCGGGCTGCGCGGCCCGCGCGAGCTCAACCGCGCCGCGATCGAGGCCGGCGAGGTCGCCCTGCTGCTGGGCGCCGGCACCGGTCTGGTGCCACGCCAGGTGGGCCGGGCGGTCGAGTGGGCGCTGCTGCCGGCCGAGCGGCGCCCGCCGCCGGACCTGGGCGAGGCCGACCGCGGCCTGCGTGGGGCCCTGCTGGCCGCCGCGAACCGGTTGGCCGAGCTGGACGTGGCGCGCTGGCGGCCCGAGGTCGCCGACGAGCTGCACGACCTGCGCACGGGTGTCCCGCTGACGGCCCCGCCGGGCACGCCGTCGCGCTGCATCGACCTGGCCGGGCGCGCCCTGCACCTGGAGCACGTCGCGGCGCTGGCCCTCGAGGACGACGGCGGCGCGGTCACCGCGAGCGAGGCGGCCGCCCGGCGCGACGCGCTGGAGCCGCTGGAGCGGGCCGCGCGCCTGGCGCTGACGGCCGCGTGCGCGCCCGACGGCTGGCCACCGGCCGACGACGAGCGCGGACAGCGATAGCCTGCACCCGCGATGAGCCCTCACGATCCCGCCGCGGACGACACCCTCCTGATCACCGTCACCGGTGCCGACCGGCCCGGTGTGACCAGCGCCGTCCTCGACAGCCTCGCCGGCTCCGGCGTCGCGGTCGTCGACATCGAGCAGATCCTGATGCGCGGCCGGCTCGTGCTCGGCGTCCTCGTCACCGCGCCGCGCGACCGCAAGAAGCTGCGCCACGCGGTGACCAGCACCGTGGAGGCGCTCGGCATGAGCGTCGAGATCGAGCGCGGCTCGGGCGACAACCGGACCCGTCCGGCCGACCGGGCCCACGTCACCGTCATCGGCGCGCCGCTCAAGGCCTCCGCGATGGCCGCCATCGCCGGCCGGATCGCCGACTGCGGCGGCAACATCGACCGCATGGAGCGGATGGCCCGCTACCCCGTGACCGCCATCGAGCTCGACGTCTCGGGCGCGGCCCCCGACCGGCTCCGCATGCTGCTCGCGAGCGACGCGGCGTCGTACGGCATCGACGTGGCGGTCCAGCCCGCCAACCTGCTGCGCCACGGCATGCGCCTGATCGTGATGGACGTCGACTCGACCCTCATCCAGGGCGAGGTCATCGAGATGCTCGCCCAGCACGCCGGCTACGGCGCCGAGGTCGGCGACGTCACCGAGCGCGCGATGCGCGGCGAGCTCGACTTCGAGGAGTCGCTGCGCGCGCGGGTCAAGCTGCTCGCCGGGCTCGACGAGAAGGTCCTCGACGAGGTCTACGCCGCCATCGTGGTCAACCCCGGAGCCCGGACGATGGTGCGCACGCTGCGCCGCCTCGGCTACCGCTTCGCCATCGTCTCGGGCGGCTTCAGCCAGATCACCGACCGGCTCGCCGCCGACCTCGGCATCCACCGGGCCCGGGCCAACACGCTCGAGATCGTCGACGGCAAGCTCACCGGCGAGGTCGTCGGCGAGGTCGTCGACCGGGCCGGCAAGGCGCGGGCGCTGCGCGAGTTCGCCGCCGACCTGGGCGTCTCCGAGGCGGCCACGATCGCGATCGGCGACGGCGCCAACGACCTCGACATGCTCGACGCCGCCGGGCTCGGCATCGCCTACAACGCGCGGGCCGTCGTCCAGGAGGCGGCGGACACCTCGCTCAACGTGCCCTACCTCGACACGATCATGTACCTGCTCGGGATCACCCGCGAGGAGATCGAGGCCGCCGACGCCGAGGCCGGCATCGTGACGCCCGCGCCGCCGCTGGTCTAGCGCGCCAGCGCCCTAGGCGTCGGCGGCGCGGCCGACGTGGAAGCCGACGAGGCGGGCCGCCATCGGCTCGACCTCGGCCCACGGCCCCGGTACGGCGAACACGGCCGCCGCGCTCGTCGGGAAGCCCTCGGTCGCGACCGCGCCGGTGGCCGCTCCCTCGCCGTCGTCGAGCAGCTGGGCCAGCATGCCCATCGTCGGGTTGTGGCCGACCACGACCACGGTCGCGACGTCCTCGGGCGTGGTGTGCACGAGCTCGAGGACGCCGTCCTCGTCGGTGCCGTAGAGGTTGCCGTCGATGTGGGGCGCGAGCGCCCACGCCGCGGCGCCGGCCATGACGTGCCAGGTCTCGCGGGTCCGGGCGGCGTACGACACGTAGGCGACGCCCGGGCGCACCCCCTGGGCCGCCAGCCACGCGCCCAGCGCGGCGCCGTCGTGACGCCCCCGGTCGGTCAGGACGCGCTCGACGTCGGAGGCGGCGAACGGTTCGGCCTTGGCGTGTCGCACGACGACCAGCAGCCGTTGGTTGTCCACCCGTGCATGGTAGTGCCGTGGAGCAGTACGGGCCCACCCACCTGGTGCCGCTGGCGATCTTCGCCGCCGGCCTGGTCGGCGCGTTCCTGCTCGGCCGGCGCGAGGCCGCCGCGGGCCTGCCGGGACCGAGCCGGTTCAGCCGGACGTGCGCGCTGCTGATCCCCGCGGTGACAGTGCCTTTCCAGGTGATCGACCTCGTCGCCAACTTCGACATCGACGTCACGCTGCCGCTGCACCTGTGCGACCTGGCCTGGATCGCGGCCACCTGGGCGCTGTGGACGCACCACCCGTTCCCGGTGACGCTGACCTACTTCTGGGGCCTGACGCTGACCATCCAGGGGGTGCTGACGCCCTCGCTCAACGAGGACCTGCCGCACCCGCGCTACTTCGCGTTCTGGGCGCTGCACCTGCTCATCGTGTGGGCGGCGGTCTACCTCGTGCTGGGGCTGCGCAAGGCGCCGCGGTGGCGCGACTACCGGGCGGCGGTCGCGACCACGCTGGGGTGGGCCGTGGCGACGTACGTCTTCAACGTCGTGGCCGACACCAACTACGGCTACCTGGTGCGCAAGCCGGCGACGTCGATCCTCGACCTCCTCGGGCCGTGGCCGTGGTACGTGCTCGAGGAGATCGGGATCGTCGTCGTGGTGTGGGCGCTGCTCACGCTCGGTGCGCAGCGCCTGGCCCGGGAGTGAGTCAGGCGCCCATCGCGTGGAAGCCGCCGTCGACGTGGACGATCTCGCCCGTCGTCGCCGGGAACAGGTCGGACAGCAGCGCGCAGACCGCCTTGGCGGTGGGCTCCTGGTCGGTGTTGTCCCAGCCGAGCGGCGACTTGGTGGTCCACATCGACTCGAGGTCCTCGAAGCCGGGGATCGCCTTGGCGGCCAGCGTGCGCAGCGGGCCGGCCGAGACCAGGTTGACCCGGATCCTGTCGCCGCCGAGGTCGCGGGCCAGGTAGCGGGCGCACGACTCCAGGCCCGCCTTGGCGACGCCCATCCAGTCGTAGACCGGCCAGGCCACGCTCGCGTCGAAGGTCAGCCCGACCACGGAGCCGCCGTTGCTCATCAGCGGGCGGCAGGCCACGGCCAGCGACTTCAGCGAGTACGCCGAGACCTGCACGGCCTGCGCGACGTCCTCCCACGGGCCCTCGAGGAACTTGCCGCCGAGCAGGGTCTCGGGGTTGCCGTAGGCGATCGAGTGCACGACGCCGTCGAGCACGGCGTCCGGGCCCAGGGCCGCACGGATCGCGTCCGGGAGCGCCGCGAGGTGCTCGGCGTCGGTGACGTCGAGCTCGATGACCTCGGGCAGCTCGGGGAGCCGCTTGACGATGCGGCGGGTGATCCGCAGCGCCTGCCCGAAGTTGGACACGAGCACCGTCGCGCCCTGCTCCTGGGCGAACTTCGCCACCGCGAAGCCGATCGAGGAGTCGAGCGTGACGCCCGCGACCAGGATGTTCTTGCCGTCGAGGATTCCGCTCATGTTCAGTGCCCCATTCCGAGTCCGCCGTCGACCGGGATCACGGCGCCGGTCACGTACGCCGCCTGCGGGCTCGCGAGCCACAGGACCGCTCCGGCCACCTCGGCCGGGTCGGCGTACCGGCCCAGGGGGACCTGGGCGCGGATGCCTTCCTTCTGCTCGTCGGTGAGCACGGCCGTCATGTCCGTGTCGACGTACCCGGGGGCGACGACATTGGCCGTGATCGAGCGCGGGCCGAGCTCACGCGCCAGCGAGCGCGCCATGCCGACCAGGCCCGCCTTGGAGGCGGCGTAGTTGACCTGGCCCGGCGAGCCGAGCAGGCCCACCACGCTGGAGATGAAGATGATCCGGCCCTTCTTCTGGCGCAGCATGCTCTTGGAGGCACGCTTGGCCAGGCGGAAGGAGCCGGTCAGGTTGGTGTCGATCACCGTGTCCCAGTCGTCCTGGGACATGCGCAGGAGCAGGGTGTCCTTGGTGATGCCGGCGTTGGCGACGAGGATCTCGACCGGCCCGTGCGCCTCCTCGGCGGCGGCGAACGCCGCCTCGACCGCGGCCGGGTCGGTGATGTCGGCCTTGAGCTCGAGGGCGCCCTCGGGCGCTCCCCCGCTCCGGGTGGTGACGGCGACCTTGTCGCCTGCGGCGACGAAGGCCTCGGCGATCGCGCGGCCGATGCCGCGGTTGCCGCCGGTGACGAGCACAGAGCGTGGAGAGTTCACGCTCTGTGACGCTAGTGGCGCAGGGCCCGTCCGCTCGTGGGCGGCGGGCACCAAGATCGCGGCCCTGGGTTGTAGGACCTCGACAAATCCCCCGCATCTGGGCGTGTGCGCGGCGTTGCGGTTTGGGACCAAACCGCGTCGGATCGGTGCCCGGCATTGCGGTTTGGGACCAAACCGCAACCCCGCAACACCACCGCCGGGGGCGGACCCCACAAGCGGCGCGGTGCCCGGAAGGACGCCCGCCGGAGCCGTCCTACTCGTCGTCCTCCAGGCGGAACCCGACCTTCATGGTGACCTGGAAGTGCTCGACCTGGCCGTCCTTGATCTGGCCGCGCACCCCCTCGACCTCGAACCAGTCGAGGTGGCGCAGGGTCTGCCCGGCGCGAACGACGCCGTTGCGGATGGCCTGGTCGATGCCGTCCGGGGAGGTGCCGACGATCTCGGTGACGCGGTAGGTGCGGTTGGACATGCGAGCAGCGTACTCAGGGCCGGGCGTAGGGTGGGGACATGTCCTCCTCGCGGCCGCTCCACCCCCGCGGGCACCACGACGACGCGATCCGGATCACGACCGCCGGTTCCAGCCCGCAGGCCGACATCGCGCGCCGCCAGCGCAAGTACGTCATCGCCATGTCGATCCGCACGCTGTGCTTCATCGGCGCGGCGATCACCGGCGCGGCGGGCATCCACTGGCTGTGGCCTCTGCTCATCGCGGGCGCCATCATCCTGCCGTACGTCGCCGTGGTCGCGGCCAACGCCGAGGACAGCCGCTCCACCGAGCTGCCGCTGACCGGCGGCGGGGACGCGCAGCGCCAGCTGGGCGAGGGCGGCGGGCATGACTGAGGACGAGGCCGGGCCTGACCTCTGCTCGGCCAAGGGCTGCCGTACGGCGGCGCAGTGGCAGCTGCTGTGGAACAACCCCAAGATCCACACCCCCGAGCGCCGCAAGACCTGGCTGGCCTGCGACGAGCACCGCGCCTCGCTCGAGAACTTCCTCGGCGCGCGCGGCTTCCTCAAGGAGACCGTGCCGCACGTCGCGGCCTGAGCCTCACGCGGAGCCGTGCGACTCCACCCCGGCCGACAGGTCGACCGTACGACGGGTGTTGGCCAGGGCGGTGACGGTCGCGGTGCCGACGACGCCGGCGCTGTCGAAGACCTCGGCCGTGCCGACGACGATCCCGTCGGAGCCGAGGTGGTCCAGCGCACGCAGGCCGAGCCGGCTGCTGTCGGGCATCCGGCAGAGCGCGAGGTCGATGTCGGTGTTGATGTGCTCGACGCCGGCCGCGCCCCAGTTGGTCACCATGCTCGTCGCGTCGGCGATCGAGGCGACGGCCTGGAAGGGCGTGCACTCCTCGCCCTCGACGATCGGGACGGCGGTCTGCCAGGTCTGGTGCCGTCCGGCGTTCTGGTGGTCGCCGAAGTCGTCCGACCAGGGCTGCGCGCTCGCGAAGAACGGGACGTGGTGCTCACCGGCGGGCGGCAGCAGCTCGGCCGGCGGTGGGGTCGGCCTCTCGGCCGAGGAGGCCCAGACCTCGCCGGGCGCGGCGGCCGAGGGCGCCAGGAAGGTCGCGCCGGCGCGGGCGACCACCTCGCCCTCCTGCTCGACCACGGCGTCGAGCAGGAGCAGGCGCGTCCCCTCGCGCACGATCCGCGCGGAGGCCGTCGTGGTGATCATCCGGGCCGGGCGGAACAGGTCGACGTGGTAGCGCGCCGGGACCAGTCCGGTCCGGCCGGCGTCGCGCACGGCGTGCTCCAGCGCCCGCGCGAGCAGGCCGCTGACGGCCACGCCGTGCATCTGGTCGCTGCGCCACAGGCTCTGCGCGAACGGCAGCGGGTCGAAGCCGGCGGCGGACTGACGGAACCAGGAAAACTGGAACGTGTTCTCGTTCACCCGGACATCATGCCAGGCCACCGGGGATCGGCGCCCGCGGGTCGTACGGCGTCCGGGTCCACACGAAGGTCGCGCACTCCAGGTGGCTCACCTCGCCGCCCGGACGGCGTACGGCGCGCAGGGTCTCGCCGCGGTGGTAGCCCTCGGTCCCGGTGAAGGCCTCGCCCCCGGGCCGCAGGCCGAACCGGTCCTCGACCTCGCCGCTGCGCAGGTCACGCACGACGAGCTCACCGCCGGTCCACTCGAAGCCGAACGCGGTGTTGCCCCAGAACCACACGCCCAGCACCGCGGCCACCGGGTCCGGCACGGGTACGGCCGACGGGCGCCAGGGCGCGCCGCCGGCGGGCGCCGGGGTGAGGCCCAGCAGCACGCCCGGCGCGGCGTCGGTGTCGAGCCCGGTCGTGGCGTTGGCCAGGACGGCGACGGCGTCGCGGCTCGCGCGGTCGGCGAACAGCGAGGCCTGGAAGCCGGGCATCGAGCCGGTGTGCCCGACCAGCGTCCGGCCCTCGACCGCGAGCACCCGCAGGCCGAGGCCGTAGTCGCCGCCCAGTGCGGTCGGCGTGGCCATCTCGGCCAGGGTCGCGGCGCTCAGCACGCCGGGGTGCCCGGTGACGAGGAAGTCGGCCCAGCGCAGCAGGTCGGCCGGGGTGCTCCAGAGCTGCCCGGCCGGCGCCATCGCGCCGGTGTCGGTGAGCGGCTCGGGGCTCAGCGTGTGGGCGAAGTGGTCGACGCTGCGCCCGGGCGCGTGGTCCTCCGGCGGCAGGTACGTCGTCGCGCCCATGCCGAGCGGGTCGAGCAGCCGCGCGCGCACCACCTCCCACCACGGCGCCCCGTGCAGCCGGGCGACGACCTCGCCGAGCAGCGCGAAGCCGAGGTTGGAGTAGTGGAAGTACTCCCCCGCGCCCGCCACCCGGCCCGCGCCGTCGTTGGCCGCGAGCAGGGCGTCGATGCCGACCCCGGGCGAGCGCTCCCACCAGGACCCGGCCGGCTCGCTCTGCAGGCCGGCGGTATGGGCGAGCAGGTCGCGCAGGGTGGCCTCGGCGTAGCCGGCCCCGGGGACGAACCGGCCCACCGGGTCGGCCAGGTCGAGCCGGCCCTCGTCGCGCAGCTGGAGGACCAGCACCGCAGTCAGGGTCTTGGTGATCGACCCGATCCGGTAGGCGGTCGCCGGGCCGAGGTCCGGCGTGGCCGGGTCGGCGACCAGGCTGCCGTGCCACACCGGGTCACCGGCGCGGGCGACCGCGGCGCTGACCGACGCCAGCCGGCCGGCTCGTTGGAGCGCGGCCAGCCGGTCGTCGTACGGCGTGGTCATGGGGTCACTCGGCGTAGGCGTCCATCGGCGGGCACGCGCAGACCAGGTTGCGGTCACCGTAGGCCTGGTCGATGCGGGCCACCGGCGGCCAGTACTTGTCGACGGAGTGGCCGGCCGGGAAGACCGCGACCTCGCGCGAGTAGGCACGGTCCCACTCGCCGACGAGCGCGCGGGTGGTGTGCGGGGCGTGGTGGAGCGGCGAGGCGTCGACGGCCCACTCCCCCGCACCGACCTGGTCGATCTCGCCCTTGATCGCGATCATCGCGTCGCAGAACCGGTCGATCTCGGCGAGGTCCTCGGACTCGGTCGGCTCGACCATGAGCGTGCCGGCGACCGGGAACGACATGGTCGGGGCGTGGAAGCCGTAGTCGATGAGCCGCTTGGCGACGTCGTCGACCGAGACGCCCGTGTCCTTGGTGATCTCGCGCAGGTCGAGGATGCACTCGTGGGCAACCAGCCCGGACTCGCCGCGGTAGAGCACCGGGTAGTGCTCGCCGAGGCGGGTCGCGACGTAGTTGGCCGAGAGCACCGCGACGGCGGTGGCCCGGGTCAGGCCCGCGCCGCCCATCATCCGGATGTAGGCCCACGAGATCGGCAGGATGCCGGCGGAGCCGAACGGCGCCGCGCTGATCGCGCCGGTGCCCTCGCGACGCTCGGCGTCGGGGTGCAGCGGGTGCGTGGGCAGGTACGGCGCCAGGTGGGCGCGCACCGCGACCGGGCCCACGCCCGGACCGCCGCCGCCGTGCGGGATGCAGAACGTCTTGTGCAGGTTGAGGTGCGAGACGTCGCCGCCGAACTTGCCGGGCTGGGCGAACCCGAGCAGGGCGTTGAAGTTGGCGCCGTCGACGTACACCTGGCCGCCGTGCTCGTGGACGATGTCGCACAGGTCGGTGATGGTCTCCTCGTAGACGCCGTGCGTCGAGGGGTAGGTGACCATGATCGCGGCGAGCGTGTCGGCGTGCTGCTCGCACTTGGCGCGCAGGTCGGCGAGGTCGACGGTGCCGTCGTCCTCGGCCTTGACGACGACCACGCGCATGCCGGCCATCACCGCGGAGGCCGGGTTGGTGCCGTGGGCCGAGGACGGGATCAGGCAGACGTCGCGCTGGTCCTGGCCGTTGGCCCGGTGGTAGTTGCGGATCGCGAGCATGCCCGCGAACTCGCCCTGGGCACCCGCGTTGGGCTGGATCGAGACCCGGTCATAGCCGGTGACCTCGGCCAGCCAGCCCTCGAGCTGCTCGATCAGCCGGCGGTAGCCGTCGGCGTCGGCGCCCGGCACGAACGGGTGCAGGTTCGCGAAGCCGGCCAGCGAGATGGGCTCCATCTCGGTGGTGGCGTTGAGCTTCATCGTGCACGAGCCGAGCGGGATCATGCCGCGGTCGAGCGCGTAGTCACGGTTCGCGAGCCGCGTGACGTAGCGCAGCATCGAGGTCTCGTTGTGGTGGGTGTTGAAGACCGGGTGGGTCAGGTAGTCGGTGGTGCGCTCGAGGTCCTCGGGCAGGCCGGCCTCGCCCGCGGCGGAGACCTCGGTGACACCGAACGCGGCCAGCACCGCGCTCAGCACGCCCTCGCCGGCGGTCTCGCCGAACGCGATGGCGACGGTGTCGGCGTCGACCGGGCGCAGGTGCAGCCCGGCGGCACGGGCCGCGGCGACGACCTCGTCCGCGCGCCCGGGGACCCGGACGGTGAGGGTGTCGAAGAAGCTCTCGTTGACGACCTCGATGCCGGCCGCGCCGAGGGACGCGGCGGCGCGGCGGGTCAGGGCGTGGATGCCGGCCGCGATGTCCTTGAGGCCGGCGGGACCGTGGTAGACGGCGTACATGCCGGCAGTGACGGCGAGCAGCACCTGCGCGGTGCAGATGTTGGACGTCGCCTTGTCGCGGCGGATGTGCTGCTCGCGGGTCTGGAGCGCGAGCCGGTAGGCCGGGCGGCCCTCGGCGTCGACCGAGACGCCCACGAGGCGACCGGGGAGCTGGCGCTCGAGGCCCTCGCGCACGGCCATGAAGCCGGCGTGCGGGCCGCCGTAGAACAGCGGGACGCCGAAGCGCTGGGCCGAGCCGACCACGACGTCGGCGCCGAGCGCGCCGGGCGCCTCGAGCAGGGTGAGCGCGAGCAGGTCGGCAGCGACGACGGCCAGGCCGCCGCGCTCGTGGACCGCGTCGATGACCGGCTTGATGTCGCCGATCCGGCCGGAGGCGCCGGGGTACTGCACGAGCACGCCGGAGACCTCGCCCTCGGGCAGGCCCTCGCTGAGGTCGGCCACGAGGATCTCGATGCCGATGCCCTCGGCGCGGGTGCGCACGACGTCGATGGTCTGGGGCAGCGCGTCGGCGTCGACCACGAACGGGCCGCTCGCCTTGCGGTTGGCACGGAAGGCCAGCGCGACCGCCTCGGCGGCGGCGGTGCCCTCGTCGAGGAGCGAGGAGCCCGCGGTGTGCAGGCCGGCCAGGTCCGCGACCATGGTCTGGAAGTTGATGAGGGCCTCGAGCCGGCCCTGCGAGATCTCCGGCTGGTACGGCGTGTAGGCGGTGTACCAGCTCGGGTCCTCGAGCACGTTGCGGCGGATCACCGCCGGCGTCACGGTCGCGTGGTAGCCCAGGCCGATCATCGCCTCACCGGGCACGTTGGCCCCGGCCAGGGCGCGGAGCTCGGCCGCGGCGGTCTCCTCGTCGACCGCGTCGGGCAGGCCGAGCGGGTCGGTGGAGCGGATCGACTTCGGGACGGCGGCTTCCATCAGGGCCTCGAGCGAGGCGTAGCCGAGGCGGTCGAGCATCGCCTCGACCTGGGCGTCGTCGGGGCCGATGTGACGGTGGACGAAGGGTGCGCTCATGTGCGGGGTGGCTTCCTCGAGGAACAACAGGACAGCCTCCCCCTCTGTCAGCGCAGCGGTGCACCTTCAGAGTTGCCTGCTCTGCACGGTCCTGGCGCCTGAGAGGTTCCGGGGAGGGATTGCCCCTTCGGCGCCAGCCTCACGGTGGAGACTGGACTCTCCCGTGCAGCATCGATCAGCGAAAGACAGGTTACCCCACGTTGCGGGCAGCGCGCCGCGCGGCGAGCTCGTCACCGGCGTGGCCGGCCTCGTCCGGCGTACCGGCCTCGGCGGCGGACTCACTCGGCAGCTGCGCCAGCGTGCCCTCGATCTCGCGCCACACGCCACCGATGGCGATGCCGAAGACACCCTGACCGCCCTGGAGCAGGTCGATGACCTCGTCGTTGCTGGTGCACTCGTAGACCGAGGCGCCGTCGCTCATCAGGGTGACCTGGGTGAGGTCGTCGGTGCCGCGCTCGCGCAGGTGGCCCACGGCGGTGCGGATCTGCTGGAGCGAGATGCCCGCGTCGAGGAGCCGCTTGATGATCTTGAGGATCAGGATGTCGCGGAAGCTGTAGAGGCGCTGCGAGCCGGAGCCCTTGGCCCCGCGCACGCTGGGCTCGATCAGGCCGGTACGGGCCCAGTAGTCGAGCTGGCGGTAGGTGATCCCCGCGGCGTTGCACGCGGTCGGGCCGCGGTAGCCCTGGTCGCTGGGAAGCGGGGAGACGTCATCGGTGAAGAGCAGACCCTGCTCCTCCGCGACAGCGGTCGCCGCAGCCGTGTCCTGACCGACCTTCTCGGGCTGCTGCTCGTTCACGGGGTCCTCCACTGGGCGCGGCGTTGCACTGCTGTCGTTTCGACTCTTCAAGGTACGGCCGCGGCATCAGGCCGGTCAAAGACGTCGCTGGGCGTGTCGCGAAAACCCTCAAGTTAAGGCTGAGGTTGAGGACCTGCACCCGGTCCGCAGCAGGTCGGGCTCACCCTTGACCGGACTCGAAGTCCTCGGGCGAGACGTGGTCGAGGAACTCCCGGAAGGCCTCGACCTCGTCCTCCTCCTCGGCCGGCGCGGAGAGCCCGGCCTCGGCCAGGACCGCGTCGTCGCAGTAGATCGTCGTCCCGGTGCGCAGCGCCAGGGCGATCGAGTCGGAGGGCCGGGCACTGACCTCGGCGCCGGAGGCGAAGACGAGCGTGGCGAAGAAGACGCCGTCACGCACGTCGGTGATCCGGACCTCGCTGAGCTCGTTGCCGGTGGCGGAGAGGATGTCCTTCATCAGGTCGTGGGTCAGCGGCCGCGGCGGCGTGACGCCCTGCTGGGCGAAGGCGATCGCGGTCGCCTCGACGGCGCCGATCCAGATCGGCAGGTAGCGATCGCCGGCCACCTCGCGCAGCAGCACGATCGGCTGGTTGGACGGCATCTCCACCCGCACACCCATGACGTCGACCTCGCGCATGCGTCCAGCCTACTGCTCGGGCCGAACGCCGGGGACGACCGGCTCAGAGCTGGCGCAGACCGGCCTTGACCAGCGTGGCGTGCAGGCGGACCGAGAGCGCGGCGATCTCGCTGACCGCCTCCTCGGCGCGCGCGGCGGCGCCGGCGTCGCGACCACGGCGCGGAGCGACGACCTGCTGGATGAGGCCGATCTCGCGGTCCGCGGCGGTGCGGAAGGCGCGCAGGTGGCGCGGCTCGATGCCGAAGTCGGCGAGCTCGCGGGCGGTCTCGGCGATGACCAGGGCGTCGGTGTCGTAGTGCCCCGTCGCGGACGGGGCGATCAGGGCGTAGGCCTCGAGCTGCCCGAGGAGGTCCTCGTCGATCTCGGCCACCTTGATCAGCTCCTTGCGCGAGAGCCGCAACCGGTCGGTACGACGGAACGACTCGGGGGCGGGCAGGCCGTCGGAGCCCAGGGCGACCTTGGGCACCGTCGGGACGACGGGCTCGGGGGCGGGCGGCTCGAGCCCGCGGTCGAGGGCGTCGAGGTGCTCGCCGATCACCTTGAGCGGCAGGTAGTGGTCGCGCTGCATCCGCAGGATGTAGCGCAGCCGGGCGATGTCGGCCTCGGAGAACTTCCGGTAGCCGGCGGGCGTGCGCTCCGGCTTGACCAGGCCCTCGGACTCGAGGAACCGGATCTTGGGGATGCTGATGTCCTCGAAGTCGGCACGCAGCCGATCGAGGACCTGCCCGATGTTGAGCAGCGGTTCGCGCTCGCCCCGAGCGACCGCAGCGGGCATGCTCAGACGCTCTCGTGCCCGGCGAAGAAGACCAGGCGGTACTTGCCGACCTGCACCTCGTCGCTGTCCTTGAGGGTGGTCTTCTCGATCCGGTCGCGGTTGACGTAGGTGCCGTTGAGGCTGCCCGCGTCCTCGACCGTGAAGCCCTCGCCCTCGCGGCGGAAGACCGCGTGGCGCCGGGAGACGGTGACGTCGTCGAGGAAGATGCCGCTCTCGGGGTGCCGGCCGGCGGTGACCTCGTCGGCGTCGAGCAGGAAGCGGCTGCCCGCACCCGGACCCTTCTGCACGACCAGGAGCGCGTGCCCGGTCGGCAGGGCGTCGACGGCGGCCGCGTCGACCGCGCTCAGCGCGCGGTCGGAGGTCTCGACCTTGTCGCCGCCGCCGAACTGGATCGTCGCGGTGGCATCGGTGACCGGGGGCGCCGCCGGCTCGGGGGCGACCAGGCGCGTGCCGCACTGGGAGCAGAAACGCGCGTCATCGGGGTTCTGCCGACCACAGGCGGTGCAGAACGGCATCAGTGGACTCCTCGTCTGGACGGATCGAATCGGCGACCGTGCGGGGGCCGGCCGGCTCACTCACGAACCTACCGGATCAGGTGTCGAGCTGGGCCTCATATCCCGCCGCGTCGAGCAGACCGTCGAGGTCCGCGACGTCGGCCGGGACGATCTCGAACAGCCAGCCCGCGCCGTAGGGGTCGGTGTTGACCAGCTCGGGCGTGGCGTCGAGCGCCTCGTTGACCGCGACCACCTCGCCGGTGACCGGGGCGTAGACGTCGCTGACCGACTTGGTCGACTCGAGCTCGCCGCACGAGGCGCCCGCGGTCACCGCGGCACCGGTCTCGGGCAGGGAGACGTAGACGATGTCGCCGAGCGCGTCCTGGGCGAAGTCGGTGATGCCGACCCGTACCGAGCCGGCGGCCTCGCCGGGCTGGCGGATCCACTCGTGCTCGGCGGTGTACTTGAGGTCCCCGGGGTTCGTCATGGCCGGAAGGTTACTGCCCTTCGTCCGGTACGGCGTAGCGCGGCTCGTCGCGGCGTGCCACGACCTCGATGTCGACGGTGCGCAGCTCGCGCACCTGGACCCGGGCGCCGTCGTCCTCGAGCTGCTTCTTGGGCCCGAGCGCGAAGTCGATGGCGCCGCTGAGGACGCCGGGCTCGCCGATCACGTCGATGACGTACGGCGCCTCGATCCGCTCGCCGTCGACGAGGAACCCGCCGTCGGTCTCGGTGAACGAGGTCTGCGCGATGACCCGGACCTTGCCGTTGATCGCGATCGCCTCGGCCCGCACCGTGCGCAGCTCCTCGATGGTGTCGAGCAGCGAGGCGAGCTCGACGCGGCCGTCGTCCTCGGTGATGGTGAGCCGGATGCCCGGCCCGGTGACCGGCACCAGGCCGGCCAGGATGTTGAGCTGGTCGACCTCGGCATCGGCCTGCTCCAGCGCGGTCTGGCGCTTGGTGGAGTCGTCGCGCAGGCCCTCGGCGACACCTTCGAGGCGGGTGATCTCGCCCTCGGTGCGCTGGCGGGTGCCGTTGAGCCCGTCGAGGAGGTCGATGAGGTCCTGCTGGCGCAGGCCCGAGTAGGTGTCGTCGGTCCCGGTGAGCCGGACCTGGGTGACCGCGGCGAAGCCGAGCGCGGCCAGCAGCACGCCGGCCACGACCTGCTTGGGCGAGGGACGGAACAGGGCCCGGCGCAGGCGCTCGGAGGCGGTGGACGGCTCCGGGGACGACTCCGGGGACGCGGCCGGCGCGGCGTCGGCCGGCGCCTGGTCCTCCGGCGGCGCCGGCTGCTCGGGCTGGTCGGGCTGGTCGGTCGGCTCGGTCATGGCGTTGGGCTCACGCGTGGAAGAGGTGGCGGCGGATGGCGGCCACGTTGGTGAAGATCCGGATCCCGAGCACGACGATGACGCCGGTCGAGAGCTGACCGCCGACGCCGAGCCGGTCGCCGAGGTAGACGATGCCCGCGGCGATGATGACGTTGCTGACGAACGAGACGACGAAGACCTTGTCGTCGAAGATGCCGTCGAGGTAGGCGCGCAGGGCGCCGAACACCGCGTCGAGCGCGGCCACGACCGCGATCGGGAGGTAGAGCTCGAGTCCGGCGGGGACATCGGGCTGGAACACCAGTCCGAGGACGACGCCGACGACGAGTCCGAGCACCGCGATCACGGCGCGTCACCTCCCTTGTGCTTCGGGTTGGGCTGGGCGTACTTCGCCGACCGTAGTCGCTGGAAGCCGCTGGGCGCGGATCCGAGGCGCAGGTCGTCGACCCGGTCGATGTCGTGGCTGAAACCGTACTGGTCGGCCAGGACGACGAACCGCGACCACCCCCGGGTCTCGACCAGGTCGGCGCTGAGCGAGCGCGGGTCGCCGATGGCGACCACCGTGTAGGGCGGTGCGATGCCCACGCTGTTGACCTCGATCGGCTCGCCGGAGTTGCGGATCGCGCTGACCGCCGAGAGCCGCTGGCCGTTGATCGAGACCGCCTCGGCGCCGGCCTCCCACAGGCCGTTGACGAGCAGCGCGAGGTCGGAGTCGCGGATGACCTCGTTGGGCCCGGCGTAGTCGGGGTTGTCGACCACGACGCGCACCCCGGGGCCCCGGACGGGCGCGAAGCCGGTGAGCGCTCCGGTGTCGGCGACCCGGGCCCGGGCGTCGGCGAAGCGCCGGTTGAGCGAGCTCAGCGCGTCCTCGGCGACGGCGTTGTCGCGGCGCAGGTCGGCGATCCGGTCCTGCTGGGCGCGCAGCAGGTCGCGGCGCGCCTCGGCCCGGCTGATCAGGCTGGCCCGGCTGGCGTCGTCGACGTCGGCGTTCTGGGAGGTCTGCACGGCGGCCACGGTGACGAGCATCGCGAAGACGCCGATCACCGCGATCACGCCGCCGCGGTAGCGCCGGCCGCGCGCCGGGTCCACGTCCGCACCGCGCCGCGAGGCCGCGACCTGGTAGTCGCGGTCGAGCGCCTCCTGCGTGATGAGCGTCAGCAGCGGCGTCCGGGCCCGGTCGAGCTGGGTCGGCGGCTGCTCAGTCACGGCGGCGCCGCTCGGTCGTGGCGAGCAGCTTGCGGACCTGCCAGGCGTAGAGGACGCCGGCCCACCAGTAGAGCCCGACGCCCCACAGCGCGAACGCCCAGCCGAACACCTGGGCCAGCGTCGCGACGGTGCCGTCCCCGTCGCCGAGGAGCAGCAGGGGGAAGGCGTAGAGCAGGTTGAACGTCGCGGCCTTGCCGAGGAAGTGCACCGGCAGCGCGCTGTAGCCGCGGGTGCGCAGCAGCGGCACCAGGCCCCACAGGAGCAGGTCGCGCAGCGGCAGCGAGAGCGCCAGCCACCACGGGATGATGTCGCGCATCGCCAGGCCGACCACGACCGCGAGGATGTAGAGGCGGTCGGCGATCGGGTCGAGCAGCCGGCCGAGCTCGGACTGCTGGTCGAGCTTGCGCGCGAGCCAGCCGTCGAGGAAGTCGGTGACGCCCGAGAGCATCAGCACGACCAGCGCCAGGACGTCGGCCTCGGGCCCGAGCACCAGGTACAGGAAGAGCGGGACGCCGAGCAGCCGTAGCAGGCTGATCGCGTTGGGCACGGTCAGCACGCGACCGCGGCCGGTCCCCTCGGGACGGTCGGCACGCGTCCTCGATCCAGCCACGGACGACACCCTAGGGGATGCCCTACGCGATCGGCGTCTCGTCGGAGTGCGCCGCGTCGCGGATCTCGCCGACGAGCTCCTCGATGACGTCCTCGAGCGCGGCCACGCCCTGCGTCGTACCGCTGGTGTCGACGACGCGCGCCATGTGCGAGCCCCGGCGCTGGAGCACCTCGAGCGCGTCGTGGAGCAGCATCTCGGGGGTGACCGTCGCGAACGGGCGGATCCAGCGGTCGGCGACGGGGCGCTCGCGGCGCTCCTCGTCGGGCTCGAGCACGTCCTTGATGTGCAGGTAGCCGACCAGGTCGCCCTGCTCCCCCACCACGGGGAAGCGGCTGAAGCCGGTGCTCGCGCAGAGCGCCTCGACGTCGGCGCCCGTGGAGCCGCGCACGACGGTCGCCAGCGACTCGGGCCGCATCATCACCTCGGCCACGGTCTTCTCGGTGAAGCCCAGGGCGCCGGAGAGCCGGTCGTACTCGTCCTCGGCCAGGAGCCCCTCGCCGTGGGACTCCTCGACGAGCGCGGCCACCTCCTCACGGGTGAAGGTGCTGCCGATCTCGTCCTTGGGCTCGATCCGCAGCAGCCGCAGGATGCCGTTGGCGATGGCGTTGATCGACGCGATGATCGGGCGCAGCACCGTGACGATGCCGAGCATCGGCGGGCCGAGGATCAGCGCGGCGCGGTCGGGTCCGGCGATGGCGATGTTCTTGGGCACCATCTCGCCGAGGACGACGTGCAGGAACACCACGATCGTCATCGCGATCACGAAGGCGACCGGGTGCAGCCACGCCTCGGGGACGTGGAGCTCGTGGAAGACCGGCTCGATGAGGTGGGCCAGCGCGGGCTCGCCGACGGCACCGAGGCCGAGCGAGCAGATGGTGATGCCGAGCTGGGCGCCCGCCATCATCTCCGAGACGCGCTCCATCGCGGTCAGCGTGATCCGGGCCATCCGCGACCCGGCCTGGGCCTGCGGCTCGATCTGGCTGCGGCGGGCGGAGATCAGCGCGAACTCCGCGCCGACGAAGAAGGCGTTGGCCGCCAGCAGGAACACGGCGAGCAGGACGCCGGCGAAGTCACCCATCGGACGGGTTCACCTCCTCGACGCGCAGCGAGAGCCGGTCGATGCGCAGCCCGTCCATGTGGTCAACGGTGAGCACCGCCTGGCGCAGCGGCTCGTCGTCGTCCTCGGCGCTCGCCGGCACCGCCAGCGGTACGACGGCCGTGTCGCCGTTGGCGGGGATCCGGCCGAGCACCTTGAGCACGAGGCCGGCGACGGTGTCGTAGTCCTCGTTCTCGGGCAGCTCGACGCCGGTCAGGTCCTCGACCTCGTCGGGGCGCAACAGTCCGGACAGCGACCAGGTGCCGTCGCGGCGCAGCCGGCCGCGGCTGCCGAGGCGGTCGTGCTCGTCGGCGATGTCGCCGACGATCTCCTCGATCACGTCCTCGAGGGTGACGATGCCGGCGTGGTCGCCGTACTCGTCGAGGACGACGGCCATCTGGAAGCTCTCGGCGCGCAGCAGCGCGAGCAGCGGGTCGAGCCGCAGCGAGTCGGGCACCACGATCGGCTTGGCCATCAGGTGCTTGACCTTGGTCGTGGCGCGCTCGTGGAGCGGCAGCGCCACGGCGTTCTTGACGTGCACGGTGCCGACGACCGCGTCGGACTCGTCGAGCACCGGGAACCGGGAGTTGCCGGACTCGCGGGCCAGCGCGATCACCGCACTGGCGCGGTCGTTGGTCTCGAGGCTGCGGGTGCGCACGCGCGGGGTCATGATCTCGCCGGCGGTGCGCGTCCCGAACTCCACCGAGCGCTCCATCAGCTCGGCGGTGTCGGCGTCGAGGGTGCCCTCGTCGGCGGAGTGCTGGATCAGCGAGGCCAGCTCGGTCGAGCTGCGCGCGGAGCGCAGCTCCTCCTGGGGCTCGACGCCGAGGCGGCGCACGATCGCGTTGGCGCTGCCGTTGAGCACCTTGATCGGCCCGCGGCACACCGCGGTGAAGGCCCGCATGGGGCGCTGGGTCAGGCGCGCGGTCGTCAGCGGGAGCGCGATCGCGACGTTCTTGGGCACCAGCTCGCCGATGAGCATCGTCAGCAGCGTGCTCAGCGTCAGGCCGAGCGCGACGCCGATCGGGCGGACGGCACTGTCGGAGACGCCGGCGTCGAGCAGGGGCCCGCGCAACAGCTCGGCGATCGCCGGTTCGGCCAGGAAGCCGATCGCGAGGTTGGTGATCGTGATGCCGACCTGGGCTCCGGAGAGCTGGGTCGACAGCGTGCGCAGCGCCTTCTGGAGGCCGATCGCCGCGGGGTCGCCGTCGGCCGCGGCGCGGTCGACCTGACCACGGTCGACGGTGACGAAGGCGAACTCGGCGGCGACGAACAGTCCGCAGGCGAGGATCAAGAGGATGGCGAGTCCCAGCAACAGCCAGGCGGTCATCGGTGTCCTTCAACAGGGCGGGTCAGGAGTGCACCACCTTACCGGCCGGGCCGGACTCACCCGCTGACGGCGGGGGCGTCCTCGCGCACCCGGACCCAGCCGGCCCCCGGCTCGAGGCGTCGGATCAGCTTGGCCGGCACTCCCCCGACGACGCTGTGGTCCGGTACGTCGCCGCGCACCACGGAGCCCGCCGCGACGACGACGTTCCGGCCGATCGTCGTACCCGGCAGGATCATGGCGCCGTGCCCGATCCACGTGCCGGCACCGATGGAGACGGGCTGGTGCGCGCCGAACTGGCGGCCCACCGGGACCTCGGGGTCCTGGTAGCCGTGGCTGGCGTCGGAGACGAAGACGTCCTGCCCGAACCACACGTCGTCGCCGATCTCGATCGACTCGTGCGCGGTGATGCAGATGCGCGCCCCGAGGACGCAGCGCTCGCCGACCACCAGGCCGCGCTCGGGGAGCACCTCCTGGGTCGGCCCGTAGCCGACCGAGAGCGTCGCGTACTTGCCGATCAGGGTGTCCCGCCCGATGTGGATCGCGCTCGCGTTGACCACGTCGGAGAGCGGGAAGGCCAGGCACGCGCCGGGCCCGAACGTCCCGAACCGGTCGGCCAGGTCGGTGCCCGGCGAGACGTCGCCCACGTGCTCGGCCCAGCGCCAGGCAGCATGGATCGAGCGGTTGAGCAGGCGGTGGAGCGGACGCCGGAGATCGGGCACCGGTGGAGGTTACCGAAATGCAACCTTGGCGGGGGTTCTCCGGTTCGTTCGCACCCCGTTCGGGGCCGTAAAATCCGGGAGTGCAGAAGCCCCACGTCATCGCCTACTTCGCCGACGACCCGACCCGGGTCTACCAGCTCCTCCAGTGGCTGCCCGTGCTCGAACGGCTCGATGACACCCATCCCGTCGCGCTCCTGGTGCGCGACGCCGACACCCGGGCGCTCCTCGAGGAGCGCACCTCGCTGCCGCTGCACCTCGCCCTGGGCTTCGCCGACCTCGCCGCGACCTACGACGAGCTCGACGCCAAGGTCGTCCTCTACTGCAACAACTCGATGCTCAACTTCAACTCGCTGCTCGACGGCCGGATGCTGCACGTGCACATCAACCACGGCGAGAGCGACAAGCAGAGCATGGTGTCCAACAACGCCAAGGCCTACGACCGCGTCTTCGTCGCCGGCGAGGCCGCCGTGCTGCGCCACCGCGCGGCCCTGATGGAGCTCGACGAGTCGCGCCTGGTCCGCATCGGCCGCCCCCAGCTCGACCTGCGCCCGGCTCCGCTGGTGCCGCCGAGCGAGCGTCGTACGGTGCTCTACGCGCCGACCTGGGAGGGCGACGCGGACTACAACGACTACACCTCGGTCGACGTCTTCGGCGTCGAGATCGCCCGCTCGGTCCTCGCGGTGCCCGACGTACGGCTGGTCTACAAGCCGCACCCCAAGGTCACCACGAGCCAGACCCCCGCCATCCGCGAGGCCCACCAGGCCATCCTCGAGCTCGTCGAGCGCGCCGCCGAGGCCGAGCCCGAGGCCGGCCACGCCGCGATCTGGCAGGGCGACATCCTCGCCGTCTTCCCCGGCTGCGACGCGATGATCACCGACGTCTCCTCGGTCGGCCTCGACTGGCTCTACCTCCAGACCGACAAGCCGATCCTCATCACCGACCGCCACCACGACGCCGAGCGCCTGCGCCAGGAGGTCCCCGTCAGCCGCTGCGCCGACGTCATCGACACCGCCGACCTCCCCGGCCTCACCGCACTGCTCACCGACCGCCTCGCCCACGACGAGCACCGCATCGCGCGGGCGGCCATGCGGCACCACTACTTCGACGACAACGGGGTGGGCGACAGCACCGTCCGCTTCGTCGAGGCGGTCACGGCGCTGGTCGAAAAGCGCGACCGGCTCCGGGGCGCGAGCCCCGAAGCCGGTCTGGAGGAGTCGGCCTGACGGGTCAGGCGGCTCCGGCTGGCTGTGCTGAGACGGTCAGCGAAGCTGGGTGCTGATGACCCAGTTGGAGTAGCTGGTGATGTAGCCGGCACCCGGCTTGACGACCGCCCGGAAGGTCGTCTTGGTGCGCTTGAACGGCAGCTTGACGGACCAGGCGCCCTTGGCGTTGGTCTTGACCGTGCGGAACTTCGTCCACTTGCAGGTCGCGGCCTTCGGGGTGGCGCAGGTCGTCTTCTGGATCATGACCGGCTTGCGGCCGTAGGAGGTGACCTTGCCGCTGAAGACCTTGGTGCGCTTCTTGTACTTGTCGTGCAGGTTGCGCGCGACGCCGACCGACACGGGCGCCGAGGTGGCCGGCGTCCAGACGACGGTCTCGCTCGGGTAGGTGTAGGTGCCGCCGGAGTAGACGACGCGGTACTTCGTGGTCTTGGCCGGGCGGACCGTCCAGGTCAGCTTGTTGGTCGACGTGGTGATCGTCTGGGTGCTCACGGCGGCCCAGGTCGACGAGCCGTAGGCGAGCTGCTCGAGGCGGGCGGTGCCGGCCGAGACGAGGTAGTCCTCGTTGTCGGGAGCGGTGAAGTAGACCTGAGCCTCGACGGTGGCGGTGCCGCCCTCGCGGACCGCGACGGTCGCCCGGACGTCGACGGCACCGTTGTAGGTGTCGGCGCTCGCGGGCGCCGACGACACGGTGACGAGCGAGAGCGAGCTCGCCACGAGCGCGACGACCATCAGGACGACGCGGCGCAGTGCTTTCATGTTCATGTTCATGGGAGTCCCCGGAATTGAGTTGTGGTGAACCTTCGCGGCGTTTGCCGCCAGCGGAGGCTACCCCGACCGGTCCCGGAATATGTCGGCGGGACCTGAGAGGCTTCGACCATGCCCGACACGCGTGACGTCTACGCCGCCGAGGACCTCTTCGCCGGCTGGCTCGACGACGCGAGCCGGGCGCCGGGCGAGCCGGTCCGGGTCCGGGTGGGGGCGAGCGTGCAGGCGTTCGAGCCCGAGGTCGAGGTGCGGTTCTCCGACCCCACCGCCGTCCAGGCGTACGTCGACCGGGTGCTCGCCCACCTGACCGCCATCGCCAGCCGGTACGACGACGGCGCGGGCCTCGACCGCGCGAGCATCCCGGTCGTGGTCCGGGCCCGGCGCGGACGCTCGCGCGCCCACTACGAGTACGACGAGCTCCCGCTGCGCGGGGTGATGGCGATCCCGCCGCGCGAGGTCGGCGGCGCGTGGTCGCTGCGGGCGGCGGTGGTGCTGCACGAGCTGGCCCACCACCTCAACCCGGCCGAGGGGCACGGGCGGGAGTTCCGCACGACGTACCTGCGGCTGCTCGAGGACATCGGGCAGCCGGTCCAGGCCGACCTGCTCCACACCGCCTACCGGCTGACCGGGCTCGACACGGGGGTCGACGGCGAGGACCGCACGCTGCTGCGCATCGGGCGGCTGCTGCGTCAGGCCGAGCGGACGAGCAACACGGCCGAGCGCGACGCCTTCTTCGCCAAGGCGCAGGCGCTGGCGACCCGGCACCAGATCGCGCTGGCGGTGGCGCGGGCGACGGCGGGCGCCGAGGAGCAGCGCGAGGACCCGGCCTACGAGACGGTCCTCATCGGTGAGTCCGGCAAGCGCTCGCTGGCGCGCTACGTGCGGCTGGTGCTCGAGATCGCGCGGGCCAACGACGTGCGGGTGGCGATCTACACGAGCAACACCCGGGTGACGCTCTACGGCTTCCCCTCCGACCTCGCGGTGGTCAAGGCGCTCTACGCCTCGCTGGTCACCCAGATGGTCGCCGACGGCGACGCTCACCTGCGCTCGGGCGCCCACAAGGCCGACCAGCGCCAGGTGTGGGACGCGCGGCGGCGGCGCTGGGAGGTGCGGCCGGTGCACGGGTCGACGGCGCGGGCGGCGTTCTACGAGGCGTGGGCCGACCACGTCGGCGAGCGGCTGGCGGCCGCCCGGGCCCAGGAGCGGGCCGCCGCGGTCGCGGCCGACGCCCCGGTCGCCGAGGGGCCGACCTCGACCGAGCTCGCGCTGCGGGCCAAGGAGGTCGAGGTGGTCGACTACTTCGGCCGGATGCAGCGCGAGCACGACATCCGCGGCACCTGGAAGGGCACCGCCTCGGCGGCCCAGGCCGCGCCGGGCTCGCGGGACGCCGGGACGCGCGCCGCCGCTCGGGCCCGGCTGGGCACCGAGCGGGCCATCGATCAGCCGCGGTAGCCGGCCGCCACCGCGGTCGACGGCACGCTCTAGCCCGGCAGTCCCAGTCCCGGGACGACGTACGACGCCACGAGCTCGCGCTCGACCGCACCGTCGCGGCCCGGCATCGCCACCAGCGCCAGCACCGAGCGCACGATCCACTCGCCGTCGGCGGTGCCCGGCCGGGCGGCACCGGTGAGCGTGCGCGCCAGCGCGGTGATGCCCTCGGGGCCGCCGAGGACGTCGTCGAGGCTCGCCCGGTCGCGCAGCCAGGCGGCGACGACGGCGTCCGCCCGGATCGCCTCGGCCGCGGTCACGATCGCCTCGGTCGCCCGGGCCGCGCCGGTGAGACCCGCCGTCGCCGCCTCGACCTGCGCGACCACGCTCGCGGCGCCGGCGGTGAGCAGCGCGTCGACGAGAGCCGCCCGGTTGCCGACCAGGCGGTAGAAGGTCGCCCGTGAGCAGCCGGCCCGCCGGGCGACGGCGTCCGCCGTGGTCCGCTCGACGCCGCGCTCCAGGAACAGCTCGCGCGCCGCCCGGTGCACCCGGCGGACGGCGGCGTCCCGGCGTCGCCCGTCGATCAGCCAGTCCTCCTGCGTCATGCGGCGAAGCATCTCGTGACGAGACACTCACGCGCCACCTCCAGGCGGCGGATGAGACACCGGCACCGGCCTCCGGGTCCGGCCTGTCCGCTCCCGTTGACGGCGCCGGGACCCGGCCCGACGCTGGAGCCATGTTCGACGTCTTCGACCCCGCGCTCATCGACGACCCGTACCCGGCGCTCGACCGGCTGCGGGCCGCGGCGCCGGTGCACCGGGTCGGCGCGACCGGCTTCCACCTGGTCTCGTCGTGGGACCTGGTCCAGGAGGTGCTCGGCGCACCCGAGACCTACTCCTCGCACCTGCGCTCGGTGCTCCTGCGCCGGGCCGACGGGTCGGCCGCGGCGCTGCCGATGGACGGCGGCGGCACCGTCGAGCAGGTCCTGGCCACCGCCGACGATCCCGCGCACCGGCTGCACCGCTCCGCCGTGCTCGCCACGCTCGGCCGCCGGATCCGGGCGCTGGAGACCTCCGTCCAGGAGCAGGTCGACGGGCTGTGGTCGGCGTACTGCGCGGGCGGCACCGTCGACTGGGCGCGCGACGTCGCAGACCGGCTGCCGCTCGCTCTCGTCGCCGAGCTGATCGGGCTGGCGCCCGCGGACGTGCCCGCGCTGCTGCGCTGGGCCTACGACAGCACCGAGATGCTCGGCGGCTGGGTCGACGGCGACCGGCTCGACGCCACGATCAACGCCTCGCTCGAGCTGCACGCCTACCTCGCCGCCCGCTTCGACGAGGCGCTCGACCGGCCCGGCGACGACCTCATGGGCGAGCTCGCCGTCGCGTGCCAGGTCGGCGACCTCGAACCCGGTACGGCGGTCCTGGTCCTGCTGCAGCTCGTCGGCGCCGGCGGCGAGTCGACCGCGGGCCTGCTCGCCACGGCCGCCCGGCGGCTGGCGACGGACTCCTGCCTGCAGCGCCTGCTGCGCGCCCAGCCCGACCTGATCGACCCGTTCCTCGACGAGTGCCTGCGCCTGGAGTCGCCCTTCCGCGGGCACTACCGGCACGTCCTCGCCGACACCACGCTGGGCGGCGTCGACCTCCCGGCCGGCAGCAGCCTGCTGCTCCTGTGGGGTGCGGCCAACCGCGACCCGGCCCGCTTCGAGGAGCCCGGCGCCCTCGACCTGGGCCGCGCCGGCGTCCGCCGGCACCTCGCCTTCGGGCGCGGGACGCACTTCTGCGTGGGCTCCGCGCTCGCCCGGCTCGAGGCGACCGTGGCGATCCACGCGCTGCTCACCCGGACCACGTCGTTCACCCTCGACGGTCCCGAGGAGGAGGCTGCGGCCTGGGTGCCGAGCATCTTCGTGCGCCGGCACGCGCGGCTGCGGCTGCGGCTGGTTTGACCCGCGGCGGGGCGGGCACGCTGCCGCGGTGCCCTCTCCTCGTCGTGCCCTGACCGTGCTCGCCACGAGCCTCGCCCTGCTCGCGTCGCCGTCCCTGGCCACCCCCGCCGAGGCCGCCGCCGCCGACGTCAAGGTCACGGCGACGCGCAGCGCGACGGTCAGCGTCACCCGGAGCGCGACCGTCACCGCGACCCGCAGCGCGCGGGCCTACCGGCAGACCGTCGTCGTGAAGGTGCGCAAGCGCCACCACGGCCACTGGCACCGGGCCAAGGGCCGCGGCTACGTCTACCTGAGCGCCACCCGGTCGAGCACGGCGACCGCGAGCTCTACCGGCCGGGCCACCCAGACCGCCGAGCGCAGCTGCACCCGCGCCACCCGGGCCAAGGCCCGCGCCTGCGCGGAGCGCAAGGCCCAGGCCGCCGCCGACGCGCTCGCCACGCAGATCGCGGGCGAGGTCGCCGTCGAGCAGGCCACTCCCGTCGCCGCCCAGACCGCCGCGGACCAGGCCCAGGCCGCCGCGACCGCGGCCGCACTCACCGACCCGGTCCCGCAGAGCCTCATCGACGTCGCGACGGCCCAGGCCACCCAGCAGGCGCGGCACAAGGTGCGGGCCAAGGTCCGCCGGCACCGCCGCTGAGCGGCTGGGGAGCACGCCCTAGGCGCGCACCCGCCGGTTCGCCCGCCCGGTCGCCCGGGCGACGAGCTCGTCGCCGTGGGTCACCCGGATCACGAAGATGTCCTCCTTGGCCAGCCGCTCGGCGACCTCGGCGGTCGCCACGAGCGCGTCCCCGGGTCGCGCCGGGCGGACGTAGTCGATCTGCACCGCGCTGACCACGCCGGAGTGCTCGGCGTCGTTGGCCGCCGCGGCCAGGGCGATGCCGGCCAGCGAGAACAGGAACGAGCCGTGCGCGGTCCCGTGCGGGTTGAGGTGGTCGCCGGTGACGACGACGCGGGCCTCGGCGCGCCCGCCGCCGTGGCCGGTGACGTCGACGCCGAGCGTGGCGGCGTACGCGTCGCGGGGGGCGCTCATCGGGGGCCGTCCACGAAGATGTCGTACTCCAGCTCGCCGGTGCCGCCGTACCCCGAGAAGTCGGTGACGCCCGTCTCGCGGAGCACCTCGACGTCGAGCACGGCGTGGCCGGTGAACTCGCGCGAGGGACGGGTCAGGATCTCGATCGCGGCGTCGGCGACGACCGCGGGCGTGCGGGCCTTGGCGATCGCGTCGTCACCGCCGAGCAGGTTCTGCACCGCCGCGGTCGCGATGAGCGTCTCGGGCCACAGGCAGTTGGCGGCGATCCCGGCCTCGGCGTACTCGGCCGCCCAGCCGAGGGTCAGCAGCGACATGCCGTACTTGGCGAGCGTGTAGGCGGGGTGCTTGCCGAGCCACTCCGGGGACATGTTGAGCGGCGGGCTCAGCGAGAGGACGTGCGGGTTGGTACCGGCCCGCAGGTGCGGCAGGCACGCCCGGGTGAGCAGGTAGGTGCCGCGCAGCTGGATCTGGGTCATCAGGTCGAACCTCTTGACCGGCAGCGCCTCGGTGCCGTCGAGCGCGATGGCCGAGGCGTTGTTGAGGCAGATGTCGATCCCGCCGAAGCGCTCCACCGCGCGGGCCACGGCGTTCTCGACCGAGGCCTCGTCGCGCACGTCGCCGACCACGGCCAGCGCCTGGCCGCCGGCCGCCTCGATCTCGGCCGCCGCCGTGTGCACGGTGCCGGGCAGCCGCGGGTCCGGCACGTCGGTCTTGGCCAGGAGGACGACGTTCGCCCCCTCGCGCGCCGCCGCCAGCCCGATCGCCAGCCCGATCCCCCGGCTGCCGCCGGACATCATCAGGGTCCGCCCCGCAAGTCGCTTCTCGCTCATGGCGGCACCGTTACACACCCTCGACAACCGCGCCAAGAGTGTTAGACATAGATCACAACAGATCCCGCACAGCCGTCGGCGGCTTGTAATATCGGCCGGGTCATGGCTGCCTCCGACCTCAAGCCCGTCTCCACCCGCTCCGCGCTGCTCACCCTGCTGCTCGGCGCCGAGGTGCCCCGGCTCTCCACCCGCGAGCTGGTCGCGGCCGCCTCGGTCGTGGGCTTCGCGGAGCCGACCGTGCGGGTCGCGCTGTCGCGGATGAGCGCCGCCGGGGACCTCGTCCGCGACGACGACGGGGGCTACCGGCTCTCCGAGCGGCTCGTCGTCCGGCAGCGCCGCCAGGAGCAGGCCGCGCACCCCTCGCTCCGCCCGTGGGACGGCGCCTGGGAGCTGGTCGCCGTCACCACCGCCGGGCGCACCGCGAGCGAGCGCGCCGACCTGCGCACGACGCTGGCCGAGCTGCGCCTCGCCGAGCTCCGCGAGGGCCTGTGGACCCGGCCCGCCAACCTCGACCTGGCCTGGCCCGACGCCGTCGAGGAGGTGTGCGACCGCTTCACCGGCGCCCCCGTCACCGACCCGGCTGCGCTGGCCGCCCGGCTCTGGGACCTCGACGCCTGGGCCCGCACCGCCCGCGCGCTCCTCGACGCCACCGCGACCGACGACCCGGTGCTCCGGTTCACCGCGTGCGCCACCTCGGGACGGCACCTGCTCACCGACCCCGTGCTGCCCGCCGACCTGCTGCCCGCCGACTGGCCGGGCGACGCGCTGCGGGCCTCCCACGTCGCCTACAAGCAGTGGGTGGTCGACATGCGCCGCACAATGGTGGGGTGACCACGCCCGAGGCTCCCGCGCAGCCGAACGAGAGCCTGCTCACCGTCCTCGTCGCCCTGACCGCCAACGCCCTCATCGCGATCGCCAAGACCGTCGCCGCGGTGGTCACCGGGTCGGCGTCGATGGTCGCCGAGGCGGCGCACTCGTGGGCCGATGCCGGCAACGAGGTGTTCCTGCTGGTCGGTGAGCGACAGAGCGCCCGGCCGCCGGACGACGAGCACACGCTCGGGTACGGGCGGGCCGGCTACGTCTGGTCGATGTTCGCGGCGTTCGGGCTGTTCACGGTGGGCGCGGCCGTGTCGGTGTGGCACGGCGTCCAGTCGCTGGGCGCCGAGGCCGAGACGCCGTCGTACACGTGGGCGTACGTGGTGCTCGCGATCGCGTTCGTGCTCGAGGGCACCTCGTTCCTGCAGGCCCTGCGTCAGGCGCGCGCCGCGGCAGCCCCGCGCCGGCTGCGGCCGATGCGCTACCTGCACGTCACGTCGAACCCGATGCTGCGCGCCGTGGTCGCCGAGGACTCCGCGGCACTGGTCGGCCTGGTCGTCGCGTTCACCGGCATCCTGCTCCACCAGCTGACCGGCGACGCGATCTGGGACGCGCTCGGCTCGATCGTGGTCGGCGTCCTGCTGGGCCTGGTCGCGCTGTTCCTGATCCGGCGCAACATGGACTTCCTGACCGGCGAAGCGGTCACCCCGCTGGCCCGCAATGTCGTCCTGCACGGGCTGCTGGAGCACCGCGACATCGCGCGGGTCAGCTACCTGCACATGGAGTGGGTCGGCGCGGACCGGATCTTCCTCGTCGCCGCCGTCGACGTGGTCGGCGACGCCCCCGAGTCGGACGTCGCCGCGCGCCTGGCCGCCATCGCCGACGACCTGCACGAGCGGCCCGAGATCGTGCGCGCCGTGCTCACGCTGACCCGGCCGGACGACGAGACCGACCTGCGGCCCGCCGCGCTGCCCGACTGGTACGAGGACCCGCAGGAGAGCCCGTCGACCTAGGGCATGTCTCTCAAGTCCGCGCCGTCGCGAGCGGTGTTTGCGGCCGATCTGGCAAGGCGGAGCAGCGAAGGCGGGCCGGAGGCCCGTCGAGTCTGCGACAACGCCGCCAGATCGAGTCGCAAACACCGCGCAGCAGGCGCGGACTTGAGAGACATGCCCTACTAGTCGGCGGCCGGCGCCGGCTCGCTGCGGAAGCGGTTGGGCCGCCCGGCGATACCCATCGCACGCCAGATCCGGCGTGCGACCGGGTTCATCAGCCCGGTCTCCTCGGCGAGCATCCGGACGTCGCCGAACATGTCGCGCAGGAACTTGCGCGACTCCTGGCTCCCCCACCAGACCTCGCGGACGACCTCCTTGGGGATGCCCATGTCGCGCACGGCCTTGGGCCCCGGCACCACGATGGCGTCGCACAGCACCCGCATCAGGACCGGCGTCAGCACCGAGGCGAACCCGCGCTGGAAGCGGTTGAGGTGCGGCGCGCGGTGCTCGAGGTACTGGTGGGCGAAGCCGATGTGGCGCGCCTCCTCGGCCACGTGGATCTGGCTGATCCGGTGCAGCAGCGGGTGCATCTCGGCACCCGAGCGGAGCATGACCTTCTGGACGTAGTCGATCGGCTCCTCGCCGCCGAGCACGCCGATGAAGAAGATGAAGGGCAGGTGCTTGGCGGCGAGCGGCAGGAAGGGGCCGAGCGTCCGGAACAGGCTGTGCGCACCGGGGACGTCCAGGCCGGTCCGGTTGACGAACTCCTGGAACATCTGGGTGTGGTGGCACTCCTCCGTCGCCTCGTGCGTGGAGTAGCGGAACTCGGCCCGGCCGTTGGGGAGGTCGAGGCAGTACATCATCAGGCCCGCGATGAGGACCTGCTCGAACTGCAGGCCCACCTTGACCACGTTGGTCTGGCGGTAGAAGCCGACCTCGATCTGCCGCTCCCGCGGGAGCGAGCGGTACCACTGGGTACGCCCCAGCGGGTCGACGTCGGGCAGGATCCAGCGCGGGTCGGCGGGGTCGATCGCGTGCTCGGGGTCGTCCCAGGCGATGTCGGTGAAGGCGTCGAAGTGGTGCTCCACCGATGCCTCGGACAACGTCCGGAGCATCGCCTCGTACGCACCCTGGTTGACGCCCTGCTTGACCGCGACACCACTCATGGACTTGATGCTACCGCTGGTAACACCTAACGCAACCCACCCCGCCGTACCGGATCAGAAGTGGGTGCCGCCGTCGATACGGACCTCGGTACCGGTGATGAAGGCGCCGTCGTCGCTGGCGAGCATCGCCACGACGCCGGCCACGGTCTCCGGACCGGCGAAGCCCTGACCCAGGGCCGGGGCGAGCTTCATGAACAGGCTCATGTCGGCGTCCTCGGGCAGGCCGGGGCCCGCGCTCTGCTTGCTCTGGCCGCTGCCGTCGGTCATCCCCGAGGAGATCGAGCCGGGCTGGACGGCAGTGAACCGGATGCCGGCCTGGGCGTACTCGGAGGCCAGCGCGTGGGTCATCGACTGGATGCCGCCCTTGCTCGCGGCGTACGCCGCCATGTAGGGGTGGGCGAACTGCGCGGAGGTCGAGCTGAAGTTGACGACCGCGGCGCCGTTGCCCTCCAGCAGGGCCGGGACGGCCTCGCGGATGACCAGGAAGGTGCCGACCAGGTTGACCCGCAGCACCTTCTCGAAGGCGTCGACGCTCATCTCGTGGGTGTGCGCGGAGCGCAGGATGCCCGCGGCGTTGACGACGGCGTCCAGCCCGCCCAGCGCCTCGACGGCCTGCGCGACACCCGCCCGGACCGAGGCCTCGTCGGCCACGTCGATCACGACGGTCGTCAGCCGGTCGGCCGCCTCGCCCGCCCGGGTGGTCGTGTCGGCGAGACCGGCCTCGCTCACGTCGGCGGCCACGACCCGGCCGCCCTCGGCCAGCATCCGCAGCACGGTCGCCTGGCCGATGCCCGAACCGCCACCGGTGACCAGGACCCGACGTCCCTCGTATCGGTTCATCACTGCATCTCCTTCGCTGTCGTCGCGGTGGCGCTCGTCGTCATCGCTCCATCTGGCACAACGTGCCAGTTCTGCACAATATGCCCATCCGGCACGAGAACGCTAGGCTCTTTCCGTGACCGAGACACCGGGGACGTCGGGCTCGCTGACCGAGCGCCGCAAGGCCGCCACCCAGCTGGAGATCGCCCGGACGGCGGCCCGGCTGTTCACCGAGCGCGGCGCGGCCGGGACGACGGCCGAGGCGATCGCCGAGGCGTCCGGGATCGCGCTGCGCACCTTCTACCGCTACAGCCGGACCAAGGAGGACGCCGTCGCCCCGCTGCTCAGCGTCGGCGGCGACGCCTGGCGGGCCGGGCTGGCGGCGACCGCGCCCGGCACTCCCCTGCTCGCGGCGGTCGAGGCCGCGGTGCGGGCGTCCGTGGCCAGCGGGGACGACGACCCCGGCCTCCCCTGGGTCCGCGGCCTGCTGCGGGCCGCGGCGGACGACGCCGCGCTGGCCGCCGTCTGGTACCGGGTCAACCTCGACTCGGAGCGGCAGCTGCGCCCGATCCTCGCCCGGCTCGCTCCGGACACCGACCCGGTCGACCTGGCCCTGGTCGCCGCCGCGGCCACCGACGCCATCCGGCTCGCCTTCGAGACCTGGGCCGAGAGCGACGAGCCGCAGGCACCGGTCGAGCTCGCCGTCCGGTGCCTGCGCGCCCTCACCGCGGGCCTGGTCTGACCTCAGAAGTGCCGGTCCAGCCACGCGAGCAGGATCGCGGTGACCCCCTCGGGGTCCTCCTGCTGGGTCCAGTGGCCGGTGTCGACCATCCGCCGCTCGAGGTCCTCGACCCGCAGCAGCAGGTCGTCGGTGCGGTCAGGGTGGCAGATCGGGTCCCGGCGCGCGGCGATCATCAGCGCCGGCACCGTCAGCCTGGGGATCACGCCGTCCGGGTAGAGCTCGTTCTGCACCCGCCAGGTCTCCTCGATGCTGCGGTACCACCCGAGCGGCCCGCCGAAGCCGGTGCGCCCGAAGACCTCGGCGTAGGCCGCGAGCTCGGCGTCGTCCAGCAGCACCTCGCCCGGCCAGGTGTCCTCGTCGTCGGCGAGCCGGTGGCTGTAGGCCATCGCGTCGGCGTCGTGGCGCCCGGTCGCCGAGAGCGTCGTCCCGGCGCCGGTGTCGCGGCGGAAGAAGAACCGGAAGGTCCGCGCCGGGTCCTTCTCCAGCAGCGCCTGGAGCTCGGGCGTCTGGAAGTGCGCGATGTAGTTGTCCGGCCCGAACGCCGCCAGGTTGGCCTCCAGGGGGTGATCCCGGGAGTAGCCGAAGGGCGTGTTGAGCGTGACCACGCCCGCCACCCGCTCCGGGTGCAGGTGCGGCATCCACCACGACACCATGCCGCCGAAGTCGTGGCCGACGACCACCGCCCGCTCGTAGCCCGCCTCCGCGACGAGCCCGGCGACATCGGCCGTCGTCTCCCGGATGCTGTACGACGTGGGCTCGGCCGGCCCGGTCGAGCCGCCGTACCCGCGCAGGTCGGGCGCCAGCACGTGGAAGCCCGCGTCGGCCAGCGGCTGCATCTGGTGGCGCCACGAGAGCGCCAGCTCGGGGAAGCCGTGGCACAGCACGACACAGACGTCCCGCGCCCGCCCGGTGGGCCGGGCCTCGTGGACCGCCAGCCGGACGCCGTTGGTGTCGACGTACCGGGGCTCGGGGAGCAGCGCGCTCACCGCTGCGCGCCTCGCTGCTGGAGCCCGCGCGGGACCGCGAGCGAGACGACGGCGCCGATCGCGGCGGCGGCCGCGGCAACGAGGAAGGCGGCCTGGAAGCCGGACTCCTCGTAGACCACGCCGGTCGGGCCGGCGGCGAGCACGTGGTGGGCCAGCACGGTGAAGCCGATCGTGGAGATGAACGTGCCGGCCATGGTCTGCGCGACGCCGACGAAGCTCGACCCGACGGCGCGCTCGGTCTCGGGCAGGGTCAGCAGGGTCAGGTTGGGCACGGCGGCGTAGATCATGCAGCCGAGGCCGAAGACCACCCAGACCAGCACCATCACCGCGGGAACGGTCGGCACGGTCGCGAGCACGAGCGCGGCGACGGCGATCGCGACCGCCCCGAGCGTGAGGTGGTTGCGGAAGCCGAGCGAGCGCGCGGTGGCGCCGACGACGAAGCCGCTGGCCACGATCGCGAGCTGACCCGGCAGCAGCCAGCCGGCCATCGCGGTCGCGCTCAGCCCGAAGCCGTACGACGTGGAGGCCGGCGCCTGGAGCAGCATCGGCATGAGCGTGGCGAGGAGGGTCGTGGCGCCGTACGCGATGCCGCCGGCGATGACGGTCCAGCGCAGCGCCGGGTTGGCGAAGAGGTCGAGGCGGATGAGCGGCTCGGGCGTGCGCCGCTCCCACCACACCCACACGGCGAAGCCGACCAGGCCGATCGCGACGAAGGTCAGCGTGCGGGAGTCGAACAGCCCCCACACCTTGCCGCGGGACAGGCCGAACATGACGACGAACATGCTCGCGGTCACCAGCGCCGCACCGAGCCAGTCGATCCGCGAGCGCGAGCGGATCGGCGTCTCCGGCACGACGATCGCGGCGAGCAGCGCGCCGACGGCGCAGAACCCGAAGGCGAACCAGAAGACCGAGCGCATGCCGAGGTGGTCGATGAGGACGCCGGCGACGAGGAGCGAGCCGACGCCGACCGCGCCGACACCGGTGTTGGCGATGCTGATCGAGATCGACTGCATCCGGACCGGGAAGGTGTCGCGGATCAGCGTGTAGCCCAGCGCCATGCAGGCGAAGGCGATGCCCGACAGGAAGCGCCCGGCGACGAGGATCTCGAAGGTCGGCGCGGTCGCCGAGACCAGGGCGCCGACGGCACCGACGGCCGCGGTGACCACGAGCATCCGCTTCTTGCCGTAGCGGTCCGCGAGCTTGCCGATGATCGGCGAGGCGACCGCCCCGGACAGGGTGAACGCGGTCATCACCCAGACCACCTGGCTGCCGGGGAACTCCGCGGCGACCTGCGGCAGCGCCGGAGCGATGAGGGAGAAGCCGAGCGCGGACTGCTCGGTCAGGAGCAGCAGGACGAGGAGCACCCCGACCCAGGAGCGGGTCGAGCGGTGGCCGGGATCGGCGACGGACGCGCGTCCGGCGCCGTCGGAGGTCGAGACGGACATGAGCGGGCTCGCTTTCAGCGGAGGGTGAAGTGGGTGGGATCGGGGGCGCGGTGCTCGGTCCAGACGTCGACCAGCCGCCAGGGGCAGGCGAGGATCACCCGGCCCTGCGCGTTGCGGTAATAGGTGTGCGCAGTCGGCGTGTGCCGCCAGACGGTGCGCTCCATGTCGGCGTCGATCCGGGCGACGTACTCGTCGTACGCGGCGCGGGTCGGCTCGAGCGCGCGGGCCCCCTCCTCGGCCAGGAGGTGCAGGCACTCGAAGAGGTAGTGCACCGTCACCTCGATGCCGAAGTTGTTGCCCGCGCCGTGGCTGGGGTTGGCGTTGGGCGCGTTCGCGACGAACAGGTTGGGGAAGCCGGGCACCGTGCCGCCGCGGTAGGCGCGCGGGTCGTTGCCGGCCCACTCGTCGACGAGGCGGACGCCGTCGCGGCCGCGGATGTCGAGCCCGGAGAGGAAGTCGAGGTGGAAGCCGGTGGCGTAGACGATGACGTCGACCTCGACCAGCTCGCCCTCGGGCGTGCGGATGCCGCGCTCGGTGATCTCGGCGGGCTCAGCGGCCACGACGTCGACGTGGTCGCGGGTGAGCGCCGAGTAGTAGCGCCCGGGGTCGCGGATGATCCGCTTGCCGAAGGGCGCGAAGTCGGGGGTCACCTTGGCGGCGAGCTCGGAGCCGGCCCCGAACGTCCGGTCGATGTAGGCCAGGCAGTCCTGGAGCAGGATGTCGTTGGCCGGCGAGATCGACTGGTGCGTGGCGGCCCACTCCTCGTCGACCAGCACGACCGGGTAGCCGTTGTCGGCCGAGCCCCAGAACGCCTTGAGCCGCAGCCAGCTCGCGTAGAACGGCACGTGCCGGCCGAGCCAGCGGTGGTGCTCGGGGACGTCGTCGCTGTCGCGCTTGCGCGGCGCCACCCAGTGCGGCTGGCGCTGGAAGAGGGTCAGGTGCGCGACGTCGTCCTGGATCGCGTCGACGATCTGGGCGGCCGTGCAGCCGGCGCCGACCACGGCGACGCGCTTGCCGGTGAGGTCGAGCGCGGGGTCCCACTCGCCGGAGTGGACGCTCAGGCCGGCGAACCGCTCGCGGCCCGGAGCGGAGGGGTACTGCGGCCGGTTGAGGTAGCCGAGCGCGGTCAGCACCACGGCGGCCTCCTCGACCCGGGTGCCGTCGGCGTCGGTGACGGTGATCCGCCAGCGGGCACGGTCGTCGTCCCAGACCAGGCCCTCGACCTCGGTGCCGAAGGCGACGTGCTCGCGGAGGAGGTGCCGGTCGGCGACCTCGCGCAGGTAGTCCTGGTACTCGCCGCCCTTGGGGTAGTAGCTCGACCAGTCCGGGTTGATGTGCGAGGACAGCGAGTAGTACGACGACGGCGTGTCCACGCCGACGCCGGGATAGGTCTGGGTCAGCCAGGTGCCGCCGATCTCGTCGTTGCGCTCGTAGATCCGGTAGCGCACGCCCTCGCGCTGCGCGGTGAGCGCCGCGGCGATGCCGGCCAGCCCGCCGCCGAGGATCGCCAGGTCGACCGACTCCGGCAGCGGCCGGGTGCGCGGCACCACCGGCTGGGCCCGCCGGAAGCCGCCCTGCTCCAGCAGCATCGGGTAGTACTCCGGCGCCGGGGTGAGGCCCATCGCGATCGGCACGAGCCGGGTGAAGAAGGCGAGGTCGTCGGGCGCCGGGCCGCCGGCGGCCGCCGGCACCTCCGGTGCGGTCAGCGCGGCGACCAGCCGGTCGACGACCTCCGCGGCCGTCGCGGCGTCGGTGCGGCCCGCCATCTCGGGCGGGTCCGGGACGTGCGCGATCCGGGGGCCGAGCTCGTCGAGCACCGCCGGGTCCCGGGTCAGCTGCGCCAGGACGGCGAGGAGGACGGCCGGATCGGCGTGCTCCAGGTGCGCGCGCAGGTCCGCGGCGGCGGGCGGCGCGGCGGCTCCCGGCGAGGCGGCGAGGTGGTCGTGGACGACGACGGACACGAGAGGACTCCTTGGGGACGCGTTCGGTGTGAGCCAGGACATTAGGTGGACTCTTCGACTACTGTCCAGACTCTCGTCTCGGTTTTCGTATCGAGAGTCTTTCGAAAGGAATCCCATGCAAGAGCTGCGCTTCGACGGCCAGGTCGCTCTCGTCACCGGTGTCTCGACCTTCGGCCTCGGCCTCGCCTACGCCCGGCGGCTCGCCGCGCGCGGGTGCCGGGTCGTGGTCAACGACCTCGGCCGGGACTGGACCGGCGGCACCCATGCCCCCGCCACCGACGAGGCCGTCGCGCTCCTCGCCGCCGAGGGCGCCACCGCCGTCGGCGTGACCGGCGACGTCGTCACCGAGGCCGAGCGGATCGTCGAGGCCGCGGTCGCCGCCTTCGGGCGGCTCGACGTGGTGGTCAACAACGCCGGCGCGGGCGGGGACTTCGACACCCAGGTCGACGTGCACCTGCGCGGCGCGCACCGGATCAGCGAGGCGGCCTGGCCGCACCTGGTCGCGAGCGGCGCCGGGCGGATCCTCAACATCTCCTCCAACGGCAGCTACGGCGCACCCGCGATGCCCGGGTACGCCGCCGCGAAGGGCGCGATCCTCTCGCTCACCCGCACCCAGGCGATCCTCGGGCGGCCCGCCGGCCTCCGGGCCAACGCGATCCTGCCCGCGGCGTGGACCCGCTCCACGGCGGGCATCGAGCAGCCCGGCTTCGGCGCGTTCATCGAGGCGCACTTCCCGCCCGAGGCGGTGGCCGCGTTCGCGGCGTACCTGCTCCACGCGGACACCCCGCTGAGCGGCGAGGCGTTCGCGGTCGGCGGCGGGCTCGTCAGCCGGGTGGTGCAGGCCGAGACCCCGGGCGCGTACGCCGACGCCCACGTCCCCGAGGCCTGGCCGGCCCTCATCGACCAGGTACTCGCTCCCGAGGAGCCCGACCAGGTGCTGGTCGCCCGCTCGCTGTGGGCCCAGCTCGACGCCTTCGTCGGCCGGATGGGCCCGCAGGCGCGGGCCGACTGGGCGGCCGTCAAGGTCTCCCCCGACGTGACCGGCAAGGCGGGTGCGCGATGACCGCCCTCGACCCCGACGTCGCGGCCTACCTCGCCGGGCGCGGCGAGACCTGGGTGCCGATGCACGTCGCCGGCATCGAGGCCTCGCGCGCCGCCCTCGCCGCCCTGCCCCGGCGCGAGGGACCGGCGATGCACCACGTCGAGGACCGCGTCGTCGACGGGCCGCACGGCCCGCTGCGGCTGCGGGTCTACCGGCCCAGCGCGGAGCCGGGCCTGCCCGCGATCGCCTACTTCCACGGCGGCGGCATGGTCATCGGCAGCATCGACGACTTCGACGTGCTGGCCCGGCTGCTGGCCGAGGCCTCCGGGGCGGTCGTGGTCAGCGTCGACTACCGGCTCGCGCCCGAGCACGTCTACCCGGTCGCCACCGAGGAGGCCTACTTCGCGGTCCAATGGCTCGCCGGGGCCGCCGCCGAGCTCGGCGTCGACGCCGGCCGGATCGCGGTGGCCGGCGACAGCGCCGGGGCGACGCTCGCGGCCGGCGTCGCGCTGCGCACCCGCGACGAGGGCGGCACGCCCCTGGTCTTCCAGCTGCACCTCTACGCCGGGATCGACCGGGACGACACCCGTCCCTCGGTGCGCGAGCACGCCGACGGGCCGATCATCACCGCGGGCGACTTCGCCTGGGCGACCAGCCTCTACCTGGGGCCGGACCCCGAGCGCGACCACCCGTACGGCGTACCGACGCTGGCGCGCGACCTCTCCGGCCTGGCCGACGCGATCGTCGTCACCGCCTCGCACGACCCCGCGCGCGACGGCGCCGAGGAGTACGGCGAGCGGATGCGCGCCGCGGGCACCCAGGTCGCGCTGCTGCGGTACCCCGGGGTCGCCCACGGCTTCCTCATGCACGCCGACCGGCACGAGCGCGCCCGCCTCGCCCTCGCCGAGATCGGCGGGCTGGTGCGGGCCAAGCTCACGGCACGCGCAGGATCGCGCACCACACGTCGGTGAGCGTGGCCACCGCGCCGGGCCGGTCGGTCTCCCACCCGCGGACCAACCAGGTGTTCATGAACGTGGCGAGCCCACCGATGAGCACCAGGGCCCGGCGCGGCACGTCGTCCTCGTCGAAGCGCGCCCACAGCGCGGCGTTCGCGGTCAGCGCCGTGACGAACCGGCGGTGGTAGTCGACGTAGAAGTCGTCGTAGCGGACCAGCCCGGAGTTCTGCACCCGCAGCCGGACCGCGCTCGCCTCCCAGGCGTCGACCAGGTGCTCGACCCAGCCGCCGATGCTCTCCCGGGTCCACTCCTCGAGGTTGCCGAAGACGCGGTAGAGCGTCTCGGCCTCGTTCCAGAGCTCGATGACGATCTCGCGGACGATGAGGTCCTTGCTCGGGAAGTAGGAGTAGAGCGTGGCCCGGCTCGCGCCGGCGGCCTTGGCGATGTCGTCGATGGTGGTCTCGCGGAAGCCCTGCGCGCCGATCAGCTCGGCCGCGGCGTCGAGGATGGTCGCCCGGGTCTGCCGCTTCTGCTGCTCCCGGAGGGACGGACGCGGCGCGGGTACGATTTCCATACTCCCAGTCTAGGGTCCGGGTCCACGACGACCAGCGCGAGGACCTGCACCGGACCGGTTCGTTGTGCCACACTTGCCCGGCCCCACCCGGGGACGGGCAAGGAGGGGCAATGAATCGACCTGTGGAGTACGACCGCGGCGCGGTCGCCTCCCTCCTGCTCGTGGGGACGCTCGTCCTCGCGCCGGTCGCGCTCGTGCTGGGGGTGCGCGGCCTGCGCCGGACCGGGTCCGGACGGAGCCGGGGCCGGTGGTGCGCCGTGCTCGGCGTGATCGGGGGCGGGCTCGGCATCGTGGCGATGATCGGCGGACTGTGGCTGGGGAGCTGGTTCCGCGACAACGTGCGCCCGGTCGACGACCTCGCGGTCGGCGACTGCGTCTCGCCGGGCTTCGACCTGGACGACCTCGCCACCGAGGACGTCGCCTTCGGGTCCCGCTCCTGCAGCGAGGCGCACCTGGCCGAGGTCGCCGTGACGGGGACGCTCGACTACAGCCAGGCCGAGTCCTTCGCGCTCCGGTCGGGGGCCGAGATCTGCGCGAACCGGTACGCCGAGCCCTACCTCTCGGCGGCCGAGTCGGCCCGCTACGACGTCCTGGTGGTCCTCGACGGCGACCCGGACCGGGCGTCGTACGGCGACACCTATGCGTGCCTGCTGCTGCGCGCCGACGGCACCTCGCTCCACGAGCCGATCGGGGGCCGGGGCGCGTGAGCGACGACTTCCGCGACCTCGCGGCCGGCAGCGACTCCCCGTCGCGCCCGGGCACCTCGGCGGCCGGCTGGGCGCTCGGCCTGTCCCTGGTGAGCTGCTGCTACCTCGGCAACCTCTACTCGACCAAGATCGCCCTCGACATCCTCGCCGACGACCGCCGCAGCCGCCGGCCCGACCGCACCCCCGTCTCGCTGGCGGTGGCGGCGCTCGCGATCAACGCGGTCGCCGCGGGCTCGCTCGTGCTCCTCGGTTACGTCTACCTCGGTCTCGGCCTCGGCTCCCTGGAGGACGGCCGGGTCGCCCGCCCCCTCGAGAACGCCAACCCCGCGGCGGTCGTCAGCTATGACGTCCTCACCGCGTCCACCTGCGTCGTCCTCGGCGACGAGACCAGCCGCGACCGGGTCGTCCCCTGCGGGAGCACGCACGACGCGGAGGTCTACGCGCAGGTCCCCCTCCCGGCCGGGGCCTACCCCGGCGACGCCGCGGTCGAGCGCGTCGCCCAGCGCTGCGAGGGTCGCCTGTTCCGCGACTACGTCGGCGTCGACCGCGCGCGCTCGGCACTCACGACGTTCAGCTACTACCCCGACGCGGTCACCTGGGCCGAGCCCAACCGCTACGTCGCCTGCATCGTGGGCGACCCGGCGGGCGAGCCGCTGACCGGCTCGCTGCGCGACAGCCGCCGCTAGCCCGGGCCTAGGCCTGGGTCGGGTCCGCGCCCACCTGGACCAGCAGCTTGCCGAAGTTGCGGCCCACGAGCAGCCCGCGGAACGCCTCGGGCGCGTTCTCGAGCCCCTCGACGACGTCCTCGCGGTAGCGGACCTCGCCCTTGCGCACCCATCCGGCCATGTCGCGCAGGAAGGGCTCCTGCAGGGTCGGCTCGAACTCGCTCTGGATGAACCCGCGCACGGTCAGGCTCAGCCGCAGCACCCGGCCCATGAACCCCGGCAGCCGGTCCGGCCCCTCGGGCGCGGAGGTCGCGTTGTAGTCGGCGACCAGCCCGCAGACCGGGATCCGCGCGTAGAGGTTGAGCCGCCGGCTCACCTCCTCGGCGACCTGGCCGCCGACGTTCTCGAAGTAGACGTCGATCCCGTCGGGCGTCGCCGCCGCGAGGTCCTCACGGAAGGTCGGCGAGCGGTGGTCGAGCGCCACGTCGAAGCCGAACTCCTCGGTCAGCGCCCGCACCTTGTCCGGACCACCGGCGATGCCCACCGCGCGCGCCCCCTTGAGCTGGGCGATCTGGCCCACGGCCGAGCCCACCGGGCCGGTCGCCGCGGCGACCACGACCGTCTCGCCCTCCTGGGGACGGCCGATCTCGAGCAGCCCGGCGTACGCCGTGAAGCCGGGCATCCCCAGCACCCCCAGCGCCGTCGACACCGGCGCCGCCGCCGGGTCGAGCCGGCGCGTGTGGCGCGCATCGGCCGCGGCCAGCGTCTGCCACCCCGTGTAGGCCAGCACCAGGTCCCCGACCGCCCGCCGCTCCGAGCGGCTCTCGACCACCTCGCACACCGTCGCCCCGACCATGACCCCACCGACCGGGACGGGTGCGGCGTACGACTTGGCGTCGCTCATCCGCCCGCGCATGTAGGGGTCGAGCGAGAGGTAGACCGTGCGCAGCAGCACCTGGCCCTCGGCGAGCTCGGGCACCTCGTCGGTGACGACGGCGAAGTCGCTGTCGGCGGGCTCGCCCACCGGGCGGGCGGCGAGACGGATCTGGGTGGACGTCCGGTTCGTGGGCACGCGTCGAATCTAGCCAGCCGGTCCCACTCAGCCGAAGAACGCGCGGGTCTCCTCGTCCGCCGGCAGGAAGGTCTCCAGGTGCAGACCCTCCAGCGCCGCGTCGGTCGCCGTGGTCAGCTGGGCCGAGGTGCTGAACATCCGCAGCGTCCGCTCCCCCCGCCGCAGCTGCATCGTCACCACCGGCCCGCTCGCCGCCGGGTCCGAGCGCGGTACGCCGCCGCGCAGCTCCGCGATCTCGGCCGCCAGCGCGCGGTGGCGGGGGTCGTGGGTGCGCTCGGCGCGGTGCACCACCTGGTGGTGCAGGTGGGCCGCCCACTGGTCCAGGTTCTCGATCCGCGGGGCGAGCCCCTCGGGGTGGACGCAGAGCCGGACGACGTTGACCGGCGGCTCGACCAGGGCGGGTGCGCAGCCGTCGAGGAGCGCGGCGACCGCGGCGTTGGCGTCGACGACGTCCCAGTGGTCGTCGAGGAGCAGGGCCGGGTAGGGCAGGTGCGCGTCGAGCAGGTTGCGCAGGCCGTCCATGACGACCGCGAGCGCGGCGTCGTCCCAGGCGCGGTCCTCGTAGCGCGGGGCGTAGCCGGCCGCCAGCAGCAGCCGGTTGCGCTCGCGCAGCGGCACCTCCAGGTTGTCGGCCAGGTGCAGGATCATCTCCGGCGTCGGGTGCGCGCGGCCGGTCTCGACCCGGCTCAGGTGGCGCGTCGAGACGGTCGAGCGGTTCGACAGCTCCTGCTGGCTGTAGCGGCGGCGCTCGCGCCACTCCCGGAGCATCGGCCCGACCCGCGGGCTCTCGGCGACGGCGGTCATGGGCTCCACCCTAGGGAGCCGGCGGCACCGTCCCCATGACCTCGGAGGTCATGGCCGTACGGCACCCACCGGGTCCAGCGTTGGCGTCGTCCATCCACCCCGCACGAACCCCGAACGCATCGGAGCAGATCATGAACCACGTCGTCGACGCCTACCTCGCCACCTGGAACGCCGCGCCCGCCGAGCGCGCCCGGCTGCTGGCCGAGCACTTCTCCCCCGACGTCTCCTACACCGACCCGTTGGCCCAGGTCGCCGGCCACGACGGCCTGCACGCCCTGGTCGACGGGGTGCACGCGCAGTTCCCCGGCTTCGTGTTCACCCCGGTCGGCACCGTCGACGGGCACCACGACCGGATCCGCTTCCAGTGGGGCCTGGGCCCCGAGGGCGCCGAGCCCGCGGTGATCGGCTTCGACGTCGTCGTCCTGGACGACGCGGGCCGGATCCGCGACGTGCACGGCTTCCTGGACCGGGTGCCGGCCTGACTACCGCTCGTCCGCGGCGGCGAGCTGGGCGGCGATCGAGCGCAGCGCGCCGACCGTCTCGAGCTCGTCCTGCTCGGTGCCGTGGTCGCTCAGCTTGACCACGACGGTGTCCGCGTCGGGGTCGACGAAGACGTACTGGCCGTAGACGCCGATCGCGGTGAAGTCGTCGTCGGCCCCCTCGGGGTGCCACCACTGCGCCGAGTAGCCCCAGTCGCTGACCGGGTGCGGCGCCGGCGTGCTGATCCGGTCGATCCACGCCGCCGGCACCACCTGGCGCCCCTCGACGACGCCGCCGTCGAGGACGAGCTGGCCCATCCGGGCGAAGTCGCGAGCGGTGGCGTTGAGGCAGCAGAACGCCTTCTCGACGCCACCCTCGCGGTCCAGGTTCCAGGTCGCCGAGGACTCCGCGCCCATCGGCTGCCACAGCCGCTCGGTGAGCAGCGTGGTCAGCGGCTCCTTCTCGACGGTGCGCAGGATCATCCCGAGCAGCAGCGTGTCGACGCTGCGGTACTCCCCCTGCGAGCCCGGGGTGAACCGCAGCTCGCGGTGGTCCTCCAGGAAGCCCGGCAGGTCGGTGCTGAGGAACAGCCGGGCGGTGCCGGTGAAGGGCCAGTACTCGCGGTAGTTCTCGGCGACGTCGACCCCCGAGGCCATGTCGAGCAGGTCGCGCACCGTGATCGCGTCGTACGCGCCTCCGGTGCGCAGCGCGGGCACGAGGTCGACCAGCCGGTCGTCCTCGGCGAGGTCCCCGGCGGCGATGGCCTGCCCGACGAGCAGCGAGACCACCGACTTGGCCACCGACCACGACGAGAACCGGGTGCGCTCGCCGGCATCGTCGGCGTACCACTCCTCGACGACCCGGCCGTGGCGCAGGACGACGAACCCGCGGGTGTGCGTCGTGTCGAGGAACGTGCGGACCGTGACGTCCTCGCCCTTCCACGGCACGGTCTCCGGCATCTGCTCGGTGCTGGCCGGCAGCGCCCGCGGCGACGCGGACGCCTCGACCGTGCGGCTGGGGAAGAGCCGGCCCTGCTCCGAGGGCGCCGTCGCGAGCAGGCGGGCCAGCTGGTGCGGGGGCGGGACGGCGAGCAGCGCCGTGGCGGCGTAGGCACCGCCCGCCAGGAGGGCCAGCGCGGTCACCACCGCGACCAGGACCTTGCGCCGCCGGCTCACGCGTCCGCTCCCGTCGCGGCGACGGCCCGGACCGCCGACCAGAGCGCGTCGAGCAGCGTGGCCAGGACGTCGTCGTCGCTCACCGCCCCGAGGTCGAGCGCGCGGGAGCTGATCTCGGGGTGCTGCGCGGGCGCGGCGGTCGCGTAGGTGCCCACCCAGGCCAGCTGGTCGCGACGGCGTACGTCCTCGCTCAGGCACGCGTAGCCGGCCCGCAGCCCGGCGTACCCGAGCAGGGTGTCGGCCAGCATCCGCTGGTAGCGCGGCACCAGCGCCGACGGGACGCCGACCTCGCCCAGCGCCCGCAGCATCGTCTCGACCACGGCGAGCTCGCCGGGGCCCTGCGTCGTGCGGCAGGCGACCAGGGCGCCGACGTGCGGGTGCGCCTCGAAGGCGGCCACCAGACCGCGGCCCAGCGCCATCATCCGCTCGTGCGGGGCGAGCGGGCCGTCGGGGACCGCGGCCAGGGCCAGCGCGAGGAGCCGGTCGCCGACCGCGAGCAGCAGCGCGTCGCGGTCGGCGAAGTGGCGCCAGACCGCCGAGCGGTCCACGCCGAGCTCCTCACCCAGCGCCCGCCCGGTCAGGCCGTCCGGCTCGGCGCGCGCCGCGATCGCGAGGGCGGCGTCGACGATCCGCTCGGGGGTGAGCGGGGTCCGGGCGCGGGCGCGGGCGCGGGCGTGGTGCGCGGTCATGTCATCAATGATGACATCGGTGGTGCGGAGTTGTCAGCCGTTCTCGACCGGCGCCTGCACGTCGAGGACCCAGGTGACGCCGTACCGGTCGGTGAGCATGCCGAAACCCGCGCTCCACGCGGACGCGGCCAGCGGCTCGATCACCTCCGCTCCGTCGCTGAGCCCGTCCCAGCACACCTGGACCTCGGCCAGGCTCGTGCCGCGCACCGACTGGAAGAACGCCCGGTCGGTGTGGGTCAGGCCGTCCGCCCGGGTCGTGGTGCCGGCGCGGCTGTGGTGGTCGTGATGCTCACGAGGTGTCCTTCGGGTGGTGAGGGTGGGTGGTGCGGTCGATCCGAACCCTTCCGGACGAAGCGGACAGGTCCGGTCCGCTACTTCGGCGAGAATGACGCCATGGTCGGAAGCTCCGCGCGGATGCTCGCGCTGCTGTCCCTGCTGCAGGCCCGGCGCACCTGGCCGGGGCCGGTCCTGGCCGCGCGGCTCGGTGTCACCGCACGGACCGTGCGCCGCGACGTCGACAGGCTCCGCGAGCTCGGCTACGCGATCGAGGCCGCGAAGGGCCCCGGCCCGGACGGCGGCTACCGGCTCGCCGCCGGGTCCGACCTGCCGCCCCTCCTCTTCGACGACGAGCAGGCGATCGCCCTCGCCGTCGCCCTGCACCACGCCCCCGCCAGCGGCGTGGACGTCGGCGAGGCCGCTGCCCGCGCGCTGGCGACCGTGCGCCAGGTGATGCCCTCGCGGCTGCGCCACCGGATCGACGGGATCGGGTTCGCCGCCGGCCCCGCCCCGGCCGCTCCCGGCGGCGCGGTCAGCCCGGCCGGCCCGGTCGCCCCGGCTGTCCTGGAGGCGGTCAGCATCGCCGTGCGTGACGAGCGGACCCTGGGCTTCGACTACGGGGGCTTCGACGACGGGGACGCCCCGGCGGCCGGGCCGCCCCGGCGTACCGAGCCCCATGCCGTGGTCGCCCGGTCCGGCCGCTGGTACCTGGTCGCCTGGGACCTCGACCGCGCCGACTGGCGCACCTTCCGCCTGGACCGGATGACGCTCAAGACGGGCGGCGTCCGGTTCTCCCGCGCCGACCGGGACCTGCCCGCGCCCGACGCGCTGACCTTCCTCGCCGCCCGCGCGAAGGGCTCCGCGGCCGAGGACCGCTGGCCCTGCACCGGCGTGCTCGACCTTCCCCTCCCCGCCCGCGAGGTCGCACCGTGGCTCGGCGACGGGGCGCTCGAGGAGCGGCCGGACGGGAGCACCCGGATCACCGTCGGCTCCTGGTCCTGGACCGGCGTCCTGGCCCAGGCGGCGCGCTTCGACGTCCCGTTCACCATCGTCGGGCCGGAGCCGCTGCGGGCGGCGGCCGACGTCCTCGCCGAGCGGTTCCGGGCCGCCGCGCAGCCGCCGGGAAAATGACGAGAACCCTGGTGAGATCAGGTGATCTCACCAGGGTTCCTTCGGTCGGGCTGACAGGATTTGAACCTGCGACCCCCTGACCCCCAGTCAGGTGCGCTACCAAGCTGCGCTACAGCCCGAAGCCCCGTCCGGGATCGCCGTCCAGGGCGAACGGAACACTACCCCAGCCGGTCCGAGTCTCCCGAATCGCCCTCCCCGTCGCGGTGTCGCGGCGCCCCGGCAGCACAGATGTTCGGGTGGCTCCCTGATGCCACGGGGGCTCCGTCGTCCCTAGCGTCGTCGGGTCCACCGAGGGTCGGTGGGCCCGAGGGAGGACTCATGTTCCGGCTCCACTTCCGGCTCCGGCCCGGGATGTTCACCGGCGTCGTCGCGCTGCTCGCGCTGGTGGTCGCGCTGTCCGGCGGGGCGTACGCCGCCGGCAAGATCACCGGCCAGCAGATCGCCAAGAACGCGATCACCAGCAAGCACATCAAGAACGGCCAGGTCACCTCCGCGGACCTCTCCGCCGAGGCCCGGACCCGGCTGACCGGTCCGCGGGGTGCCGCGGGGACGCCGGGTACGCCGGGGGTCAGCGGCTACCAGGTCGTCACCGGGACGAGCGCCAAGTCGACCGGCGCCGGCGACTGGGTCGACGTGACGGTCAGCTGCCCGGCCGGCAAGAAGGTGCTCACCCACGGGGTCACCTGGACCAAGCTCGACCCGGGCGACATCCAGGGCATCGGCGTCTACTACAGCTCGGTGGCCCAGGGCTCGATCATCGGCGACGGCACCGGCGTGAAGTTCTACGGCTACGCCCCGTCGATGCCGCAGAACTGGGGCATCGTGGGCCAGGTCGTCTGCGCGAACGTCTCTTAGCGGAAGTCCCGCGAGGACTGCCGGGCCTGGAGCGCGTCACCCACCCCGGGCAGCACGACGTCGAGCGGCTGGACCCCGTCGGCGAGCAGGTTGGTCACGCCGTCCTGTCGCTCGACGACGCCCCGGATCACCACCGCGACCCGGTTGCGGGCGGCCTGGCGGTGGGCGCGCATCACGCCCGGGGAGCAGATGACGTTGAGCATCCCGGTCTCGTCCTCGAGGTTGAGGAAGGTGACCCCGCCGGCCGTCCCCGGCCGCTGCCGGTGGGTGATCAGGCCGGCCACGTGGACCCGGCGGCCGGCGGTGACGCCGGGGAGGTCGCCGACCGCCTTGATGCCCGCGTCGGTGAGCGTCGTGCGGAAGTGCTCGACCGGGTGCAGGTCGGTGGAGATCCGGGTCGCCCACAGGTCGGCCAGGGTCACCTCGAGCGGGGACATCTCCGGCAGCCGGGGCGCGGTGGGCGCGGGCGTGCTGCCGGGGAGCTGGCCCTCGCTCTCGGAGTAGCCCGCCATCCACAGCGCCTGGCGCCGGTCGAGCCCGAAGCCATCGAGCGCGCCCGCGGTCGCCAGCGCCTCGAGCTGAGCCGCGGTCAGCGCGGCCCGGCGCGACAGGTCCCGGATGTCGGCGTACGGCGCCTCGGCGCGCGTCGCGACGATGCGGGCCGCGACGTCGGCCCCGATCCCCTTGACGGCGTCGAGGCCCAGGCGCACAGCCAGCCCGTCGTCGTACCGGAGGGGGTCGGTGGCCTGGGGCGCGCACGGCTCGAGCCCTGCCTGGGCGCCGGAGTGGACGAGATCGGGGCGCAGCACGCTCACCCCGTGCCGGCGGGCGTCGGCGACCAGTGACTGCGGGGAGTAGAAGCCCATCGGCTGGTTGCGCAGCAGCCCGGTGAGGAAGGCCGCCGGGTAGTGCAGCTTGAACCACGACGAGGCGTAGACCAGCAGCGCGAAGCTCAGCGCGTGGGACTCGGCGAAGCCGAACCCCGAGAACGACAGGATCTTGACGTAGATCGCGTCGGCCCGGTCGCCGGTGATCCCCTTGGCCTCCATGCCGGCGTAGAGCTTGCCCTTGACCTTCTCGATCCGCTCCACCCCGCGCTTGGAGCCCATCGCCCGGCGCAGCAGGTCGGCGTCGTCGGGACTGCAGTCGCCCAGCGCGACCGCCATCTGCATGAGCTGCTCCTGGAACAGCGGGACGCCGAGCGTGCGCGCGAGGATCGGCTCGAGCGACGGGTGGTCGTACTCCACCGGCTCACGCCCGGTCTTGCGCCGGATGTAGGGGTGCACCGCGCCGCCCTGGATCGGGCCGGGGCGGATCAGCGCGATCTCGATGGCCAGCTCGTAGAAGCTGCGCGGCTTGAGCCGGGGCAGCGTGCCGATCTGGGCGCGCGACTCGACCTGGAAGACGCCGATCGAGTCGGCCCGGCCGAGCATGTCGTAGACCGCCTTCTCCTCCTTGGGCAGCGTCGCGAGCGTCCAGTGCTGATCGCGGTGCTCCGCGACCAGGCGGATCATGTGGTCGAGGGCGCCGAGCATGCCCAGCCCGAGCAGGTCGAACTTCACCAGCCCCATCGACTCACAGCCGTCCTTGTCCCACTGCAGGACGGTCCGGTTCGGCATCCGGGCCTTCTCGATGGGGCACACCTCGCCGATGGGACGCTCGGTGAGCACCATGCCGCCGGAGTGGATCCCGAGGTGGCGGGGCGCGCCCATCAGCTCTTCGGCGAGCCCGACCACCTGGTCGGGGATGTCCAGGCTCGGGTCGACCTCGCTCCCCCACCCGTCGACCTGCTTGGACCACGCGTCCTGCTGGCCCGGCGAGAACCCCAGCGCCTTGGCGGCGTCACGCACCGCCATCCGCGGCCGGTAGCTGATCACGTTGCACACCTGGGCCGCGTTGCGCCGGCCGTAGGTGTCGTAGACCCACTGGATCACCTCTTCGCGGCGGTCGGAGTCGAAGTCGACGTCGATGTCGGGCTCCTCCTCGCGGTGCTGGGAGATGAACCGCTCGAACGGCAGGTTGAAGAGGACCGAGTCGATCGCGGTGATCCCCAGCGCGTAGCAGACCGCGCTGCTCGCCGCCGAGCCCCGGCCCTGGCACAGGATCCCCTCCTTGCGGGCGAAGGCGACGATGTCGTGGACGATGATGAAGTAGCCGGCGAAGTCCTTCTCGAGGATCACCTTCATCTCCCGCTCCACCCGCACCCGCGCCTCGCGGGCGTGCGGCTCGTGGTCGTAGCGCAGGGCGAACCCGCGCTCGAGCAGGTCGCGCAGGTGCTCGGCCGGCGTCCGCCCCTCGGGGATGCCCTGCTTGGGCAGCCGCGGCGAGGCCTTGCGCAGGTCGAAGGCCAGCTCGCCGGCCAGGACGACGCTGCGGTGCACCGCGTCGGGCCGGTGCCGGAACCGGCGCAGCATCTCGTCGCCGCTGCGCAGGTGGGCCCCGCCGGACAGGTCGAGCCAGCCGTCGAGCTCGGCGATGCTGCGCCGGGCCCGGACCGCCGCGACCGCCGCCGCCAGCCGCCGCTTGTCGGGCGTCGCGTGGTGGACGTTGCCCGTCGCCACCACCGGCAGCCCCCGGTCGTCGGCGAGTGCGGCGAGCAGGTCGTTGTCCTCCTCACCGCCGGGGTGGTCGCTGGCCGTCAGCTCGACCACCACGTGGTCGCGGCCGAACCGGTCGACCAGCAGGTCGAGCTCACGGGCGGCGCCGGGCGGGCCGTCGTACCGGAGGGCGTGGCGGACCGTGCCCTTGCGGCACCCGGTCAGCACCACCCAGTGCCCGCGGCCGCGCTCGGCGAGCTCGTCGAGGTCGTGGGCCGGGCTGCCCTTCTCGGGCGCGCGCAGGCCCGCCTCGGTGATCGCGCCGGAGAGCCGGTGGTAGCCCTCGACCCCGCGCGCCAGCACCAGGAGGTGGTTGCCCTCGGGGTCGGGTACGCCGTTCTGGGACTGGGCGATGCCGAGCGTGAGCTCGGCGCCGTAGACGGTGCTCTGGCCGTGGTCGGTACCCGCCTCGGCGAACAGCGGCGCCCCCGCGAACCCGTCGTGGTCGGTCAGCGCGATCGCCGAGAGCCCCAGCCGGACCGACTCCTCGACCAGGTCGCGCGGCGAGCTCGCGCCGTCGAGGAAGCTGAAGTGGCTGTGGCAGTGGAGCTCGGCGTAGGGCGTCCCCTGGTCGGGGCGCAGGATCGGGACCGGATCGGCGCGCGGGCGCTTGCGGCGCGACACCGGCGCCTCGCTCTCGGGACCCGGAGCCCGGCCCGAGAGGCGGCGTTCGAGCTCGCGCCACGGGACGGGTGGGTTGTTCCAGCCCATCACCTCAGCGTAGTCGAACAGATGTTCGAATGCGAGTGCTCAGTCGAGCCAGGCGCCGATCGAGACGTACCCCCGGACCCGGCCGGCCCGCAGGTCGTAGCCCACGCAGCGCGGGCGCCAGTCCACCAGCGAACGCCGTCCGCACTCCTCGCGCACCGGCAGCCGCGCCCGGACCTCGGCAGCGGACTCCCCCGCCTCCCCCACCACGTCGAACTCGCGGTAGCAGCTCCCCGAGCCGCAGGTGTCGATCCGGGTCCCCGGCTCGTCGCCGATCGCCAGCCCCGGCGGCAGCTCGGGGAGCTCGCTCTCGGACGGGCCCGACGGCTCGAGGTAGAGCGTGACGTTGAGCAGGAGCACCGCCAGGAACGCGGTGCCCGCGACCAGCCCGGCGGTGGCGAGCCCGACGAGGGCGCGGCGTACCTGCGGGCTCACGGCGCCAGCGTGGCACACGCGGCCTACGCTTCCCCGATGACCGGATCGTCGCGACCCGAGGACGCCGTCGCCCGCGCGCACGCCCAGGACGGCCGGCAGGTCCGGCTGGAGTGGGGGCCGACCGGCGGCGCGGCGATCAGTGCCGACGCGGACATCGCGGTCGTCGTCGACGTGCTGTCGTTCACGACCACGCTCACGATCGCGACTGCGCGCGGGACGCGGGTGCACCCGTTCGCCTGGAAGGACGAGCGCGCGGCGGCGGCCTATGCACGGGAGCGGGGCGCGGTCGTGGCGGTGGGGCGGTTCGAGGCGCGGGCCCTGGGCGGCTCGGGTGGAGCGCTGCCGAGCCTGTCGCCGGCGCAGCTGCTGGACGCCGTACCGGCGCCGCGGCTGGTGCTCCCCTCGCCGAACGGCTCGGCGATCTGCGCGGCGCTCCGGGCGGCGCGCCCCGGCCTGACGGTGGCCGGGGCGTCCCTGCGGAACCGGTCCGCGGTCGCCCGCTGGCTGGCCCCGCAGGTCGCGGCGGGTGCGCAGGTCGCACTCGTCCCGGCCGGGGAACGCTGGCCCGACGGCAGCCTGCGCCCCGCCGTCGAGGACCTGTGGGGCGCGGGAGCGGTGCTCGACGCGCTCGGCAGCGAGACCCCGTCACTCGGGACGGAGGCGCGGCACGCCCGGGCGGCCTACCGCGCGGTCGCGGGGACGGAGTCCGGGACGGGGACGCTCGAGGCGGCGCTGCTCGACTGCGCGAGCGGACGGGAGCTGGTCGGGGTCGGGTTCCGTGCGGACGTGGTCGTGGCGGCGGCGCTGGACGCGGACGACGTCGTACCGGTGCTCGGGGCGGACGGGTTCGCGCCGGCCTAGGCGCGGGGGCCGAGGAGCCGGTCGATCTCGGCGAGAACACCCTTGCGGTTCTTGCCGGCGCTCTCCTGGTCGCGGGCCCGGCGCAGCGCGGGCGCGTCGAGTCCGGCCAGGCGGGGCTTGACCTGGGCGACGGTGAGGTCGGCCAGATCCGGCAGGTCCGGCACCTCGGGCGCCGCCGGGGCGCCTGCGGCCGGGGTGGCTGGGGCGGCAGTCTCGGTGGCGGTCGCGGTGGTCCGGCGGCCGGGGACGAGCTTGGGGGCCTGCCGGACGGTACCGACCAGGAGCCCGGCGGTCGCCCGGACCGGCGAGGTCAGCACCTTGGGCGCGGACAGCACCTTGCGCGACTCCGCGGTGACCGAGTCGAGTACCTGCAGGAGCGCCTGGGAGTAGGCGCGGCTGGTGGTGACCAGCTGGCCGACCAGGTGGTCGGCCTCGGCGCGGGTGAGGGCGCCGCGGGCGACGAGGTCGTCCATGAGCTCCTGGAGCCGGGTCGCCTGGATGGTCACGCTGTGCTCGAGTGCGCCGTGCAGCGCGCGGAGGTTGCGGATGATCAGGTCCGCCGGATTCACCGATGTCCCCATGGCCGCCTCCCGATCGCTGCCGCCGCACCGTTCACCGCCCGCCGTTCACCGGCGTGCTCGTGGTGCAGCGTAACGCCGCAACTGGGGGCGGCGCGAGGATGCCGGTCGGGGCGAGGCCGGGCCGGGCCGGGTCGGGGCCGGCCAGCGCCGGGCGGGGCCGGGTCAGTCGTAGGCGGCTTCCACCTCCCAGGTGCCCCGGGCGTCGGGGCCGCGGGCGCTCCAGCGCAGCAGCCAGGCCCGGCCGTCGACGCCGACCACCTGGAAGCGGGCCGCGCGGGCGGGCGATCCGGCGAGGAGCCACCAGCCCTCGTCGACCGGCCAGGGGCCGGCCCAGGAGGCGATGGGCATCCAGGGCAGGGCGCGCGTGGCGGCGGCAGCGGCGCTGAGGCGGAAGCGCCAGGGTTCGCCGGTGACCAGGCCGCGCACCGTCACCCCCACCGGTACGGCGGCCTCGTCGACGACCTCCGCGAGGGGCGGGTGAGCGAACACACGGCTGGGGGCAGGTCCGGGGATGCGCCCGGGCCAGGGCCGCTCGACCGGGCGCAGGCCGACCGGGCGCTCCCCCCAGGGCACGAGCGCCTGGCGGTCCGCCGCGCCGCGGCCGCCCTGGAGCACCGGCACCTGGACCGCGTCGTAGCCCACCATCGCCTGGACCCGGGCCACCCCGCGCACGACCTGGTCGTCGGCGCCGCCGCCCCACAGTCCGTCGGCGTGGTCGCCGGCGGGCTCGACGGTGTCGGGGAGGAAGCGGACCAGGGTGACCGGGGAGGTGATGTTCTCGCCGGTGTTCTTGCGGCTGCGCAGGCCGGAGGTCGCCATCCCCGCCTGGAGCTGCCAGTGCACCCGGTCGACGAGGTCGCGGGAGGTGAAGCAGCGGGGGTGCAGCCAGGTGCGGGCGGAGACGCCCTCCTCGAACTCGGCCTCGACCCGGACCCCGGTCGCCACCAGCTGGCGGTCGGCGAGCCCGGCGATGAAGCGCTCCGCGGTGGTCCGGACGCTGAAGGTGACTGCCTCGGCGGAGTCGAGCGGGGGCTCGAAGGCGATCTCGCAGGTCAGCTCGGGGGGCGGGGTGCGGGAGGCGAGGCGGGCGACCTCCTCGCCCTGGACCCGGCGCCACACCTCGGTGCCGTAGCCGCCGAAGCGGTTGCTCACCTCGCCGGCGCGCAGCCGGGCGAAGTCGCCGAGCAGCCGCAGGCCGAGCCGGCGCAGCACCCCGGCCAGCTCGGCCCCCTCGGGACCGTCGTCGGCGAGCACGGTCACCGGCAGGCCGCGCAGGAAGGCGGAGGAGCTGCTGGGCGCGATCGTCACGCAGCCCTGCTCCGGCGCGCTGCGCGCCGCGCGCTCGGCGGTGTAGAGGTCGTCGGCCGCTCCGAACCGGCTGTCCCACACCCCCGCCCGGACGAGGTGCTCGGCGAGCACCGCCGCGGCAGCCTCCTCGCCGTCGATCCCGGCTCCCGGGCGGGCGAAGTAGCGGCCCGGGGCGGGCACCGCGAGCAGGCCGGGGCGCAGCGGCGCGACGCCGGGGCGTACCTCCTCGACCGCACTGAGGACCGGCTCGAACCACCGTGCGTCGCGATCGGGATTGGCGGCCAGCAGCACCACCTCGGGGCAGCGCGCCTGGGCGTCACGCCGGCGCTGGCCCCGGCGTACCCCCTCGGCCCGGGCGGCGGCGTTGCACACGACGACCCGGTTGTTGGCCAGCACCACGGCGGGCGCGTCCACGCCCACCGCCTCGGCCGTGTCCGCCCGCTCGAGCAGGGCCGCGGTCACCGACCAGTCGGGGCACCACACCACCATGGTCCGCATCAGGGCAGCACCGCCCGCGCCCGGACCGGCGCCCGCCCCGGCTGCCGGGCGACCAGGGTGACCCGCCGCTCGCGCAGCCGCCCGCGCCCGGCGTCGAGCCCGTCCCAGGCGATGTGCTCGGCGGAGATCCGGGCCTCGCAGCGGGGCCACTCCCCCTGGACCACGAGCACCGCGGACCGAGCACGGAGCCGGGCGTCGAGGATCGAGGCGGACTTGGCGTCGACGGTGCCGGGCGGGCGGAGCACGACGACCTTGAGCACGTCGACGAGCGCGGCGGTCACCTCGAGCCAGTGCTCGCCCGGCGCGGGGACGAGCACGGTACGCGCGAGCACGATGCCCTGCTGGTGGGCGGCCTCGACGCCGAAGTCGTCCCACCCCGCGAAGCCGACCCACTCGCCGGCCTGGGAGGCCCCGGCGGCCAGCGCCATGCCCAGGGTGGCCGAGTCGACGCCGTAGACGCCGCCGGTGCGCAGCGTGAGGAGCCCCTCGAAGAGCGGCAGCACCGGCACGCCCAGCCGGCTCGGCCCCCCTTGGAGCGCGGCGATCTTGCCCCGCAGCTGGTCGAGCACCAGCCGGGGGTCGTCGATCTCAAGGGGGCGAACACTCACCTACCCATGTTCGAACATTTGTTCGAACGATGCAACCTGGGTCCGAGTGGGGTGGAACGAGTTGCATTTGGGCAGGAACTGCAGCCGAAACCCCCGAATCACTGCGGTTTGGGACCAAACCGCAACGACTCGGAGCCCCGGAGAGGGTGGCTGACCGGTGGTGGACCGGGTGGATCAGCGGCGTCCGCGCTTCTCCCGCGGCTGCACCTTGATCTCGATCGGCGTGCCGACGAACCCGAACTCCTCGCGCAGCCGGCGCTCGATGAACCGCTCGTAGCCCTGGTCGAGCTTGCCGGTCGTGAACAGCTTGAACACCGGCGGGGCGCTCTGGACCTGGCTGCCGAAGAGGATCCGCGGCTGCTTGCCGCCGCGCACCGGGTGTGGGTGCTCGGCGACGATCCGGCCGAGGAAGGCGTTGAGCGCGCCGGTGGAGACCCGGGTCTCCCAGCCCTCGATCGCCCGGTTCAGCGCCGGCACGAGCCGGTCGATGTGCCAGCCGGTCTTGGCGGTGATGTTGATCCGCGGCGCCCACTGCACCTGGACGAGGTCGCGCTCGATCTCGCGGTCGAGGTAGTAGCGGCGCTCGTCGTCGACGAGGTCCCACTTGTTGAAGGCGATGACGAGGGCCTTGCCGGCCTCGCGGACCTCCTGGAGGATCCGGATGTCCTGCTCGGCCACCGACTCGTTGCCGGCGAGCACGAGCACGCAGACCTCGGCCCGCTCGATGGCGGTCGAGGTGCGCAGCCAGGCGTAGTACTCGTGGCCCGAGGCCTCCTTGACCCGCTTGCGGATGCCCGCGGTGTCGATGAAGCGCCAGGTCTCGCCACCGAGCTCGACGAGCTCGTCGACCGGGTCGACGGTCGTGCCGGCGACGTTGTCGACGACCACGCGCTCCTCGCCCGCGAGCTTGTTGAGCAGCGAGGACTTGCCGACGTTGGGGCGCCCGACGATGGCGATCCGGCGGGGACCGCCGATCTCGGCCTCGCCCTGCTCGGGCGCCTCGGGCAGCACCGCGAGGACGGCGTCGAGCAGGTCGCCGGAGCCGCGGCCGTGGAGCGCGGAGACGGTGAACGGCTCGCCCAGGCCCAGGTTCCACAGCGCGTGCGCCTCGGCCTCGGCCCGCTCGTCGTCGACCTTGTTGGCGGCCAGGACGACGGGCTTGCCGGACTTGCGCAGCACCCGGACGACGGCCTCGTCGGCGTCGGTGATCCCGATGGTCGCGTCGACGACGAAGAGCACCGCGTCGGCCAGGCCGACCGCGATCTCGGCCTGCGCCTTGATCCGCTCGGCCATGCCGCGCGCATCCGGGTCCCAGCCACCGGTGTCGACGAGGGTGAAGGCCCGTCCGGACCACTCCGCGTCGTAGGACACCCGGTCGCGGGTGACGCCGGGGATGTCCTCGACGACGGCCTCGCGGCGGCCGAGGATCCGGTTCACCAGGGTCGACTTGCCGACGTTGGGGCGGCCGACGACGGCCAGCACCGGGACCACCCCGGTCGGGGTGACTTCACTCATCACGTTCTCCTTGCGGGAGCGGGCCGGGTAGGCGCCGCCCCGTCTCGTCCAGGGCTTCGGCCAGCTGCCGCTGCATGTGATCGCGCAGCGCGGCCGAGGTCAGACGGACATTCTCCCGCGTCCGGGGCCAGGGCACCGCATCGACGGCGTAGGGCTCCCCCACGACGATGTCGATCCGGGCCTTCTTGCGCGGCAGCGAGCTGCTCGATCCACCCGGGTCGCGCGAGCCCAGGAACGTCAGCGGTACGACGGGTGCCCCGGTCACCAGCGCCAGGTACGCCGCCCCGCCGTGAAAGGTCTCGAGGTCCCCCGGTCCCCGCGTCCCCTCGGGAAACACCCCGACCGCGTGCCCCTCACCCAGCACCCCCAGCGCGATCCGGACGGCCGCCGGATCGGTGTGGTCGCGGTCGAGCGGGATCTGCCCCGACGCCTTGAGGAAGACCCCCAGCGGCCCCGAGAACATCTCGATCTTGGTCAGCGCGTGCACCGGGCGCGGCGCGAAGATCGCCATCAGCGGCCCGTCGATGAAGCCGATGTGGTTGCCGGCCACGACGGCCGGACCGGTGCGCGGGAAGCGCTCGGCGTGGTGCACCCGCACGTCCCAGCGCCGCCGGATCAGCCAGCGCGAGGTCGGTCGGCCCCCGACCAGGAGCCAGCGCGCGGGCCGCGGAGCACGGTGCGCGCTCACCCGCGCTCCATCACCAGGCCCACCACGACGTCGACGACCTCGGCGAGGGTCAGGTCCGTGGAGTCGACGTGGATCGCCCCGTCGGCCATGGTCAGGGGCGCGACCGCGCGCCCGGAGTCGATCTTGTCGCGGGCGAGCAGCGACTCCTGGGTCGCGGTGAGGTCGGCGCCGCCGTTCTCGAGCGCGCGTCGCGCCGCGCGGGCGGCGGGGTCGGCGGTCAGGTAGACCTTGAGCTCGGCCTGGGGCCACACGACGGAGCCGATGTCGCGGCCCTCGACGACGATGCCGCCGGCGCCGATCAGCTCGCGCTGGAGGTCGACGAGGCGGCTGCGCACCTCGGGCACGGCGCTGACCGGCGAGACCGCGCCGTTGACCTCGTCGCTGCGGATCTCGACCGACACGTCGACGCCGTCGACGGTGATCGAGGGCGCGAGCGGGTCGGTCCCCGAGACGAGCACCGGCTCGGCCGCCCGGGCCGCGACCGCCGCGGCGTCGTGGACGTCGACGCCCTCGCGCAGCATCCACCAGGTGATCGCGCGGTACTGCGCGCCGGTGTCGAGGTAGCGCAGCCCGAGCCGGTCGGCGACCGCGCGGCAGGTGCTGGACTTGCCCGAGCCGGAGGTTCCGTCGACTGCTACCACCACATTCACCGGCACGTTCACGGGCGGCACCTTACCGGTGAGTCACCCAGCCGTTCGACTCCAGTGCGACCCGCAGCTCCTCGGCCCGCGCCGCGACCACGTCGAGCTCGACGAGTCCGACGGGCCGGCCGGGGTCGTGGTCGATGCGCACGTCCTCGATGTTGACCCCGCTCGCACCGGCATCGGCGAACAGCCGGGCCAGCTCGCCGGGGTGGTCGGGGACCGAGACCCGGACGGCCTCCATCGCCTGGGGCGCGGTGCCGTGCTTGCCGGGGATCGCGCGGGTGCCGGCCTGCCCGTAGGCGAGCAGCGACTCCAGCCCGGCCCGGTCGTCACCGGCGACCGCCTCGATGGCCAGGTCGAGCCGGGCGCGCACCTCGGTGAGCAGCGCGGCGACCGCGCCGGCGTTGCCGCCGATGATCTGGCTGTAGAGGCGCGGGTCTCCCCCGGCGACGCGGGTCACGTCGCGCACGCCGGTGCCCGAGAGCGCCAGGTGGTCGGCCGAGGCGCCGGCGAGCGTGCCGGCGACCAGCGAGGCCATCAGGTGCGGGACGTGGGAGGTACGGGCGACCGCGCGGTCGTGCTCGACCGGCGACAACGGCACCGGTACGGCGCCGCACAGCACCACCAGCGCCTCCACCAGCCGGGCGGCCGCCGGGGTCGCGTCCGGGCCGGGGGTGACCGCCCAGGGCCGTCCGTCGAAGAGCGCCGCGCTCGCCGAGAGCGGCCCGGAGTGCTCGGTGCCGGCCATCGGGTGGCTGCCGACGTAGCGGCTGATCGCCGGGTGCCCGGCGACGGCGGCCAGCGGAGCGGCCTTGACGCTGCCGACGTCGGTGACGACGGTGTCGGGACCGGCCGCGTCGAGGGTCGCGGTGATCGCCGCGCCCAGGGCGTCGGGCGGTACGGCGACCACGACGAGCTGGGGGACGTCGCCGGGGGTGCGGGCGCGTCCGGCGCCGAGCCCGGTCGCCGTACGGACGTGGTCGGGGTCGGTGTCGGTGAGCAGCACCTCGAGGCCCGCGCGGCGGCAGGCCAGCGCGATGGAGGTGCCGATCAGGCCGGTGCCGACGATCTCGACCGGTCCGACCAGCCGCGCACTCGTCTCCTTCACGCAGGAAAGGCTAGAGGACGCCCCGCTCAGGAGCCCGGCTGGTAGGACCCGAACGACCAGTGGTTGCCCTCGGGGTCGCGCACGCTGCCGCCGCGCCCGCCGTAGTCCTGGTCGACCATCGCCCGCTGAACCGTGCCGCCTGCGGCGAGCGCGGCCGCGAAGAGCGCGTCCGGGTCCTCGCTCACCAGGTACGCCGCCCCGGTGCCGGCCGGCTGCAGCGGGCTCTCCGCGCGCACGGCCCCGAACATCAGCCCGCCCCCGCCGGGCCACAGCCACTCGGCGTGGACGACGGTGCCCGACTCGTCGCGGTGGGTGGCGTGCTCGACGAAGCCGATCGCCCCCAGCCAGCCCATCATCGTGTCGACGTCGTGGAACTGCAGGGCCGGCCAGAGCCGGACGGTCGCTGCCTGATCACGGGTTAAGGTGCTCATGGCCCGAGCCTCCTCCCCGACCCGGGTCGCGGTCTTGAACGAACGGGAACTCCTCGCGCAGCCAGGTCGTCGGCGTGCAGCCGGCCAGCGCCCGCCACTCCCGGGTCAGGTGCGCCTGGTCGCTGTAGCCGCAGGCCGTGGCGACCTCGGCCAGCGGCCGTACGCCGAGCAGCTGCCGCGCCGCCTCGAACCGGGCCACCCGCTGGAACGCCTTGGGCGCCAGTCCGCACTCGGCCTGGACCAGGCTGGTCAGCCGCCGCCGGCTGTAGCCCACGTCCCCGGCGACGTCGGCGACCCGCACCGCGGAGGTGAGCAGGCCCAGCGCCCGGGCGACCTCCGCCCGCGGCGCCGGGTCGCCGGCCCGCGCGGCGAGGGTCGCCAGGGTGCGGTCGACGAGCGCCACGCGTGCAGCCCAGGTGGGCGCAGCGTGCAGCCGCTCGGGCAGCGCGCGCAGGAGCGCCGGCAGCGCGTCGGCCTCGTCGAGGTCGGTCAGCGCGCCGGCCAGGTCGGCGGCCGGGCGCCCCAGCAGGACCCGCGCGCCCGCGACGGTGAGCGCGAGCTGGACGCCGCGCTGGGTGCCGGTGTGGTGGATCGCCGCGGGCGCGGTGTGCAGCCCCGACAGCGAGGTCCACCCGGCGTGCAGGGTCTCGTCCCGGCCGGCCCACGAGACCCGGATCGGCTCGTCGACCGGGAGCACGAAGGTCAGCGTGGTCGATGGCAGCCCGCGGTGGACGCCGGGCGCGCCGAAGTCCACGTCGTAGGGGATCCGGGAGACGACATAGCGCCGCAGCGCGGCCGGTACCGGGGCGACCGGGATCACCCGTCCACCGTAGGTCTAGAGACCGACGAGCTCCAGCAGCTGGCCGAGCTCGTCGTCGGAGAGCTCGCGCAGGGTGCCGCTGCGCAGCGTGCCGAGCTCGATCGGACCGAACTTCGTGCGGCTGAGCTGGCGCACCGGGTGCCCGACTTGGTCGAGCAGGCGGCGCACGATGCGGTTGCGGCCCTCGTGGATGACCAGCTCGATGATCGACTTGTCCGCCGCGGTGGCGAGGATGCGCGCGCGGCGGACCTCGACCGGGCCGTCCTCGAGCGTCACGCCGGCGAGCAGGTCGCCGACGGTGCCCTTGGCCAGCCGCCCGGCGACCTCGGCGACGTAGGTCTTCTCGACCTCGAACGACGGGTGCGCCATGCGGTGCGCGAAGTCGCCGTCGTTGGTGAGCAGCAGCAGGCCGGAGGTGTCGGTGTCGAGCCGCCCGACGTGGAAGAGCCGTTCCTCGCGGTCGGCGACGAGGTCGGTCAGCGTCGGGCGCCCCTCGGGGTCGGACATCGTCGAGACGACGCCGCGCGGCTTGTTGAGCACGAGGTAGACGTGGTCGGAGACCGGGGGCAGGCGCTTGCCGGACACCTTGATCACCGCGGTGCGCGGGTCGACCTTGGTGCCGAGGCGGGTGACGACCTCGCCGTCGACCTCGACCTCCCCGGCGAGCATGAGCTCCTCGCAGCGCCGGCGCGAGGCCACGCCGGACTGGGCGAGCAGCTTCTGCAGGCGGATCTGGCCGTCGTCGTCGACGGCGATCTCACGCGTCATCAGGGGTGTCCTCGTTCTGGTCGTCAGGCTGCGGTTCGGGGGTGGGCGCCAGCTCCTCCTCGACCTCGGCGAGGTCGGGCAGGTGCGGCGCGAGGTCGGGCAGCTCGTCGAGCGAGACGATGCCGATCCGCTCCAGGAAGTACGACGTCGTGCGGTACAGCGTCGCGCCGTGCTCGCCGTCCTGGCCGGCGTCCTCGACCAGACCGCGGCTGATGAGGGTGCGCATCACGCCGTCGACGTTGACCCCGCGGATCGCCGAGACCCGGGCCCGCGAGACGGGCTGCTGGTAGGCGACGACGGCGAGCGTCTCGAGCGCGGCCTGGGTGAGCCGGGCCTGCTGGCCCTCCAGGACGAAGGCCTCGACGACGGGCGCGAACTCCTCGCGCGTGTAGTAGCGCCAGCCGCCGGCGACGTTGCGCAGCTCGAAGCCGCGGCCCTGCTCGTCGTACTCGGTGGCGAGGGCGGCGAGCGCCGTGACGACGTCGGGGGCCGGGTGGCCCACGGCGGAGGCCAGGGCGAGCTCGTCGAGCGGCTGGTCGGCGACCATGAGCACCGCCTCGAGCGCGGGGCGCAGCTCGACGAGCGGGAGCGCCTCCTCCGCGGTGCCGTCCGGCTCCTCGGTCTGTTCAGTCATCGCTCGGTGTCTCCTCCGGGGGCGGGGCCGCCCCGTCGAACTCGTCGGTGATCAGGTCCTCGATGTCGACCGCCTCGTCGCCGGTCCAGCGCACCGTCAGCTCGCCCAGCGGCGTCATCTGGTCGAAGCCGATCACTCCCTCGCGGAAGAGCTCGAGCAGCGACAGGAAGCGCGCCACCGTGGTCAGCGTGTCGGGCGAGTCGCCGCACAGCGCCCGGAAGGTCATCGTCCCACTCCGGCGCAGCCGGTCCACCACGATGGCCGCCTGCTCGCGCACGCTGACCGTCGGGGCGTGGATGTGGTGCAGGGTCAGCTGGAGCTCGGGCTTGGGCGTCATCGCCTTGGCCGCGAGCGCGGCGAACTGGTCCAGGCCGATGCCGATGAGCACCTCGGGCAGCAGCCCGGCGAAGCGCTCCTCCAGCCCGACCGCGCGCGGGAACCTCTTCGCCTCGGCCTGGAGCCGGCCGTCGAGGACGGCGGCGACCTGCTTGTAGGCCTTGTACTGCAGCAGCCGCGCGAACAGCAGGTCCCGGGCCTCGAGCAGGGCGAGGTCCTCCTCGTCCTCCACGTCGCCGGCCGGCAGCAGCCGGGCCGCCTTGAGGTCGAGCAGGGTCGCCGCGACCAGGAGGAACGACGTCGTCTCCTCCAGGTCGCTGTCGGGCAGGTTCTTGACGTGCGCGATGAACTCGTCGGTGACCTTGGACAGCGCGATCTCGGTGACGTCGAGCTTGTGCTTGGAGATCAGGCCCAGCAGCAGGTCGAACGGTCCCTCGAAGTTCGCCAGGTGGACCTGGAAGCCGGTCGTGGCCGCGGTCTCGTTCTCCTCGACCGCGGCCTCGACCGGCGCTCCGGTGTCGTCACTCACGCAGGCGCCTGACCAGCGCGGAGCTCTCTCCTTCGGACTCGAGCTCACCGAGGACCAGGTGCAGCGCCTCGCGCACGAGGCGGCCGCGGTCGACGGCCAGGCCGTGCTCGCCCCGCAGGGTGAGCCGCGCCTGCTCCAGCTCCATCAGCTCGGCCGAGGTGACGTAGACGGTGATCTTCTCGTCGTGCCGGATCCGGCCGCTGGGGGCCTTCTGCGGCTCGGCCTCGGGCTCGGTCGCGACCGGCTCGGGGGCGTCGGGGACGGCGCGGACCTTGCCCCGGCGCGCCGCCGGCGCCTCGCCGTCCGCGGTCGGCCGGAAGAGGTCGTCCGCGGCGGGCATGCTCACACGTCGGGACACCGCAGCGCCACCTCCTTCGCGAGCTGGCGGTACGCCTCCGCTCCACTCGACCCGGAGGCGTACGACGTGATCGGCTCGCCGGCCACGGTGGAGTCGGAGAACTTCACGGTCCGGCGGATGACGGTGTGGAAGACCTGGTCGCCCCAGGCCTGCACCAGCCGCTCGAGCACCTCGCGGCCGTGGAGCGTGCGGCCGTCGTACATGGTGCCGAGGACGCCGTCGACCTCGAGGTCGGGGTTGAGCCGCTGCTTGACCTTGTCGATGGTCGCCTTGAGCAGCGCGACGCCGCGCAGCGCGAAGTACTCGCACTCCAGCGGCACGATCACGCCGTTCGAGGCGGTCAGCGCGTTGACCGTGAGCAGGCCCAGGGAGGGCTGGCAGTCGATCAGGATGACGTCGTACTCGGCGACGGCGGGGGCCAGCACGCGCTGCAGGGTCTGCTCGCGCGCGACCTCGTGCACCAGCTGCACCTCGGCGGCCGACAGGTCGATGTTGGAGGGCAGCAGGTCCATGCCGGGCACGCCCGAGGGGACGACGACCTCGTCGAGGCGCGTCTCGGGGTCCATCAGCAGGTTGTAGACCGTCAGGTCCATCTCGTGCGGGTTGAGCCCCAGGCCCACCGACAGCGAGCCCTGCGGGTCGAAGTCGACCAGCAGCACCTTGCGGCCGAACTCGGCCAGCGCGGCGCCGAGGTTGATGGTGGTCGTCGTCTTGCCGACGCCGCCCTTCTGGTTGCACATGGCGATCACGCGCGCGTTGCCGTGCTGGGCGACCGGCTTCGGGTCGGGCAGCTCGGGCATCGGGCGACCGGTCGGGCCGGGCTCGCCGCTGAGCGTCTGGACCGACGCGCGGCTGGGCTCCGGCTCGCGCTCGGGTACCGGGAACTGCAGTGTCATCGCATCCTCCGTCCCCAGCGGGACGTCGCTGCCCGGGGCCGGGATCGGCGCCCGCGGCGGCATGTCCGGCGCGCTGGATCCTCCGTAGAAACCGCCGACCATGGTGGCTCACCTCACGTGTGTTGTGGTCGGGCTCCTTCCCCAGAGCCCGTGACCCCTTCATCCAACAATGTCGACACGGCGACATTCTGGAGGCGCGCCGGAGCGCCGCGGCGTGGCGTCGGGCTCAGTCGGTGAGCGAGCGCACGTCGACCGTCCGTACGACGGCCTCCCCCGCCTCGTCGCTGGCCGCGAGGTCCACGTCGGCGACGATCACCCAGTCGTGGTTGCCCTCCGGGTCGTGCAGCGTCTGGGTGGCCTCCCAGGTGGTGCCGGGCCGCTTCTCGACGGTGAGCAGCACCGGGCCGCGGGCGTCGCCGTCGGTGAGCAGCCGGTCGTGCTCGGTGAAGTAGGCCTCGAGCGCGGCGTCCCACTGGGCCTCGCCGTAGTCGCCGCCCTCGTCGAGCGCGGCCAGCCCCGGTACGTCATCGCGGGCGAAGAGCTCGACCCGGCGCCACATCGCGTTGCGCACCATGACGTCGAAGACCCGGCCCTGCTGGCTGAGCGGTCGCGGCGGGGGCGGCGGCGCGTGGTGGCTGACCTCGCGCGTCGCGTGGGCGGGGTCGTTGAGCGCCTCCCACTCGTCGAGCAGCGAGGAGTCGACCTGGCGCACCGTCTCGCCCAGCCAGTCGACGAGCAGCTCCAGCTCCTCGGTCCGGTACGACGCCGGCACGGTCTGGCGCAGCGCCCGGTAGGCGTCGGTCAGGTAGCGCAGCACCAGTCCCTCGGAGCGCGCCACCTGGTAGCGGGAGACGAGGTCGGTGAACCCCATCCCCTGCTCCCACATCTCGCGCACGACCGACTTGGGCGCCAGCGCGTCGGGCGAGAGCCAGGGGTGGCGCTCGCGGTAGGTCTCGAACAGCGGCTCCAGCAGGTCGCTCAGCGGCTCGGGCCAGGTGATGTCCTCGACGAGGGCCATCCGCTCGTCGTACTCGACGCCGTCGGCCTTGAGCGCGGCGATCGCGTCGCCCCGGGCCGCGTGGCGCTGGGCCATGAGCAGCGGCCGCGGCGCCTCGAGCGTGGCCTCGACGACCGAGATCACGTCGAGCATGAACGTGTCGCTGTCGGGGTCGAGCACGTCGAGCACCGCCAGCGCGAAGTGCGAGAGCGGCTGGTTGAGCGCGAAGTCGTCGGGCAGCGCCTCGGTCAGCACGTAGCGCCGGCCGAAGCCGTCGAGCTCGTCGAGCCGGGTCACCACCTCGGAGGTGACCAGGCTGCGGGCCAGCCGGACCGCCCGCTTGGCCAGCCGCAGCTGGCTGCGCCGCTCCTCGTGGTTGTCCATCAGCAGCCGGCGCAGCACCGGGAAGGCGTCCTCCTCGCGGGAGAGGACGTTGACGAGCATCGCGTTGTCGACCTTCATCTGCGACTTGAGCGGGTCCGGCTTGCCGGCGACCAGCTTCTCGAAGGTCTGCTCGCTCCACACGACCGTGCCCTCGGGCGGCTTGCGCAGCTGGGGCTTGGACTTCTTCTTGGGGTTGGCGGCGTTCTTGGCCTCGGACTTGGCCTTGGCCTTCTCGTTGTCGATGACGTGCTCGGGCGCCTGGACGACGACGTACCCGGCCGTGTCGTAGCCCGCACGGCCCGCGCGCCCGGCGATCTGGAGGAACTCCCGGGTGCGCAGCACCCGCTGCCGCGACCCGTCGAACTTGGCCAGCCCGGTGAACAGCACCGTGCGGATGGGGACGTTGATGCCGACGCCGAGGGTGTCGGTGCCGCAGATGACGGTCAGCAGGCCGGCCTGGGCGAGCTGCTCGACCAGGCGGCGGTAGCGCGGCAGCATGCCGGCGTGGTGGACGCCGATCCCCTGGCGCAGCAGCTTGTTGAGGGTCTTGCCGAAGCCGGCGGCGAACCGGACCCCGGCGATCCGCTCGCCGATCTGCTCCTTGCGGTCCTTGGGCAGGACCGTGTCGAGGCGGCCGGGCCCGCTCAGCAGCGAGACCGCGTGCTCGACCGCGGCGGCCTGGGTGAAGTGGACGACGTAGACCGGGCCCTGGCCGGTGGTGACGAGCTCCTCGAGCTTGTCCCCCATCGGCTCCAGCGACCAGCTGAAGTCCAGCGGCACCGGCCGCTCGGCGTCGTCGACGATCGTGGTCTCGCGCCCGTTGCGGCGGGTCAGGTCGGCGGCGAGCTCGGTCGTGTCGCCGAGGGTCGCCGACATGAGCAGGAACTGCGCCTGGGGCAGCTCGATGAGCGGCACCTGCCAGGCCCAGCCGCGGCCCGGCTCGCCGTAGAAGTGGAACTCGTCCATCACGACCATGCCGACGTCGGCGGCCGTGCCCTCGCGCAGCGCGATGTTGGCGAGCACCTCGGCGGTGCAGCAGATGATCGGGGCGTCGGCGTTGACCGCGACGTCGCCGGTGAGCATGCCGACGTCCGCGGCGCCGAAGACCTCGACCAGGTCGAAGAACTTCTCGCTCACCAGCGCCTTGATCGGCGCGGTGTAGAAGGTCACCCGGTCGTCGGCGATCGCGCCCATCGCGGCGGCCATCGCGACCAGCGACTTGCCCGAGCCGGTCGGCGTGGCCAGCACGACGTTGTCGCCGGAGAGCAGCGCCAGGATCGCGTCCTCCTGGTGCGGGTAGAGCGTGAGCCCCTGGCTCTCGGCGTGCTCCAGGATGCGGTCGTAGGCGTCAGCCATGGCGGGCCCTCGGGTGCGCGGTGGCGAAGACCTCGCGCAGGTTGTCGACGGTGACGAGCGTGTAGACCTGCGTGGTCGTGACCGACGCGTGGCCGAGCAGCTCCTGGACGACACGTACGTCGGCGCCGCCGTCGAGCAGGTGCGTCGCGAACGAGTGGCGCAGCGTGTGGGGTGAGACGTCGCGGGTCACCCCGGCCCGCTCGGCGGCCTTGACCAGCACGGCCCAGGCCGACTGCCGGCTCAGCCGACCGCCGCGGGCGTTGAGGAACAGCGCCGGTGTCGCGGCGGCGACGAGCGCCGGCCGCCCCCGCACCAGGTACGCCGCGAGCGCGGCGCGGGCGTAGGAGCCGACCGGCACCAGCCGCTCCTTGCCGCCCTTGCCGCGCAGCAGCACCGTCGCGTCGGCCTGGTCGAGCTCGGGCACCGCGAGGTGGCTGACGTCGTCGACGTCGAGGCCGACCGCCTCGGAGATGCGCGCGCCGGTGCCGTAGAGGATCTCCAGCAGCGCCCGGTCGCGCAGCGCGAGCGGGGTGTCCGCTGCGCCGGCCGCCTCGAGGATCGCCTCGACGTCGGCCAGCGGGAGCGCCTTCGGCAGTCGCTTGGCCGGGCTGGGCGGCTTGACCCCCGCGGCCGGGTCGGCCGCGGCCAGCCCGTCGGCGACCGCGAACTTGTGGAAGCCGCGCACCGCGACCACCGTGCGCGCCGCGCTCGACGCGCTCAGCGGCGGGTGCTCGGCGTCGCCCTCGCGCAGCCTCATCAGGAACTCGGTGACGGTGGCCTCGGTGACCTCGTCGAGCGAGGTGATCGCCTCGCCCGCGAGGTGCTCCCGGTAGCGGCGCAGGTCGCGCCGGTAGGAGGTCAGCGTGTTGACCGCCAGGCCCTTCTCGACGGCGAGGTGGTCCAGATAGGTGCGGACCGCTCGATCCACCGCACCTCCCTGACTCACCTGGTCAGGCTAGCGCCTCGCTGATCGGCACCGCCGGGACGCCCGTGGCCTCGCCCACCGGGGCGTTGGTCAGCAGGCCGGCGTGGGTGTTGAGGCCCAGCGCCAGGCTCGCGTCGGCCCGGCACGCGTCGCGCCAGCCCTTGTCGGCCAGCGCCACGGCGTACGGGAGGGTGGCGTTGGTCAGCGCGTAGGTCGACGTGTTCGGCACGGCGCCCGGCATGTTGGCCACGCAGTAGAACGTCGAGCCGTGCACCTGGTAGGTCGGGTCGGCGTGCGTGGTGGGCCGGGTGTCCTCGAAGCAGCCGCCCTGGTCGACGGCGATGTCGACGAGCACCGAGCCGGGCTTCATCCGCGAGACCAGCTCGTTGGAGACCAGCTTGGGCGCCGCCGCGCCGGGGATGAGGACCGCGCCGATGACGAGGTCGGCCTCCATCACCTGCTGCTCGAGCGTCAGCTTGGACGAGGCCAGGCCGTGCACCCGGTTGTTGTAGCGCCAGAACGACATCCGCAGCTTGTCGAGGTCGGTGTCGAGCAGGGTGACGTCCGCCCCCATGCCGAGCGCGATGTTGGCCGCGTTCTGACCCGAGACGCCGGCGCCGATGATGACGACCTTGGCGTTCGCGACGCCACCGACGCCGCCCATGAGCACGCCGCGGCCGCCCTGGGCCTTCATCAGCGAGTAGGCGCCGACCTGGGGCGCCAGGCAGCCGGCCACCTCGGACATCGGGTAGAGCAGCGGCAGCGCGCCCGAGGGCAGCTGCACCGTCTCGTAGGCGATCGCGGTGACCTTGCGCGCGACGAGCTCGTCGGTCAGCGCCTTGTCGGCGGCCAGGTGGAGGTAGGTGAAGAGGACCTGGCCCTCCCGCATCCGGTGGTACTCCTCGGCGACCGGCTCCTTGACCTTGAGGATCATCTCGGCGCTGCCCCAGACCGCGTCCGCGTCGGGGAGGATCGTGGCGCCCGCGGCCGTGTAGTCGTCGTCGCTGATCGACGAGCCGACCCCGGCACCGGTCTGGATCACGACCTCGTGGCCGTGCGCCACCAGCTCGTGGACACCGATCGGCGTGATCGCCACCCGGTACTCGTGGTTCTTGACTTCCTTCGGCACGCCGACGCGCATGGGCATCCCTCCTGATCGTGGAATCCGTGGCGAATTCCTCTGTGGAGAGAAATCATGAAGATCAGTCGGCGCCACCGCTAGACACGCCAGCGAGAATTCGTGCCGCGCGCGGAAATCCGGATCGGATCGTCGGCGATCAGGCTTGCGCCGGGCGCTGCGCCGAAGCCTGTGCGACCGGACTGCCCCGCAGGTGCTCGAAGATCAGGCTGGTCTCGGTCATCGCGACGTCCTTGGTGCCGCTGAGGTGGTGCAGCACGAACTCGCGCAGCTCCTCGGAGCCGGCCGTGGCGACGTGGATCAGGAAGTCGTCGGCCCCGGCGAGGAAGTAGACGTTGAGCACCTCGGGCAGCGTCGACATGGCGTGCGCGAAGGCGCTCAGCTCGCCCCGGGCGTGCGGGCGCAGCCGGACCGAGATCATCGCCTGGAGCGGGCGGCCGATGCTGGCCTGGTCGACCTCGGCGTGCGCGCCGCGGATGACCCCGCGCTCGAAGAGCGCGCGCACCCGGCCGTGGCAGGTCGAGGGGGCGATGCCGACCCGGGCGGCCAGCACGTTGTTGGCGAGGCGGGCGTCGTCCTGGAGCTCGCGGACGATGGCGGCGTCGATCGGGTCGAGCTCAACCACGGCGCGGCTCCTGGTCCCGGTCGCGGTCCCGGTCGCGGTCCCGGCGGACCTGGAGCGCGAGCACCGCCTGGACGACGGGCCCGTCGGCGACGTCGCCGGCCAGGATCGCGTCGACGAGGTCGGCGAAGGGCACCCAGAGCACCTCGAGGTCGGCCTCCTCGTGGCGCAGCTCGAAGTCGCCGCGGTCGGCCTCGCTCAGGTCCTCGGCGAGGAAGTAGTGGATCCGCTCGGCGGAGTAGCCCGGCGAGCTCCACGTCGAGAGCAGGTGGGTCCACCGCTCGGCGGCCAGCGAGGCCTCCTCGCGCAGCTCGCGCCGAGCGACCTCGACCGGGTCCTCCCCGGGGTGGTCGCACACGCCGGCGGGCAGCTCGACCAGCCGGTGCGCCGCCGGGTGGCGGTACTGGCGCAGGCAGAGCACCCGGTCCTCGGCGTCGACGGCCAAGATGACCGCCGCGCCCGGGTGCTCGACGACCAGGCGCCGGAAGTCGCCCTCGTCGTCGGCGCCCGGCCGGCGTACCTGGTCCGAGCGCAGGGCCAGCACCCAGCCGTCACGGTGCAGGTCGGTGCTGGAGTCGACCGGCCAGACCTCGGGAGTGTCCCTCAGGACCGCCACGGCGCGGCCGTCACTCGTCGTCGGTCGGCTCGGCGTGCAGGCCGGAGTCGTCGATCTCGAGGCGCGTCTCGCGCTGCCGGGCGATCGCGGCGCCGACCAGACCCGCGAACAGCGGGTGCGGACGGGTCGGCCGGGACCGGAGCTCGGGGTGCGCCTGGGTGCCGATGTAGTAGGGGTGCACCTCGCGCGGCAGCTCGACGAACTCGACCAGGTCGAGGTCGGTGTTGAGCCCGGAGAAGACCAGCCCGGCCTCCTCGAGCTGGCTGCGGTAGGCGTTGTTGACCTCGTAGCGGTGGCGGTGCCGCTCCTCGATCACCTCGGCGCCGTAGACCTCGCGCGCGATCGTGCCGGCCTTGAGCTGGGCCGGGTAGAGACCCAGGCGCATGGTGCCGCCCAGGTCGCCGGCGCCCTCGACGATGGACTTCTGCTCCTCCATCGTGGCGATGACCGGCTCCGGGGTGTCCGGGTCGAACTCGGTCGAGCCGGCCTTGGTCAGGCCGAGCTCGGTGCGGGCGTACTCGATGACCATCGACTGCAGGCCCAGGCACAGGCCGAGGGTCGGGATGCCGTGGGCCCGGGCGTAGGTCAGCGCGCCGAGCTTGCCCTCGAGGCCGCGGATGCCGAAGCCGCCGGGGACGCAGATCGCGTCGACGTCGGCCAGGTGCTTGGTCGCGCCGGCCTGGGTCTCGCACTCGTCGGAGGCGACCCAGCGCAGGTGGACCTTGGCCTCGTGGGCGAAGCCGCCCGCGCGCAGCGCCTCGGTGACCGAGAGGTAGGCGTCGTGCAGGTCGATGTACTTGCCGACCAGCGCGATGGTGACGTCCTCCTTGGGGTGGTGCACCCGGCGGAGCAGGTCGTCCCAGACGGTCCAGTCGACGTCGCGGAAGGGCAGGTTGAGCCGGCGCACAACGTAGGCGTCGAGGCCCTGGCGGTGCAGCACCTTGGGGATGTCGTAGATCGACGGCGCGTCGGCCGCGGTGACCACGGCCTCCTGGTCGACGTCGCACATCAGGGAGATCTTCTTCTTGATGCTCTCCGGCAGCTCGCGGTCGGCGCGGCAGACCACGGCGTCGGGCTGGATGCCGACCTGGCGCAGCGCGGCGACCGAGTGCTGGGTGGGCTTGGTCTTGAGCTCGCCCGAGGGGCCGATGAACGGCACCAGCGAGACGTGCAGGAAGAAGACGTTGTCGCGGCCGATGTCGTGACGCACCTGGCGCGCGGCCTCGAGGAACGGCAGCGACTCGATGTCGCCCACCGTGCCACCGATCTCGGTGATCACCACGTCGACCGGCTCCTCACCGTGGCCCATGGCCAGGATGCGGTCCTTGATCTCGTTGGTGATGTGCGGGATCACCTGGACCGTGTCGCCGAGGTACTCGCCCTTGCGCTCCTTGGCGATGACCGACGAGTAGACCTGCCCGGTCGTCACGTTGGCGATCTGGTTGAGGTCGGTGTCGAGGAAGCGCTCGTAGTGCCCGATGTCGAGGTCGGTCTCGGCGCCGTCGTTGGTGACGAACACCTCGCCGTGCTGGAACGGGTTCATCGTCCCGGGGTCGACGTTGAGGTACGGGTCGAGCTTCTGCATCGTGACCCGCAGGCCGCGCGAGCGCAGCAGCCGGCCGAGGCTGGAGGCGGTCAGGCCCTTGCCCAGCGAGGAGGCGACGCCCCCGGTGACGAAGACGTGCTTTGCCTGTCGATTCGAACCACTACCCGGCGCCATGTTCACGGGATTCCATCCTACTACTCGAAGTCCTCAACCGTTACGTCGCCGCGCCAGGTCGAGCAGCTCGCGTGCGTGCGCGAGTGCCGTGTCGGACTCGGCGAGGCCGGCCAGCATGCGGGAGAGCTCCCGCTCGCGGGCCGCGTCGTCGAGCGTGACCAGGCCTGAGCTGGTCACCGTGCCGTCGCTGGACTTCTCGACCAGCACGTGCCGGTCGGCGAACGCGGCCACCTGCGGCAGGTGGGTGACCACGAGGACCTGGGCGTCGCCGGCGAGCGTCGCCAGCCGGCGCCCGATCTCGACCGCCGCCGCACCGCCCACGCCCGAGTCGACCTCGTCGAAGACGAACGTCGGCACCGGGCTGGTGCCGGCCAGGCACACCTCGACGGCCAGCATCACCCGGGACAGCTCACCGCCCGAGGCGCCCTTGTGGAGCGGGCGGGGCTCGGAGCCGGTGTTGGCCGCCAGCAGGAACTCGACCTCGTCGAGCCCGCTGCGCCCGAACCGGACCCAGCGCTCCCCCACCAGCAGCAGGTCGGCCGGCGGGTGCGCGGGATCGGCCGGCGCCTCGGCGGCCCGCGGCGCGACCCGGAGGGTGACCACCGCGTGCGGCATCGCCAGCAGGGTCAGCTCGTCGGAGACCGCCGTACCGAGCCGGCTGGCGGCCTTGACCCGGGCCTCGGTCAGCTCGGCACCCGCGGCGGCCAGGTCGGCCCGCAGCGCCGCGGACCGGGCCGCGAGCTCCTTGATCCGGTCGTCGGTGGAGTCGAGGTCGAGCAGGCGCATCGCGGAGCGCTCGGCCCACGCGAGGACCTCGTCGACCGTCTCGCCGTACTTGCGGGTGAGGGCGACGAGCGCCGCCCGGCGCTCGGAGACGGCCGCGAGCCGGTGCGGGTCGGTGTCGATGCGCGAGGCGTACGACGCCACGTCGGCCGCCACGTCGGAGAGCAGGTAGCTCACCTCGGTGACCCGGTCGGCCAGCTCGGCCGCGGCGGGGTCGTGGTCGCGCACGCCGTCGAGCAGCCCCCGCGCCGCGGCGACCGCTCCCATCGCGTCGGGCGAGCCCTGTTCGCTGGAGAGCGCCTCGCGGGCCTGCTCGGCGGCACCGCGCAGGGTGTCGGAGTGGCCCAGCCGGGCCTCCTCGGCCGCCAGCTCGGCGTCCTCGCCGGGCTGGGGCGCGACCGCGGCCACCTCGTCGACGCCGAACCTCAGCAGGTCGGCCTCGCGGGCCCGCTCGCGCGCCGTCGCGGTCACCTCGGCCAGCTCGCGCTCGGTGGCGACCAGCCGGTCGTGGACGGTGGCGTACTTCGTCAGCAGCTTGTCGAGCTTGCCGAACCGGTCGAGCGCCTGGCGCTGGGTCTGCGGCTTGAGCAGCCGGTGCTGGTCGGACTGCCCGTGGACCGCGACCAGCGGCTCGGCGATCTCGGCCAGCGTCGCGATCGGGACGGAGGCACCGCCCGCGAACGCCCGCGAACGCCCCTCGGCGCTCACGTTGCGGGCGAGCACCACGCCGTCGTCGTCGGCCTCGCCGCCGGCCTCCTCGACCGCGGCGAGCAGCTGGGGCAGCGCCTTGACCGAGACCAGGCCCTCGACGCGCGCCTGCTTGGCACCGGCCCGGACCGCGCCGCTGTCGGCCCGCCCGCCCAGCAGCAGCCCGAGCGCGGTGACCACCATGGTCTTGCCGGCACCGGTCTCACCGGTGATCACGGTCAGACCCGGACCGAGCTCGAGCGTGGAGGAGTCGATGACTCCCAGCGAGCTGATCCGCAGCTCCTCGATCATGCGTCCTCCCCTCGAGCCCGTCGTTCTTGTCGTCGTTGCTCCGCCGCCCCGCGCCAGCCCTCGACCGAGAGGCCGAACTTGGCCACCAGCCGGTCGGTGAACGGCGCCTGGTGCAGCCGGACCAGCCGGACCGGCCGCAGCCCCCGGCTCACCTCGATCCGGGCCCCCGGCGGCAGGTCGACGCTGCGCCGCCCGTCGCACCACAGGACCCCGGAGCCCTGGTTGCCCTGGAGCACCTCGATCGCGATCACCGACGACGGCGCCACCACCATCGGCCGGGAGAACAGCGCGTGCGCGCTCAGCGGCACGATGCACAGCGCCTCGACCTGGGGCCACACGATCGGCCCGCCGGCGCTGAAGTTGTAGGCGGTCGACCCCGTCGGCGTCGCGCACACCACCCCGTCGCAGCCCCAGCGCGAGAGCGGACGGCTGTCGACCTCGACGACCACCTCGAGCATCCGCTCGCGGGCCGCCTTCTCGACGCTCGCCTCGTTGACCGCGAACGTCGCGTAGACCAGCTCGCCGTCGACGAACGCCCGGACGTCGAGGGTCAGCCGGTCCTCGGTCGTGTAGCGCTGCTCGACGATCGCGTCGATCGTCGCCGCCACGTCCTCGTGCTCGGCCTCGGCCAGGAACCCGACGTGGCCCAGGTTGACCCCCAGCACCGGCGTCGAGCGCTCGTGGGTCACCTCGGCCGCGCGCAGGATGCTGCCGTCGCCGCCGATCACCACCGTCAGCTCGCAGCCGTGGCTCGCGTCGGTCTCGGAGTCGGTCAGCTCGACCCGCGGCACGTAGTCCTCGGGCACCAGGTCGAGGTCGTCGGCCTCGTGGTGGAGCAGCCGGACCACGATGCCGTGCCCGGTCAGCTCCTTGACGAACGCCCGCGCCACGTCGCGCGCCTCGGACCGGCCGGTGTGGGCGAGGACGAGCACCCGCCGTGGCGTCTCCGCCGGCGTCGCGCCCGTCCCTGTGGTGGTCATGGACTCACCCTCTCATCCACCCCCGACGTTCCGCGCCGGACGACCTCCGCGATGGACTCGTCGTCCAGCTCCGGCGCCCCCTTGCGCAGCCACAGGAAGAACTCCACGTTCCCCGAGGGACCCGGCAGCGGACTCACCGTCACCGCCCGCGCCCCCCAGCCCCGCTCGGCCGCCGCGTGGGCGACGTCCAGGACGGTCTCGACCCACAGCTCCGGGTCCCGGACCACGCCGCCCTTGCCCAGCCGGTCCTTGCCGACCTCGAACTGCGGCTTGACCATCAGCGCCAGGTCGCCGTCGTCCCGGGTCACCCCGAGCAGGGCGTCGAGGACCAGGCGCAGCGAGATGAACGACAGGTCGCCCACCACCACGTCCACCGGTCCCCCGATGTCGTCGGCGCTCAGCGTCCGGACGTTGGTCCGGTCGTGGACGCTCACCCGCTCGTCCTGCTGCAGCGACCAGTGCAGCTGCCCGTAGCCGACGTCGACCGCCACCACCTCGGCCGCCCCCGCCCGCAGCAGGACGTCGGTGAACCCACCCGTCGACGCCCCCGCGTCCAGGCACCGCCGCCCGGCCACCGCCAGACCCAGCGGAGCGAACGCGGTCAGCGCCCCCAGCAGCTTGTGCGCCCCGCGCGAGACGTAGTCCGGACCGTGCTCGCCCTCGCGCACCACGATCGCCACGTCGGTGGTGACCCCCGTGGCCGCCTTGGACGCCACCGCACCCGCCACCTTGACCCGCCCGTCGGCGATCAGCTGGGCCGCGCGCTCGCGGGACGGCGCCAGCCCGCGGCGGACCAGCTCCGCGTCGAGCCGCAGTCGTCGCGGTGGCACTACGGCGCGGCGGTCGGTGGAGCCGGCGGGTGGTCGAGGGTGCGCCGCAGCTCGGCGTGCGCCTCCTCGAGGACACCCGCGTGCTCCTCGAGCGGTCGCCGGTCGAGCCCGGCGACCAGGTCGAGCACGCGGTCGACGGCGTCGATGCCGGTCGGCGTGGGCGCCGGCACAGGTACCTCGGTCATGCTGCGAGGCTACCGCGCCGCCCCGTCGCTCCCGGGGACCCGGACCCCGGCGATGTCGACCACCGTCCCCGTCGTGTCGAGGTGGTGCCAGGCGGTCACCGCGGCCACCCGCCACCAGTCGGCCGCGGCCGCCGCGTCACAGCCACCGGCAGCGTCGGCGGCGTCGGCGGCGGCGTCGGCGGCGTCGGCGCCGTGCCGGTCGACCTGCAGCCGGCCGTCACGGACCGAGCCCGCCCAGCCGCCCAGCCCCCAGCGCTCCCCGTCGCGCTCCGGCGCGCCGTGCCCGGTCGTCAGCCCGCCCAGGTCCGGCGCCACGTACGTCGGCCGCAGCGCCCCGCGCGCCGCGACCAGCTCGCCCAGCCCGGTCACGCCGGTCAGCACCAGCAGCGAGTCCACGCCTGCGTTGCGGGCGCCCTCGATGTCGGTGTCGAGCCGGTCGCCCACCATCAGCGGACGGTCCCCGCCGACCCGGCGGATCGTCTCGTCCAGCAGGGGCCGCGACGGCTTGCCGGCGACCTCCGGCGTGACCCCGGCGAACCGGCTGAGCATGTCCACGAGGACGCCGTGGCCCGGCGCGACGCCGTACGGGGTCGGGATGGTGTGGTCGCTGTTGCTCGCCAGCCACGGCAGCCCGTCCCGGATCCGCACCGCCACCCGCATGAAGTCGCTCCAGCGCAGGTCGGGGCCGTACCCGCTGGCCACCGCCACCGCCTCGTCCGCGAAGCCCACCGGCACCAGCCCCGCCTCCTCGAGCGCCGCCCGGAGCCCGTCCGCCCCGAGGCTGACCACCCGCGCCCCCGCCCCGTAGCGCTCGCGCAGCACCCGCGCGGCCGCCTGGGCACTCGTCACCACGTCGTCAGCCGTCGCGCTCACCCCAAGCTCGGACAGGTGCGCGGCCACCGCCTGCGGCGGCCGCGAGGCGTTGTTGGTGATGAAGGCGACCCGCATCCCCGCCTCCCGCGCCCACCCCACGTGCGCGGCCGCTCCCGGCACCGCGTCCGATCCGACGTAGACCACGCCGTCGAGGTCGAGCATCGCGAGGTCGTAGGCGTGGGCGAGCGGTTCGCTGGATGTGAGCAACACAGCCTCCACCTTGCCAGCCGCCCCACCCACGGGCTCCGTACGATGCCCTGATGGACGCAACGACCCTGGTGACGCCGCCGTACGTCGCTGGTCCGTTGCGCCTCGAGCCCTTCGCGGCGCTCATGCTCGCGCCCGCCCGCGTCGGCAACCCGACCACCGGCCGGGCCTTCGCCCGGCCCTACAAGGACGTCTCGGCCCGGCTCCTGCGCTGGCAGGCCCGCGGGTTCGTCCGTGCCGACCGCGAGCCGGCGCTCTACCTCCACGAGTACAGCTCCGCCGGGATGACCGTGCGCGGCCTGGTCGGGGCCCTCGACGTCTCCCGCCGCGCCGCCCGGCCCGAGGACCGTGCGATCCTGCCGCACGAGGGCATCCACCCCGCCCAGGCCGACGACCTGGCCGACCGGATGGAGGAGATGCAGCTCAACCCCGCGCCCATCCTCCTGGTGCACCAGGGGACACCGCAGCTGCGCACCCTCCTCGACCGTGTGGTGGACGGCGAGCCCGACCACGCCTTCACCGACCGCGGCGGCCAGGAGCACCGGATCTGGGCGATCCGCGACGCCACCGACCTCGCCACCATCGCCGAGCAGCTCGCGGACAGCCGGGCCCTCATCGCCGACGGGCACCACCGCTACGCCGCGTACCTGCGCCTGCAGCGCCGCCAGGCCGGAGCACCCTCGCCCTCCACCCCGCCGCCGACCGACCTCGGCCTGGCCATGCTGGTCGACCAGGACGCGACGCCGCTCTTCCTCGGTCCGATCCACCGGACCCTGAGCGGGACCTCGCTCGACGACCTGCGTGACGCCGCCGAGACGCTCGGGCTCGAGTTCCGGCTGCACAGCCAGGCCGACGCCGTCAGCGCACTGTCCGCCCAGCGGCTGGCTGCCACCGACGGGGAGCGCTGGGCCGTGGTCACCCTCGACATCGGACCCGACGAGGCTGCGGTCGAGGCGCTGCACCGCCGGATCGTGCCGGCCCTGCCGCACGGACCCGCGGCGATCGCCTATCACCACACGGTCGACGACGCCCTCGGCGGCGCCCGGCCGGATGCCATCTCGGTCCTGATGCCGGCACCCTCGGTCGAGCTCGTGCTCCGCGTCGCCGCGGCCGACCGGCTGCTCCCGGAGAAGGCCACCTCGTTCCAGCCCAAACCGAGCCTGGGCGTGCTCATCCGCTCGCTCCGCGACGACTCCGCCGCGCCGCACTGACCTCGACCTCCACCCGCGAAGCGGTCCGCTCCCCCGCCTTGAAGAAGCGCCGGCGCAGCTCACCCTCGACCCGGACCTCGTCGCCGGCGTGCCAGCTGCGCATCGACCGACGGATCCGTGGCGTCCAGCTGACCAGGTCGATGACGTCGACCGAGGAGCTCCGGCGCCCCGACGCGAGCACCCGCACGTCGGAACGCGTGACGATGAGCCGGCAGCTGCACACCCGATCACCACTGGCCAGCTCGCGCTCCACCGGCTCACCGCCGACCCGGCCGCTCAGCACGACGCTGTTGTTGCTCACCGCTCCTGACGCGACGTCCGCCGTCATGTCGTCACCTGCTTCCCGAGAACCCGCGTGAAGAGCCTCCTGGCTCCTCCTTCGCATCGATCCTCGCCCGCGCACGCCCTCGCGCGAAGCGCTCCGCCCAGCCCTGTGGACAAGACCCGCGCACCACCGCCCCTGGGGACGATCCACGGACGATCTCGCGCCTGCTGACACGCAAAAGGACGCAAAAAGAACTCAGGGCCAGCACTGAAAAGTGCTGGCCCTGAGCCAATGTATGTCCGGCGGCGTCCTACTCTCCCACAGCCTCTCGGTTGCAGTACCATCGGCGCTGGCAGGCTTAACTTCCGGGTTCGGGATGGGACCGGGTGTTTCCCTGCCGCTATGGCCGCCGTAACTCTATGAACCCCATATATGGTCTGGGGTTGGTCTTCATGTGGACGCGCAGCACACCAAGTGTTCATCTTGTGTGTTGTTGG
>NZ_NHTS01000008.1:0-104011 GCF_018831735.1 Pimelobacter sp. 30-1
CCATCTTCGCCTTGGTCTTGATCCAGGACGGCTTGCGCTCGATGGGGGTCTCGGCGTTGCGGACTTCGAGGCGGAGGAGCTTGCGCCCCTCGGGTGTTGCGCTCACCGGGTCAGCCTACTCCGGTGGCCTCACGGCACGTCGCGCCGCCGGAACCACAAGAGCGAGAGCACCGCGGAGCCGCCCACCGCCGTCCCGGTGTACGCCGCGCCGGAGGCGAACGTGAGGGTCCGCTCCTCGGAGCACGTCGCCCCCGCCATGTCGATGCCCTGCTCGGGCGGGCACGGCGCGTCGACGTAGTACGTCGCCCCGTCGGCGACGACCGCCAGCGTGTTGAGCGCCGGGTCGAACCGGCCGGAGACCCCCAGCACCGCGAGGACGATGCCGCCGACCAGCGCGACGCCGAACAGGATGCCGAGCGTGGCGACCGTGCTGCGGAACAGCATCGTCAGCGCGAAGCCGCACAGCGCCGCCGCGGCGACCACGCCCGCACCGCGCCAGCCCATCTGCAGGCAGTCGAGCAGGACCGCGCCGCCGGAGGGGAGGTCGCGCGAGGCGGCGACCGCGTTGATCCCGAGCCAGTACGCCGAGAGCACCAGCGCCGACAGCACCAGCGCCACCCCCGTCACCACGATCGCCTTGGCCGCCCACACCCGGGCCCGGCGCGGCTCGAAGAGCAGCTGGTTGCTGACCGATCCGCTGGCCCAGTCGTGGCCGGTGAACGTCGTGCCGAGGACCATCATGAGCAGGCCGAGGATGACGACCAGCGCGATGCCGGAGCCCTGGGTGATCTCGGTGGCGAGGTCGAGGTCGTTGACGTAGAGGTACCAGTCGACCTGGGGCTGGGTCTGCTCGGTGCAGAGGCGCTCGATCTCGGCCTTGTCGGTGCTCTGGATGCCGCCGAAGTTGACCGGGTCGGCGATGCACTGCTCGAGGGACTCGGCGTAGGCCGGATCCTTGCGGTCGCGCTCGACCTGCGCCTTCGCGTCGGCGAGCGCGGCTGCGGAGGGCGGGCGGGTGTCGAGGGTGATCGCGACGCCGACCACGACGGGGACGACGAGCGCGACCAGCAGGAGCACGAGGACCGCGCGGCGTCGTACGAGACGGATGAGCTCGACGCGGAGCAGCCGGGCGAAGGCGCTCATCGGTCCGCCCCCAGCCGCTCGGCGTCGGTGAGCGCGAGGAAGAACGTCTCCAGGTCCGGGCGCAGCGGGGTCAGCTCGGTCAGCCAGATCCCGGCGCCGCTGAGCGTCTGGGTGATCCGGGTGGCATCCTCGGTCTCGACGCGCACCTCGTGCGGCCGCTCGTGGTCGGCTCCGGCGACGACCACGGCGCTGAGCCCGGCGGCCTGGAGCACGCCCACCGCCCGCTCCGGCTCCGGTACGACGACCCGGTGGGCCGTCGTCGTCCCGAGCAGGTCGTCGACCCGTCCCGAGGCCAGCAGCCGGCCGTTGCCGATGATCGTGGCCGAGGTGCACACCTGCTGCACCTCGGCGAGGATGTGCGAGCTCAGCAGCACGGTGACGCCCGCCTCGCCCAGGCCGCGGATGGTCTCGCGGATCTCCCGGATGCCGGCCGGGTCGAGCCCGTTGGTCGGCTCGTCGAGGATGAGCAGGTCGGGGCGCTTGAGGAGGGTCGCGGCGATGGCGAGCCGCTGCTTCATGCCCAGCGAGTAGGACTTGTAGCGGTCCTTGTCGCGACCGCCGAGCTGGACGGTCTCGAGCGCCTCGTCGACGCGACCGCGCGGCGTACCGATGGCGTCGGCGAGCAGCTGCAGGTTGAGCCGCCCGCTGAAATTGGGGGAGAACTTCGGCGACTCCACGACCGCGCCGACCCGGTCGATGACCTGGGGGAGCAGCTCGGGGACCGGCTGGCCGAACAGGCGCATCGTGCCGCGGGTGGGCCGGGCCAGGCCGAGCAGCATCCGGATCGTCGTGGTCTTGCCGGACCCGTTGGGGCCCAGGAAGCCGTGCACCCCACCGCCGGCGGGCACCGCCAGGTCGAGGTTCTGCACGGCGACGCGCTGTCCGCCGCGGACGGTGCGGAACTCCTTGCGGAGCCCCGTCGTCTCGATGACCAGGTCGCTCACGCGTCCTCCTCAGTCGGCTCTCGAAGGGGGGAGAGCAGGAGGACAGTCTGACCTCAGCGTGCGGGGTAGCTGAGCACCGCCACGCCGACGGGCGGGGGAGTCTTGGCCGGATCGGGGCGCGGCTCGTAGTCGGGCGTCGCCACGTAGGGCCCCCAGGCGAGCAGCTCGTCGAGGTGGCGTCGTACGGAGGCGACGACCTCGCGCACCGGCACGTCGCGGCCCAGCTCGGCGCTCAGGGAGGTGACGTCGGCGTCGGCGATGCCGCAGGGCACGAAGCGGTCGTACCAGCTCAGGTCGACGTCGCAGTTGAGCGAGAAGCCGTGCATCGCGACCCCGTTGCGGACCCGGATGCCGATGGCCGCGATCTTGCGCTCGCCGCCCCGCTCGTCGGCCTTGAGCCAGACGCCGGTGCGGCCCGGGATGCGCGCGGTCGTGACGCCGAGCTCGGCGCAGACCGCGATGATCGCCTCCTCGAGGCGGCGTACGTAGTCGACGACCTTGACGTGGTCGGGCAGCCGGACGATGGGGTAGCCCACGAGCTGACCGGGACCGTGGAACGTGATCTTGCCGCCGCGGTCGACCTCGATGACCGGCGCGCCACCGGTGTCGGTGGGCCGCTCGTGCTCGGCCGTACGCCGGCTGGCCGTGAAGACCGCCGGGTGCTCCAGGAGCAGCACCGTGTCGGTCCGCTCGCCGGCGACGACCTCGGCGTGGAGCTCGCGCTGGAGATCCCAGGCGGTGACGTAGTCGATGAAGTCCGGTCCGAGCCCGTCCTCGCGGAAAGTGAGCGTCACGACGTCGAGCCTACTCGGGGTCTGTCGGGGCCGGTCGGGGCCGGTCGGGGCCTGTGGAGGACCGGATGCATCCGTCGGACCTTCGGGGTAGGAACGTCCCATGCGGTTCTCGGGGTCCCGCGCTCGGCTGGCCGGCGTGGTCGTGGTGGTGGTGACGGTGACGGCGCTGGTCGTCGCCGGTGGGGTCGTGGCGCGGGGTGCGCCGGGATCCGTGGCTGCGTCTGGCGCGGGCTCGGCCGGGGTGGCCGCTCCCGACGCGGGACCGGGACCGGGATCGGTGCGGGTGAGCCCGGCGGTGGGCTCGCTGGCGGTGCTCCGCGCCTGGGACCGGGCGCGGTCCCGCGCCTGGGCCCGCGGTGACCCGCGGGCGCTCGCGCGGCTCTACGTTCCGGGCTCGGCGGCCGGGCGGCGCGACCTCGCGATGCTCCGGGCCTGGACGGGGCGCGGGCTGCGGGTCGAGGGGATGACCACCCAGGTGCTGGCGGTCCGGCTGCGGGCCTGGACCCCGCGGCGGCTCGTGCTCGTGGTCACCGACCGGCTGGACGGCGGCTTCGCGGTGCCGCCGTCCGGCGTCGGCACGACCGGGCCCGCCCGGCGGGCGCTGCCCCGGGACGGACCGTCCACGTCCCGCCTGGTGTTCCGGCGCGTGGCCGGGCGCTGGCTGCTGTCCTCGGCTCAGCCGCGGGCGAGCCCCGTGGCGAGCACCGCGTCGACGTCCGGGTCGGCGAACTCGTAGCCGAGGCCGAGCAGCGCGGCCGGACGCACGTCGAGCGAGCCGAGCACCTCCGCGGCCATCGCGCCGGCGGCGAGCCGGATGGCGGGCGCCGGTACCGCGAAGAACGCCGGCCGGTGCACCTGGCGGGCCAGGGCGCGGGTGAACTCCGCGTTGGTCGGCGTCACGGGCGCGCACATGTTGACCGGTCCGGACGCGGTGGGGTGCTCGACGAGGAGGACCGCGGCGCCGACCCAGTCGCGCAGCGAGATCAGCGGGTAGTGCTGGTCGCCGCCGCCCAGCCGGCCACCCAGGCCGGCGGTGAAGAGCAGGCGCTGCTGCTGCAGCGGCGGGTGCCGGCGGTCCTGGACCGGTGCGGTGCGCAGGAGCACCACGCGGGCGCCCGCCTCGGACGCGGGACGGGCCGCGGCCTCCCACTCGCGGCACACGCGCGTGAGGAGAGCGTGACCCCGCGTGTCGGAGGCCTCGGTCAGCGGCGCGGAGCCGTGGTCGCCGTACCAGCTGATGCCGGAGGCGTTGACGAGCGCCGGCAGCCGCGGCCCGGGCGCCGCGGCCACGGTGGCGGCGAGCAGCCCGGTCGTGGCCCGGCGGCTGTCGAGCACCGCGCGCGCCCACGACTTGGAGTGCGGATTGCCGATCAGGGGCGCCCCGGCCAGGTTCACCACGACGTCGGCGCCCTGGACGAGCGCCTCGTCGACGACGCCGCCCTGCGGGTCCCAGGTCGACTCACCGGGACCGGCCTCGCGTCGTACCAGGCGGGTGACCTCGTGGCCGCGCTCGCGCAGGGCCGGAACCAGCGACTGGCCGAGGTAGCCGGACGAGCCGGCGATGACGACATGGAGCGGGGTCATGTGTGAAAGCCTGCCACCACCGACCGAGGGAGTCCCATGAGCACCATGCCTCCGCGCCTCCGAGCGCTCGCCGCGGCCAGCGTCGCCGCCCTCGCCCTGTCCGCGCTGTCGGCCTGCGACGAGGACGGGGATGGCGCCGGCTCCGAGCCGGCCGCCTCGGGTACCCCCACGCCGCCCGGCTCACCGTCGGCCCCGTCGTCGGCCCCGTCGTCGGCCCCGTCCACGTCGCCGGCGGTGCTCGACCGTGGTGCGGCGCCGCGGCGGCTGCTCCGGATCGGGGTCGAGAAGGGCCACGTCGAGCACGCGACGCTCACCCTCACCACGACGCAGAGCAGCACCCTGCGCGGCACCGAGAGGTTCGCGGGGGAGATGCGGATCCCGATGACGCTCCAGGTGACCTCGACGGTCACCGATGTCACCGACGACGAGCTGAGCGTCGAGACCGTCTTCGGCCCCACGACCGTCGACCGCACCGGGATCGCGCGCAGCCTGGCCGGCCCGATCGAGCAGGCGCTGACGTTCCTCGAGGGCGCCACGATGACCACGGTGGTGCGCCCCGACGGGACGACCGTGTCCCGGGACGTCGACCTCGGCGACGACGGTCCGGACCTGGTCGGCCCGGTGCTCGACGACGTCCTCGCCCAGGGCTTCGCGATCGTGCGGTTCCCCGTCGAGGAGGTCGGCCTGGGTGCCCGCTGGCGCACGACCGACGAGGTCGAGATCGGTGGGGCGAGCGTGCGGGTGGACTCGACGTACGAGGTCGTGGGACTGAGCGACGAGGGATACACGCTCGACGTCCGCACCGAGCAGACCACAGCGCCGGGCGGTCCCTACGCAGGCGGCACGATCGTCGAGGGCAGCAGCACCAGCCGGGGCCGGATCGAGGTGCGCGAGGGGATGTTCCTGCCGGTGCGCTCGTCGTCCACGATCCGCGGCACCACGGTGGTGGACGTCGGCGACGCCCGGGTCACGACCAGGCTCACCACCGAGGTACGGATCGCGACCGAGGCGCGCTGAGCGCTCCCGGGCCCGCCAGGTCCGCCAGGTCCGCCTCGGACGACGACGCCCCCGGAGCCGTGCGGCTCCGGGGGGCGTCGTCGTTGCTGGGCGCTGCGGGTACGGGTCCTCAGACCTCGAACTGGCCCGCCTCGAGGCGCCTCTTGAGGTCGCGCAGGAAGCGGCCGGCGTCCGCGCCGTCGACCACGCGGTGGTCGTAGGTGAGCGCGAAGTAGACCATGTGGCGCACGGCGATCGTCTCGCCGAGGTCCTCGTCGTCGATCACCACGGGACGCTTGACCACCGCACCGGGGCCGAGGATGGCGACCTGCGGCTGGTTGATGATCGGGGTGTCCCACAGGGCGCCGAAGCTGCCCAGGTTGGTGATGGTGAAGGTGCCACCGGAGAGCTCGTCGGGCCCGATCTTGTTGGTCCGGGTCCGCTCGGCGACGTCGGAGATCTTCTTGGCCAGCCCGGAGATCGACAGGTCGCCGGCGTCCTTGACGACCGGCGTGAGCAGGCCCTTCTCGGTGTCGACGGCGAACGCGACGTTCTCGCGGTCGTAGTAGGTGATCTCGCCCTTCTCGAGGTCGAGGTTGGCGTTGAGCGCCGGGTGCTGCTTGAGGGTGTCGATCGCCGCCTTGGTGAAGAACGGCAGGTACGTCAGCTTGACGCCCTCACGCGCCAGGAACTCCGCCTTCACCGACTCGCGCAGCCGCGCGATGTTGGTGACGTCGATCTCGACGACCTGGGTGAGCTGGGCCGACACGTGCAGGGAGTCGACCATCCGCTCGGCGATGATCTTGCGCAGCCGGCTGACCTTGACCGTCTGGCCGCGCAGCGGGGACGGCGTGGCCGGAGCCGCCGCAGCAGCGGGGGCCGAGCCCGCGGACGAGCCGGAGCCGGAGCCGGCCGCAGCGGCCGCGGGAGCCGCCGGGGCGGCCTTGGCGGCGGCGTCGAGGACGTCCTGCTTGCGGATCCGTCCGCCCACACCCGAGCCGGTGACCTGGCCCAGGTCGACGCCGTGCTGGGCGGCGAGCTTGCGGACCAGCGGGGTGACGTAGCCGGGGCCGTCCGTCGCGTCCGCCGCGTGGGTCGGGGCGGGGGCGGCCGGGGCCGGCGGGGCAGCGGGGGCCGGCGGGGCGGCCGGAGCCGGGGCAGCGGCCGCGGGTTCAGCGGCCGGAGCGGCGGGGGCAGCCGGGGCAGCCGGAGCGGCGGGGGCAGCCGGAGCGGCGGGGGCAGCCGGCGCGGCGGGGGCAGCCGGCGCGGCGGGCGTACCGGAGCCGATGATGGCCAGCTCGGCGCCGACCTCGACGGTCTCGTCCTCGGCGGCCTTGATCTCGAGCAGGGTCCCGGCGACGGGCGAGGGGATCTCGGTGTCGACCTTGTCCGTGGACACCTCGAGCAGCGGCTCGTCGACCGCGACGGCGTCGCCGACCTGCTTGAGCCAGCGGGTGACGGTGCCCTCGGTGACGGACTCGCCCAGGGCGGGGAGGGTGACCGCGGTCCCCTCGGCGGCACCGGCGCCACCGGACGCGGCGGGGGCAGCCGGGGCGGCCTCCGGCTCCGGCGCGGGCTCCGCCGCGGCAGCGGGCTCCGGCGCCGGCTCGGGCTCCGGCTCGGCGGCGGCCGGGGCGGCCTCCGCGGCGGCCTCGGGAGCAGCCTCCGGGGCAGCGTCGCCGGCGGGAGCCTCACCGGCCTCGCCGACGACGGCCAGGACGGCGCCGACCTCGACCGTGTCGTCCTCGTTGGCGCGGATCTCGATCAGGGTTCCGGCGACCGGAGAGGGGATCTCGGTGTCGACCTTGTCGGTCGACACCTCGAGCAGCGGCTCGTCGATCGCGATCTGGTCGCCGACCTGCTTGAGCCAGCGGGTGACGGTGCCTTCGGTGACGGACTCACCGAGTGCGGGGAGAGTGACTTCGGTCGCCATGGGGGCAATCCTTGCACCACGACTCACACAAGTCGCAACGGCCCACCCACGGATCGGGCAAACTGGTCCCATGGGCATGTTCGACCGGTTCCGCGGGGGTTCCAAGCTACGGATGAGTAACCCCGCCAAGGACGCCGCACGCACGGGCTCCACGCGGGTCCGCGCCTCCGACCGTGGCGACGAGGAGCACCTGCTCGCGTGGCTGCGCGAGCGGCGTGGCGTGGAGGGTTTCGTCGAGCCGCGGACCGCGGTCAGCGAGATCACGCTGCTGCTCGTCGCGCACGACGGTGAGTGGACCCGGCGGCGGGTGTCGTCGATCAAGTGGGCCCACGACTTCTGCAACCGCCAGCAGGTCCCCTCGTACGACGCCGCGGTGGTCGGCGTCCCCCAGCGGATGCGCGACTACAACTCCCGGGTCAGGCAGGCGCAGAAGCAGCGCGACCGGGAGCGCCAGCAGCGCGACTCCTGAGCCACTCCACGAGGGTGGCCACGCCGTAGCCGGTCGCGCCGGTGGCGAGGTGCCCGGTGGGGCCGCCCTTGTTGAACGTCGGCCCGGCGATGTCGAGGTGCGCCCACGGCAGTCCGCCGGTGAACTCCCGCAGGAAGGCCGCGGCGAACAGCCCGCCGCCCCAGCGGATCCCGTCGTACTGCGCGAGGTCGGCGACGGCCGAGCTGCGGATGCGCTCGTCCATGGCCTCCGGGATCGGCATCGGCCAGGTGTCCTCGCCGGCGGCGGCCGAGGCGGCCAGGACCTCGGCGACGACGGCGTCGTCGCCCATCACGCCGGCGATCCGGTCGCCCAGGGCCATCACCATGTGGCCGGTCAGGGTGGCGATGTCGATGATGACGTCAGGTTCACGCTCGACGGCGCGGTCGAGCGCGTCGGCGAGGACCAGGCGGCCCTCGGCGTCGGTGTTGCTGATCTCGACGGTGGTGCCGCCGTAGGTGGTCAGCACGTCGCCGGGGCGCATCGCGGCCTCGCCGATCATGTTCTCGGCGAGGGCGGCGTAGGCGGAGATCCGGACCGGCAGGCCGAGCCGGGCCGCGGCGAGCGTGGCCTGGACGACGGCGGCGGCGCCCGCCATGTCCTCCTTCATCGTGGCCATGCTGGCGGCGGGCTTGATCCAGAGGCCGCCGGAGTCGAACGTGATGCCCTTGCCGACGAGCGCGACGTGGGCGACCGCGTCCTTGGGGGCGTAGGACAGCTCGACCAGGCGCGGGGGCGCCGAGGAGCCGCTGCCGACGGCGAGCAGGCCACCGCAGCCGAGCTCGGCCAGGCGCTCCTCGTCGAGCACGGTGGCGGTGACCTTGGTCGCGCCCTTGGCGAGCCCCTTGTTGGCGGCCCTGACGGCGGCGGCGATCGCGTCGGCGAAGGCGGGCGGGGTGAGGTCGGCGGGCGGGGTGTTGACCCAGTCGCGGGCCGCGCGGACCGCGTCGGCGACGACCTGGGCGGGCTCGACGGCGGCGGTGACCTCGCCGCGGCGGGCGGCGGGGGAGAGGACGACGATCTCGGCGGGCGTCGTGGGCGTCGCCGGCTTGCTCTTGTACGACGTGAACGCGTACCCGCCGAGCCGGTAGCCCTCGACGATCGCCCGCACGAGCTCGGGCGTGTCGGCCGGCAGCGCGAGCGCGACGGAGGCGGCGTTGGTGACCGCGCGGGCGGCGTTGCCCGCCGCACGCCGTACGGCGTCCGGGCCGGGGTCCGCGCCGAGCCCGACGAGCACGAGCAGCGGCGAGGCGATGACCCCCGCGGTCGGCACCTTGGCCACCTCGCCGGGCGCGCCCTTCATGCCGATCGTGGCCAGCAGCCCGGCCAGCTTGCGGCCGTAGGCGGCGGCGACGTCCTCGGCGCCGGGGGCGAGGACCCCGTCGGGGAGGACCCCGACGACCACGGCCTCGGCGCGGGTCTTGGCGGGGCTGGCCGTACGGAGGGCGAAGGTCGTCACCGCCGCAGGATATCGAGCGCTACATTGCGGAGCATGGCGGATGCGACCCCACTGCACTCACCCCTCCACGACCGGCACGAGGCACTCGGTGCCAAGTTCTCGGAGTTCGGCGGCTGGCTGATGCCGCTGGAGTACCCGACGGGCGTGGTCAAGGAGCACGCCGCGGTGCGCGAGGGCGTCGGGATCTTCGACGTCAGCCACCTCGGCAAGCTCGTCGTGCGCGGCCCGGGCGCGGTGGACTTCCTCAACGCCACGCTCACCAACGACCTGCACCGGATCGGCCCCGGCAAGGCGCAGTACAGCCTCGTCGTCGACGACGCGACCGGCGGGATCATCGACGACGTCTTCACCTACTACCGCGACGACGAGCACGTGCTGGTCGTCCCCAACGCCGCCAACAACGCCGAGGTACGCCGGCGCCTGGTCGAGGCCGCGCCCGAGGGCGTGGAGGTGCTCGACCACCACCGGGACTACGTCGTCCTCGCCGTCCAGGGCACGCGCTCCGACGAGGTGCTGGCCGACGCCGGCCTCCCGGTCGGCCACGACTACCTCACGTTCGTCGAGGCGCCCTTCGAGGGCGCCCGGGTCGTGGTGTGCCGGACCGGCTACACCGGCGAGCGCGGCTACGAGCTGATCGCGCCCTCCGAGGTCGCCCCGGCGCTGTGGGACGCGCTGCTGGCGGCCGGTACGCCGTACGGGCTGGTGCCGGCCGGCCTGGGCGCGCGCGACACGCTGCGCACCGAGATGGGCTACCCGCTCCACGGCCAGGACATCTCCCCGGACATCACCCCCGTCGAGGCGCGCCTGGGCTGGGCGGTCGGCTGGAAGAAGCCGGCCTTCTGGGGCCGTGACGTCCTGCTCGCCGAGAAGGAGGCCGGTCCGCGCCGCAAGCTCGTCGGCATCGTCGCCACCGGCCGCGGCATCCCGCGTCCCCACATGAGCGTGCGGCTGCTGCGCGACGTCCCGCTGGGCGAGGTCACCTCGGGCACCTTCTCGCCGACCCTGCGCAAGGGCATCGGCCTCGCCCTGGTCTCGACCGCGGTCGCCGATGACGCCGAGGTGCGCGTCGACGTCCGGGGCCGTCCCGAGGTCTTCCAGATCACCAAGCCGCCGTTCGTCCAGCCCTCCGTCAGGGAGTCTTGAGCCATGACCCTTCCCGAGCAGCCCGCCTCCTACCGCCCGCAGCCGCCGGCCGAGCAGCCCTGGCGCTGGCGCCTCGAGGACGCCTCCGGCGCCGAGGTCGTGCTCACCGGCGCCGACGCCGACGAGTACGGCGAGCAGGCGTTCCCCAACCAGGGCGACGCCGAGTCGTGGATCGGTGAGATCTGGTCCGAGCTCGCCGAGCGCGGGGTCGCCCAGGTGACCCTCTTCGAGGCCGACCGCGAGGTCTACGGCCCGATGTCGCTGAGCGCCTGAGCCGGTCGTGACGACCTCCCGCGAGTTCCGCCAGGTCGACGTCTTCACCGACGAGCCGCTGCTGGGCAACCCGGTGGCCGTCGTGCACGGCGCCGACGGGCTCTCCGACGACGAGATGCAGCGCTTCGCGCGCTGGACCAACCTGAGCGAGACGACCTTCCTGCTCGAGCCGACCGAGCCGGGTGCCGACTACCGGCTGCGGATCTTCACCACCGAGACCGAGCTGCCCTTCGCCGGGCACCCGACCCTCGGCTCGGCGCACGCCTGGCTCGAGGCCGGCGGCGTGCCCGCCGGCGAGCGGATCGTGCAGCAGTGCGGGGTCGGCCTGGTCGCCCTGCGCCGCCAGGACCGCCGGCTCGCGTTCGCCGCCCCCGACCTGCTGCGCTCGGGACCCGTCGACGACGCCCTCGCCGACGAGATCGCGGCCGCCCTCGGGATCGATCGGGCCGAGATCCTCGACCTGGCCTGGGCCGACAACGGCCCCGGCTGGGTCGGCGCCCGGCTCGCCAGCGCCGAGGCCGTGCTCGCCCTCAGGCCCGACCACGGCCGGCTGCCGGTCGACGTGGGCGTGATCGGTCCGCACCCGGACGGTGCCGAGTGCGCGGTCGAGGTCCGCGCGTTCGTCCCGCACGCCGCCGGCATCGCCGAGGACCCCGTCACGGGCTCGCTCAACGCCTCGCTGGCCCAGTGGCTCACGACGAGCGGGGTGCTCCCGCCGTCGTACGTCGCCGCCCAGGGGACCGCGATCGGCCGGCGCGGCCGGATCCACGTCGACACCGACGCCGACGGCACGATCTGGGTCGGCGGCGACACCCTGTCGACCATCCAGGGGACGGTCGCGCTCTGAGCACCACCCGCGCCCTAGGCTGACGTCGTGCGCGCCTACCTCGACCTGGTCCAACGCATCCTCGACGAGGGCGTCGACAAGAGCGACCGCACCGGCACCGGCACGCTCAGCGTCTTCGGTCACCAGATGCGCTTCGACCTGAGGGCCGGCTTCCCGATGGTCACCACGAAGAAGATCCACACCCGCTCGGTGTTCGGCGAGCTGCTGTGGTTCCTGCGCGGCGACACCAACGTCCGCTGGCTCCAGGAGCGCGGCATCTCGATCTGGGACGAGTGGGCCGACGAGAACGGCGACCTCGGCCCCGTGTACGGCGCCCAGTGGCGCTCCTGGCCGACCCCCGACGGGCAGCAGATCGACCAGCTCGCCCAGGTGATCGCGCAGATCCGGGCCAATCCCGACAGCCGCCGCCACATCGTCTCGGCGTGGAACCCCGGCCAGGTCGACGACATGGCGCTGCCGCCGTGCCACAGCCTGTTCCAGTTCTACGTCGCCGACGGGCGGCTCAGCTGCCAGCTCTACCAGCGCTCGGCCGACGTGTTCCTCGGTGTGCCGTTCAACATCGCCTCCTACGCGTTGCTGACCCACATGGTCGCCCAGGTGACGGGTCTGGAGGTGGGGGAGTTCGTGCACACGCTCGGCGACGCGCACCTCTACTCCAACCACCTCGAGCAGGCCCGGCTCCAGCTCACCCGCGAGCCGCGGGCGCTGCCGACGCTGGTGCTCAACCCCGCGGTCACCGAGATCGACGCCTTCGAGCTCGAGGACATCGCGATCGAGGGCTACGACCCGCACCCCGCGATCAAGGCTCCGATCGCCGTATGACGACTCCCGCAGGCCGGCGCGTCACGATGGTGGCCGCCGTCGCCGAGAACGGCGTGATCGGCGCCGACGCCGACATCCCCTGGAAGATCTCCGAGGACTTCCAGCACTTCAAGGCGACCACGCTCGGGCACGTGCTCGTCCTGGGCCGGACCACCCACGAGGGCATCGGGCGGCCGCTGCCGGGCCGGACGACGATCGTGCTCACCCGCGACCCGTCGTACGCGGCCGAGGGGGTGGAGGTCGCGCACTCGATCACCGACGCGCTGGCGCTCGCCGACCGGCTGCTCGACGGGCAGCCGGAGGACCGCCAGGTGATGATCGGCGGGGGAGCGGCGGTCTACGAGGCGGCCCTGCCCTACGCCGACGAGCAGGTGATCTCCGAGATCCCGCTCTCGCCCGAGGGCGACACCCACTACCCGGAGTTCGGCGAGAAGCGCTGGCGCCAGGTCCGGCGTGAGCCACGCGACGGTTTCACCATCGTGTGGTGGGAGCGCGTCTTCGCGTGTGGAGGGGCCTGACAAGGTAGGAGCCATGGAGCTCCGTGTCTTCACCGAACCCCAGCAGGGCGCGACGTACGACGACCTGCTGGCCGTCGCCCTCGTGGCCGAGCGGCTGGGCTTCGGTGCCTTCTTCCGCAGCGACCACTACCTCCACATGAGCGGCGACGGGCTGCCCGGCTCGACCGACGCCTGGACCACGCTGGCCGGCCTGGCCCGCGACACCAGCACGATCCGGCTCGGCACGATGATGACGAGCGCGACCTTCCGGCACCCCGGCGTGCTCGCGATCCAGGTCGCCCAGGTCGACCAGATGAGCGGCGGCCGGATCGAGCTCGGCCTCGGCGCCGGCTGGTTCGCCCAGGAGCACACCGCCTACGGCATCCCGTTCCCCGACACCCGCGAGCGCTTCGAGCGGTACGCCGAGCAGCTCGCCCTCATCACCGGCCTGTGGACCACGCCGGTCGGGGAGCGCTACGCCTTCGACGGCGCGCACTACCAGCTCGCCGACAGCCCGGCGCTGCCCAAGCCGACCCAGACCTCCGGCCACCGCGGCGGCCCGCCCGTGCTCATCGGCGGGCTCGGCAAGAAGCAGACGCCGGCGCTCGCCGCGGCCTACGCCGACGAGTTCAACCTGCCGTTCGCCGACGAGGAGACCACCGCCGCCCAGTTCGCCCGGGTGCGCGCCGCGGCCGAGGAGATCGGCCGCGACCCCGGCACGATCACCTGGTCCAACGCGCTCGTGCTGTGCGTGGGCGAGGACGAGGCCGCGATCGCCCGCCGGGCCGCCGCCATCGGCCGCGAGGTCGACGAGCTGCGGGTCAACGGACTGGCCGGTACGCCGGCCGAGGTGGTCGACAAGATCAAGCGCTTCGAGGCGCTCGGTGCCGAGCGGATCTACCTCCAGACGCTCGACCTGGCCGACCTCGACCACCTGCGGCTGGTCGCCGCGGAGGTCATGCCTCACCTGTGAAGCCGGTCACGGCCGCGCGCAGGCCGGCCGGGTCGCTCAGCATGGGCAGGTGCCCGGTCGCGAGCTCGCGCACGAAGGTCGCGCCGAGCGCCTCGGCCGAGCGGTCCTGGAGCGCGGTGGGGACGTCGCGGTCGCTCGTCGTCCGGACGTAGCCGCGGAGCCCGGACCACCCGGCCGCGACCGGCGGCGCGGGCGTGACGAAGAGCGCGCGCGACTCTGGCGTGAACCCGGCGACCAGCCGGTCCACGGTCGCCTCGGGGAGCCCGGCACCCAGCCCGGCGCGGAGCTGCTTCTCCGGGGGCCGGGTGCCGGCCAGGCGCAGGACCATCGGGAGCACCCACCGCTGGGGCGCCGGCAGCGCACCCGCGAAGGAGCGTCCGGGGCTCGGCCAGACTGCGGCGACGCCCAGCACGCCCGTCACCCGCTCGGGCGCGGCGGCGAGGACCGCCTGGGCGACGACGCCTCCCACCGAGTGGGCAACCACGGTGAACCGGGGCCAGTCGACCGCGGCGAGCGCCGCGGCGGCGTACGCCGTGGGGTCGGCGCCCGGGGCGGACGGACGGGGCGCGACGGCGCTCACGGGGAGGCCGGCGCGGACCTCGTCCCAGATCCAGGTGGGCAGGCCGGAGCCGCTGAGGAAGAGCACGGGTTGATCCACGCCGCCGACCCTGCCAGTGACCACCGACAGACCGGGGGAGCGTGCGGAGTGAGCGATACGAGCCGGGGGCGATAGCCTGGCTCCATGACTTCTGCGCCCTTCGGCACCCTGTTGACCGCCATGGTCACGCCGTTCCACGAGGACGGCTCCGTTGACCTCGACGGGGTGCAGAAGGTCGCCAAGCACCTGGTCGACCACGGCAACGACGGCATCGTCGTCTCCGGCACCACCGGCGAGTCGCCGACCACCACCGGCGCCGAGGACGGCGAGACGCTCGCCGCGGTCAAGGACGCGGTCGGCGACCGGGCCAAGGTCGTCGCCGGTGTCGGCACCAACGACACCAGGCACTCCGTCGAGCTGGCCAAGCAGGCCGAGAAGGTCGGCGCCGACGGGCTGCTGCTCGTCACGCCCTACTACAACAAGCCCAGCCAGCCCGGCGTGCTCAACCACTTCCGCCACGTCGTCGAGGCCACCGGCGTCCCGGTGATGCTCTACGACGTCCCGGGCCGGACCGGCACCAAGATCGCGCTCGAGACCTACGCCGCCGCCAAGCAGTGGGACACGGTGATCGCGGTCAAGGAAGCCTCCGGCGACCTGTCCCGCACGGCCCAGCTCGTCGACCTCGGCTACGCGGTCTACTCCGGCGACGACGTCAACACGCTCGGCTACCTCGCCTACGGCGCGACCGGTCTGGTCTCGGTGGCCGCCCACGTCGCCGGCACCCAGCTGCGGACCATGATCGAGAGCTTCCTCGCCGGCGACCACGCCGAGGCGCTGCGCATCCACACCGGCCTGATCCCCGCCTACGAGGCGATCATGGGCGTGGCCAACTACGGCGCCACCACGGCCAAGGCGGCGCTCGAGCTGACCGGCGTGCTCGACAACCGCGTCGTACGACCTCCACTGATGGCGCTCGACGACGGTGAGGTCGCGGAGCTCCGCGCCGGCCTGACCGCGGCGGGCCTCCTCTGATGAGCCACCCGCACCCCGAGCTCTCCGCCCCGCCGAAGCTGCCCAAGGGCGGCCTGCGCGTCATCCCGCTCGGCGGCCTCGGCGAGGTCGGCCGCAACATGACCGTCTTCGAGTACGACGACCGGCTGCTCATCGTCGACTGCGGCGTGCTCTTCCCCGACGACCACCAGCCGGGCGTCGACCTGATCCTCCCCGACTTCGCGGCCATCCGGGACCGGCTCGACAAGGTCGAGGCGCTGGTGCTCACCCACGGGCACGAGGACCACATCGGCGCGACGCCGTACCTGCTGCGCGAGCGCCAGGACATCCCGCTGGTCGGCTCCGAGCTGACCCTGGCGCTGCTCAACTCCAAGCTGCGCGAGCACCGGTTGCGCCAGACGCCCTTCTACACGGTCAAGGAGGGCGACAAGATCTCGTTCGGCCCCTTCGACCTGGAGTTCGTCGCGGTCAACCACTCCATCCCCGACGCGCTCGCGGTCGCCATCCGCACCGGCGCCGGCCTGGTGCTCCACACCGGCGACTTCAAGATGGACCAGCTCCCGCTCGACGGCCGGATCACCGACCTGCGCGCGTTCGCTCGCCTGGGCGAGGAGGGCGTCGACCTCTTCCTGACCGACTCCACCAACGCCGAGGTGCCCGGCTTCACCACCGCCGAGCGCAAGATCACCCCGGTCCTCGAGCAGGCCTTCGCCGAGTCCAAGCAGCGCATCATCGTCGCCTGCTTCGCCTCCCACGTGCACCGCGTCCAGCAGGTGCTCGACGCCGCGGTCAAGCACAACCGCAAGGTCGCCTACGTCGGGCGCTCCATGGTCCGCAACATGGCCATCGCCCGCGACCTCGGCTACCTCACCGTGCCGCCCGGCGTCATGGTCGAGGCCAAGGAGCTCGCCGACCTCGCGCCCGAGCGCCAGGTGCTCATCTCGACCGGCTCCCAGGGCGAGCCGCTCAGCGCCCTGGCCCGGATCGCCCAGCGCACCCACAACTTCGTGCACCTCGAGGAGGGCGACACCGTCGTCCTCGCCTCCAGCCTGATCCCCGGCAACGAGAACGCCGTCTACCGCGTGATCAACGGCCTGGCCCGGCTCGGCGCGCGCGTGGTCCACAAGGGCAACGCGCTCGTCCACGTCTCCGGCCACGCCAGCGCCGGCGAGCTGCTCTACTGCTACAACATCGTCAAGCCGCGCAACGTGCTGCCGGTCCACGGCGAGGTCCGGCACATGCTCGCCAACGGCGACCTGGCCAAGCAGACCGGCGTCGAGAACGTCGTCTACGCCGAGGACGGCGTCGTGGTCGACCTCGTCGACGGCGTCGCCTCGGTGGTCGGCAAGGTCGAGTGCGGCTACGTCTTCGTCGACGGCCAGTCGGTCGGCGACGTCACCGAGTCCGAGCTCAAGGACCGCCGCATCCTCGGCGAGGAGGGCTTCATCTCGGTCATCGTCGTCGTCGACTCCGTGGCCGGCAAGGTCTCCGCCGGACCCGAGATCCACGCCCGAGGCCACGCCTGGGCCGACTCGGACTTCGAGCCGATCAAGCAGCCCATCATCGACGCGGTCAACCGCTCGCTGACCGAGGGCACCACCGACACCTACCAGCTCCAGCAGACCGTGCGCCGCACGATCGGCCGCTGGGTCAGCAGCGCCCACAAGCGCCGCCCGATGATCATCCCGGTGGTCGTCGAGGCCTGAGCGCCGCCGCCGGCAGCGCCTCGCCGGCGCCTGCCGTCGCCGTACGGACAGCGGAACGCCCCGCCCCCGAGGGGGACGGGGCGTTCCTGTGTCCCCGTTCTACTGCCGGCCCTTGAGCTTCACCGTGACCTTCCCGGCGAAGGGCGCGACCTTGGCGTCACCCTGGTAGGTGACCTTGGCGTTGACCTTGCGCACGTGCTGGCGCCACAGCTTGGCCAGCTGCGGCTTGGCCTTGATCGTCAGCACGCCCCGCACCACCTTGCCGGTGTAGGTCCTGCCCTTGATCGTGACCTTGACCTTGCCGCTCGGCGTGGCCCCGCTCTTGACCTTGACGCCGATCTTGACGACGCCCTTCTTGGCGACGGCTGTCTTGGCCACCGTGGCCGGGCTGGGCGCCGGCGGCGTGACGGGCGTGTCGCAGATGCTCAGCGCCACGTTGTCGATGTACCAGCCGTCGACGCCGTTGCAGCCGTCCATGCCGAAGTCGAACCGGAACTGGACGGTGTCGCCCTCGTCCGCGATCTCGGACAGGTCGATCGCCGAGAAGCCCCACGAGCCGGTGGGCACGCCGCCGTCGGTGCCGGTGAAGGCGTCCTCGCCGGCCATCGGGTTGGTGTTGTCCTCCTCGGCGCTCAGCAGCGTGGTGCGCGGACCGTTGTAGATCCACGCGTCGGCCGGGACCAGCTCGTAGGCCTCCCCGTTGACGCTGACCTTGACGTTGCCGCCGTCGGTACGGACCTCGGACGACATGTACTGGTCGAAGGTGAGCCGGGGCAGGTCACCCTCGGGCACCGTCAGCTCGGGCGTCGCCACGCTGACCCGCGAGCTGTAGTCGTTCGGGTCGTTGGGCTTGCAGCTGCCGTAGTTGCCGGCGTTGCCCTTGTCGTTGAAGTAGAGCATCCCGGCACCGCCCTTGTGCGGGGTCCCCTTCTCGCTGATCGGGGGCAGCGCACGGCTGATGCTCGGCTCGAAGTAGCTGTTGTCCGCCTCGATGTCCGTGGTCCAGCCGGCCGGGAGACCGGCACCCTCGAACTCCTGGGACCACAGCTTCTTGGTGACGGTGCCGTCGCCGCAGCCGACCGTGCCCTTGCGGAACATCAGGCGGAAGTTGCACTGCACCGGCTTGACCCGCAGCTCGGTGGCCTGGGCCACCTTGGTCACCGCGGCGCAGTCGGCGGTGGTGATGGCCGGCATCGGACCGCCGTCCGCCTGCCCGCCACCGGTCGGGCCGGTGCCCACGGTGAGCTTCTTGAGCGAGGTGTTGCCGGTCAGGTCGCGGCACGAGGCGTCGAGGCCGTCGGCGAGCTCGGCGAAGCCCGAGATCGGCGTCAGGTACGACGTCTGGGTGCGCCAGAAGATGTTCGCGGCCTTGTCGAGCCCGATGCCCGGGACGGTGACGCCGTTGAACGTGCCGCCGTCGACGAGCAGGGCGTAGGTGTGGTTGACCACGCCGGAGTTGGTGTGCACGCCGCCGTTGTCGGCGGTGTCGCAGTAGTACTCCTCGTCCGAGACCTTGCCCGGGTCGCCGTAGCAGTTCGGGTTCCACATGTCGCGGATTGCGCCGCCGAAGGCCGGGTCGTCCTCGCCCGAGAGCCAGCGGTAGCTGGCGTCCAGCACGGGAGCGCCGGCCGGCGCCATCGTGATGTTGAGGGTGCCGGTGGCCGACTTGATCCGGGTGCCGTCGGCCTTGGAGACCATCGCACCGTAGAGCGGCGAGTCACCCGAGATCGAGCCGATGGGGCTGTCGTTGTTGCCGACGATGATGCCGGTGGCTCCGGCGTCCTCGGCGTGGCCGATCTTCACGGTGAAGTTGCAGGAGCCGCGGTCGACGTAGACGAACTTGCCGGCGATGGCCGCCGCGTTGTCGAAGGGCGAGCAGCCGTCGGTGGTCGTGCCGACGGCCGGGTCACCGGGGTTCTCGTCGACGTCGGTGCCGATCACCATGTCGGAGGTGATCTCGCTGCCGATGACCGGGCCGAAGGACGCCGGGACGACGACGCAGCTGCCGGCGGCCTCCGCCGGGCTGTTGACCACCAGCGAGATGTCGGTGCGCGTGCCCTGCGAGCAGTGCCCGTCGGTGCGGAGCGCGGTCTCGTCGGGGGTGTTGAAGCGGTCGTTGAGCATGTCGACCGTCTCGCCCCAGATGTCGGAGTACGCCTCGTTCATCGCGCCCGACTGCCACTGGTAGAGCAGACCCGAGGTGTACTCGGTGTAGGCGTGACCCCACTCGTGGGCGACGGTGTCGTCGGAGGAGACACCCGAGCAGTAGTTGGTCGAGGTGCCGTTCCAGTTGGCGTTGGGGCAGGCGATGTCGGGGTCGTTGTTGACCGTGATCATCTTCTTGCCGTTGCCGTCGAAGGAGTCACGGCCGAAGGAGTTCTTGAAGAACCAGTAGGCCTCACCGGTGCCCTGGATCTCGTTCTTCTGGTCCTGGTCGAGGGTGCCGGGGAAGGCGTCGCCCTCCTTCCACACGGGCGTGTCCTCGATGGACTCCTCGTGCAGCTCGCGGTCGAGCGCGTGGGCCATCATCGAGTAGCGGTTGACCGCCTTGCCGGTCAGCGCGTCGAGCACGCTGGTCTCGCGGACCTGCGCGCCGTCGGTCACCTCGACCACCCAGGCGAGCAGGTTGCGGCCCTCGACGCCCTGGAGGGCGCCCAGCCGGTAGATGACCAGCTCGGCCTTGGTCACGCTCAGGCTGCTGGCCTTGGGCTTGTCCGCGCCGCTGTCGCCGGTGCCGGCCGGAGCCCTGCTGGCGAGCCGGATGGCGGTGGTGCTCGCGGTGGCCTTGTCGATGCGCGGCGTGGTGCCGACGGCGATCGACGGGGCGACGAAGCCGGAGACCGACGTCAGGTCGCCCTGGTTGTCGACCTGGGCGCGGAGCTTGGAGCCGAAGACCGGCACGCCCTGGTAGCGCTGGGTGAAGTCGACCGTGTAGCCGGCCGGCGACTTGGTGATCGCGGACTGCTCGAGCTCGCCCGCCTTGGCGCCGAAGGCGCGGGCGTACTTGTCGAGGTAGCCGCGCGCCTTGTCGGTGGCGCCGTCCCGGGTCTTGCCGGTGGCCTCGGAGGGGAACAGGTCGCCGGTGGCGCGGACGAAGCCGACCTTGGCGGAGGCCGAGGAGGTCCGCACGGTGACGGTGCCCTCGGCCTCGTTGCGCATCTGCTGGACGACCGACGGGTCGTTCGGTGCCGCGGTGACGGGCGACGAAGGGACGACGGCCAGGGCTGCGCCGACGAGCGAGATGCCGATTCCCTTCCGCAGGAGCCCGGACAGGTTGTGTCTCACGAAATGTCTCCTCGGGGGTGAGGCGTGCCGTCGGCGGGGGCCGAGTGTCGCCCGCTCCGGACACGCTCTCGGCACCTTAGGGCTCAGGAATACGGCAGGTCCAGAGATTCTTCGCAAGGCATCCGTCCGACCGCCGGGCGGGCCGAAGATCGTCCCGGGGGAGTCGCGTGACGCAGGAGACGCATGGTGCTGGTGGGACGTCGCGGAGCGGGGCGCCTCGCTCCCGCGTGTTGTCCCTGTGACAGGTGGGACGATCGCCTAGGTTTGGTGTCATGGCGACCCGTACGTCTTCCCCGCCGGCGTCGCGCAGCAGGACCAGTGCTTCCTCCCGCTCGGGAGCGAAGAAGACAGCCAGCTCGCGTTCCCGGAGTACGACCACCAAGAAGAAGCCCGCCGCGAAGAAGTCCGCTTCGGCCCGGCGGCCGGCTCCGCGCGCCGTGCGCAGCGGTCCCGGCCCCGTCGCGCGGCTCTTCACCGCGCTCGGCCGCGGCGTGGTCGCGGTCTGGCTCGCGTTCGCGCACGGCATCGGGGCGGTCGCCCGCGGAGTCGGCCACGGCGCCCGCGACATCGAGCCCGAGCAGCGCCGCGACGGATTCGGCCTGCTGCTGGTCGCGGTCTCCATCGTCATCGCCGCCGCGGTGTGGTTCGAGCTGCCCGGTGGCGTCATGAACTTCGCCCGGGCCGCCGTGTCCGGCTCGGTGGGCAAGGTCGGCTGGCTGGTGCCGCTGATCGTGCTGCTCGCCGGCTGGCGGATCATGCGCGACCCGATCGGCAACGGGCCGGCCGGACGCCAGGTGATCGGCTGGACCGCGCTGTCCTTCGGCCTGCTCGGCATCGTGCACATCGCCAACGGCAGCCCCGAGCCGGTGCAGGGCGACACCCTGCCGCTGCGCGACGGCGGCGGCGCCGTCGGGTACGTCGTCTCGGCGCTCCTGCTCGACCTGCTGCGCTCGCCGGGCGTCGTCGTCCCGCTGCTGGCGCTGCTCGCGTTCTTCGGCGTCCTGGTGATCACCGCGACGCCGCTCTACCGCGTCCCCGACCGGCTGCGCGACCTCGGTGACCTGCTGCTCGGCCGCCACCACGGCGAGGACGACGGCGACCAGACCCAGGCGATGCACCTCGACGACACCTTCGAGCGGATGGGCGACCCGGCGTACGACTCGCCGGTGCTGGCCGAGCCGAAGAAGAAGCGCCGCAAGAAGGCCGAGACGCCCGATCCGGCCGAGGAGTCGATGGAGCTGCTCGAGCCCATCGACCTCCCGCTCGCCGACGACGAGCCGATCGACCCCGAGGCCGGCTCCAACGCGCTCATCGCGCGCCGGCTCGCCCGGTCCGCGCCGGTCGAGGAGGACCCGGCCGACCTCGAGCCGCCGCCGCACGCCGACCTGCCCCAGCGCGTCGAGCAGCTCGCGCTGTCCGGCGACATCGTCTACACGCTCCCCGACGCGACCGCGCTCAAGCCGGGCGACCCGCACCGGGCGCGCTCCAAGGCCAGCGACGACGTCGTCGAGCGGCTGCAGACCGTGCTCGACGAGTTCAACGTCGACGCCCAGGTCACCGGCTACACCCGCGGCCCGACGGTCACCCGCTACGAGATCGAGCTCGGCACCGGCGTCAAGGTCGAGAAGATCCTCGGCGTCCAGCGCAACATCTCCTACGCCGTCGGCTCCGAGGACGTGCGGATCCTCAGCCCGATCCCCGGCAAGTCCGCGGTCGGCGTCGAGATCCCCAACTCCGACAAGGAGATCGTCTCCCTCGGCGACGTGCTGCGCTCCAACGTCGCGCGCAACGACCACCACCCGCTCATCGCGGGACTCGGCAAGGACGTCGAGGGCGGCTTCGTCGTCGCGAACCTGGCGAAGATGCCGCACCTGCTCGTCGCCGGCGCCACCGGCTCCGGAAAGTCGAGCTTCATCAACTCGATGATCACCTCGGTGCTCATGCGCTCCACGCCCGACGAGGTACGGATGATCATGGTCGACCCCAAGCGGGTCGAGCTCAACGCCTACGAGGGCGTGCCGCACCTGATCACGCCGATCATCACCAACCCCAAGAAGGCCGCCGAGGCGCTCGAGTGGGTCTGCCGCGAGATGGACATGCGTTACGACGACCTCGCCAACTTCGGCTTCCGCCACATCAACGACTTCAACAAGGCCGTACGTGAGGGCAAGGTCGAGGTCCCGCCGGGCAGCGAGCGCACGCTCACGCCGTACCCGTACCTGCTGGTGATCGTCGACGAGCTCGCCGACCTGATGATGGTCGCCCCGCGCGACGTCGAGGGCTCGATCGTCCGGATCACCCAGCTCGCCCGGGCCGCCGGCATCCACCTGGTGCTCGCCACGCAGCGCCCCTCGGTCGACGTCGTCACCGGTCTGATCAAGGCCAACGTCCCGTCCCGCCTGGCGTTCGCGACGTCCAGCCTCGCCGACAGCCGCGTCATCCTCGACACCCCCGGTGCGGAGAAGCTGGTCGGCCAGGGTGACGGCCTGTTCCTGCCGATGGGCGCCTCGAAGCCCATCCGCGTGCAGGGATCGTGGGTCGGCGAGTCCGAGATCCAGCAGGTCGTCAAGCACTGCAAGGGTCAGCTCGAGCCCAGCTACCGCGAGGACGTCACCGCGCCCGCCGCGGCCAACAAGGTCCTCGACGACGACATCGGCGACGACATGGATCTCGTGGTCCAGGCGATCGAGCTGGTCGTCTCCACGCAGTTCGGCTCGACGTCGATGCTGCAGCGCAAGCTCCGGGTCGGCTTCGCCAAGGCGGGCCGGTTGATGGACATCCTCGAGAGCCGGGGCGTGGTCGGGCCGAGCGAGGGCTCCAAGGCCCGCGACGTCCTGGTCAAGCCCGACGAGATCGACGCCGTGATCATGACCATCCAGGGGGAGGCGTGACCCAGATGACCGAGCACCCGATCCAGCCCGACGAGGCGGCCGAGTCGCCCGAGGCTCCCGAGTCCACCGGCTCCGGCCCCGACCTGCGCGTCGAGGTACGCCGCAACGTCGCCCTCTCGGCCGGCGTGGCCGGCGTCGCCGGCCTGCTCACCGTGGCCTTCGCGGCCCGGGCCTTCACCGGCGGCACCGCCCTGGACTGGCTGGCCTTCGGCGTCCTCGCCCTGGTCAGCATCGCCCACGCCGCCTCGATCGCCGACGGCCGCGCGCCGCTCCTGGTCGCCGACGCCCACGGCGTCCGGCTGCGCCAGGGCGCCCAGTGGCGCGGTATCGCCTGGCCCGACATCGACTGCCTCGAGCACCTCCCGCGGCGCGGACTGCTGCGCGACGGTCACCTCCTCGTCGACGGGTACGACGACCAGCAGCTCGTCGTCCCGCTGACCCTGGCGACCCGCCTGGTCGGTGCCGAGTCGGGCTCGCTCAGCGACGCGCTCGCCGAGCTGGCCGACGGCCGCGCCGACGTGACCGAGGTCGTCCCGGGGCTGCCCGACGACACCGCGGCGAGCCGCTCGGCGTCCGTGCCGAAGCTCAGCGACCTCTACGCCGAGGACGACGCGCCCGTCGTACCGGAGGAGCGGCACGGGATCTCCGCCCGCGTCGCCGCCGGCCTGGCGGGCCGCGCGGCCGCTGACTCGGCTGACTCCGAGGACACCGCGGACACCGAGGCCACCGGCGAGATCGTGCTCGATGCCGCCGACGCCGAGGACACCGGCGAGATCGCGGCCGTCGTCGCCGAGCCCGAGATCGAGACCGAGCCCGAGATCGAGCCGGAGCGGCGTACCGTCCTGCCCGCGCGCGTCGCCATCGAGCGCCCGGTCGCCCCGCCCCAGCCCGACCCCGAGCTCCCGCCGGCCGCGCCCGTGGACCACGCCGAGACGATGACCGTCGTCCTCGACGACCTGGCCGTGCGCCCGGCCGCCGACCCGGTGATCGGTCCCGAGCTGACCGAGGCCCGCGACCGGCTGCGCCTGAGCATCGACCAGCTCTCGGAGCGGACCCGGATCCGGCCCCACGTCATCGAGGCGATCGAGGTCGACGACTTCGCGCCGTGCGGCGGGGACTTCTACGCCCGTGGCCACCTGCGCACCCTGGCCCGGGTGCTGGGCATCGACGCCGGCCCCCTGCTCGCCTCCTACGACGAGCACTACGCGCACGCGCCGGTCGACCCCCGCCGGGTCTTCGAGGCCGAGCTCGCGACCGGAGCGGGCGGCTCGATCCGCAGCACCCGCGGCGGCCGCAACTGGTCGGTCCTCATCGCCGCGGTGATGGGCGCCGTGCTCATCTGGTCGGTGGCCAAGCTGGCGATGGACGGCCCCGAGCCGGTCTCCAGCACCCCGGTGCTCAACCAGAGCGGCGGCGTCACGAGCACGCCGGCCAAGGGCGACCCGCTCAAGCTGGCCCTCACCGCCGCCGGCGGCGGCGCCCAGCTGGTCATCCGGGACGCCGCGGGCGCGATCGTCTTCGACGGCAACCTCGCGTTCGGGCAGTCCACCGAGCTCAAGGTCGTCCCGCCGGTCCGGATCTGGTCCTCCGACGGCTCGGTCACCTACGCGCTCGGCGGCAAGAAGCCGAAGGCGCTGGGGGAGACCGGCGCCGAGGTCTCCAAGACCCTCGTCGCCCGCTGAGCCCCCGAACCACCTCTCGCACCGCCCGCGCCGCCCCGCTGGTCCCGCCCTTCCGGGCGGTGGTCAGCGGGGCGGTGTCGTGTGTCCCGGAAGCGGCGGTCGCTGCCGTTCGCCGGTATCCTCGACCGGACATGACCAGCTCTCCCACGAACCCCGTCTCGGTCGCCCTGCTCACCCTGGGCTGCGCCCGCAACGACGTCGACTCCGAAGAGCTGGCCGGCCGCCTCGCGGCCGACGGCTTCACGCTCGTCGACGACCCCGAGGACGCCGACACCGTGGTGGTCAACACCTGCGGCTTCGTCGACGCGGCCAAGAAGGACTCGATCGACACGCTGCTCGCCGCCGCGGACCTCAAGGAGTCCGGCCGGACCCAGGCGGTCGTCGCGGTGGGCTGCCTCGCCGAGCGGTACGGCGAGGAGCTGGCCGACTCGCTGCCCGAGGCCGACGCGGTGCTCGGCTTCGACGACTACCAGGACATCTCCGGGCGGCTGCGCTCGATCCTGGCCGGTGAGAAGCCGCACCCGCACACCCCGCGCGACCGGCGCCTGCTGCTCCCGATCAGCCCGGCCGAGCGCCAGGCCGCCGTCGCAACCCTGACCCCCGAGGACGTCGACATCGCGATCCCCGGGCGCTCCGCGATCCGGCGCCGCCTCGACGGCGGCCCGATGGCGCCGCTCAAGCTGGCCAGCGGGTGCGACCGGCGCTGCACGTTCTGCGCCATCCCGATGTTCCGCGGCTCCTTCGTCAGCCGCCGGCCCTCCGACGTGCTGCTCGAGGCCGTCTGGCTGGCCGAGCAGGGCGTCAAGGAGCTGTTCCTGGTCTCGGAGAACTCCACGTCCTACGGCAAGGACCTCGGCGACCTCGGTCTGCTCGAGACGCTGCTGCCCGAGCTGGCTGCCGTCGACGGCATCGAGCGGGTCCGGGTCTCCTACCTGCAGCCCGCCGAGACCCGGCCGGGCCTGGTCCGGGCGATCGCGACGACGCCCGGCGTGGCGCCGTACTTCGACCTGTCGTTCCAGCACGCCAGCGCGACCGTGCTGCGCCGGATGCGCCGCTTCGGCGACCCGGAGAGCTTCCTCGGCCTGCTCGACCAGGTCCGCACGCTGGCCCCCGAGGCCGGCGTCCGCTCCAACGTCATCGTCGGCTTCCCCGGAGAGACCGACGAGGAGTTCCAGACGCTGTGCGACTTCCTCGTCGCCGCACGGATGGACGTCACCGGTGTCTTCGGCTACTCCGACGAGGACGGCACCGAGGCCGAGTCCTTCGACGGCAAGCTCGACGAGGACGAGATCCGCGCCCGGGTCCAGCACGTCACCGACCTGGTCGGCGAGCTGACCGCCCAGCGCGCCGAGGAGCGGATCGGCAGCACCGTCGAGGTGCTCGTCGAGGAGGTCGACCCGGACCAGACCGGTGACGGCACCGTCGAGGGCCGCGCCGCGCTCCAGGGCCCCGAGGTCGACGGTACGACGCGCGTCCTCGGCGTCCCCGGCGCCCGGGTGGGCGACCTCGTCCGCGCTGTCGTCGTCGCCTCCGACGGCGTCGACCTGATCGCCGAGCCGGCAGGAGACCAGCGATGACCGGGACCAGCACGGGGCAGACCCCCGCCGCCGCGAAGCCGAGCAACTGGAACCTGCCCAATGCGCTGACCACCCTGCGGATCCTGCTCGTGCCGGTCTACGGCTGGGTGCTGCTGCACGACGGCGGCGACTCGGTCACCTGGCGCACCATCGCCTGGGCGATCTTCTTCGTCGCCATGGTCACCGACAAGATCGACGGTGACATCGCCCGCGCGCGCAACCTGGTCACCGACTTCGGCAAGATCGCCGATCCCATCGCCGACAAGGCGATCACCGGCATGGCCTTCATCGGCCTGTCGATCATCATGGACACCTGGTGGATGTGGACGATCACCGTCGTCGTCCTGGTCCGCGAGTGGGCGGTCACGCTGCTGCGCCTCTCGGTGCTCAAGTCGGTCGTCATCGCCGCCGCCCAGAGCGGCAAGTGGAAGACCGTCGCCCAGGCGCTGGCCCTCGGCCTGCTCAGCCTGCCGCTGCTCGAGGTCGACGGATGGCTCGACGTACCGGGCGAGGTGACCTACGGTGTGGCGATCGCACTGCTCCTCGTCGCCTTCGTGCTGACCCTGTGGTCGGGCTACGAGTTCTTCCGCGACGTCTGGCGCCAGCGGCACAGCATCCGCGGCGGCGGCAGCAAGTCGTCCGCGGCCTGAGGGCCCGCACGCGGGACTCTGCGGCTCTTTCGGGCCGCCAGCACGGAATCTTCACCGATTCGTTGCACGAGTTTTTCCAAGGTTCTTGCCAAGGAGTCGGTGGGTCGGCATAGGGTCATGCCTCTTCCCCCGGATCTCGACGCCTGCTCGGAGCGTGCGAGGTCAACCCCCATGGCCGTAGTTCGACGACCCCGGAAGAAGTCCATGCGCTCCGTGAAGAAGTTGTTGTTGGGTTCCCTCAGCGCGGCCGTGGCCTTCTCCGGCCTGTCCGTGCTCGCGTCCTCGCCGGCCCAGGCCAACCAGGCCGGCACTGGTCTGGTCATCAACGAGGTGTACGGCGGGGGTGGCAACGGAGGCGCGATCTACAAGAGCGACTTCGTCGAGCTGTTCAACCCCACCGGGTCGGCGATCAACGTCGACGGCTGGTCGATCCAGTACCGCTCCGAGACCGGAGTGACGGCAGTCGGCTCGAGCAACATGACGCCCCTGACGGGCTCGGTGCCGGCGCACGGCTACTACCTGGTCAAGGCCGCTGACGGCGCGGGGACGCAGCAGGCGCTGCCGCAGCCGGACGTGGTGGGCACGATCGCCATGGGCGGCACGGCCGGCCAGGTCTTCCTGTCCAACAGCACCACGCTGCTCAACCCGGGCAGCGGCAACATGGTCGGCGTGGCCGGCGTCGTCGACATGGTCGGCTGGGGCTCGGCCACCGGCGGCACCTACTCCTACGAGGGCACCGGGAAGGCGCCGGCCACGGCCAACGCCACCTCGACCTCCCGCGGGGCCACGCACACCGACAGCGACAACAACGCGGTCGACTTCACCACGGGCGCTCCGACCCCCAAGAACTCCTCGGAGATCGAGGGCGGCGAGCCGGACCCGCTGGCGGTCACCAACGTCACCAACAAGACCTTCAACCAGGACTCGCAGATCGCCCCGATCAACCTCGTGGCGACCGGCGGCGTCAGCCCCTACACCTGGTCCAGCACCACGTTGCCGGACGGCCTGACGCTCAACGGCAACAAGATCGAGGGCACGCCCACCGCGCTGGGCACCACCTCGGTGACGGTCACCGCGACGGACGCGGCCACCCCGACCGCGGCGACCGCCCAGACGACGTTCTCGATCAACGTCCAGCCGGCGCTCGAGCTCAAGACCATCGCCGACATCCAGGGCACGGGCGCGCGCTCGCCGTACGCGCCGGCGACGGGCAACGACAGCGGCCAGCGGGTGCGCACGCAGGGTGTCGTCACCGCGATGTACCGCACCGGCGGCCTCAACGGCATGTTCATCCAGACCGGCGGCACCGGTACGACGCCGCGGCCCAACGCCGACGCCTCCGACGCGATCTTCGTCTACGGCGGCAGCACGATGGCCAACATCCCGGCCGGCATCGAGGTCGGTGACTCCGTCGACGTCACCGGCTGGGTGAGCGAGTTCTACAACGCCACGCAGATCTCGCCCGGTGCCTCGGGTGTCGCCAAGCTCGACACCCCGCTGCCCGCGGTGACGCCGTTGGCGACCGCGTTCCCGACCACCGACGCCGCCCGCGAGCCGCTCGAGGGCATGCTCCTCGCGCCGACCGGTCAGCTCACCGTCTCCAACGTCTACGCCACCAACCAGTACGGCGAGGTCGGCCTGGCCACCGGAGACCTCCCGCTCAAGCAGCCCTCCGAGTACGCCGACGCGACCGACGCCGCCGCGCTCCAGGCGATCAAGGACGAGAACGCCCAGCGCGCGGTCGTCCTCGACGACGGCACGAGCATCAACTTCCTGCAGAACCAGGCCAACAAGGGCCTCCCGGTGCCCTACCTGACCGGCGCCAACGGCCAGGCCAACCCGGTCCCGCCGCGGGTCGGTGCGGGCGTCACGTTCAACAGCGCGGTCATCCTCGACTGGCGCAACGACGCCTGGAAGCTCCAGCCCCGAGGGCCGGTCACGCTCAACGGCGCCGACGTGGTGAGCTTCGAGGACACCCGGTCCCAGAACCTCGTGCCCCAGGACGTGCTCGGCGCGACCGGCGACATCAAGATCGCGACCTTCAACGTCCTCAACTACTTCAACACCACCGGTGAGGCCTACGTCGCCGCGGGCCCGGCGCAGAACCCGCCGGTCGCGACCACGTGCTCCTACTACACCGACCGCGCCGGTGCCCGGATCGGCAACAACACCTGTGGCGTCCGCCTGGTCGACGACCCGTCCAAGAACGACGCCCGCGGCCCGCGCGGTGCCGCGACGGACCAGAGCCTCGCGCGCCAGGAGGCCAAGCTCGCCAAGACGATCGTCGACATGAACGCCGACGTGATCGGTCTCGAGGAGATCGAGAACTCGATCAAGCTGCCCGGCGAGACCAACCGCGACGACGCGCTCAGCCGTCTGGTCGAGCTGCTCAACAACCGCGAGGGTGCGGGCACCTGGAAGTACGTCCGCAGCCCGGGCTCCGCGCTCACGGCCCAGGCGGTCGCCGAGCAGGACACGATCCGCCCGGCCTTCATCTACAAGCCCGCCAAGGTCACCCCGGTCGGCCAGTCCGAGATCCTCTTCGGCACCGACCAGTTCGCCAACGCCCGCGAGCCGCTGGCCCAGGCGTTCAAGAAGCCCGGCGCCCCCGACAGCGACGCCTTCGCGGTGATCGTCAACCACTTCAAGTCCAAGGGCGACAACACCTCCCCGGCGCCGCCGGCCACCGGCGACAACGCCAACACGGTCGACACGGGCGCCTTCAACGGCGACCGCAAGCGCCAGGCCACGCGCCTGGTGCAGTTCGCCGACGAGTTCGCCGCCGACCGCGGCATCGAGGCGGTCTTCCTGGCCGGTGACTTCAACTCCTACTCGGGCGAGGAGCCGATCAAGATCCTGAAGGACGGCGGGTACGCCCCGATCGAGTCCGACACCCCGGGCGAGATGTCGTACTCCCACTCGGGTCTGTCCGGCTCGCTCGACCACGTGCTCGGCAACCCGGCCGCCAAGGCCATGGTCACCGGCGCGGACATCTGGGAGATCAACGCCAACGAGGCGATCTCGTACCAGTACAGCCGCTACAACTACAACGTCACCGACTTCTGGGAGCCGACGCTCCCGTTCGCGACCTCCGACCACAACCCGGAGATCGTGGGCCTGGACCTGCCCGACTCGAGCGGTTCGGCGTACAAGGAGATCCAGGTCCTCGGCACCAACGACTTCCACGGCCGGCTGCTGCCCGACGGCGGCAACGCCGCCGGCGCGGGGCCGTTCGCCACGGCGGTCAAGGAGCTGCGCGAGGAGAACCCGAACACCATCTTCGCCGCTGCCGGTGACCTCGTCGGCGCCTCGACGTTCGAGTCCTTCATCCAGGACGACAACCCGACGATCGACGCCCTCAACGCGATGGGCCTGGAGGTCTCGGCCGCGGGCAACCACGAGTTCGACCGTGGGTACGCCGACTTCGTCAACCGGATCCAGAACCGGGCCGACTGGGAGTACATCGCCGCCAACGTCGAGGAGCCGGAGGGTCAGCCCGACAAGCTGGCCGAGACCTGGACCAAGACGATCGACGGCGTCAAGGTCGGCTTCGTCGGTGCGGTGACCGAGGACCTCCCGGCGCTGGTCAACCCGGCCGGCATCCAGGGCGTCACGGTGACCGACGTGGTCGAGGCGACCAACGCGGCCGCCGCTGACCTCAAGACCGCCGGCGCCGACATCGTGATCCTCCTGGTCCACGAGGGTGCGCCGACCACGAGCTGCTCGGCCGGCACCGATGCCGCCACCACCTGGGGCAATATCGTCCAGAACACCTCGGCCCAGGTCGACGCGATCATCTCCGGTCACACCCACCTGGCCTACAACTGCAAGTACACCGTGCCCCAGTGGGTCGTCGGTGGGCGTGCGGTCACCCAGCGCCCCGTGGTCTCGGCCGGTCAGTACGGCACGAACCTCAACAAGCTGGTCTTCAAGTTCGACACCACGACCGGCAACCTCGCGGTCGTCACCCAGGACGTCATCGCGACGGCCGGTGTCGGCTACCCCTCCGACCCGACCGTCCAGGGCATCGTCGACGCTGCCGTCGCCCACGCCCAGACCGCCGGTGCGGCCAAGCTCGGCTACATGGACGGCGCGTTCAACCGGGCGCGCTACCTGCCCGGCGGCAACTCCACCGAGAACCGCGGTGGCGAGTCGACGCTCAACAACCAGGTCGCGGAGGTCCAGCGCTGGGCCACCGACGAGGCCGGCATCGACACCGACATCGCCTTCATGAACCCGGGCGGCCTGCGCGCCGACATGGCCGGTACGCCGGACGGCGGCCAGCGTTCGCTCAGCTACCGCGAGGCGGCCGACGTCCAGCCGTTCGCCAACACGCTGGTCAACATGAAGCTGACCGGGGCCCAGCTCAAGAAGGTCCTCGAGCAGCAGTGGCAGCGCACCGCCCAGGGTGGCGTGCCGTCGCGGCCGTTCCTGCGCCTGGGTGTGTCCAAGGGCTTCACCTACACCTACACCGAGAAGCCCGAGACGGTGAGCGTGCCGAACTCGGCGCCCGTCGAGACGTTCCAGGGCGAGATCACCGGGATGTGGCTCAACGGTGAGCCGATCGACCCGGCCCAGACCTACTCGATCACGGTCAACTCGTTCCTCGGGGGCGGCGGCGACAACTTCTGGGAGCTCGCCAACGGCACCCAGAAGGTCGACACCGGCCAGGTCGACCTGCAGGCGATGGTCGACTACATGAAGCAGTTCCCCGTGGGGAGCCCGCTTCCGGTCGACTACCGCCAGCGCGCGGTCCGGCTCACCCCGGCCGCCGACGCCCCGGACTCCTACCGCTCGGGCGACACCGTGAAGTTCGCGGTCGGCTCGTGGGCGATGTCGGCCAACGGCGACGCCACCGACACCCAGCTCCAGGTCAAGCTCGGCAACGACGTGCTCGGCACGTTCGCCGTCGACAACACCCTCGGCAACAAGCCGTACGACGACCACGGCACCGCCGCGGTCTCCGTGCAGCTGCCGGCCGACGTGCCGGACGGCAAGGTGGAGCTGACGGTCTACGGCCCGACGACCAAGACCTCGGTGCCCTACGTCATCCAGGTCGACGACGTCCGCAAGGTCCAGGTGCTCGGCACCAACGACTTCCACGGCCGGCTCCTGCCGACCGCCGCCAACCGGGAGGCCGGCGCCGCCGTCCTGTCCGGCGCGGTCAAGAAGCTGCGGACCGACAACCCGAACACGATCTTCGCGGCGGCGGGCGACCTCGTCGGCGCCTCGACGTTCGAGTCCTTCATCCAGAAGGACAAGCCGACGATCGACGCGCTCAACGAGGCCGGTCTCGACGTCTCGGCGGTCGGAAACCACGAGCTCGACCAAGGCTACGACGACCTCGTCAACCGGATCATGGCCGACTACGACGCCACCTCCAACCCGCTCGGTGGGGCGCGGTGGAAGTACCTCGCGGCCAACCTCAAGGTCAAGGCCACCGGTGACGACGCCGTCCCGGCGACCTGGATCAAGACGGTCGACGGGGTCGACGTGGGCTTCGTCGGTGCGGTGACCGAAGACCTGCCCACGCTGGTCTCCCCGTCCGGCATCGCCGACCTGCGGGTCGACGACATCGTCGACTCGGTCAACGCCGAGGCCGCCGACCTGCGCACGCAGGGCGCCGACGTCGTGGTGATGCTCGTGCACGAGGGCTCGCCGGTCACCGACTGCGCCTCGCCGCAGTTCACCGACCCGACGACGACCTGGGGCAATATCACCCAGAACGTCTCCTCCGACGTCGACGCGATCGTGTCCGGTCACACCCACCTCGCCTACAACTGCTCCTTCCCGGTGGCGGACTGGGCGAGCGAGGGACGTGCCGTCACCCAGCGTCCGGTCGTCTCGTCCGGCCAGTACGGCATGAACCTCAACCAGCTGGAGTTCTCGGTCGACGAGACCGGCAAGGTGGTCGGCCTCGACACGGCGATCCTGCCGCTGATGAGCACCGACCCCGACGGCAGCGGCCCGCTGCTGCCGACGGCGCTCTACCCGGCCGACCCGGCCGTGCAGGCGATCGTCGACGCCGCGGTGAGCAAGGCCGACGTCCTCGGCGCCAAGGAGCTCGGTGAGCTCGGCGGGGTCTTCAACCGGGCCAAGCTGAGCAACGCCACCACCGAGAACCGTGGTGGCGAGTCCTCGCTGGGCAACCTGGTCGCCGAGGTCCAGCGCTGGGCGACCGAGAAGCCGGAGTCCGGCAGCGCGCAGATCGCGTTCATGAACCCGGGCGGTCTGCGCCAGGACATGGGCGGCACGATCGTCGACCAGGCCTACCTGGACGCGCACCCGGACTCGACCGCGCAGATCGGTGACCGCGTCCTGAGCTACAAGCAGGCCGCCGTCGTCCAGCCGTTCGCCAACACGCTGATGAACATGAAGCTCACCGGTGCCCAGATCAAGAAGGTGCTCGAGCAGCAGTGGCAGCGCGACGGAGCCGGCAAGGTCCCGACCCGGCCGTTCCTGCGGCTCGGCGTCTCGGAGGGCTTCACCTACACCTACGCCGAGAAGCCGGTGACGGTGCAGGGCACGGCCACCTTCGAGGGCACGGTCACGGGCATGTGGCTCAACGGGACGCCGATCGACCTCGGTGCGACGTACTCGGTCACGGTCAACTCGTTCCTCGCCTCGGGAGGTGACAACTTCTTCGAGCTCAAGGAGGGCACCGGCCGGGCCGACACCGGCAAGGTCGACCTGCAGGCGATGGTCGACTACCTCGCGGCCAAGGCGGCGAGCACCCCGCTCCCGCTCGACTCTAGCCAGCGTGCGGTCGGGATCCTGTTCCCGGACGACGCCCCGGCGTCGTACCAGCCGGGGGGCCACGTCGTCCTCGACGTGAGCTCGTGGACCATGTCGACGCCCGCGGACGCCAAGGACACCGAGATCCAGGTCAAGCTGGGCAACCAGCAGATCGGCACCGCGACGCTCGACAACACCATCGGCACCGCCGTCTACGACCAGTACGGCACCGCCCACGTCGACGTCACCCTGCCGGCGAACCAGCCGGCGGGCGCCACGTCGCTGACGCTGGTCGGCGCGAGCTCCGGGACCGAGGTGATCGTCCCGATCACCGTCGCCGAGGGTGCCTTCGTCAACGACACCAAGCCGGTGATCACCGGTACGCCGAAGCTCGGCGTCGAGCTGTCTGCCACTGCCGGCAGCTGGACCCCGACGCCGACCACGACGTCGTACCAGTGGCTGGCCGGCGGTGCCGAGATCGCAGGCGCGACCACGGACAAGTACACCCCGACGGCTGCTGAGGTCGGCAAGGTGATCACGGTCCGGGTCACGGTCGAGGCCGACGGCTACACCGACGGTGTCGCCGTCTCCGACCCGACGGCCGCGGTGGCCAAGGCGACCTTCGCCAACGGCACCAAGCCGGTGATCACGGGCACGGCCCAGGTGGGCGCGGAGCTGTCCGCCACGGCCGGCAGCTGGACCCCGACGCCGACCACGACGTCGTACCAGTGGCTGGCCGAGGGTGCCGAGATCGCAGGCGCGACCACGGACAAGTACACCCTCACGGGGGCCGAGGTCGGCAAGGAGATCACGGTCCGGGTCACGGTCGAGGCCGACGGCTACACCGACGGTGTCGCCGTCTCCGACCCGACGGCCGAGGTGGACAAGAAGTCGTTCACCACGCAGCCCACGCCGACGATCTCCGGGACCGTCCGGGTCGGCAAGGTGCTCACGGCCAACGCCGGCACCTGGGTGCCGACGCCCGCCTCGCTGACCTACCAGTGGTTCGCCAACGGGGCGCCGATCGCCGGGGTCACCGGGAGCACGCTGCGGCTCAAGGGTGCGCAGGCCGGCAAGCGGATCACCGTCCAGGTGCGGGCCACGGCGCCCGACTACAAGGACGCGATCGTCTCGTCGGCCCAGACCGTGCCGGTCGCCAAGGGTGCGGTGACCATGTCGGTCAAGACCAAGCCCGGCAAGGTCAAGGTCAAGAAGACCAAGACCACGGTCACCGTCACGCTGGTCAACGCCGACCGCGAGCCGGTCACCGGCAAGGTGAAGGTCAAGGCCAAGGGGCTGCCCGCCAAGACCGTCACCGTGGTCAACGGCAAGGCCGTGGTCAAGCTCGGCAAGTTCAAGAGCACCGGCCGCAAGAAGGTCACCGTGACCTACCTCGGCAGCACCGCGCTGACGGCGCAGACCACGGTCACCACGATCTGGGTGGTCCGCCGCTGACCTGAGCCGCACCGCAGCACCTCGCCGAGAGCCTCGGTCGGTGGCCCGTGACACGATGCGTGTCGTGGGTTCACCGGCCGAGGCTCTTGTCCATGCCCTGCGCGAGCGCGGGGCGACGGTGGCGACCGCCGAGTCGCTCACCGGCGGCCGGCTGGCGGCGCGGCTGACCGAGGTCCCCGGAGCGTCCCAGGTCTTCGTCGGGGGCGTGGTGAGCTACCAGACGCAGGTCAAGGTCGAGGTGCTCGGCGTCCCGCAGGCGCTCGTCGACACCGACGGCGTCATCTCGGCTGCCTGTGCCCGGGCGATGGCCGAGGGTGCGCGCCGCCTGGTCGGCTCGTCGTACGCGCTGAGCACGACGGGCGTGGCCGGACCGGACCGCCAGGAGGACCAGCCCGTCGGCACCGTGTACGTCGGCCTGGCCGGCCCCGAGGGCACCCAGGTCCTCGCGCTCCGGCTCAGCGGCGGCCGCGGCGCGATCCAGGACGCGACCGTCGTCGCGGCCCTCACCGCCCTGAGCGAGGAGCTCACCGGAGTCTCAGCGGCCGGGCGTCCCGCGGAAGATTCGGGGCTCGGGTAGCGTTGGAGCCACGACCCGCCGTTCCACGACCCCGGAGAGGAGATCGAGATGGTGCTTTTCCGCCGCTCGCTCGGTGACATCCTGCGCAGCCGCCGTGCTGAGCTCGGGCTGACCCTCCGCGAGGTCTCCGGCGCTGCTCGGGTCAGCCTCGGCTACATCTCGGAGATCGAGCGTGGCCAGAAGGAGGCGTCCTCCGAGCTGCTCGCCTCGCTGTGCGAGGCCCTCGACGTCCCGCTGTCCGACGTCCTGCGCGACGTCGCCGACGCGGTCGCCCTCGAGGAGGCCGCCCTGCTCGGCCCCGTGCCCACGCCGATCGCGCCGCGGCGCGCGGGCGAGGTCGTCGCCTCCGCCGCCTGATCCGGCCCGACCCGGACGGCCCGCCTGGCTTGGCCTGGCCCTCTGCACGACGCAACAGCCCCTCCGGTCCGGGACCGGAGGGGCTGTTGCTGTTGCTCGTCGGGGCTGCGGGCACTGCCGGGGCTGCCGGGAGCGCCGTCGATCAGCGCTGGCGGGCCATGTTCTCCAGGCGGGCGATCCGCTCGTCCATCGGCGGGTGGGTCGAGAACATCCGCTGGACGTCGGCGGCCCGGAACGGGTTCGCGATCATCATGTGGCTCGCGTTCTGCAGCTGCGGGGTGGGCGCGAGCGGGGCGCGGGCGGTCCCGGACTCGAGCTTGCGCAGCGCCGAGGCCAGGGCCAGCGGGTCGCCGGTCAGGCGGGCGCCGTCCTCGTCGGCGTCGTACTCGCGGGTGCGGCTGATCGCCATCTGGATGACCGCGGCGGCGAAGGGCGCGAGCAGCGCCGTACCGATCATCACCAGGGGGTTGGGCCGCTCGTCGTTGTTGCCGCCGCCGAAGATCGACGAGAAGGCGAGGAACTGCGCCACCGAGCTGATCACGCCGGCGACGGCCGCCGCGACCGAGCCGGTGAGGATGTCGCGGTTGTAGACGTGCATCAGCTCGTGCCCCAGCACCCCGCGCAGCTCGCGCTCGTCGAGCAGGCCGAGGATGCCCTCGGTGCAGCACACGGCGGCGTTCTGCGGGTTGCGGCCGGTGGCGAAGGCGTTGGGCGCCTGGGTGGGGGAGACGAACAGGGCCGGCATCGGCTGGTTCGCGGCGGTGGAGAGCTCGCGGACGATGCGGTACATCGCCGGCTGCTGGGACTCGGTGACCGGGTAGGCGTGCATCGCCTTGATGGCCAGCTTGTCGGAGTTCCAGTAGCCGTAGGCCGTGGTACCCACACCGATGAGCGCGAAGATCCAGATGAAGGCGGAGCTGCCCGTGGCAGCGGCGATGAGGCCGCCGACGGCGAGCAGCAGCGCGAAGATCGCGCCGAAGAGGCCCGCGGTCTTGAGCCCGTTGAAATGGCGGTGCATGCCAGGTCAACGAACGACGGCGGGCCGGACGTTCCTGGGCGGCGAGGAGACCCAGGTCACGCGCCGGGCGGCGGGGCCGCGGCGGCCGCCGGTTGGCAGCGCGGGCACCAGTAGGTGGTCCGCTCCCGGCCGGGTGGGCCGACCGGACCGGCCTCGATCGTCGTCCGGCAACGCAGGCAGGGGCGGCGCTGGCGCCGGTAGACCCAGACCGGGTCGCGCCGGTCGCCCGTGGTCAGCGGTTGGCCGTGCTCGAGCCCGGCCCGGAGCAGGGCGCGGGCCCGCCGGAGCAGGCGGAGCGGGTCGGCGACCGCACTGACGGGGCCGAGCGGGTGGGCGCCCTGGACGAAGCAGGTCTCGGAGAGCCAGATGGTGCCGATCCCGGCGACCACGGTCTGGTCGAGGAGGGCCTCGCCGAGGACCCGGTCGGGTACGGCTGTCAGCCGGCCCAGCGCGGTCGCCTCGTCGGCGGGCGTCCAGGGGCCGAGCAGGTCGGGGCCGAGGTGTCCGACGGCGCTCGCCTCGTCGGCGGTGGGCAGCAGCTCGACGACGCCGAGCAGGAAGCCGACCGCCTCGACCCGCTCGGTCCGCAGCGCGACCCGGGCCTCGTGGGCCGGCCGGGACCAGCGCTCGCCGGCCCGGACCACCCGCCAGCTGCCCTCCATCTTGAGGTGGGTGTGCAGCGTCAGCGGGACGCCGTCGGCGGTGGTGAGCCGGGTGAGGAGGTGCTTGCCGTGGGTGGCGGTCCGGTCGACGACGGCCCCGGTCAGGTCGGTGGTGGCGAGCTGGGGCACCCGGAAGTCGCTGTGGGTGAGCGTCGCTCCGGCGAGCGCCCGGTCGAGCCGGTCGGCGGTACGGCGGACCGCGTCTCCCTCGGGCACGGCGAGGCCGTCCTCAGGCCCGGATCCGCAGGCCGCGCGGGGTCGCGATGAACCCGGCCGCGGCGAGCGCGTCGCGCAGCGGTCCGCCGCTGCCGAGGAGCGCGGTGCCGTCGGCCTTCTCGACGGTGAGCTGGCCGAGCGTCCCGCGGCGTACGGCGGTGGAGAGCGCCTCGGCGGCCGGGGTGAGCAGGTCGGGTTCGTCGGACCAGGTGAGCAGGGTGCGCCCGCCGCGCTCGACGTAGAGGACGAGCGCGCCGTCGACCAGGACGACGAGCCCGCCCGCCTTGCGGCCGGGGCGGTGACCGGCGCTCTCGGCGCTCTCGGCCGCCGCGCGGACGCTGGGCGGCGCGGGCCAGGGGAGCGCGGCGCCGTAGGGGTTGGCGGGGTCGGTGGCGGCGAGCGCGACGGCGACCGGTTTGTGGTCGAGCTCCTCGCCGCCGGCCGGCGGGGCGAAGGAGCGGAGCCGGTCGACCGAGCCGGCCGTACCGAACTGGGCCGCGCCGAGGCCTTCGACGAAGTAGCCGCGCCGGCAGCGGCCGGACTCCTCGAAGGCGCTGAGCACCTTGTAGATCGCGGCGAAGCCGCCGGGTACCCGCTCGTTGACGACCGCGCCGCGGGTGACGACGCCGTGGCGCTCGAGGAGCTGCTCAGCGCCGGCGTGGGCCCGGCGGGTGGGGTCGGCGTCGATGGCGGGCAGGACGGCCCAGCGTCCGGCGGTCTCGGGCGGACCGGTCCGGGACAGGCGGCCGGGGCGGGCGGCGGCGCGGCGGGTGCGGTGGGCGGCGCGGCCCGAGCGGGTCAGGGCGCGCAGCGGGGTGAGGGTGTCGTTGGTGAGCCGGCCGTCCCACACCAGCGCCCAGAGCGCGGCACTGACGGCTTCGTCGAGGGGCGGGTCCTCGCCGTCGGCGCGTGCGGCCTGGGCGACCTGGTCGGAGACCTGGCGGAAGAACCACGCTCCGCCCGGGGCCAGCACGTCGAGGACCCGCTGCTGGAGCGGGTCGCCGACCGGCGCGGGTGGCGGCAGGGTGAGGTGGGCCCGGTCGGCGAGGTGGAGCGAGACCCAGCCGTCGGAGCCGGGTAGCGGTCCGTGGCCGGCCCAGAGCACCTCGCCGGTCGCGGTCAGCTCGTCGAGCAGGGCCGGCTCGTAGTCGCGGACCCGGGCCGGCAGGACCAGGGACTCGAGCGCGCTCGCGGGCAGGGCGGCTCCGGCGAGCTGCTCGATCGCTCGGAGGAGTCCGTCGGCCCCGCGCGGGCCCTTGGCGGTGGTGATCTGGTGCCAGGCGGTGGAGAACCGGGCCAGCGTGGTCGGCTCGACCGGCTCGATCTCGTGGCGCAGCTTGGCCAGCGAGCGGCGGCGCAGCCGGCGCAGCACCTCGACGTCGCACCACTCCTCGCCGGCGCCGACGGGGCGGAACTCGCCGGAGAGCACCCGGCCCTGGGCCTCGAGCCGCTGGAGCGTGTGCCGTACGACGGCCACGCCGAGCCCCAGCCGGACCGCAACCTGGTCGGAGGTGAACGGTCCGTGGGTGCGCGCATAGCGCCCCACCAGGTCGGCGAGCGGGTCGTCGACGGGCTCGGTGAAGGCGGCCGGCGTCCCGGCCGGAGCGGGGACGCCGAGGCCGTCGCGCAGGCGGGCGACGTCCTCGACAGCGGCCCAGGCGTCGCCGTAGGCCATCCGGACCGTGACCACGCGCCGGGCGGCGGCGAGGCCAGCGAGCCAGTCGGCGACGGGGGCCTCGTCGCGGGAGCGGGCGGCGACCTCGGCCAGGGTGAGCGGGCCGAGCAGGCGGAGCAGGTCGGTGAGCCCCTCGGCGTCGCGGGCACGCCGGTCGGGGACGGTGCGCTGGAGCTCGGCCTCGACCTCGGCGAGGACGTCGGGGTCGAGCAGCTCGCGCAGCTCGGCGCGGCCGAGTAGCTCGGCGAGCAGTCCCTGGTCGAGGGTGAGCGCGGCGGCGCGGCGCTCGGCGAGGGGCGAGTCGCCCTCGTAGACGAACTGCGCGACGTAGCCGAACATCAGCGTCCGGGCGTAGGGCGAGGGCTGGCTGGTCTCGACCTCGGTGATCGCCACCTCGCGCTGGTCGACGCGGCGCAGCAGCGTGACCAGGCCGGGCAGGTCGTAGACGTCGTTGAGCACCTCGCGGACCGTCTCGAGCACGATCGGGAACGACGGGTAGCGGGTGGCGACCTCGAGCAGCGAGGCGGCACGCTGGCGCTGCTGCCACAGCGGCGAGCGGCGGCCGGGATCGCGCCGCGGCAGGAGCAGCGCCCGCGCCGCGCACTCGCGGAAGCGGGCCGCGAAGAGCGCGGAGCCGCCGACCTCGCGGGTGACGACCTCCTCGATCTCGTCGGGCTCGAAGACGATCAGGTCGGCGCCGGGCGGCTCGGCGTCGGTGTCGGGGATCCGGATGACGATGCCGTCGTCGGAGGCGAGTGCCTGGCCGTCGACGCCGTAGCGCTCGCGCAGGCGGGCGTTGATGGCCAGCGCCCAGGGGGAGTGCACCGCGGTGCCGTAGGGCGAGTGCACCGCGAGCCGCCAGTCGCCGAGCTCGTCGCGGAACCGCTCGACCAGGACGGCCAGGTCGCTCGGCAGCACCTGGGTGGCCTCGACCTGCTCGCGCAGGTAGCCGACCAGGTTGGCCGCCGCGTTGTCGTCGAGGCCGACCTCGCGGGCCCGCGCGGTGGCCGCGGCCTCGGGCAGCGCGCCGAGCTCGCGGGTGAACCCGCCGATCGCCTCGCCGAGCTCGGTCGGGCGCCCGGCGGTGTCGCCCTTCCAGAACGGCAGCCGGCCCGGGACGCCGGGGGCGGGCGTGACGATGACCTGGTCGTGGGTGATGTCCTCGATCCGCCAGGTCGTGGCGCCGAGTGCGAAGACGTCGCCGACCCGGCTCTCGTAGACCATCTCCTCGTCGAGCTCGCCGACGCGGCGATTGGTGCCCTCGCCGGCCAGGAAGACGCCGTAGAGGCCGCGGTCGGGGATGGTGCCGCCGCTGGTGACGGCGAGTCGCTGGGCGCCGGGGCGTCCGCTGATGACGCCGGTCAGCCGGTCCCAGGTGATCCGCGGGCGCAGCTCGGCGAACTCGTCGGAGGGGTAACGGCCGGCCAGCAGGTCGAGCACGGCGTCGTAGGCCGAGCGAGGCAGGTGGGCGTAGGGCGCGCTGCGCCGGACCACGGCGAACAGCTCGTCGACGTCCCACTCGTCGACCGCGGTGATGGCGACGACCTGCTGGGCGAGGACGTCGAGCGGGTTGGCGGGGACGTGGAGCTGCTCGATGCCGCCGGTGCGCATCCGGGCGACGGCGACGGCGGCCGGAGCGAGGTCGCCGCGGTGCTGGGGGAAGAAGACGCCGTGGGAGGTCTCGCCCACCTGGTGGCCCGCACGGCCGACGCGCTGGAGGGCGCTGGCCACGCTCGGCGGCGAGGCGATCTGGAGCACCAGGTCGACGGCACCCATGTCGATGCCGAGCTCGAGGCTGCTGGTCGCCACGACGGCGGGCAGGCGGCCGGCCTTGAGGTCGTCCTCGACCTGGGCGCGCTGTTCCTTGGAGACCGAGCCGTGGTGGGTACGGGCGAGCACCGGGCTCGCGCCGGCGGCGGCGCCGGACTGGGCCATGATCTGGGCGGGCGGCTCGACGCCGTCGGCGGAGACGCCCGCGGCGATCTCGTTGAGGCGCGCCGTCAGCCGCTCGGCCGTACGGCGGCCGTTGGTGAACACGATCGTGGAGCGGTGCTGCTCGATCAGCTCGGCGACCCGCTGCTCGACGTGGGGCCAGATGCTGGCCCGGGCCGGCGCGGCGGTGGGGTCGTCGTCCTCGACGACCTGGCCGAGCTCGGTCATGTCCTCGACCGGCACCTCGACGCGCAGGTCCCAGGACTTGTGCGCGGGCGGAGCCACGATCTCGACCGGGGCGCTGCCGCCGAGGAAGCGGGCGACCTCCTCGGTCGGCCGGACCGTCGCGGACAGCCCGACCCGCTGGGCGGGCCGGGGGAGCAGGGCGTCGAGGCGCTCGAGGCTCAGCGCCAGGTGGGCGCCGCGCTTGGTGCCGGCCACGGCGTGCACCTCGTCGAGGATCACCGTCTCGACGCCGCGCAGCGTCTCGCGGGCCTGGCTGGTGAGGATGAGGAAGAGCGACTCGGGCGTCGTGATCAGGACGTCGGGCGGCCGGGTCGCGAGCCGGCGCCGGTCGCCGGCCGGGGTGTCGCCGGAGCGGATGCCGACGGTGACCTCGGGCAGCGGGTGGCCGGGATCGAGCCGCTCGGCGGTCTGGCGGATGCCGGTCAGCGGGGCGCGCAGGTTGCGCTCGACGTCGACGGCGAGGGCCTTGAGCGGCGAGACGTAGAGGACCCGGGTGCGGTGGAGCTTGTCGTCGGGCGGCGGGGTGGTCAGCAGCCGGTCGATGCCCGCGAGGAAGGCGCTGAGCGTCTTGCCGGAGCCGGTCGGCGCGACGACGAGGGTGTGGTGGCCGCGACCGATCGCGTCCCACGCCCCGGCCTGGGCCGCGGTGGGCTCGGCGAAGGCCGCGCGGAACCACGCGCGGGTCGCTTCGCTGAACGCCTCCAGCGGGTCCGGGGTCACCATGTCGACCATCCTCGCGCACGCCGCCGACACTTCGAGAACAATGGGTGCGTGCTGTGGAGAACCCGCCTGGGCATCGCCGGTGCCGTCGCGCTCCTGGTGGTCGCCGGCCTCGTCTGGTGGCTGCTGCGCGCCGAGCCGCCGGCGCCGGAGGCGGTGTCCCCGCAGCCCGGTCCGCTCACCGCGACGCCGGCCCCGTCCGCGCCGCCGCGCGACGTGTGCGACGGCCAGGCGCGGCGGGGGTTCGTGCCGACCGCGTTCAGCGTCCCCGGCGTCGTACGGCGGGCGGAGGTGCGGGGTCTCCCGCGCGACGCGCAGGGCGTGCCCGGCGTACCGCCGGTCTCCGACAAGGACGTCGTCGCCTGGGACCTCGGTGGCATCGAGCCCGGCAGCCGCGCGGGCCACGTGCTGCTCAACGCCCACACCTGGCCCGACGGGGCGGCGCTGGGCAACCGGCTCCTCGACGGCCTGCGCGAGGGCGGCCGGATCGTGCTGCACGGCGCCGGCGGCAAGGTCGCCTGCTACCGGGTGAGCGTGCGCGAGGAGGTGCGCGCCGAGGACGGCTATCCCGGCTGGGACGCCGTGGACGGCTCGCCGGAGGTGGTCATCGTGGTCTGCTCCGGCGAGCGCCGCGGGCCGGGGGACTGGTCGCACCGGACGCTCTGGTTCGCGCGTCCGGCCGTCTGAGCCCGAGCCTGGGCCTGAGCCGCGGGTGCGGGCGCGGGGAGCCGGCCGTTGACCGTCTCGGGCAGGTGCCGCTCGAGCACCCGGGCCAGGACGACGATCACCGCGCACCCGACGAGCATGAGCGCGATGAGCAGCGTGCCCTGGCCGTGCTGGAGCAGCAGTCCGGCGACGATCGGCCCGGCGACGGTGCCGGCCTGGACGGCGCCCGCGTTGATCGCGTTGGCGCGACCGCGCAGGTGGTCCTCGGCCAGGTCGTTGGTGATGGCGGGGACGGTCGGCTGGAGCAGCGTCTCGCCGAGGCCGAAGACCAGGCCGAAGCCGAGCAGCCCGATCGCGGCGACGCCGCCGCCGGGCGCGATGCCGCCGAGGCCGACGAGTGCCCACGCGACCGCCCAGAGCCCGGCCATGGCGATGAGGACCCGGGTCCGGCGGTGGCCGCGGATGCGGCGCATGACGCCGAACTGGAGTCCCACGATGACGAACGTGTTGAGGGCGAAGGCGGCGCCGATCAGGCCGGTGGAGAGCCCGGCGGTCTCGCGGGCGAAGCCGGGCAGGCCGGCCTCGAACTGGCCGTAGCCGATGAACGTCGCGACGAAGGTCAGCACCGTCAGCCAGCGCACGGCCGGGCTGCGCAGGATCGTGCGGTAGCCGGGTGCGGCGGGGCCGGCCAGGTCGCGCGGCGGGCGCGGCGCGCGACCGTGCAGGTGGCGCAGCGGGCCGAGGAAGAGCGCGAGCGGCACCAGTCCGGCGACGGCGTCGGCGAGGTAGATCGCGGTGAAGGTCTCCGGCCGGGACACGTCGGCGAACAGCCCGCCGACGATGCCGCCGACGCCGAGGCCGAGGTTGGTGAGCGCGAAGTTCACGCCGAAGTACTGCTGGCGCACCTCGCCCTCGACGACGCTCGCGATGAGCGAGTTGAAGGCGGGCCAGGAGGCGCCGAAGTTGACCCCGATCAGGGTCAGTGCGACCGCCGCGGCGGCGGGCGTCGTGGCGAACGCGAGGAGCGCGGTGCCCGCGACCATGCAGACCTGGCCACCGAGCATGACCACGCGGGCGCCGTACCGGTCGGTGAGGGCGCCGCTGGGTCCGGTGACGACGAAGGCGACCGCGGCGATGAGCGCCATCAGTGCTCCGGCGAGGCCGAGGTCGAAGCCGCGCACCTCGTGGAGGTAGATCAGGGTGAACGGCAGCACCAGTCCGCGACCGAGGGTGGAGATCGCGACGGTGGACAGCAGCCAGCGTCCCTCACGAGGAAGCGCGGCCCAGAACGAGTTCAACGAGATCATGCGTGGACCGGGTGCTTCACGGTTGAAAACTTTACGACTCGGGGCCGATCCGGAGGAAATCTGCCGGGCCCGAACGGGCCTCGTTGTGGCGGAACACACGGCGCGCGACTTTGGGTGCCGAACCGAGGGTTCGATCGGCGGCGGCTGAGGAAGGCTGGGGGCAATGCTCGGGGCAGCCCGCTCCGAGCGCCCAGCCAGCGACGGGGTAGCGATGAACTTGTCCGCGACGTACGGCGACCGGGCCGCGCTGCAGCGCGAGATCCGGGGACCGCAGTGGTTCGCATCGGAGGAGACGACCGGTGGCCGTGACGAGCACACCGGCCTGGAGATCGAGGTCGACGCGACCGGGTGGCCGGTGCGGGTGGCCGCGCTCACCGCGGTGGCGCCCGAGCTGCGCGACGCGGCCGGGCTCCGCGCCGCCCTCGAGCGCGCGATCGGTGGCGCGGTGCTGGGCCACCTCGCCCACAACGCCGAGCGCCGCCGGCTGAGCCCGGCCGAGATCGAGCGGGGCCGCGAGCTGGTCGAGGGACGGCGCCGGTTGGTGCCGCCGCCGGCGTACCGCGCGGCGCCGCTGGTCGCCCCCGACGGACCGGTGCAGCCTCGCAGCGCCTGGCGCGACGACCGGCTCGACCGCACCGTCACCGGCACCTCCCGCGAGGGCGAGATCCGGGTCGAGCTCGGCTACATCGACGGCCTGCGCCGCCTCGACGCCGACGCGCAGTTCCTCGCAACCGCACCGGCGGACCTGCTCCGCCACGCCCTCAACGAGGCGTTCACCGACGCCCAGGAAGGAGGCCGGCGATGAGCACGACCCCCAACCCCTCCCCGGTCTACGGACCGTTCGTCCCGCCGCAGTGGAACCCGCCGGACGACCCGCCGGGCTACGGCGAGCCGCACCCCCCGGGCGGCGCGAACGGCGAGTTCTCGGCCGAGATCCAGGACCTGGTCACCGCGTCGGTGGCCTGGGACGGGCTGTCCGCGGCCCTGCAGAAGGTGTGGGGCTACGCCTCCGAGGGCTGGGGCTACCCGAGCCTGTTCGGCATGCAGGACACGCTCTACACCGCCGGCCGGCTGCACCAGACGGTCAACGAGGTGCTCGTCAACGGCGCCGCCGACGGGCACTGGATCACCCAGACCCTCGCCAACGGCCTGGTCGAGACCGCGAACGACCTCAGCGGCACCGACACCACCCAGGGCGAGAACTTCCGCAAGCTGAAGGATCGGGCAGGCGAATGACTGACGCAGACAAGGACCCGCAGGTCTTCCTCACCCAGGTCAACGACGCCATCGAGGACGTCAACAAGGCCATCGGCGAGTTCATCGAGAAGTCCGCGAACTTCATCAACGACCACCTCACCGAGGGGGGCATCCTCGGCGGCTTCCTGGCCGGCGGCATCCCGGGTGCGATCGTCGGCGGCCTGGTCGGCCACGAGCTCGAGGGGCGCTTCGACGACGCGATCGACAACATCAACGAGGCCTGGGAGACCGCCTCCGAGACGATCCGGCAGTCGATCGGCTCGATCCTGGGCGACCCGCTGCGGATGTCGAGCATCGCCAGCCGCTACCGCGACTCCGTCGAGGAGCTCGGCCAGGTGCGCATCGACATCGACGCGGCCAACCGCTACCTCGCCAAAAGCTGGACCGGCCGCGCCTACACGGCGTACGAGAACACCTCGGCGTTCCAGCTCAAGGCCGTGCAGGGCATGTCCGACTCGTTCGCCGAGGCGGCCGACCTGCTCGACGACCACCAGGTCAACCTGCTCAAGCACTGGAACGCCCAGCTCAAGAACCTGGTCGACCTGGCCGCGGCCATCCTCGGCAAGGCCGGCGAGCTCGGCGACGTCGGCAACTGGTTCACCGGGGGCGCGGGCGTGATCGTGCAGATCATCGTCACCGCGGGCTCGCAGGCGGCGTCGATCGTCAAGGAGGCGGTCGACTACTGGATCACCCTCAACGTCGGCAACGCCGGCGACTGGGACGCCATCCAGGCCAAGCTCGGTCAGCGCGGCTTCGAGGGCGACAAGTGGCCCGACTTCACCAGCGTCGACCTGCCGAACCTCAACGGTCCCTGGCAGAAGGCCTGAGGCCGGAGCCTCAGCGGTCGAGGGGGAGCGACCCGGTCAGCGTGACCGGGTCGCCCCCGACCGTGCTGGTCCGGCGGACCTCGAGCCGGGTGCCCCCGGGAGCGAACACCAGCGTGGACGACGTCGCGCCGCTCTCGCCGCGGTCCTCGTCGCGCGTGGCCACGGGGGCGCGCCCGTCGACGCTCGCCCGGACCTCGGTCGCGCTCACCGGCGCGCTGCCGGAGGGCTGGAGCGTGGTCTCGAGCTGGACCACCCGCCACGGGCCGTCCGCGGACCAGCCCTGGCCGGCGACCCACGGCCAGCTCGCCGTACGGGCGCGGCAGAAGGCGCTGCCGCCGGTGCGGGTGAAGGACGTGGGCGTCACGGTGGTGCGGCAGCTCGTGTAGCCGGCCGCTGTGGAGGCGGGGACGTCGTAGAGCGGCTGGGCGGCGGGGTCGACGTGGGGTGCCGCGGCGTCCTCGGTGACCGACTGGGCGACGCCGTCGAAGACCACCTCGAGGCCCCAGCCGGCAGGGTCGTCGAGGGCGACGTAGACGAACCCGGCGCTCCGGCTCAGGCCGTCGACCTCGAGCGGGACCCGCCGCTCGTCCTCGCCGTCGCCGGCGACGAGCGCGAGTTCGTCGGGCACGCTCGGGTCGAGGACCGAGGTCTGGGCCGCCGTGGGTACGCCGGCGCCGGCCTCGGTCGTCCAGGAGACCGCGACGAGGGTGCTGTCGTCGTCGGCCGAGACCGCCTCCTCGGCGAAGGTCCCGGCGGCGTCCACCTCGGCCCCGGGCAGCGGCGCGATCCGCGCGGTGAGGCGCCCGTCGGGGAGCTGGAGCTCGGCGGTCCAGCCGCGCTCGGCGGCGGGGCTGCCGGGTGCGGGGGCGTCGGTCGCGGCCCGCACCACCTCGCCGGCGGCGAGATCACCGGAGCCGCCGGTGCAGCCGGCGGCCAGCAGCGGGGTCGCGAGCACGGCGAGCGCGGCAGCGCGGAGCGGGGAGGTCATGACGGCGTTCCTTCCCCGACCGCGGCGGGTTCAGTCTGCTGGCCGTTGACCGTCGCCGAGACATGGCGCTCGAGGACCAGCGCGACCAGGGCGATCGCCGCGCAGCCCAGCACCATGAGCGCGATGTAGACCACGCTCAGGTCGTGCTGGAGCAGGAAGCCCGCCACGACCGGTCCGGCGATCGCGCCACCCTGGAAGGCGGCCGCGGTGAGCGCGTTGTAGCGGCCGCGGGTGTGGTCGGAGGCGAGGTCGTTGCTCATCGCCGGCACCGTGGGCTGGAGCAGGGTCTCGCCCAGCGCGAAGACCCCCATGAAGGCGATCACGCCGGTGGCGGCGGCCAGTCCGCCCGGGGCCAGCCCGGCGAGGCCGAGCAGCGCCCAGGCGACCGCCCAGGTCGCGGCCATCACCAGCATCACCCGGGTACGGCGGCGCCCGCTGATGCGCGAGAGCACCGCGAACTGCAGCACCACGATGATCGCGGTGTTGACCGCGAACGCGAGCCCGATCGTGCGCGTGGACACCTCGGCTGCCTGGCGCGCGAAGCCGGGGAAGCCCGCCTCGTGCTGGCCGTAGCCGATGAACGTCCCGATGAAGGTCAGCAGCGTCAGCCAGCGCACCGCCGGCTCGCGCAGGATCGTCAGGTAGCCGACCGTCGCGGGCGCGGGGCTGCCGTCGGCGGGCGCCGCCGCGCGGCCGTGGACGTGGCGCAGCGGGCCGAGCAGCAGTGCCATCGGGATCAGCCCCGAGGCGGCGTCGGCGAGGAAGATCGCGGTGAAGGTGCCGGGCCGGGACACGTCGGCGAACAGCCCGCCGACCACCCCGCCGACGCCGATGCCGAGGTTGACCAGGGCGAAGTTGATGCCGAAGTACTGCTGGCGCAGCTCACCGCTGACCACGCTCGCGATGAGCGCGTTGAAGCCCGGCCACGAGACGCCGAAGTTGAAGCCGACCAGGACCAGCGCCACCGCTGCGAGGGCGGGCGTGGTGGCGAAGGCGAGCAGGACGTTGCCGGCGATCATGGCGGCCGTGCCGGTGAGCAGCACCGCGCGGGCGCCGTACCGGTCGGTGAGGGCGCCGCCGGGACCGGTGACCAGGAAGCCGACGACGGCGATGAGCGCCATGAGCGTGCCGGACAGGCCGAGGTCGAAGCCGCGCACCTCGTGCAGGTAGATCAGCGTGAACGGCAGGGTCAGGCCGCGACCGAGGGTCTGGATGGCGACCGTGGACAGCAGCCACCGGCCTTCCGTGGGCAGCGCGCCCCAGAAGGCCCTCACTTCTTCGGCTTGGGCGGCAGGCTCGCGGCGTAGGCCGCCCCGATGCCGACCCACGTCCCGAGCGCGGTGTCCTCGAGCACGTCGCCGGCGTCGACCCGGAGCCAGCCGCGCATGCTGCGGCCCTGCATCTCCATCGGGACCGCGGCGGTGGTCTCGACGTAGTGCTCGGTCTCGTCGGGCGCGACGCGGACCATGATCCCGCCCTGGCCGGACGCGGCGACGGCCATGTTGCCGCCGACCATGAAGCCCAGCCCGCCGAACATCTTCTGCTCGGTCACCTCGTGACCCGCGAGGCTCGGCTCGTCGACCAGGAGGTCGCGGAGCCGGGCCGCCAGCCGCTCGTCGTACGCCATGGGACGAGGCTAGGACCCGGCACCGACAGTGCGACACAGGCGTGCTGGTCGAAGGTATCTTGGGGAGAGCAGGAATTCGGGTGTGCCGGTCAATGCGCGAGGAGCGGACCGATGATTTCGGGAATTCGGACAAGGGCGCTCGTCGCCGTGCTCGGCATTGTCGCCGTGACCGGTTGCTCGGAGGCGTCGGCGCCTTCCCGGTCGAGCGAGCCCGATAGTGCGGTCGCGCGTGACACCGAAACTCCGCAGCGCACGTGGTGCGACATGTCCATCGCTCGGCAACGCACGCTGCCTCGTGGATATGAAGCCGTTCTCGGCGCCGTGGGGCTCCCCACGGCGCGGACCGCACGCCGCGCACAGCAGGCGGGCGACGGGGCCGGTGCGGGCGTGCTGTTCGCGAAGACCGCCCTGCTGCTCCGGGGCGACGAGCCGATCGTGATCGAGCAGGTCCCGGGCAGCGGCGACGCGGGAGAGCCGCCCCTGCTGCTCGGTTGGGGCGAGACGGAGCCGGGTGCGAGGTTCACGGCGCGACCGTGCCCGCGTACGCCGGGCTGGCGCGTCTTCACCGGCGGCCTGTACCTGACCCGCCCTTCCTGCGTGCGGCTGCGGGTGCACGTCGGGGCGCGGTCGACCGAGGTCAGCGTCGGCGCCGGTGCGCCGTGCCCGGGGCAGCGGCGGCCGGTTGCGGTGAACTGAGCAGAATTCGCGGGAATTCGGCGCGAATTCCTCAGTGCCCCTGGACATTGCGCGGATATCGAGGTTAATTTCGCGAGGCAGGTCGGGAGAATGAGTGGATCGGCGCCGATGGATTCGGCGTCGAGTTTCGCGGCCCGCAGTCGACGTGTCGTCTCGGAACGGTAGCGCCCATGGACGCGAACGAGTTGTTGGAATTGCTCGCCGGTGCTACGACGCTCGCGCTCGGTGGTGTCTTTCTCGGCGCGGCGACGGCCAAGCTCGAGCGGCCCTCGTTGTTCGCGGCGACGCTGCGCGACCTGGGGGTGAGGTCCGAGAGGCTCGTCCGCGCCGGTGCGCTCCTTGTTCCGCTGTCCGAGCTCGGTACCGGCGCGGCCCTGGTGCTGCGGCCCGGGGCGATGGTCGGGGTGCTCGCGGCGCTCACCCTCGCGCTCGGTTTCGCCGGCACCGGGATCGTGGCGATGACCCGGCGCCATGCGGTGCGCTGCTCGTGCTGGGGAGCCCGTTCCGCACGGTCGGTCCTCGGGATCCGGCAGGTGGCCGCGCTGCCGCTGTGGCTGTTGGCGCTCGCCCTGGTCGCCCGGCCCGGGGCGGGTGCTTCCTGGTCTGCCGCTCAGGGCCTGGCCGTCCTCGCCGGCCTCGTCCTCGCCCTGCTGGTGGCGCCGCGCACCGTCCGCGTCGTACGGCTGGCGCGCGAGGTCGCGGCCCAGCGCAGGGCACAGATCTGGTTGAACGCCCGGCTCCTCCCGGGAGCAGACGCATGAGCCTCGCCGTCGTCGCTCTGGTCCTGGTCGTCGTGCTGGCGATCGCGGTGGCGCTGCTGCTCGGCGCCCTCATCGAGATGTACCGCCAGCTGGAGCAGCTGCGTGCCTATCTCTCGATCGAGGACCGGGCCGAGGAGATCGACAGCACGCATCTCGCGGGGCGCCGGCCGAGTGCCTTCGGGCTCGCGGAGCACCTCGACACCGTGCCTGCGGGCGGCGTCCTCGTGCTGTCCGAGAAGTGCGCGACCTGCCACCAGCTGGCCGAGTGGATCGGGCCCCGCCGGGCGCGACGCGAGCTGCAGATCCTGGTGGTACCGCAGTCACAGGACAACGGGGCGTCCTTCATCGAGGAGTACGGCCTCACCCAGCACCTGCTCGTCGAACCCCTCCGGGCTGGCGCCGTGAGCAACGCCCTCGGGCTGCACACGACGCCGGCGGTGCTGTTCATCGCGGAGGGGCGGTTCGCGTCCATGGAGACCGTGCCGTCGGTGCGGCGCCTGGACGAGGCGATCGGGCGGCTCGCCACACCCAACGTCGCCCGGTAGGTGCCGGGCAAGGCAGGACGCCGAACAAGGAACGAGGAAGAAGGAGGAAGGGCTGTGCGGAGAAGACACACAAGATCCGAGGACTCGGACCGGGAGAGGGGGCGCCCCGCGCCCTCGCGGCGTTCGTTCCTCGGCCTGCTCAGCGCCGCCGGCACGGCGACCGTGGCCGGGGCGGCCGGCGTCGTGGCCACGCCCCAGCGGGCCGCTGCCAACGCGCGTGCCCGCCTGGTCGGCTGGCGCTGCTGCGACCTGGTGTACTCGCCGAATTGCCCAAGCTCCGGTGGCAGCTACTACTGCACCCGCGGGACGATGCGCGTCTGGTACTGCTGCCAGGGCGGCCGCACCTACGCGTGCGGGGAGTGCACGTCGGGCGGCAACTGCTACACGGGCTCCTTCTACTGCTCGGCGGGCTGGACCGTGGCGCCCAACAACTGCACGATCGGGCGGCTCTCGCCGATGTCCTTCGAGCCGAAGGTCGATCCCGCGGAGCTGGCACAGATGCGCGCAGGCACCTATCCCAAGGCGCCCGATCCCGACTTCGTCGACCAGAACCCACAGCTGTTCACCTTCGACAAGGCGAGGTTCAACGCATGAGCGTGGTCCTGACGGCGACGGTTCTGGGCGTCGTCGTCCTGGCCGGAACGGCCCAGCTGGTCAGCCTTTGAGGACTCTCGTTCGCCGGTCAGCTGCGCACCTCCGCCGCTGACCGTGCGTGGGCGTCGGTCCGGCGCCCGGTGGCCTTCCTGACGATCGGCTACGCCACGTCGGCGCTGATCGTGACGAGCCTGGTGAGCCTGCTCGGGCGACCGCTGGTCGAGGTGCTCGACCTGTCGTCCGCCGGGCGCTCGCTCCTCGCCGCCGGCTGGCTCGCGCTGTGCGTGGTCTTCAACGGAGGCGCGGTCGGTCTCGAGCCGCCGATGCTCAAGCGCCAGACGCCGCTGACCTACCTCTACCTGTACGGAGCGAGTCGTGGTGCGCTGCTGTGGGGACTGGACACGGGGACGATGCTCTCGACCTTCCGGGTGACCTCCGGGACCTGGGCGATCCTCGGCCTGGTGATCCTGGGGGTCGCGCCGTGGTGGTCCGGTGCCGTCTACGGGCTCTCCTTCGGCCTCGGCCTGCTGGTGGTGACCCTGCGGATCTCCCGCACCGGCGGACATGCAGGAGCCACGGCCCGGCTCCGTCCGTTGTTGACGGCCGGAATGGCAGCGCTGCTCGCCGCCGGTGCGGTCCAGCTGGTGCTGGCAGCCGGCTAGGCCGAGGTCACGGTCGCCACTGCGGGTCGCGGCCGATGAACCCGATCAGCCGGTCCTGCCAGCTCGCGTCCTCCGGTACGGCGACCCGGGCGCCGTACTGGCCGCTCTGGCGCAGCATCTCGTCCATCGGCTCCATGCCGGTGAACATCACCTGGCAGCGCTCCTCGTCGAGCCGGTCGTCCTGACCGGTCGCGCGGGCGAGGTCCCAGGTGTGCATGAAGACGTCGCCGGTGTAGAACTCCGAGATCGCCCGGGGCAGCGGCATCGCGGGGAGCCGCGGGTGGGCGAAGGTGAGGTCGGCGTTGGCCGGGTCGTCGAGGACGGCCTGGACCCCGGCGGCGTGGTGCTCCCACGCGGCGACGGGGTCGTCGTCGACGGAGGGGCCGGGGGACAGGCGCAGGTCCGAGCCGTCGGCGAGGAACGCCGGGAACCACTCCACCAGGTGCCGTACGACGTCGCGCGCCTGCCACTGCGCGACGGGCGTGGCCGCGTCCCAGCCGCCGGCGCCGACCCCGCGCACCTTGTCGCCGAAGGTGCCGGCGATCGAGCGGTGCTCCTCGGCGGCGCTCACCGGCCGGACTCCGCGACGAGCCGGGCGAGGAGGCGGTCGAGGGCGGCATAGCCCTCGTTGACGCCGACCTCCATGCCGCTGGCGAGCATGCCGGCGCGGGACTCGAAGTCGTAGACGACCGAGAGCGCCTCGATGCGGGTGCGGCCGCCGGGCAGCTCGACGAACACCATGGTGTCGAGGCTGACCGCGTCGGGCATCTCCTCGAAGCCGAAGGTCTGCACGATCTTCTCGTTCTCGTTGACCCGGTGCACCGCGCCGTAGAAGTGCGCGATCTCCTCGCCCTCGCGGGTGGCGGTGTAGCGGTACTCGCCGCCGGTGCGGATGTCCCACACGTCGATGTCCATCCCGATCGAGTCGGGGCCCATCCACTGCTTCACGAGCTCGGGCTCGACGTGGGCGCGGAAGACGAGCTCGCGCGGGGCGTCGAACTCGCGGACCATCCGCACGGTGGGGACGTCGGGGTCGGCCTCGATGAGGGTCTCGGGGGTCGTGGTCTCGGTGCTCATCCTGCTTCTCCTCGTGCTCGGTCGCTGATCTCGGTGGGGGAGTCCTGGCCCTGCATCCGGGCGAGGACGGCGTCGAGGCGGCGATAGCGCTCCTCGGCCTGCTGCTGGTACCGCTCGATCCACTTGGTCATGAGGTCGAACACCTCCGCTTCCAGGTGGACCGGCCGGCGCTGGGCGTCGCGGCTGCGCCGGACCAGACCTGCCTCCTCGAGCACCTTGAGGTGCTTGGAGACGGCCTGGAGCGACACGTCGTACGGCGCCGCGAGCTCGCCGACCGTCGCGTCGCCGGCCGCCAGGCGGGCGACCATGTCACGCCGGGTCGGGTCGGCGAGCGCGCCGAAGATCCGCGACAGCCGGTCCTCTTGCTCAACCATGTGGTTGAGCATGCATCCGGGTCGAGGTCCTTGTCAACCGTTCGGTTGAGCAATGAGGAGAGAGCGTCAGGCGCCCCGCGCCATCGGGGGCGAGATGAGCGTCGCGTCGCCGCGGCGGTAGAGCAGCGCGCGGCGTCCGCCGGCCTCGGTGGCGTGCCCCCGCGTGTCCGTCGGTACGACGAACCCGTCGGTCCCGAGCACCTTGCGGCGGAAGTTCCCGAGGTCCGGGGGCGTGCCCCAGACGGCCGCGTAGACACGGCGCAGCTCGGGCAGCGTGAACGGCTCGGCGACGAACTCGGTCGCGAGCGTCGTGTACTCCAGCTTGGCCCGGACCCGCTCGCGCGCGTCGAGCAGGATCTGGCGGTGGTCGAAGGCGAGCGCCGGTCCGTCGCTGTCGTCGCGGCCCTCGAGCAGGTCGTCGACGACCCACCAGCGCGCGTCGGCGGCGTCGGTGCCGGGGTGCGGCTCGGGGAGGTCGGGGGCGAGGGCGACGTGGGCCACCGAGACCACGCGCATGCGGGGGTCGCGGTCGGGCGCGGAGTAGGTCTTGAGCTGCTCCAGGTGGCCGGGGAAGCGCTCGACGCCGGTCTCCTCGCGCAGCTCGCGCCAGGCCGCCTGCTCGGCGTCCTCGTCGGGCTCGACGAAGCCGCCGGGCAGTGCCCACGAGCCGGCGAAGGGCTCCTCGCCGCGCTCGACCAGGAGGACGGCGAGCGCTCCGTCGCGCACGGTGAACACGGCGAGGTCGACCGCGACCGCAAACGGGGGGTGCTCGCTCATCGCGCCACCTCCACGTCGACGCCGGCCGCCGCCAGCTCGTCGAGTGCCGCGGCCGACGAGTCCGGCGCGACACCGGCGTGCAGCCCGTCGAGGAGGCGGACCGTGAAGCCCGCCTTGACCGCGTCGAGGGCGGTCGCCCGGACGCAGTAGTCGGTGGCGATGCCGGTGACGTCGACCTCGGTCACGCCGGCCGCCGCGAGCAGGTCGGCGAGGCGCTCACCGCGGTCGGTGACGCCCTCGAACGCCGAGTACGCCGGCTCGCCCATGCCCTTGACGACGTGGTGGGTGACCGCGTCGGTGACGAGCTCGGGCGCGTAGTCGGCGCCCGCCTCGCCCTGGACGCAGTGCACGGGCCAGGTCGAGACGAAGTCGGGGGCCTGGCCCGGCTCGTGGAAGTGGCCGCCGTTGGTCTCGCCCGCGCGGTGCCAGTCGCGCGAGGCGGCGACGAGGGCGTAGTCGGCGGCGTGCGCGGCGAGGTGCTCGCTGATCCGGCCGGCGACCGCGCGGCCGCCGGTGACGCCGAGCGAGCCGCCCTCGACGAAGTCGTTCTGGACGTCGACGACGATCAGCGCCTTGGTGCTCTGGGGGGCCATCGGGGTCTCCTCTCGAAGCGTGGTGGTCAGGTACGCCGCCCCGGCCGAGACGCTGCGGGCCTCGGCGGGCAGCGTGGCCAGGGTGGCGGCGGCGAAGTCGCGGACCTCGCCGAGCGTCGGGCGGTGGACGACCTCGCCGGCGCGGACCAGGGGGACCTGGACCTCGCGGGCGCCGGCGCCGGGTGGGGGAGCCCCCTGGGCGGTGAACCACTCGGCGGTCAGGAGGCCCTGGTCGTCGTAGGTGCGGTAGGGGCGCTTGCGGCCGCCGACCGAGCCCTTGTCCTTGGACTTCTTCGCGACCGGGCGCAGGGGAGCGCTGTCGTGGTCGGCGATGGCGACGAGCTTGTAGACCATGCTCGCGGTCGGGTGGCCCGAGCCGGTGGCGACGCGGGTGCCGACGCCGTAGCCGTCGATGGGGGCGTCGGTGAGCGCCGCGATGACGAACTCGTCGAGGTCGCTGGTCACCACGATGCGGGTCCCGGTGGCGCCGAGCGAGTCGAGCAGGAGCCGGGCCCGGTGGGACTCGTCGCCCAGGTCGCCGGAGTCGATCCGGATCGCGCCGAGGTCGGTGCCGGCGACCTCGACCGCCGTACGGATGCCCTCGGCGATGTCGTAGGTGTCGACCAGCAGCGTGGTGCCGACGCCGAGGGCCTCGACCTGGCTGCGGAAGGCGTCGGCCTCGGTGTCGTGGGCGAGGGTGAAGGCGTGGGCCGCCGTCCCCGCCGTCGGTACGCCGTAGCGCCGGCCCGCGGCGAGGTTGCTCGTCGTCGCGAAGCCCGCGAGGTAGGCCGCCCGAGCCGTCGCGACCGCCGCCTCCTCGTGCGTGCGCCGTCCGCCCATCTCGATGATCGGCCGGCCGCGCGCGGCGTCAACCATGCGCGCCGCGGCGCTGGCGATCGCCGTGTCGTGGTTGAGGATGCTCAGCACGAGCGTCTCGAGCACCACGCACTCGCCGAGGGTCCCGGTGACGGTGAGGATCGGGCTGCCGGGGAAGTAGAGATCGCCCTCGCGGTAGCCGTCGACGTCGCCGCCGAACCGGAAGCCGGCGAGGTAGTGCGCGGTCTGCTCGCCGATCACCCCCTCGGCCTGCAGCCAGGCGAGCTCGTCGGCGTCGTAGGAGAAGTCCTCGATCGCGGTCAGCAGCCGGCCCAGCCCGGCGAGCATGCCGTAGCGGCGGCCCTCGGGCAGGCGGCGCGCGAACGCCTCGAACACGGCAGGGCGATCGGCGCTCCCGTCGCGGACGAACGAGTCGAGCATGGTGAGCTCGTAGCGGTCGGTGAGCAGTCCGGTGCGGTCCATCGCGGCTCCTCGATGTTGTAGTCAGTGTGACTATAACAGGGTGGTCTAGCGTTCACCAGCATGGCGCGCGGTGGCGAAGGGGTGGCGGACGCCTACGAGCAGCACCTCGCCGACCACGAGCGGGACCGGCGCCGCGCCCAGGGCTCGTTCTACACCCCGCCCGCGCTCGTCGACTGGATCCTCGACCGCGCGCTGCCCGGCGCCCCGGGGGCGACGGTGCTCGATCCGGCCTGCGGGACCGGGCACTTCCTCGTCGCCGCGGCCCGACGCCTGGGGGTGCGGGCGGTGCACGGCTCGGACCTCGACCCCGAGGCGGTACGGATCGCCCGTGAGCGGCTCCAGGCCCTCGATCCCGGCGTCGCGGCCGACGAGATCGAGCGGCAGGTCGTCCTCGCCGACGGGCTGACCGCGTGGGAGGGCCGGACGTTCGACGCGGTCGTCGGCAACCCGCCGTTCCTGGGCCAGCTGCGCCGCCGGTCCGCCGGGCAGAACGAGGAGCACCGGCGTGCCCTGGGTGCTTACACCGACACCAGCGCTGTCTTCCTGCACCGGGCGCTCGACCTCGTCGCGCCCGGCGGGGTCGTCGCGCTCGTGCAGCCGCTGTCGGTGCTCGCCGCCCGCGACGCCGGACCGGTACGACGAGCGGTCGCCGAGCGCGGCGCCCTCACCGACTTCTGGTGCTCGGACCGTCCCGTCTTCGAGGGCACGCCCGTGCTGACGTGCGTGCCCGTCGTCCGGGTGGGCGCGGGGCCCGGCCCCGACCCCGACGCGTGGGGGCGGCTCGCCGCGCCGACGTTCGGCATCCCGGTCGCGCCCCTCGCTGCCGGGGCCGTCACGGTCGGCGACCTCGCCGACTGCACGGCCGACTTCCGCGACCAGTTCTACGGCCTGGCGCCGTTCGTCCGCGACGGCCTCCCCGGCGGTACGCCGCTCGTCACCACCGGCCTCATCGACCCCGCCGAGTCGCGCTGGGGGAGGACGGCGACCCGCTTCGCCCGGGTCCGGTACGACGAGCCGTCGGTCGACCTCGCCGCGCTGCGCGCCGACGGGGCGCTGGCCCGCTGGGCCGACGCACGCCTCGTCCCCAAGCTGCTGGTCGCCGGGCAGGGCCGGGTGATCGAGGCGGTCGCCGACGAGCACGGCGCCTGGCTGCCGTCGGTCCCCGTGGTGAGCGTCGTCCCGCGCGACCGGGCGGACCTCTGGCGTCTCCTCGCGGTGCTGCTCGCGCCGCCCGTCGTCGCGCACGCGGCGACCCGCTACCTCGGCGCCGGCCTCACGCCCGGCTCGGTCAAGGTGAGCGCGCGCCAGGTGGCCGCGCTGCCGCTGCCGGCCGACGCGGGGGCGTGGGCCGAGGGCGCGGACCTGGCGCGGCAGGCCCAGCACGCAGGCGAGGACGAGAGGCCCGGGCTCCTCGTCGCGACCGGCCGGGTGATGACGGCCGCCTACGGTGCCGGTGACGACGTGCTCGACTGGTGGGCGGGGCGGGTGCGCCGGCGTACCGATGATTCGGCGGCCGGTGCCGGGTCAGCCCCGGCATGAGCGAGTTCCTGGCCGACGGGGCCGAGCTGTTCGCGGGGGTCTGCGTGCGCGACTACGCCCAGGCCCGCCCCTGGTACGACGCACTGCTCGGCGCACCGCCGTCGTTCCTGGCCCACGAGACCGAGGCGGTCTGGGAGCTCGCCCCGCACCGCTGGCTCGTCGTCGAGCAGCGACCCGAGCGGGCCGGCTTCGCGACCCAGACGCTCTTCGTCGACGACCTCGACGCGCGGGTGGCCGCGGCGGCCGGGCGCGGGATCCTGCCGGCGACGGAGGAGACCTACGGCGACGGGGTGCGCAAGGTGGTCTACCGCGACCCCGAGGGCAACGAGATCGGATTCGGCGGCAACACGCTGAGAGACCCCGGCAGCGACCCCGTCAGCGACCCCGCAGCCGGCGGGTGAGCGAGTCCGCGGTGGCCACGACCGCCGCGGCCAGCCGCTCGCGCTGGCGCTCGTCGAGCGATCCGCCGGACGGCGTGGTCGGGTAGGTCACCGCGACGCCCGCGACCGGCATCTCGTTGTGGTCGACGACCGCCGCCGCGACGCTCGCCATGCCCGCGGTCACCTCGCTGTCCTCGGTCGCGTAGCCGCGCTGCCGGGTCTCGGCGAGCACCGAGCGCAGCGCGGTGGGCGAGGTCGGGCCGACGCCAGTGCGGTCGACGAACGACTCCTTGTCGGGATAGAGCGCGCGCACCTGGCTGGCCGGCAGCCGGGCCAGGATCGCGCGGCCGCTGGCGGTCAGGTGCGACGGCAGCCGTACGCCGACGTCCGTCACGAGCGGCGGCCGGCCGGGAGCGCGCTCCTCGACGACGTAGAGCACGTCGCGCCCGTGGGGGACCGCGAGGTGCGCGCTGTGCCCGATCCGGTCGACGAGCGTGGCGAGGGGGCGTCGCGCGATCCGCTGGAGCGGCGCCTGGCGGGCGTAGCCGGAGCCGACCTCGAAGGCGGCGACGCCGAGCCCGTAGCGGCGGTCGTCGCTCAGGTGCACGACGAAGCCCTCGTCGGCCATCGCCTGCAGCAGGTGGTACGTCGTGGAGCGCGGGATCCCGAGCTCGCGCGCGATCCGCTCGACGGCGACCGGTTCGGGCTGGCCGGCGAGGAAGCGCAGCACCCGCAGCGCGCGGGTCGCGGCGGGCACCTGGGTCACGTCGGGCGGTCCTCTCCTCGGCCGAGCATGTCTCGGATCTGAGACTCATCATGCCGTGGCACCCTGGCGCGCGCCACCCCAGGAGAGGTGGAATCGAGCCATGGAGAAAGTGACGGTCGGAACGGGCGCGATCTCGTTCGACGACGTGGTTGCGGTGGCCCGTGGCGGCGCCGCTGTTGTGCTCAGCGACGAGGCCCTCGCGGCCATCGACAAGGCGCGCGCGGTCATCGAGGACCTCGCCGCGTCCCCGACGCCGCACTACGGCGTCTCGACCGGCTTCGGCGCCCTCGCCACCCGGCACATCGCCCCCGAGCTGCGCGCCCAGCTGCAGCGCTCGCTCGTCCGCTCGCACGCCGCGGGCAGCGGTCCCGAGGTCGAGCGCGAGGTCGTCCGCGGCCTCATGCTGCTGCGTCTCTCGACGCTCGCGACCGGCCGTACCGGCGTACGCCGCGAGACCGCCGAGCTGCTCGCCGGCCTGCTCTCGCACGGCATCACCCCGGTCGTCCACGAGTACGGATCGCTCGGCTGCTCCGGCGACCTCGCGCCCCTGGCCCACTGCGCGCTCGCGCTCATGGGTGAGGGCCCGGTCCGCACCGCCGACGGTGAGCTGACCGACGCCGCCACCGCTCTCGCCGCCGCCGGCCTCACCCCGGTCGAGCTGCAGGAGAAGGAGGGCCTCGCGCTCATCAACGGCACCGACGGCATGCTCGGCATGCTCGTGCTCGCGATCCACGACCTGACCGAGCTGCTCAAGGTCGCCGACATCTCCGCGGCCATGTCGGTCGAGGGCCAGCTCGGCACCGACCGGGTGTTCGCCCCCGAGCTCCAGGCGATCCGCCCGCACCCCGGCCAGGCGGCCTCCGCGGCCAACCTCACCGCGCTCCTGCGCGACTCCGGCGTCGTCGCCTCGCACCGCGGCCCCGACTGCAACCGGGTCCAGGACGCCTACTCGCTGCGCTGCTCGCCGCAGGTCCACGGCGGCGTGCGCGACACGGTCGCCCACGCGGCCTCGGTCGCCTCCCGCGAGCTCGCCTCGGCCGTCGACAACCCGGTCGTCCTCGCCGACCAGGGCCGCGTGGAGTCCAACGGCAACTTCCACGGGGCGCCGGTCGCCTACGTGCTCGACTTCCTCGCGATCGTCGCTGCCGACCTCGCCTCGATCGCGGAGCGTCGTACCGACCGCTTCCTCGACAAGGCCCGCAACCACGGCCTCCCGCCGTTCCTGGCCGACGACCCGGGCGTCGACTCGGGCCTGATGATCGCGCAGTACACCCAGGCTGCGATCGTCTCCGAGCTCAAGCGCCTGGCCAACCCGGCCAGCGTCGACTCGATCCCCTCCAGCGCGATGCAGGAGGACCACGTCTCGATGGGCTGGTCGGCCGCGCGCAAGCTGCGCCGGTCCGTCGACGGCCTGACCCGCGTGCTCGCCATCGAGCTGATGACCGCGGCCCGCGCGCTCAACCTCCGCGCCCCACTGACCCCGAGCCCCGCGACCGGCGCGGTCGTCGAGCTGTTCCGCGGCGCCGGCGTCGGCGGCCCGGGCACCGACCGCTTCCTCGCCCCCGAGATCGACACCGCCTACCAGCTCGTCGCCGACCGCTCCGTCACCGCGGCCGTCGCGAACGTGATCGGAGAACTCGCATGACCACCCAGCAGGACAACCCCCGCCTCCCCATCCACGCCGCGCACGGCACCGAGCTGACCGCGAAGTCGTGGCAGACCGAAGCCCCCCTGCGGATGCTGATGAACAACCTCGACCCCGAGAACGCCGAGCGTCCCGAGGACCTCGTCGTCTACGGCGGCACCGGCAAGGCCGCGCGCAGCTGGGAGGCGTACGACGCCCTCGTGCGCACCCTGCGCGACCTCGAGGACGACGAGACCATGCTCGTCCAGAGCGGCAAGCCCGTCGGCGTCTTCAAGACCAACAAGTGGGCGCCCCGCGTGCTCATCGCCAACTCGAACCTCGTCGGCGACTGGGCGAACTGGGAGGAGTTCCGCCGCCTGGAGGAGCTCGGCCTGACCATGTACGGCCAGATGACGGCCGGGTCGTGGATCTACATCGGCACCCAGGGCATCCTCCAGGGCACCTTCGAGACCTTCGCCGCCGTCGCCGACAAGCGCTTCAACGGCACGCTGGCCGGCACGATCACCCTCACCGCCGGCCTCGGCGGCATGGGCGGCGCCCAGCCGCTCGCCGTCACGATGAACGACGGTGTCGCGATCTGCGTCGACGTCGACCAGAGCCGGATCACCCGCCGCATCGAGCACCGCTACCTCGACGTCCAGGCCGACAACCTGGAGCACGCGCTCGAGCTGGCCGTGGCCGCTCGGGACGAGCGCCGGGGCCTGTCCATCGGCCTGCTCGGCAACGCCGCCGAGATCTTCCCGCAGCTGCTGGAGATGAAGGCGCCGATCGACGTCGTCACCGACCAGACGTCGGCCCACGACCCGCTGTCGTACCTGCCGATCGGCGTCCCCTTCGAGGAGTGGCACCAGCGTGCCGAGGCCGACCCGGCCGGCTTCACCAAGGAGGCGCAGGCCGCGATGGCCGCGCACGTGCGGGCGATGGTGGAGTTCCAGGACGCCGGCGCCGAGGTCTTCGACTACGGCAACTCGATCCGCGACGAGGCCCGCAAGGGCGGCTACGACCGGGCGTTCGAGTTCCCGGGCTTCGTGCCGGCCTACATCCGCCCGCTGTTCTGCGAGGGCAAGGGCCCCTTCCGCTGGGCCGCGCTCTCCGGTGACCCGGCCGACATCGCCGCCACCGACAAGGCGATCCTCGAGCTCTTCCCCGACAACGAGCGGCTCCACAAGTGGATCGGCATGGCGCAGGAGCGGGTCCACTACCAGGGCCTCCCGGCGCGCATCTGCTGGCTCGGCTACGGCGAGCGCCACCTGGCCGGCCTCAAGTTCAACGAGATGGTCAAGAACGGCGAGCTCAAGGCGCCGATCGTGATCGGCCGCGACCACCTCGACTGCGGCTCGGTCGCGTCGCCGTACCGCGAGACGGAGGCCATGCTCGACGGCTCCGACGCGATCGCCGACTGGCCGCTGCTCAACGCGATGACCGCGACCGCCTCGGGCGCGACCTGGGTGTCGCTGCACCACGGCGGCGGCGTCGGCATGGGTCGCTCGATCCACTCCGGCCAGGTCTGCGTCGCCGACGGCACCGAGCTGGCGGCTGCGAAGATCGAGGCCGTGCTGACCAACGACCCGGGCATGGGCGTCATCCGCCACGTCGACGCGGGCTACGACCGCGCCGCCGAGGTGGCCGCCGAGCGCGGCGTCCGGATCCCGATGCAGGAGGGCTGATCCCGTGACCCAGGTTGCCGACTTCGAGCAGATGTGGCGCGACCTCGCGCCCGTCGGGCGCTCGGCGTCCTCCGGCGGCTACTTCCGCCAGCCGTGGCACTCCGCCGAGCTCGAGCTGCGGGCGTGGTTCCGCGAGGCCGCCACGGCCCGGGGGCTCGAGCTTGAGGAGGACCCGTTCGGCAACCTGGTCGCCTGGTGGGGGCCGGAGAGCGCCGACAAGGTGCTCACCGGCTCGCACCTCGACTCCGTCCTCGACGGCGGTGCGTACGACGGCCCGCTCGGTGTCGTCTCCTCCTTCGCCGCGCTCGACCTGATGCGCGAGCGCGGCGTGGAGCCGACCCGGCGGCTCGGCGTCTCCGCCTTCGTCGAGGAGGAGGGCTCGCGCTTCGGCCGGGCCTGCCTCGGCTCGCGCCTGGCCGTCGGCGCCACCACGTGGGCCGACGCGGCCGAGCTGACCGACCGCGACGGCGTCCGGCTCGGTGACGTCATCGAGGGCGGGACCTCCACGCTGCTCGACGGCGTCGCGACGTACGTCGAGCTCCACGTCGAGCAGGGCCGCGGCCTGATCGACCTCGACGCCCCGGTCGGCGTGCACAACGCCATCTGGCCCCACGGGCGCTACCGCTACGACATCGCCGGCCGGGCCGACCACGCGGGCACCACCCGCATGGAGGACCGCGCCGACCCGATGCTCACCTACGCGATGACCGCGCTCGCGGCCAACAAGCAGGCCCGGCTCTCCGGGCAGCGCGCGACCTTCGGCCGGATCGACGTCCGGCCCAACGGCACCAACGCCGTGCCCTCCCACGTCACCGCGTGGCTCGACGCCCGCGCCGAGTCCGACGACGCGCTGGCCGCGCTCGTGGCCGCCGTCGAGAAGCAGGCCGTGGAGCGCGCGGGCCGCGACGGCACCACCGTCACCGTGACGCCCGAGTCGGTCAGCGGCGAGGTCGCCTTCGACGTCGCCCTGCGCGACGAGCTCGCCGCGCTCCTCGGTGGGGTGCCGGTGCTGCCCACCCAGGCCGGTCACGACGCCGGGATCCTCCAGGACGCCGGCATCCCCACCGCCATGCTCTTCGTCCGCAACCCCTCGGGCGTCTCGCACTCGCCGTACGAGTCCGCCGAGACGGCCGACTGCCTGGCCGGCGTCGAGGCGCTGGCCGACGCGCTCACCGGCCTGGTCGGCCCATGACCGCCTACCTGCTGGAGCGGGCGTGGGTCGGCGGCCGGGTCCGCGACACCGTCCGGGTCGAGGTCGAGCACGGCCGGATCACCTCTGTCGAGCCCGACGCGACCCGCACCGGCGTCCCCCTGCGGGGACTGACCCTGCCGGGGCTCGCCAACACCCACAGCCATGCGTTCCACCGCGCGCTGCGCGGGCGTACCCAGACCGACCGCGGCACCTTCTGGACCTGGCGCGAGCAGATGTACGCCGTCGCCGGGCGCCTCGACCCCGACACCTACTACGAGCTGGCCAAGGCGACCTATGCCGAGATGGTCGCGGCGGGCTACACCTCGGTCGGCGAGTTCCACTACCTGCACCACCAGGCCGACGGCACGCCGTACGACGACGCCAACGCGATGGGCAACGCTCTCCTCGCCGCGGCGCGCGACGCCGGCATCCGGATCACGCTGCTCGACACGCTCTACCTCTCCAGCGGCTTCGGCGCCGCGCCCGAGGGCGTCCAGCGCCGCTTCTCCGACGGCACCGCGGAGGCCTGGCACGAGCGCGTCTCCGCGCTCGCCCCGCTGACGGGCGCCGCCTCGCTGATCGGTGTCGCCGCCCACTCGGTGCGCGCGGTCCCCGCCGACGCGCTCGAGGCGTTCACTCCCTACGTCGCGGACGGCGTACCGGTCCACGTGCACCTGTCCGAGCAGGTCAAGGAGAACGCCGACTGCGTCGCCGCCCACGGCGTCACGCCGACCCGGCTGCTCGCCGACCACGGTGTGCTCGGCCCGATGACGAGTGCCGTCCACGCCACGCACCTGACCGACGAGGACGTCCGGCTGCTGGGCGAGGCGCGCGCGTTCGCGTCGTTCTGCCCCACCACCGAGCGCGACCTGGGCGACGGCATCGGCCCGGCCCGGGCCCTGCAGGAGGCGGGTTCGGTGCTCACCCTCGGCTCCGACAGCCACGCAGTCATCGACGCTTTCGAGGAGATGCGCGCCGTCGAGATGGACGAGCGCCTCGCCACCCAGGCCCGCGGCCACTGGACCGCGGGTGAGCTGCTCGCCGCCGGCACCGCCGACGGCCACCGCAGCCTCGGCTTCGCCGACGCCGGCGAGATCGCCGTCGGCCAGCGCGCCGACCTCGTCACCATCGACCTCGCCTCGCCCCGCACCGCCGGGACCGGCCGGGACGAGCACACCGCCGTCTTCGCCGCCGGCGCCGCCGACGTCACGCACGTGATCGTCGACGGCGCGGTGGTCTTCGAGGGCGACCACGGCCAGGTCGGCCGGGCGCTCGACGACGTCATCGGAAGGATCTGGAACCCATGAGCCTGCTCATCACCAACATCAGCGAGCTCGTCACCAACGATCCCGCGGCCGACGCGGGCGACCTGCTCGGCGTCCGCACGGACGCGGCCGTCGTCCTCAGCGACGGCGTGGTCTCGTGGGTCGGCGCCGCTGCCGACGCGCCTGCCGCCGACGAGGTCTTCGACGCCCAGGGCCGGGCCGTGCTGCCGGGCTTCGTCGACAGCCACAGCCACCTGGTGTTCGCGGGCGACCGCGCGCTGGAGTTCCAGGCCCGGATGGCGGGGGAGTCCTACGCCGCCGGCGGCATCCGCACCACCGTCGCCGCCACCCGCGCGGCCTCCGACGACCAGCTCGCCGCCGGCGTCGCGCGCCACGTCGCCGAGATGCGCCGCCAGGGCACGACCACGCTCGAGATCAAGTCCGGCTACGGACTCTCGGTCGAGGACGAGGCCCGCTCGCTCAAGGTCGCGCGCGAGTTCACCGACGAGACGACCTTCCTCGGCGCCCACGTCGTCGCTCCCGAGTACGCCGACGACCCCGCCGCCTACGTCGACCTCGTCACCGGCCCGATGCTCGACGCCGCCGCGCCCCACGCCCGCTGGATCGACGTCTTCTGCGAGCGCGGCGCCTTCGACGAGGACCAGGCCCGTACGATCCTCGCCGCCGGCGCCGCGGTCGGCCTCAAGGGCCGGCTGCACGCCAACCAGCTGGGCGCGGGCCCCGGCGTCCGGCTCGCCGCCGAGCTCGGCCTCACCGCCGTTGACCACTGCACCTACCTCAGCGACGACGACGTCCACGCGCTGCGCGACGCCGGAACCGTCGCGACGCTGCTGCCCGGCGTCGAGTTCAGCACCAAGCACCCCTACCCGTCGGGCCGCCGGCTCATCGACGCGGGCGTCACCGTCGCGATCGCCAGCGACTGCAACCCCGGCTCCTGCTACACGAGCTCGCTGCCGTTCTGCATCGCGCTCGCCGTCCGTGAGATGGGGATGACCCCCGCCGAGGCCGTCTGGGCCGCGACCGCCGGCGGCGCCGCCGCCCTCGGCCGTACCGACGTCGGCCGCGTCGTCCCGGGCGCGCGGGCCGACCTGCTGCTGCTCGACGCACCGACCCACGTGCACCTCGCCTACCGGCCCGGCGTCCCGCTGGTCTCGCGAACCTGGAGCGCCTGAGCCCCGGATCTGCCTAGGGCGCCTCTGCCAGGCCCGCGCCTGCTGCGCGGGCTTTGCGACTCGATCTGGCGGCGTTCTCGGAGACTCGACGGGCCTCCGGCCCGCCTTCGCTCCTCGGCCTTGCCAGATCGGCCGCAAACCCCGCTCGCGACGGCGCAGGCATGGCAGACACGCCCTAGGCTGGGTCGCATGTCCCGGAAGCGTGCGACCTGGCTGACGATCGGCGGTGTGCTGGTCGTCGCCCTGGTGGCGGGCCTGGCGCTCTTCCAGCCCTGGCTGCTGTTCGTCGACAAGACGGCCGACGAGAGCGACGACCCCGCCGCCGTCGTCGGTACGGCGCCCGGCGGCATCGCGGACACCGACGTGCCCTCCGCGAGCGCCGGCACCAAGACCCGCGTCGTGCTGGCCACCGCCGACCTGATCGACGGTGAGCACGGCACCTCCGGTGTCGCGACGGTCTACCGCCGCAGCGACGGCACGCGCTACCTGCGCCTCGACGACCTCGACACCTCCAACGGACCCGACCTCCACGTCTGGCTCAGCGACCGGCCCAGCGGCGGCGACTGCGCCGGGTGCCGCGACTCGTGGGGCATCTACGACGACGGCGACTACGTGCGGCTCGGCGAGCTCAAGGGCAACCAGGGCAGCCAGAGCTACGAGATCCCCGCGTCGGCCGACCTGTCGGCCATGCGCTCGGTCGTCATCTGGTGCGACCGGTTCAACGTCGCGTTCGGCACCGCATCCCTAACCTGATCCCGTGCAGCACCTGCGGATCACCTCGCCCCGCGACCTGACGCCCGCCGTCCTCGACGCGCTCCGGGCCGACGCGGCCGTCACCAACCTCACCTGCGTGCGCGGCGCCGCCATCGTGCCCGAGGGTGACGTGGTCGAGGCGGACGTGCCCCGTGAGGCGGTCAACGACGTCGTCGACGCGCTGCGCGGGATCGGGGTGCCGCGCGAGGGCGCGATCCACGTCGTACCGGTGACGACCTGGCTCTCGCAGCCGGCCCTCGACGCCGAACGGCGTACGCCGGGGTCGTCGGCGGACGCGGTGGTCTGGGCCGACGTCACCCAGCGCGCGTACGACGAGTCCGAGCTCAACTGGACCTTCCTGACGTTCATGAGCCTGGCCACCCTCATCGCCAGCATCGCCATCGTCCTGGACTCCCAGATCCTCGTGATCGGCGCGATGGTGCTCGGCCCGGAGTTCGTCCCGATCGCGGCGCTCGGCCTCGCGCTCGTACGGCGGCGCCCCTCGCTCCTGCGCTACGCCGCCCGCTCGCTGCTGGTCGGCTTCGCCGTCGCGATCGCGTTCGCCACCCTCGCCGCGCTGGTGGCCCGGGCGCTCGGCTGGGTGACGCTCGACCAGGTCACCGCGCCGCGTCCGGCGACGGCGTTCATCTACACCCCCGACAAGTGGTCGTTCATCGTCGCGGTGGTCGCCGCCGCGGCCGGCGCCCTCTCGCTCACGTCGGCCAAGGTAGGCGGGCTCTCGGGCGTGTTCATCTCGGTGACGACGATCCCGGCGGCCGGCAATGTCGCGCTGGGACTGGCGTTCGGCGTCCCCGACGAGGTGCGCGGCAGCCTGCTCCAGCTCCTCCTCAACATCTCGGGCATGGCGGTCGCGGGCTGGCTGACGCTCGCCTTCCAGCAGGCCGTGTGGAGCCGGATGTCCGCGCGACGCGCGCTGCTCGCGGCCAAGATCCGCCGGCACGACTGAGTCCTCCGGCTACCGTGCGGGGCATGGACCTGTCCGACGACCACGCCCAGGGCACCATGCCGAGCGCGCGCCGCGACCGCTCGGTCGTGGTCGACGGGTGGTTCGCCAGCCACGCCGACGCCGGTACGCCTGGGCCCCACCTGCGGCTGCGCGCCTCCGACTTCGAGGAGCTCGTCATCCGCACCGACCAGGTGCCGATGCTGTGCGCGCTGCTCACCGCGGTCGCCGGCCGGATCGACGCCCAGTGGGCCGTCGACGGCGAGCAGTACGCCGACGAGGTGGTCCGGCAGTCGCCCGACCCCCAGGACCCCGCGGTGGAGCGGGCCGCGGCCCTCGATCGGCTGAGGTTCGCGGCCGCGGTCGGCGACCGGGCCGACGAGGTCCTCGCGCTGGTCCGGGGCGCCGACAGCACCGACGAGGCCGTCGACGCCGTGGCCGCGCTGCTCGACGTCGACCCGGTGCAGGTGCTGGTCCGGCTCGCCCGCTTCAACCTGCTCGGGCTGACCCGTCCGGCCACCGAGCGGCGCTGGCAGTTGATCGATGGCGAATGACCGGATCACCGCTCGCAGGGCGCCCTCCCGTCCCGCGAGGATGGGCGTCATGACGAGCGAGCACGCCACGATCGAGCCCGACACCAAGGACTGGACCTGGGTCCTCGACCGCCCCTGCCCCGAGTGCGGCTTCGCCTCCGCCGCGGTCGACCGGGCCGCGCTCGGCGCCGAGATCCGCGACAACGCGGCGTTCTGGGCCTCGGCACTGGCCGATCCCCGAGCCGCCGAGCGCCCCGAGCCGGACGTCTGGTCGCCGGCCGAGTACGGCTGCCACGTGCGCGACGTCAACCGGGTCTTCGCGCTCCGGGTCGAGCAGCTCCTCGCCGAGGACGACCCCCGGTTCGCCAACTGGGACCAGGACGAGACCGCCCGCACCGAGCGGTACGACGAGCAGGCGCCCGCCGCCGTCCTCCCGGACCTCGTCGCCGCGGCCGAGCTCGCCGCCGGCTGGTACGACCGGGTCGGCGACGACCAGTGGGCGCGCCCCGGCCGGCGCAGCAACGGCAGCGTGTTCACCGTCGAGACGCTGGGCCGCTACCACCTCCACGACCTCGTCCACCACCGCTGGGACGTGCGGTGGCTCGACCTCGGCTAGGCCGCGTCCGCCGCCCTACCGCCGGCGCCGCCGCGGTGCTGGCGCTGGTGCTCCTCGCGACCCTCCTGGTCGCCTGCTCCAGCGGCGGCGACGCGCCGCCGCGGCGGTGACGCTCGTGGTCGGCGGCCGGATCTGGACCGCCGACGCCAAGCAGCCGTGGGCCGACGCCCTCGCCTACGACGACGAGGGCGTGATCCTCGCCGTCGGGACCGAGGACGAGGTCTCCCGCCAGGTCGGTGAGGCCGACGAGGTGGTCGAGCTCGACGGCGAGCTGGTGCTGCCGGGATTCCAGGACGCGCACGTCCATGTGCCGGAGGCGGGGATCAACGAGAACCTCTGCCTCCTGCCGCCCGGGCGCGACCTCGCGACCTACGTGAGGCTCGTGGCCGACTGCGCCGCCGACGTGCCCGAGGGCCAGTGGGTCCGCGCGGCCGGTGCCTCGCTGTTCGGCCTGCGCGGCACCACGCCGACACCCCTCGCCGCCCTCGACGCCGCCGTCCCCGACCACCCGGTCGTGGTGCTCGACGACCTCGGTCATGCCGCCTGGGGCAACACCGCGGGCCTGACGGCTGCCGGGATCACCGCGTCCACGCCGGACCCCCAGGGCGGCATCGTGGCCCGCGACCGCCGTACCGGCGAGCTCACCGGGCTGCTGCTCGAGGACGCCCAGCAACCGCTGCGCAACGCCTCCGCCCCGAGCCCCGACGAGGTCGACGCCGGACTGCGCGTCGCGATGGCCGAGCTCGCCCGCAACGGCGTCACGACCGTCAGCGACGTCGGCGGCTACTGGCAGCAGGGGCACACCGAGGCCTGGCTGCGCGCGGCCGCGGCCGACGAGCTCACGGTCCGTGCCGTCAACGCGCTCTACGTCTACCCGTCGCTCGACCTGGAGGACCAGCTCGCCGAGCTCGGCTCGCGGTTCCGCGACGATCCCGACGACCTGCTCCAGATCGACACCGCCAAGATCTACGTCGACGGCATCCTCGACCTCGGCACGGCCCAGCTGCTCGCGCCCTACGACGACCCGCCGGACCCGCGCTTCCCCCGCGGCTTCGGCTACTTCACCGAGGAGCAGCTCACGTCGTACGTCGCGCGGCTGCACGCGATGGGCTTCCGGATCAGCTTCCACGTCATCGGCGACGCCGCGGTCCGGCGGGCGCTCGACGCCGTGGCGGCCATCCCGGCCGACCGGGCCGAGGTCGCCGGACGGCACCACCGGCTCACCCACACCTACCTCGTGGATCCCGCCGACGTGCCGCGGTTCGCCGAGCTGGGTGTGGTCGCGCACTTCCAGGTGGGGGAGGAGTCGACCGACCTGGCCTACCTCGACGACCTCAGCGAGATCATCGGCGACCGCGCCTACGACCTGATCCCCGTCGACACCCTCGCCGACAGCGGCGCCCTGACCATCCTGTCGAGCGACTGGGACGCGGACCTGCTCAGCCCGCTCGGCATCATCAGCCGGGCGCTCACCCGCGAGACCCACGCCCTGCCCGACGCCGAGACCGCCGCCCGGATGCTGACCATCGACGCGGCCACCGCCCTCGGCATGGGCGACCGGACCGGCTCGCTCGAGGCCGGCAAGAAGGCCGACTTCGTCGTGCTCAGCGACGACATCTTCGCCCTCGACCCGGCCGAGATCGCCGACGTCGAGGTGCTCTCGACCACCGTCGACGGGGTCGAGGTCTTCCGTGCGGACTGACACCGGCGCGAGGGCGGGTTCGCTGCTGGTGGATCATGGCCGGGTGAGGCACACCGAGTTCTGGGCGCGGATGAACCAGCACCTGGGGGAGAGCTATGCCCCCGCCTGGGCCGACCAGATGGTGATCGGGGCGCTGGAGCACCGGACCGTGCGCGAGGCGCTCGACGCCGGCGTACCCCCCAAGGAGGTCTGGCGCGCGGTGTGGGAGATCCTCGGCCTGCCCGCGAGCGAGAGGTGAGCGCCGCGGCACAGCGCCGTACCGTCCGGGTCCTGGTGCTGACCCAGGCCGTCGGCGCGGTCGGCATCACCATCGGCATCGCGACCGCCTCGCTGCTGGCCCGCGACCTGTCCGGGTCCGAGGCTCTCTCGGGGCTCGCGCAGACCGCGCAGGTGCTCGGGGCGGCGGTGATCTCGTTCCTGCTCGCGCCGCTCATGGCCCGGCGCGGGCGTCGTACGGGACTGATGACGGGGTACGTCGTCGGCGCCGCCGGAGGCCTCACCGCCGTGCTCGCGGGCGTCGTGGGCTCGATGGCGCTGCTCCTGGTCGGCGCGATGCTGCTGGGCGCGGCGACCTCGGCCAACAACGCCGCGCGGTACGCCGCCACCGACCTCGCCACCGACGAGAACCGTGCGCGCTCGCTGTCGCTCGTCGTGTGGGCGACCACGATCGGCGCCGTCGCCGGGCCGAACCTCACCGGACCCGCCGGCGCGCTCGCCGACGGCATCGGGATCCCCGAGCTGACCGGGCCCTTCGCGATCGGCGCCATCGGCATGCTCGTCGCCGCGGTGGTCGTCGGCGTGCTGCTGCGCCCCGACCCGCTCCTGCTCGCGCAGGAGGCGGCCGGTGCCCGGGAGCCGGGTGCCCGCACGGGGACCGGGATCGTGCGCACGGGCTCGTCCTGGAGCCGCACCCGGGACGTCGTACGGGAGCGGCCGGTGCTGGGCTTCGCCATCGTCGGCCTGGCCCTGACCCACGCCACGATGATCGGCGTGATGACCATGACGCCGCTGCACATGGAGCACGGCGGCTCAGGGCTCGAGGTGATCGGGCTCGTGATCAGCGTCCACGTGCTCGGCATGTTCGCGTTCTCGCCCCTCGTCGGCATGCTCGCCGACCGGATGGGCCGGCCGCAGGTGCTCGGCGCCGGGGGAGTCGTGCTCCTCGTCGCGCTCGTGCTGTGCGCGTCGTCGCCGTCGGGGATGTCGTGGCAGGTGACCGCCGGGCTCTTCCTGCTCGGCCTCGGCTGGTCGCTGTCGATGGTCTCCGCCTCGACCATGGTCGCCGAGCACACGCCCATCGCGGTGCGGACCGACGTCCAGGGCACCTCCGACCTGGTCATGGGTCTCACCGCCGCCGGCGGGGGCGCCCTGGCCGGCCTGGTCGTCGCGCTCGGCGACTACCCGATGCTCGCGCTCCTGAGCCTGGTGCTTGTCGTCGGCGTGCTCGGCTGCGCCGTCCGGGCGGCGTCCCCGACACGCCGGACCGCCTAGCGCGACTTCGAACAGGTGTTCGGCTAGTGTCGGACCCACGACGGCGGGCGGAAACGTCCACCCACCGTCCACAGGTACGACGCTCACCCGAGTTCGTCCACAACGACGACACGACTGATCAGGTTGTGTCGGGCCCTCGTCGTAGCGTCGCCGACGTACCTGGCTCACCACGAACCCTAAGGATGAACACCATGGCTGGAGACGACCGCCAGAAGGCCCTCGACGCCGCGCTTCTCAACATCGAGAAGTCCTACGGCAAGGGCTCCGTGATGCGACTCGGTGACGACTCGCGCGCCCCCCTCGACGTGATCCCGACCGGAGCGATCTCCCTCGACGTCGCCCTCGGCATCGGTGGACTTCCCCGCGGCCGGGTCGTGGAGATCTACGGCCCCGAGTCCAGCGGTAAGACGACCGTCGCGCTCCACGCCGTGGCCAGCGCCCAGGCCGCCGGCGGCATCGTGGCCTTCATCGACGCCGAGCACGCGCTCGACCCCGACTACGCCAAGGCCCTCGGCGTCGACACCGACGCCCTCCTGGTCTCCCAGCCCGACTCCGGTGAGCAGGCCCTCGAGATCGCCGACATGCTCATCCGCTCCGGCGCCCTCGACCTGATCGTCATCGACTCCGTCGCCGCGCTCGTGCCCCGCGCCGAGATCGAGGGCGAGATGGGTGACAGCCACGTCGGTCTCCAGGCCCGCCTGATGAGCCAGGCCCTGCGCAAGATGACCGGTGCCCTCAACCAGTCCAAGACGACGGCCATCTTCATCAACCAGCTGCGCGAGAAGATCGGCGTCATGTTCGGCTCGCCCGAGACCACCACCGGTGGTCGCGCGCTGAAGTTCTACTCCTCCGTGCGCCTCGACGTCCGCCGGATCGAGACCCTCAAGGACGGCACCGACATGGTCGGCAACCGGACCCGAGTCAAGGTGGTCAAGAACAAGGTTGCCCCGCCGTTCAAGCAGGCCGAGTTCGACATCATGTACGGCAAGGGCATCTCCCGCGAGGGCGGCCTCATCGACGTCGGCGTCGAGGCGGGCCTCGTCCGCAAGGCCGGCGCCTGGTACACCTACGAGGGCGACCAGCTCGGCCAGGGCAAGGAGAACGCCCGCACCTTCCTCAAGGACAACCCCGACCTGGCCAACGAGCTGGAGAAGAAGATCCTCGAGAAGCTCGGCGTCACCCCCACCGTCGACGGCGACTTCACCGACCTCTCCGACGAGCCGATCGGCGTCGACTCGTTCTGAGTGGGATGGGCCGAGCGTGTCGTCGCTTCGCTCCGCCACGCTGCCGGCCTCGCAGTCGAGGTTGGCAGGGGGTGAGGTCGCTCGGCGGCCCTCGGTCGGCGTGGCGGTAGCCACTGCCGGCCTCGGCTCCGGTCGCTCGTGCCTCGCTCCCTGCGCCACGGCGGCGGCGTTCCCGCCGCTGCCTCGCGGTGGGTGCCTGCGGGGCGAACGGCCGGGGCGGGCACAGCGGTGCGGGTGCGGTCGGCGCGCCCCGATCCTGCACCCGCGCCACACCCGCACCACCCCCGCCCGCCGGACCACGTCCGGCCGGCCCCCGTACGCGGCGGGGAACCGCTGTGCCCGAGGCCGCCTCCTCGCGCTCCGCGGCCCGCTCCGCCTGTCCCACGGCCGGCGGAGCGGGGACCCCGCCGCCCAGCACCAGCCCCCGCCTGACGCCCGCCTGACGCCCGACCTGACGCCTGACGCCCGACCTGACGCCCGACGCCCGAGCCCGACCGGACGGTGACCCGATGAGCTCCTTCCGCCCCCGCACCGCCATCGACCGCACCGCCGAGCCGCCCGACGAGGACGAGCCCGGCTGGACCGAGGACGCCGATCCGGAGTCCGTGGCCCGCAAGATCCTGCTCGACCAGCTCAGCATCAAGGCGCGCAGCCGCCGCGAGCTCGAGGACCGGCTGGCGCGGCGCAAGGTGCCCGAAGAGGTCGCGAGCCGGCTGCTCGACCGGTTCGAGGAGGTCGGGCTGGTCGACGACGAGGCGTTCGCGCGGGCCTGGGTCGAGGGGCGGCGGCGCAGCCGTGGCCTGGCCCGGACGGCACTCGCCGTCGAGCTGCGGCGCAAGGGGATCGCCGACGAGACGGCCCGTGAGGTGCTCGACGAGGTCGAGCCGGGGGCCGAGGAGGAGGCAGCGCGAGCCCTCGTCCGCAAGAAGCTGCGCACCATGCGCGGGCTCGAGGAGCAGGTGGCGGCCCGTCGGTTGGTGGGCATGCTCGCCCGCAAGGGCTACGGCGCCGGGCTGGCCCACGCGGTCGTGCGGAGTGAGCTCGGCGCGGCGGCCGGTGCAGAATGGTCCGGTGACGACGACTGACGCCGAGCCGACGCCGGCCCCCGAGCGCGAGATCCTGACCTACGACCTCTTCGGCACCGCCGTCCGGGACCTGGCCCAGCAGGTCGTCGACGACGGCTTCGAGCCGGACATCGTCCTCGCCATCGCCCGCGGCGGGCTCGGCCTGGCGATGGGTCTGGGCTACGCCCTGGACGTCAAGAACCTCTCGGCGGTCAACGTCGAGTTCTACACCGGCGTCAACGAGCGCCTCGACGTGCCGATGATGCTGCCGCCGACGCCGGCCGCGATCGACCTGACCGGCATGAAGGTGCTCATCGCCGACGACGTGGCCGACACCGGCAAGACGCTCGAGGTGGTCCGCGACTTCTTCGTCGACCACGTGGCCGAGGCGCGGACCGCGGTGATCTACGAGAAGCCGTGGACGGTGATCCGGCCCGAGTACGTCTGGCGCCGGACCGAGGGCTGGATCGACTTCCCGTGGTCCTCGACGCCGCCGCTGGTCGACCGCCGCGGCGGCCAGGCGCACTGATCGATCCGCGCCCGGTGGTGCTCTAGGGTCGCTCCATGAGCTTCCCCCTGTCGGACCTCACGCAGTCCCTCCGCCTCCCGGCCGGTCCGGTCGACCTGGCCGCGATCGACACCAACGCGGCGCCCGGCTTCGACGGCGACAAGAAGGCCGGCGAGGCGGCGCTGCTGGCGCTGGCGCCGGCGCTCGGCGACCTCCAGGAGCGGCTGTTCGCCGAGGGGCGCAGCGGCGGGCGGCGCAACCTGCTGCTGGTGCTGCAGGGGATGGACACCTCCGGCAAGGGCGGGACGCTGCGCTCGACGGTCGGCCTGGTCGACCCGCAGGGCGTGCGGATCACCTCGTTCAAGGCGCCTACCCGCGAGGAGCTGGCGCACGACTTCCTGTGGCGGATCACCAAGGCGCTGCCCGAGGTGGGGATGGTCGGGGTCTTCGACCGCTCCCACTACGAGGACGTCCTCATCGCGCGGGTGCGCGAGCTGGCGCCCAAGGACGAGATCGAGCGCCGCTACGACGCGATCAACGCGTGGGAGGCCGAGCTCGCGAGCGAGGGCACGACGATCATCAAGTGCATGCTCCACATCTCGCCGCAGGAGCAGAAGGAGCGGCTGCTCGCGCGGCTCGACGACGAGACGAAGTACTGGAAGTACAACCCGGGCGACGTCGACGAGCGCGAGCTGTGGCCGGCCTACCAGGACGCCTACCGGATCGCGCTGGAGCGGACCAACACCGCGGTGGCGCCGTGGCACGTCGTCCCGGCCGACAAGAAGTGGTACCGCAACCTCGCGATCGGGACGCTGTTGCACGACGCGCTGCGCTCCTTCGACCTCGGCTGGCCGGCGGCGGACTTCGACGTCGCGCACGAGAAGCAGCGGCTGCTCGACGAGAAGCCCCTGTGAGCCGTCGGTGAGCATGGAGCAGGTCAAGGTCACCCGGTACGTCACCCCGCTGCGCGAGGGCGGCAGCCTGCCGGGCGTGGTCGAGGCGGAGGACCTCGGCACGTACGTCTGCAAGTTCCGCGGCGCAGGTCAGGGCGCCCGGGTGCTGGTCGCCGAGGTGGTGGTCGCGGGGGTCGCGCGGCTGCTCGACATCCCGACGCCCGACCAGGTGGTGCTCGACCTCGACCCGGAGATCGCGCGCTACGAGGCCGACGAGGAGGTGCAGGACCTGATCAACGCCAGCACCGGCCTCAACCTCGGGATCGACTTCCTGCCGGGCTCGTTCGGCTACGACCCGACGAGCACGCCGGACCCCGACCTGGCCGGACGCGTGCTGTGGCTCGACGCGTTCACCGCGAACGTCGACCGCAGCTGGCGCAACCCCAACCTGCTCGTGTGGCGCGGGACGCTCCAGGCGATCGACCACGGGGCGTCGCTGTACTTCCACCACTCGTGGTCGGGTGGGCCGGGCGACCCGGCGCGCTTCGCCGCCCAGGCGTACGACGCCTCGGAGCACGTGCTGCGCGCGTTCGCGGCCTCGGCGGTGGCCCAGGACGCCGACCTCGCGGCGCGCGTCAGCGATGCCGCGCTGGCCGAGGTGCTGGCCGACGTGTGCGACGACTGGCTCGAGCCGGTGCCGGGGGCGGAGACGCCGGACGCGCTGCGCGAGCGGTACGTCGCCTTCCTCGCCGCGCGCCGCGACGGTGGCCGGGCGTGGCTCCCGGCTCCGGAGATGGCCTCGTGACGGCCTACCAGCCCTACCAGTACGTGACCCTGCGCTGCGTGCCCCGCGTGGAGCGCGAGGAGTTCGTCAACGTGGGCGTGGTGCTCTACTGCCCGGCCGCGGACTACCTCGGCGTGCGCTCGTCGGTCGACGCCGACCGGATCCGGGCGCTGCAGGGCGACGCCGACGTGGTGGGCGTCGAGGCGGCGCTCGCGGCGATCGCGAAGGTGTGCAGCGGCGAGGCGCATGCCGGCTTCGGGGTCGGCGAGCGCGCGACGGCCTACGGCTCGCGCGCCCAGAAGGACGACGCGAGCACGCGCTTCGGCTTCCTCAAGGCGCCGAAGAGCACAGTGGTCCAGCCGGGGCCGGTCCACGGTGGCGTGACCGCGGACCCGGCCCGGACGCTGGAGCACCTGCTCGAGGCGCTCGTCCTGTGAGGCAGGCTCAGACCGGGACGAGCTCGACCGCGCCGACGGCGTAGCGGGCGAGGATCGTCCGGGCGATCTCCGGGTGCGCGCCGAGCGGCTCGGAGACGGCGACGGCGCCGGCCTCCAGGGCGAGCTCGGTGGCCCGGTCGACCAGGTTGCCCGGGGCGAGGAAGAGCGAGGCCACGGCGATGTGCCGGCGTCCCTCGGCGCGGAAGGCGCGGACGGCCTCGCCGGTGGCCGGGGGAGCGCTCGTGGCGTACGCCGCCGTGACGGGCAGCTTGTGGTGGGTGCCCCACAGCCGGGCGAGCCGGGCAACTGCCTGGTTGGCGAGCGGGTCCGACGTACCGGCCGCGGCCAGGACGAGGGCGTCGAGCTCGCGGACCCGGGCGCCGCTCAGGGCCTCGCGCAGGCGCTCGTCGAGCACCTCGAGGAAGCGCGGCTCCAGGCCGAGCACCTCGGTCGCGCGGATCTGGAGGCCGGGGTGGCGCGTGGTGGCCTCGGCGATCGCCTCGGGTACGTCGACCCGTGCGTGGAACGCCTCGACCAGCAGCAGCGGGACGACGACGATCTCGTCGTACCCGGCCTTCACCAGCCGGTCCACGACGGTGTGGAAGCCGGGCTTGGCGAGGTCGAGGAACGCCTTCTCGATGCGCAGGTCGGGACGCAACGCCTTCGTCGCGTCGACCAGAGCACTGACGGTGGCGGCCGAGCGGGGGTCTCGGCTGCCGTGGGCCAGAGCGATGAGTGCCGGAGCGGTCATCGTCGGTGCCCCCTTTCCTCGATGGGTGCGGGAGATCCGGTCATGAGTGGATCCCGCACTCGGTCTTGTTCGTCCCGGCCCAGCGCCCGCTGCGCGGGTCCTCACCGGGAGCGACCCGCCGGGTGCACGGTGCGCAGCCGATCGACGGGTAGCCGTCGTAGACGAGCGGGTTGACGAGCACGCCGTTCTCGGCGATGTAGCGCTCGATCTGCTCGTCGCTCCAGCGGGCGATCGGGGACACCTTGACCTTCTGCTTCTTGGCGTCCCAGCCGATCACCGGAGCGATCACCCGGTTGTGCGTCTCCGCGCGGCGCAGTCCGGTCGCCCAGGCGTCGTACCCGGAGAGGGACTCGGCCAGCGGCTTGACCTTGCGCAGCGCGCAGCACAGGTCGGGGTCGCGCTTGTAGAGCTCGGGGCCGTGCTCGGCGTCCTGCTCGGCGACCGTCTGCACGGGGGTGATCGAGATGAGGTTGACGTTCATCGTGGCCGCGACGGCGTCGCGGGTGCCGATCGTCTCGACGAAGTGGTAGCCGGTGTCGAGGAAGACGACGTCGACACCGGGCACGACCTTGGCCGCGAGGTGCGCCAGGACGGCGTCCCCCATCGAGGAGGTGATGCAGAACCGGTCGCCGAAGGTGGCGGCGGCCCACTCGATGATGACCTCGGCAGGGGCGAGCTCGAGCTCGGCTCCCCAGTGGGAGACGATCTCGCGGAGCTCCTCGGGCGACCGGCCGGCGGTGTGCGACCCGCGGAACTCGCGAGCCGCACGCGTGGTGGCGGTGGTCATGAGGCACCTCCTTCTTCGTGGGTACGGGTGGCGGGCGCCGAGCGGTCGATGAGACCGAGCAGCTCCACCTTGAAGGCCCGTCGGCAGCCCCGGCATTCCCAGCCGGTCGGCTCGTGCGGCCAGAGGTCGGTCTCGCCGCAGTAGGGGCAGTGGTACGGAACCGCCCGCGACGACACCGACTCCTCGGACATCAGACGGACTCCAGCGCCTTCTCGCCGCGCAGCAGCTCCTCGTCGGCACGGTGGACCCAGGCGTCGAACGCCTCGCCCTCGGTGCGGTCGGCGAGGTAGTTGCGCACCACGGTGGAGACGTAGTCGTCGAGGCCCTTGCTGGTCACCTTGTGCGCGCGCAGCTTGCGGCCGAAGTTGGCGCGCAGGCCGATCGCACCGCCCAGGTGCACCTGGAAGCCCTCGACCTGCTCGCCGTCCTCGTCGACGACGAGCTGGCCCTTGAGGCCGAAGTCGGCGACCTGGGTCCGGGCGCAGGCGTTGGGGCAGCCGTTGACGTTGATCGTGATGGGCGTGTCGAGCTCGGGGAAGCGGCGCTCGAGCTCGTCGACCAGGTCGCTGGCGCGGTTCTTGGTGTCGACGATCGCGAGCTTGCAGAACTCGATGCCGGTGCAGGCCATCGTGTTGCGCCGCCAGGCGGAGGGACGGGCGCTGAGGCCGATCTCGTCGAGACGGTCGAGCAGCGCGTCGAGGACCTCGCCGTCGACGCCGATCAGCACCAGCTTCTGGTACGGCGTGAGGCGGGCTCCCGCGATGCCGTACTCGTCGATCAGGTCGGCGAGCTGGACCAGCAGCGTCCCGGAGATCCGGCCGGCGGTCGGCGCGATGCCGACGTAGAACTTGCCGTCCTTCTGCTCGTGCACGCCGATGTGGTCGCGGTGGCCGACCGGCGAGCCGGGGGAGGCGAGGGTCTCGAGCTTCTTGCCGAGGTACTCGTTCTCGAGGACCTCGCGGAACTTCTCCACGCCCCAGTCGGCGACGAGGAACTTCAGCCGGGCCCGCGAGCGCAGTCGGCGGTAGCCGTAGTCGCGGAAGATGCCGGCCACGCCGGACCACACGTCGGGGACCTCGTCGAGCGGGATCCACACGCCGAGCTTCTGGGCGAGCATCGGGTTGGTCGACAGACCGCCGCCGACCCAGACGTCGAAGCCGGGGCCGTGCTCGGGGTGCACGGTGCCGACGAAGGAGACGTCGTTGGTCTCGGGGGAGACGTCCTGGCTCGGGTGACCGGTCAGCGCGGTCTTGAACTTGCGGGGGAAGTTCGAGAAGTCCTTGTTGCCGATGAACCGGCGCTCGATCTCCTCCAGCGCGGAGGTGCCGTCGATGATCTCGTCCTTGGCCACGCCGGCGACCGGCGAGCCGAGGAAGGGACGGGGCGAGTCGCCGCAGGCCTCCAGCGAGTGCAGGCCGACGGCCTCGAGCCGCTCCCAGATCTCCGGGACGCTCTCGATCTCGATCCAGTGGTACTGGATGTTCTCGCGGTCGGTGACGTCGGCGGTGTCGCGCGCGAAGTCGACGCCGATCTGGCCGAGCGTGCGCACCGCGGCGGCGGAGAGCAGCTTGCCGTCGGAGCGGACCCGCATCATGAAGTAGCGGTCGTCCAGCTCCTCCTCCTCCATCGAGCCGGTCCGGCCGCCGTCGATGCCGGGCTTGCGCTGGGTGTAGAGACCCATCCAGCGGAAGCGGCCGCGCAGGTCGGCGGGGTCGATGGAGTCGAAGCCGCGCTTGGAGTAGGTGTAGAGGATCCGGTCGCGGACGTTGAGCGGGTCGTCGTCCTTCTTGGACTGCTCGTTCTTGTTCAGCGGCTCGGTGTAGCCGAACGCCCACTGACCCTCGGCGCGGCGAGGGCGGGGCACCTCGGTGTGGCGCGGAGGCTGGGACTGGAAGCGCAGGTCAGGCATGCGGAGAGGAGGTCCTTCGCTGAGGGGCGCGGGAGTCGCGCGGTCGAGAGGGAGGCGTCGGCGTGATCAGCGGGGCCAACACATCATGCTGCGCGTGCGCCCGAAGTCCACGTGGCGTCGAACCACGAGGTGCGCATGAGTGGCAGCAGTGACCATGTCAATGAGTCTCATCCCTCGGACGCGTGGTCCACAACTGTGAATCTCATGATGCGGACGGCCGTCTCAAAATGCGAGCAGAAGGCTCGCCGGGACCGCCCGTTCCCGCGGGACCTGCGACGCATGTCACACCAGGCAGCGCCTCTCACGACGCCAGCCGGGACAGGGGACCCGGCCCCGCGAACGCGGCCCGCGCGCGGCACTACGCTGTGCGCCATGAGCGACAACTCCCTCAACGGCGGCCTCGTCAGCAGCGCCTACAACCAGGCCCTCGAGGTCATCGCCTCCGTCGAGCCTCGCATCGCCGACGCCACCCGCCAGGAGCTCGCCGACCAGCGGGCGTCGCTCAAGCTGATCGCGAGCGAGAACTACGCCTCGCCCGCGGTGCTCCTCACCATGGGCACCTGGTTCAGCGACAAGTACGCCGAGGGCACCGTCGGGCACCGCTTCTACGCCGGCTGTCAGAACGTCGACACCGTCGAGTCGCTGGCCGCCGAGCACGCGCGCGAGCTGTTCGGCGCCGAGTACGCCTACGTCCAGCCGCACTCGGGCATCGACGCCAACCTGACGGCGTACTGGGCGATCCTGGCGCACCGCGTCGAGGGTCCCTGGCTCGAGGACGCCGGGGTCAAGAACATGAACGACCTCTCCGAGGCCGACTGGGAGAAGCTGCGCGGCGCGCTCGGCAACCAGCGCCTGCTCGGCATGAGCCTCGACGCGGGCGGTCACCTGACCCACGGCTTCCGCCCCAACATCAGCGGCAAGATGTTCCACCAGAACCAGTACGGCACTGACCCGGCCACCGGGCTGGTCGACTACGACGCGCTGCGGGCCAAGGCCAAGGAGTTCAAGCCGCTCATCCTGGTCGCCGGCTACTCGGCGTACCCGCGCCGGGTGAACTTCGCCAAGATGCGCGAGATCGCCGACGAGGTCGGCGCGACCCTCATGGTCGACATGGCCCACTTCGCCGGCCTGGTCGCCGGCAAGGTGTTCACCGGCGACGAGGACCCGGTCCCGCACGCCCACGTGGTCACCTCGACCTCGCACAAGTCGCTGCGCGGCCCGCGCGGCGGCTTCATCCTCGCCACCGAGGAGTACGCCCCCAGCGTCGACCGCGGCTGCCCGATGGTCCTCGGCGGCCCGCTCTCGCACGTGATGGCCGCCAAGGCCGTCGCGTTCGCCGAGGCGCGCACCCCCGAGTTCCAGACCTACGCCCAGAACATCGCCGACAACGCGAAGTCGCTGGCCGAGGGCCTGATGAAGCGCGGCACCAAGCTCGTCACCGACGGCACCGACAACCACATCGTGCTGCTCGACGTGTCGTCCTTCGGGCTGACCGGTCGCCAGGCCGAGTCGGCGCTGCTCGACGCCGGCGTGGTCACCAACCGCAACTCGGTCCCGGCCGACCCCAACGGCGCCTGGTACACCTCCGGCATCCGGGTCGGCACGCCGGCGCTGACCAGCCGCGGCTTCGGTGCGGCCGAGTTCGACGTGGTCGCCGACCTCATCGTCGAGGTCCTGCAGAACACCCAGGCCGGGACGACGTCCGCGGGCGCGCCGTCGAAGGCGTCCTACGTGCTGGGCGACGGCGTGGCCGACAAGGTCCGGGCGGCCTCGGCCGAGCTGCTCGACAAGCACCCGCTCTACCCGGGTCTCGACCTGGCCTGAGCCTCCGCACCCGGCGCTCAGCGCCAGGTGTAGGCCACCTCCGGCCGGCCGCCGACCCCGCGATAGCGGGCCCGGCGGTCGGCCAGGCCCTGGTCGGCGAGGTGCTCCAGGTAGCGCCGCGCGGTGACCCGCGAGCTCCCGATCGCCTCGGCGACCTCCGAGGCCGACAGGTCGGCGGAGGACTCGCGCAGCGCGGCGGTGACCGCGCGCAGCGTCTCGGCGCTCATCCCCTTGGGCAGCGGCCCGGCCGCGGTGGGGCGCAGCGAGCCGAGCAGCCGGTCCACCTCGTCCTGGACCACCTCGGCGGGAGCCGCCGCGAGCTGGGCGCGGTAGTCGGCGTACTGCTCGAGCTTGGCGCGGAAGCTCGCGAACGTGAACGGCTTGAGCAGGTAGAGGGCGACGCCCTGGCCCACCGCCTGGCGCACGACCTGGGTGTCGCGTGCCGCGGTCACCGCGATCACGTCGCAGTGGTGACCCGCGCTGCGCAGCCCGGCGAGCAGGCCGAGGCCGTGCCCGTCGGGCAGGTTGAGGTCGAGCAGCACCAGGTCGATCGGTGCGCCCTCCTCGCGCGCGCTGTCGAGCGCCCGGGCCGCCTCGCGCGCCGAGCGGGCGACGCCGGCCAGGGCGAACCCGCCGACCCGGTCGACGTACGACACGTGGGCCTCGGCGGCCAGTGCCTCGTCCTCGACGACGAGCACCCGGACGGTCATCGCCCGGCCTCGGTCCGCAGGGTCACGGTGAACTCCGCGCCGCCGAGCTGCGAGCGGCCGATGGTGACCTCGCCGCCGTGGCGGCGGGCGACCTGGCCCACGAGCGCCAGGCCGAGGCCGCGGCCGGTGCCGGGTGCGGCCTTCGTCGTCCAGCCCCGGTCGAGGACCCGCGCGGTCGCCGTCTCGTCGAGGCCGGGACCGCTGTCGCCGACCCGGACGGCGAGGCCGGACCCGTCCTCGTCGCCGGAGAGCCGGACGTCGACCCGGCGCGGCTCGGCGGCCGCGACGGCGTCGAAGGCGTTGTCGACGAGGTTGCCGAGCACCGTGACGAGGTCGCGGGGCGCGATCCCGCTGCCGGGGGGCAGCTCACCGGTGATCCGCAGGTCGATGCCGCGCTCGGCGGCCTCGGCGGACTTGCCGAGCAGCAGCGCCGCGACGACCGGGTCGTCGACCGCGCCGACCACCCGGTCGGTGAGCAGCTGCGCGACGTGGAGCTCGTCGGTGGCGAAGGCGACCGCGTCGTCGGGCCGGCCCATCTCGATCAGGGACACCACCGTGTGCAGCCGGTTGGCCGACTCGTGGTTCTGCGAGCGCAGGGACTCGGTGAGCCGGCGGACCACCTCGAGCTCGCCGGTCACCGACCGCAGCTCGGTGTGGTCGCGCAGGGTGACCACGGAGCCGACGTCGCGTCCCTCCCAGCGCGCGGGCGCCGAGGAGACGACGAGGATCCGCTCGCCGGCCAGGTAGAGGTCGTCGGACTCCGCCGTGCGCCCGCGGGCGGCGGCGACCAGTCCGGGTGCGAGCCCGAGGTCCTCGATCGCGGTGCCGACGACATCCTCGGGGAGGGCGAGCAGCCGGCGCGCCTCGTCGTTGACCAGCTGCACCCGCCCGGCGCCGTCGAGGAGCAGCAGGCCCTCGCGCACCGAGTGGAGCACCGCGGAGTAGTACTCGTACATTCGGGCCAGCTCGTCCTCGCCCATGCCGTGGGTGACCCGGTGCACCCGGCGCCCCACCAGCCACGCACCGGCGAGCGCGACGACCAGGAGCGCGCCGCCGACCAGGCCGATCACGGTGACGTCGCGGCGCAGTCCCCGGTCGATGTCGCTGACCCGGATGCCGACCGAGACGAGCGCGACGACCTTCCCGCCGTCGCGCACCGGGACGACGGTGCGCACCGACGGCCCGAGCGAGCCGGTGTACTGCTGGGTGAACACGCCTCCCTGGGGTGCGTCGCCGAGGTCGCCGACGAACTTGCCGCCGATCAGGCTCGGGTCGGTGTGCGTGAAGCGGGTCCGGTCGAGCCCCATCACGACGACGAAGTCGGTGTCGGTGTCGCGGCGGACCTCCTCGGTCCAGGGCTGCAGGGACGACGTCGGGTCGCCCGAGCGCAGCGCGGACCGGACGGTGGGGGAGTCCGCGACCGTCTGCGCCACGGCCACGGCGCGCTGGGTCGCCCGGCTGCGCGAGTCGCGGCGCGCGTCGTACGACGCCATGAGGATGCCGGTCACCACGAGCAGCAGCACCAGCCCGACCTGGAGGAGCAGCACCTGCCGGGCGACCGGGGCGTCGCGGAACTGACGAGGCAGGCGCACCTCCTCATTGTCGCCCACGGCACCGCCGGAGCGGGGGAGCCGTTGTGGCGCCGGTCACGAACTCAACGAACACAACGGTGACGGTCGTCACCTCCGGTCGCACAGTTGCGGAGAACCCCAGCCCGGACCAGGAGGAACCATGGGCACCACCAGCACAGCGGACGCCGCCCAGCGCGCCAGCCGCACGCACTACCTGTACCTCGCGGTGATCGGCGCGGTGCTGCTCGGCATCGCCACCGGCCTGCTCTTCCCGGGCTTCGCCGTCGAGCTGAAGCCGCTCGGCGAGGGCTTCGTGAACCTGATCAAGATGATGATCCAGCCGATCATCTTCTGCACGATCGTCCTCGGCGTCGGCTCCGTCGCCAGCGCGGCCAAGGTCGGCCGGGTCGGCGGCATGGCGCTCGTCTACTTCATGGTGATGTCGACGGTCGCGCTGACCATCGGCATGGTGGTCGGCAACCTGCTCCACCCCGGCGACGGCCTGCACATCACCGAGCAGGCGGCCGCGACCGCCCAGGCCAAGGCGGCCGAGGGACACGCGGACACGACGGCGTTCCTGCTGGGGATCATCCCGACCTCGCTCTTCAGCGCGTTCACCAGCGGCAGCGTGCTGCAGACGCTGTTCGTGGCGCTGCTCGTGGGCTTCGCGCTCCAGCGGATGGGCACGCTCGGTACGCCGGTGCTCACCGTCGTCGGGCACCTCCAGCGTCTCGTGTTCCGCCTGCTCGCCATGATCATGTGGGCCGCCCCGGTCGGTGCGTTCGGCGCGATGGCCGCGGTCACCGGGCAGGGCGGGGTCGACGCGCTCAAGAGCCTCGCCGTGCTGATGATCGGCTTCTACATCACGTGCCTGCTGTTCGTGGTGGTCGTGCTCGGCCTGTTGCTCAAGCTGGCGACGGGCATCAACATCTTCGCGCTGCTGCGCTACCTCGGCCGCGAGTTCCTGCTCATCCTGGCGACGTCCTCGTCGGAGTCGGCGCTGCCGCGGGTGATCGCCAAGCTGGAGCACGCCGGTGTGGACAAGACGACCGTGGGCGTCGTCGTACCGACCGGGTACTCGTTCAACCTCGACGGCACCGCCATCTACCTGACCATGGCCTCGATCTTCATCGCCGAGGCGGTCGGCAGCCCGCTCGCCATCGGTGAGCAGATCTCGCTGCTGCTGTTCATGATGATCGCCGCCAAGGGCGCCGCCGGCGTCACCGGCTCCGGCATGGCCGTCCTGGCCGGCGGTCTCCAGTCGCACCGGCCCGAGCTGGTCGACGGCGTCGGCCTCATCGTCGGCATCGACCGGTTCATGTCCGAGGCCCGCGCGCTGACCAACTTCGCCGGCAACGCCGTGGGCACCGTCCTGGTCGGCCACTGGACCGGCAGCCTCGACCGCGACCGCCTCGACCGGGTCCTGTCCGGCGCGGAGCCGTTCGACGAGACGACGATGGTCGACGAGCACGCCGGGACCGAGGAGGCCGGACCGGAGTCCGCCGACGCCGGACCCGGAGCCGAGCCCGAGCTCGCGGTGAGCGGCGCCTCACGCTGAGGTTCCCCGGGTCACCGGTCCCTACGGATAGCGTGCTGCCCATGGCAGACGCTCCCGGGACCGGTGACCCGGGCACGTCGTGGCCCCGTCGCGCCGCCCACCTGTTGTGGCGGCTCATCGTCACGACGGTCCGCTCCTGCCTCAAGTACCGCGTCACCGGCCTCGCCGCCGAGGGCGCGTTCTTCGCCGTCGTCTCCGTGCCGCCGCTGATCTTCGCGCTCGCCGGCGGCGTCGGCTACGTCACCGAGCACTTCACCGCCGCCCAGGTCGACGAGGTACGACGTGCGGTGCTCGAGCTGTTCTCCCGCTTCCTCACCGACACGGCCGTCAACAACGTCATCAAGCCGACCATGAACGACGTGCTCGACGGCGGCCGCTTCGACGTGATCTCGCTGGGCTTCGTGCTCGCCTTGTGGTCGGGCTCGCGGGCGCTCAACGTCTTCGTCGACACCATCACGATCATGCACGGGCTCGGCGGGCACCGGGGGATCGTGAAGACCCGGGCGCTGTCGTTCCTGCTCTACATCATGGCCGTCATCACGGGCGCGATCACGCTGCCGCTGGTGGTCGCCGGCCCCAAGCTCGTCCGCACCTGGCTGCCCAACCGGGCCGAGTTCCTGATGACCTTCTACTGGCCGCTGGTCGTGGTGATCTGCATCTGCTTCCTGGCCACGCTCTACCACGTGTCGGTGCCGGTACGGACCGGCTGGAGCTTCAACCTGCCGGGCGCGACGTTCTCGCTGGTGAGCTGGGTGCTCGGCTCGTACCTCCTGCGCTGGGTGCTCACCGTGACCGCCCAGGACTCGCACTCGATCTACGGGCCGCTGGCCGCGCCGATCGCCATCCTGGTCTGGCTCTACATCGCCGCGCTGGCGGTGCTCATCGGCGCGGGCGTCAACGCCGCCTTCGACGAGGTCTTCCCCCAGGAGACCACCCAGCGGGCGCGACGCGAGCTGATGAGCCGCCTGCTGCGCCGCAACCCGGCTCCGGTGGAGTAGGTTCGCCGCCGTGGCAGACATGACGCGACCGGCGGAGACCCGCTCGGCGGGACAGGTCGCCCTGCCCGAGCGAGCCCGCTCGCCGTGGTGGCAGCTGGGACGCCGCCTGCTGATGGCGCTGGGCATCCTGGTGGGCACCGTGCTGCTCGTCTACCTCGACCGGCACGGCTACCGCGACGGCGGCGACGTCGCCACCGAGGCCAGCCCCAACGGCGAGATCACCCTCGTCGACGCGATCTACTACACGACGGTCACGCTGAGCACGACCGGCTACGGCGACGTGACGCCCGTCAGCGACGGCGCCCGCCTGGTCAACGCCTTCATCATCACCCCCGCCCGCATCGCGTTCCTGGTGCTGTTGATCGGCACCACCCTCGAGGTGCTCGCCCAACGGGGCCGCGAGATGTTCCGGATCACCCGCTGGAGGAAGAACATGGGACACCACGTCGTCGTGATCGGCTACGGGACCAAGGGCCGCAGCGCGGTCGAGACCCTCGTCAACAACGGCCTCAACCGGGAGCAGGTGGTCGTCGTCGACCCGAGCCCGGTCGCGCTCGCCGACGCCCACGCCGACCAGCTCGCCGTGGTCACCGGCGACGCCACCCGCCGCGGGGTGCTGACCCGGGCCGGGGTCGCGGAGGCCGACCAGGTCATCATCACGACCGGCCGCGACGACTCCAACGTGCTCGCCGCGCTCACCGTGCGCCAGCTCAACCCCGACGCCTGGATCGTGGCCGCCGTCAGCGAGCAGGAGAACGCCCCGCTGATGCGCCAGTCCGGCGCCGACTCGGTGATCACCTCCTCCGACGCCGTCGGCCGGCTCCTGGGCCTGTCCACGCTCTCGCCGACGCTCGGCAGCGTGATGGAGGACCTGCTGACCTACGGCGAGGGCCTCGAGGTCGCCGAGCGCGAGCTCCTCGTCAACGAGGTCGGCCGCCCGCCCCAGTCGCTGCCCGACCAGGTCATCGCCGTGGTCCGCGACGACAAGGTCTACCGGTACTTCGACCCCGTGGTGACCCTGCTGGCGCGCGGCGACCGGCTGGTCGTCGTACGGCCGGCGAAGGAGCTGCCCTGGGCGCCCCGCCCCGGCACCCACAACGAGGACTTCGCCGCCGACGAGGACTGATCCCCGGCTCTCCCGGGACCCTCCCCGGGACCGACCGGGACGTTGGACACGGCGCCTGGTCCGGTCGGACTAGTCCGGTCCGCGACGATCGTGCAGACCTGGTCGCGACACGCCAGGGCGCGGGTGCCGCGGCGCGACATCCGACGTCTGGTCCGGCAGGGTTGCGGACATGGGGAAGGACTTCGGACTGTACGGACCATGGGTGCGCCACGACTGGTGCCCACGGTGCTTCCGGCGTACCGAGCAGTCGCGCTGGCACCGGCGCCGGCTGGGGGAGCCGCCCGAGCGCGGCGAGCTGCGGGTCCGCTGCCACGAGTGCTCCTCGGACGTCGTCCGCCCCCGCGGCTAGAGGTCCCCTCCGGGTTGGCCCCGCGGCGATCGGGTACTGCGGTGCCGAACCCGATCCGAGGAGGAGCACCATGCCCCGCACGAGCACCGCGCAGCACGTGGCCGACGAGCTGAGGGACCTCGTCGACGCCGTGTCGCCCACCATCGAGTCCGCCGCGCACGCGCTGGCCGACCGCATCCCCGAGCCGGTCGTCGACCGGCTGCCCGACGCCGTCACCGACCACCTGCCCAGCCACGGTCACGGCCGCCGCCGCAAGCTCCTGCTGCTCGCCGGCCTGGGCGCCGTCGGCGCGGCGGTCTTCGTCGCGATCCGCCGCTCCCAGGTGCCGGCTCCGCAGCACGAGCCGCGCGCCACGACGTACCCGCGGGCGACCGAACCGCCCGCCTCGCCGGAGCCCGGGGGACAGCCGGGGTGATCCCGGGATGATCTCCGCCATTTCGCCACGGCGGACCACCCGGACCTACTAACCTCGCCAGCGGTTCCCCAACCACACGCGCCCGACGGACCCCACACTCGCCGGGCGCGGCGGCGCCCCGCCCGGTCTCGACCGGACGGGGCGCGCGCCATTTCCGGCCGGTCCGGACCAGCGGGTAAAGCATTGGCGGAAAGGGTGACAAGCGACGTGCCCGTCGGCCTACGCTGGACCGAAGGACGCAGGTCGAGACTCGGGCGGCCCGCATCGCGCTACCGACGACCATGGGGGTCTGCGTATGCCCTTGCTGCGGCCCTCGCCGCACGGCGGTCCCCCCACGCGGTCCCCGGACCGCACCACCCCCCAACCCACCCCGATCTCGGCCCCGCGCCTGAGGCGCGTCCCGGGCCGTGCATGGTGAGGCGTCCCCACTCCGCCTGACCATGGCCGGGTGCTGCGCGGAAGCGACCGGCACCTGGCATACCCGGAGACGTCCGGGTGTCCGCCCCATCGCGGGAAAGCGCGCCCGCGGTGGGGCGGACGTCTGCGTGGGGCCCCTCAGGGGCGCGGGGCGGCCTGCTGCTGCTCCCAGCGCCGGTGCGCGGCGAGGACGTGCCCCCACAGCCGGTCGCGGCCCTCAGGGGCCAGCTCGCGCAGGGGGAGGGCGAAGCGCTCGGCGAGCAGCCCGAACCACGCGGCGCGGTCGGTGACCTGCTCGTCGCTCCGGCTCCCCGTCTCGATCCGGCTCAGCACCAGCCCGCGCACGACGTCGACGCCGGTGGCGTCGCGGCGCTCGGCCATCGCGACCCGGACGAACCCGGACTCCGGGGACGTCGAGAGCCGCTGGTGCTGGGCCTCGAAGTCCGCCGTGCTCGCGAGGGCGTCGGTCCAGGACATGCCGGTGAAGCCGCCGAAGGAGTCGTGGACCAGGTGCCACCCGGCGGCCTCGGTGCCGGCGCCGGTCTGCTCGAGGGTCATCGCGAAGGGCGGCTGCGTGACGGCGCCGGCGACCAGGGGGACGGGGGAGTGCAGGGCGTCGCCGAGGCCCGCGTCGACGTACCAGGTGCCGTCGGGGGCAGCCTCGTCCGGGAGCCCCGCGACCGTGAGCACCAGGTGGTTGCCGCGGACGGCGGCGCTCGGCCCCTCGGGGCCGTGCACGCCACCGACGTGGGCGCGGACGTCGTACCCGAGGGAGGTGAGGAGCAGGCCCAGCGCGCCGTTGAGGTGGTAGCAGTAGCCGCCCCGCTGCTGGTGCGCGATGCGCGCCGCCGCGTCGTGCGGATCGATGCCCCAGCCCTCACCCGCCTGGATCCACAGGGTCTCGTACGGCACCCGCTCGGCGTGGGCCTGCACGAGCCGGCGCAGCGCGCCGGGCGACGGTGGCTCGGGCTCGACGCCGAGCCGGGCGAGGTAGGCCTGCCGGACGTCGTGGTCGAGCGGCGCGAGGGACATGGGCGTCAGCGATCGGTGGTGAGGCTGCCCAGGGCCGTCACGGTCCCGGCCGCCAGGCCGATGACGGTCCGCGGTCGCTGGACGCCGCGCCGGTGCAGCCAGGCGGCTCCGCGGTCGACCCCGCGGTTGAAGAGGAACGGACTGCTCGCGGCGAGGAGCGCTGCCGAGACGACGAGTGACCTGCGGCCCGGCGAGGCCGGGACGGCCTCCTCGGGCGGCTGGTCCTCGGGGGACGGTTCCTCGGGGCGCAGCGACTCGGTGACGACGGCGCCCGCGACCGTCGCCGCGAGGATCACCGCCTTGGCGGTACGACGGCGTCCCTTGGTGGCGGCGTAGTCGGGGACGGCGATCCACGCCGCGGTCGACGCGCCCTCCAGGAGCGCCTGCGCAAGGTCGAGCCGGGATCGCATGTCTACGGAGCCTAGGGGGACGGCTGAAATGCGAAACAGCCCCGAACCGCGTTTCCGCTGGTCCGGGGCTGGTCTTCTGTGGGCGATACTGGGTTTGAACCAGTGACCTCTTCCGTGTCAAGGAAGCGCGCTACCGCTGCGCCAATCGCCCTTGTGGAGTTGTACTTTCGAGGTGGGTACGGGATTTGAACCCGTGTACACGGATTTGCAGTCCGTTGCCTCGCCTCTCGGCCAACCCACCGCGGTGGCCCTACACACTGGCCTGGTCAGGCAGTGGGTCTGACCACTCCGAGCGGACGACGAGGCTCGAACTCGCGACCTCAACCTTGGCAAGGTTGCGCTCTACCAACTGAGCTACGTCCGCATCGCACTGCTTCGAGGCCCTTTCGGACCGCTCTGCGGTGCGGTTGAGAACATTAGCCGATCCCCAGGTGCGTGCCAAAACGGGGGGTGCCTTCGGGATGTCGCGGGGGTGTCGGGGGTGCCGGAACGGGCCTCGATCGGGGCTCTCGGCGGCCCTCCTAGGCTGGTCCCATGCGTGCGTGGATCAACGGCCGGCTCCTCTCCGACCCGACGGCTCCGGCGGTGCCGGTGACCGACCATGGGCTGACCGTGGGGGACGCCGTCTTCGAGGCGGTCAAGGTGGTCGACGGGCAGCCGTTCGCGCTGCAGCGCCACCTCGACCGGCTGGAGCGGTCGGCCGAGGGGTTGGGCCTGGTGGGCCTCCACCTCGACGACGTACGACGCGGCGTCGGCGCCGTGCTCGCCGAGGAGCACCTGCCCCTGGGCCGGCTCCGGATCACGGTCACCGGGGGCAACGCCCCGCTGGGCAGCGGCCGGGGGACCGACCCGCTGACGGTGATCGTGGTGGCGAGCCCGATGGCCGCGGCGCCCGAGACGACATCGGTGATCACCGTGCCCTGGCCGCGCAACGAGCGGGCGGCGCTGGCCGGGCTCAAGACGACGTCGTACGCCGAGAACGTGGTCGCGCTCGCCGCGGCGCAGCGGGCCGGCGCGACCGAGGCGGTCTTCGCGAACCTCGCCGGGCACCTGTGCGAGGGGACCGGCACCAACGTCTTCTACGTCATCGACGGCGAGGTGCGCACACCGACGCTGGCCAGTGGCTGCCTCGCCGGGGTGACCCGGGCGCTGGTCGTCGAGTGGTTCGGGGCGCGGGAGGTCGACGAGCCGATCGAGGTCGCGGCGGGCGCCGACGAGATCTTCCTGGCCTCGACCACGCGCGACGTCCAGGGCGTGCACCGGTGGGACGACCGCGACCTGCCCGCGCCGGGGCCGGTGACCCGCGCTGCGGCCGCCGTGTGGCGCGAGCGCGAGCCCGGGCTCATCGGGTTCGATCGCTGATGGTGAGCGCGACGCCCTCGCCGAGCCGGTAGGGGTTCGTCGCGAGGAGGGCGCCGAGCACGCGCCGCATCCGGGAGATCTCGGCCCGCACGGTCACCTGGTGCTCGGCGTCGCCGTAGAGCCGCCGGCTGAGCTGGCCGGCGGTCATCCCGGCCGGTCCGGCCTCGGCGATCGCGGTGAGCAGCTCGGCGTGGCGCGGGGTGAGCGCCACGCGCCAGGGGGAGTCGTCGCCGCGGACCTCGAGCGTCGCGGGGCCGGCGTCCAGGTGGAGCACGGCGGTCAGGACGGGGCCTGAGGCGGAGGGCCGGATCAGCCAACCGCCGCGCAGCCGCTCGGGCAGGCACACCCCCAGCCCCGGTACGGCGAGCGCCCGGTCGGGCTGCGGCGCCTCGACCCGGTCGCGCACCGCGACGCCCTGGTGGGCGGCGACCCAGCCGTGGTCATCGACCACGAGCAGGGGACCGTTGGCGCCGGACAGCAGCGGCTCCGCCGTCCGGCGAAGCTGCTCGAGGCGCTCGTCGTGGTGGCGCCACAGCCGGGCCTCGGCGAGCCGCACCGACGCCGTCACCAGCGCCTCGATCGCCGGGTGCAGGGTGAGCGCCGGGCCGCTGACGTCGACGATGCCGAGCAGCGAGCCGTCGATGGGGTCGTGGATGGGGGAGGCCGTGCAGTACCAGGGCACCTGGGCGTTCTCGAAGTGCTCGGCCGAGAACAGCTGGACCGGCGCGGCCTCCTCGAGCGCGGTGCCGATCGCGTTGGTCCCGACGGCGCCCTCGGTCCACAGCGCGCCCTCGGTGAAGCCCAGGCCGTCGGCCTGGCGGCGGACCCGCGGCGAGCCGCTGCGCCACAGCACGATGCCGTCGGCGTCGGTCACCACGACGAGGTAGTTCGAGGCGTCGGCGGCCGAGAGCAGCAGCTCGCGGATCTCGTCGATCACCAGCGCCAGCCGCGACGTACGACGGCGCTCGTCGACGTCCGCCGGCGTCAGCGGGTCGCGGCCGTTGCGCCCGTCGGGGTCGATGCCGAGCCCCAGGACCCGACTCCACGAGCGCGCCACGACGGCCCGCGGCCGCTCGGGCGGCGCGGTGCCGGAGAGCACCGCGTCGTGGATCCGGACCAGGTCGCGGGCCCGCAGCGCGAGGTCGTGCGTGGCCATGTCCCCACAGTAGGTGGCGCGATGTGACCGGGGCCACATGCAACAACGTGCAACGGTTCCGGGGAGGGGGCCCGCGGCGGTCGACTTCTCGGCATGACCCAGCTCGACGACCGGCCCGTCACCGCGGCCGCCACCACCGAAGCCCCCGACCCGGCGACCGCGTGGTTCGCCGCGTTCGAGGACGCCCTGACCGCCCGCGACGTCGACCGCGCCGCCGGCCTGTTCGCCGCGACCAGCTTCTGGCGCGACCTGATCGCCTTCACCTGGAACCTGACCACGGTCGAGAACCCCGACGGCGTCGCCGACCTGCTCACCAGCACGCTCGACCGGGTCGACCCCCGCGGCTTCCGGCTCACCGAGCCGGCCGACACCGCGGACGGCGTCACCACCGCCTGGTTCGAGTTCGAGACCTCCGTCGGCCGCGGCCGCGGGCTGGTCCGGATCGTCGACGAGGACGGCCCGAAGGCCTGGACCTTCCTGACCACGCTCTTCGAGCTCACCGGGCACGAGGAGCCGCGCGGCGTACGCCGCCCGATGGGTGCCGAGCACGGCGCGACCAAGGAGCGGGTCACCTGGCTGGAGAAGCGCGAGGCCGAGGAGGCCGCGCTCGGTGTCGACGTGCAGCCCTACGTGCTCGTCGTCGGCGGCGGCCAGGGCGGCATCGCGCTCGGCGCGCGGCTGCGCCAGCTCGGCGTACCGGCGCTGGTGATCGACAAGCACCCGCGCCCCGGCGACCAGTGGCGCAACCGCTACAAGTCGCTGTGCCTGCACGACCCGGTCTGGTACGACCACCTGCCGTACCTGAAGTTCCCGGACAACTGGCCGGTCTTCGCGCCCAAGGACAAGGTCGGCGACTGGCTGGAGTTCTACACCCGGGTGATGGAGGTGCCCTACTGGTCGAGCACGGTCGCGACCGGCGCCGCCTACGACGAGGCGAGCGGCGAGTGGACCGTGCACCTCGAGCGCGAGGGCAAGCCGCTCGTGCTCAAGCCGGCGCACCTGGTGATGGCGACCGGCATGTCCGGCAAGCCCAACATCCCCGTCGTACCGGGCGCGGACGTCTTCCAGGGCGAGCAGCACCACTCCTCGCAGCACCCCGGCCCCGACGCGTACGCCGGCAAGCGCGTCGTGGTCGTCGGCAGCAACAACTCGGCCTTCGACATCTGCGGCGCGCTGTGGGAGTCCGGCGCCGACGTCACGATGGTCCAGCGCTCGTCCACCCACATCGTCAAGAGCGACACCCTGATGGACATCGGCCTCGGCGACCTCTACTCGGAGCGCGCCGTCGAGGCGGGGATGACCACCGAGAAGGCGGACCTCGTCTTCGCCTCGCTGCCCTACCGGATCATGCACGAGTTCCAGGTGCCGCTCTACGACCGGATGCGCGAGCGCGACCGGGACTTCTACGACCGGATGAGCGCTGCCGGCTTCGACCTCGACTGGGGTGACGACGGCTCGGGCCTCTTCATGAAGTACCTGCGCCGTGGCTCCGGCTACTACATCGACGTCGGTGCCGCCGAGCTCGTCGCGAGCGGTGACGTCAAGCTCGCCAAGGGTCAGGTCGACCACCTGACCGAGACGTCCGTCGTCCTGGCGGACGGGACCGAGCTGCCGGCCGACCTCGTCGTCTACGCGACCGGCTACGGCTCGATGAACGGCTGGGCCGCCGACCTGATCAGCCAAGAGGTCGCCGACCGGGTCGGCAAGGTCTGGGGCCTCGGCTCCGACACCACCAAGGACCCCGGTCCGTGGGAGGGCGAGCAGCGCAACATGTGGAAGCCGACCCAGCAGGAGAACCTCTGGTTCCACGGCGGCAACCTGCACCAGTCGCGGCACTACTCGCTCTACCTGGCGCTCCAGCTCAAGGCCCGTCACGCCGGCATCGCGACGCCCGTGCACCGGTTGCAGGAGGTGCACCACCGCGGCTGAGCCGCCCGGGAGCACCCTCGATGCGAGCCGCGGTGCGGAGATGCGTTAGAGTCTCCGACCGCGGTTCCTTCGGGCTCCGCTCCGGGCGATTGGCGCAGTGGTAGCGCGCTTCGTTCACACCGAAGAGGTCACTGGTTCGAACCCAGTATCGCCCACCGGAGACACCAGGCCCCTGGCCCGCCGTACGGCGGAGCAGGGGCCTGATGCGTCTCGGCGCCCGGTCGCTAGGGCGCCGCGGGGAAGAGCTCGGCGGACGGCGCGGCCGGCTGCGGCGGAGGCGCCGGATCGTGCAGGGTCCGGTAGAGCGCCCAGGTGAGCAGCGGCATCAGCGCGAGCGGGGCGAGCGCGACCTGCAGGCTCGTGGCGTCGGCGAGCGCGCCGATGGCGGGGCTGGCGAGGCCGCCGATGCTGACGGTCAGGCCGAGCGTGATGCCGCTGGCGGTGCCGACCCGTGAGGGCAGGTAGTCCTGCCCGAGCGTGACCTGGAGCGAGAACGGCACGTAGAGGCCGATCGAGGTCAGCGCCACGAACAGGTACATCGGTGGGCCCGGCACCACGACGACGCCGGCGACCGCGAGCGTGGTGAGGCCGTAGGACCACCGCGACACGGTGACCCGGTCCCAGCGGTGGGCCAGCGAGCCGCCGACCAGGGAGCCGACGATGCCGCCGGCGTAGAGCACGAAGAGGGCGACGGTGCCGGCTGCGGGGACGCCGCCGATCCGCTGGTCGGCGTACAGCGCGATGAAGGTGCTGAGGCCGACGAAGGCGATCGAGCGGAAGACCACGGCGAGGGAGAGGCGCACGAACGAGGCGACGTCGTCCGGGCCGGTGGGGAGGTGCTCCTCGCTCCCGGCCGCGCGCCGCCGGGCCAGCGTGCTGAGCACGGGCAGCGTCACCGCGATGCCGGCCAGGGCGGGCAGCACGAGGAAGGGCGTCAGCGCCAGCCCGCCCGTCGCCACGAAGGCGGCGACGAGCAGCGGCGCGAGGGCGAAGCCGATGTTGCCGCCGGTCGAGAACAGCGCCATCGCGCGGTGGCTGCCGGCACTCGCGATCCGGGCCAGCCGCGCCGACTCCGGGTGGTACGCCGCCACGCCGATGCCGGACACGGCCGCGAACCCGAGCGTGAGGGCGTACGACCCGCTCACGCCGCTGAGGGCGATGCCGAGGCCGCCGACGAAGGTGCTGACCGGCACGAGCCAGGGCAGGGCCCACCGGTCGGTCAGGGCTCCGAAGACCGGCTGCGCGATCGAGGAGAGCAGTGAGGCGGCGAGCACGATGCCCGACGCCGCGGCGTAGGTGTAGTCGCGCTCGGCGATGAAGAACGGGACGAGCGCGGCGACCGCGCCCTGGTAGATGTCGACGCACGCGTGCCCGAGGGCGAGCAGGCCGATGGTTCGTGGGGATCTCACGCTCCATCGTCGGCCGCTCCGGGCGTGGCCCGCTTCCGATACTCTGCCACCTGATGCCGGATATCCGCCACACCCCGATCGCCCCCACCGTGACCCGTTCGCTCGCGGCGGGCGGGCTGATCGACGCGCACCGGCACGACGACCACCAGATCGCGTACGCCGGCCGCGGCGTCGTCACCGTGACCACCGACCGGGGCACCTGGGTCGCTCCCGCCACCCGCGCGATCTGGGTGCCCGCGGGCACCGTCCACGCGCACCGCGCCCACGGTCGCGTCGAGCTGCACTTCCTCGGCCTGCCGACGACGGTCAACCCGCTGGGCCTGACCTCGCCCGCGGTGCTCGGCGTGGGGCCGCTGCTGCGCGAGCTGATCGTGGCCTGCACCCAGGAGGCCGAGGCCGACACCCCGGAGCGGCGGCGGTTGCGCGCCGTCCTCCTCGACCAGCTCCGGGTCTCGCCGCAGCAGCCCCTGCACCTGCCGATGCCCGCGCACCCGGTGCTGCTCGCGGTCTGCGACCTCCTGCAGGCGGACCCCGGCGACGACCGGACGCTCGCGGGCCTCGGCCGCGCGGTCGGCGCCAGCGACCGCACGCTCTCCCGGCTCTTCCGCAGCGAGCTGGGCATGACGTTCCCGCAGTGGCGGACCCAGCTGCGCCTGCACCGCGCGCTCGTGCTGCTCGCCGAGGGCACCCCGGTCACCACCGTCGCGCACCGGTGCGGCTGGTCCTCGGCGAGCGCGTTCATCGACGTCTTCCGCCGTACGTTCGGCAGCACGCCCGGTACCTACGCGGCGGACGGCTGAACCCGCACGGCGTCTCGGGGGACGCGCTACCGTCGTGAGACATGAGGTCCTCCTACCGGCTCGCCCTGCTGGCGGGCCTGACGTGCACCCTGGCCCTCGTCGTCAGCGCCTGCGGAACCGACGACGGCGGGGACGGCGCCACCCCCGCAGGCGGTACGACGTCCCCCGGCTCCGGCACCCCGGCCAGCGGCAGCAGCGAGCGGATGAGCGCCGGCGCGAGCGAGTCGGCGGCCGGCCCCCAGGCCTGCACGGCGGCCCAGCTCTCGCTGCTGGTGCGCCCGGCCGAGGGCGGGGGAGCGGCCGGCTCGCAGTACACCGAGGTGGTGCTGACCAACAGCAGCGACCAGACCTGCACGACGGGCGGCTTCGGCGGGGTGTCCTACGTGGGGGGCGGCGACGGCACCCAGATCGGCGCGCCCGCCACGCGGGTCGACGAGGACCAGGTCGAGACGCTGACGCTCGAGCCGGGGGAGGCCGCCGTGCAGGTGCTGCGCGAGACCCGGGCTGAGAACTACTCCCGTGCCGACTGCGACCCGGTGGCCGTCGACGGGCTGCGGATCTACCCGCCCAACGAGACCCACTCGCTCTACGCCGCCCACCCGACGACGGGCTGCGTGAACCGGTCGATCGAGCTCCTGTCGGTCGAGCCGTACCACGCGGCCTGAGCGATCCCGGCGGCCGCGGACGGCCCGGTCCCTTACTCCCGCGCACGGGCGGTCGCCCGCTCGGTACGATCGACACGCGGCCGGCCGGCCGTACCCATCCACCCCACCCAAGGGAGCACCTCCGTGTCCGAGATCAAGGTCGCCGTTCTGTCTGCCGATGCGCGCCAGGACTCGACGGTCACCACGGGCACGAAGGCCTGGGAGCTGTTCCGGGACGACGCCGACGTCATCGCCGCGCGCGTCGGCGGCCAGCTCAAGGACCTGTCCTACGAGCTCGCCGACGGTGACGAGGTCGAGGGGGTCGCGATCGACAGCCCCGACGGGCTCGACATCCTGCGCCACTCGACCGCGCACGTGCTCGCCCAGGCCGTGCAGCAGGTCTTCCCCGACGCCAAGCTCGGCATCGGCCCGCCGATCCAGGACGGCTTCTACTACGACTTCGACGTCGAGACCCCGTTCGTGCCCGAGGACCTGGTCAAGCTCGAGTCCGCGATGCGCAAGATCATCAAGGAGAACCAGCGCTTCGAGCGCCGGGTCACCACCGACGAGGACGCGCAGGCCGAGCTGGCCGACGAGCCCTACAAGCTCGAGCTGATCGGCCTCAAGGGCAGTGCCGCCGACGCGGCCGAGGGTGCGAGCGCCGAGGTCGGCGCGGGCGAGCTGACCATCTACGACAACATCAACCGCAAGGGCGAGGTGGCCTGGAAGGACCTCTGCCGCGGGCCGCACCTGCCGACCACCAAGCGGATCCCGGCGTTCAAGCTGATGCGCAGCGCCGCGGCCTACTGGCGCGGCGACGAGAAGAACAAGCAGCTCCAGCGGATCTACGGCACCGCCTGGCCGAGCAAGGAGGCGCTCGAGGAGCACCTGCACCGGCTCGAGGAGGCCGAGCGCCGCGACCACCGCAAGCTGGGCCGTGAGCTCGACCTGTTCAGCTTCCCCGACGAGATCGGCTCGGGCCTGCCGGTCTTCCACCCCAAGGGTGGCGTGATCAAGCGCGAGATGGAGGACTACGTCCGCCGCCGGCACATCGAGGAGGGCTTCTCCTACGTCGGTACGCCGCACATCACCAAGGACGGCGTGTTCCACACCTCGGGGCACCTGCCGTACTACGCCGACACGATGTTCCCGCCGATGGAGTTCGAGGGCGCGAACTACCAGCTCAAGGCGATGAACTGCCCGATGCACAACCTGATCTTCAGCAGCCGCGGGCGCTCCTACCGCGAGCTGCCGCTGCGCCTGTTCGAGTTCGGCAGCGTCTACCGCTACGAGAAGTCGGGCGTCATCCACGGCCTGACCCGGGTCCGCGGGTTCGCCCAGGACGACTCGCACTCCTACTGCACCCCCGAGCAGGCGCCGGCCGAGGTCAAGCACCTGCTGGACTTCATGCTCAGCGTGCTGCGCGACTTCGGGCTCGACGACTTCTACCTCGAGCTCTCGACCCGCGACGACTCCAAGCCCGACAAGTTCGTCGGCAGCGACGAGGACTGGGCGGTCGCGACCGCGGTCCTCGAGCAGGTCGCCACCGAGTCCGGGCTCGACCTCGTGCCCGACCCGGGCGGCGCGGCGTTCTACGGCCCCAAGATCTCGGTCCAGGCCAAGGACGCCATCGGCCGCACCTGGCAGATGGGCACGGTCCAGTACGACTTCAACCAGCCCGCGCGCTTCGGCCTGGAGTACACCTCGCCCGACGGTTCCAAGCAGCAGCCGGTGATGATCCACTCGGCGAAGTTCGGCTCGATCGAGCGCTTCCTCGGCGTCCTCGTCGAGCACTACGCCGGCGCCTTCCCTCCGTGGCTCGCGCCGGTGCAGGTCGTCGGGATCCCCGTCGCGGACACCTTCACCGACTACCTCTACGAGATCACCGACCAGCTCAAGGCGCGGGGGATCCGGGTCGAGGTCGACGAGTCCGACGACCGCTTCCAGAAGAAGATCCGCAACGCCCAGCTGCAGAAGATCCCGTTCATGCTCATCGCCGGTGGCGAGGACGTGGACAAGGGCGCGGTCAGCTTCCGCTACCGCGATGGCCGCCAGGACAACGGCGTCCCGATCGCCGAGGCGATCGAGCGCGTCGTGGCGGCCGTGGCGAGCCACGAGCAGGTCTAGGGCGTGACCCCCTTGCGCCGCGCTGCGCTCGCCGGCGCCGCCGTCCTCGCGACGGCGGTGCTGGCGGGCTGCGGCGGAGGGGACGACTCGGCGGCGCCCGCGCGCCCGCCGACACCCACGCCCACGGTGGCCGAGACCACCGACAGCGCGCTGCCCGGCGGTGACGCCGGCGACCCGGGCACCGACGCCGGCGACCTGGCCAAGATGGCCGAGGAGCGCGCCGGCGACCTCGCCTCCGAGCGCGGCGCGGGCAGCACCATCGCACCGCGCGACGGCAACGTCCTTGGCGGCGACGTGAGCTGGCCCCAGTGCCCCCGGGGAACGGGCATCCCCCAGAAGCAGGGCCAGGGACTGCCGATGCCCCTGCCCGACGCGCAGTACGTCGTCCTCGGGCTCACCAACGGCCCCGGCTTCACGCCCAACCCGTGCCTGAAGGACCAGGTCGCCTGGGTCAAGGACAACGACGTCCTCGTCTCCGTCTACGCGGTGTCGAGCTATCCCAGCAAGGCCCAGCTCGACGAGTACGGCGCCGACGGACCCTTCGACGCGGCGACCAAGCTCGGCCGGCTGCGCAACGTCGGCTACCAGCAGGCCCGCTTCAACGTCGGCACGATGGGCCAGGTCGGCCTGGTCAGCCCGATCGTGTGGATCGACGTCGAGCCGGTGCCGCTCTTCGAGTGGAGCACCGACCTCACGGCCAACGCCGCGGTGATCGAGGGGGCCGCGCGCGGCTACGTCGACGCGGGCTTCCGGATCGGCGTCTACTCCACGCCCCACCTCTACCGCACCGTCGTCGGGGAATTCACCCTCGGCGGGGTGCCCGAGTGGCGGGCCGCCGGCCAGACCTCGCGCGCCGAGGCCCTGCGCCGCTGCGGCGACGACTGGTCGATCCAGGGCGGCCCCGCGGTGCTGGGGCAGTGGGTCGAGGCGCAGCGCGACCAGAACGTGACCTGTGACGGGATCGCCGCCGACCTCGGCCGCTGGTTCCACCGCTTCGCCTGAGCCCGGCGTCGCCGGGAGGACGTGAGAGGGTTTGCCAATGACTTCGGACGACGTCGCCCCCGAGGTGCTCGACGGACGGCGCCGACGCTGGCAGGAGCACAACCAGGTGCGCCGCCAGGTCATCATCGACGCGGCGATCGCCGTCCTGGAGAGCCAGGCGCCCGGCGAGGACGTCCAGGTCCAGGCCGTCGCCGACGAGGCGAACATGAGCCGCACGGTCATCTACCGGCACTTCGAGGACCGCTCCGACCTCGACCGCGCCGTGCAGCGCCAGATCTGCGAGAACGTCGGCAACGAGCTGCTCCCCGCGCTGTCCTACGACGGCACGCCGGACCAGATCATCCACCGCATCGTCGGCAGCTTCGTGCGGTGGGCCGAGGCGCACCCGACGCTCTACTGGTTCGCCGAGCGCGACCTGTCCGGCTGGGGCCCGAGTCCGCTGGGCCAGGCCGTCGAGCAGGTCGCCGAGGGCATCGAGGGGATCATGGCGATCGTCGTCGCCGCGCTCGGCGTCGAGCTGAGCGAGGACGACAAGGCCGCCCTCGACCCGTGGGTCTTCGGCATGATCGGCGCGGTCTTCGCGGCCGTGCGGCGCTGGCTCGAGCGCGACCTGCGCCAGCCCGGCATCGAGGCGTGCATCAACATCCTGGCCGAGTCGATCTGGCTCCAGATCAACGGCATGGCGCTCTCGCGCGGGCTCAACCTGCCCGACCTGCCCGTCGCGGACCTGCTCCAGGCGCTCCAGCCCGGAGGTGAGGAGTGAACACCCCCGACGGCCTCGAGCGGCTCTGGACGCCGCACCGGATGGCCTACGTGCGCGGTGAGGAGGGCGAGGCCGACCGGCCCGCCCACGTCGAGCCCCGGCCGGCGTGCCCGTTCTGCCGGATCACCCGGGACCCCGCGACCTCGACCGACGACGACCTGGTCGTGGTGCGCGGCGAGACGGCGTACGTCGTGCTCAACCTCTACCCCTACAACCCGGGGCACCTGATGGTGCTGCCCTACCGCCACGTCGCCGACTACCTCGATCTCGACGACGCCGAGACCGACGAGGTCACCGCGCTGACCAAGGCGGCGCTGCGCACGATCCGCGAGGTCTCCCAGCCCCACGCCTTCAACGTCGGGCTCAACCTCGGGGGAGCGGCCGGCGGCTCGCTCTCGGGTCACCTGCACCAGCACGTCGTGCCGCGCTGGTCCGGCGACGCCAACTTCATGACGGTGATCGGCGGGACCAAGACGCTGCCCCAGCTGCTCGGCGAGACCCGTGACCTCCTCGCCGCCGCCTGGCGATAGGGCCGCTGTCGGGACCATCGAGTAGGTTCCTGACCCGTGTTGGAACGCTTCAAGGAGTTCTGGGCGGGCACGATCCTGCACCCGTTCGTGCGGCTGTTCATCCGGCTGGGGATCAGCCCCGACGCGGTGACGCTGGTCGGCACGCTCGGCGTCAGCGCCGGCGCGCTGATCTTCTTCCCGCGCGGTGAGCTCCTCATCGGCGTCCTGTTCATCACCGCCTTCGTCTTCAGCGACCTGATCGACGGTCGGATGGCCCGCGAGATGGGCCGGGTCTCCAAGTTCGGCGCGTTCTGGGACTCCACGCTCGACCGGATCGGCGACGGCGCGATCTTCGGCGGTCTCGCCCTCTACTTCGCCGGCACCGGCGCGAACCAGGGCGACAGCTACCTCTACCTGTGCGTGACCCTGTGGTGCCTGGTGATGGGCTCGGTCACGTCGTACGCCCGGGCCCGCGCCGAGTCGCTCGGCATGGACGCCAAGGGCGGCATCGCCGAGCGCGCCGACCGCCTCGTCTCGATCCTCGTGATGACCGGTCTGGGGGCGCTCCTGGACCTGCCGATCCTCATGCACGTCACGCTCTGGGCGCTCGCCGCGGCCAGCACGTACACGGTGATCTTCCGGGTCCTGAAGGTACGCCGGCAGGCGCTCGCCCTCGATGCCGCCGCGGCGGCGTCCCCCGAGGGCGAGACCGATTCCTGAACACCGTTCGGGAGGCCCTAGACTCAGGGCCATGAGCGAGCAGCAGGAGCACGGCACCACCCGGGTCAAGCGCGGCATGGCCGAGATGCTCAAGGGGGGTGTGATCATGGACGTGGTCACCCCCGAGCAGGCCAAGATCGCCGAGGACGCCGGCGCGGT
>NZ_NHTS01000009.1:0-51936 GCF_018831735.1 Pimelobacter sp. 30-1
GCCTCCCCGCGCACGTGCTACCGGATCGTTACACGCCCGCTACCCGAAGCCCCGTCTTAACAGCGGGCGCGTCGTCAATCTTCCCTGCATCTCGACACCGACGAAGTGCCCGGTCGGGCTGCACCTGCCGGGCACTGTCGCGGCCGCGATCGGCCAGGTGAGCGGCCCCCGGCGGGCGCCGCGGCGAAGTTTCCGGTTCTTCTGCGGCCCCGCGACGGGGCGTGCTGTACTTGGCGCCAGAGCCCCAGGTGACCCGAGACGCCTGGGGCTCTCCCCTTGCATCGGGCACCCCATCGGGCCGGCTATCGCCCGAGCCGTCCGGCCGCGATCCCGCCGGAGAAACGAGAAAGCGGTCCCCGTCCTTACTCGAGGACGGGGACCTGTTTCTGACGCGGAGCTAGGGGGTGACGCCGACGCCGCGTGGGCTCATGTAGGTCGCGACCGGAACGATGCTCAGGTGCCAGGTGGTGCCCCACTCAGCGAAGGTCGAGAAGCCGCCCGGCCCCTGCTTCTCCGCGGCCACGATCGCCTCCCCGTCGCGGGCCATACGTGCGATCCACTCGGCCGGGTGGTCGTCGCCGAGCTCGCCATCACGACCACCGGCGGCTCGGCGACGAACTCACACCCTCGGGAGCCTCGGTGAGGCGACCCCAGACGTTCTCCATGCCCTTGCCCGTCACTGGGTCAGCACCTGTGCCTCGCCGATGCGGATCGGCAGCGGGTCGGTGGTCAGGTCGAACTCGATGGTTCCGGACTGGCCGCCACCGGTCCACTCGACAACCCAGTGGCTCGTGGCAGTGACCTGGTAGGCGCCGTCGGGCTGGCCCGTCGACATCTTCGCGTAGCGGTGCCCGCAGGTCGGCGAGTCCTGCTTGCCGTAGTGATCGGCGTACGGGGTGCCCTTTCCGGTGCAGTTCACCTTCGTCCCGTCCCCCATGTCCCACACGATGCTGGAGACGCTGGCGGTGGCACTGACCGACACCGACCCCTCGCTGGCCGATGCAGTGATCGGGCCGAACGTGTCGTCGGTGGGGCTGTCGACCCACATCCACACCGGCAGCCCCACGAGGCCGACCCGGTTTGGGCCAGACTCGGGGACAATACCGATCTTGATGGGGTCCAGGTCCATCGAGGCAATCGCTCGCTGGGCGAGCACTACCGGGTCGATGCCGACTTCACCGGTCTGCACCCAGGTGTACTCCCAGGACGACCCGGGCGGTGGGAAGTAGCAGACGTGCCAGGCGCCGTCTTCCTTCGTCTGGCCATCCGGCGGAACAAGATCCTCGCCCAGCTCCTCAGCAGACGGTCCGATCCAGCACTCGTGCAGGCTACTCCACACCGACCCTCCGGGGCCGGTGCACGGAATCTCGCGGCCGTTGTAATTGCAAGTCGACGAGCCACCCATGTTGCCACTGCCGTTGTCACCGCCATTGCCGCCGCCGTCCTCGTCTTCACAGACGACCTCACCGGTCTCCTCGTCGACGTCGCAACCATCAGCGTTTGCTGCGGGCGCCACGGCAACTGCGACTACGAGCGACGCCCCAAGCATTGCCAGAAGAGCGAGAAATCGTCTCAGCATGACTCGTCCCACAGGAGATCTGACTCGGACACCTTCCACGTGCCCTTGTCCTTGATGAGGGTGTACTTGACCGGCACAGGGTTGCGAAGAGGGTTGCCGTCCGGAGCGGTGTAGTCAGGCTTCCGCACGTTGCCCTTCACCTTCACCGTCACGCCAGAGCGGTCCTCGCAGTCGGTGATCTCGATCGAGTTGCCCCGGTTTCGGGGCTCACCGAGCGTGTGGACGAAGCTGCCGGTCTTGGTGACATCTGCCTTCTTCATGCCGACCACGGTTTCCTGCAGTTCGAGGAACTCGTCGCCCGTCGCGACCGGGTTGAGGGTCTTGAAGTCGATCGTCCGCTTACGGTGCGCCAGGTCCCTCACCTCCAGGTATCGCGTCAGCTGCGCGGCCGCCTTCTCCTCATCTGTCTTCGGAGTCGGCGAGCTGGTGGGCGTCGTCGGTGATGGGGACTGGCTCGGGGTCTCCTGGCCCTCAGGGTCAGTGTCGTCGCCGCCGCAGCCGGTGAGAGCCAGGGCGAGGGCGAGGGCCACTCCCCCGAGTGCGGAGTGGTGCTTCCTCATGCGGTGTCTCCTCCTGTGGTGGGCGGGGCCATGACGGATCGCTGGTTGACGTCGTTGGCGATGTGCTCGAGGTGTTCTTCGGCGGCGTCGACGAGCTCGGCGAGCGAGCCGTTGTCGGCCGGGTCGAACCCGAACTTCTTGTCGGCGTTGTAGAGGGTTCGGATGGTGTCGCGCACGAACACGGCCCGGGCAATACGGCGGGCGTCGAGGTCAGCGTGGTCGGCGCCGGCCGCGGCGTAGCGGCCGGTGAGCTCTTGGTCGAACGTTGCCATGTGCTGGTGCTCCCTTCCCCGAGTCAGCTCGCGAGCCAGCCGTGCGTACGGATGATTGTCTTCGTGCGCTCCGACAGCTCCATGGGCGCGTCGCCGTCGTCGGACCGGTTGCAGATCTCCTCGCGCAGGATCCGGTCGGCCTCGAGCTGGTCGCCCTCGGCCTTCATGACGTGGGCCAGGCACAGGCGGGTGCTCTCACCGTCGGGGTCGGCCCGGTTGGCGACGTACGCCGCGGAGCGGGCCTTGACCAGGTCGCCGGCGGCGAGGGCCTCGGTGACGACGATGAGGGCGACGTCGGCGATCCAGCCGCCCGCCATGAGGTCGACGCGGTCGGGTTCGTTGGCCAGCCAGGCCCACCCTTCCTCGCGCAGCTGGCTGAACGGCTGAGCCTCGCCGACCAGCTCGAGCGCGGTGCACAGGTCCGCGACACCTTCGGCGCCGCCGCGGGCCTGGCCGCGCTTGCGGAGCCGGAGGAACAGGTCGAGGTCGACGAGCAGGCCGTCGTCGACCTGGTAGACGTTGACCCCGGTGACCTTGGCCGCCGGTGCCTTGTCCGCGTAGGGCAGGTGGTCCTCGCCGGTGCGGGGGTTGGTGCCGAGCCAGTCGCGCACGATGTTGGTGTAGTCGCGCACCTTGCCGTCGGAGATCGAGAACGCCTCGCGGATCTGCTCGCGGGTGGCGCCGTGCTTGCGGTGCAGGGCGAGGAAGGCCAGCAGCTCGGTGAAGTACGGCTTGCGCTTGGCCAGCGCCTTGCCGTGGGTGCGCGCGGTGACCGGGCCGAGCAGGGTGAGCCGCGGACGGTCGCAGTCGGTAGAGAACCAGTCGGCAATGTCCTGGTCGAGGGTGGGGTCCTTCTCCTCGACCTCGGCGCGGACGTGGGCGGGGACCTTGGGGGCCAGGGCCTCGAGGTCCTCCTGCACGATGGCGCTCTCGCGGATGTACTCCTCGTCCTCCCCCTCGAGCAGGGAGGACATCGGCTCGTCGACGGCGTCCTCGGGGGTGTTGCGCGGCAGGGTGTACTCGCGGCGCAGGGCTCCGGAGGAGTCGGTGTAGGCCTCCCAGCCGTCGGTGGCGGTCTCGTCCACCGGGGTGTCGACGTACTCCGGGGTCTCGCTCTGGGCATAGACCAGGGCGCAGCCGCGGGCCTCGTCGCTGGTGAGCCCGACCGCGATCAGGTTGAGGCCGGCGTGCTCGAGGACGACGCGGCCGGTGTTGGTCATGTGCAGCACTGCACCGGGAGTGTTGGGCCGCTCGCCGGCGACCACGATGGAGGTCGCGGACTGACCGACGTGGTCGTTGACCAGTTGGAGCAGCTGCTCGAGGTCGGCGGGGTCCCCGGCCGCGGCGTCCAGCAGCAGCATCCGTGCGGGCCAGGTGTCGTCGTCGACGCTGCCGGTGCGGGCCGTGGACACGTCGGTGTCGTGTCGCTTCGCACGGTCGACTGTGGTCACCGCCGCGGCGAGGATCTCCGCGGTTGCGGGCGTCCCGGCCGCGCCGGTCGGGTAGTAGGTGATCCGCTCGTCCATGACGACGGTCTCTTCGGCCACGCCGATGCAGTCGACCTGGACGCGACGCGACCACGGGTTGACGGCCAGCTGGGCGGCGAGGTGGCGGGCGAAGTCGCGGCCGTAGGTGGGGTCGCCGCTGATGGTCAGCGTGGAGAGCTCCTCGCAGTTCAGCAGCCAGGTCTCGCCGGTGTCGCTCATGCCGATGGTGGCCAGCAGCGGGTAGGGCGGTTCGACGTTGCCGGTGTCGGGGCCGAGGACCTCGAACGCGGTGTCGGTGGTGACGTGCCAGTGGGTCTGGTCGGGGCTGCCCACCCAGGGAGCGGGTACGGCGGCCGGAGCGCTGAGGTGCAGCGTCAGCTTGCCGTGCGCGAGCTCCACCGCGGCGAGCGGCGGCATCGTGGTGCCCTGGGCTCCGACCGCGGCCGCGAGACGGCGCAGGGCCTCGTCGGCGAACTCCACGGTGGCGGCCGCGGCTGTGCCGGTCGCGTTCAGGGTCATCTCCACCGGCGCGAGCTCGGGCGGCGGGGCGGCGATAGCGCGTCCGGGCGGCCGGTTCCGGAAGGCGGAGCGCCGGCGCGACCGCAGGGCCATGAGGAGGGCTCCGGAGAGCAGGACGCCCCCGCCGGTGAGACCGGCGAGGACCCAGGGTGCCTCGAGGATCGAGTCGTCGGTGTCGTCGACCTGGTCGACGTCGGCGGCCGGCGCCGCCGGCTCCTCGGCCTGCGGGACCTCGGGTGCGGCGGTCTCCGGCGCCGGGGTCTGTTCGGCGGCCGGCGGGGTTTCCTCGGCCGGCGGGTCGACCGGCGGCTGCTCGTCCTTGGGCTCCGCGGGGGTCTGCGGCTTGTCCTCGCGCGGCTGCGGCGGGTGCTGTCGGTCGTCGGCCGGCGTCTCGGCGCCGGGGATGTTGAGCTTCCAGCCCACGTCGATCACGTCGGGGTCGGTCAGGTGGACTCCGCCGGGCTGGGTGATGGACGTGGAGGCCTTGTAGATCTCCGGCCACCGGTCGGCGTCTCCGAGCTTGTCGTGCGCGATGTCGCTGAGGGTGTCGTTTGGCTGCACGGTGTAGCCGTGAGCCGGTGCTGCGTCGGCGGGCGCCGGCAGCTTGAGCACCCATCCGGGCTCGAGGAAGCTGGGCTGGTTGCCGAGCAGGTCGCGGTTGAGCTCGGCGATCTCCTTGTAGCGGGCTCCGTCGCCGAAGTGGTCCTCGGCGATCGACCAGAGGCTCTCCCCCGGCTTCACGGCGTGGTCGACGGTCTTGGGGCCCTGGCGCTCTTGCGTCGTCTCGGCCTTGACGTCCTGGCGGGCGGGTGCCTGCTGCGCACCAGCGTGGTCGGCGCCGGCGGTGACGTGCCCCACCGTCGCCGGGGCCGCGGCCGCCGAGCTGATCGTGGTTGCCTGCGCGGCGATGGGGGCGGCGATGAACAGCAGGGCGGCCAGGCCGATCAGGTTGCGGGCGCCGGCCTGTGGGAGACGGAGGCCCGGCAGCTGGGGTGCCTGGACCTTGCGGAGCGCTGCGATGGCCTCCACGACGAGGCTGAGAGCCATGAAGGCCCACGCGACCCAGCCGATCACCTTGAACAGGCCGAGGACGAGTGTGCCGTCGTCGGGCGCCAGGAGCGCGTTCTTGACGCTGTCCAGGGTGGGCATCTGCTCGGGGATCGGGCTGGCGCCGATCGCGAGGAAGAGGGCGGGCAGGCCGAGGACGATGCCCAGCACGGCGAGCGAGGCGGCGAGGCCGGTGAGTCGCTGGCCGATGGTGGGGTGGGGCGTGGTCATCGTTCGATGCCTCCTTCGGCGCGGATGAGCCGCGCGGACGCCTCCCCGGTGACCTGCATGGAGTCCAGGCCGATGATCCCGAGGAACTTGCTGGTGTAGGTGTCGGTGGTGGTGACGATCAGGGTGTCGCCGTTGACGACGCGCGCGGTCCCTTCCACGCCGGCGGCGTGGAGGTAGTCCTGGGCGGCGGCCTTGGCGGCGTTGATGTCGACCCGGAGGTCCTCGCCGCGCACTGCCGTGGAGCCCTGGACCTCCTGGGCGCCGGTGCGGGCGGCCTGGGCTGCGGCGCTGCGGGCCTGCTGCTGGGTGTGGACCTTGCCGCCGAGGTCGACGGCCATCCCGACGAGGATGATCATCGCGAAGGACGCGGTGGCGAACCAGACGCTGATGGAGCCGCGCTCATCGCGCGCACGTCGCGTTCCGAGGCGGCGCAGGTGGCTGATCATCGGCGCTCCCGGTAGGCGTCGACGGGGCTGCTGGCGGTCGCGGTGATCGTCCTGGTGCCGGGCAGACCGGGGATGGCAAGGTCGGCGATGTCGACCTTGCAGGTCACCGTGGCGGTCACCTGGGCGGTGGTGCCCAGCGGGGCGTTGAACGCCGCGGCGTTGACCGTCACGTTGGTGGTCGCGCACTGCAGGCCCTGGTCGTTCAGGCTGCTGTTGGCCGCGGACTTGCCGGAGCTGATCGCCTCGCTCTGGGTCCGCTCGATGGACGCTGCTCGAGCTGCCTCGTAGGCGGCGGCCTCCACCGACTGCTTGGCGATCTCGACGCGTCCGCCGAGGATGATCATCGCGATGAACAGGCCGAAGGCCGGGACGCCGATCGCGGCCTCGATGGCCACGGATCCGCGCTCGTCCCGGCGCCGTCGGGAATCATGAACTCGCCAGGTCATTCGGTCAGCCTCTCGACCGGGACGCTGGCGCTCTGCCTGACGGTCACCTGCCAGCCAGGGATCACGCTCAGCGACTTGCCGGTGACGATGATCGTTGCCGTTGTCGTGGTCCGTGATCCGGAGACGCTGGTGGAGGTCATCACGTCGGATCCGCCTGCGTCGTCGAGGAAGGTGTTCGCCGTGGCGACACCGGACTCGCGGGTTCCGGTCTCGCTGCCTGCCTCGCGGGCGCCCTCTTGCGCGGCCGCGAGCGCTACCTGCTTCGCGTGGTAGTACAGGGCTCCCTGGAGGCCGAGGAACATCAGCAGGAACAGCGCGGGCATCAAGAAGACCATCTGGATAGTCACTGACCCGCGCTCGTCCCGGCTGCGGCGCTGAGAGCTGGCGAACATGACGGAACTCGGTCCTGCCTACTTGATCTTGCCGGACTCGCTGGTCACGAAGGCCTTGATGGCTGCGACGACGATGGCCACGATCGCGATGGCTGCCACCGCCCAGAGCACTTCCTGAATGGTGACCGAGCCGCGCTCGTCGCGCTGCCTGGTCGCGCGGTCCTCGAGGGATGCGAGCACGGTCATGGCCGCCATCTGGAGGGCGATGAAGAGCTTCAACATCGGGGTTCTTCCTTCCTGGTTTGGTTTCGGTTGCGGTCTGGGGTGACCCGGGGTGCGAGGGGTCGGTGTTAGGTCGGTCAGGTGGCGAAGCGGAGCATCGAGGGGGTGACGAGGATCGCCATGAAGACGATGCCGAGCAGGCTGGCCGGGATGTACATGCGCTCGGAGGCGGCGTTGGCCTTGCCGAGCTCGGCGCTGAGCATCGCCGAGCGAAGCGCCGCGGCGCGGGCCCGGAGGTTGTTGTAGATCTGGGCTCCGTCCTGGCCGGACTGCTGCATGATGTCGGCGAGGTCGTCGAGCTCGGGGACGCCGAGCTCGTCGGCCAGGCTGTGCAGGGAGTCCCATGGTGCGCGGGTCATGTAGCGGGCGCGGCGCAGCTCGCTCTCGATGCGCTTGAACACCCACTTGTCGCCGACCTCGGCGGCCGCGCGCAACGCCTGCTGACCGCTGGATCCGTCGCGGACGCCGGTGGCGACCATGTCGATGTAGGCGCCGAGGGCCCTGTTGAACTCGATGCGGGCCTTCTTGGCGTCGTCGGTGGCGTTGTAGTTGGGCATGAACCAGAACAGGGCAGCCAGGGCCAGCGACCCGAGCGTGGGGATCGCGAACGGCAGCGGCAGGCCGATCAGCGAGAAGAAGGTGGCCAGCAGCGGCGGCATGACGAGGCCGAGCAGGGCCCAGACGACCTTCTCGCCGTAGAACCGGGTCTCACTGATCTGCAGGATGGCCAGGTCCTTGCGGGGCGTGTGTGCCCACGCGCCGCCGGGCAGGTTCTTCATCGCCCACAGGCCGATCCGATCGACGGCCGAGCCGGTGTCGGTGCCGGCCTCGTCGACGCCTGGGGTGCCGCGGCGGGGCACGACGCGGTCGGGCGAGAGCCGGTCCAGCGCGTCGACCAGGTCGGGGTCGGAGGGCGCGAGGCGCCACACGAGCAGGGCGAGAGCCAGACCGAGGAGGGTGCCGCTGGCGAGCGCGAGCTGCAGGCCGGTCATGCCAGTGCTCCTTCCTTCTCGCCCGGTGCTGTGCGCTGGGCGGCGCGGTGGGCGTTGCGGGCCTGGAGGTCGAGGAACCGCGGGAGCGGCTTGGCAACGGCCATCCGTCGCATCCAGAGCAGGGTGGCCACGTACGCGGTGAGCAGAACGGCGAGGACCACCTGACCCAGCGGAGTGCCGTAGGGCTCGATGTAGTCGCCGGTGAAGGCGAGGATGCCGAGCACGCCGAGGGTGATGACGGTGACGGTGCGGGCGGTGGTGCGGGGCTTGGCCTGGTCGGCGGCGATCTGGCGGCGGGCGCGGACGTCGGCCGCGACGGTCTCGGCGAGGGCATCCAGTGCTTTCGACAGTCCGGCCTGTCCGCGGCCGCTGGCGGCCAGGATCAGCTGGCTGGCCACAACGTCGCCGGTGGAGTCGTTGAGGTCCTCGGCGAACGCGCGCAGGACGTCCTCGGTGGAGGAGGTGTTGTTCCACAGCCGCGAGACCATCAGCCCGACCTCGCGTTCGATCGGCTCCGGTGTCGACTGCAGCGACTTGATGAGCGCCGAGCGCAGCGACTGCCCGGCGGTCAGCTTGCCGGACAGCGACCGGGTCCACTCCTCGAGCGCCTCGAGCTTCTCGATGCTCGCGGCCGCCGGCGGGGGCGTGAGCAGCAGCGGGATGCCGACGATCGCGGCCGGGACGAGGACGATGGCGATCACCCAGCCGGTCACCAGCGCGACCAGGAGGCCGGCCACGGCCCCGCCGATCATCAGCATCCGGGTACGACGGTCGAGCCGGACGAACCAGCTGCCGAGCCGTCCGAACGGGGTGGTGGTCCGGGCCGGCTTCGGCGGCTTGGGCGGCGCCGGGATCATCGCGTAGACCATGCCGATCAGGCCGATGACGATGAGGGCGCCGAACACGGCGGGCAGGAACCCCGATGACATTGGGCTCATGAGGTGGCCACCCCCGGGTTGGCCTGGGACTCGGCCTTGTACGCCTCGAGGTCGAATCCGTGGCGGGCCAGCTCCTGGGCGAGGAAGTTGTCGAGCTTCCCGGTCGCGACGGCCTGGCCGAGCTGGTTGGGCGCGAAGATCGGGGTGGTGGCGTACCCGCGGGCGGCGTCGATGCTCGGCTGGACGACCAGGACCTCCTCGACCCAGCGCTGCTTGCGGAAGGTGCCGTCGCCGTTGGGGACGACCTCGGAGCGCAGGTACATCACGATGTCGATCGCTGCGGCGAGCTTGCTGATAGCCAGCTCGCGGGTGACCTGCGGGCCCTTCTCCATGGCGCAGGAGACGAGCTTCTCGATGGTGTGCTCGGCACTGCGGGCGTGGGTGGTGCTGATCGAGCCCGGACCGGACTCCATGGCCTTGAGCATGTTCCAGACCTCCGGGCCGCGGACCTCGCCGACGATCTGGCGGGCGAGGTTGAACCGGAAGGAGTGGTGGATGGCCTCCTCGAGGCTGAACTCACCGGCCTGGCGGCCGTCGATGCCGACCTCGCCGGATCCGGGGCGGTGCTCCCAGGCGTGGACGATCTTGTGCCGGTCGACCAGCTCGTGCAGGTGCAGCTCGAACTCGGTCTCGAAGGTGCCGATCATCTCCCAGGGCGGGATGCACGAGCACAAGGCGCGGACCCAGGTGGTCTTGCCGGAGCCCTGGACGCCGGAGACGACGATGCTCTTGCCGGCGCGTACGCAGGCGGCGAGGAAGTCGGCCAGGACCGCGGTGCAGGCCTTGCGGTCGTAGACCATCTCGTCCATGGAGACCTCGCGCATGCCGTGGCGGCGGATCACGACCGAGGTGTAGGCCATCACCCAGGAGCCGGCCGCGAGCCGCGCTCCCCCGGGCAGCCGGAGGTCCAGGTGCGGGCGGGCTTCGGTGAAGGGGCGGTTCTGCCGGGCGCCGAGGTCGGCGAGGAATTCGCGCAGCTCGTCCTCGGAGTCGGCGATCGGGTCGGCCTCGACCAGGGTGCCGTCGACCAGCTCCAGCCACACTGCGCAGACCGGGCCGCGGGCGATGACGATGATGTTCTCGACGTCCTCGCGCTCGACCAGGGGCTGCAGGCGGCCCAGACCGAACAGGGCGGCGTGGAGGGCGGCCTTGAGTGCCTTCTCCTGGTCCTTGGTCCACGGGGGCCGGCCGGTGGAGACCAGCGTCTCGGCCTCGGACTTGATCAGCTCCTCGATGACGTCGAGGCCCATCTGCTCGCGGTCCTCGTCGGTGACCCGGCCACCTTCCTTGTCGAGCCGGGCGGTCAGTCGCGAGGAGATCTCGGCGCGGTACTGCGCGATCAGCTCCCAGTCCAGCTCGACCCGGCCGTCCGCGCCGGGGACGTTGTGGTGGTGCTCCTCCGGTGCGGGCGCCACGAGCGGGCGCAGGCTGAACTCCGAGCGAGCACGGCCCGGAAGCTCCTGCTCGCTGGTCCAGGCGCCGGCGAAGATCGGCAGGGAGGTCGGGTCATGGTCCTCGACGACCGGCGGCGGGGGCGGCGGGGTGCCGTTGGTGCTGCGGCCGCGGGCGAAGGGCGAGGTCTGCTCCCGGTTCGCGGCGTGACGGGCCTCGAGCCACTCGTCGGCGCGCAGCGGGTCGCGGCCGTTGGGGTCGTGGTGGTGTCCGTTGGTGCTCATGCGTGGCCTCCGTTCGTGGGAGCGAGGGCGGCCTGGTTGGCGCCGAGGATGGACTGGATGGCCGCGGCGCTGGCCCGGTAGCCGCGCAGCAGCCCGGAGGACTCGAACTTGCGGGGCTTGCGGGCGCCGTGGGAGTAGACCTCGGCCACCTCGGGCTCCCATTCCACTGAGGCGACGACGGGGAGCTGCAGGGCCTTGGCGATGTGTCGGGCGCTGTAGGGCCGGACTCGGGCGCCGGTGGGCATCGCGGGCCAGCGTCGCTCCTCGTCGACGAGGAGCACCCCGAGCCGCGACAGGCCACCGACGCCGGCGAACTGTGCCCGCAGGGTCTTGGCCCAGCTGGTGGCGCCGGCCAGGGCCGGCAGCGAGCTGCGGGTGACGAGCAGGGTGAGGTCGGAGGCGGCGATGAGTGGCTGGGGCCAGCCGGCGAGGCCGAGCCGTCCGGCGTCGACGATGACGTCTTGGCCGTTGCGCTCCAGGGCGCGCAGCTGCTCGGTGAGCGGCTCCCACAGGGGCAGCAGGCTGGGGGCCTGCTCGTGGGCCCGGATGCCGGGCAGGAACCACGCCGAGCGCTCGGCCGGGGCCTCGGGGTCCAGCAGCAGCGTCTCGCGCGGCAGGGCCTCGGCCAGCGTTCCCTCGCGCAGAGAGAGGGCGAGGTTGATCAGCCCGCCGGTCGGCTCCTGGGTGCCGTGGAAGAGGCCGGCGAAGACCGAGGAGGAGCCGGTCGGGTCGGCGTCGACCAGGAGCACCGGTCGGTGCCAGTTGAGCGTCAGCCCGAGCGCCGTTGTGGAGACGCCGGGCGAACCGCTCGCGGAGGCCAGGACGATCAGCGCCATGCCTCAGCGCTCCCGGGCGTCCAGGACGAGCGCGACTCGCCCGGTGGCGGCACGGGCAGCCAGGTCGGCGGCATCGGACTCGGGCACCGAGACGTCGACGACGGTCTCCCCTGTCTCCTCGACCCGGCTAACACCAACGACGACTGCCTCGACGGTGACCGGGTCCTTGTCGGTGACCTCGCCCTGATCACCGGGCGTGGTGACGATCCGGACGGCGTCGCCGCTATAGAGCGGCTCCGAGGGCATCTGGCCGGGCGTGAGGCTGATGCCCACCAGGGACTCCCCCTCCCCCGGCACCAGGTTGTCGGTGACGGCCTGCTCGCTGAGCAGCGTGCCGGCCCACAGGTCGACCGCGGCGCGGCTTCCCTCGAGCTCGGCCTTCTGGCTGCCCGGGACCGGAGTCAGCGCCGGGTCGACGCTGACCCGCACGACGGCGAGGTCACCGGCCTCGATGATCTCGCCGCGCTTGATGTCGTTGCTGACGACGAGGACCTCCTGGGTGTCGTTGACCGAGGTGAAGGCGAACGCGGTGCCCAGGGCGCCGGCCGCGACCAGGGCGGCCATCAGGGCGAACACCCACGGCCGGCGTCGTGCCTTGACCCGCGCGGTCGCGACGGGCGCAGGCGGCGTCTGGGCCTTCGGCGGCGGGGGCGGTCCCCCCGCGGTGGTCTGTGCGGTGTCCAGCGACATCAGTTCCGAGTCCTCTCGTCTCTCGATCACCTATGTGTCAAGACGGGCCTGGGCGATCACGATGACCCAACTTGCGAACACCACACTAGTGCAGTTGTCTCGCTGAGTGGGTTGTCCACGGGTGGCAGATTCCGAGATGTCATCGCCCGATCCCTCTGACGGGTGGTCGCGGCTCACTCCCCCGATGGAACTGAGCGTCTACGCGCCGAACGGCCTGGGCCCCATGGGACCACGCATTCGGTCTCCCTGAGCGACGATTGTGCCCTGCGTCACCTAGGGCTGAACCTCCGTTTTGCTACTCAGTCGCCGGCTTCGGGGTTGCGCCGGCGCCGGCGGAGCCGTTGCGCCTCGTTGAAGGCGGCGGCGACGACGTCGGCCGGCTCGCCGAAGACCTCCGCGAGAGCCTCGATGACCGGCGGCGGTGGGAGGCGGGTCCAGCGCCCGACCTCCCAGGAGTAGTAGGTCTTCACGGCCATGTTCGTCCGCGCGGCCAGCTCGGACACGGTCAGGCCGGCCTTGAGTCGGAGTGCCCGCAGGTCGGGGATAACGCCGTCGAGGTGGATCAGCCGCAACGTGGGGATGTCCAGGGCCCGCGCGAGCTTGACCAGGAAGTCGGGCCGGGGCACCGACGTGCCCAGCTCCCACCGCGAGACGCGCTCTCCCCCGGCCGCGCCGACGAGTCGCGCCAGCTCGTGCTGAGTCAGGCCCGCGTTCTCGCGGGCAGCCCGCAGCGCTGAGGGGTCGATACCGGAAACCATCGCCGACGAACACTAGCGTTGTTCGTCGGGCGCGAAGGTCAGTCAGCCAGGGCGGCGCGGAGGGCGGCGCGAATGAGTTGGCTGCGGCTGTCGGCTTCGGTCTTGTCGACAAGGGCGTCGATGACCTTGAGGTTGGCCTCGGTGGTGTCGAAGTTGATCGTGGTGCGCTCCTCGACCTGCGAGCGCGCTGCGCTTCGGTCAGGGAAGAGTCCCCCGCTCGTGCGGGGGGCGGGCTTCTCGGCTTCCACTAGTTCCTTCAGGCGATGCGCGTTCGATTCGATCGCGTTCAGGATGAACTGGACCTGGGTGACCTTCCGGTCCGTCTCCAGGCTCGCCCGCATCTGCGCGGCCAGTCGCAGGGGGATGCTGATCGTCGTCCGCTTCATTCCTCCCGTGCTGGCGGAGCTGGCTTTGGGGCGGCTGGCCCTCTTGGCCTTGGGCTCGTCCGGAGCCTTCTCGCTGCGGTCGGCCTCCGGACGCGCGGCGTCACTGGGCGCTGTCGCCGGCGCCTCGGTGACCGGCGTGGGGCGGCGGGGCGGCGGGCCGTCGATGCGGTCACGAACTAGGCCGAGGGCCGGTGCCAACTTCGGACGGTCGTTCACGCTGTCGCCGCCTCTTCGGTCCTAGCGGCCGCGGCCTCTTCGGCGTTTCCGATGCGTCGGAGGAGTTCATCGGCCAGCAGCACGTAGTCCTCCGCCAGCGCCGGCGCGGATCCGGCGATCCGTTCCGGTCGGCGGCCCTCCTTCAGTGCCTTCCAGTAGGGCTCCGCGTTGTGGACGACTTCGGCGAGCTCATGGATCAGCCGCCCCTTCTCCCGAGCGTCGTCGGCTGCGGCCTCGGCGTGCCGAATGACGGAGTCGAAGAGCAGAGAGCCGTCCCCGAGGACGTCTCGGACGTCCTCACGGGCGAACCGGCGGCGGGCGGTGGCTGATGCGCCCATACCGAAGAGGACTGCACCCAGGACGTCGATTTCAGGGTTCACCTCGCGGATGGTGACGACCTGCTCGGCCAGGACTCGGAGGCCCTCGATGCTGGAGCGGTCTGACTTGGTCGGGATCACGATCCATCGCGCGGCAGCGAGTGCGAGCAGCACCAGGGCTGAGCGTCGGGACGGCGGGGTGTCGATGATGACGAGGTCATAGTCCTGGGTGATGCCGGCCAGGGCGTCGCGCAGGAGTGTGCGGCCGTCCTCCCCTCGACGCTGTCGCCCGAGCACGAGGTCCTCAAGGTCGTCGAGCTTGCTTCCGCCGGGGATGACGTCCAAGTTGGGGCGTACCCCCTGGAGGACGGGATTGAGCGTCCCGCCTGTGAGGAGCGTGTTCACGAGGTGAGCGCCGTTGTCGGCGCCCTCGTTCTCGGAGAAGCCGAGGTCGTGCCCGAGGTTGGCTTGGGAGTCGAGGTCGATCAGCAGGGTCCGCCATCCGGCCTGTGCGGCAAGGCCTGCGACGTTGGCAGCGCAGCTGGTCTTCCCGGTTCCGCCTTTGCCGGTGGCGAAGGTGATCACGCGCGACAGATCGGTCATGGGGCGATTCTCCTACGAGCGGCGTTAGCGGCGGCGTTACGACACGCCGTATGTGTTGCGTACCGGCCCTCGTACGCGCCGCGCTAGGTGGCGCGTTAGTGCGGTTCGTCATGTGTGCCGCTAGTGCTCCCGCTACGAGCCTCCGTCACTTGCTCCCCTACTGGTCCCGCTACTTTGGCCGCTACCGCTTTGCGCTAGGCGCCCCGTTATCCTGACCCGTTATGCGGTCGCGTAGCGGGCGGCGTATGTGTCCCGCTATGTGTCCGCCAGTCGCGGGACTCTGGGCAGGTCCGGGCGCACGGCGGGGGCGTCGGACGCAACGAAAGGAGCGCAGGACGGTCTCCAACGGCCTTCTCTCGGGCGTTCGGCACCGCGAAGGCACCCGGACATGGTCTGGCTGCCGATCGGCCCTCAGATCAGCAGCCAACGCGAAGCCGTCTGTCCGTCGGCCATGGCCCGGGGGAGTGGCACCCGGGACGCGGAGCGCCCCTTAGCTCGCCGCCGGCTGACCCTGGCCCAGCTCGCCAAGCAGGTCGCCCTGCCGCTCCAGGAACGCCGAGTCCCGGGCGGCAGGGCCGTCGGGGAGCAGCGCCGCCTGCTCCATCAATGCCGTCCGCGGGCCACCCGACACAGCCTTCTCGCGCTGCGACGTGAGGCCGAAGCGCACTCGGTGCCGGTTCCATGCCGCGATCGATGCGCCGCGCTCGGCGGGGGAGAGGCCGCGGAAGCGGTGCTTTCGTTCCAGACTCCGCGCGAGGTACTCGTCGGCAGGAAGGCTCCGTACCCACGTCTGATAGGCCAGCGACTCCTCGATGCCCGCGCGGCCGCGTCGTTCTGCGAGACGGGCTTTGAGTGCCTCCTGTTGGCTGATCGACATCTGGTCGAACTCGAGCCGCTTCGCCGCCGCCCGCTCAGCACGTGCCGCGGGGGAGAGGTTGTCCCACCAGGCCTTCTCCTTCGCACGCTGAGCCTTGATGGCCCGGGCACGTCCCGCGGTCCAGCTCGACGTCACGCCGGCTCGGTAGGCCGCGCGTTCCGCTTCGACGGCTGCGAGCTGCCGGCCGTACGCCTCACTCGCGTCCTGCTCAACCTGGACGGATCGGGGCCTGGTGGCTGCTTCCCAACGCCCGTTCTCGTCCACGCGAGCCATCCCGGCCTTGCTCAGCGCCACCAACGCCGTCTTCGCGGTGGCCTTCTGTGACTTCGAGGGGTCATCGGCAGGTGTCTCTGTCAGCCCTGCCTGCACTACCAACTCTGGGAGCTCCAGGGGCTCTCGGGAGGACAGCAGTGTGCGCCAGAGGCTGTGGCTGGAGCGGGGGAGGGTGGCCCAGAGGCCGCGCACCGGCGGGGGTGGGTCAAACACAGGTGGGGGGATTTGCCGCCCCTCACCGCCACTGGCGTCGTTGATTTCGAACTCATAGCTCGTGGAGTCCCGCTCGGTCAGGGACAGGCAGTCGGTGTGGAGCGTCCCGAGGCGCCCGTTGAGCCACGCCAGGGCCGCTCGGATGGTCTTGCGGTCGCCTAGGCCGGTGTCGAGGAGTAGGTCTCGCTCCGGGCAGGGGACGCGGAGGTTCCCGGTGCGCTGGACGCGGTCGAGCAGCTGGTGGCCAACCAGCAGGAGGGCGGCCCGGCGGCGGGAGGGGACCGTCCACTTCAGCCGGTCCAGCTCGAGCCTGGCTACGGCGACCGCCTGAAGGACCTCCGCCGGCGTCGTCGGGGCCTCGCGGGGCTTCTCGGTGGTGATGCTGGTGGTGAGCTGGTTCGCCGAGCGGACGAGGTCGTTCCAGACGTAACCGAGCCACCACGAGTAGCCCTGGTGCTTGGCCTTGGTCATCGCGCTGGGGTGCGACTCACGAATCAGGCGCCATGCCGTCTCGGGGTCACCGATCGCCCAGACCATCTCCCTGGTGCAGGCTGCTTCGACGAGGGATCGGTCGACCTGGACGGCTCCGCGGGACCTGGTCGCACCAGCGCTCCAGACTCCCGGCGGGACCTGGCCGGTCAACAGGTACCGGCGCCATTCGCCTCGCAACTGGCGCTTCCACCGCTGCAGCGCCAACGGGACGACCCGGCTCGCACCGGCAGCGTCGGCCGACGAGGCGGGTGACTTGATCTTGGCCCGAGGCCGCAGCGGTGAGGGGGCGGGCGGGGCCGGGATGAGCTGCTTGAGACCGCGCAGCGCCTGGCGGAGATCGCCCTTCGGCCGGGTGAACGCGCCGTGGCGGTGGGGCGAGGAGAGCGGCCGGACGGCGTCGCGGAGATCGAGTTCTCGGCGCGGGACCTTTACATCGTCGGCGAGGGCCGTGAGGAAGTCGGTGACCTCAGCCGCAAGCCCCGTCCGGCCAGCGGTGGGCGCGTAGTGGAAGTCTGGGTGGGCGAAGAAGACGTGCGCGCGCCCCTTGGCGCCGCCCGAGGGGCGGTGGAGAACCCAGCAGCTACGTCGCGTCAGCCAGTCGGTGATCTCGGCGGCGAGGAAGTTCCCGAACTCGCCGGGCACGTCGACGTCGACCACGCCCACGCCGTCGCGGAGGTGTCCGACCAGGGCCGCAACACGGCCCTTCCCGATGAGCTCGAGCCCGTCGGCGAGCGACGGGACGACGGTCCGGGGGACGGCGGAGTTGCCGGCATCGATCAGCAGCCACTGCGAGGCGTCGGGATTGAACAGGTGCTCGTCGAGCGCCAGCAGCGTCGGGTCGACACGCCGGCCTGCATGAGGGTGTGCGGCATCGCGGCGCGACGCCGGTACAGTGACCGGCAACAAGTGGAAAGCCTCCTCTCGGAGCAACCCGGGTCGATCCCAGTTGGCGCTGGTTCCCGGACTTCACGAAGACGATCAGGTCCTGTTGGCGCAGGGCCTTTCGTCATTTCTGGGGCGACTCAACTCCGCGGCCGGCGGCGTCCACCTCCCTCCATCGCTGGAGCAACGCGGTGGCACTGTCGGGTTAGGACCCCAGGTCGCGACTGCGTCGCGCGATGTGTGGAGGAGGCAGCCCACCTGGTGAACGTGCGGGGGGCCGGCGGCAGGGTGTGGGTGAACGCGAGATCGCGTTTTGGCGCGGCCGTTTCGCGTGCAAGATCCGACTTGTTGTCGGCGCGCGGTGTTACCGTGGGGAGCACGAAGCACCCTCCTGTCGAGGTCTGGCACCCATCACGTCATCTCCGGCAAAGAGCTGAGTTGGGTCTCTGCTTCTCCGAAGGGCGGCCGTTGGCGCGGTCGCCCTTCAAGCTTTTTCGGGTCCTGCCCGAATCGGCTAGACGGCGATGTCGAGCCTCCCTTGTCCCTGTGCGATGTAGTCGAGCATCTCGACCATGTCGTAGGCCTCCAGGCCGTCGCCAAGGAGGAACTCCAACACGTCCTGGTAGGTGCGGGCGTTGGTCTGTGCCAGGTCGAAGATCTTCTCGGCCTGCGCCATCGGCAGCTGGAACTTGACCGCTCGACGCTCGCCCTTGTGACCGACGAAGTCGGCCAGCGAAGCCAAGAGCTCTTCTCGGGGCCGCGCTGCTAGCGCATCGGTGGCGACGACCTCGACGACTTCGACATAGGTCCGCTCGTTGATCCGCGAGAGAAGATGAATCTTGTCCACCATGTCCGGAGACAGCTTCACGAGGAATGCGTGGCGCTCGCCCTTGTGGGGTCGTCCGGCCTTCCGTGCCCGTGTCGTCTGCATGCATGCGATCCTGCCGTAGCGACCGTTTCCGGAAAGGACAACACGCCGGTGGCATTTCCGGAAATGCCGTGGATGCCTTCCCCGCAGCCGGTGTCGGGTCGCCATCCGGTGGAATCACCGGCGCGGGCCGAGGGCTGACCGGCCGAGCTCGACGGGCCTGTCCTCGGGCATCCGGTCGCGGTTCCGGTCCGGCATCGAACCTGCTGACGCAGTCTCGCGTTGGTGCAGTGTCGCGACGGCGGACGCCGTGCTGGTGGCCTCGATCGTGGCGTCACTGGCGGCTCGCAGGGTCTCTGCGACGGGCGGGGGGAGTGGGACCATCCGCTTGGCGAGGATGTCGGCGGGGGAGACCCACACGATGTCGCCCTCGGCCGGCGGGCTGGCCAGTCCGGACTCCACGTCGTTGTGTGCTCGGCGGGAGAGAGCACGCGCGGGCCCCGTCAGGTTGGGGGTGTCGGCCTTCTCGGCGACGACGTGCGCGAGCTCGGAGCCGGCCTCGATCGCGCGGAGGGTCGCCACGGTGGCCTGGGGGAGTCCGGGCCGGGTGGCGATGACCTCTGGTGTCGCCAGCGTGGTGGTGTCGTGGGTGATCTGGCGATAGGCGGCTCGGACTTCCGCGGCCGCGCGGGCCAGGGGTTCCTCGAGGCGGGCGCCCGGGGGAGCGAGGTCTCCCCAGCGGCTGGCCAGGTTGCTCCAGGAGCGGCCTGCCTCGGCGATCGCGGGGACCAGGCGCTCCGAGGGCTCGAGGACGCCGGCGGTCGCGGCCGCGTCGACGAGGACCATGCTGGCGCCGGCGATGAGTCCTTGAGTGCGGGTGATGAGCAGGATGTTGGCCGGCGCGAGGTCGCGGGCCAGGGCACGGTGGGACTGGATGTCCCAGTTGGCCAGCGCCTGGGCCAGTCGGCCCGGGTCGTCGACAGGCCGGATGGCCTCGCCGACGAGGGCGTGGGGGAACCGGTCGGTCAGGTAGCTGCGGGCGGTGTTCTCGCACGCGGACATCCGGTCGACCCAGACCCCGGTGGGTGCCACCGCGTAGGGGGAGTGGTGCTGGGCCAACTGGACGCGGCGGCCTGATTCGCGGGCGTCAGTGACGCGGTCGCGGCCGTTGTCGTGCAGGGCGACGTTGACAGCGTGGGCGGTCAGGTAGAGGCCGTGCATGATCCTGGTCCGCGCCGCCTCGAGGTCGCGGTGGGACTCGGTCTGCTCGTGCGGGATCTCGGCGCCGTAGCGGCGGACCAGGGCGGCGGCGTTGAGGAGGGTCTGGGTCATCTGGTCGACGCGGGGGTTCGTCGGGCCCTGACCCGGCCAGGCCCTCCGGCCGGACAGGCTGGACTCGATGGTCGCGGCCTGCGCCGAGAGGCTGGTGATAGGGCGGTCGCGCTCGTCGACGCCAGGTCGCCGGCCGGGCAGGGAGGCCCACAGGTCCTCCGCGGCCGCAACCATCGTCGGCCAACTGCGCAGCAGCGTGCCGGCGTCGTCGCCTCCGACGTCCATGAGCAACTGGCGGGCCAGGTAGTCGACGTCGAAGAGCATCTCGCCGACGCTGCGCACGTCGCGCGAGGTCATCGGGATCTGGTCGACGTCGAAGAGTTCCTCGTCGATGTCCGCGTACGCCAGGCGCAGGTCAGTAGCCAAGGCCGCGGGCTTCCCGGATGAGGTCGCACAGGTCGACGACCAGCTGCGAGCCGTGGACCAGATCCGGCTGGTGCAGCGGCAGTGGGCGGGTCAGCTCCTCGGCCTCGGTGAGCAGCTGCAGCGGGGTGCGCTCCTCGAGGTCGGCGAGCAGGTCGACGTCCTCGGGCAGCTCGTAGTCGTCGGGCAGCAGGGCGCTGGCCCGGGAGTGCGCGAGGTAGACACCCAGCCCCAGGTCGTGGAGCGGGGAGTCGGCGGCGGCCGCGTCGGCGTCGGTCCACACCTGGGTAGCGGCCTGGTGCAGCAGCTGGGCGATCGAGCCGAGGCGGTCCCAGGTGCCGTCAGCGTTGAGGGTGTCCACGGGCGTTCCTTTCGGTTGGAGGTCGGTCTGGCCCATGAACCCACGTCCCGGCCGCGGCCCGCTGCGCCGAGCGGCGGGCTGTGGATAACTCGGGGTGCTGTCGGCACCTGGGCACAAACTGGTCTCGTTCGCCTATGTCGTCCGGCGGGTGTCGGACGATCACCGCGAGCAAAGTCAAGAGATCCGCACTAGTGCTGGAAGATGGAGGAGGGTCGAGATGAGGTTCCCGATGACCGTGCTGAGGGTGGTGACGCTTGGGCCGGCACTGCTGGTGAGCTTCGTCCTCACCGTGGTGGTGTGCGCCCTGCTCCCGCCGGCGCTTGGGCTGGTGGTGTTCATGGCTGCGGGCGGCCTGCTGGTCGCGCTCGCGCTCGGGCAGCTGCAGGAGCCGGCGATCGCCGCGCTGACCAGGTCGCGTCCGGCGACCGAGGCCGAGTACGGCGTGCTGGCACCGGTGCTGGCCGAGCTGGGCGGCCGCGGCGTCGACGTCGGGGCGTTGTTCGTACGCCGTATACAGCGGCCGAGCACCCCGGTCGCGGTGGCGATCGGCCGGCGCACCGTGGTGGTCAGCCCTGGGCTGGTCGAAGCGACGTACCGCGGTGGCGTGACTGGCGCGGAGGCGGCCGCCGCGGTGGCTCATGCTGTCGGCCGACATCAGGCGCTCCGGCCGAGGCTGGAACTGGCGGTGCTCGCGGCGACGACGCCGTGGCGGGTGGTCGTGGCGACGTTCCGCGGCGTGGGCCGGGCGTTCGCCTGGCTTCCGTTCATGCGGCTGGCCTGGACGCTGCGGGGCGTCGTGGGGGTCATCTGCGTGGTGCAGTCGGTCGCCGAGGGCCGTGCCGCGCCTGGGCTTCTCGGCGGCGCGGTCGTCGCGTTGACCTACCTGGTGCCGGCAGCAGGCCGGCGGATCGAGCTCCGCGTCGAGGCCGAGGCCGACCGGTTCGTGCACGCGCGCGGTCTCGGTCCCGTGCTGGCGGGCCTGCTGCGGCGCTTCGGGCACCCGATGACGCTCGAGCGGATGCAGCAGCTGGAGGCGGCCGTCGAGCAGCCTCAGCGGCCGCGGCTGCACCTGGTGCACGGCTGAGGCTGTTCGCTGGCGGGTCTCGCGGCGGACCGACGTGGGCTACTCGTCGTCGGCGAAGCCCGACGTGGAGTGATGCACGCAGCCGCGGCCGTCGCCCTCGTGCGGCTTGTGGTTCATGCACGGCAGCGAACCCAGTTTGTGCGAGCAGTCGACCCAGCGGACGGTCGAGGGTCCGGTGGTCGGCGCGAGTGCGGTCGCCATCGCGGCCTCCTACCGGCGCGGGCCGCGGCGGCGGCCGAGCTGGGGCCGCTGGTAGGCGGCGGTGTCGGTGTGGTCGTGCTGGCGGCCGGACCGGTGAACCTGCGCGATCTCGGCGTCGGGGGAAGGGCCGGTGTCGGCGGCCGCGGCCTGGGCGGCTGCCTCCTCGCTGGCCCTGATCTCCTCGGCGCGCTGTCGTGCCTCTTCCTCGAGCGCGGCTTCCTCGCGAGCGGCGTCACTCATCTGAACTCCCATGGATCCCGTGGACCGGCACCGGCTGCGCCGGTCCTCCTGGTCACCTATGTGCGGGGCGAGGGTCCGGGCGATCACCGCGGCCGAACTCCTTGGAGGCGTGTCGCCCAGAGGGCTCAGGCAGGCTGGGCCAGCAGCGTGGCGCCCAGCAGCTGCGCCGCGTGCTCGAGGACGGTGTGCGAGCCGGACGCGCCCGGGCGGTCGCAGCACGGATGGGTGTCGTAGCCCTCGTCAACGACGATGCGGTGCAGCTGGCCACCGCAGGCGCGACAGCGTCGACCGGCGTGGGTGGGGCACTGCTCGGCCGCCACGGCGCAGGGAAGGCACGCCGCGGCCGGCGGGGGAGTGACCTGGTGGTCGCGGTCCCAGTCGCGCCGCTGGCGCAGCAGCATGGCGGTCTGATGCCACAGCGCGTGTTCGAGGTGCGGCGGCGCAGGTCGGCCGATCGCCTGCTCGACGGCCTTCTTGAGCAGCTGGTCACCGCAGGTGAGGATCCGTTCGTCGACGCCGCGGCCGTAGCACCAGCGGGCCAGTGTCTTGGCGGCCGTCATCAGCTGCTCGTCCATGCCGGGCCCGCCCTCAGCAGGTGCCCCACAGGCCGCGGTCGGCCTCCTGGGCGTCGTCGGCGGCCGCGGAGTAGGAGTCTTCCCGGGCGAGGTCCTGGGCGGCCTCGTAGCGGCGTGCGGTGCCCCGGGCCAGGAGCTCGTGGGCTACGTCGACGTCGTCGTGGTCGACGTAGCGCAGCAGACGGTCGTATCGGTCGCGGTCAGGCTGTCCGCTGTCGGCGACGAGCTGGACGGTGCTGCCGACCGGCGCGAGGTCCTCGAGCAGGCCGGTTGCCTGGTCGGCGTAGCACTCCGCCGGCGCCGGCGGGTGGGCGACTTCGGGGGCGTCGATGCCGAGCAGGCGGACTCGGCCGAGCGGGCGACCGGCCAGGTCCTCGACGCGCAGGGTGTCTCCGTCGACGACGGCCGTCACCCTGACCTGGGTGGCCTTGCCCTCGGCTGGGTCGGGGCCCGTGGGGGTGCCGGGGAGGGCTGCGGTGATGCCGCCGGCGGTCAGCGCGGCGATGGCAGCGGCGGCCAGGCCGATGAGGGCCTTCACCGGGCGACCCTCAGCTGCGGGCGCTCGCCGGCGACGGGAACCGCGCGCTCCTGGGCCCGGGCGCCGGGGGAGCGGTGGCCGGGCTCGGGGATCTGCTCGTCGACGTCGGCCGGGCGGGTGCTGGCACCGGCCGGCTCCTCGGGGAGCTCGGCGGCGATCTTCGCGGCGAGGTCGCGCAGCGGCGGGGTCTTCTCGATCCGCCGGGTGGCGTGGAGCACGGTCGTGTGGTCGCGCTCGAAGTGCCGCGCGATCGTCGGCAGGCTGTGCCCGTGGATGCGGGCCGCGGTCATGGCCACTGCTCGGGCGTCGGCGGCCGTCCGGGTCCGATCGGCGCCCAGGAGGACCTCGGGTGTGGTGCCGAAGGCCTCGGCGGCCGCCACGACGGCATGCTCGACCGGGCCATCGGGCTCGAAGGCCGACGCGGGCTGGTCCTGGTGGAGGCTGACGACGGTAGCCTCGGGGCGGGGGAGTCGGGCGGTGTAGCGGTCGTTGACGTGCTCGGTGACCCGGGCCGCGGCGTCGGCCAACCGGGGACGATCGGCGGTGCGGCGCACGGCGTGGATCACAGAGCCGTGGTCCTTGTTGAAGTGCTCAGCGATCGCCGGCAGGGACAGGCCTACCTCGCGGGCGGCGGTCATGGCCACGGCGCGCGCGTCGCTGACCGGACGGCTGCGCTCAGCGCTCAGGATCGCCTCCGGGGTGGTGCCGAACATCGGCGCGGCGGCGTTGATGGCCAGCTCGCACACCGCTGCCGGGCCGGTTGCCGGCGCCGACGGCAGGGTCTGGTCGACCTGGACGGCGAGGACGGCCACCAGTAACCGGAGCTGGTCGGCGTCCAGCGGCGCGACCAGGTCGGCGACCTGGTCATGCTGCCCGCGGCCGGCGGCATCGAGGATGAGGCCAGCCAGCTGGCGGCCGCCCTGATCGAGGTCCATGACCGTCCTCCCGCCTACCGTGCCGGGGACCCGACGACTGGCGACGCCTGGCGGGGCACCTGGCCGCGTCCCTGTTCGGCCATCCGCCGGCGGGCGTTGTCGGTGATGTCGCTGGCGATCCCGGCCGACTGCCGGGCGTTGGCCGCGGCGTGGTCGACGACGTTCTCGAGCAGGCGCACGTCCTCGTCGGCGCGGCCGAGCTCCTTGCCGGCGGTGGCGATGCTTCGCTCGAGGGTGACGGGCTCCAGCAGCGACGGCGGAGTCACCTGCTGTGTCGCCAGCTGCGCGCTGTCGACGTGCTGGGCGGTCAGGCGCGCCATCGGCTTGGCTAGGTCGATCATCTCGCCCACCACGGCGAGGCGCGGCTTGAGCTGCGCGACCTCACTGGCGATCTCGGGATCGGAGGTGTCGGCGTCCTGGAGGAGGTCATGGGCGTCCGCGATCGCCTGGGATGCCCTCTCCAGGTGTCCGGTGAGCTCGTCGGCCAGCTCGGCGTTGTCGCTGCAGCGCCGCTGCAGGCGGCTCAGGTGCTCGCCGGCGGCCTCGAGGTAGTAGTCACGGCGGTCGCTGAGCCGGGCCTTGGCCGAGTCGAGCTCGGCATCATCGAGCACCCGGAGCGCGGAGTTGATCGTGGTGTGCAGCTCGTCGACGACCCGGCGGGCACGTCCCACGGCCTGCTCGGCCATGAAGACGGCATCGGCGGCCTGCAGAGCGGTGTCGGTCCTCATGCAGACTCACCGCCTCCCGTGTCGGGCAGGGGCGTGCTGCTCGACGGGGGCAGGACCTCGCGGAGACGGTCGAGCGCGGCCAGCGCCTGCTCGAGGTGTTCGCGGGCCTCCTGAACCGGGTCACGGTCGGTCGCGACGGAGGGTGAATCGGTGGGCGTGCTCACGGGCAGCTCCTTGGTTGACCGGGGTCATCTCTCAGTCACCAAAGGAAGGTCGACCCGCGCGGGCGATCACCGACCGCGAGAAATCTCGCCGCGAACAGCTCGCCGCGAACAGTCAGGGCTGGTCCCAGGGCATCGACTCCTGCCCGTCGTCGACGCCCTGGCTGATGATGTGCGCGGTGGCGTTGCGGGCGGCGTTGAGGTGCTTGTGGAGGTCGACCGCCAGGCCGCGGGCCTCCTCCAGATGGAGCCGCGCGACGCCGATCGCCATGGCGGGGTCGGACTCGTCGGTCATCGCATCCATGCTGAGCACCTGGTCGGCCAGGGCCCGCTCGAGCGTGCTCGACAGCTGCGAGAACGCCTGGGGGAGCGCGGCCGCGAGGTCGGCGAACTCCGCGAGCTCATCCGACGTCTCGGCCGGGATCTGGTCGCGCTCCCACATGGTGGTGCGGTTGAAGCCGTAGATGTGTTCGCGGGCCGCCGTCGCGTGCCCGCTCGCCTCGAGCTCGTCGTTGCCATCCACCAAGGTGCCCTTCCTGCCGAGGAGGTCTCGTCGGCGTTGAGTCTCGTGGATCTCGCCGGCGCACGCTCGGCCGCCGATGCCGGGCTGTGGATAAGCCGCAGGGGTTCCCTCCCGGGCCACCGAGCGGGGAGACTTCGGCCATGGACGACCAGGCGGCCTTGATCGCCCGACGCGTGGCCATGGCGGCGGCCGCCTGGTTCAACGCGCCCGCCGACATCGAGGCCTACCGCCGGCTGGCGGCCGCGGTGGGGGAGTGGAACGCCTACGGCGCACCACAGCTGGATGCCGTCGACGGCGACGAACTGCTTGACGACCTAGCCGACGCGGCGCCGCCGGTGCCGCTGGGGGAGGGCGTCGCCGAACTCGAGGCGGTGCTGCGGCGGCAGGCTCGCCGCAAACTGTGAGACCTTCAGGGGTGGATGTAGGTCATCGAGGACGAGTCGCCGCGCCGAATCTTTCCCGGAGTTGACTGCGCGGCCCCGGCCGGCCAGGAGGACTCAAGCAACCCGGCCGACCGGATGTGACTCAGTGGCTTGGCAGTTGTCCGGTCAGCCGCTCGTGGATGTGACTGCTGGCCTCGTTGAGGCCGACGATCTCCACGGTCTTGTCCTTGCGGGCGTACTTCTGCACAATCCCGTCCAGAGCCGCGACAGTCGAGGCGTCCCAGACGTGCGACTTGCTGAGGTCGATGACCACGCGCTCGGGATCGTCGGCGTAGTGGAACAGGTAGACCAGATCGTTGCTCGAGGCGAAGAAGAGTTCCCCGGTCACGGTGTAGCGGGCGTAGACGCTGCCGTCAGCGTTCTCGATCAGCTCGCGGTCAACACCGACGAGGTGGTAGACGCGGCGGGCGAAGAGCATGAAGCCGAGGATCACACCAGCGGAGACGCCGATCGCGAGGTTGTGGGTGGCGACAACGAAGACGACGGTGGTGAGCATCACCATGGTCTCGGACCGCGGCATCCGCTTCAGCGTGGACGGCGCCACGCTGTGCCAGTCGAAGGTTCCGATCGCGACCATGATCATCACGGCTACCAGGGCGGCCATCGGGATCTGGCCGACGAGGTCACCGAAGCCGACGATCAGCACCAGCAGGAACACGCCGGCGAGGAAGGTCGAGACGCGGCTGCGCGCTCCGGAGGCCTTCACGTTGATCATCGTCTGGCCGACCATCGCGCAGCCGCCCATACCCCCGAAGAATCCGGTGATGACGTTGGCCGCGCCCTGACCCCAGGATTCGCGGGACTTGTTCGAGTGGGTGTCGGTGATGTCGTCGACCAGCTTGGCGGTCATCAGCGACTCGAGCAGGCCCACCATCGCCATCGCGAAGGCGTACGGCGCAATGATCTTCAGCGTCTCGAAGGTCAGCGGCACATCAGGAATGAGGAGGGAGGGAAGGCTGCGGGGCAGCTCGCCCTCTCCGCGCACCTCGGGCACGCTCAGCCCGCCAAGCATCACCAGGGCGGTGAGGACCACGATGACCACGAGGGGTGCGGGGACGGCGGTGGTCAGCTTCGGCAGCGCCCAGAGGAGCAGCAGTCCGAGCGCCACGAGCGGGAAGACCATCCACGGGACACCGACGATGTGCAGGCCGCCGTGGGTCTCCAGGCCGAGCTGGGGGAGTTGGGCGAGGAAGATCAGGATCGCCAATGCGTTGACGAAGCCGACCATGACGGAGCGGGGGAGCAGGCGCATCAGCTGGGCCGTGCCAGCGAGGCCGAAGATCACCTGGAGGATGCCGCCGAGGATGACGGTTGCGAGCAGGTAGTCAAGGCCGTGGTCCCGCGCAACCGGGGCGATGACCAGGGCGATCGCCCCGGTGGCCGCGGTGATCATCGCCGGACGTCCGCCGAGGAAGGCGATGGAGACCGCCATCGTGAAGCTGGCGAAGAGGCCGACCTTCGGATCCACGCCCGCAAGGATCGAGAACGAGATCGCCTCGGGGATCAGTGCGAGGGCGACGACAAGGCCGGCCAGGACCTCTCGGCGCAGGAGGCGGGGCGAGCGCAAGACGTTGGCCACGCTGTCCTCGTTGAGGGCAGGCGTGGGCGGGGCAGCGTGACGCAAAGAAGGGACTCCGTCCGGGTTCTGAGAAGGACAATCGCTCAGGGCCCGCGGAGGCGGTCGAGCGGAAAGTACTCGGCATGTACAGGCCCGGCGCGTGCGTAACGCGGCCGGGCCAAGCCTGACTCTACCCTCACGTGAGGTTAGAGACCGAATCCAGCGGCGGCCCGGCCGGTGTGATGTGGCCCACCCGTCGGGCCTACTTCACGCCGATTCCGAGCCGAGTGCGAGAACGAAACCTGCCGCGCTCGCAAGCAGAAGCGGCACGACCGCGACGGGGCTGAGCCCGAGAATCGCGGCGGCGGCGGCGGAGACGAAGGCCGCTGCCGCCGAGGCTCGCGCAATGCGGAACCCCGACCGCCTCCAGGCGGCCAGATACGCAGCCAGCCCGAGGACGGCGATAGCCGCTAGCGCGATCGTCAGTGCGTTCCTGTCCAATCCTGCTCCCTCAGGTGCTCCGCGGCTCGCGCTTCCTGCCCGACTGTCCCGCGGGTGCCCGGTTCTCGACGACTCTGTCCTGGGTGCCATCGAATGTTGCGCAGAAGTGGGCGTGTGATCCGTCGGGCGCTTCCTGCGCATCCAGCTGCAGGGACACGAGGATGTCGGGACGGCTTGAGCGAAGCTGTGCGTGGAGCGCGCGGGCTCGCGCCTCTCCTCGCGAGCCGCTCCCATAGCGGATCGCGATCCGCCGCGGCCGCGGGCAAGGGCAGCAGACGGCGCGACGCACGAGGGCCTCGATGGCGACGTCCGGGGAGTCCTGGCGGTCTTCGGCGCTGCTCATTCCGTTTCGCCTCCGGTCTCCGATGAGGTTTGCCCACCGGGCAGAACTCTACCGTAACGTGAGAGTAGGGTAGTGGCATGGCGCGACGATGCCGCGAGACAGGAGCGAGATGGGTAGGCGGGATTGTGAGCGGCCGGACCTGGCCCCGAGCCTTGCGATGGTGCTCTCCCGAGCCTTCACGCCGCCCGCGGCGGGGGTGTCGCGAGATGAAGTGCTTCGAGCGGCTCTCGAGGTATGGGCTCCAGCGGAGATCCTGGCGGCGGTGCAGGCGCTGCCAGATGCACGCTTCGATGCACCGGAGGACGTGATGGAGCTTCTCATCACAGGGTCGGAGAGAGCCGAATGAGCGGCCGCTTCGCCGAGCTCGACTGGACGGACACACCCTGGGGGACCTTGAGTCTTCGTCGCCGGTGGGACTCAGTCACCCGACGCGAAGTTGACGAGGTGAAACTCGACGACGACTTCCTCATGTCGAGCCAGTTCACCGTGGCCGAGCGAGAGCTCGCCCGCCTCGGCCTGGCGGCCGTCGACGGAGACGGTCTGCGCGTGCTGGTCGCGGGACTCGGCTTGGGGTACACCGCCTGGGAAGCCCTACGCGACCGGCGCGTCGACGATCTCGTGGTGGTCGAGGCCCTGGACCGGGTCATCGACTGGCACCAACGGCAACTCTTCGCGGACACCCAAGGCCTCGCCAACGACCCGCGGACTCGCCTCGTCTGCGACGACTTCTTCGACCTGGTCCGCACGCGCCGCTGGCAGCAACCGGTTGACGTCCTGCTGGTCGACATCGACCATGCCCCCGACCGGGTTCTCCGGGAAGACCACGCCGACTTCTACACCTCCGACGGGCAAGCAGCGGCGGCGGCCATGCTCACCGAAGGCGGTGCGCTAGCCCTGTGGTCCGACGAGCCGCCAGACGCCGAGGTGATACACGTGATGCTGACGGCCTTCGCCGACGCCCAAGCCTTCGAGGTCGCTTTCGACAACCCACTGACCGGGGGCGTCTCCAGCAACACCGTCTACCTTGCGAAAGGACCCCGGCGACGATGACCTCCCGCGACGTCCCCACGAGCCCCGATGAGGACGCCGCGACGCACGCTGACCACTACCGTCGCCATCAGGTGCGAACGCTGATTCTCGCGGCGATCGCCTTCGCGGCATCCGCGCCGGGACAGTCCTTCCTGATCTCGGTCTTCGTCGATGACTTCATTGCCGGCACCGGGCTGACGCGCACCTGCTTCTCGGGGCTGTATGCCGCCGGCACGGTCGTTTCGGCGGCGGCCATGATGGTGCTGGGGCGCCTCGTGGATCAGCGCGGACTGCGCGTCGCGTGGCTGGTGGTCGCCGCAGCTCTCGCTGCAGCCTGCGGCCTTGCCAGCATTGCGACCGGTGCCGTCCTGGCGTTCCTCGCGCTCGCGCTCCTGAGGACGTCCGGACAGGGTTCGTTCACCCTGGTCGGGACCCTGTTGGTGGCTCGCAGCTTCGAGCGCCGACGCGGCCAGGCCGTCGCGGCGGCCAACCTCGGGCTCACCGTGGCATCCGTGGGACTTCCTCCGCTGGTCGCCTTCTTGATTGTGACAACGGACTGGCGCACCGCCTACCAGATCCTCGCCATCGTGATGCTGGTCGTGGTCTTGCCGCTCGGGCTCCTCGTCCGGCCGGCACCGCCGCGCCGACCTTCCACGCCCGAGAACAGCGCTCGAGATGCGCCGGAGCCATCCTTTCCGGCCCCCGTGCGACGAACTCGACGCGGACTGCCGGACCTCCCGACCGCGATCGCTACGCGGCTTCTCCTGGTGTTGGCCGCACCGCCCCTTATCGGCACCGCGGTGATCTTCCATGCCGTATCGATCCTCGACCAGCGCGGGATCGGCTACCTCGCTGCCGGCGGGGTGATCGGCGTCCTCGGTGCCACCTCCGCGCTGGGGGTCGTCGTTGCGGGAGCACTGGTCGACCAACTCCGCACGCGAACAGCGCTGCTGCTGTTGAGCTCGACGATCCTGGCCGGGACTCTGGTTCTCCTGGTCCCCGTTGCCTTGGCGGCATACGTGTCGTTCGCGGTTCTCGGCCTCGGGATGGGCTCGGTCGGCGTGGTCAACGGCACCGTGTGGGCTCGCACCTTCGGGACGGGCCAGCTCGGGCGCGTGCAGGGCATGGCGCAATCGTCGATGATCACCGCAGCGGCCCTCGCGCCGCTGATCCCCGCGCTCTCGTTGTCGCTCACGGGAACGCACCAGCCCGGGATCGTGCTGCTCGCGGTGACGGCAGGCACGGCCGTGCTGCTGGCGACCGGCGCCCCGGGTCGTGGTCGTAGAGACAGGGGAACTGCTCGGCCATGAACGTTGGACTACTGGCGACGGTCCTCGCTGATGCTGCGGTGGTCGTCCTTGGCCTTGGCCACGTGGTGCTCGGCAATCGGCACTGGCCGAGAGTGCCTATGCGTGTGGCGACTTCGTCCGTTGCGGTCGTGATTGCCTGGCTCACGAGTGAGCTGATCAAGGTGAGCGTTCGGGCGCCGCGTCCATGTCACGACGTTGTGGTCGGCGGCTCCTGTCCGGGGCCGAGTGACTGGTCGATGCCGAGCAATCACGCGACCATTGCCGGAGCACTGGCCACGTGCTGGCTGCTGCTCTCGCCGCGCACAGCACCGTTGGCGTGCCTGCTCGCCCTGGCCGTCGCGGGAGCACGGGTTGTCGGCGGTGTCCACCACACGAGTGACGTCGCGGCGGGGCTGGTGCTGGGCGCCGCGGTGGTATGGCTCGCCGACCGTACGTACCTTTGGCGTCGCCGTACGGGTGATCGGACAATGGACTCATCATGACGCTGGGTGCCGTGATTCGGAGGGGGGCCCGTCGAGGCCGAGCTGGGTCGGGAGCGGTTGACGGTGCACGACGGTGAGGTGGGAGACCGCCCGGGTCAGGGCGACATAGAGATGGCGCAGTCCAGTCTCGTCATGGGCGGACTCGACGAACGCGGCAGGCTCCACCACGATGACGTGGTCGTACTCGAGGCCCTTCGCGAGCCGGTCGGGGACCAACTCCACTGTGCCGCCGGTGGGCACGACGTCGCGCAAGTCCTCGACGAGCGGTTCGGGGGCGATGACGCCGATCATGCCGTCCTCGGTCAGGGCCTTGGCCAGCGCTTCCCGCACGCCGGTCGCGAGGTCCTCGGTCTCGACCAGGCCCACCGAACCGTCGGGGCGTGCCGACCGCGCGGGTGCCACGTCGACGCCGAGGTGGGGGAGCAGCCTGTTGGCCAGGTCGATGATCACCGCGGGCACGCGGTAGCCGGTGGTGAGCTCGGTGTGCTCGGCCCCGGGACGGCCCAGGTGGCGCGTCTGGGTCGCCCAGTCGGTGGCTGACCACGGCGTGGTGCCCTGGGCCAGGTCACCGAGGACGGTGAGTGAGCCGTTGGGGCAGCGTCGGGCGATCGCGCGGCACTCCATGGGGGAAAGGTCCTGGGCTTCGTCGACAACGATGTGGCTGTAGGTCGTGGCAATGGCGGGAGAGCCCAGATGGGCCGCGATCTCGTCGAGGAGAACGAGGTCGGCCGGCGTGTGCTTGTGGCCGGGCTTGTGGCGAAGGAGTCCGGTCTCGGCCTCGGAGAGAAGACCCTCGGTGGCATGGGCGCGGAACGCGTCGTCGGTGTAGAGCCGGCGCAGGACCTGCTTGGCCGACAGCCGGGGCCACAGGGTGTCGATGAAGGCCTTGAAGACCGGCTGCTGTCGCAACTCCTTGGTCCACTGGCTGTCCTTCGAGCGGCCAGTGCGGTCTTCGGCCTGGCGAAGGATCGCCCGCACCATCGCCTGCTCGAAGGCCTTGCGCCCCGGGTTCCAGGTGCGGCCCTGGGTCCGTGCTTGTTCGAGGGCATGGTGCACCTGATCGCGCTCGAGGATCCAGGGGATCCCGCCGTGCGGAATCGGTGCATCGCGATCGAGGCGACCGAGTTGCGTCCACACCGCTCGCTCGCAGACCTCAGCCACGCGGGCATCGTGCTTGAGGCGGGCGACAGCCGTGGGGTCGACGCCGCGGGCTTCCTCGGTGCCGATCAGCTCGGCGGCCGTCAGCTGGGTGACCGACGTCTCGCCAAGCGTTGGGAGCACGCCGGCGATGTAACTCAGGAAGTTCGCGTTCGGCCCCACAACCAGCATGCCGCTGCGCTTGAGAGTCTGCGGGTAGCTGTAGAGGAGCCAAGCCGCTCGGTGAAGCCCGACCGCGGTCTTTCCCGTCCCTGGAGCACCTTGCACGCACAGCGTCGTCGCGGCCTCGCGCCGGATGAGCTCGTCCTGCTCGGGCTGGATGGTGGCCACGATGTCCCGCATGGGTCCGGTGCGGGGACGCTCGATCTCAGCGGCGAGGAGTCCGGACGCCGCGGTCTGGCCCGGGTCGGCCACGGTGGTGAGGTCTTCGTCCTCCAGGCTGGTGAGGTTGCTCCCCTGAAATCCGAAGCGGCGACGCCGCACCACGTCGAGCCGGTGGTGCGGGGAGGCGCGGTAGAAGCGCTCCGCCAATGGCGCGCGCCAGTCGACCACGAGTGGCACGGAGCGGTCGTTCTCATCGCGGACCTGTCGGCGGCCGAGGTGATAGTCCTCACCGGACTCGAGCCACAGGCGTCCGAAGAAGAGCGGGAGGTCGCGGTCGACGAGGTCGTCGAGGCGTGCGGCCCGGTACTGGGCCATCGCGAAACCCATGTTGTGATCGGGCCGGGCATCGCCTGGGCGCCGATTGCGGCGACTCTCGGCGAAGTCCTCCGCGTAGTGCTCGGCAAGGTCGGCGACGGTGCGACGCATCGCCCCCATGGCAGTGCGGACGCGCTCGTGGTGCAGCCGCTCGGCGTAGAGAGGGTCATCGGTCAAGGGGAGGCTCCGGGACAAGCGAAGTGGGTGGGTGTCAGAGCGGTTCAAGCAGCGCGGTGCGCACCTCGTCGAGGTCTCTGTAGCAGCGATCGCGCAGTGCCGTGAGGAGGGCCAGGGCCGGAGCGGGAGCCCAGCCGTTGGCTGCCGTCCAGAGCAACTCGTTCCTGGTCCGGAAGCTCCTGCCGCGGAACGCCGGCTCCACGGCGAGACACGCCTGCTCGACCAGGTCTCGACGCTCCGTGGCGGGCAGATCGGTGACGTTCACTCGGTCTTCCGTGCCCGTTGGCGAACCCACCGATGGGATCCGTTGTGCTCGGTGACTCGCCGGCGAATCTCGGCTACGTCCGTGGCCGGGACCTCGAGAACGGTCGTCCAGTCTGTCCACGCCTCGCGCGGGCGGTGCTCGAAGATCACCCGGTCTCCGGCGTGGGTCATTCGCTGCGCCTCGACGCTCTTGCGGGTCCCATCGACCATGTCGACTTGGAAGTGCGGCATGTGGCTCCTTAAGCGGTGTTCCCAACACCACTACTCTACCGTTACGTAAGAGTAGAGTCGAAGTCAGGCGTCGATGACGATCGGGATGATGAGCGGCTGCCGGCCGAAGGCGCGTCGTGCCCAGCGGCTGACGTCGCGGCTGATGAGTTCCTCGAGCTGCCAGGGGTCGCCGATGCCCTCGGTGGCTGCCCTTAACAGGGTCTCCTCCACCACCGGGGTGGCGGCGTCGAAGTCGCCGGGCTGGTGGACGAACCCCCGCACCACGAAGTCGGGCGGCTCGGCGAGCTTCCCGGTGTCGGCATCGACGATGGCAAGCACGGTCACGACCCCTTCGGCGGCGAGGGTGCGCCTGTCCCGCAGTGCGGCCTCGGTGACGCCGCCGATGGCCCGAGCGTCGAGGTAGACGTTGCCTGCGGGCACCTTCCCGACGATCCGGGCCTCGCCCCGGACCAGGTCGACCACGACGCCGTTCTCGGCGATGACGACGTGCTCTGGTGGGACACCCGTGCGTATCGCGATGCGCGCGTTGGCGTCGAGGTGGCGCCATTCGCCGTGGACGGGCAGGACATTCCGTGGCCGGATCAGGTTGTAGCAGTAGGCGAGCTCGCCGGCGCTGGCGTGTCCGGAGGTGTGCACTCGCGCGTTGCCCTTGTGGACGACGTGGGCGCCCCAGCGAGTGAGTCCGTTGATGACGGTGGAGATCGCGTTCTCGTTGCCGGGGATGACCGAACTGGCCATGAGGATGGTGTCGCCGCGCTCGATACGGATGGAGTGGCTGCGGTTCGCCATCCGGGCCAGGGCTGCCATCGGCTCGCCTTGTGAGCCGGTGCAGATGAGTGCGGTGCGGGCGGGTGGCAGCTTCTCCAGCTCTCCGAGTTCAACGAGGACGCCCGGGGGAATCCGGAGGTAGCCGAGGTCGCCGGCCAACTTCATGTTGCGCACCATGGAGCGCCCCACGAAGGCGACCTTGCGGTCGTGGTCCTGGGCGGCGTCGAGGACCTGCTGGATGCGGTGAACATGACTGGCGAAGCTCGAAACGATGATCCGCTGCGGTGCGTCACGGAACACCGCGTCGATGGCAGGGGCGAGCTCCCGCTCGGAGATGGTGAATCCCGGTACCTCCGCGTTGGTGGAGTCCACCATGAACAGGTCGACGCCTTCCTCGGCCAGTCGGGCGAAAGCGCGCAGGTCGGTGATCCGACCGTCGAGAGGAAACTGGTCCATCTTGAAATCACCGGTGTGCAGCACCAGGCCTGCGGCGGTCCGGATGGCGACTGCCAGGCCGTCGGGGATGGAGTGGTTCACCGCGACGAACTCGCAGTCGAATGCGCCGAACGTTGACCGGTGGCCCTCCGCTACCTCGACGAGCGTCGGGCGTATCCGGTGCTCCTTCAACTTGGCCGCGACCAGAGCGAGCGTGAGCCGGGAGCCGACGACGGGGACGTCGGGCCTCTCGCGCAGCAGGTAGGGGAGACCGCCGATGTGGTCCTCGTGGCCGTGGGTCAGCACGATGGCAGCGATGTCGTCGAGTCGGTCCCTGATCGCGGTGAAGTCGGGAAGGATGAGATCCACGCCGGGGTGGTGCGGTTCGGGGAACAGGACGCCACAGTCGAGCACCAACAGTTGCCCGCCGTGCTCGAAAACGGTCATGTTCCGGCCGACCTCGCCCAGTCCGCCGAGCCCGACGATGCGCAGTGCGTTCTGGTCAAGGGGCGGTGGGCTGCTCAGCTCGGGGTGGGGATGGCTCACGGTGATCCTTCGTGTGGGAATGCTGGTCAGGGGAGCCCCGGCGAACGAGGCGGAAAGTTCGCGCAGACCAGGGGAGTGGGGCGATCAGGTGCTGCTGGCAGGAAGTGGCTCGAGCAGGAGCTCGGGGTGTTGGCGGCGTACGGAGTCCAGACGCCACTTGTCGGGGAACAGCGCCAGCTGCTCGCCGTCTGAGCGGCGCAGGACCTCGACTCCGGGTGTTCCGGCCAGGTGTGGTGCGTGATCTTCGCTTGTTCGCTGTGCGAGCGTGTAGGCGAGCTTCTCCAGGTGGATCGGCGCGTTGAACTCGGCCGCCATGCGCGCGGCGGCGACCTCGAACTGCATGGGGCCGACGGCAGCCAGGACGGGGGCCTGGTCACCGCGCACCTCGGAGCGGAGCACCTGGACGACGCCTTCCTGGTCCAGTTGCTCGATGCCTCGTCGAAACTGCTTGTAGCGCCCGGCGTCAAGGGCGCGGGCGGTGGCGAAGTGCTCTGGTGCGAAGCTGGGCACGCGAGGGTACGTCACTGGCGCTCCGTCGTAGATGGTGTCGCCGACCCGAAGCGCGGTGGCGTTGATGAGTCCGATGATGTCGCCTGGCAGGGCCGTGTCGATCGCTGCACGGTCCCGGCCGAAGACGGCCTTGGCGTACTTGGTGGCGAACGGCCGGCCGGTCTGCGCATGGGTGACGACCATGCCCCGCTCGAACACCCCGGAGCACACGCGTGCGAACGCGACCCGGTCGCGGTGCGCTGCGTCCATGCCGGCTTGCACCTTGAAGACGTACGCGCTGAACTCGTCCTCCGGGCACCGAGCTACACCGTCCTCGGCGAGGTTAGGTCCCGGTGCAGGTGCCAGGTCGAGCAGGACGTCGAGCAGTTGGGCGACGCCGAAGTTCAGCAGGGCCGAGGCGAACAGCACGGGTGTGGTCTGACCGGCGAGGAACAAGTCCTGGTCATGGTCGGCGCCGTCGGCGGCCAGCAGATCGCTGGCCTCGACCGCGTCGTGCCAGTCGGCACCGACTTCGCGGCTCGCCTGCGCGGCGGGGAGGTGTTCCTCGGGCGCGCGGGTCGCTCCGCCGGCCGTCCGGGTGTAGCGGATGAAGTCGCCGTCGCGCCGGTCGAGCACTCCGTGGAAGTCCCCGGCGATGCCGACCGGCCAGGTCAGCGGGGTCGGCTTGAGGCCGATGCGAGTCTCGATCTCGTCCATCAGAGCCAACGCATCCAGGCCAGGCCGGTCCCACTTGTTGATCACCGTGATCACGGGCAGGCCACGGTGCGCGCAGACCTGGAAGAGCTTGAGCGTCTGCGGCTCGAGCCCCTTGGCGGCATCGATCAGCATCACAGCCGAGTCGACCGCGGCAAGGACTCGATAGGTGTCCTCGGAGAAGTCCGCGTGGCCAGGAGTGTCGACCAGGTTGACCACATGGTCGCGATAGGCGAACTGCAGCGCGGCCGAGCTGATGGAGATGCCGCGGGCTCGCTCGATCTCCATCCAGTCCGAGACGGTGCCGCGTCGCCCCGCCTTGCCGTGGACGGCGCCCGCCTCCGCGATCACTCGTGCATGCAGTGCCAGTGCCTCGGTCAAGGTCGACTTGCCGGCGTCGGGGTGGCTGATCACGGCGAACGTGCGCCGTGGGCGGTCATCGGGATGCATCGCCCACAACACTACCGTGACGTGAGAGTAGACTGTGCCGCGGCGGTTTGCCACGGCGGCAGGACGGAGGAGACGGCTGGAATGCATGAGACAGCGTGCCCGGCCTGTGGAGAGACCGAGTCCCTACGCGGCCGCCCGCACGAGGGTGACATCGCGGTTACCTGTGAGCGTTGTGGTGCTGAGTGGATGCGTGGCGCGCCCCGGTGCCGCAAGTGCGGCCGTCCTGACGGCGTGGAACTGCCCCAGCGCATGACGAGACATCCCCGCGGCACGCTGCTCGCCGTGGTCGGCGTCCGCCATGTTCCGCTGTGTGTCGAATGTGACGACGAGGTCGTCGGGCCGGCCTTGCAACACCGACGCGCGATTCCCGAGGGGTACGTCTCGCGATTCCTGTACGGCGAGCCCTCACGCGACCAACGTCCGGCAACTGCGGCGCGATCGAAGCCCGCTCCGCGTCGCTCCCAGGAGCGCAGGCAGCAGGTGCAGCAAGTCGTCCAGACTCCGTCCCCGGCGGTTCGGCCCGAGCCGCAGGTCACTGACCCCACCCTGAGGCAGGCGACGGAGGAGTTCCTGGAGGCCGCCGGCGGTGGCGCGGACTCCCTGACCATGGTGCTGCTGGGCAGCAAGCTCGGGCCAAGCACTCGCTTGAGCGCCCTCGACACCGAGAAGACCGCGCTCTTCCTTGCCGCATGGGTCGAGGGAACATTCGGTAGTCGAGAAGACCGGCGGCGGCAGGCCGTCGCCACGCTCCGCCAGGCAGTTGCCTACTGGCGGGAGCGGAGCTGGATCACCCGGGGGCTCGCCGACTGCATCGAGTGACGAGTCGCCGACCGGGACCAACCACTCAGGGTCGCGCCTTGATGCTCCGGCGTTGGCGACTGAGCTCGGACTTCAGGTCGGTCGCGAATCCCTCGGCGATCGCCAGTTGCGACCGCACCGCCTCGACGCGCGCCTTCGCTGCGCTGTGGAACATCTCCAGACGCCCCACGAGCTCGGCCCGTGCGTCATCGGTGAGGTCGTCGGCGTCCAGCGCGTCCATGACCTCAAGGAGATCGCGCGTCTCCTCCAGGCTGAACTCCAACGGCTTCATCCGCTTGATCAGCTGGAGCCGGGCAACGTCGGAGTCGGTGTAGAGGCGGAAGCCGCCCGCACTGCGCGCTGACGGCACCACGAGCTCCATTTCCTCGTAGTACCGGATGGTGCGCAGGCTCAGCCCGGTCTGGCTGGCGACCTCTCCGATCTGCATGTGCTGCAGTCCCATACTTCCCAACTCCGCTGGTGGCAGTGATCGCTTGAGTCTAGTGGCGGCCAATCGTCGACGAGGACTCCTGACCGCTACCTACTCTACCCTTACGTTACGGTAGAGTAGGTATTGCCTCCGCGGCGAGCGAATGGAGGGCGTGGCCGGAAGCGCCGTTCCCCACGCCCACGGGAGCCGCCGGAGCCCCGATCGTTGAAGGAGGAAGAGCCCATGGATGTCACCCGCATCGAGATCGCCGACCTGGTCGGCGATGCTTTCGGCCCCGGGGGAGCGGACCGATCAGCAGTTCTCGCCATAGCGGCTACGAAGAATGCGCCGCCGCGCGTGCTCGAGACGCTCCGCCAGTTGCCGGACATCAGGTATCCCAGCATGCGGGACCTCTGGGACCACCTGCCGGAGGTGCCCGTTGGCTGACGCGCCCACGCTTGACCGACCGGTCGTCTCGTCCGTGACTCGCCTTGCCGGGCATGCCCAGCGTGTCGTGGCGGGCTGCGAACACGGTGCGGACGAGGCGGCAGTCTGCGTCCTGCGTGGGTTCGACGGAGACAGTCGGCGCATGGCGGCGGAGGTCCGCGCGCGTCTGTCGCGAGCGAACATCAGCACCCTCGACGTCCCCGCGCCCCTCTTTGCCTCCGACGCGGAGATGGAGCCGACCGGGCACGTCTGCGTCTACATCCAGGTCAGCGACGGAGGCGTCGAGGTGGATCGCGTCGCCGCAAGCCACCGCACTCCGCTCATCAGACTCGCCACGCCTGACGAGACGCCTCCCGCCTCCCAGGAACTCGCGGCGATGCGCGCCACGTGGCTGCACGCCGCGCCCGACGGTCGCGCGTTCCCATCCGCGGTGGGCCGCGTGCCCGGCCTCGCCTTCGAGACCCTGCTCATCGCACCGAATCAGCCCGAGACAGGCGAACTGACTGTGCGTGTCGGCGAACCATGGGGTCGCAGCCTGCCCCCGGGCACCTCGGTCCAGATCCGGTGCCTTCCCGAGGCGCTACTCGTCGAGGCAATCGGCATCCATGGCACCGCCACGACTTGGTTGGCCGGCACCATCGAGGTCATTCAGCGCGCAGGCCTCCACCGGGTCTTTCGCGACGGACGATCGGTCGCAGATCTGGGCGCCGGTCTTCGGGTCGACCACCTACCAAGCTCCCTCCGCTTGCACATCGTGTAACGACTGCGGGGCAACCTCAGACCACGAGCGGAGACGCGGGGGATCGCTGATCTACACGGGGCACGGGTGCTGGCCGGCCGCGAGCAGCAGCAGAACCGAATCCGAGGCTACCTGAGCCGCATCGGCACCTACGGCGAGATGGGCGGCCCCCTGCTGGTCTTCCAGGGCCCTCGCGGGGTGGGGAAGACGTCTCTGCTGCGCGAGGCGCAGCGTGACGCCGAGGCGCATGGCTTCATCACCGCCTGGGTGGCCTGTCGGCGCAACGCACCGTTCCTGCCCGACCTGGTCAGTCGCGTCGGGAAGGCGATCGAGAGCGCGGACATCCTCCTCAGGGCCGAGAAGGGCACCTGGAAGCTCCGCCTCGAGAGCATTGGTCTGGAGTTCGGCCTGCCGAGCGTGGTGAAGGTGAGCGCGACGGCGGCCGCCGACCGCTCCGGGGCGGACGCGCCTCAACGAGGTGCCCAGATCTCAGCGCTGGAGGATCTCCTAGCAGTTCACCCGGGGCCGTAGGGGTTGGGCAGCATCAGCAGGTCTCCCATACATTCTGTTACATACCGGCGTTGTGTAACGACGTGTATGCCGTCGTGTCGGGCCAGCGGCCGACGTCGAAGCCGCGTGTCCCGGGCCCGCCGATGGCGCCCGGTGTGCGCGCTCCGAGGCGGCGGTGAGCGGCCTCGTCGGGGCTCTCCGGCGCGGGCCCGAGTTCCTCGACCTCCGCGCGGCCGGTAGCCGCCGGCCGTGCGGGCGTGCTGAGGGTCTCGGCCAGGTCCTCGATGTCGGCTTCCAGGACCCGCTCGAGGAGATCGGCGATGCTCGCCGGGGAGCCGTCGCTCTCGGCCACCAGAGCGTCGGCCAACTGGTCGAGAGCAGCGTCTCCGCGGGCGGTGAAGGTGACGATTCCGGGGACCGGGTCCTCGGTTGAGGAAGTGCTCATGGGGTCCACCTCGCTTTCCTGGTCACCTATGTGCGCAGGAGGCCCCCAGCGATCAACCCGTGGCGACTGGCTCGCGCTCGACCCGCAACGCGATGATCCGCCACCCCTCGGAGACGCGGCGCCGTGCGGCCTCGAGCGCCTGGTCGTAGTCGACGTCCTCGACGACCAGCTCGTCTCGGCCGAGCGTGTAGCCGCCACGGTGGTCGGGCGGAATCTCCTGCACGGTGGCGTAAAGGGTCAAGGCTGGTGCGGTGGTCTCGGTCACGATCGCTTCTCCTGGCCGGCCATGGTGCGCAGGAGGTCGACGTCGCGTCGGAAAGCCGAAGGGAGCCCCTTGCCCTCTTCGGGGTCCGCCTCGTAGCCGACCAGGCCCGCCTCCACCAGGTCGGCCGCGGTCTCGAGGGAGCGTGCCGCGCGCAGCAGCAGTGCGGGTGGCATCTGGACCGAGGGCTCGTCGTAGAAGTCGATGGTGGCGACCTGGTCGGTGAGAAGGAGGCCCAGGTGGCTCTGCGTATGGGCGATCTGGGCTACCCGATCGCGGGTGTGCTCGAGGTCGTCACGTTCGACCATGAAGATGCGCTGGACCTCGCCCAGGCCGGCCACGACGCGGCCGAGGAACCGCACCGGCACGGCGGAGGTTCGCGGTGCGCTCATCAGGTCTGCGCCGGGGGTCTCGTCGACGAAGCCGAAGACGATCTCGCGGGCCATGCCCGCCAGGGCCTCCTCGGTGAGGTAGATCCGCGCGGTGGCTGGGGTGACGCGCATCTGGTTCGCCACGAACTGCACCCGCTCGTCGAGCAGGTCGCCGGCGGCGGCGCGGGACATCGTCATGCCGAGCTCGGAGACGGCTGCCAGGAGGTCGTCGATGCGCGCCTCGCGCCAGGATCGCGCAGCCACTCCCGTCAGCCGGCCTTGGGTGAGTGGGGGCGCAGCTCCTGGTGGTCGCGCCAGACCTGCTCACCGTCGTCGTACTCGACGGTCCACTCGTCGACCGCGGTGCGCTCCACGATGGTGGCCGGCACCCAGCTCCTGGCGTCGTCGCGGTCCAGGACATCGACGCGCAAATCGTCGGGGAAGGGGTTGTGGCTGCCGAGGTACTCGCTGATGGTGTCCTTGAGCGGCCCGGGGCCGTCGGGTGCCGCGTTGACCCAGCGCTCCAGTGGGTCGCTGGCGGCCCACTCGATCGCAAGGGCAGCGACGTGGGAGGGAGCCTCGGCCGTTGCGATGGCGAGGTTGTAGGCGTCCGTGATCATCCCGACCCACAGCCCGAGGGGGAGTTCGTCGCAGCGGTGGAGTCCGAGGAAGTACTTCTCGATGACTTCGGCCGCGACGCCGCGCTGTTCGAGGGCGCTCTCGACGGTCGCCAGGTGCTCGGTCTGCATCCGGACCGGGACGGTGCTCTCACCTGGCCGGGTCAGTGGGAAGGTCGCCATGGCCACCAGGTCGTCGCGCGTTGCGGGAGGGGTGGTCATGAGTCAGCTCTCTTCGCGGGCGAACAGCTGCTCGACGTAGCACTCGCGGTCGTGGTCGGCCGCGTGCTCGAGCTCGCTGGCGACGCGGTCGGCCTCGGTGGAGCCGAACGGCCCGGCGAACCAGGTCTCCCGGTCGTCGCTGGCGGGCCGTTCGATGACCCGAACGATGTAGTGAATGGTGTGCCGGTACTTGGCCATGTCCTCAGATCTCCGATCAACGCGCCGCGCGGTCGAGCGCGGCCTTCGCCTGGGCGATCAGTTGGCGGGCCTCGCGGGCCGCTTGGCTCTGTTCGCGGGTGGGCCCGGTGCCGGAGCGCCAATCTGAGCGCAGCTCGTCCTCGGCGTCACCGAGGAGCCTGTGCGCCCGACGGCGCATCTCCTCGAACGTGGGCAGCTCGGTGCTCATCGCGATCTCCTGTCCTCGAGCTGTTCTGCAGTCTGGCTCATGCGTCCGACACTCCGTTCGTTTTCCACAGCGAGGGGTTCGCTCAGCGACGCTCGCTCGGGTAGTTCGACTTCCCGCCGGGCCAGCGGTAGTAGACCTGCGCGGCCGAGTCCGGGGGGTGGTTGGGGTAGTAGATCGAGTAGGTGTTCGGCCAGTCGCGGTCTTCTGGGTGCTCGGTGTCGGTGTGGTCGTCGGCCCAGGCCACGAGCTCGGCCTGGTCCTCGCTGGAGAACGTCGCATCGCAGAAGCCGCAGCGGTAGGTGGTTGCTGTCTCATCCGCGATCGGGGCGGCCTCGGCAAGTGCCGCGAGGGCGTCGTCGATCGCCGCGCGGGCGGTCTTGAGGCGTTGGACGACGTCGATCGTGCGGGCCCGGGGGGCTGTACTGACCACGAAGGCTCCGACGCCTTGGCGGGTCACGATCATGCCCTGGTCGAAAAGGACCTGCTGGGCCTGCCGGATGGTGCCCAGGCCGGGCACGTCGTAGTGCTCCTGGAGCGTGGCGATGGACGGCAGCTGATCACCTACTTCGAACTCACCCTCGATGATCCGGCGGCGCAGATCGTCGGCGATCTCTCGGTAACGGGCCATGCGAGAAGTGTACTACCTAACTTGTGCTCTCATGCGCTCTGTCATTATGTTGACATAATCACTGTTATCAGCGGTGTGATGTACCCTGTGATTTCACCCGCGATTCGCTATTGGATTGCGGTGCTCCGGGTGGCACACTGCAGGTATGAGCACCCAGTCGACCATCGCCCGCGGCGACCTGCGCGCCTACGAGGAGTCGGTGCGGCTGCCCACGCCGGAGCTCGTCGAGCGACTGCGCGACCTGCTCGGCGCCAAGCTCGTGGCCTACCTGGGCTCGGTCCAGGAGACCCGCGCGGTGCGGCAGTGGGCCGACTCGGCCGACGCACGCACCCCGTCCACCGAGGTCGTCAACCGGCTGCGGATGGCGTACCGGATCGCAGCCCTGCTCCGCGAGAAGGATTCGGCCGCCGTCGTCCAGGCGTGGTTCCAGGGCATGAACCCTCGCCTCGACGACGTCGCGCCGGCCCGGCTGCTGCGTGAGGGCGACCTGGAGCAGGTCGGCCCCGAGGTCCTGGCGGCCGCGCGCGCGTTCGCTGCGGCCGGGTGACTCCACTGGTGACCGAGGCACCTCAGCTGGTCGTCGTCGACGCCGCCGAGACGGTCTGGCGCGTCGGCTTCAAGCCGGAGCCCTGGGCCTGGTCCGGCTGGGAGTGGGCCGGCGCCGACGGCCGGTTCCACGGTCGCTGGGACGACCGGCAGGGCAACTTCCGCACCATCTACGCCGGCTCCACGCTCCTGGCCTGCCTTCTCGAGGTCCTCGCTGGGTTCCGGCCTGACCCGACCCTCGCGCTCGAGCTCGACGACATCGAGGAGGACGACGAGGACGCCGCGATGCACCCGACCGGGCGCGCCGGCGAGATCTCCTACTCCTGGCTCGAGCCGCGCTCGGCGGCCAGCGCGACACTGACCGGTCGCTTCTGCGCAGTGACGGCCGCGAAGTCGATCGCGGCCCTGCGCCCGCAGTTCGTCGCCCTGGCGCACCTGCTGAACCTGCACGACTTCGACGCGGCCGCGCTCAAGGACGGGCGCCCACGAGCGCTCACACAGTCGGTGGCGAGCTACCTTCACGCGACCACGGAGCTCGACGGCGTCACGTTCGCCTCCCGCCACGGCGACGACCTCCCGCTCTGGGCGGTGTTCGAGCGCGCCGAGGATCCCGCAATCAGCCGGACCCTCGACGCCATCGAGCACCACGCCCTGTCCCCCGAGCACCCCGACGTCCAGGAGGCCTTCCGGATCCTCGGCCTCAGCTGGGCGGAAGTCTGATGGAGCCACGGGTCGTCGCCGTCGACGTGGGCTCGGTACGGAGCAACTTCGCCTGGGCTGCCCTCGACCTTCCCGGCCGGCGACCGGTCGGCGAGGGAGGCAGTCACCCCGAGGGGGCGGCGCTCGCCGTCCTCGAGGCGCTCCGCGCCGGTGTCCCGGTGGCACTCGGGTTCGAGGCTCCGCTCATGGTTCCGGTCAGTCCGGTGGGACCGGCCGACAGCTGGAAGACGCTCGGACAGGCGCGGCAGGGCGAGACCGTCGACGGACGTTCCAGGCCCTGGTCGGCCGGCGCCGGCAGCGGATCCCTGGCCACGGGGCTAGTCCAGCTCGCGTGGCTGCTCGAGCGCGTTGGCTCCGGAATGCCCGGGCTGAGGTGCACCACCAAGCCAGAGCCATGGCTGGCCGGTGAGGCCGAGCTGTTCGTCTGGGAGGCCTTCGTCTCCGGTACAGGCAAGCCCGTTCCCGCAGGGATCACCCAGCACGCGGCGGATGCGGCCGCGGCCGCGGCCGCGGACACCTTCGCGGATCGACTCGAGGACGGCTCGTTGAGCGTCTCCGACGTCGTCTGCACGCCGGCGTCGTCGTTCAACCTGGCGGCGGCCGCCGCGGCGTACGCCGGCCTGGCGATCGCCAGCAACGAGCTGCGCGATCAGGTGCAGGTCTATCGCACCCGCCCCGCCCTCGAGCCGTCATGACGCATTGGGAAGTCCTGGCCTCCTTCACCCGGATCCGCGAGACCGCCGAGGCATACATGGACGAACTCGACGAGCTCGGACACGGATGGGTCGAGGAGTCGGTGACCGACGTCGCGGTCCATCGCGGGTATCCGCACGTGAAGGTCATCAAGTTCAACCGACGCCAGGAGGCTGTCGTCGGCGGCGACTACCTGTGGTGGTGGCTGGACAGTTCGAGCAGCCTGTGCTTCGGCATGCTGGTGCAGGCCAAGCGGCTCAGCCGCGAAGGCTCACGATGGCATATCGACATCAGCCACAACGACGGCCAGCAGCTGCGCGACTTGCTGAGGGCAGCGGAGCAGCTTCAGGTGCCGGCGCTGTACGGGGTTTACACCGGCGGGCGGGTATTTCGCGCCGACCTGCCGTGCTTCCACTCCCAAGAGGCGGACTGCCTGGGGTGCCGTCGGATGGCCATCTCGATGATCACCGCCTATCAGTTGAGCGGCGGCTGGTCGTGGCCCTCTCCAGTTGACACAGCGAACCTGGTGCTCGACGAGGGTCTCCCCCTGGAGGACCTCGTCGACCCAGAACGACAGAGCGGCCCAGTCCGGGACATCAACCTCCCAGAGATCCCTGAGGGCCAACTACGCGCCTTCCTACTGGACGATCAGGCCGGGCCGCGAGAGGTCGCCAAGCGCATCTTCCGGGCGGTCAGCGACCACCGTCGTGGAGCTTTCCGGGCGGCGAGCGCCGCGCCCACCGGTCTCCCCGGCGCGCCCCTCTTCCCGGAGGTGCCGGAGGACCCGGGACACTTTCCCGGCTCCTACTACCGGCACGTGCTCCAAGGGCTGAGGACGCGGCCGCCGCGGTATGTCGAAGTTCTTCGGCGCCGCACAGACATCGATGACGGCTCGATGAGCTACGTCGTCGCTGTGGGGCCGCCCGGTCCGCGGCGACCCCGGGAGCTCGCTGGCCTCAACATCGCGGGCGTCGTCCTGGTCACGATCTAAGGCGCGCTGCTGAGGGCCGACGAGCCACATGCACCCGCGAGAGTGATGTCCTAGCGTCGAACCCCTAGCACCTTGGCATCATCCAGGAGGCCCTCAGGTGCTGCGCCTCAGCTGGGTCGCCGACCGACCACGCCGAGGGGCTGTCATCGACATCGCGTTACTGTCCAGCAGGCGGAGTTCAACGGCTCGCGCGTACTCCTCAGACCTGCGTCAACTCCAACGCCAAGGCGTCACGAAAGGCGATGGCCGGGTGGCGACGCGAGGTGCAGCGCTGCCAGCGTGACGGGTGCCGCGGCTCACCGCCGACCCAGAAGGTCGGCTGTCCATGTGTCCTGAGTGCCGAGTCCAGCCAGTTCAGCTGCTCGTGGCGCCAGTGTCCGGCCGCGCCTCGCGGCGAATCGAGGCCGTAGGCCAACAGGACCCCATCGGCTCCGCAGAGCTGGTTCTCGATGGGTTCGCGGGCAGCGGTCCATGGCGCAGCCGTCTGGCCGAGCTCTGCAATCTGTCGCGTCGACCGGCTGGGCAGCGAGAAGAGGTTCGCCACCAGGAAGTCGTCGAAGCCGAGGATGTCGCAGGCCAGACGCACTCGGCCCAACGTGCGCTCGCCGCGGGTGGTCGGCGGGTTGCTGAGGACCGCAAGCAGTGTTCCTCCGCCTCGGGGTGGGCTCACCCTTCTCCGGCAAGATCGAACAGGCTCTGCAGATGCGCCGTGGTGGTGACCGTGCGGACCTGGTTCCTGATCTCACTTCTCCGCAGGTCCAGGGTCACGCGCCGGTTCTGCTCGCGGTCGTAGACGATCATCAGAATGCGTCCGAACGCGGTCCCATGCTTCATGGCGTACTCCGCGAACGCCCGCGCCTTCGCTGGGGCGTCCTCGAGATGCAGCCCATGAGGGTCGAGGATGTCTACGGCGATGCGGTCCTGGTCGGCCCTTCGGAACACCAGGAAGTCCGGATACATGGGGGCGGTCTCGCCGCTGCTCTTGGTGTAGGGGATGGCCAAGGAGCCTCGGCCGCGGGGTCGGTTCCGTAGCCAGCAGATCAGAGACTCGGGGTGAGCGAGCTCAGCTTCAATGGCGTCGCGCTCCCACTCGTTGAGTCGCTCGGGGTACAGCTCGTTCTGGTCCACGTACAGGTGGTGCGGCCAGTCGACCGACCGGTTGTCGCGTCGGGCCCGGATGGAGTCTGGGAGGGCGATCCGGGTCTTGGACGGTTCGTCGGCGTGCTCGCGGAGCTCGTCAACCTCGCGCCGCTCGTCGTCGCCGAGCGCGTCGATGGCGTCCTCGTGCTCGGCCATCCAGTCGTCGAACAGCTGCGTGGCCTCCGAGTTGAGGGCTCGCTGGGTGTTGGCGTCGCCGAGGGTGGCGATCACGTAGAGGCGCGCGGTGTCGCCATCGACGTCGCCGTCCTGCCGGATGCGGCGCCAGAGCTTGTCGTGCAGTGCGGCACCGGCCTTGCGGCCCACCTGGTCATAGAGGCGCTCCAAGGAGCGGGAGGTGGACTCCACGCGCAGCTGCTGGGTCTCGGTCTCCCCGGTCAGGTACGACAGGGTTGTGGCGTCGAGGCCGACTTCGCGGCTCCGCTTGACGGCCTCCTCGAACTCGGCGCTTCCCCTGCGGGTCTCGAGCCGCTGCCACAGCAGGCCGACAAGGCGCTCGTCCACCTGGTCGGGGGCGTCCTCGAGAATGCCGGCGTCGCTGAGTGCGCCCGCGAGTGCCTCAAGCCGGGTCACTGGGGGCATGCGCCGGGCTCGTGGGACGACGTAGCTGACGATGCGCCCGATGGCGGCGCGGATCTGGTCGGAGGCTGCCTCGTCTCGATCGCAGAGAACTTGGCCCTCGCCTTCCTCGACGTCGACAGCCGGGAGGGTGTCGGGGTCGCCGGCGCGCAGCTTGGTGATGATCCGCTGGAGGGCGCCGCGGTCGTACTTAGGTAGGTAGAGCGCGACGCCGTTGAGGGCGTCGTCGCTCTCGATGCGTCGCGCGAGCGGCGTGCGGACCAGTCGGCCGACCAACTGAGCGATCAGCGTGTCGTCCTGGGCTCCCCGGAACGACATGATCACCTCGGCCCGGGGGCAGTCCCAGCCGGTGGAGAGGCTGGTTTTGAAGAACACAATCGTCACTTCGGGGTCGGCGTCGATGTCGGCCGGCCGCAGGTAGCGAAGGCGACGGCTGGTGAGGTTGATGGCGGCCGGGGCGTCCCCGAAGCTGTGGGCGTAGGCGTCGGGGCTGAGGGGGCCGGTGACTTCCTCGATCGCCTCGATGGCCTGCTCGAGGTCGGTAGCGCTGATCGAGGTGGCGGTCTTGTCCTCGACCTGGACGACCATCACGGGGCGTACGGGCCGGGTGCCGTGCTGGGCGGTGTGCCGACTCCAGCGGACCTGGTAGTCGAGCAGGCTTTGCGCAGCCCGTTGCAGCAGCGTCATGTCGGAGTGCTCCAGGCCGTGCTCGGGACGCCAGACCACGATGCGGTCCTTCAGCAGGCCCGACGCGCGTACGGCAGCAACCGGCGAGGTGGCCTGCCTGCGGGTGCGGTTCGTGGAGGCAAGCACCGCGTCGAACCGTTCGGGAGTGGCGGAGATGCCGACGACGATCGGCACCTGCGGCATCTCGCTGAACCCGAGGACGAACCGCTGCACGATCGTGGCGGCCTCGTCGCTGGCACCGTTGGACCGCTCCATGCCCCGGTGTGCCTCGTCGATGATCAGCAGGAACTTCGCCGGATTGCGCCGGATGGTCCTGGTGAGGATCTCCCAGATGCTCGCGTCGCGGTCGTCGCCCGGGCTCACGAGGTTCGTGTTCGCGCCGAGCTTCTGGGTGTTGAGGAAGTACACGTTGCCTGCAGCGAGCTCGTCACCGCGGAAGTCGTTGTCGATCCGGATCAGCCGACCGGTGAACCGCTCCGAGGCGGTCTCGATCTTCTGCATCGTCTGCTCGTTGACGTTGGGCAGGTCCGAGAGCCACACCACGGTCAACTCGTCGTCCTCTCCGACTGACTGGCCGTCGCCGAAGAGCAGGTTTTCCAGGGCTGCGGCGGCCATCACGGTCTTGCCGGCGCCGGTGGGGGCGACGAGCACGACGGCCTGGTCCCGGCCGCCTCTTTCCACCTCGTCCATGCTGTAGCGGATCTCGGAGACCAACTCGCCGACTGTCGTCTCCTGGAACGGCAGGAGGGTGAACCTCATCGGTACGCCTCCAGGGTGTTGATCCGGAAGTTGCCCAGGTAGTCGCGGTAGAGCATCGAGGTGGTCAGGCCGTCGGGGAGCTTGGCTCGCATCTGGTTGAAGCTCGATTCGGAGTCGGTGACCAGATAGAGGTGCGTCACCTGCGGGTTGGCCTTCAGCTGGGTGAGGAACCGGCGGAAGGCCTTGCGGTCGAAGAGCACGGCGTAGTTGCTGTCCTCGTGGAAGGCGAAAGGTTCGGTCGGATCGGAGCTGGGCCTGCTGCCCACTCCCCCAGCCGCCAGCCACAAGCTTGGCTCGACCGCTGCGAACTCGGCACCATCGCGCACCGAGTCGCGGTCCAGGTAGACCAGGTCGTAGAACTCGACGTTCTCCTCGAACCCGTCGGCGAAGCTGCGGTCGATCCCTTGGTAGGCACCGTCGATGGGCTTTCCGTCGCGCCGGCCCGTGATTGCGGCCTCGACCCGGGGGCGGGTGGCCTTCCAGAAGATCCCGTGCTTCTCGTACTCCTCGTCACCCGGCAGGTGACCGGCGCGCAGCAGCCGGTCTGAGGTCTTTGCCGCCACCTCGTTGTTGGACACCAGGATGCATCGCCGGCTGCCGCCGTCGAGCGCGTTGATCAGGGCGGTGGCATGCAGCGTGGTGCCGGAGCCGGCGAAGAAGTCGAGGATCAGCGCGTTGGGTCGGTCGCGGACCACGGTCAGCAGGGTGTCACGCACGGCGTACAGCGACTTCGGGAAGGGAAAGGCGGTCCGGTCGCCGAGGAGCTTGTGGAGCATCGACGTCCCGTGCGTACCGGCGTCGTGAGAGGTGCTCCACCACACCGTCTTGTACTTCTTCCGCTGGGTCTTTGGCACCCAGTAATTGACCGTCCAGGACTTGCCGTCGGCCGAGGCCTGGCCGAGCACGACGAAGCCGCCGTCGATCTTCTTCTGCATGCTCTCGGGGATGTAGCGCCAGCAGCGCTGGTTGCCTTCCTTGTCGATCGGCCACAGCGGCACCAGGCCGTCCACCGGCTCGAAGGATGGCTCCCGGTCCAGTGGCAGTGCCTCGCCGGTGCCGACCACCCGCCCCGCCTCCGGGTCGACGTAGAGCGGATAGAACTGGTTTGGTCGCTGATGGCGGTAGCTCGACTCGCCCCCACGGCGGCGGGCGTGCCTCAGCTCCCACAGGTGCAAGTCCTCTCGGGGGAACGGCAGCGGCGCCTCATCGGCGATCTCCTCGTCGGTCACCTCCTCCTCGTCGGTCACCACGCCTTCGTCAGCAGCCTCGGCTTCGTCATCCTCGTCCTGCTGGTCGACGTGCTCGACGTGCCGCTTGCCCGTGAGCATGTCCGCCTCTTGCTCGGGCAGCCCGGTAACCACGCTCTCGGTGGTCTTGGGCAGGCAGAACAGGGCGTACTCGTTGACGCGGGCAAAGTTGATCTTGCCGGTCCCCTTGGGGTTCATCACGATCGTGATGGTCTGGAGCAATCGCCCAGGGAAGACCTGCTCCAGGAGCACCCCGAGGTGGTGAACCTCGTGCTCGTCGATGGTCACGATGAGCACGCCGTCCTCGCGGAGCAGGTCCTTGGCCAGCACCAGCCGCTTCTCCATGAACGACAGCCACTTGCTGTGGCGCCAGCGGTCCTTCTCGTCGATGTACCGGTTGTTGTACTGCCAGTCGCGATCGCCGGTGTTGTAGGGCGGATCGATGTAAATGCAGTCGACCTGGCCCCGGTAGAGGTAGCGCAGCAGTTGCAGGGCGTGGAAATTCTCCCCGTTGATCACCGAGTGGTAGGGCTTGGTCTCGCTGCGGGCGATCCGCCCCTGCGGCTTCAACGCGGGGTACGCAGGCTCCCCGAACTTCTTCAGGACCACGACGTCGTTTGCTGGGAGCTTGCGCTCCTCACCCGAGCTGTCGGTGGCGGTGACGGTCCGCGTGTTGGCTCGCACCACCCGGAACTCATCGCTCTCCGCCGCCGCGGCACGCATCTGAATGGTGTCGCCGGGACGCGGCGGCACGCCGTAGAGCCGGATCGACTCGGGAATGTGCTTTTCGAATACGAGCCCAAATCTCAGCTGCCGGCGGAGCCCCTCGACTGAGGCAGTGAGCTGAGACCGCAGACCTTCGTCCTCGATCTGGGTCAGCAGTTCATCGATCTCAGCCATAATTCCTCTTCTTCGAGCCCACGTGCACCTCCGCGGGCAGCGTAGTCGCCACCACCGTCACGCGTGGCAGGCCGCCCCGATTCCGCTCGGCCGTCGCCCCGCCCCGACCTGCTCGACCAAGGGCAGGTCTACCGCACGCGGCCGGCCATCACGCTGCCATGAGGCCCTCCTCAACCCGGTGCGCGCCCCGACTGCCATGCTCTAGCGTCGAGACCGTGAGCAACGACATCCACGACAGCGTCTACGACGCGATCGAGGTACGGATCGACGCCCTTCGGTCCGGGGCTCCGGCATCGGGTGCTGAGACCGGTGCCAGGACGCAGGACGACGTCGACGCCGAGCTGGGCAAGCTGGAGGCTGACAAGGCGCACCTTCTCGACCACTGGAAGACGCACGACGGCGTCGTGGGCGCCACCCCTCCCTCGGCCGTGCGAGCGCGCGCGTGCGGCCAGGCGCAGCCCTGTCCCCATGTGCTCGGCCTGGCTCAGACGTACGGAGTTGTGTAGCGCCATGGGCCTCTTCAAGCGCTCTGAGAACGTCAAGGCCAAGAAGATCGCTGCGCGGGCCCGCTACGTCGACGAAGACGTGCAGAGGGTCGACGTCAAGATCACCAGTGCCGACGGAGAGTCTGTGACCGTCGACCTGAGTCTCGACCAGACCCGTCAGCTGGTCATCGACCTGACCAACGCCTACAGCGCCTGCCGCCCGGCGCTCCTGGACCAGAAGCAGGTCGACCGGATCACCTCGTTCTTCGGGATGCAGTAGCCCACTGCCGCCGGCTCCAGAAGGTGCCGGGGTAGCTCGCCGCCGGCAGCTGCGGAGCGGCGGGTATCTCGACCTCGAGGAGGACGATCCGCTGCTCCGGCCTGAGTTCGGACATTCGGCTTAGTGCCTGAGTTGTGAATGTCAGGTGAGGGCGTCGAGG